>NZ_CP046703.1:5112500-6312500 GCF_009873495.1 Nostoc sp. ATCC 53789 | reverse complement strand
AATCTTATCTAGGTCAAATTTTCAATCGCACAGAATTTCGCCGCTACTCATGTGGACAGAATATTCGCTATGATATTGCGTTGCACAGTGCGTCACAGCCAGCCGATTGTCAGTTAGTAGATGCCATAGGTGCAGGGCCAAGCCTATTACCAGAAATCACTTTAGAAAAAGAAGGTTTTGTAGATAATGCCAATAAACGAGATGCACTTGGCAGCAACCAACCCAACGCCAGAACTGCCGTTGGTATTACTCGTGATGGCAGTGTTGTTTTAGTTATGGTGGCTCAAAAACCCTCGGTTCGTGCTAGTGGGATATCCTTGCCAGCACTAGCTAATTTTATGAAAACTCTTGGTGCTGATAAAGCGATGAATTTGGATGGAGGGAGTTCGTCTTCGCTTTATTACAAAGGCAAAACCTTTTATGGGAAGGTTGATTTGGAGGGAAATTCTATCAAGCGTCCCGTGAAGTCAGTTTTGCTGGTTCAGTGAGGGGTAAATAGGTTTGTAGTGAGGACTTTAGTCCTCAAATATTCAAGCACTAAAGTGCTTACTACAAACCTAGCAAAATTAATGCGATAGACTACTAGTTTTGAACATTAGGTGAGGGAACAAATTTTTACTTTCATCTTACCGACGATTGCGAAAACCCTGTCTTCCATTAACTTGGTCAAAAAGGACATCGTATTTATCAAAAAAGGCGATGCCAGTATTTACAAATGTAGGAAGTTCTGATTGTGGCGAAATACTTAAATTCCAGCGATTAAATCCGTCGCGGGTTCCTGGTGTCAAGCTGTAATCAAAAATGCCATTAATTGCTACTTTTACAGCATTCGCTGAACGTAATACTCCTGGTTTGAGCTTACCTGCTGTAGAAGCTGACTTGAATTCAGTCAAACCATTAATAGTTCCAGTATCAGTAATCATTGTGCCGTTACAAAGATTTTTAGCAGAACTCCCAGCAATAGTTAAACAAACTTTGTTCACTTGAGAGTCCCATCTGTTACCGGGTACACCATTAATTTCGCTTTGTTTATTCCAAGGAGCCATTTTGAAACCTGCTTGATTCTCAGCAGTTAAACCGAGAATTAGGCTGCCATTATTTTTATTACCACCATTTCCCGTAACAATAAATCCGTTACTCAAATTGCCTGGTAATTTTCTCAACGGATTATAGAGAAGTGACTTTTCAAAATAGTTGACACCGATAATACCGGAAAATGGCACACCATTCTTTGCTGAACAATTAGGCTTTTGGGCAGTACATTGGCGACTGGTAACAATCTGTACCGGAATGGGTTCTGCGGCGGGGAGCAAACCAAATCGGATGTTAGCATAAACTAATTCTCCCTCAATGATAGTCCCATCACTTAATACCTCCTTGATATTTTGTCCCGTTCTGCGGATAGGAGCATTACCTAAAAACTCTTTGGGAACTCGCAGCCCTGCTGACCCTGTATCTAATAAGATACGTCTTGGTTGACCATTTGCGATCGCCATTTCTAGAAAATAGCCGCGAACACGTTGACCCAAGGAAGGTTTTGTGTATAAAGGTAAGGATATGGTATCAAAAGTTGGCTGGCGGGGTATATTTTGCGAGATATCGCGTAACGCTGGATTTGGGAAAAGAGCCGCAAATGCTGACTGGCGTTGCGCTGCTGGTTCAGGCGCAATATCCCAAAGGCTTTCGTAGTAGAAAAACCCGATACCTAAACCCCGTTGTTGCGCTGCTTCTACTTGGGGCTGGATTTGTGACATGGAAACTTGGCGATTTCGTAACCCCGCTAAAATACCGATACCTGTTGGGATAATTTTTTGGGTTTCTAAAATGTCTGGGCGGGTAATTTGACCGATAAAACTTGCCAAATCATTACGGTACACCTGCATAACTAACTCATCAACAATACCCAACCGTACCCAGTTGAGCCAGTCTTGTAGTTGCACTTTATAAGCGTATTCCGAATCAACAGGAGAAACTGAGAAGATAGCGTTCGGTTTTTGAGCTTTCACGGTTTGGTAGAGGTTTACCATGAATGCAGTGATTTTATCTGCCCGCCATCTTTTCCATGCTTGGGCTTGGGGATTAGGTGGAGGAGGATTACCAGTTTCTTGAGTATATAGACTAATTGTGTATTTATCGTAACCAAAATCCACAGGCAAACTCGTATGGTCGTCAAATTGAACGCCATCAGCATCGTATTGAGTAATGACTTCCATCACGAGTTCAGTGAGCAACTTTTGCACTTCGGGGTGAAAGGGATTCAACCACGCTACTTCACCCGCAGCACTAATTGAAGTTTGAGTCCCATCCTGCTTTTGTGTCAGCCAATCTGGATGCTGGGATGCAAGTTCTGAAGTTAAGGGAACCATGAAACCAAATTCAAACCAAGGTATTGCTAGTAGTCCTTCTCTGCGGGCTTGGCTGATAATGTCTGCAATCACATCTTGTCCATCTGTTCCCTTGAAGAAAAAGGGAATACCCATTTTTTGCATGATGGCACTGGGGTAATGTGTATAGCCATCGTTCCACACCACTGGATAAACAGTGTTAAAGTTTAACTTCCGCAATTGGCTCATGGCTGCTTGCACCTTGGAGCGATTTCGAAAAACGCTAAAATCGTTACCACTGAGCCACACCCCCCGAATTTCTTGACGAGGTTGAGGAGGCAGTTGGGCAATAGCAGGGGCAAAGCTGTTGAGTAGGAATACAGCAACGAATGATATCAAAAATAATAATGCCAGCAGACGCTTCCTGAAAAGCCACCAACCTTGATGAATGAAAGGCGATGTCTGGCGACTAGCCGCAACTCTATCAGGCGCTTTACGTAACTTGCTGCGGCATAAAAGTAAGCATCTACGCACAGGGTTTAATAGTAAGTTGGTTAGAGTTGCATTAATTTCTATGCTTTTTTCCCAAAACTGAGTTGTCATTACTTCTGGCTGGTTACTAATTGCTTAAATTTCATTCCATATAAATGTTAAATTGCTACACCAGGAAAACTGATACAGTAATTTAGCTGCAAGACGCTTGACGCAGTTATAGAGTTAGTAGTGCCAATAATGGTTATGCCGAACATTCAATGCTGATTTTTGGGGATAAACCTTCTCTAACTCCTCTCTCAGATGTTCAGGGTGATAACCGTGGTCTTTTAAGGCACTTCCAGTAGAAAAACATCCCATCCCTGCGTTTGGGTGGGGGCGCAAGGTCTTGGCCCCTACAAAGATACAAATAATTTTGGATAATCTATTTTTTGGAAGTCCCTAACCTCCTGGGAATACCAAAGACCGAGATGAGAACTCGGAATGTTGCATAAGAGTCTATAACTTGTGTGTACAGATTATCTGCTTGCAAGAAAAAGTAACGTGGATACATTTTCTATACACAGTCATACTACTTTGAAAAAGTTTGCTACAAGTAGTGTTATTTATGATTGTCATAATTAAAACAATTGACTCTCAACTATCAATGGTGAACTCTACCCTCGTCGTCACACTCTATATCAACCCTATGACAGGGAATGATACCAATACTGGTTCACGGTTGAGTCCGTTTAAAAGCCTCACCCGTGCCTTAAAAATAACCAAAATCCCGACGATAATTCATCTTGAGCCGGGGACTTACAGCACTGCTAATGGTGAGGTGTTCCCACTGATTATCCGTGAAGAGACAACAGTGATGGGCAACGAAGCAAACAAAGGTGCAGGGATTGTAATTTCCGGGAGTGGCGAGTATGAAAGTCCTAGCTTTGGGATACAAAATATTACGCTGCTCTTGCTAGATGATGCCAGTCTTTTAGGTGTAACTGTCACTAATCCCTCAGCAAAAGGTACTGGTATTTGGATTGAATCGGCTGCACCTACTTTAGCGAATAATACTTTGAGGGACTGTGGGCGAGAAGGTGTGTTTACCACTGGCACTGCCAAACCCCAAATTTTAGATAACATATTTGTGCAAAATACTGCTAGCGGGTTGGTGATAGCAGGTCATAGCCAGGGAAAAGTACTGCGGAATTTATTTGAAAGAAACCCTTTAGGTATAGCAATTAGTGACTTTGCTACTCCGATGATCGCAAATAACAAGTTATCAGAAAATCGTACCGCGATCGCACTTTCTCGGAACGCCCAACCTGTGCTGCGTCAAAATCTCATTACTAAAAATACCCAAGGTGGTCTGTTAGTCAATGGCAATGCAATTCCTGATTTAGGCAATATCCAAGATTCTGCTGATAATATTTTTCGTGATAATAGTGAATTTGATTTGTATAATGCTACTAAACAAAAGCTAATTTCCGTAGGTAATGATTTGAATCCTTCTCTAATCAAGGGATTGGCAGAATTGATCCCAGCCAATCTAGTAGCGGTTAGCACAAATATATCTGAGGCTCCGACACCATCTCAAAAACTCCCCGCGCCTGTTCAACTAGATGCACATTGGGCAGAACCATTTATCCAAGCATTAGTAAGCATGGATTTAACTCATCGTTTTGCCGATGGTAGCTACCAGCCAGATAAACCCATGACTCGCGCCCAGTATGCATCTCTGGTAGCGATCGCCTTTAACCCGTTTCCCAAAATCTCAGCACCTAATTTTACGGATGTACCCAAGGATTTTTGGGCTTATAGCGCTATCCAAGTGGCGGCTAGTGGTGGCTTTGTTGGCGGATTTAGCGATCGCACTTTTCGCCCCGATCAACACGTCCAACGCCTACAGGTGATTGTCTCTCTAGTAAACGGACTGGGACTAGCAGCTGTTGATAGCGATATTTTAGAAGTATATAGCGATCGGCATACCATTCCCGACTACGCCCGAAAAGCCGTAGCCACTGCTACACAACAAAAAATCATCGTTAATTACCCAGATCCCCAACTACTTGCACCTTTACGTCTAGCAACACGTGCCGAAGTTGCAGCAATGGTTTATCAGGCATTAGTTGCCATTGGGCGAACATCTGCGATTAAATCATTCTATGTAGGGTTGCATTCTAGAAGTTGACAAGTAGAATAGGAAACACTGCTTATCTGCTTTGTACTCTTGGAAAAAAACCATGTAGTTAAAAGCACGCTAGGCTAATATGCGATGGGTGAAGAATCTTAAGACCTATTGCCGAAAGCTAATAGCCCCATGTTAACAACACTTCCAGATACTTCTGCCAACTTGGCGATCGCTTTATTAATTAATTATAGTTTTGATCTCAGTGGCTATAGTGCCAATGAGCTAGTTGAACGTTGGCAAACGCAATACCCACTGAATTGGCTACACCTGGCAGTAATTGAGGCACTATATCAAGGCCGTTATAAAGCAGTTTCGGTGCAGCAAATTTTAGTATTTTGGCAGCGCCGGGATCAGGCTACATATCATTTCAATATGGAATTTGAACGCATGATTTGTAGCAAATTTCCCCAAAGCTTAACCTCATCGCCTGCTCCCAGCCTACCGCTAGCCAAGAAAAACCCCATTGTAGAGAGAGTCACGAGTCCTCAACTACCACCTGCGAAGATTCGTAATGGCTATCAAAAAAGCAATACTGCAACTCTACAACTGAAGAGTTACGAACAAAAGACATCTTTAGATGAAGAAGTCAAGGAGGAAGCTAGGGACAATAAAACTGTTCTCAAATCTCCCCTTTCGGGAAAATTTGCTTCTTCGGCAACCCTTCAGCTATCCTCTGCTGTTAGCCAAAGGCAAACTTTACAAGAAAGTTCACCACCTCCCCCATCACCAAGCTACCCTCAACGACAGCCAAAACTGCTGCCGCCTGCTGCTATTCATGCCCCGATTGGGCAATTTACCCCAGAAAAAAGCGATCGCTCTGATTCTTTTACATCCAAACTCAAAGCGATGTCTAGCGAACCAAATCCGCCAGATGGGGGAGTAGGGGAGCAGGGGGAGCAGGGGGAGCAGGGGAAGTATTAATGACAAATGACAAATGACGAATAACTTTTCACTCTGCAACTAACTGCTTAAAGCGCTCATCATCGGCAATATCATCAAAATCTAGGTCAGTTGCTGCGTCTTCTTTATACCTGGGATCAAGTTCAATTGCTTGTTTCAGAGTTTCCAGAGATAGTTCAACTTGTCTTTGCAGTGCGTAACAGGCTGCTTTGTTGTAATAGGCACTGGCATAATCTGGCTTAATTTCTAAAGTTTTGTTAAAACTAGCGATCGCTTCATCATCGCGTCCCAATCTTACCAAGGTATAACCGCGTTTATCCCAGATTTTGGGAGAATTAGGTTGGAATTCCAGCGCTTTATCAAAAGACACTATTGCCTCTTCGTATTTTTCCAATGCTACGAGAGAAAGACCGCAATTTAACCAAGCGACTGCATCATCAGGCTTGATTTGTGTAGCTTTCTCAAATGAAGCAAAGGCTTGCTGATGCTGTTGTAATTTCCCAAAAGCAACGCCGCGATCGCACCAAGCTTGATGGTAATCTGGTTGAATCTGGATAGCTCGATCGTAGGATGCGATCGCATCTTTATAGCGTTTCAGCCTTCCGAGAGTTAGACCTCGTTTTAACCAAGCCACAGGTTCATCAGGTTGAATTTTAACCGCTTGGTTGTAAGCTGCGATCGCATCTTCATAGCGCCTTTTAGAAAACAGCTCATCTCCCTCTTTTACATACTCTTCAGCAGTCAATTCTGGTTGTTGTGGCTGTTCCTCTATTTCTTTTTCTTCCTTAACTTCATGATTCACCGCCTCTAAGATAGATTCAGGTGTAATTTCAGTTAGTTCTTGAAGAATAAGATCCTTTCTTTCTTCGGCATCCAATTGTAAGTCAGAGAGTTGAGAGACAAACTCAGTTTCTAATCTTTCTAACTTCTCCAAAATGAGAATTTTTTGTTGTTGAGCATTCCATTGTAATTCTGAAAATTGTGAACTAAATTCAGAACCAGCTTTTTCTAAATTCTCAATAATTAACTCTTTGCGCTTTTGAGCATCTAATTGTAATTCAGATAGTTGTTCAGCAAACTCTAACTGCAATGCTGATAAACTTTCAACAATTTTATTTTTTTGCTCCTGAGCATCCGCCTGTAGTTCTGATAACTGAGATTTCAACTCATTATCTAATTTTCCTAAACTCTCAAATGCAATCTCTTTTCTGTGGTGAGCATCTACCTGTAATTCTGATAATTGATCGGCAAATTCTGATTGCAATTTAGCCAAACTTTCAAAAACTATATTTTTTTGGTTTTGAGCATCAGACTCCCATCCGGAAAGTTGACTTATGAACTCAGACTTTGAGCCTTCTAAATCAGCCAATGCTAGTTGCTGTTGTTGTACACCTAACTTTAAATTAGACAATTCTTGTGACAGAACGGATGCTAAATTTCCTAGATTTTCCAGCGCTACATCTTTTTGTTGTTGAGCATCAACCTCTAATTTAGATAAAACAGAAGCAAAATTAGACTCTAAATTTTCTATATTTTCTTGAGATTTTTTGAGTTGAGTTTCTAATCTACTTAATACCTGTGATTTAGCTAAATCTAGTTCCGATGTCAGGGTAGATAAATTTTCTTGCTCTCTTTTAATTTTTTGTTGTAAACTAACCGTTTCTTGTTCTAGCTCATAATTTATTTTTTTAGCATCTTGAATAACATTTTCAGCCTCTTGCTTAACAGTGGATAGCTGATTTTGTAATTTTTCCATTCCCTGTAATTGTTGCATCGCTCTATCAACAATTTCACGGATTACCACCCGTCGCAGTAGCCAAAATAAAGCAATGATTGCGACTGGAAATAGGCTTAATATAACTAGCCAGACATTGAGTAAAATAGTTGTACGACTAAAAGCGCTATTAAAATCAGATTGGACTTGCTGTTGAATTCGCTTTTCTGCTCGTAGTCGTGTTAATTCTTCCCGTTCCTGATTCGACAATACCGAAGTCTGGGTTAGTGCTGGCGAAGGTGATGGTGCAGATTGCCCATTGGCAATTCCAACGGATAATAGTAAGGGTAAAAAAACAATAGTACTTTTTACAATTAAAGCGAAAACAGCTTGATTTTTGCTCTTCATAACAACCATTTTCAGTCTGTTGGTCAGTTTTTGAAGCGGCGTGCCTCTTTCCAATCTATAACAGAATTAAGTAGTGAAATGTTGTAGAGATACTGGGAAATTGTGAATAATCCTTAACTAATCTATTCCCTCGTCTCTTCGTGTACATAAAACTTTAGTGCTGGGGTGCAGTCAAGTTTTTAACATTATTTTTTGTGAAGTACTATTATAACATTACTAAGGTCAAACTACTGCCCAAGACGACGAAAACTAAAGCAACACAAATAATAATTTATTAACCTATGGAAGACAGATTGCAGGAGTATCAAGGCTTTCTTAGACCATATACCGAAATACCTTCGGATGTTGCTACAGATGCTAGGGTGTTGAAACTGGAATTTGCACCTATAGGTGAAGTGTCAGATGTGCGTACTTCGCACTAACATTAGATTATCTAAGATAAAGAGATTACTTGTTCTCAAATTTACTTAACAAAGGCGGTAGAAAATGGGTAGGCTAAATCCTTATACACTGCAATTGCAGATTACGCGAATGTTTGAGCAAGGGCAATCATTTTTTGCCACAACCAAGGTACAAGAATGGTTGAAAGAACGCAAACATAATCCAGAAGATTATGACATTCTTTTCCATAAAAAACCCGCACCTCCAGGTTCAAAAGAAGTGATGGTAGTGGAAATCGAATTACGCCGCAAAGATGGACAACCTGTAGATCCTTGGTTACAGGAACAAGCAAATCTTCATGCCTAATTTTATCAACTAGCATTTAATTCATATTACCTTAACAGAATTTACTAAAAGATAGCGTTCCGCAATTTGGAACGCTTTTTGCTATTTTTGTATTTATAAATTATTTATAAAAAGAAATTAACCGCAGAGGCGCAGAGAACGCAGAGAGAATAATTGGACGTTTTGACGGCTCATTCGTTTAGGATTGCTATATATAGGCAAATTCTACTTCTGCTTCTGCACTTTTTCTATTTCTGTGGTAGGTTACGGGAAGTCGCTACGTATGTATATTAATCAAAATCACCCAATCAGGTGAATCACATGGGTGAGGTACAAGAAACATAGATTATCGTACCTTAAGACTATAAATAGTTGCTTGTTGCAATAATTTATAGCCTCAAATTTTAGGAAGTAGATGATGACTGTAAACCCAATTATTGGAGATTCACCAAACCAGATTTATGCCAACTTTGGTAAACGTTTCTTTGCCTGGATGATGGCTCAAAGTAGCAGCACGTATGATAATATCGTCGGCGAGCGCAAACGTTCTCTTTTTGCAAATCTCCAAGGTAAAGTGTTAGAAATCGGCCCAGGAACAGGCCCTAACCTACCCTACTACCCTAAAGATATCCACTGGATAGGAATCGAGCCAAACCCTCACATGCACTCCTATCTTCAAAAACAAGCTAAAAAACTAGGCTTAAACATCGACCTTAGAATTGGTAATGCTGAATGGTTAGATGCTGAAGATAACAGCATAGATACTGTTGTTAGTACCTTAGTTTTGTGTTCGGTGCCGAATATAGATTATACATTACAGGCAATTTTAAGAGTACTCAAACCAGGTGGACGCTTCTTATTTATTGAACACGTTGCTGCACCTAAAGGAACTGTATTGCGACAAGTACAAAGCGCAATTCGTCCGATTTGGAAAGTGATAGGTGATGGTTGTCATCCAGATAGAGAAACTTTAATTGCTTTAGAAAATGCTGGTTTTTCTAGGGTTAATTATGAGCGATTTGATGCACAATTGCCGATTGTCAGTCCTCATATTATTGGCGTAGCAACAAAGTAAGATAACTTTTTTTATACTAATTAAAAAAAGTTATCTTACTGAATTTTAATCATAAATTAACCTGAGTTCGAGTTAAGTCAGCAGCTAAAAACCTTATTCCGTAAGGATTGAGTAAAAACCTAAATGACAAGAGAAGCAATTAAAGAACAATCATTTTGTCAATAAGGTTGATAAATGAAATTATTCTCAATAAAGTATATTATTGAGAATAGATGAAAACAGAGCTTCAAACTAAACAATGAAGAATCAATGGTTTTGAGGATTTCTTATCCCGAACTCAGGTTAAATTAATATGTAAATCTGCACAATTGGACTTCGTTTGTATAAACCTAGATTTTTCAACTCACAACAATTCATCAAAGTCTTATTCACCCTTATTGTGTCTTAAACCGAAGTTTAGCTCCTTATCATTGTGGGGATTGTAAGAAGTATTAGGTAGACTAATAGCGCCTAATATTTTTAATATGTAAATTTCACGTTCACCAAGTCCTATCGCTCCTGTAAAATCTGCATAATGCCAAGGTCTTAAACAACTTGTAGCTTCATCAACAGGTAAATTTAGACCAGTTTTTAGTTCAAGATAAATATCTTCACCTTCAACAGTCAGAATATTAAGAACTTCTTGATTAACTTCCCAATTTAAAATGTACATTGATTTAATTATATAGTTCCATTCTAATAATTTATTTTCTTCATAAGCAACTACTATTTCATTCTGTTTAACTTTAAAAAGTAAATTTGGTCTATCCGAATGATTAACCTCATGAGGATAATAAAAACAAATAGCTGGTGTATCAGTATTAAAATTAGTTAATAATGAAGATATTTTATTTAAATTTATTCTTGAAATATGGCCGAAGAAAAAGTCTCTCAGCCTCAAATGGCTTAAGTTACTATTTCGTAGGGTAGCATCTAACATTATAGATTTTCTATCAAATCTAGCATTACTTAAATCAGCATTATCTAAATTACATTCTGTGAGATCAGATTCAGAAAAGTTTGCATACCTTAAATTTGCACCAGATAGATTTTTTCCTCTCATACTAATAGGATCATATTGCACTAAAAGGCTAGCAACATTACCACCAACTATACCTACTTCTTGTGAAGTTTTATCACAGGTTTCTGTAATTAGAGTCAATAATCTAGCCTTGACCTTTTCCTTGTCAGGAGAAATCATATTTCCTATCAATTCAAAGATGGCATTATTCAGTCTTATCTTTACTACCTTGTCATGATTATTACTAAAAAAGTCTGTATTTAATGTTTCTTTACCCACAGTTTCTGCTAGTAATTCTATTTTTTCAGGAATAAACTCTTGCAGACATAAAATAGGTTTAATATTGCCATTCTCATCACATTCCCGCCGAAAATAAGATGACCAAGTATAGTCAGATGAAACACTATAATTTAAGTGAGATTGTGCTTTTGCTAAGTCAGTAAAGTCAGGAGCTATAACTCCTAATTCAGCAGCAAATTTGTAGGCGACAAAAAACTCTAAAAGGGAGCGATGTGCTGGTGAATAGTCACCATCTGCATTACGGATGAGCATAGTCTGACCCATCATGTCAAAATGCCAGTGGTCTAGATATTTTTCCTCCTGTACGGCATGACCAAAAAGACGGCGTATCCGATCGGGGAAAAGTCGGTAGTTAAGACTCATCTGATCAGTTGACAGCATCTCCCACGACAACTCACATAGAAAATAGAGTTTATCAGCTAATGAAGTAAAAGTACGCTCTGCCTTGATATCTCGCTCCATCTTGTTGCGTACAGCATAAAGATAAATACGTGACATATCTACTGGATTTCCTGCTTCAATATCAGGTAGAGCTTCTAGAATTAGTTCAGTCATCACTGGGCGACGGGCTAAGTCTAGGAGTTGGGGATTTTCCATTATCTGTTCAACAGTGGAAACTCCTGCTCGAAATGATAGCACCTGACGAATTTGGTCATCGTTGAATTTCTCTAGTTCTAGCACCTCAAATTGTGGAGGTTCACCAGTGAGAGCAGAAGTAGAAGCTTCTAATTCTGCATTTAGTAAAGCTCGACCATCTTTAGCTTCTGGAAAGTGTTCTGTTCGGCAGGTAAGAATTGCTTTAGAACCAGGTACAACAACCCTAGCTAACTCCCAGAAGTTATTAATCATCTTTTGGTTATCTACCCGATCTGCCATTTCATCAAATCCATCAAAGATGAGTAGTAATTTCCCCATCCGGTTGAGTTGCTCAAATACAGAGTAACCAAGAATAGGAATTTCATACTTGCGAAAAAAGAACTCTGAAAACAAAGACTCAACACTGACTGCTTTAGCATAGTCGCGTAAAGGAATAACCAATGGAATCCGAGGTCGCTCACTTTTCCGTTCTTTGGCATCACGATAGCGTTGTAGAGCAGTCCAAGCATAGTGCAAAGTCAACCAAGTTTTGCCAGTGCCAAACTCACCTAGTATTGAGATATGCTCTTTAGCCCGATCGTTTAGCCAGTGATCGATGTAGCCTTCAATCCAACCATCATCTGCGTTGTATCGACTAACCCCTAGTTTTTCTTGAGTAATAGGATCATATTCTTCTTTAATACAAGCAAGAGGAACATACATTCTGTCAATACCCTTACGCTTAACCTCAGCTTCTAGCCAGTCTAGGTATTTGCTAAAGTCAGCCTGTTCATCTAGTAGTTCGTCAAAGGTATAGCAGAAGATATCTTGATTTTCTTCCTTTTTCACTTCATTGCGAGCTGCTGGACTAATCCTCCGAGCAGAGACAAGCCAAGCTTCTTTCGTCTTATGCTCATCTAAAGCTTTTCGTAAAGATTGAACATCACTTAGCCCTCCTTCACGCTCAACACCACGTACAAAGATGCGGTCATATCCTCGCCGTGCTGGAATATTAATGATCCACTCAAAAAATTTCTCTTCTTCTACTTTATAACTATCAAACTTGTATCCTATAGTTTCAAACCACCCCCTCATTTGCTGTGCTAATATAAATATCGCAATTTTTTCATTCTTTGACTCATCTGCTGGCTGAAGTTTTTGATAAGTTTGTGACTGTATAGCTAACTCAAGTAGAATTTCCTTTGGTTCTTTTAGCTTAGATAACTGCTCTTGAAGAACTGATAAATTTCGATTTATAGCGTCAAGCTTTCGATCTCTTAAAACTTCTGATGGTTTGCGTGTGCTGTTGGCAACCTCAATAAAAGCCATAGCAAAAGCAGCATATTCTGGAAACGGGTCAATACCAAGTTTTTTGATTTCATCACCCAAGGCATACCCATCTATAAAATCTTGACCTTTTTTGATGAATATTAAAGGGTCATTCTGTTCAAATGCTTCACGGAAAGCTTGCTTAATTTCTTCCTGCCGAAATAATTCTAGAATTTCATGTGGTTTTCCAACCCCGTACTGTACAAGAGTATAGACATATACACCCGAGAAATCAGCAGGTGGATACTCATACTTAAGGTTCAGTTTCTTTAATAATTTAATTACAGCCTCTTTACGCTCGAACTTGTTTTTTATAGGAGTAGCCGCCATACTAGCAATTGCTGTGATTGCTTTCGATAATAGGTCTACAGTCATAAATCTTATCTAGATACAGATGATTAAGGTGAACCAATATTGGTAGCTAATATGCTACAGAATTATAGACTTTCAGGGTCTTTCCGATATAGGAATTGGACAATATATGGAAGCTATATTGCAGTAAAAATCTATACTAACAAAGTGTTGTGGAATTTGTTAATAGGTTTGAGTAAGCTAATTGCCTACTTTTTGCTCTACCATCTTTTCAGCCGCTCTTCCATGCCAACATTGCCCTGTAAGCCTCCTGTGTGTATGAGCAGCAACGAATCGCCTTTACTAAAAAATCCCTGTTTTAGTAAATCCATTACTCCGTAAAACATTTTGGCGGTATATACGTAATCGAGGGGTATGCCATGTTGCTCCCTGAACTGTTGGCTGAACAGTAGTAACTCATCGTTCACCTTTGCATAGCCGCCAAAATGGTAATCACATACCAATTCCCAGGAAGCGGGAGAGTTAGATGGTGCGGGTAAATCAGAGGCGAGGTAATTTGTCAGCAGACTTTCAATTTCTTGTGCAAGAAATGAGCCATTTTTCAGAACGGGAAAAGCGATCGCTCTTTGTCCTTGATGCAATGAAAGGGCAATACCAGTCAGTGTGGTAGCTGTACCACAGGCTACGCATATATGATCAAATGCGTAGACGGCATTATCAATGATCTCCATACAGCCGCGCACACCATTTAAATTACTCCCACCTTCGGGAATGATAAACACTTCACCGAAGCGTTGTTGCAGATATTCCTCTATCACTGGTGTGTTGCGCTGTCGATACATTTCGCGGTTCATGTACACAAGCTGCATACCCTGTTGTACAGCAAAACTCAGCGTCGGGTTTAGTGGTAGTCTCTCCTCCCCACGAATTACGCCGATGGTACGAAAACCGAAAAGATTACCAGCCGCCGCAGTTGCATAGATGTGATTGGAATAAGCGCCGCCAAAAGTAAGCAGTGTTGTGAAATTTTTCTCCTTGGCCTCCAAAAGATTGTATTTCAGCTTGAACCACTTATTGCCGTTAACCCACGGGTGCATGAGATCCAGGCGTAGTACATACAGATCAACACCAGCGCAATGGATGATTTCGCTGTTGATTTGTTGTATGGGAGGAGGAAAAAATATTAACGACATGCCAAACCATTTTAACTGATTATTTACATTTTCTCACATTCATTATTGATGATAAACATTGAGAAATTTCAATGGTAAATCAATCTAAATAATGAATAAAACTTTCTGATGATTAGCTTTAGAAATTGGCATTTTACTAATTGAGTATTTCAGGTAAATATAAGAGACATAACGCTCGCTTCATATAACAATCTTTTTGGAGAAAACAAATGGTTGCACTCATACAGCCCACTCAAGTTACTCCCAACCCAGGACGTTTGACAGTAGAAACTGTCGAAATTGCTTCTCAAACAACTGCTATTCGTTGTCTAGACTGGGATAGAGAACGTTTTGATGTCGAGTTTGGTTTACGGAATGGTACGACTTATAATTCTTTTTTAATTCAAGGAGAAAAAGTTGCCTTAGTTGATACATCTCACCGAAAGTTTGAGCAACTATATCTTGAGATACTGGTGGGATTAATTGATCCGACTAAAATAGATTATTTGATTATTAGCCATACGGAACCAGATCATAGTGGCTTAGTAAAAAATATTTTGCAACTAGCTCCCTCAATTACTGTTGTTGGTGCTAAGGTAGCTATTCAATTTTTAGAAAATATGGTTCACCAGCCCTTTAATTCAAGGCAGGTGAAAAGTGGAGAGCGATTAGATTTAGGCAACGGACACGAATTAGAATTTATCTCTGCACCTAACTTACACTGGCCTGACACAATCTTTACTTATGACCACAAAACTAGCACTCTCTACACCTGTGATGTGTTTGGGATGCACTACTGTGATGACCACACTTATGATGAAAATATCACCTTACTTGAGGAAGATTTTCAATATTATTATGATTGTCTTATGGGTCCCAATGCTCGGTCTGTTTTGGCAGCTTTAAAGCGGATTGAAAAGTTAGAAATAGGAACAGTTGCTACGGGACATGGGCCTTTATTACAACACTATATTCCAGAATGGCTCGGACGGTATCAAAACTGGAGTTTAGAACAAGCAAAAACAGAGACTCTAGTGGCTCTATTTTATGTTGAAGATTACGGCCATAGCGAGCAGTTAGTCCGTACCATAGCTCATGGATGTGCGAAAACAGGCGTAGCAGTGGAATTATTTCCTCTCAATAGTTCTGAACCTCAAGAAGTTCGAGAATTAGTTGCACAATCTTCTGGTTTAGTAATTGCAATGCCACCCCAATCTTCGGTGATGGCTCAAGCTTCTTTAAGCACTATTTTAGCTGCTGTTCACAAAAAGCAGTCAATTGGTTTATTAGAGTCGGGAGGTGGAGAAGATGAACCTATTTATCCTTTACGCAATAAGTTTCAAGAACTGGGATTAACTGAAGCCTTTCCACCTATTTTAGTTAAAGAAATTCCTACCCAAGCAACGGAACAGCTTTGTGATGAAGCGGGTACAGATTTGGGTCAATGGTTGAACCGCGATCGCACCATTAAACAAATTAAATCCATCAATACGGAGCTAGAGAAGGCTTTAGGGCGTATTAGTACAGGTTTATACATTATCACCGCCAAAAAAGGAGAAATTCAGAGCGCAATGTTTGCTTCTTGGGTGACACAAGCCAGCCTTGAGCCTTTAGGAGTTGCGATCGCAGTATCCAAAGATCGAGCAATTGAATCTTTGATGCACGTTGGCGATCGCTTTGTTCTAAACGTTTTAGAAGAAGGCAAATATCAAGGATTAATGAAACATTTCCTCAAGCGTTTCGCTCCTGGTGCAGACCGATTTGCTGGAGTGAAGACATATCCAGCGAACAATGGATCGCCCGTTTTAGCTGAAGCCCTAGCTTACATGGAATGTGAAATCACTAGCCGCATGGATTGTGGAGATCATTGGGTAATTTATAGCACAGTCCAAACTGGAAGGGTTTCCAAGTTAGATGCACTTACCGCCGCGCATCACCGCAAAATTGGCAATCATTACTAATTTGTCATTTGTCATTGGTCATTGGTCATTTGTCTTAGAGGTTGTTTGAAAAGTCCTCTTCTCGGTAACAAAAAGTTTTAGATCCCCCTAAATCCCCCTTAAAAAGGGGGACTTTAATTCCAGTTTCCCCCTTTTTAAGGGGGGTTAGGGGGGATCAACAAGTACCTAAAATCACAGCTAACTACTTTTAAAACAACCTCTTAGGCTCCTCTGCTCCCTATAGACGCGATGAATCGCGTCTCTACAACTCCCAAAAAATTATGTATAAATCTGCTGAAAATACTCCGATTACGATGTACGAAATCAACCGTGGACGCGTTGTGCGAACCTTGGAATTTATCCAAGATGTGATTGTGATTTGTTTGTGTATCGGTTTATTTAGCTTCATGGTGCTTCAGGTGAGAGATATGTTTCTCTCCTTACTTCCACCTCTAGATTTTCATGCTGTTACTGCCGATATTCTCTTTTTGCTCATATTAGTTGAGCTATTCCGATTGTTGATTATTTACCTACAAGAACATCGAGTATCTATTGGGGTAGCTGTTGAAGTTTCCATCGTTTCTGCTTTGCGAGAAGTCATTGTTAAAGGTGTTCTAGAAACAAGTTGGAGTCAAGTTTTAGCAACTTGTGCCTTTTTATTAGTGCTGGGAGTACTACTGTTTCTCCGAGTTTGGCTACCCCCTACCTTTGAAGGTATCGACCCAGAACAAGAAGTATCTAAACGCTATAGAAGCAGAGCCAAGTCTGAATTAATACAAAACAATGGTCATTAAAAATCGGGAGTGGAGAGTTAGGAGTTAGGAATTGGGGAGATAAGGGAGACAAGGATAATAACCAATTCCCAATTCCCCATACTTCGACTGCGCTCAGTACAAGTTCCCAATTTCCAATTCCCCATTCCCAATTCCAAATTCTCAATTATTAAAAGAGGTTATTATGTCTGTTGCAACATTAACGTCCAACCATAGCAGAGATGTCCAAGTTGCTGAAATTGGTAAAAATACTCTGATTCTGCGATCGCGGACTTGGGACAGATTAAAATTTGAGGTGGAGTATTCTCGTCAACGGGGAACTACAGCAAATTCTTATCTGATTCAAGCTGATAAAAATGCTTTAATTGACCCTCCCGGCGAATCTTTTACCGAAATTTACCTTGAGCAACTTGCACAACAACTAGACTTCATTACCCTAGATTACATTGTTCTCAGTCATGTCAACCCAAACCGCAGAGCAACCTTACAAGTATTGCTCTCTCTGGTTCCTCAAGCTACTCTAATTTGTTCTCGCCCCGCCGCCAATGCTCTAAAAACTGCCTTCCCCGAATTTGAGTCACCTATTCAAGCGATGCGATCAGGAGATACTCTAGATTTAGGACAAGGACATCTTCTATCATTTGTCACCGTACCAACTCCCCGGTGGGCCGATGGACTTTGCACTTATGATTCTGCAACGAAAATTCTCTACACAGACAAACTTTTCGGCGCTCATATTTGCGAAGATACTTTGTTTGATGAAGACTGGAAGGGATTAGATGCGGAACGTCGTTACTATTTTGAATGTCTCCATGCGCCCCAAGCAAAACAAGTCGAAGTAGCCTTAGATAAAATATCGCTTTTGGGAGCCAGATGTTATGCCCCAGCACACGGGCCAGTTGTGCGTTACAGCTTGAGTCGTTTTACTTATGATTACCGTCAATGGTGTCAAGGACAAAAATCTCAAGAATTGAGTGTCGCTTTGCTCTATGCTTCTGCTTATGGAAATACAGCAATTATGGCGAATGCGATCGCTCAAGGTTTGATTCAAAATGGAGTTAATGTAGAATCAATCAACTGTGAACTAGCTGATTCTGCCGAGATTAACCGCATTGTAGAAACTTGCGATGGCTTAATTATCGGCTCACCCACTTTAGGCGGCCATGCACCGACTCAAATTCAAACTGCTTTAGGAATAGTTCTCTCGGTGGCGGCTAAAACTAAGTTAGCTGGGGTGTTTGGTTCTTACGGCTGGAGTGGAGAGGCAATAGATTTAATCGAAAGTAAGCTCAAAGATGCAAATTATCAACTAGGGTTTGAAACAATTCGGGTGCGTTTTAGCCCTACTTCTGAAATTCTTCAGCAGTGTCAAGAAGCAGGTGCTTCCTTTGCCCAAAACTTGAAGAAAACTAAAAAACTTCGTAGTTCCCGCCAAATTGTGACAGAAACCCATGTAGATCGTACCGAACAAGCGGTGGGGCGAATCATTGGTTCTCTGTGTGTTGTGACAACTCGTGATGAAGAAACCCACAAAGGGGTTTTAACTTCTTGGGTATCGCAGGCAACTTTTAACCCACCAGGGATTATGATTGCGATCGCTAACGAGCAGAATGCAGATTTAATGCATCATCCTGGTGATAAATTTGTGCTGAATATCCTCAAAGAAGGAAGAAATGTGCGACGCTATTTTTCTCGTCATAGCACTTTAGGCGATAATCCTTTTGCAAATCTTTCCACAAAAACTGCTGATAATGGTTGTTTGATTTTGAATGAGGCATTAGCCTATTTAGAATGTACGGTGCAAAATCAGCTTGAATGTGGCGATAGATGGTTAATTTATGCCGTTATTAATCACGGTGAAGTGTTGGAAAATGATGGTATCACTGCTTTGGAGCATCGGAAATCTGGCAGCTATTATTAACAGATCCAGTTCTAGTTTTATCCCAATACGCTTGGGATAAGCCAGAAAGCCCTCATGTAGAGACGCGATTTATCGCGTCTAAAAGACTTATACGTTAGAGAGACGCGATAAATCGCCGTCCTGAGAGAATGTACTCGTCAATTATTCCTTGTTGTTCCGATTCCAAAATCAGGATACAGGCAATTAACCACACCAAACCTGCGGCATAGCCAGCTGTCACATCAGTCAGCCAATGTACTCCCAGGTAAAGCCGACTAAAACCGATCGCAGCAATCAAGAAAATAGTCAAGCCATAAATCCAAAAGCGCCATTCAGGAAACTGCTTTGCCAGAATATAGCCAGTAAAACCGTAAATTACTATTGAAACCATTGCATGGCCGCTAGGAAAACTGTGTTGGCCGACATTAATAATATGCTCCCACAGTGCTGGACGCGCTCTACCAAAAAATATTTTCATTAAACAATTTAGCAAGATTGCGCCAACTCCAGCGATACCCAAGATGGTTGCTTGCCTGCAACGATTAGAATATAACGGACTAATCGACAGCCCCAAAGAAGATATCAGCATTACTAGGGGATCGCCTAGAAAAGTGATACCAAGCATGATGCGATCGCGCAGTGGTGTATGCAGCTTCTGGATCAAGAGCAAAATGGCTTCGTCAAGATTATATGCGTACAACAGTGCAGTACCACATACAAGGGTACAAACAACCGGAATAAGTTGACTGGCTGTTTGGTTTAATTGTCGCTGCATAGATATTTGAGACAGTACGGCTGAATCAAATATGTTTCGATTATTACCCCCAACGAAACCAATGTTTTCTTTAGTGCCAAAAGAATGTAAGTTACTAGTTCCAAGTGATTTACTGGCTTTTCTCCGATAATCTAAGACAATTTCTTGGATAAGCGATGCGATGGTCGTTCGCGCAGCGTCTCGAAGAGAAGACCCGCCTTGTCCTGTCGGACACGCTTCGCGAACGGCGTTCGCATTTAAACTTTCATCTTGATGAAAAATAACAAGCACATTCCCTGTGTAACTATTAGCACGAGCTTGCGAGATTATTTTATCCTCTAATAATCTCGATTCAAGATATCTTTTGAGAGCTTCCGAATGATAAAGCCCATTTACTTTATATCTAGCTCTTCCCTTAACAGTAGTATGTATTGCTTGAACCCAATAGGTTTGATTAAGAAGTTTTTGACAGCGAGGAGTATCCATTTGTTATTAATAATAAAATGTTTGGATTGAAGGCTAAGTAAAAGAAATTTTTAGGAATTATAGTAAATCCCCGTTTTTTAGAGCTAATTACTCTTAAGCAGGAATCATTTTAATGGCCATTAAATAAGTTGATACAATAAAATAAAACTATGCAAATAAAAAAGAAATAGACTAAAGCTCTTATACTTATTGCCTATTGCCTTATCCCAACGACAATTATTTACGCTTACTTACTATTAGTAACTATATAAGATTTGCTTCGCTGGTAGATTTCAGTTTCAAAGGCTGGGAATTCGCCTCGCTATTGCCTCTTAATCGCCACCGCTTGTTAGGCAAGATAAACATGGTGGCAGATTTTAACTTCTTAATTAGGCTTCTTGAGGTAGAAAGCATCCATTCCCAAATGTCTGTTCTAAACCTTCTATATACAAGAACATTACGTGCTTGGTTAATCTTGCGCGTATTATCAATTAAGTTGATTAGAGCATCAAAGATAGCCCCTACGATTGATTTTGCCATTACCTCTTTTGGCAGAACCACATCTTGAGCAGTTTGAATCAGATTAACCAGATGCTCGCGCATTTGATTATCTGAAATTACACCTACTTTATAATTGATGACAATGGATGCAGCTTTTGGGTTAGTACGGACATTTGTAACTCTAGGATCGGATTCCATCGATAATTTAAGTTGATTAGCATACTCAGTATCTCTGGCTAACAGAGGAATACGAAAACGAATCCGTCCAGGAATTGTATGGACTATGCTATAGAATATCTTTTGGGATGACTCTGCTTTCTTAGCTACGCTTTTAGTTGCCTTTTTTGGTGGTAAACGCAGGTTCATACTAGCAGCTTTGCCAGAGTTAGACCGTTTTATCGAAGTCATCGTACTATTTTTTAATTTCAAAAAATAAAAAACGCAACCAAGCTGATAAACTTATCTATTAATGTTTTAAGAGAGTGCTTTATTGAACTGCATTAACTTTACTCTAGTTATACCTATTTTTCTGAATGAAGAAATCTATCTCAGTAGTGAATCTAGTTCTCGTTGCTATCAAGTTGATTAAGTTTCTTTAATACTGTGTTTATTTTAATTTACAGGGATTTAACCACATAGATTTATTGACATATAACGAGTTTCATGTTTTACGTTTGAGTTACTATACTCTCAAGTAGTAACATCAAGGCTATGTATGAATTTGCTGGATGACAGTATTACCCTGATTTCATGTAAGCCTTGCTTATTTATTCTATCAAAACAGAATTCAAGAGTCAGGAATCAAAATTTAGAATGAATTTTGACCTAAAAAGCGGATAGCACAGCGTCTTGTAGAGAGCGTCTTGATTATGACTTCTGAATTCTTCTTCAATTAGTTTCTAGGTATGTGTTTATGCAGCAAGGGTTAATGTTACTAATTCAACTGGTACTAGAGTTTGCGCCTGTTGTTGTAGAGCTAGTCCAAAATAGAAATAAATCTAGTTTAGGACTGAGTAAATATGAATCGATAGAGGCAATTCCTGAAATACTCAAAGTTCTAAATCCTGCAAATAAAAAAAGCGGTGATGTTGAAGCTTTTGAACAAGCAAGAATTTTTCAACAGCAATTAGTAGCCGATAATCACCAAACGCAATTAAGAATAGCCGCACAAGAGCGAGAAACAGCGCTTAAGTTACCAGAAGTCAATAAAATTTTTGATAGCTGGCCCTTAAGATTATATCCTTCACAAATTTTAGACCACACAAATTATGGACACACTCCACTTAAAATTTTTATCGCTCCTCCTCAAGTAGATTGTGACCAATTTGGCGATCGTAGAGATGAAAATATTTTTCAATTTGAGTTAATGTTAGCTGAAGGATTAAGAGATTTTCTCAACAAACATTACTCTTTACACAGTCAAGTTAGACCAACAGAGTTATTGGCAGGAGCCTGGGATAGTAAACGTTTTCACAGTGAATCAAGTATTAAAGTTCTGTTTGGAATGTTGAAAACAGAGCCAAGTTTGATTTTAGAGTCAGAAAATGATGGAGATTATTTAAATTTTAGAATTGCCTACTGGGGTTTAGGGCAAGACAATTATTATTATAAAACAATTGCTCGTTTACCTTATCGAGAAATTCTAGAAGAGTCTGCTAAAAGGCGGGCATTAGAATGGAAGAAAATTAGAGATGAGCTTGTGGCATTGGGAGACGAAAGCGAGGAAGTTAATCAGCTTGGAAAAGATAATGTGATAAATTTAGAAATTTTAGAAAAGGTAGAAAAATGGCATAAAAAAGGAATTGATATTAGTAAGTTATCTTTACAATATCAAGTCAATCGTCAGGATTATGAAAAACTTTGCCAGGTTTTGATTACCTATCACTGTTTGGTTGCAGGTTGGGTAGCAGATATTTACCACCTGGTTGATCGTGGTGTACCTCCGCTACTACCAGAGTTGCTGCCGAGTTTGCTGTCAGATGCTTTTGATTTACAATCACTAGGGGTTATCGCCTCTGGTTACAAACAAGTTTACCAAGCTCTGGAAAATGAGCGCTGTTACTGGATTCCAGAATTGGCTTTACAATTAGCCCAGAGTTTATGCCATTTAAGCGATGCCTACGGCGGTAAACTACGCGCTTGGGCAAACGAACAGCTAAATTATTCTGTGAGTACATGGTTACAACTACGCCAAATATCACCAAACGATTCTCCTAACCCGCTTCAGGTAATGCAATCAGCCGTCAGCGTTAAAGATGAGGAATATGTAAAAAAGTTAAGAGAATATTTTGTCGCGGTGGGTGATACTCAGAGTATTGCTGATGTTGATGAAATTTTAAATCGCATCGCCAACCTCAAACACCAAGTAACAGTACAACATATCTTTCTCAGACATACCCTAACTGGACATTCAGAAAAAGTGACATCTGTCGCCATTAGTCCTGATTCTCAGACTTTAGTTAGCGGTTGTGCAGATAAAACCATCAAAGTATGGAATCTTAAGACTGGTAAACTTATCCGTACTCTCACAGAAGATTTAGGCAAAATTTCCTCTGTTGCGATTAGTCCTGATGGACATTATTTTGCTGTTGGTATTTGTCAACACCCCAAAAGTAATGTCAAAGTATGGAATCTCAATTCTGACAAACTCCTACACACTCTGTTAGGACATCAAAAACCGGTTAACTGCATCGCAATCAGTCCTGACGGGCAAATTCTTGCCAGTGGTAGTAATAAAATCAAAATTTGGAATTTGCATAAAGGCGATCGCATTTCTACCCTTTGGCATTCATTCGCAGTTAATGCTGCTGCTATTAGCCCCGATGGTACAATCCTTGCTAGTGGTAGTTCTGACAACAAAATTAGGCTGTGGAACCCACACACGGGAGAGCCATTACGCACCCTCAACGGACATTCTGGTGAGGTAAAATCAGTAATCATCAGTCCTGATGGAGAAATTCTCTTTAGCGCTAGTGCAGACAAAACTATCAAAATTTGGAATTTAACTACAGGCAAAGTGTTACATACCTTGACTGGACATTTAGAAGAGGTAAGATCCTTAGCCGTTAGTCCTGATGGAGAAATTCTCTTTAGCGGTAGCGTAGACAAAACCATCAAAATTTGGCATTTGCAGACGGGAGAGTTACTGCAAACTATCACAGAACACTCAGGGGCAGTAAACTCTATTGCTATTAGCCATGATGGTCAATTTTTGGCTAGTGCTAGTTCTGATAAAACCATCAAAATTTGGCAGATAAATTAAGCTTTTTGGTTACTCGTTTGCTGATTCTTCTTGGCTAGTTCCATGCAACTTAATAAAGCTATCAAAAGCATACCATGCTAAAACATACCAAGGAATAACTTCTAACTGCAATCCTTTATTTAGTAATTGTCTCATTGAAAGACTAGCTAATCCCAAAGGGAAAAGAATTCGCAGATCAAAAGCACCATCTGTTAACTGTTTGACACGCTGGTTTAAGTCAACAAGCGCAGATGAAACTTCTGCTGCTGCCTCGGTGTTACCCTCGGTAACATCAGCAAAAATTATTCCTAAATCTTTAAGTGTTGCTAGCACATTTTCTAGACTGCCATCTTTACCATCGTCATTGATAACAATACTGCCATGATGGACATTTATCTTCACTTGATTAATGTGAGGATTTGCTAATAAAGCATTAGCGATGCTTTGCATTTTTTCTGGTTGACGATGGGAATGAGCCACTCTCAACCGCAATCTTCCGGGAGTCGAACTTACAACTTTTGTAGATATCGGTTTTGGTGATGTTTTGAAGCTGGTTTTGTTTATAATTTCCGGCATTTTATTGTAAGTGCTATAACCATTTGTCAACATACAATTGCCTTTTTGACTTGTATGAAGGTGGATTCTTTGTTGTGGGTTTGTTATTGTCAAAAATTAAGGAAAAACGAACCGCAGAGGACGCAGAGAACACAGAGGAATAAGAGGAGCGAGAGAGACGTAGGTTGGGTGAAGCGGAGCGCAACCCAACATATATCAGAATGTTGGCTTTGGCAAAGCCTCCAACGCCACTTGCTACAACGCGGGAAACCCGCGCAACGCAGTGGCTCCCCAACCTACAATTTTTTTGCTATTTTCGTAGGTGCGTTAGGTGGAATACCGTAACGCACCTTACTAATTTGATATTTTGGTAATTGGAAGTTGCCTATGGCAAAGATTTTAACTTGCTAATGGGCAGATGAAATTACGCACCATTATCGGCGACATTATCCGGATTGGTGGCACTAGCTTCAAATACGGGTGTTTCTTTTTCATCAGCGAGTTCAGCTCTGGCTTCGGCTACCATGTCTTCCCAGGTTTCTCCCATTTCTGCAATGGTTCCTTTGCTTCTTTCATAAAGACCAATTCCGCCTTTGATGACTGACTTGACGAAGGGTTTACCAACTCCAGCGACAATGGGCAGCAGAACAGGTGCTAAGAGGACTGCACCAATTCCGACTATAATACCGGGAGCGCCTGCATCTTCAACAAAATCACTAATTTTAGCCATATTCAATTTCCTCCTATTAATTGAGAAATCGGGGAAAGCTTTTTAAGATACTCTTGCCGGCATAGTTGCATCATCTTGCCGATGGTAGAGTTTTATGTTGACGACTTTTAAGAATTGGACGTAAACCGTTGACTCCGGCAACTACGGTTGAGCCATTGTTGACTACTGTTGCAGCTAAGGGGTTAAGACCAAAGAAAACGGCGATCGCTAATGCTGCTAAATTAGGAACAGCAACTAGTCCTGTGTTTTGCCGAATCAATTGCTTGGCTTGACGAGCGATCGCGATCGCTTCTAATAAACCATACAAGTCATTCTGCATCAACACTAAGTCTGCTGTCTCGCGGGCAATCTCAGAACTGTTGGCAAAGGAGACGGAAACATCGGCGTAGGCTAAAGCTGGCGAATCGTTGATCCCATCGCCTACATATGCAACTGTCTTTCCTTGTTCGTGTAGTTGGCGGACAACTGTTGCCTTTTGTTCTGGAAAAGCTTCGGCGTGAGTATGCGTTGGCAAAATACCAAGTTGAGCAGCAACAGCAGTAGCAGTTCGCTTATTATCGCCGGTTAATATGTGAATCTCTACACCTTCGACCGTCGAAAGTGCTGTGATGACTTCCCGGCTTTCGGGACGGAGAACATCACTATATTTAATAATACCTTGAAGTTGCCCGTTGCTGGCTACATAAATTGCTGAATTTGCAGATTTTTGTTGACCATTTAACGCTGCGGTATCAATGCTACTGGAGCGCAAAAAGCGATCGCTCCCAACATAAACTGTCTCTCCATCAATCAGAGCTTGCACGCCCAAACCTAGTTGATAGTCCCACTTGCTACGCGGCAAAATTTCCACTTGCTCTGCTTCGGCATAGCGAACAATTGCCTCGGCTACTGGATGAGTTAAACGTTGTTCGGCGGCGGCTGCCAATTCCAACACCCGTAATCTTGAGGTTGCTGGATTGAGACTTTCCACACTGACAACATCGACTTCTCCCTTAGTCAGTGTCCCCGTTTTATCAAAAACTATAGTATCAACTTCTGCTAGTTGTTCTAACGCCCGTCCACTACGGATGAGAATTCCCCGTCGCGCTGCATAAGTTAATGCTGCTAAAACTGTTGTCGGGACGGAGACTCTAATACCTGTAGCAAAGTCTAGAGTTAAAACGCTGGCTGTCCGTGAAGGGTTACGGGTTGCGGCAAATACTGCCCCAGCAAGTAACAAAGTTGGCACAACAGCTTTTTGAGCAAATTTCGTGGCATAATTCTCCATCCGCGTATCGTGGACAGGCGCTTCTTGCATTAACTTAATGCTCTGTCCGGCGCGGGTATCATTGCCGATCCATTCGGCAACAATATAAATTCGTCCTTCTCGTACCAGCGTTGAGGCGAAAACTGGTTGTCCTTTTTTCTTCAGTACCGGCATCGACTCGCCAGTTAGTTTCTGCTCATCTAGCAGGGCCTTACCTCGCAAAATACTACCATCAACCGGCACTTGTTCGCCAGGATAAACAATTACTGTATCGCCACGCTGCACATCTTGAATGGGAATTTGCTGCTTTTCGCCATTGCGTTCCACCCAAACAAATTGCCCTAAAGAACTAAGTAAATCTAGAGTTTGTTGAGCAGAAGAACGAGCCGTGCGATCGCGGATATTTTCGCCTACTTCAATTAAACCCAGCATCAGCGATGGTGTAAGAAATTGCCCTTGGAAGGTAGTAATCGCGATCGCCATAAAATCCAAAAAGTCAATATTCAATTTTCGCTCTACCCTAATACCTTCCCATGCTCGTTGGACAACAGGTAAAGTAGCCAGAGCGATTGGAAGTACCACTATCAAAGGTGGGATCGGTAATCCTAATGGACCTCCTAGCACTGCTAAAGCAGTGGCAACAGCAGAGAGTTGTAAACCTGGCCAAGATGGCTCTTTTTCAGTTTCTGATAAAGATGTAGAGTTTTTAAGAACAACTACTTCACTTGCAGCCTGAATCAAATCGTGAAGGTGCGATCGCATCTTCGCATCGGAAACTTTATCAGATTTATAAGTAACTGCAACTGACATCGCCGCAGGCTTGACACGAACATTCTTCACCAGCGCATCTGCTGTTAGCAATACTTCGAGACGCTTGGCATAATCTGCATCACAGCGTAAACGAGGTAGGCGAAACCGCAGTCTTCCCGGAGTTGTATGGACAATGCTGTAGGTAACGTTAGGGAACTCTCTTCGAGAATGTCCATTAGTGTCAGTTAAAGAAGCTTTTCCATTCCCTTCCAACACAGTGAATTGAGATTTTGGAGGTGATGGGAGTTGCAGTGCTACTTTTGCCATTACTTTTCTTTAATCCAAAATTGTTACACTTCGATGAAAATCAGGTTCTCTGCTGGGGTATAGAGCAAATTAGCCACCAATCCTGCGAGATTGATTAGCTATCAATTTGGTTATTTGTAATTTGCTGAATTCGTTAGCTAACTTATGGCTGTGGCGGGATCATTGGCAGATTCAATTAAATTGATTAGATGAGATATTGCTGCTAATAAAAAGCTTTGCACTCGCTTCTGAGAATCCCGCATCATTCCAGTTTTATAGGTAATAACAACTGATCTCGCAGCGCTATTAACTCGCTCACTGGTAACTGTCGAATCTGATTTGAGTAATGCCTCTAACCGTTGGACATATTTGGGATCGCAGGCAATTCGCGGCACACGAAACCGCACCCTTCCGGGAATGGCATGAGCAATGCTATAAGCTACTTTTGCAGGCTTTCTTGCTTGTTGAATTACAGAATCAGCCGAAGAAACCGAATTGCTTTTAGTCTTAGAGATTGACGCATCCGCAGAAGATAAAGAGAATGTTGCTGATTTCTGCTTCTGTGGTTGCATTGCTGGCTTTCTATCCTGCCTGTCTTCTGTTGCCACTAACGCTGAGTGTGGTTTCAATTGGTTTGCAGTTGCTAGTACCACTTTTTCATTACCAGCCAACTGAATCAAATTAGCCAAATGCGATCGCATATCAACATCTGACACTGTATCAGATTTATAGGTAATGGCAATTGACCCTACCGTAGTATTATTGACTTGCCGATCTATTACCAAAGGCTCATTAGCAAGCAAGGCAACAAGACGTTCCACATATTTTGGATCTTCGCTAATCTGAGGGATGCAAAACGCCACTTGTCCAGGAAATGCACAAATAATGCTATACACTACCCTTGAAGGCGGCGTTGTTGGGTAATTAATCTTGTCTGTGACTGTTGGCTCTGGTTTTTTGTCTAAATCTGCTACCGATTCTAAATTTAAAACAGCCATAATTCCCCTCCAGTATTCCGCAATTTGAAACTGTATATTAGGTTTCCAAGGGTAAGTTCGCCATAATGCCTAATGAGAAAAACATCGCAGGCGGTTTTAAGTTAGTCCACAGACTGGATAACTCTGAAGTTATTTCGCTTGCTGTTGTTGAGTTGATAACTTCAGGAGTCTGACTAACATTTAAACTTGTTTGATGTGACGTTGTTGCGTCTGTAATTTGATTCGTCTGACTAACTTCTTGGAGGGATTGGTTAGCCGTTGTAATTGGCTGCGTTGGTGGGTTTGTCTCCAACGCTAATTCCATCAAACTCACCCAATAGGATAATGGAATCTCACGAGACTGATAAGCGATCGCGATCGATGCTGCATCAAAATTCATCCGCACACTTGTAACTTCAGCATCGGTTTTCACTATTCTCTCAAGTCGCCGCCCATAAGCTCGATCTTGAGCGATTTTTGGCACATGGAAGCGAATACGTCCGCTAATTGCATGGATTACGCTGTAGTCAATCTTTGCAGGTGCTGCCACCTCGCTAGCTTTCTCAAGATTATTTGTTAATTTTTCTGGTTGGATAGTAGATTGACGTTCCTCTTTTGATAATTCCGATATCGCAGAACTGGTATTATTACCATCGTTTTTTTCAGATATCGGAACTTGAGAGCCAAGATAACCAATTACACCACGGGTTGCATCCGCCGCAATCATATAAACTGGAATCGATACCCAGCCATGAATTCCTAACCCTCCTGTTACCGCCAAGCCTGTTATCATCGGAATTAAGGAAACACCCTGCTCTTTCCAAAATAAAGGTGATTTCCAAGCTGCAAAGGGATCGGTCTTGCTTGGTGAATCAGATGAAGCCTGCGGCTGCTGAATCTCAATATCGGATCTTAACGCCAAAATTTGCGGTAATGACAGCTTCTCTTCATCAAAATTAATTACCAAACTGCCCGTCTGCTCATTCACAGTAACTTCCCTCACTCCCTCTAAGGAGCGTAAATCTTGGGCTATGCTGTCTAATATCGAGTTCAAACTACTGTCAGTGCTGCGGAGTCGCACGCGTCCGGTAGTGACATGAACTATTTGCAACCCACCTGGAGGCTGTAACTTCGTTGACTGTGCCATCTTAGTTGCTTTGTTCTGTAGAGATTAAATTAGGAGATACTTTAGCGACAATCAATATTTAATTTTTCACGATTACTAATATCTTTAGTCATTTAACTGATTACCCAATAGCCAAATCAAGTTAATAGGTTAACAATAGATTAAATCTAGCTTAAGCCTGGGTATAAAGTATGTGTCTTCAGAATTATTTTTAACAATAATTTTTATGAAAATGATTATCTAAAAGAGACGGACTTCCGAAAGCTCCCACTTCAGCCTTTAGGCAGGTGTGAGTTATTTAGTTTAGACATAATAGAGGTAGATTCTCGCTCCCAGAGTTGAACATAATTGCTGAGTACGCAATTATGCTAATAATTTGTGTTCAAATACAGAAACCAGGGTATTTGGGCATTTCTAAGGGAGTAAAGGCTGAAAGAATTGATATTGTGTATGAGATTTTATGATCGAAGTTGAGCATCTGAGTAAAATATACGGTTCCACTCCAGCGATAACTGATGTCACTTTTAGCGTCGAACCTGGGGAGATTTTAGGGCTTCTGGGCCCCAATGGTGCTGGTAAAACTACAACCATGCGGATTCTGGCTGGTTATTTACCGGCAACAAATGGTAATGCCCGGATTGCTGGTTATGATGTCCATGAAAATTCCCTGGCGGTACGCCAACGAATTGGTTATTTACCCGAAACACCGCCGTTATATCCAGACATGACTGTGGAGGGATTTTTGCATTTTGTTGCCCAAATTAAGGGAGTTCCAGCAGGCGATCGCGCCAAGAAGGTAACAGCCGCTATCAAACGCTGCAACTTAGAAGATAAGCGGCGGGTAATTATTCGCAAACTCTCTAAAGGATATCGCCAACGTGTAGGAATTGCTCAAGCGATCGTTCACGATCCACCAGCGATTATTCTCGATGAACCCACCGTTGGACTCGATCCCCGACAAATAATTGAGGTGCGGAATTTAATTAAAAGCCTTGCTGGGACTCATACAATTATTCTTTCCACGCACATTCTGCCAGAAGTGAGCATGACTTGTAGCCGCGTCGCTATTATTAATCGCGGCAAAGTTGTGGCAACTAATACACCAGAAAACCTGATGACTCAGTTGACAGGCGGTTCCGGGTATGAGTTGGAAATAGAAGGAGAAGCTGCCCTAGCGAAACAGGTATTGCAAAATGTTGCAGGTGTGAGTCTGATAGAATCAATTCCCACCGCCGGGGGTCATCACCCACAGACAAATCGCGCTTATCTGCGGGTGATATCGCAACCAGGAAAAGAACCAGGAAAGGATATTGTTGCAACCTTGGTGCGTGCAGGCTTTGGTTTACATGAACTGCGGCGAGTTAACGCTACCTTAGAAGATGTGTTTTTGCAACTGACCACAGAAGAAAAGAATTTCGAGACTGAGGTAGACTTAGCAGCAGACAACGAAGGAGAGGCAGCGTAAATGGGTGTAGTACTGAGTAATATTATTGCCATTTATCGCCGAGAGTTACAGAGTTATTTTGTATCACCTTTGGCTTATGCGATCGCAGGCATATTTTGGTTCATCGCCGGGTTATTTTTCGTGATGATTTTGCTAGGGCCAGATGGCATTTTGGTAGGAGTCGCCGCAATAGATGCACAAGGTCAACAACTAGGAGTGCCAACACCGCCGATAGATGTCCCCTACGAATTTGTCCGAGCATTTTTGGATCGTATGGGGTGGCTATTGTTGTTTGTGTTGCCAATACTCTCAATGGGACTCTATGCCGAAGAACGCAAACGCGGCACTTTAGAACTATTAGCCACGTCACCAATCACCAATTGGGCGGTAGCAGTAGGTAAGTTATTAGGCGTGCTGACATTTTTTATCACAATGGTTGTACCCATGCTAGTGTTTGAAGCGATCGCCATTAGTGGATCAAATCCACCAATGGCCCTTTCAATTCCCTTATTGGGTCATTTTGGATTAATCTTACTAGCAGCAGCAATATTATCTGTAGGAATGTTTATTTCTTCCTTAACAGACAGCACAATTTTGTCTGCCGTCCTCACATTTGCAGTAATTTTATTATTGTTATTGATTGATTTAATCGCCAAAATTGTCCCTGGCCCAGTGGGTGAAGCTTTAGGTTATTTATCATTGTTGAAACATTACAACACCTTAACTCAAGGGATTTTTGATACCAGCGCCTTAATTTTATTTGCTAGTTACATTTTTTTGGGCATCTTTCTCACCGCTCAATCAATTGATGCACTGCGTTTTCAAAGGCAATAGGCATTTGTCATTTGTCATTTGTCCTTGGTCATTTTTTATTTATCATCTGGGACATTGCCAATTGAGTTTAAATAGGAGTTTAATTTAGGTGCTAGTTCGTTAATGATTGTTTTGATTGAATTTATCTGTTCGGTAGTTAAAAGGTTACGAGTATAAGCCCGTCTTAACCAATGTTGAGTTTCATTCAAAGAGCCTCTCGCTATTTTGATAAAACGTCTATTATCTTGAAAACTACCTCTTCCTACACCTTCTGCTATATTGGCACCAATACTATCTGCCGAACGTACAATCTGTTTACCAATCGTATCTTTTGCAAAAAAATCCCATTTCTCAACAATTTTCCAAATGTCGTCTGCCAACTGTTCTGATAATTGATAAACCTGTAATTCTTGGAAACGCTTTGTTGCCATTCATTCAGTTGTATAGACTTATTTTTATCCACTCAATTTTCGTCGATATATTTTACAATGTCACTATTTTTAGACAAATGACAAATGACAAATGACAAATAAGATGAAGATAGTTGCAAAGAAAAAACTGTGGAAATATGTGTTTTGGTTGGGTCCATTCCTAATTGCTGTCGGCTTAACAGTTGGGTTAGTTTCTGAACAGTGGGGACTAATTCCATTAGTATTTCTGATTACGGGAATTGTAATCAGTGGGTTGGGGATAATATGGCAAAGCTATGAGACTAACTGGTGGAAACGTCGTTCTACCCAAGCTGGGACTAATGCCCTAGTAGCAACTCTAGCAGTGTTGGCAATTTTGGGATTGATTAACTTTTTAGGGACTCGCTACCACTTGCGGTCAGACTTAACAGAAAGCCAATTGTTTACCCTTGCGCCCCAGTCACGAGAATTGGTGAGTGTTTTACCACAACCAGTTAAGGTGTGGGTGTTTGATATTAACCAAAACCCTCAAGACCGAGAATTACTAGAAAATTATCAACGGCAAAGCTCAAAATTTAAATATGAGTATATCGACCCCCAAGCCAGACCAGGATTAGCAGAAAAGTTTGGCGTTAAAGATTACGGGGAAGTTTATTTAGAATCTGGAGATAAACGGCAATTAGTCCAAACAGTAAATCAAAATGAGCGGTTGTCAGAAATCAGATTAACTAGTCGCCTGCAACAACTAACAAATTCAACCACAGCCAAAGTTTACTTACTTCAAGGTCATGGCGAACGCCAACTTTCGGCTGGTAAAGATGCAATATCACAAGCAGTTCAAGGATTAGGCGATAAAAACTTCACAACATCACCACTGAATTTAGGAGAAACTTCCAAAGTTCCTCAAGATGCGTCTGTTGTGATAGTGGCTGGCCCCAAGCGAGGGCTATTTGAAGGCGAAGTCAAAGCTTTGCAAGAGTATCTTAATCGCGGCGGTAACTTACTGCTGATGATTGATCCTAATACCGATCCCAAACTTAACAGCTTGTTACAAGAGTGGGGTGTTCGTCTGGATAATCGTTTAGCAGTCGATGTCTCTGGCGAAAGTGTTGTGGGACTTGGCCCTGCTGCACCTTTAGTCACAGAATATGGGCAACATCCAATTACCAAAGATTTCGGTAACGGCAATTCTTTTTATCCCATTGCCCGACCACTGGAAATTATCTCTGTGCCTGGTGTTCAGGCTACTCCATTACTACGAACCAAACCCTATCCCAATAGCTGGGCAGAAAGCGACCTTAAAAGCGAAAAATTGGAGTTTAATGCAGATAAAGACCTGAAAGGGCCTCTAACCTTGGGCGTAGCCTTAACAAGAAAACAAGCAGCTAAATCTGCTTCAATTCCCCAACCGAAACCTTCGCCCCTACCATCACCAACCACTCAAAGAAAAGCTTCCCCCACTCCCCCTGCCTCCCCTACTCCCACTCCTTCCCCAACTCCTTCATCGCAAACAGCCACCGAGTCAAGGTTAGTAGTTTTAGGAAATTCTGATTTCGCCACCGATGGCTTGTTTCAACAGCAATTAAATGGAGATGTATTCCTCAACTCAGTTACTTGGCTGAGTCAACAGGATCAGCAACCCCTTTCCATTCGCCCCAAAGAACCAAAAAATCGTCGGATAACCCTGACAACCACACAAGGCAATCTTTTAATATTGTCATCTCTGTTGCTTTTACCTTTAATTGGGTTTGCGATCGCACTTATTATCTGGTGGAAACGACGGTAATAAGTGAGTTAGCAGTTAGCGGTTAGGAGTGACAAGTAGAGATTGGAGAAGAGTTTTTTCTATGCCCAATGACAAATGACAAATGACTAAAAAATGAAATTGCCGAGAACGACTTTAATTTTGATACTGCTAGCGCTGGGTTTAGGTGGTTTTGTTTACTTCTCTGAAATTCGGGGTACAACTGTGCGAGAAGAAAGCAATGAGAAAAAGCAGCAAATTTTCTCTTTTGCAGAAGATGATGTGCAATCTCTAACAATTAAAACAAAAAAACTCACCTTGAATCTAGAACGTAGCCCTGAATCTAGTAATCCCAAGTGGGTAATCAAATCTCCAGTATCGGGCCCAGCAAATGACGCTATTGTTTCTTATTTGATGGATTTGTTGGTCAAAGGTAAGAGCGATCGCACCTTATCAACTCCACCAAAAGAGCTTGGGCAATTTGCCTTAGATGAACCCCCAGCAACCATCAATATCACCCTAAAAAATCGGCAAAACCATCAGTTGATTTTGGGTAAAGCTAACTTTAACGGACGTTTTTTATATGCTCAAACTGACCCTGCTGCTAAACTCGATGGAAATATTAACGTGCTGTTGGTATCTACAGATTTTGCAAATGCCGTGAATCGGGAATTATCAGAGTGGAAGCAACCTGTAGATAATAGCCAGAAACTTCCTCCGCTCACCATTCCTAAACCGAGTCCGACAAACAGCAAATAATTAATTTCAAATCTGGCAATATTATGATGACAAATCCCACAGCAACATTGCTGATTTCCTGCCCAGATCAACGGGGACTAGTGGCAAAATTTGCCAATTTTATCTACTCTAACGGTGGTAATATTATCCATGCAGATCAGCATACAGACTTTGCTGCTGGCTTATTTCTCACCCGCATTGAATGGCAGTTAGAGGGGTTTAATTTACCGCGAGAATTTATTGCCCCGGCTTTTAATGCCATTGCACAACCTCTTGGCGCTAAGTGGGAAATACGTTTTTCTGATACAGTACCACACATTGCTATTTGGGTAAGTCGGCAAGACCATTGTCTATTTGATTTAATTTGGCGACAACGCGCTAAAGAATTTGTGGCTGAAATCCCTTTAATTATTAGTAATCATGCTAATTTAAAGGTAGTAGCAGAACAATTTAATATTGACTTTCAGCACGTTCCCATCACTAAAGATAATAAATCTGAACAAGAAGCCAAACAACTAGAATTGCTCCGCCAGTACAAAATAGATTTAGTTGTATTGGCAAAATATATGCAGATTGTTAGTGCAGATTTTATTAATCAATTCCCGCAAATTATTAATATTCATCACTCCTTTTTACCAGCTTTTATTGGGGCAAACCCCTATCACCGAGCTTTTGAACGTGGGGTAAAAATTATTGGGGCAACTGCTCATTATGCCACTGCTGATTTAGATGCAGGGCCAATTATTGAACAGGATGTAGTTCGAGTGAGTCACCGTGATGAAGTGGATGATTTGGTGAGAAAAGGCAAAGATTTGGAGAGAGTTGTATTAGCAAGAGCGGTGCGATCGCACTTACAAAATCGTGTATTAGTCTATGGTAATAGAACAGTAGTATTCGAGTGATTTATTTTATATCAGAACGAATGTAATTTTACAATAGATGAGTATAAAAATATTAAGAGTTATCGCTGGGTTTGCGAAAGTGAAGTTAAATAGTTAACAACCTCATAGTCATAAGATATTATGATCCCTGACGACTTCATCGTCCGCACAATGAAAAGGTCGGAAATTGATTTGGCGATTACTTGGGCAGCAAGCGAAGGTTGGAATCCAGGAAGGTATGATGCTGAATCTTTTTATCAAACTGACAAGAACGGTTTTTTATTGGGCGAGTTGAATGGTGAGCCAGTGGGGTGTATTTCTGCTGTTGCTTACGATCAACACTTTGGCTTTCTAGGTTTTTACATTGTGAAACCCCAGTTTCGTGGGCAGGGGTTGGGTATGAAAATTTGGAAGACAGCAATGGACTATCTCGGTGCTGATCGTAACATCGGCTTGGATGGTGTGGTAGCTCAACAAGATAACTACAAAAAGTCTGGTTTCCAAATCGCTTATAAGAATATTCGTTATCAAGGGGTGGGTGGCGGTGTTATGCCTGCTGGTATCATCGACCTGAAAACAGTGTCTTTTGAAGAGTTGGTGGCTTACGATTGCCAATTTTTTCCTTCTAAGCGTCCAGTGTTTCTGCGACATTGGATTGAACAGCCAGAAAGTACTGCTTTCGGGTTTCTCAAAAATGGATATCTTGTTGGTTACGGAGTTATCCGGCCTGCCCATACAGGTTTTCGGATTGGGCCACTGTTTGCTAATGACGAACAGATTGCTGAAGCATTATTTCAAGCCTTGCTTGCAGAAAATCCTCATGCTCCAGTGTTTTTTGATGTACCCGATGCAAATGTACAAGCAATTAACCTAGTTCAACGTTACCAATTGGAGCCAGTCTTTCAAACTGCTCGGATGTATACTAAAGAAATTCCTAATTTACCTATTGATCGCGTCTTTGCTGTGACAAGTTTGGAACTAGGTTAGAAACGCACTATTGTTTAATCGCCTTCCTTACAGGCTTCAGTTTTGCGATCGCAGCTACCAGTTTGCCAGGATCGGCTGGTTTAGCGATATGGAGTTGAAATCCGGCTATCAAAACCTGTTTTTGTGTCGCTTCTTCGGCGTAAACATTTAGAGCGATCGCGGGAATTTGCCCACCTAAATGACGGGCTACAAAGTACTTTACTTCAGTGGGTTGTGTCCCCAATTCTTCAAAGAATAGCACCAGTGTGTGTGTTCCAAATCACCTGATGGCTGCTGTGCAATATGACGATGGACGTAACTAATAACTTTCTTCATGTGCGAAAGGTCATCGTTGGTGTAATCATCCTTTTTCTGCAATAGCTGGATGATACGCCGTCCAGATTTATGACCGATTGACTCATCGTCGCCATCTTTTTGCCCTACAGTTTGTGACTCATCCGTATCTAGCCAAGACTCTAGTTCTTTAGGTGTCATATTGACAACTTGATGAAACTCGTCAATCACGGCTTTAACATCTTTACTCATGAAGCATTACTCCTCTACTTTCTTCAGAGCATCAGGCTTGTGAGCAGCTTTTTTTCCTGTCTTCTCACTTTCAACTAAGTATTCAGGGTTATCTTCACTTGCAGCAATATGGTGTTCTTTAATACCTGTAGGTGAAGTAAGCTTCTTTACAACTTTGCCAGTTGTCTTACCTTGTGAAGTGTTCCATTCAACCCGATCGCCTTTTTTGAATTGTTCAGCCACATTCATCCCCTATTTGATGTTTTATACCTACTAAAGTCACATTATGTCTGCGACTTGAAAAGTAGCCATCATTCTGGTGATAGAGAAAACATCCGCGTCTCTACACCAAGATTCATATATCTAATCAGCAACGCCATCTTTTTGGATTGGATTGCTGGTTTTTCAAAATAACACCGCGATCGCATATTACTAAACAAAAACATCTCCAAAAGCTGTCACACTTTTGAAGATGTCTAATCAACTGCAATGATATTCAGTTACACGCTAATACTATTAGTAACAAGCCGTGGTTTCAGATAGTTGTAATTTATTAAACGACTCTTGTTATTCAACTCAATTTCCCGCTCCGCTTCGTTCAAATCTTGCTGAAATTTAGCTAAAACATCCTGAGCCTCTGGGTCTACAAACTTATCATCATAGTACCCTAATCTGTCATAACGGTAAGCTGACAGGATAAATAAAATCGATAATTGGTCAGCAGTTTGCTTTGACGGTGGCAGAAATGATAATAGACTTTTACGGTCAGGAATAGTGCCTTCTGATGTCATTTGTTTATAAGCAGCAAGAGGCATATTGGGCATGAAAGTCATATATTCATATTGTGAGTAGTTAACAGCAGCGTGTTGCGGCCCACAGGTGAAAATAACCGCAGTAGCAATATCAACTAATTGGTCTAATGTGTCGATGCGATTGCTAATACCCTTAACTCGCCCGCCTGATTGGGAAACTAATTCCTGCGCCCAACTTTGTAATTCTAAGTCTGCTGCTAAGTCTTGGGGAGTTTTGTAGTATATTTGCAAGTATTCAGACACAAACTTTTTAATTGCATTCCACAATAGCAAGCCATCGTCTCGATAGGGATAGTGAGGTAGGTTGTTTGGGTCATCCATACCCCGATTTTTTAGTTCAGTGGGTAAGGAAAACTGATCTAAGCTCCATTCTTGATATGCGTTGACGACAATTTGCAATGACTCTTGCAGAGTTCCGGCTAGCAATTCGTCAACAGGCCCACCTCTACTAATTAGGCGCTTACGAGCCAAGTCATTATTAGCCAACATGAAACGGAAGTGGGGTTTTAGCAGTAAGCTAAGGGGATGGTTCTCGGCTAGTTGACGGGCTGTGACAATAGCAAAGGGTTCCATAACAAAGTGAGTTCGGCACAGATGACTACTCATTTCATGATGGTTAGCATCAGCAATTTGAACACAAAGTTTGGCATGAAACCAGGTTAAAGGGTCATCAAAAGGCGTAATTAGCTGGCTCTGTTTGCCATCTGTGGGGTTGATTTGGATAACAATCGGTACTAGTTGACCGCGATCGCTAAAACCAGAACTGCGCCAACAAAAGAAAGCTATAGGGGTTGGTAAATACTTCTTACCTCTTTCATAAGTACCTCCTTTAACAAACGCAAGCGCTCTATAATCAGCTACATATAAATTTCCATTCGTAAGTTTGTCAACTAAGTTAATAGAGTCACCAAACTTTTCTTGCAGTTCTAAAATGGTAAAGGCGAAGCCATCTGGCATCTTTTCAATTCGACGTAAAACAAAAGGATTTGCCCCACAAAGCCGTTGTTCACAAAAAGAGTCATCAGTTTGGTATGTTTTGATAACATTAGGTTTAGGCAAAACTGGAAAATAGTCTTCATAGTCTTGCAATTCATCTAAAGGGTCCCATAAAGAACGGGTTTTAACGGCTAACATATTTATAGGTAGTTCTGCTGTCTCTAATGTGCGTTCAGCAATATACTTAGTTGAAAAGTTTTCTATAGAAGGTACATTTTTTAGCATTGCCATAGGCGTTAAAAAGTCGTAATCAAATTCATACTCTCCTTGGTTTCTCTCTAGCAATATTTTACGTTTTGTAGGGTCAGGATCATTTTGAGGAAGGTATGGTTTCATAACTTTTTGTGCCAATTTAAGGTAAGAACAATAACAGGTAATTTTACCTCTAAAATCTGGATTTTAAATTTTCACATAAAATATTTAACAGCATTTATTTTGGTCTATCTGCAAACGGCATCTATAGGTTTTAAACCGCTTACTATGAATCAGGCTGACTTATTGCTGTTATGCAGAATATCCATATTTGTAAGATTTCTTCACTGATAGTCAAATTCTCATGGGGAAATTACGTCGTCAAGGGATTTGTAGAGACACTTGATACAGAAGGTGTGCGATCACATCATAATAAAGAAATATTAAGCAGATTCTCAGAAAACTCTCAATGAGCCAGACTACCTTAAATTTAGTTGCAATATCTATCTTTCTCATGACCCTATCGGTACTGCTGGGGCCATTCTTGAATTTATCGCCAGCAGTACCGGCACTTGCAACCTTCGCTATCTTAGGCATAGCTACGTTAGATAGTTTTAGCTTGCAAGGCAAGGGTGGTACTATTTTTTTAGATTGGATTGCTGGTTTTTCAAGTGAACACCGCGATCGCATCGTCCACCACGAAGCAGGGCATTTTTTGGTTGCTTACTTGCTGGGGATTCCCGTTACCGGCTACACACTCAGCGCTTGGGAAGCCTGGAAACAGGGGCAACCTGGGCAAGGTGGTGTTAGCTTTGATGATGGCGAATTAGCTTCTCAATTAGAAGTGGGTAAAATCAGTGCCCAAATGCTAGACCGCTACTGTACTGTTTGGATGGCTGGTATTGCTGCTGAAACCCTAGTTTTTGATAATGCTGAGGGTGGATCTGATGATAAAAGCAAACTGATTGGAGTCTTGACAGTTTTGGGCTTTTCTGAATCAGTTTATCAACAGAAACTGCGGTTTCATGCTCTCCAAGCAAAAACCCTACTACAAGAAAATTGGTCTAGTTACGAAGCTTTAGTTAATGCTATGCGACAAGGCACTTCAGTAGAAGATTGTCATACTGAGTTAGGAGTGCAGAGGAAAAATTAATGACAAATGACAAATGACAAATGACAAATTATGAAGAAACAACTTTCAAATGTGAAACATGAGATAGGTGGTTCGAGTGCATAACTCGATTACGCCCAGCATTTTTAGCCTGTAAGAGACATTGATCGGCACGATTCAATAGACTTTCTCCTTTTTCATCATCATCAGCTTGCAGACTGGCTGTGCCCAGACTAATGGTGATATTAATTGTCAGTTTATTATTGAGTGCAAATGGTTCATCGCTAACTATGCGATTAAGACGACGGGCTACTAATATTGCTTCCTCATCGGTAGTATTAGCCAGAAGAATCACAAATTCTTCGCCACCATAGCGAAATGCTGTGTCTTGACAGCGCAGATTGTGCCGCAAACGCTGACATAATATTTGCAAAATGCGATCGCCTACTAAATGCCCGTGAGTATCGTTAACTTTCTTGAAATGATCTACATCCAGAATAATCAAACTCAGGGAAGTTTTTTGAGTTCTCGCTCTTTGAATTTGTCTCGGTAAGTCCCATTCTAAAGCACGACGATTATTTAATTCTGTCAACGAATCGGCTAAGGCGATCGCTGATAACATATCATTTGTCCGAATCAAATCTCGATATTTTTGTGCTTTTCGCAAGCCAACAGTCAATTGAGCAAGTATTAATCCATGATTGGCAGTCAACTCTGCTAAATTATGGTCTGTTTTTTCATCAATAAGATGCCAAATATAAGCATCGGCTCCTTGTTTTAGAGCCGCAGCACTCATCTCTAATTCTCTGTGCCAACCCTTATTTCTATCAATAAGCTGCTGGAAACGATCCTCGAATAAAATACAATATATCCAGGATAGTTTTGTCTGCTCTTTCAACCAATTGCACAGTTCCATACTGCCATCCAAGCTAGCCTGCACAAGTATTATATCGGGGGGCGCTATTTTAATCCGCGACACTGCTTGATTCAGATTGTCTATAACTTCTACACTAAAAGCAGCCGCATAACGGATCTGATCTGGAAGTGTGGCGATAAAATTATTTTTTCCAAAGACCAGAATAGAAATATTCATTGCTTTATTTTTTATCCTATTTAAATTTTAAAGACATTAAGTTGAGTAATTTACTAGTATCGTTGCCTAATACTAAATATTATCTTTTAGGCTGAGTTAGATTTCTGGTTATATACTTTTTTTTTACGAAAAATCCACAATATTTTTCCAAATTTGATCTCCTTTCAAGAATTTATATTTACTTCTAGCATTTCTGAAATATTCACTTCTGACAACTAATGTCTTCTTTACACTATGTTTTTCAAACAGTAAAAATACTGAATAATATTGAGACGTATCAAGCCTATTCATGTGCTTTCTTAAGTGTTGTTTTGCTGATTAAATTACAAAAATGAATAGCTCTGAATAACCTCCACATTAGACAAATAAATTTCTTTTTATGGAGAAAAATTAAGAAATTATAAAGTTTTTTGATTCAACGATCAAAATTTAAATTAGATAGTTGAATTAAAAATTTTATTTCTCATGGGTGACTTCAGCCTTTTGGTTTATAACCAAGGCTTTAATCAAGTATTAAGATAAGACTGAAATTGCAAAAATAATGCGAACTAAATAGACAGCAAAGCTCCCTCCTGCTATGGACAGGAGCTTTCTGGCACTAATAAGCTCTAGAATTACAGAACGAATTTATCGGGTGAAAATCCCCAAATTAAGTGAGACGTGAAACTTGGGTTCACAATGTGTTAGCAGGATAAACAAAATGTTTCTGCCTACGCACTTTATCTGTGTTTCTTTGCTTAACTCACATCTTTTGTTTAACTGGTTGTTTAATTGATTGCAACATCATAAAATCTCGAAAAAAAAGCTAAATAAAAAGTTTGATGTCAAAACCTGCCCCTAATACGGGTAAATTAGTTAAATTTTGCCCTTAGTAAGGCAAGCAATATTTGATACTTTCAGTTTTAGTGCCATTTGCTACCCTAGTATGGGAATTTTAAACTATTTCTTAAGGATTAATCTTAAAGACTTAAGGATTAGCCTTAAAGGCTTAAGGATTAATCTTAAAGACTTAAGGATTAATCTTAAAGACCAAAATTACGATGTCTAGGGCGGGCACAGAAGCAGGACATCCTACCAGAGTTAGATAATGGCATCCTCATCACTGCGTATAGCTCACAGACTTGTACAATTTGCTGGCGGTAATATGAAACAAAATGCAAGAATATATAAAGCTATTTATGAAAATACACTTACCCAGTGCCGCTACGCCCAAGTCTAGAGTCTAAAGTCTCAAGTTAAAAACACCTATGTCTTCAAATCCCCAGTACCTAAGCGGTAACGAAATTCGCAACACATTCCTCAACTTCTTTGCCCAACGGAGTCACCAAATCCTCCCAAGTGCGTCTCTCGTGCCAGAAGATCCAACCGTACTGCTGACGATCGCGGGGATGCTACCATTTAAGCCGATATTCTTGGGGCAGAGGACACCAGAATTTAAGCGGGCTACGACTTCGCAAAAGTGTATCCGTACCAACGACATCGAAAATGTCGGACGCACTAAACGGCATCACACCTTTTTTGAGATGCTGGGTAATTTCAGCTTTGGTGATTATTTTAAAGAACAAGCGATCGCTTGGGGTTGGGAAATCTCCACACAAGTCTTTGGCTTTTCTCCTCAAAATCTGGTTGTCAGCGTTTTTGAAGATGATGATGAAGCCTTTGCTATCTGGCGCGATCAAATCGGTGTGCCGGTAGCCAGAATTAAACGCTTGGGCGAAAATGATAACTTTTGGGTATCTGGCCCGACTGGCCCTTGTGGCCCTTGTTCAGAAATATATTACGACTTCCACCCAGAACGCGGTGACGAAAATATCGATTTAGAAGACGATTCCCGGTTCATCGAGTTTTACAACCTCGTGTTCATGCAATATAACCGAGATGTTTCAGGCAATTTAACGCCACTGCAAAACAAGAACATCGACACGGGTATGGGTTTGGAGAGAATGGCGCAAATACTCCAAAAAGTGCCCAATAACTACGAAACTGACCTGATTTTCCCAATAATTCAAACAGCCGCTCAAATTGCTGGCATTGACTACCACAAAAGTGATGAAAAAACCAAAGTCTCCCTAAAAGTCATTGGCGATCACGTTCGTTCTGTTGTCCACATGATCGCTGATGAAATCCGCGCTTCTAACGTGGGAAGGGGTTATGTGCTGCGGCGATTGATTCGGCGGGTGGTGCGTCATGGGCGATTAATTGGGATTTCTGGCGAATTTACTACCCAAGTTGCCGAATCTGCGATCGCTCTTTCGGAATCAGCTTACCCCAATGTGCGCCAAAGGGAAGCAGCAATAAAAGCTGAGTTGCAACGAGAAGAATCCAATTTCCTTAGAACTCTGGATAGAGGCGAAAAACTCTTAGAAGAAATTATCCAAGAGGTAAAACAGCAAGGAAACACTCAAATTAGTGGTGAAAGTGCATTTACACTTTATGACACCTACGGATTTCCCCTCGAACTTACTCAAGAAGTTGCCGAAGAAAATAATCTCACAGTTGATGCTGAGGGATTTGAGGCACAAATGGAAATTCAAAAAGGACGTGGTAGAGATGCACATGAAACCATCGATTTAACTGTCCAAGGTTCCCTCGACAAGCTAGCAGAACACATCCAAGTCACCGAGTTTTTAGGCTACACCCAATCGGCGGCGACGGCAATAGTCGAAGCGATTTTGTTAGAAGGTGTTTCTCAAGAAGAAGCAGAAGCGGGGACACAGGTACAAATAGTCCTTGATAAAACGCCATTTTATGCTGAATCTGGCGGACAAATTGGCGATCGCGGTTATATCTCTGGTGATGGTATTGTTGTTCGGGTGGAAGACGTTAAAAAAGAATCTGATTTCTTTGTTCACTTCGGACGCATCGAACGCGGTACACTGCGCGTAGGCGATCGCGTCACCGCCCAAATTGATCCGGCTTGTCGCCGTCGCGCCCAAGCTAACCATACCGCAACGCACTTGTTGCAAGCGGCGTTGAAAAAAATTGTTGATGATGGCATATCTCAAGCTGGTTCCCTAGTTTCCTTTGACAGATTGCGCTTTGACTTCAACTGTCCCCGCGCTTTGACAGCAGAAGAAGTGCAACAAATTGAAGAACAGGTAAACACTTGGATTGCCCAAGCACACGCCGCAAAGGTGGAAGTATTACCTTTAGCCGAGGCGAAAGCTAAGGGTGCTGTTGCCATGTTCGGCGAGAAATACGGCGATGAAGTTCGCGTGATTGACTTCCCTAGCGTATCAATGGAACTCTGCGGTGGCACTCATGTGAGTAATACGGCTGAAATTGGCGTGTTTAAGATTATCTCGGAAGCTGGCGTGGCTTCTGGGGTGCGGCGCATTGAAGCTGTTTCGGGGCCAGCAATCCTAGATTATCTCAACCTGCGGGATAAAGTAGTTAAAGATTTGAGCGATCGCTTTAAAGTGAAACCCGAAGAATTACCAGACAGAATTACAAGTCTGCAAAGCGAACTCAGAAATAGTCAGAAGGAATTGGAAACCTTGAAGGTACAATTAGCGATCGCTAAATCTGACAGCTTGCTACAAACAGCCGAAACTGTAGGCGATCATAAAATTATCGTCGCCCAATTAGAAAATGTTGATCCAGAATCATTGAAAACCGCAGCCGAACGCCTGTTACAAAAAATCGGTAACGGTGCAGTGGTGCTAGGTTCTGTTCCCGAAGCGGATAAAGTTAGCATAGTTGCAGCTTTTAGTCCAGAAGTTAACAAAAAAGGTTTACAGGCTGGTAAATTTGTGGGTGCGATCGCTAAAATCTGCGGTGGTGGCGGCGGCGGAAGACCGAACTTAGCCCAAGCTGGCGGACGCGATGCGAGTAAATTACCAGATGCGTTGCGACAAGCAGAAAGTGATTTAAAGTCCGCATTGGCTTAACCCACATCTGACAATCCCCAGTTCGTTGCTATTAGCTTTGGAGTTATATAGCAATACTAAATCATTCGTGAAAAATTAGATCCCCGACTTCTTTGAGAAGTCGGGGATCTGGACATCAATCTTTAAGCGGACATGATATAACTGATAATTAATGATTATTAGCTAGAAGTTTTTGGTAGCGCGGCAGTAATTTGCCGAATCATCATGACTTTCCAATAAGGTATGGGAGCAAGCAATACAGTCCCAGTTCCCTCAAAAGTATTGACGAGAAATTCACCAGAAGTCATCGAACCTAAAAGAGATTTAGTAGCTTTTTCAACGCGATAATTTAAAGTATTTGTGCGAGCGATCGCAAAATTTCCATCAACAACTAATCGGTCATTTTGTAAATTTATTACTTCTACAGGGCCTTGTGCTACCATTACCACTTTACCCCTACCTTTGACTTTTGTTTGAAACAAACCCTCGCCACCAATTAAGCCTGATACAAATTTATTTCGTTCAATTCCTACTTCTATACTGCCATCGCTAGCCCAATAAGCGCCACTATCTAAAATCCATTCACTACCGTCTAATTCTAGAATGTGATATCCCGCTAAAGACGGCTCTAAATATAATTCGCCCGTACCTGTATATGTAGGACGGAAAATGTTTTCTCCTGTGGCTAAGGATTTTAAAAACCCACCTGCTGAAGGGGCTTTAGATTGCATCTGAACGTTGCCACGAATATAGTACATAGCACCAGATTCAGTCCGTACTGTTTCGTTTTGCAAAGTGACCTTAACTAAACGTAAGCTTTCTTTTTCGATTATTTCAAAATGTGCCATAATTCTCCTATTGGTTTTTACACAAATGTGTACTTGGCTGTTAGCCAGAATTTATATCCATTTTTGGCATCTATTTTTACAAATGGCAAGTCAGAGGAATTTAATTCCTGTTTAATTTCATGTAAGTTAAATGAGTAATATTGTGTCCGCAATAAATTCTCAGACAAGCCTTTTGAAGGTAACTCGTAAAATCTCTGCTTTCCTCTATGCAGCTTAAAAGTGATTTATCGAACCACAGAGGCGCAGAGAACACAGAGAGAAGAGGAATTATTACCCAAAGATTTTATCCACATTTAAAGGGGTAATTAGTCGAATAAAAAACTTTGCCTTAAACTAAATTTCAAGGCAGGGAGAGGTTTCTTTAATTGACGTTAATTTAGAGTGAATATTTATAATTTAAAAAAATAGTTGATGAATATTCACTCCCAAGTTTTAGCTCCAGATTTATGTTTATTGCTAACTTCTAAGGGAAGGAAAATCGTCAAAACTTCCCCATAGTGTGGACGCTGACGCACAATCAATTTACCGCCGATCGCTTGAAATAAATGCTTGGTTGCAGCAATATTCAAACTAATCGTACCTGTTTCTGGTTGGAACATCAGCAATTGACCAAGGGCTTTGCGAATTGGTGGCGTTGCAGGTGTTGCGGCTTTACTGGAATCTTTGCACCCAAATTGCGGCGATAATTGTAACTTCAGTTGATCTCCTGCCGGAATAACTTGTACTTGAATATGGCTACCAGAGGGTAAGCTGCGAGTGAAATTCTCTATCAAACCGGTGAGTACCTGATCGAGCATCATGGGATTACTTACCACAGTTGGTAGTTGCTGGGGTAAAACAACATTTAAAGTTAAGTTCCGGCGATGCGCTGCTTGTTCCCACCGAGGAATGCTCTGCTGCAACACTTGATCTAAAGACATCGGTGTGAGTTGAGTTTTTGGACATTTTGTAGAGGCAGTAGTTTCTAATTCTGCTGCCTTAAACAGCAACTCCATGCGATCAATTTGCTCAGTACACTCGTGATCAATAATTTTTAAGCGATTGATTACACTAGCATCTAAATCTCGCCGCTTCAGCAGTAGACGAGTCATGGTGCGAATAGTTGTTAAAGGTGTGCGAACTTCGTGAGCGAAGGCTTGGAGCAGTTCGACATCAGGATTTGGGGATTGGGGATTGGGAATTGGGAATTGGGAATTGGTATTTTTCCCCCTGCTCCCTGCTCCTTGCTCCCCTGCTTCTTCCCCAGTCTCTTCTGCTTCCGTTAATTCCTGAAGCAACAACTGACTAAACTGAATCATGATGCGGCAATCTGGTGCTACCGGAGAATATTGTTGTACTAATACATCCAGACGGGCAAAAAATTCTGGATTAGCCAGCATTACTCTCGCACCTAGCGATCGCCAAGCTTGCTCTACTACTTCCGGCTCAAAAGAAAATGAAAAGGTTTTTTTACCGTTTTTGTGGGTTGCTAAAACCAGTACTAATCTAAATTTATCTGTAAAAACTAAGCAAAACTGCTCTGTCCCCAGAGGATCGGCAGGTAATAAAGGAAGTACCGATTCATGAGGAGCGATTTCTTCATCTATGGGTGCGATGACATCTGGCATCTGAAATGGCATCAGTGCCAACGGATTAAATGGTTTTGCTGTGAAAGTTACTGTTTGTAAGTTTTGAGTCAGTTTTGGCTGACTGAATAAGGGTGCAGGTGCAGCTAAAACTAATCCTTGGATTGTGTCAACTGGATTAGCTGCTAAAGTATTTAATAGCAAATGTTCAGTTGCTGCGAGGCTGACACGCCACTGCCGCTCTGCTTTACCAGGTGAACATTCAGCCACACTTGATTGATTTTGGGCCAAGATTTCGCTCAGACTTGGCAATATCCATTCGTACACAGGCTTTCACCCCTTAATTCAAGAGCGACTAACAGCGTCTAAGGTAGACATTTCGCTACTACTTACGAGGTTATAACCATTTGTGTACTGTTGAAAGTGGTAGAACCGAACAATTCGGGCGCAATTTCCCCTATGTAGCGATATCTACGACGGGCTACGCCTACGCAGTTATGGGCTGAAAAACACTCATACTTAACCTATTATGCGATCGCTGATTGATGATTGTGCTAATTTCCCTGCTCGAATGGGGATTGCAATCACAAACTCTGCACCCTGTCCCGGTGATGAAATACATTCCAAAGAGCCACCATGCTTTTCAGTAATTATCTGGTAGCTGATCGATAATCCCATACCAGTCCCCTTACCAACTGCTTTCGTAGTGAAAAAAGGGTCAAATAAACGCGACTGAATTTCTTTTGGAATTCCCGATCCATTATCAGCAATCCGAATCACAACATTTTCATTTACCTGTTCCGAAGAAATGCGAATTAAGGGATTTGGACAAAGTTCTTTTTGGAAACACTCTTCTAAAGCATCGATTGCATTTGCCAAGAGGTTCATAAATACCTGATTCATTTGCCCTGCAAAACACTGAATTTTAGGCATTTTTCCATACTCTTTGACCACTTCAATTTGAGGGCGATTATTTAGTGCCTTGAGCCGATGTTGCAAAATTAACAGAGTACTGTCGATTCCTTCATGCAAATCAGCCGTTTTGAACTCAGCTTCATCCAAGCGAGAGAAAATTCGTAAACTGAGAACAATTTCCCGGATGCGTTTAGCCCCCATTTTCATTGAGGTTAACATCTTAGGCAAATCTTCTATTAGGTACTCAATATCGTTCAGTTGGTTAGCATTTTGAATTTCTGGCTCTGGATAGGGGTAGTGTTTTTGATAAAGCTTAATTAACAGCAACATCTGTTGAGTGTAATCATCAGTGTATTCGAGGTTGCCGTAGATAAAATTAACCGGATTGTTGATTTCATGGGCAACTCCCGCGACTAGTTGACCCAGACTTGACATTTTTTCAGATTGAATTAATTGAATTTGGGTTTTTTGCAGGTCTTTCAGAGCTTGCTGAAGTTCTGCTTCTGCTTCTTGGCGTTCGGTAATTTCGTCTCGTAATTGTTCATTGGCGTTGACCAATTCATTTCTAGAATATTGCAGATCGTCCGCCATTTTATTGAACGAGGTGGCTAACTCGCCAATCTCATCCTGGGAGCGAATACTAACTCTAGTATCGAGTTTACCTTCAGTCAGATTTACCACAGCTTGCTGGAGTTGTTTAATCGGTTTTGAGATGCTTTTAGAGAGCAGATAACCTGCTGCTAATGCAAATACACTACATCCCAGACTGATGAACAACGTCACAATAATATTCTTTTCGGCTGTTGCTAGTGCTGCTTTGTAAAGCGGGGTATATTCCAAAATTACTGCCCCAATTGTTTCACCCTTGCCAGTCTTAAAAGCAACAGCAATCAATTGAATCCCATTTGGGTATTCAGGACTGGACTCAACATAAGTTCTTGGTATACCATCTTGAATAGTTTTACCAACTTCATTATTGCGATCGTGATCTAATCGCGTACCGATATCTTCTGCAACTACATCTGCCAGAATGATTTTATTACGATCTACAATTTCTAGATCGCGCTGACGTTGCTTATGTAGCAATTCTACATGGTTTTGTAAATGGGCTAGCATTTTCTCACGCGATCGCAGTTCGTGGTATTCAAGCTCATGACTTACGAAATATCCCAGTAATCCAGCAACCTCTTCAGCCTCTTGTTGAGCAAGATACTTAGCTATCTTCAATTGTTGATCGGCACTAATCGCACCAACAATTACTGAGATGGTAGCCATTCCCAGAATACCCGAAATTAATTTTTGACTAATTTTCATTCCTTGCTCGAAACCTCAAGTACTTGCTACTGTTCTGATTCAGTTTTGGGAAATTTGCCCTGATTTTAAAATTCCCAATTGTCAGCCTGAAAGCTACAGAATCAACAGCTATTAGCCAAATGTTTTAATCTGAGTCTATTTTGGCGATACCTTCTCTGCGTTCGCGCAGCGTGTCGTAGACAGACGCTACGCTTAGCTTTCTTCCAGCAGGGTACGCTAACCCATTTATTTGAGTAGATTAAAAAGAGACTATCTCAAAGGCAATTTATGACTTCTTTTGAAACTTCGGCTGAAGATTTGGTACTAGTTGCTGGTGCTACTGGTGGAGTAGGGCAACTAGTGGTAGGCAAACTCCTAGAAAAGGGTTTGAAAGTTCGCGTTCTGACACGCAATGCCGCAAAAGTCGAAGAAATGTTTAACCAGAGAGTGGAAATTGCCGTTGGTGACATCCGCCAGCCAGCTACACTCCCAGCTGCAACACAAGATGTCACCCACATCATCAGTTGTACTGGAACCACTGCCTTTCCTTCTTCGCGATGGGAGTTTGACCAACCCCCGAACTTGCTTGAATGGGGAATAACTTTCCTTAACCCCAAATCTAGCGAAGCAAAAGCAAAGAATAGTCCAGCCAAGGTTGATGCCCAAGGTGTCAGCAACCTAGTTACAGCAGCACCCCAGAATTTGAAGCGGTTCGTTTTCGTCTCTTCTTGTGGAATTCTCCGTAAAGATCAGTTTCCTTTTAGTATTCTTAATGCGTTCGGCGTGTTGGATGCCAAACAAAAAGGTGAGGAGTCCATTATTAATTCAGGATTGCCCTACACGATTATCCGCCCAGGACGCTTGATTGACGGGCCCTATACTTCATACGACCTCAACACACTGCTAAAGGCCAAAACTGATGGTAAGTATGGTGTGGTTATAGGCACTGGGGATACACTTTCGGGTGATACCAGCCGGATTGATGTAGCAAACGCTTGCGTGGAATGCCTTTTTCAGCCAAGTAGTTCCAAGAAAATTTTTGAAATAGTCAACCAGGGACAAAGACCACCTGTAATTGATTGGGAAACTCTTTTCTCTAGACTTGAGTAAGTGCTGAGTAATATTTAATTCAATGCCCAATGCTCAATGCCCAATTCTCAGTGCTTCTGTAGTTTATTACCTCTAAAGACGGCAAACACCACTCGGACGTTACGGTTCACCCTAATTACTGAAAGTATTAATTCTCATACATTAGACAGAGTGAAGGCAAATCAATCCATGAACCAACTAAAAAAACTATTTAGTTAGTTTAACCGTCCTAAGCAAGGTTCGGGAAACCACCCTTCATGGACTGGCTACCACTAAGCTTCAGTATATATATCAGCATAGTCTGGAGTTTTAACCCCAGGAAAGCCAAATCAAAGGTATTCATGCTGAATTGGCTGATTTATTGACCCTGTTGGTTCAAAATTTAGTCCTTTATATTCTCATTCATTCATTTGTAGTTATACGGAGCCAGCACCTAAAATGGCAAAAGTAGTTGGAATTGACTTAGGAACAACGAACTCCTGCGTGGCAGTGATGGAAGGTGGTAAACCTACTGTAATTGCTAATGCTGAAGGTTTTCGGACAACCCCATCAGTAGTGGCATTTGCGAAAAATGGCGACAACTTGGTTGGCCAAATCGCCAAACGCCAAGCGGTGATGAACCCCGAAAATACGTTTTACTCAGTCAAACGCTTTATCGGTCGCCGCTACGACGAAGTGAGTAACGAAGCAACTGAAGTTTCTTACAAAGTTCTCAGCAGCAACGGCAATGTCAAATTAGATTGTCCGATAGCTGGTAAACCGTTTGCTCCTGAAGAAATTTCTGCAAAAGTTCTTCGCAAACTAGTTGAAGATGCCAGCAAATACCTTGGTGAAACTGTTACCCAAGCTGTAATCACCGTTCCCGCATACTTTAACGACTCTCAACGGCAAGCGACAAAAGACGCTGGTAAAATTGCAGGTATTGAAGTTCTGCGGATTATCAACGAGCCAACTGCTGCTTCTCTAGCTTATGGCTTTGACAAGAAGAGTAACGAAACCATTCTCGTCTTTGACCTTGGTGGTGGTACCTTCGACGTATCCGTGCTAGAAGTAGGAGATGGAGTTTTTGAAGTACTAGCCACATCTGGGGATACACACCTTGGTGGTGATGACTTTGATAAAAAAATAGTTGACTTCTTAGCTGAAAAGTTCAAGAAAGCCGAAGGCATTGAACTACGCAAAGACAAACAAGCTTTACAACGTCTGACAGAAGCCGCAGAAAAAGCAAAAATTGAGCTTTCTAGCGTTACCCAAGCAGAAATCAATTTACCATTTATCACTGCTACCCAGGATGGGCCTAAGCACCTGGATACAACCCTGACTCGTGCCACCTTTGAAGAACTTTGTTCTGACTTAATCGACCGTTGCCGTGTTCCTGTGGAAAACGCTTTGCGCGATGCCAAGTTAAGCAAAGGCGATATTGATGAAGTGGTGTTAGTTGGTGGTTCTACCCGTATTCCCGCAGTCCACCAGATTGTGAAGCAGGTATTGGGTAAAGACCCTAACCAAAGTGTTAACCCTGATGAAGTCGTGGCAATTGGTGCAGCGATTCAAGCAGGTGTACTGAATAATGAAGTCACTGGCATCTTACTGTTAGATGTATCACCACTTTCTTTGGGTGTTGAAACATTGGGCGGCGTAATGACCAAAATTATTCCCCGCAACACAACAATCCCCACCAAAAAATCGGAAGTCTTCTCCACCGCAGTGGATGGTCAAACCAACGTAGAAATTCACGTCCTTCAAGGTGAACGCGAATTTTCTAACGATAACAAGAGTTTGGGAACCTTCCGCCTTGATGGTATTCCTCCTGCACCACGTGGCGTTCCTCAAATTGAAGTGGTGTTCGATATTGACGCTAACGGTATCCTTAACGTCACCGCTAAGGACAAAGGTACTGGCAAAGAACAGTCCATCAGCATAACTGGTGCTTCCACCCTGGATAAAACTGACGTTGACCGGATGGTAAGAGAAGCTGAACAAAATGCTTCATCTGACAAAGAACGGCGTGAGAAGATTGAACGCAAGAACCAAGCCGACTCCTTGTCATACCAAGCTGAAAAGCAGTTACAAGAATTGGGCGATAAAGTTCCGGCTGCTGACAAGACTAAAGTTGAAGGTTTGGTAAAAGAACTGCGGGAAGCAGTTGCCAAAGAAGACGATGAGCAAATCAAAAAGCTCACCCCAGAATTGCAACAAGCTCTATTCGCTGTTGGTAGTAACATCTATCAACAAGCTGGTGCGGGTGCTGCACCAGGTGCTGAACCTCAAGATGGTGGTTCCACCTCTAGCTCTGGTAGCGGCGACGATGTGATTGACGCTGATTTTACAGAGAGTAAATAATTCCTCTACTTCTTTCGGGATAATTATTTTGTCCCGCCTCATATTACCCACCCAGGTATTAACCTGGGTGGGAATTTTTTTAGAAGTTATGAGTAAAAATAAATAATATTGCTACTTTTAATTTATTTGTAACTCCTCACTATTAACTCCCTTATGCCATATCCACAAGCAGGGTGGTTTCATACAACGAGAGAACAATAATAATGGTTTGTAGAGGGTAAAGAAAAATGGATAACTAACAAGTATGAATCTCGTCGAACAATTGCAGCAAGTCCCAGACTATAGGCACATCCGAGGACGAAGACATGAATTATGGTTAGTATTGTTACTAATATTGCTGGGAGCAATGACAGGATATTGGGGCTACCGACCACTCGAAGAAAACCACCCTGCCCTTCCTGCGTCGGGAAGGGGGTTAGGAGGTTAGGTCTTTGGTGGACTTTTGCACACAACGTGAAAAGTCAGGGGAGCCTGTAACTCGAAATTAATTAATTCAAAATTTTCTTTATTCTTCCTAACAGAATTTTGTATTTTGAATTAAACCAAGGTCAAATCAATGAATCATTTATTCTGGCGGCTCTTTTATTGATTACTGGAATTGTTCTATTAATGGTGTCAGGGTATCATCAGCTAAAGTGCCCAAAATTTGCAGAATTTACTTTGAAGTAATTTAAGCACGCCAGCGAAGTACTTGATCCTTAACAGGGTTCACAAATTCTCGTCCTTCAGCGACAGACCGAGCATACTCCCGCTTTAACTGGTAATACCACTGCGCCTGCATATCTGAATCCTTAATCAGTCGCAGTACAGGATTATATTTAAGCCCAATCTGTTGCTTTTCCACAACGGTTCTGTCTTGACCTAAGAAGGTTTGTGCCAATACATGCAGCAGTGGCTTGAAAAATCCCACCCAGGGAAGTGTCGAGTAAAGAACAAAATTTACCTCAGTTTCTGTGTCTGAAATGGGGGTAACTGCCGTTAAATTAACAACTCTATGCTTACCAATTGTGGTTTCTTCTATTCTGACGCTAGGTAAACGAAAAGAAATCTCTGTTTCCGGCACACCACCACCAATAAGCAAGTATAATCGACCTCCATTCGCTGGTAATCGGTGTCGTCGCATAGTAAAGCCGTAGGGTGAAGCATCAAATTGCTTGACTTCCTCATGCAGTTGCCCACTTCGCCACCACCAAGCACGATGAACATAGGGGGAATGAGCAGGGTCCATCAGACCTACTACTGCATGATCCACAAAACAGGGAAATCTCATCACCTCTACAAATTGGGGCGATTGCTCCTCAAACCCTGGAATCACCGGAATTTCCATCTCAGAAGCAGCAGGCTGAGATTTATCGGGATCAGCCATATATATCCAAATATTCCCTTGGGCTTCCCGAACTTCGTAGGATTGTACGTCAAAGCGGCTTAAATCCATCTGCTGCTCCTCAACAAGAGATGGAATTGCAGTGCAGCGTCCACCTGAGTTAAAGCGCCAACCGTGATAGCAGCATTCCACTTCCTGCCCATCGAATCTACCACAACTCAAAGGCACGGCACGATGAGGACAAATATCTCTCATAGCCGAGACTTTACCATTTTGATCTCGGACTAGAAGCACAGGTTCACCCAAGAAAATGCGGCTGATCATCATACCTGGCTTGATATGATTACTAGGCAGAGCATAGTACCAAGTATTGCGTAATACAAAGTTATCGTTATTTTTCATCACTAATTGCCTCTGCCTTTAACACAACGAAAGTTCTGGTTTGTGGAAAGGAAGGTTATGCTTAGAAACATTCTTTCAGATTTTTAATTGCTGTAAGTAAATTCAACTGATGCACTTGTTGAGCCTCATTTTCGTAATTCTCTCAGATTTGGGTTGTTCTGAGAGGATTGTAGATGTGAAGTTGCATTATTCGCCAGAAATTTGGACAAATACCGTTCTTTTGCGCGGCCCATCCAACTCAAAAAACAATACAGATTGCCAGGTTCCCAAAGCTAATTTACCATCCACAATGGGAATTATCTCACTAGTGGTCAGCATCATTGCCATTAAGTGAGAGTGAGCATTAATTGGCTCATCTTCCGGGACATCTCTTAAATGCAAGTCATTATGCAAGTAACTGTCCGACTCTGGTGCTAGTTTTTTTAAGAATACTTTTATATCTTCTAACAATCTGACTTCATTCTCGTTGATAGCTAAAGCTGTCGTTGTATGACGAGAAAATACTAAAAGTTGTCCATTTTTAATTGATGTTGAAGTAAGAAACTCTTGAATTTGTGGCGTTATATTATGAATATTAATTTTTGGTTCAGTTTCAATTTCAATTAGCTTATTAATAATCGGCATCTGTTCAATTTTATATTTAGGATTGTATAGGAGTGACAATTTAAGATTTTTGATTTGCGATTGCAGGAAAATCTTAAATCCAAAATTGAATGACTTTTAACTCCTAATTATAGTTTCCAAACCTTGTACTAATCTTTCTATACCTTCTTTGGCTGTCTCTTTTTGCAGCGCACCGTAAGCAACGCGCAGGTAGCATCCGTCATCCATACCAAAAGTTGTACCTGGAATGACTGCTATTTTATATTCCTGGATTAATCTTTTAACTAACTCAAAAGCATCCATCTGAGTATTAACTTTGAGGAAAAAATAGAAAGCGCCATTAGCTGGTGTGATGCTACATAAACCTTCTAGGCGGTTAAGAGAGTCGAGTACTAATTGCCGCACTTGAGAAATTGCACCTATATTATTCTGCAAATACTCCTCTTTGGCTTGCAATGCCCCTAAAGCTGCATATTGAGAAATCACTGGTGGACAAATCAAAATTGTATCTTGGACTTTTTTGATAGCGACAAATAAGTGTTTAGGAATCACCATATAGCCAATGCGCCAACTAGCAAAACCGTATGCTTTGGAAAGGCTAAATAGAGAAATAGTGTACTTGCTACTCCCAAATGCACCAGGAGAAACGTGTTTTACGCCGTTATAGGTAAAGTATTCATAAGCTTCATCGCTGATGTGGTAAATGCCATTAGTGTCACAAATTTGATTTACTTGGCGCAATGCTGCTTCTGAATAGACGACTCCAGTGGGATTATTGGGCGAAATTGTGACTATAGCCCGTGTTTTGGGAGTAATTGCTTGAGTGATCGCTTCTGGGCGTAGTTGGTAATTTTCATCTGTCGCCACTAACACCGCACGACAACCAGCAATTGCGATCGCCATTTCATGGTTGAAATAGTAAGGCGTATTCAAAATAATTTCATCGCCTGGGTTAGTAATAGCAAGAATGGCATTCATGAATCCCATATTGCTCCCTGCTGTCACGACGATGCATTTTTCCCCATTGATTTCAATACCATTGAAGGCTTGCAATTTTCCAGCAAGTGCTGTCAGCAATGGGGGAATTCCCTCAACTGATTTGTATAAATTGTTAGCAGAATCGGCAAAAAATTTGGGTAAAAATTCGATAGTTTCCGGCGGGGGGTTGTAATGAACAACACCCTGTCCTAGAGAGATTGTTCCTGGAGAGTTTTTAATCAGTTCCCCAACCACAGGAATAATCGGCGACTGTACACCCTGCATACGAGAGGTTAGGGATTCCATATTTACTGGGAATTGGGAATTGGGAACTTGTACTGAGCGTAGTCGTTGGCGCAGCCTCTCGTAAGAGAAGTATTGGGAATTGGGAAACCCACGGGTTTCAAGCGTGGGATTGTAACAAGGATACCGATTTAAGAGCGCTGCACGTCTCGAAAAACATCTTTTTTCAAATGGGATTTTGACCCATAACTAAAGTTTCTATCACTATTCCCTGTTCCCAATTCCCTATTGCCAATAATAATTAACTGGATTTGCGATTACTCAAAAATTTAGTCAATCGAAATCTGTTGAGGCCCACTTGCTTTGCCATTATGTGCTTCTGTTGTGCTGCTAGTATAACTATTTGAGCCGCCCTGTTGAGCCAGCCAGCTTTTAACAGGATCATCTGCTAGATTGAGCCGAAGCACACCAGAGAATAACCCACCTACAAATGAGGCTGGATGCTGGATAAATTCTCTGAATATAGGTGACAATTCACTAATGAACATAAAAAGACTCCTGGCGGTGCCATCAAAAATTATTACTTCTTAATTGATCGTAACCTGTTGATTAGTATATGGTCGGCGGTAACGAAGTTACGAACTTTTTGAGCTTCAATTCGAACAAAAAATTCCCGACTTCTTTAAAGAAGCCGGGAATTTGAGCTTGCGGCATTAGGCAGGGAGCAGGGGCAGGGGGCAGAGGGGAAGGGGCATGAAGAAGAGACAAGGAAGAGGTGGGAGACGGAGAGACTTGTTTAATAATTCCCCCTTGTCCCCTTGTCCCCCTGTCCCCCTGCTCCCTGCCTGCCCCTTCCCCCTGACTATCAAGCTACAGAGAATCTATAAACTGCTGTACTTTTTCCAAGAGTGGCTGGTGTTCGATTTGCTCTGCTAAATCTTGAGCGTTTTGGTAGCACGATCGCGCCATTTTTTTACGTTTCGTTGTGGCGTAAAGGGTTCCCATATTCAGCAAAGTTGAAATTTCTCCGAGATTATCGCCCAGTTGTTGATAAATCACAATGGCTTGCTTGTAGAACTTCATTGCTTGGCGATGCTGTGCCAGGGTGCTGTAGGTAAAACCAATGTTGTGAAGGGTTGTTGCTTCGCCTGCGCGATCGCTGATTGCCCGACGTGTCAAAAGAACTTGATAGTATAGTAATAGCGCTTGTTTCGGTTTTCCTAAATCACTATAGATTGAGGCAATATTATTTAAAGTGGTTGCTTCACCAAGCACATTCTTGACGGCTCGTTGAATTGGAAGTGCCGCTTCAAAAAATTCTAGCGCTTGCTCAAACTTGCCTAAGACATTGTAAGCAAACCCAATGCCATTAAGCGTTGTTGCTTCACCAGAAAAGTCACCCAACAATCGCCGCATCCTCAAAATTTGGTGTTGTAGCAACAGTGCCCGTTTCGGTTCTCCTAAGCGGGTATAAATTAGCGCTACATCATTAAGAGTAGAAACTTCACTTTGAATATCTTGCGATCGCCTAAAGATTGGCAGTGCTTTGTCAAAATATTCTAAAGCTTGCGAAAAGCGTCCAAGACGGCTGTAGGTAGAACCCAGATTGCTAAGTGCAGTTGCTTCTGCTGGCGGGTTGCCAATTTCAATAGCAACCGAAAGCGCCTGATGAAAGCGCTCTAATGCTCTTTGAGGTTGCCAGCAACTGAGGTGAGCTAAACCGAGATCGTTTAATGTATGGCCTTCTCTGGCTCGATCTCGAATTGCTCTAGCCAAATGTAAATTTTTGGTTGCAAGATCGAGAGATTCTTGAAATTTACCGCGCTGGTAGTAGCGGTTTGCTTCATCACGACGTTGTTCCCACTCTTTGACTTGATTTAAAGGTTGCTTCATCTGACCTCAGTTGCTTTCTGCGATAAGTAGGCAGGAAATCTCTTGGGAGTAATCCCTCTTAGGTTTCCCAAATTTTAACCTTAATCTTCTATCTTTAGATATAAGACGTAAATAGAGAAGTATGATATTGTTCCATATCTATAGGAAGATTTATGAAGCAATTAATACAAATACTCCAATAAAAGCGTAAATCTGTGCATCCCTAGCAAAAACCTATATTCCAAGTAATTAGAAGGCTAATATTGCCGAATTTTGAGAGAATTCAGCAATTTTGTTGTCAGATAAGCTAACGCGCCTACATATTGCAATATTTTCCGTGTAGACCGTCATTAGTCATCAAAAATATGGGTCTGAAACCCCGTGCTTCACGCAATGCTTTAAAGTAATGAGTAAGGAGTAATGAGTAATGAGTGGATGAAAAATGGGTATTTACTCATTACTTATTACTTATTACTCCAGAATCACCGTGCGTACCCTTCTCCTGACGGAGACGCTGCGCGAACGGGAACGCCAAGGGCGAACACGCCCGGGAGTATGTCAATTGTCATTTGTGTTTACCAAGGACAAAGGACAATTGACAAAGGACAACCTCACCAGTTGATGTGCAATCTTATTTGCGTAACAGCTTATTAGCAGGCAATTCTAGAGTACAGGCAGTCTTACCAAGATGCCGCGACCAGAACAGGAGATCAGATTGAACTAGCAGTCTCCCTAGCAGCTTCTCGCAGCCGCTCCACATCGCGCATCGGTGGCGCACCAAAAAGCCGCTTGTACTCCCGGTTGAAGTGCGAGGCATCGTCATAACCCACGCGGTAGGCAGCACTGGTAGCATCAAGCTTTTCCCCCAGCATCAGACGGCGAGCCTCCTGGAGCCGCAGTTGCTTTTGGTACTGCAAGGGACTCATGGCAGTGACAGACTTGAAGTGATGGTGGAAGCCCGATACACTCATTCCCAGCTCTCGTGCGATGCTTTCAATCTTGATCGGCTCGTTAAAGTCTTTACGAAGTCGCTCGACGGCTCTGGCGATGTGGTAGGTGTAGCCACCCAGAACTGCAATATGACGGAGCCGATTACCTTGCTCTCCCATCAGGAGTCGATAAATGATTTCCCGCTTAATCAGTGGTGCGAGAACATGAGCTTCAGCAGGGGAATCTAGAAGCCTGACGAGTCGCACCACAGCGTCCAACAGATTTGCATTTAATGGACTTACATCAATAGCTTTCACATCAGCATGGTTGCGCGATGAGGGATACCCTGCCTCGACCATCACTGAGCCAACAAGGGTAGGGTCAAGATCGAGGCGAAGACTCAGGTACGGTTGCGCCTTTGACGCTTCCAGAATTTGGCTGATAATTGGCAGTTCAACCGTAGCAAGCAGATAATGCATCGGATCGTACAGATAGCGATCGCTACCCAAAAGAACTTCTTTGCTGCCCTGAGCGATCGCACAAAACGCAGGGATAGAGACACTATGAACGCATTCCGAAGGCGAGGAGGAGCGATTGAAATGCAATCCTTTCAGAGGCTCAATCGTCCCATCATGAGGAATCGCGTGTGCAATGCGCTCTTTTAGTTCGTCTCTGTTGGCTTGCGCTCTGTCTGCCTCGCGCTTTGCCTGCGGATCGTTCATTAAATCGCGATCGGGCTTTTCACTCGTTTTGGCAGCGTTCATTTCTAAGTTTGCAGAATTGTACAACGATCTTAGACGATCGTTCTATTGCTTATTCTTCAGGATTCTTAGAATGAAGCTAAAGCAATGGAAAATTATTTCCGTTTCTTATAAGCATTCTGGATTTTTATTTAATAGAAAACTCAGTTTTGATCGGGCAAGAGACTTGCCTCCTAGCCACCGAAATTGTATCAAGTGAAGGAATTAAGAAAATGGACATCAAAAGAAGTGGCTCACAGCCTTCCGCCAAAGGGCCGGCTGAGTATTTTACCGGCACTGTCCGCGTTGACCCCCTGTTTGAGGCACACAATCCAGCGCGCACGTCTGGAGCCAGTGTCACATTTGAGCCTGGTGCTAGGACAGCATGGCATACCCACCCATTGGGACAAACCCTAATCGTGACGGCTGGCTGTGGACTTATACAGCGATGGGGCGGTGCGATCGAGGAAATTCGACCGGGGGACGCGATCTGGATCTCGCCGGGTGAGAAGCATTGGCACGGTGCTACAGCAACCACAGCGATGACGCACGGCTGGCGCTAGTGTAACCTTCGAGCCTGGTGCTAGGACAGCATGGCACACCCATCCATTAGGACAGACCCTGATTGTGACTGCTGGGTCTGGTTATGTTCAGCAATGGGGTGGACAAATTCAGGAAATCAGACCGGGTGATGTCGTCCGAATTGCGCCCGGACTGAAGCATTGGCATGGAGCTACAGCCACCACAGCCATGACGCACATCGCCATTCAGGAATGGCTCGATGGTAAGCCTGTGGACTGGCTGGAGCATGTCAGCGACGAGCAGTATCCCAACTGATCTTTGCATCTGGTGGTTTTAAGACCTTGTTAGGTAAAAAATTAAAGGAAAAAATCATGACAACGAACGAGAATCGAAAGTACACAGGAAAAGTTGCGTTTGTAACCGGAGCAGCAAACGGCATCGGTCGAGCTACGGCGCTGGCATTTGCTCGTGAAGGCGCTAATGTAGTGGTCGCCGACGTGTCAGAACAGGGCAATCAAGAAACGGTACACATGATCGAAGAACTCGGCGGACGAGCGATCGCCGTCAAGTGCAATGTGACACGAAGCGAGGACGTGAAGGCGGCTCTTTCCAAGACCATCGAGACCTTTGGGCGGCTGGACTTTGCCTTCAACAACGCCGGTGTGGAGCAGAAAAATACAGCAACAGCGGAAATCGAAGAGGAAGAGTGGGATCGGATCGTAGACATCGACCTGCGTGGCGTTTTTCTGTGCATGAAGTATGAAATTCCGCTGTTACTCAAGCAAGGGGGCGGCGCGATCGTGAATACATCATCGGGTGCCGGGGTCATAGGCATCAAGGGCGGAGCTGCATACACCGCCGCAAAACACGGCGTGATCGGACTCACCAAGTCGGCGGCTCTTGACTATGCCTCGCAGAACATCCGTGTCAACGCCGTTGCCCCCGGTTACATTGACACACCGATGATGGATCGCTTCACTGGCGGCACTGCTGAAGGACGCAAGCAGGTAATTTCGGAGGAGCCGGTCGGACGGATGGGTCAGCCCGAAGAGATTGCCAATGCCGTTGTCTGGCTGTGTTCAGACGCGGCTGCCTTCGTCGTCGGACACGCCTTGGTCGTCGATGGCGGTCAAACGGTGCAGTGATTGTTCGTCGCCAACCGTGACACCGTTGCAGCGAGTGGAGATCCCGCCAAGCAGACGCGTCGAACCGTAGCGAACCAATCCCCACATTTGGAGAACTCAATGAAACACCTCGTTATACTACCCCTCTTGATAAGTGCAATCGGCACGACGACGGCGGCAGTTGCGCTTGACAAAACACAGGTCTCGCGTCAGATATCCCAGGCACCCGTACAGCAGTCTGCTGTGGTCAATGGGGCGGACAACTTCTATAAGAGCGACAAGGTAACTATGCAAAAGATTACGTTCAAAAACCAATACAACATGCAGGTTGCTGGAAATCTCTTCATTCCCAAAACCTTGAATCCCAACGCTAAGAATCCGGCAATCATTGTTGGACACCCAATGGGCGCAGTCAAAGAACAGAGCGCAAATCTGTATGCCCAAAAGCTGGCTGACCAGGGATTCGTCACCTTGTCCCTCGATTTGTCCTTCTGGGGCGAGAGTGAGGGGCAGCCCCGCAACGTTGTTTCGCCGGATATTTATGCCGAGGATTTCAGTGCTGCGGTAGATTTTTTGGGTACCCAGAAAATCGTTGACAGGAACCGGATTGGCATTCTGGGGATTTGCGGTAGCGGGAGCTTTGCCATCAGCGCCGCCAAGATCGACCCGCGCTTGAAGGCCATTGCGACGGTCAGTATGTACGACATGGGTGCAGCCAACCGTAACGGGTTGAGGCGTTCTACGACCCTTGAACAGAGAAAGAAAGCGATCGCAGAGGCGGCTGAACAACGCTATGTGGAGTTCACGGGCGGCGAGACCAAATACACAAGCGGAACTGTGCATGAACTGAATGAGAACTCCACCGCTATTGAGCGTGAGTTTTATGACTTCTACCGCACTCCCAGGGGCGAATACACACCCCAAGGTTCATCGCCGAAACAGACAACGCACCCGACACTTACCAGCAACATCAAATTCATGAACTTCTACCCGTTCAACGACATTGAGACGATTTCGCCTCGTCCTATGCTGTTCATCACGGGTGACAATGCACATTCGAGGGAGTTCAGCGAAGATGCCTACAAACGCGCCGCCGAGCCAAAGGATCTCTACATCGTTCCCAATGCGGGACACGTCGATTTGTATGACCGAGTGAACCTGATTCCCTGGGAAAAACTTACATCCTTTTTCAATCAGCATCTCACTCGTTGATGCACTCCCCCGTTTAAAAAACCAATAAAAAGAGGAAGAAGATGATTCAAGACAAAGTTGTAATTATTACCGGCGCATCATCAGGGATTGGTGAAGCAAGTGCGAAATTGCTTGCCAACAAAGGAGCTAAGGTCGTATTGGGTGCGCGACGCGAGCAGCAATTGAGACAACTGGTTGATGAAATTCAAAAAGCTGGCGGACAAGCAGTCTATCAAGTGATGGATGTGGTTAACCCATCTGATAACGCCCAGATAGTCAAACTTGCCAAGGAAACATTTGGAAACGTAGATGTTATTTTCTTGAACGCTGGCATAATGCCAACTTCCCCACTTTCTGCATTGAAAACTGATGAATGGCATCAAACGGTTGATATCAATATTAAGGGTGTGCTAAATGGTATCGCTGCTGTGTTGCCAACGTTTATTAGCCAAAAATCTGGGCATATTATCGCAACTTCATCGGTGGCTGGATTAAAAGCTTATCCAGGTGGTGCGGTGTATGGTGGGACGAAATGGTTTGTACGCAATTTCATGGAAGTTCTACGCATAGAATCTGCTCAAGAAGGGACTAACATTCGGACTGCAACCATTTATCCTGCTGCAATTAACACGGAGTTGTTAAGTCAGATTACTGACCCAGATGCGGCTGAAGCAATGACAAAGTTGTATGAACGATATGGCATCTCACCTGATCGAGTAGCCAATGTTGTGGCGTTTGCGATTGACCAACCAGAAGACACAAACGTGAACGAATTTACGATTGGCCCAACCACGCAGCCTTGGTAAGGATAGTGCTGGCGGTTAAGACTGAGTGCGATTGCTGTCCGGTGGGACTACAACCTTTAACGCAAAAACAGGAATTCAAACAATGCAAAAACGAAAACTGGGAAACAGTAATCTGGAAGTCTCGGCTATCGGGCTGGGCTGTATGGGAATGAGCTTTTCCTATGGCCCGCCCAAAGATACGCAGGAAATGACCGCTCTTCTTCGGGTCGCTATTGATCGCGGAATAACATTCTTTGACACCGCCGAAGTCTACGGCCCGTTCACAAACGAAGAGCTTGTGGGCGAAGCCCTCGCTCCCTTCCGGGGGCAAGTGATCATCGCCACCAAATTCGGGTTCGACATCAGTCCGAATTCTGATCCTCGCGGGATGAAGGGTTCACCCGGATTGAATAGCCGACCGGAGCATATTAAGGAAGCCGTGGAGGGTTCGCTCAAGCGACTCAAGGTCGAGACAATCGACTTGCTCTATCAGCACCGAGTTGACCCGAACGTGCCGATCGAAGATGTGGCAGGGGCAGTGAAGGAACTGATTCAGGAGGGTAAAGTGAAGCACTTTGGACTTTCTGAAGCAGGAGTGCAAACGATTCGTCGCGCGCACGCAGTTCAGCCGATCACTGCTCTACAGAGCGAATACTCGCTGTGGACGAGGACTCCTGAAAAGGAAGTGATACCGACCCTTGAGGAACTCGGAATTGGCTTTGTCCCGTACAGTCCACTGGGCAAGGGCTTTCTCACGGGCAAGATCGACGAAAACGCCACCTTCGACAGTTCCGACTTCCGCAGCACCCTGCCTCGCTTCACCCCGGAAGCGCTCAAGGCGAATCAAGCCTTGATTAATCTTCTTGGCAGCATTGCAGAACAGAAACAGGCGACACCTGCTCAAATTGCGATCGCCTGGCTGCTGGCGCAGAAGCCGTGGATTGTTCCGATCCCAGGCACCACAAAGCTGCATCGCTTGGACGAAAACATTGGCGCAGTCTCAGTTGAACTCACGCCCGACGATCTGCGTGACATCGATGATGCCGCCTCCAAGATCACGGTGCAAGGCGCTCGGTATCCCGAAAAGCTGGAGCAAATGACCGGTCGTTGAGCGGCAAAAAATAGTAATACAAATGGTCAAGAGAATCATCTAGCTGCCATTTTGAACAAGCTAGAGCATAATACGCTACATCTATGTCTGAGTAGGAATCTTGCGGTTTCTATCTCAGGCATGGTATTAGAGTCGTAGGACAAAAGCTACTTTAAATATGCGTATTTTTTTAGAAACATTAATATAATGCTCTTACTATGAGCATCTATCAATCTCTCAAAAAATCTTATACGCAACCCCGTCGGCGTGAAAATGACTGGCGATTGTTTTTGCGTCTAGTGCCTTATGCCCGTCGTAACGGACAACTATTGGCGCTGTCGATGTGTCTACTCATACCCATCGCCCTAGCTAATGCCGTCCAACCTCTGTTGATTGGCCAAGTTATCTCCCTAATTCGCAATGAACCAAGCGCTTACGAATTTCTCAGGAATCGCCCCTTGTCCGAAGGGTTAAATATCCTGGAGGGATTGTTGTTTGTGGCGATCGCAATCCGATTGATTTTTACAGGGTACCAGGGTTATTTAGTACAGAAGCTAGGGCAACAAATCACCGCCGCAATTCGCCAAGACTTATTTCAACACGTAACATCCCTAGCAGTACGCTTCTTTGACCGCACACCCGTAGGTAAATTAATCACCAGAATCACCAGCGATGTGGAAGTCTTAGGCGATGTCTTTTCTACTGGGGCAATTGGCATCGTGTCCAATTTGTTTTCCATGCTGGTGATTTTGGGTTTAATGTTTTCCATCGAATGGCAACTGACTTGTTTGCTGCTATTAATGCTATTACCAGTTACCTGGTTAATTGTTTACATTCAGCAACAGTACCGCAAAGCCAATTACAAAGGGCGGGAAGAACTTTCTATATTAAACTCACAGCTACAAGAAAATGTCCTTGGCATTAACGTAGTGCAATTATTCCGCAGGGAAAAATTTAATGCCGAACTGTTTCGTGCCACCAACAGCCGCTACACTCAGCAAATGGATCAAACCATTTTTTATGATTCATTTATTTCAGCAACCTTAGAATGGATTGGGCTGATTGCGATCGCAGCTGTTTTGTGTATGGGTGGTTGGTTACTGTTAGGAAAAAGTATAGCTTTTGGGACTTTATCGGCATTTGTCTTGTATGCCCAGCGATTATTTGATCCTTTAAGAGATTTTGCCGAAAAATTTACAGTAATTCAAGCTGGTTTTACTGCCATTGAACGCGTAGGCGATATATTAGATGAACCGATAGAAATCCGCGATCGCGCCAATGTGCGCTTCTCAATATTTGATGCTAAATTCGGCTACATAGATGAAATCGTTGCAAATCTAGAATCCCCAGATATTACTTCCCCGCCTGAACTGGGAGAGATTTGCTTTGATCATGTCTGGTTTGCTTATAAAAATGATGATTACGTAATTAAAGACTTAGATTTCACCATTCGTCCTGGTGAAAAAGTGGCATTAGTTGGCCCCACCGGTGCGGGCAAAACTTCGATCATCCGGCTTTTATGCCGTCTCTATGAACCCACCAAAGGACGCATTCTCATCGATGGCGTAGATATTCGAGAAGTCCCACAGGCAGAACTGCGGCGCTACATGGCAGTAATTTTACAAGAAGGCTTTTTGTTTGCTGGCGATGTTAAAAGCAACATTTCTTTAGGAGATGGCTATACCATTGAACAGATTCAACAAGCAGCAGAGCAAACCAACATTGCCCAATTTATAGAAGAACTACCCCAGGGTTATGATACTCAACTTCGAGAACGAGGCACAAATATTTCTAGTGGTCAAAAGCAACTTTTAGCCTTTGCGCGGGCTGCTATTCGCGATCCACAAATTTTGGTGTTAGATGAAGCTACCGCTAGTTTAGATGTTGGCACAGAAGCTTTAGTGCAAGAGGCATTAAACCAGCTAATGCTCAGACGTACCGCCATTATTATCGCTCATCGCCTGTCTACGATTCGCAATGTAGACCGGATTTTTGTTCTCAAGCGTGGCGAATTAATCGAACAGGGAAGTCACGATGAACTACTGGAACAGGGAGGGCTTTATGCAACTTTGCATAACTTGCAGATGTTGGGAAGCTAGGATATTTTCAGAATAAACAGTTTTTAGGGTTTATACGGGCCAACTATTTGAGCCTCTTCCCAAAACTGTTAGACCAAAGCCAGTTCAACCGACGAGCCAGACGTTTGGAAGGAATGCTGGAAGAATTAAGACGTTTCTGGGTCGTGGAGTTGGGAGCCATATTTGAGCGTACCCTACTGTTGGATACAAAACCAGTACCAGTAGTGGGTTACAAGCGAGATAAACTCAGAAGTGATTTTACAGGCAGTCCTGATTATGGGTGGTGTGCCAGTCGGAAAATGAACTACTTTGGTTACAAATTGGTACTCATCAGTACTCTCAACGGTATACCCTTAGTTTACTCTTTAGTGCCTGCCAGTACTGATGAACGTCTTGCCGCCGAATCAGTTTTAGGCTGCGTTCGTGGTTGTCGTATCTTGGCTGACAAAGGATTCATTGGTGGTCAATGGCAGAGCGATATCTCCAAAACTACAAGTAATCAGATTTTCACCCCCTATCGAGCTAACCAATTACAAGAACAGCCAAAAGCAATTGATTGGTTTATTAAATAGCTTGCCAGAACCTCTGGAAGGCGTATTTAACGAGGTACAAAATACCGGACGTAATTTGGAACGTCTGCTGAGAAAGAAAGTTGATGCTCTGTGCGTCCATGTTGCCGCTAAAATCACCAGTCATACTCTACGTCTTTTTCTGCGTCAGCGTTTTGGTATTGATGTCCTTACTCTTTGAACTAAATTGTCTCAATTTGGTAGTAAGCCCCGACTCCATCGAACTACTTACACCCAAGAGTGCGAAGCGCCTCCCCCAGCGCACGCGCAAGGGAGAGGCAAAGAAGCATATAAAGTCCTATTTACTGTCCGTTCGTTTATTCTGTAACTAATTGCTTACGTTTACGAAGAGACGTGATACCGAAAGCACCTAAGCCTAAGATACCAATCATGGAGGCGGGTTCGGGAACAGCTTGGGTAACTACATCAAATTTGAAATTGGGGCCAATCCTACCATTACCTGCTGTCAGGGTTGAAGGAAAACTAAAGCCTTGGGATGAACCATTTCTGGCGCTACCGGTGAGAGTAATTTCTGGAGCCGTATTTACAAATCCGGGAACAGTATAAATATCACTAAATGGACTAGTTATTGCAGCACCAATAACGTATGACATTCCAGCAAGAAGATTGACTGACGTAATATCCTGGTAACGAAAGCTTCCAGTTAGTGGACTGGTGGTTTGGACAGTTGTAGAAGCTAGTAAATTCCCGTCCGATGTCCACAAACCAACTAAGTGGGATTGTGATAGAGGATTCGCAAGAGTTTGATCGTAAAAACCTAATGCAGTAACCGAGAGGTTGTCATTAGCAGTAAATGACCAACCAATTGTTTGATTTGTACCATTAAAAGCTGGGAAGTTAGATCCACCAGCGAAACTCTGTATCGCTTCAGATGCGTATACAGATGGTGCAGAAACTAAAGCTGTTGTCAGGATGAAAGGAGAAGCTATTGATAACTTTTTTAGTACATTTACGATTGTCACGATCTTATTTCTCCGATAAACATTTAACATTCGAGACTCTCCACAGCAATGTAGCCTTTTTATACTAAAATGCCAATAATTTTCAGCAAATTCACGCAACCTTTAAATAAGGGCTAGTTTATTTAGCGCAATGCCTTCGTCAAAAGAAGAAGATATCTGACTTTTCACGGCATATAGAAAAGCTCATTTTAAAGATTTCCTAAGCCCTGATTTTTTCTGTTAGCTCTTTTCATTAACTCAAAGCTATTGAGAATTAGCCCGTGGAAAAAGCCACGCTTTTTCGAGGTTTGAGGGCTTACCGTGAGAAGGTGTAGATCAAGATTCCCTTGCATTGATACCGCGCAACGACCAATTATTTTCTGAAAACGGGGACGCATAATCTGCGACTCGCTCCCATCCCCACTTATAAGCAGTGTCAACTAGAATTTCTTTCCCATTTCGGAACTTAATAAATTCCTGCCCGTGGTCGTAAAATATGTCTGCAACCAGCTGATTACGCTCGTGGTGGTATGCCGATTGTTACATCCTATGGGCCAAGATTAAAAACTGAGGAATTAAAGGCATTAGTTACTGCTTAGAGGCGGCGTAATACGATCAGCATTAGGAATAAAGTCAACAACTATCACTCTTCCATCAGCAACCAGCGCCTTTTTAATTTTTCTCAGTAATTTTTCACACATCACCACATCGAAATGATGTAAACAATTACAAACGGCTTGATTAGTAAAGCTTTTAGCTTTTCTTAGTGCTATTCGAGTAAGGGGGAAAGGGAAAAAGTAGAAACCCTTCACCTTTTGCCTTTCCCCTTTACCCGACTTTTAGAGTCCTTATTTGCTTGGTGAACTACCACTGAGATTTTTTAAAAAACTAATCGAAGGAGAGAAAAAATATTCCCCACCTTTGAGAGTGACAAATTGACCAAATTGATTTTCGTCGGGAATTTCGGGTCTGACTGTAGATTTACCCCACTGTGATGGCCAATTTTTTGGGGGTTTAGGAGCTTCATTAATCACTGGATCGGCTTGCTCACCCAGTTTTTGACCGATAACCGCGTCTAATCCCGTTTTATCATAGTTTGGATTTGTGCCACCAGAAATACCAGGTTCAAGGAAGTTGGGATTATTACACCAAAAACGCTGAATAAACTCAAACTGCTCCCAGATATCTGATTGGTAGCACATGAAAAGTAATCCAACTCCATTGGTGGGAAGATCATCTAAATTATCAGAACTGCTGAGAGGTCCTCCATAGGTAATACCACGTCGAGCAATTCTGTGTCCTAGTTCTTCCTCCTTCGACTTAGCAAAAGGACCATCTGCTTTCACAGATTCCAATCGGGGATTACTTTTACGGATATGGGCATGAAAAGGACAAGTCAAACCCAACTTATCACCTTGATAATTGAAATCGTTGGGGATAGCGGGTTTGTTTGTGTTCGCCCAAGCACCGTCACCAGGTTGCAGGACAATAGGTGAACCATCCTCGTAACGTCCCACCGCCATCGCTCCTGCTAATTCTCTTGGCAGTCCTAAGCTTTCTCCTAACTTAGCTTCAGCAGTTTTGAAACCTTGCACATTCTGTTCGAGTTTGCGAAAAACTAAGAAACTGCCAAAACTAACGTCTGCCGTCTTGCCATTTGGGTCGGGAATTAAAACCAACTTTAAAGGAGCAGCTGGTTCCCAGAAACGAGTTCCTTTTAGGCTTTTCTCTCGTTCGTACTGTTTTTTAAGAAAGATAGGTTGACTAACACCATCAGCATAACCAAAGTGTTCGACAACTACACCGAACTCATTACTAGGGTTAGTCGTATCGGCAGTATCAAATTTGCGTCGTAAGGTAAGCCCACGCTCGATGGTTCTGACTGTGGCGATATCTTTGAGTTGTTCAAGAATTTTAATTTCCTGAGCGATTAATTCCGCCGGATCATCGTTAGCAAGGAGCAAAACTGCATCAATTGAGTTTTGAAATTCACTTTCCCAGTTACTCGTAGGCGGATCAAGAAGAACTGAGGCACGATTTTTCATTCCTTCTTGAAAAGAATTGGCGTAAAATGGAGCTGTTCGTTTTTGTGGGTTTGCTCCTGTAGGTATTTTGTTTACTGGGATGCCGAGACGAGCATAACCACTAGTACTCAAAGCAAAATGGGTGAATAAACCCGCATCAACTTTCTCTCGTTTATAGCGTTCTGTTCCATCCAATTGGGCTTTAGCTGAAGTAACGTCTAATCTAGCAATCCACTTTTTGACGTTTTCGATCTGATTGGGTTTATCGAAGGCGATAAAAATATGGGCAGCATGATCTCGTCCATGCCCGTTAAGGATGTTTCCTTGTAAGTCCTTGAGAACATCTGCAATTTTGGGATTATCTTGATCAATTGGCCCTGAATTGGTCGTTAAATCTAATGGCATAGTTATTATATTCTCCGTGTTTTACAATTCTTTAATGCGGATATTGCGGAACTGAACAATTTCGGTGTGGCATTGTAGGGCTATATAACCTTCCCTCTGCTTTGGTGCAGCAATAGTAGTGTTAGATACTTTCTCACCATTAAGAACTACGACAATCGAATCGCCTTGAACAGTAATCTCGTAAACATTCCAAGGCCCATCAGCTGTAAATCTGGGACGGATTACCTTACTCATACCCTGTGCTGCGGGAGCAAGAGTATAAATTGCGCCTGTCTTCTCACGGAATCCCCCAAATATTGATTGAGGATTTCTATCATCTCGATAATTCTTCCCAGTTTCATCGATTTGAATTTCTGTACAAGCTTCATAGAAAGAGTTGTCAAGGGATTTTCCTGTAGGATCTGGGATACGTAAAAATATTCCAGAGTTCGCACGTATAGAAAAGGCTTTCCACTCTAGACGCAGAACAAAATCTTTGAATTGCTTCGGTTGATAATAGAGCAACCCTAAAACACTATCTGCGCCAGCTTTCCCTGCTTCAATAATAGGAGGCTGCCCTAAAGGCTGTAAGGGTGTAAAGTTGGCAGCCCCAACAGAACGCCATACACCAGGAAAATTACCGTTGAAGAGAGATTGAAAGTCACCATCTTTGTCTTCAAAAGGCTTTTCTTCTTGATATCGCTCAGTAATACCTAAAGCTACTTTACGAGCCAGCGCTAACCCTGTCGGCACAGGATTCGCGGAGCCTGCTGTCGGGAACAAGGACTGATCGGCACAATAAGCATTGGCAACATGATGAAAGCGTCCATGCACATCAGTTACAGATGTCTCTGGATTTTCCCCCATCCAAAGAGTACCGCACTCGTGATAAGTAGTTCCTAAGCCGTCTTCAACAGCATCAACAAGTACGATATTGGGATTAGCGTTAGGTTCACCCTGTTTTTTGCCAGCTTCTTCAACGGTAACATTGGCTAACCGAGCAATGAATTGGAAAGCTGCTGCCCTCTGTGCATTACGAAGTTTCAATACCTCGTCCGTTTCCACAAGTTGAACATAGCCTTCTGGGTTGCCAAAACGGTCTTTAGCTGAGGGGCTGGTATCCATCCAACTAGTGTTGGCACTACGTACCCCGCTATATTCTACTGGCGCTTCTTTGTCGCCGAAATCTTCCCCACAAGTTCTTATCCCTACGGTGATCCATTCATTGGCATCTGGCTCACCTTTTAGCTGTTGGGCTTTCTCAAGTAGGTCATCGCGATCGGGTATCATCTGATAAAGAGAGTACTCGGCGTTATTGCCAGCATTGGGTGCTGCGTAAAATTGGAAATGAAAGCGTCCAGTGAGGTTATTGGAGTTTAAATCTGTTGCTGTACCCTCAATCTGTAAAGCTGCCTGCTGTAAAACTTTATCTTTGAAGATATCTTTTAACAATCCTTCTTCTTCTAAGATAGGTAAACTTTCGAGGTGGGTGCGGCGTATCTTCCAAAGATAATTACCTCGGATATGAACCATCAGGTTAGCTCCCATACGTTCTTTTGTAAGTAACGCTGGGCGAGGGAAAGAGTTTCTGGCTATGCGGGTTGAATTGACACAATTAGCGGCTAAAACTACCATCCCTTGCTCAGGAACTGTAATGTTTTGAACTATCTCGCCTGCACCAACTGGGTCATTAACAGCAACTCTTATGCCTCGGACAACTCCCTCTTGTGTTTCTAAATTTAGGACAGTAACGTTTGGTACTAAAAATAGATAGCGATTTTGATCATTATTGTTTGACCTTCCTACATCCTCCCGAATCGCACTCAACAGACCAGGTAGACTGCTATATTTATCTGGACTAAACAATCCGGATAATTCAGATTCAACTTTGACTGCGATCGGTGGTTGAAGCACACGATCAATTGAATAACTATCTACTGGGATGTTGAATGGAGTTAATTTACGAGAGCGTTTGAGTAAAGCTTCGTAAAGTCCGCCATAGATAAAGTCCTCTTCTTTGCCACGCCGATCAATATCGTAATCTGCGCCAATTTCTTGAGTGATAAAATCATAGCCCTGTTCGCTCTTCAAGAATGCAGAGACTGAGTTTGGCCACTGAACCAAATCAGCAGTAGTCAAGGAAGGAGACCAACCACCCCAAAAAAGACCTTTCCCACCAACACAACGATGATGAGGTCGGAATTTTCCGGCAAAATCGCGTCCAAATGGAACTCCTTGTCCCTCTGATGTACCATTTGCGTTAATGATTCGATATTGTCCTTCAGGTAGAAGACTGGCAAGAGGTAATTCATAAAGTCCTCCTAATCCCAAAGGTAGGTTTTGGAAATGTTCGTGAATCAAAAATGGGCCTTCTTGAAGAACTAAAATTTTAGGGCGAGGACGACCAGACCCAAAATTCTTTGTTTTGTTATATATATCGGTTGCAAAATATGCGCCATACATTCCCGATCCAACTACAATAACGTCAAAGCCACCTGGTACGGCTGCTAAAGCTTCATCTAGGGTATTGCAAACAAACCTGGAAAGGGCATCACGATTGAATGATGTATCCTGAATACCACCTGGTGCTATTACAGGTTCACCTGATGGATTAAGGAATTTAGCTAATTTTTGTAATGGCATATTGATTATTAGATTGACAACTTGAAATCTATGAAAGCAGTCTTTATGAGAAAACCTACGATGTTATCTACCTCCATTTTTTGATTCTGAGTAACACAATAGACACGTTTGTTGGAATAAATTTTGAGCCTGATTTCATATTGAAATATATCCAAGGGATGAGAATCTACGTTCAATACGTCAAGTCGCTTTGCTTGAATTAAAGACTCAAAAGTAGGGTTCCCCTTAACTGTCTTATCTGCTGATTTTTAGCTATTTATGCAGATTTTAGAAAAATCATCGATTTGTTTTTTGACACAATTTATGTGTTATGGAAGGCTTGTTTGCATGAATCGAAAAAAGATACACCAATACTTGATTGGAGCGGTATATTAGTCTGCTATTTTGTAGATGCCCGGCTTACCTAACTGCATCATGCAGTTAAGCTTCAATTTCACAATGAACTGAATATAATTCCTTTGCCTGACTCATCTTCGGTTCTTATAAAACACAAGATATATAAAAGCGTTTCTTTTTTTTCATCCATAACACTGAAGTTCCCCTATTAATAAAGAGAAGGGTTTGATGAATCGTACTATTTACAATCTTTATAAAGCTACAAATCCACAAATATAGATTCCAGAAAATACTACCACCTTTTTAGCTAGATATTTGATGGTTTTATACTCTGTAAAAATAAAAATAACTTCTGTTGAAATAGACAATTTTACTAATTAGGAAAATCCTTATTTTATCTAAGGATTTTCCTTAGTCTCATATTCACTTTTTTGATTAATGCGTTTTTTAGTAGTATCAAAAGCTTCTATCTACCCAAGTGCTGCATAGCGTAAAACATCATAAATATTCAGTCGTTTCATCAGTTGCAATCGGTGTACTTTGGCTGTTTTAGGACTGATGTTTAATAAGTCTGCAATCTCTTTTGTAGAAAGCCTTTCTTTGATACCCTACCAGAGTCACTCAAAGACAAGATTACTAAACCTTCTCAGACTCGTTCGCTACTCCGACTGGTTAAAACTCCCGATAAGTTAGAGCAAGCTGTTGCGATGGCGTGTAGGCATCGCAGCCAAAGAAAAACCCTTCCCTACTGCCGCCGATTTTGCCAAAGCAGTACAACAGGTTGCACCAACAACTAAACGCGCCGCAAAAAGCGAAAACCCTAAAACGCAACTGTGTAATTCTGTTACTGTCTCATCACAATCGCACCCTCGTTATGGGGATTCGGGAGTGATTGAAGCAGATGCACCAAATCGCTGGCAACAGATTGTTACCTTTGCTGATGGTGAGAGGCTGCTGATTAACAATGGGGATCTAGATGCCCCCAGTGTTCCATTCCCCAGAGAGCGGAACTATCCACCAGAATATACCGAAGCGATCGCAGGACTTAAGGAACAACACCAGCAGGAGTTAGAGCGCTTACAGCAGGAATTGAGGATTGGATTACAGTCAGAAGCCACAACCAGAGCCGAAGAACAAGTAAGTGAGCAAATCCAGTCTCTGCAAAACCTGTACAAGCAGCAGAAAGAGCAAAATATTCAGTTACAGCAGCGTTTGGATGAAATGGAGGGATTACGAAAACTGGAGATTGAAAACCAACAACTCCAGCAGCGCATTCAGGAATTAGAACGTGCTGTACAACAGCATCCGGTTCAACAGTGGGTGAATACCATGACCCAGCAAGCGACTAAAGCGTTGAACAAGCAAGTCAAGCTTGCCTTGGAGAAAACTATTGATTTGCGATCCCCTACGCCATCGCTAGCCCAGGAACCACCAAAGGAAAATGCCCAAGCATGTCTGCGGCTCATGGGCATGGCTTTGAAAAACTTAGCCAGTGCCATGAACAATACTCAGGCATTGGAGGCAGCAGCCCTAATTTTAGGTAGTGACCCGACACCAACTGCGATGGTCGAAGACCCGCCTTCGGCGATCGCATATCGAGCCGAGCAATTAGAAATGCTGCCCCAGGCAGTTAGCGACATTCGGCAAGTACTTGCAAAACCTGGATGTACGTGGCAAGACTTTTGGGCAGTGGCGCAAGAGTATGAGGTGATTAAACAAGATTATTTGGTGGAATTGACCATCCAGGAGACTGATTTAATTACCGTACTTCAAACGGCATCTACTGAACCTCCCATAATCGGGCTTGGTTCTATTGTTTCTCATGCTGACCCTTACCGCACTTTGTATGTTGCCAGAGGAGAAGTGATTCAGGATTTGGGAGATGAGGTAATCGTTGCATGGGATCACTTAAAACTGTTGATGGTGTTCAAACACAATACTGTTTAGGGAACCCTATATATATTATTAATAGAAAGTGAGCGATGAAAGCACCTTTTGTTTGCTGGGATTTGATTAATTTAATGCTGACAGGTGGGATGCTCCTTTGGTGTACCTCTGTGAGTGCCCAGCTAACTCCCGATGGCACCCTCAATACTACTGTCTCCCAAAGCGGTAATAACTTCACCATTACTAATGGTAGTGCCGCCAACAGTAACTTATTTCACAGTTTCCAGCAGTTTTCGGTTCCCACTGGCGGTTCGGCTACTTTTGATTTAGTAAACACGCCCAACATTTCTACCATCTTCAGCCGTGTTACTGGCGGTAATATCTCTAGTATTGATGGCTTGATTCAGAAGATTAACGGCAACAATCCCGTCAGTCTGTTCTTGATCAACCCTAGTGGGATAATCTTTAGAGCCAATGCCCAACTAAACATTGGGGGTTCATTTATTGGCAGCACTGCCAACAGTATTAAATTTGCCGATGGTGCTGAGTTTAGTGTAATTAATTCTGAATCTGCCCCGTTGTTGAGTATCAATGTTCCCATTGGGTTGCAACTGGGTAACAATCCCGCATCAATCACTGTTCAAGGTACAGGACATACCTTGAGGAATGTCAGTGGACTGGCTCTGGTTCCCCCGATTCAGACTCCCAGTTCTACAAAACTGCGGGTAGAGCCGGGAAACACCCTAGCTTTAGTGGGTGGCGACATACATCTAAATGGGGCAAACTTAATCGCTGAAAGAGGACGAGTTGAATTGGGTAGTGTAATCGGTACAGCATTGGTAAAGCTGATACCAACCGCACAGGGCTATACACTGGGATATGGGAATGTACAAAGCTTTGGCGATATTCAACTGGCACAGCGATCGCTATTAGATATCAGCGGCGTGAATGCAGGTTCGGTTCAAATTCAGGGTAGGCAAATTCAATTCACCGATGGCTCTCTGGTACTGGCGCAAAATTTTGGCAATCTCCCCGGTGGTGACATTCGTCTTCAGGCTACAGAGTCAATTAATATGATTGCTAAAACAGCTGATGGCACAATTCGGAGCGGAGTGCGTAGTGATGCTTTGGGTATGGGAGCTAGTGGGAATATCAGCGTTCTTACTCCCAACTTCACTATCAAATCGGGAGCGGGTTTGAATAGCACAACTCTTGGAGCAGCTCCCAGTGGCAATATTTACATTGATGCAACCACCATTGAACTGTCTGGCTTTTCACCCAATAATCCTGCTGATGTCACCACGGTAAACACTACTACACTAGGCACTGGGAATGCTGGTGATGTTTTCGTCAATGGTAATAGTCTACTAGTATCAAGCGGTGCCTCACTATCTTCGGCTACCTTTGGCAGTGGTTTTAGCGGGAAAGTGACGATTCGTAACACCAACACTACCGTGATGGGAGAAAGTCCCTCTGGACTTTACAGCAACATTAGCTCAACTACATTTGCAACCGGAAGTGCCAAAACCTTGACCCTAGATACTGCGAAATTGCAAATTTTGGATGGAGGAGCAGTTGCCACTACCGCATTTTTTGCAGGGAATGGAGGAGATTTGAGGATCAATGCTACTGAAGCGATCATCATCAGTGGTCAAGGTCGGGCAACTAATAGCAGCATTAACGCCTCTACCATCCGACCCGATCCTTTATTGCGGAAACGATTTGGTCTACCAAATATATTAACAGCGAATGCCGGCACTGTGAGCATTACCACACCGAACTTAACGCTGATGGATGGCGGGACAGTCAGTGTCACCAGTCAAGGTAGTGGAAATGGTGGCAATATTAATATTAGTGCAGCCAGCATCCAATTAAAGAATCAAGGGTTTATTCAAGCACAAACAGAATCCGGTAATGGTGGCAATATTAAATTGTCCACCAAAAACCTGTTGCTTCTGCAAGACAATAGCCAGATAACCTCAACAGCTGGCGGTTCAGGGAATGGAGGTAATATAAACATCAATGCACCCATCATCGTCGGCTTCAAAAACAGCGACATTATTGCCAATGCAGTCCGAGGCAGAGGTGGTAATATTCAAGTCACCACTCAAGGCATCTTTGGGCTGAAGTTTGGCAACCAACTCACTCCTGATAGTGATATTACTGCCAGTTCCCAATTTGGGGTAAGTGGCACGGTTCAAGTTAATACTATCGGTATCGATCCAAATTCTGGTTTAGTCGAATTGCCTGCAAATGTCACCGATCCATCTCAGCAAATTGCTACAGGCTGCGCGGATAGTGAAGGCAGCCGCTTTGTGGCAACGGGACGAGGTGGTGTGCCGCAAAATCCCCTTCAGCAGGTAACGAGCGATCACACTTGGTCTGATATCCGCAATCTGACTGCATACCGCAAAACAGGCGAAGTGATAGCTCAAATACCCACAAAAGAGGTAGTTCTTGTCCAGGCTACAGGTTGGCGACGTAACACACAAGGAAAAATTGAGTTAATTGCAGATAAATCTCCTACTCAGGTGCAACAACCATTAACCTGTGCTGCTGTTCCTAAAAATTAATGATGTTATAAATAATGCCCTGAATGGGAACTCTAACTTTAAATCAGTAAAGTAAGTCTTTGGTGATGAGAGTCGTACCCTTCAGTGCTGAGATTTCAGACACAGATGTCCCTGTGGTGTTATCGACCGTATTACCGATCGCCTGCAATTGCACTGGAACCGTTTTTTGTGTCACCATTGCCACAGTTACAGGTGTCACTTGCTGTTTATTACGTCCAGATTTTTCAGTTTTGTCTAACTTGGCTGCACTTGTATGGATACCAAAAAAAACCAACCCAGTCAGCAACAGCACGCCCAAAATTACCCAAGTAATCTTTTTCTTTTTTGGCGATCGCGGTAACTTCGGCTCTATACTGTTCTCGTTTTCAGTCAAACTTTCATTAGCAATTTCATGGTTCATCAGAACCCAGGGTTAGCGCGTCTCAAACCCTATTGACAGGGGGATTATGGCAGAGGTAGTGAGTTTGAGAGAGCCGCAGCCAACACAGAAAGCATATAGCGATCATTCATAGCTGCTCGTCGTGATTTTTGGCGAATACTGCGACAAAAATTAGATTAAAAGACTTGATTAAAAAGCTTTTTCAATAATTTTAAACAACACATCCTTTGAGAATTTGGCATTAGTTGTAGGAAAGCAAAGAAATAGCGATAATACTAACTTCCAGCTCATTTGCCGATTTCCCCTATTTACACCTCTTACCCAAACGACAGTTAATTTTGATATTTTGTTTCTTATGAGTAATTCATCCCGCTTATCTGTAGCTTCTAACTCCCAACCTGCAACTTCTCCTTTACGATTACTTGTATTAAGTAATGGTCATGGGGAAGATGTGATTGCAGTTCGGATTTTGCAAGAACTCCAACAACAATCAAACCCACCAGAGATATTTGCTTTACCTCTGGTGGGTGAAGGAAATGCTTACCAACAGTTGGATATCCCTCTTATCGGTTCAGTCCGCACTATGCCTTCTGGTGGCTTTATTTATATGGATGGCCGCCAGTTGGCGCGGGATGTACGCGGTGGTTTATTGCAACTTACCCTCAGCCAGATTAAAGCTGTCCGCCGATGGGTGAGTTCTCAAAAAAAATTAGGTAATAAAAGAGCGATTTTAGCTGTGGGAGATATTGTCCCCCTGTTGTTTGCAACTTTTAGTGGCGCTAATTATGCCTTTGTGGGTACGGCGAAATCTGAATATTATGTGCGCGATGAAGCTGGATTATTACCACGGAAATCCAAAGACGCGCGTTGGGAAAACTTTTCTGGTTCAGTCTACCATCCTTGGGAACGTTGGTTAATGAGTCGTCGCCGTTGTAAGGCAGTGTTTCCTAGAGATGTGCTGACGACGGAAACATTAAAACAATGGCCAATTCCCGCTTTTAATTTGGGTAATCCGATGATGGATGGTCTGCAACCGACCTTTTCACGCCAACAATTTTATAGTCGGGATAGTCACCAGCAAGAAACGGTTAGACCTTTAATGGTGACTCTTCTTCCTGGTTCCCGTCCGCCAGAGGCATACACCAACTGGGAAAAAATTATGATTGCTGTATCTGCGCTGATGGCAAGTTTTCAGGAGCGAGATTCGGTGTTTTACACTTCTGGCACAGTGATATTTTTAGGTGCGATCGCACCTGGTTTAGACTCTAATATTTTATCCCAAAGCGTGCAATCCCAAGGCTGGCGGGCGGAATCAGTATGTCCTATCCAACTTCCTGATCCAAATGTATTGACATTCAAACAAAGAAATGCTTATCTTTTGCTGACTCAACAATCCTATAATGACTGCTTGCATTTGGGAGATTTTGCGATCGCAATGGCAGGTACAGCCACAGAACAGTTTATCGGTTTAGGGAAACCTGCGATCGCTATTCCCGGCAATGGTCCCCAATATAACCCTGCCTTTGCTGAAGCTCAAAGTCGTCTTTTAGGCTCATCTTTGATTTTAATTGAGCAACCAGCTAAAGTGGCCGAGATCGTCCAGTCTCTATTCAAAGATCCTGATATTTTGCAAATTATTGCCGAAAATGGACTGCGGCGTATGGGCAAACCAGGGGCCGCACTACGCATTGCAGAATGTTTACAGGAACGATTGAGTTGATGGGAATTGGGCATTGGTTATTAATTCATCTCCCTGATCTCCCTCGTTTCCAGTTCCTTATGCTACTAACCCAGAACGTAAGGCCCTGACGGCAGCTTGGGTACGATCATCAGCACATAATTTATTTAGAATATTACGAACATGAGTCTTTACAGTACCAACTGTAATATAGAGTTTCTCGGCAATTTGCCCATTGCTACACCCAGCTACAATCAATTCTAAGATTTCCAATTCCCGTTGAGTCAGGGGATATGTTTCTAAAACTTGCTCGTATTCTGACGCTAGCGCCTCAATTTTTACAGTCTTCGGCTTATCAGAATTTTGGCTTTCTCCAGGAATGCCTTGGCGCATTTTCCGCAATACCACATTGGCAATTGCCGGATCAATCCAAGAGTTACCGCCGTGAGTTGCTTGAATCGCCTCAGTTAATTTACTGATGCTTGTTTCTTTCATGTAATAAGAATCAGCACCTGCTGCAAAAGCTGCAAGTACAGCATCTTCAGTGTGATCCATTGTTAGGATCAGAATTTTCGTTGTTGTCTGACCAGTTTCAGCTTGATGGCGTTTGAATTTACGGGTGAGTTCAATGCCATCCATGTCAGGTAAACCGATGTCTACAACAGCTACATCTGGCTTTGCCGTTTCCAAAAGTTTTAGTCCTTGAGTCGCATTTGCTGCTTCGCCTATTACTTTCAAGGCGCTGTGAGACTGTAATGCCGCTCTTAGCCCCATTCGTGTTAAGTCATGATCTTCAATTAAAATAATGCTAATTTCATTCATCGCTATACCCGCTCTTACGCTGTTTGCATCTTTCAAAGTATTACCTTTCGTTTAGCGCTTTCTCTTATTTCCCCAAACCAAAGATAGATGATATTTTAACCAGTCTGCATCCATCGCTAGAAATAATAAATTTTCTCTTTTTTTATATTTAGATAGAGGACATATCTAGCTGGAGATATATAGATACTTGCACAAAAAGTATGAAATATTGAGATGAATGCCAAATTGCTCTCTTTTGCTCAGAATTCAGCTTTTAGTTGCCATCTTCCATTAGTTATTTCCTATTATCTTGTACAAAGCTTTGAACAAAGCTTATAAAAATGGACGAAGTTCTGACTTTTAACAGGATCTGGAAAACCTCACTTCCATTCTTTTTTCCTTATAGGAAAGAGGTTTTAAATTCTCCCCCAACCCTACAAGGTTTGAGGACTTGGGGTTTAGGTTTCGCCTCTTGTTTTCCCTATCACGTGAAAAGTCAGGCTCAATGGTGGACAATCTCAAAAGGAATTCAACTACAACTGCATGGGGTAATTACTCGTGCATCCAGATGGTGGGCGACTTATGGCTCAAAAGTTAAACCCTTCGGCAGTCAAAGTGGGCAAGTAATCTTTTTAATGCCAAAAGGCTTAGAAAGACTTGGTATTCTTCCTAAAGTTTGCGAGGAGGTTTTGGGAATTTTCCAAACTGTGAAAGTTTGCGATCGTTAAGAAAATTGTTGAAATTGCAGGAGGTAGGATTACTTGTGATTCACAAATAGGTATAGGAAGCACTTTCTTATTTACCTGGTCTAACCAAATCTAATGGTTAAAACTGCTCAAGCTTATGGTACACGATAATGGTATGCAACTCTCACCAATGGCTGACGACGGTCGCTTGCTCACTCATTTACAATTGGTTTAAGCTTAGTAAAGTATTTTATTTTACTTTATATCAGTTCTGTCTGTTGTGCCTAGAGCAATAGTTTTCGATTTGTTAATTGCTAGTTTTTTGAAAGCCATTGGTCGTTTGCTAGGAGTTTAATTTCAATAGTCTGGCAAACTAAACAGATTAAAAATACAACAGACTAAATTTAACCCAACAATTAGCTTTAAAAGCAACTCCTGTAATTGTAATGACAACCTCAAATCAAGATCAACACCGAGTGAAAGCTGATGACTTAAATCTAGCCAGACATATCCTCAAGCCTTTCATCTTGCCTAATGTCAAGATGATGGCAACGCAAAACAAGTATTGGATATTGTGCTAAACGCCTTAGTTAATCAAGTTACAGATTTTAAATCTCCGAAAATCTTATATTTTTTTTTAATTGGATAATCTCAAAAGAGAAATGTTATACATCAACCTATGTTTGGCGGCAAAAATTAAAAACGATGGAAGAGACGCTGAAAATTTTGGTTGTAGACGATGACGAAGTAGACAGGATGGTAGTCTGTCAGGGCCTGACGATGGCAGGTATTCAGATGGAACTGTCTGAAGTCGGCAATGGCAATGATGCGTTTTCTGCCTTAAGCATTACTGCTTATGATTGTGTTTTCCTCGACTATGATTTACCAAACCAGGATGGACTAACCTTGATTCAACGGCTACGTTTTTCGGAAATTCAAGTTCCTATAGTAGTCTTGACTGGTCAAAAAGATGAACAAATGTCTGTTCAATTAATTAAAGCTGGTGCTACAGACTATCTCTCTAAGTCTAGGATATCATCAGAAAACTTGGCACAGGTTTTGCGGAGTGCGATTCGGATTTATCGGGCTGAAATGCAGGCAGCTTTGGCAAAAGAGCAGCTTAGAGAAAGTAATGAAAAACTCATTCGTAAGAACCAAGAATTGGAGAGACAACAAGAACAGATTAAAATACAAAACTTTAAGCTGTTGGAGGCATCACGGTTAAAATCACATTTTTTGGCCACTATGTCTCACGAACTCAGAACGCCGATGAATGCGATTATTGGTTTTTCGCAAATACTGCTGCGTCCTAAGTTCGGTCAACTAACTAACCAGCAAGCAGATATGATCGAGCGCATCTTAAATAATGGGAAGCATTTACTGATGCTACTCAATGAAGTTCTTGACTTTTCGAAGCTGGAGATAGGACGATTAGACTTAAAGGCGGAAATATTTGATGTATCAAAGGTCATAAATCTCGCTGTAGGTGAAATGCGTTCACTCGCTGATGCTAAAAAGCTGTCATTGTTACTGCAAACAGATTTGCAAAATCCTTTTATATTTAACGATCCTATTCGGATCAGACAAATTTTAACTAACCTACTCTCCAATGCGATTAAGTTCACAGAGTCTGGTGAGATTTTGGTTGAGGTTAAGGAACTACCTACAAATCAAGTAGTAATTATTGTTCGGGATACAGGTATTGGTATAGCATCCAGAGATTTTAAACGTATCTTTGAAGCATTTCGCCAAGTCGATCAAACTATCACTCGCAAATATCCAGGGACTGGTCTGGGTTTGGCAATTGTAGATTCATTGGTGCGAATGATGGGCGGCAAAATTTTTCTGGAGAGCAAATTGGGCATTGGTTCAATGTTTAAAATTGAATTGCCGCGTCAAATCACATTACAAAATATGGCAGATGATCCTCCTAATTTACAATTAGACAGCGACGGAATTTTTGGTAGAGCAAAAAATCCCCATCAGTCATCTTCTCAAGCTAGGCAAGCACCGATAGGATATCCTAAATTTAAACTATAAATTACTTCCAAAAAACTGAGAAAAATTTATAAATTATGTCTGTAGTTGAAAATAATAAAATTTATCGTATTCTCGCAGTTGATGACACTCGAGATAATCTTATTTTGGTTCAAGCGATTTTAGAAAGTGAGGGATATGAAATTGATTTGGCTTCAGATGGAATAAAGGCTTTGAGACAAGTTGAAAAATCTCCACCCGATCTGATTTTGTTAGATGTAATGATGCCGGGGATGGATGGTTATGAAGTCACGCGTCGGATTCGGAATAACCCAGCAATTAGTTATATTCCAATTCTGCTGATTACTGCTTTTCATGAATCTAGCGTTGTCGAAGGTTTAGATGCTGGTGCTGACGATTTTATTCGTAAACCATTTGATACGGATGAACTACTGGCAAGAGTGCGATCGCTATTACGTCTCAAGCACAGTCTGGACGAACAACAAAAAATGACCCGCCAACGGGAAGACTTTGTTTCCCGTCTGACTCATGATTTGCGAACTCCTTTAGTTGCTGCCGATCGGATGTTGAGTTTGTTTGAAATGGAAACATTCTGCAAAATCTCGCCGGAAATGAAACAGGCGATCGCAGTTATGATTCGCAGTAACCAAAATTTGATGGACATGGTAAACACCCTCCTAGAAGTTTATCGCTTCGAGGCAGGTAAAAAAACGTTGAATTGGGAAGTATGTGATTTACGTGAGATATCTGAAGAAGTAGTGAGTGAACTAAGCCCTCTAACTAATGAAAAAGGTTTGACCCTGACAACAGACACCAGTAAATTAGATCCACTGGATAAAAATGCTGGGGTTATTATGGGCGATCGCTTGGAACTACGCCGAGTGTTAAACAATTTGATCGCCAATGCCATCAAATTTACGGATACAGGAGGGATCACAATCCGCATTTTTGAAACATCACCTCTTCCAGGAAATCAAGATTCGGTAACAATTGAGGTACAAGATACAGGATATGGAATTGCACCCGAAGATCAGGCAACAATTTTTGAGCGATTTCGCCAAGGCAAACATAAACGTTCAGGTAGTGGCTTAGGGCTACATTTATCCCACAGGATTGTAGAAGGGCACGCAGGAACTATCCAGGTTGCTTCTGAAGTAGGTAAAGGTACTTTATTCACTGTCCAACTACCCAAGAACATTTAACTTCTTCACGGGGACATTTTTCTGCTAAATTGCTAATCTTGACAAAGTTCAAAAGCTGAGTAAGGAGAGAATTTTCCTCCCAATACACGGCGAATTATAGCCTCTAAGTCCTCAATCATATAGGGTTTGCTGATATAATCATCAAATCCTGCCTTAAGGATACGCTCTCGATCCTCCGTGGTAGCTAAAGCCGTGACTGCGATCGCTGGAATTTTGGAAGTTAAGGGTTCTTGCTTTAGATGACGCACAACATCGATACCGCTAAGACCTGGTAACAAAATATCCAACAAAATTAAGTCCGGTTGATATTCTTTAGCCACCAGCACTGTTGCAGAACAATCTGTTTGACAAATAAATCTACAACCCATTAACTCAAGAGCATAACTAATCAGCAAAAGACTATCATCATGGTCTTCCACTGCCAAAATCAAAGGCTGGTGAGAGTTTTGCTGCTTTTCATCACTCATGAATGAATGTGCCAAATACATCTCTTCTCCAGAAGATTTTATTAGGATTCCTCGTCTGTCTCTATTAGGGAGATACAGACGAAGCTTCGCGCGAACTTATGGAATAGTACTCGGTCAGAATTAGCTAATGTGTTTTACTTTTGCCTATTTGATAATTCTTACCCACGCAAAAATTGCTGAGGTAAGAAAACCTCAAGCTGAGAGGTTTAGCGGATACTTTTCGATTATACGCAAAATTACAGAATATTTTCTTAATAAATTCACCATAACTTTATATAAAAAGATCAGATGATGATTTAAAACAGTATCGGCTTGAACTATGTATGCTTGGAGATTTTAAAGATACTAAATAAACAAGTAATTCAAGTTATTAACTGTTAAATTTTGTACTGAAGTTTACGTGCTTAATCTAATTTAGACACACTCTTTATTAGTTGTACAGACACGATTGTTTAGATTAAACCAAGAGATTATTTTTGATATATTCCTGAAAAGAAGTAGCTTTTCATCTTTTGTCCAAGGCTATCTACTACTTTAGTATAGCGCGATGTCTATGACAGGCTACACCTATGCAGAAATTTGTTTCTAGATTATTTATTGAAGTTTAATGTCAATACGCTTGGGTTAAGGTTAAAAATTAAAACTGGCGTAGGTTGGCCCGTATTTCTCACAAAGTCTGATAGGAATCAGGTATAAAACTGCTAAAAGCTATATGTGACAAGCATTTGGGTAATTGCAAAGTATAAACCATTACTAACATGTCAATGCTAAAACATTGGGTTCAAAAATATAGAAAGTCGTAAACAAAATTATTTTATGATTGCTCAACCAAACAAATTAAGCTTGCTGCGCTACTACTGGTCTATCGCATTAATTTTGCTAGGTTTGTAGTGAGCGATTTATCGCTCAAATCAAGGACTAAAGTCCTTACTACGAACTTTTATAAACCTTCAGAATTAATGAGACAGACCACTACTACTATTCTTCTTAACTGAAACGTATTCAGTTTAATACAACCAAAAGCTTGAGAATAATTTTATTTAAGCTTTGTTAAATTAGACCATTGATGCCTATTAATTTTATCTGCGATCAATTTTATTTTTAATCACATCTATTAAAATATTTATCTATCTAAAGGGGGTTGAAATAATTTCTATGTTATCAATATATATCAGTACCAGATTTTATAATTATTGTACACATCCTAGAGGAAGATGACCAGAATTAAGAGTAGCTCTAAATTAATTTTGGTGTGTCGAATAACTGCTTTCAATGAAGGTTTAGCTGAGTGCTAAACCTTTTTTCATGCCTATCGTTAGAGTATGTCAACACACTCTAGACAGATGAACTGAAATCAAAGTAATTATAAATTAGCAAGGTATGGTAAACACTTGGTATATATAGGGCATGGCTAAAAGCCATGCCTTTTTTGTGACTGGCACTAACCAACTGAAACATACAGTTAATGAGGCAAAAAATAGCCCATATATGCTATCGCGTATCCTCTCTAAGGCATCGGCGAGGATCTGCAAGTTCTTCAACGGAGTACTCGCAAGATATTGCCCCTAGATTTCGTACTTGATGTATGAGTATTAATCAAAAGTTAATTTCAAAATATCCTCTAACTTCCTAATAATAATATATCCATATCATGTTAAACATTGTTTAACATGATCCTAAAGAAATAGAAAAGCTCATCAAAATATGCCTATTGGTGTTATTAAATACTATATATCAATAGAACAAGCAACAAAAAACCATCAATACCATATATAGATCAATATTCGTATCATTCTATAGATAGTAGAAATAACTATTTTACAAAGTTATTATTCAGCCTGTTAATGCCTGAAAAACGTGTATGCACCCTGGATATTCTTCCAGGGTCTTTTTTTGAAAAATTATAAGTAAAAGATAGACTTTCTTCAGATTAGAAGTAAATTGATGGGCGATATTTTTATACACTGGTTGAGCAGAAAAAATATAGAGGGGATATATCAGAATCTATCTTGGTGATTAGAGTCTTTAGCTTAATCCAGAAATCTTTAAACAGGATTAACTTTAGGTAGATTTTTTGTGTATTTTTTCAAAAAATTAGTTAAGATTTTTATCAAGTTATGAAATACCAAATTTCTGAATATTTATACACATCCTCTAGGATGATGAACTGTAGTACAGAGTAGAACTAAATTAATTTTGTACGTTGTTAAGCACAGCAATTATTGAGGTTTGGTTCACAGCCAAACCTTTTTTTTACGAGTAACCAGGAAGTGTGCTATCAGATTTCAGAATATTTGGATACAGTCTATAGGAAGATGAACTAAAGTAAGAGTCAGTCTAAATTAATCTTGGTGTAGTAAATGCTTGGTATATATAGAGGCTTGGTTTAACCAAGCCTTTTATTATGTACAAGTATTCAAGAATTTTGGATACAGTCTAGAGGAAGATGAACTGCTAAAAAAGTCAGTCTAAATTAATCTTAAATGTCTACTTAAGCACTAAATCTATAGGTTTAGCACTGAGCTAAACCTATTTTCTGATCGAGTGGAGAGAAAGAAGCGATGCCGATAGCGTACCCCTGCGGAGGCAGGCTACGCTGGGCAGTTTCATACGAAAAAAGAAAAATACATAAAGTATTGATTAGACATCTCCAGAAATTAAATATGCGTTATCCAGAATCCTTGTAGAGACGTAGCAGTGCTACGTCTCTACACTCATTTTCGGAGAAGGGCTTTCTGGCTTATCCCAAGCGTATTGGGATAAAACTAAAACTGGATCTAACTTGTGTGTACACCGTAGCATTGATGACACTGGGTAAATTCCATCTAATTAATTGCAAAATAATCATCAATCTTATGCGTTAATTGCATTAGTACGGATTTATAATAGCTTCACAGATGCGATTCTAAATGTTAGGGAATAAAGATGGATACCCCTGGCGTTGACCAGGGGCTTTTTATTTAGGGGCTACGCTTTAAACGTCAATACCGGACTCAATCGCGCCACAACGTCCACCATTTCTGCCTCAACCTGCACATCAATTACAGACTGAATCGGTTTATAGGCGGCTGGTGCTTCTTCAATGCGGCGTTCTTCACGCAAGGTAATGCAGTCTATCCCGGTTAATCCCAGTTCTGCCTCATTTTGAGATGCACCTCTGCGATTGAGGTCGAAGCGAGAACGAATTCTTCCCGCGCCGTGTGAGGCCGAATTACAAAAGGCTGGATTGCCTTTACCCACCATCAGATAAGAATAAGCACCCATTGAACCAGGGATAATCACTGGTTGCCCTGCATGGGCTGGACAAGCGCCCTTGCGTGTTACCCATCCTTTACCTTCCGGCAAGGTGATATTATGCGGCAAATCATAAACTAGAGGTGCTTCCACATCTTTATATACTTCTCGCAAACGCAGACGTAGCAGTTCTGCTAACAGCAGGCGATTAATAAAAGCATAGTTAGCAGCAGTTGCCTCAGCTTGCAGGTAACTGGCGACTAATTCGGGGTGAGAATGGGTAGAGAGAGGAAAAATCTGAGAATCAGGGTACTTCAGACCTTTTTGCCAAGTCGCCTTAGCTTTATCTCGCCACATTCCCCCGATATACTTACCCACGTTTCGAGAACCAGAGTGAATCATAAAAGCCAGTTGTCCCTCGCGCACTCCCCAAGCGTGGGCAAGTGGGCGATTTTCGACTTTATCAACTCGCTGCACTTCTACAAAATGATTGCCGCCGCCAATGGTTGCCAGTCCGCCATCGCGTACCATTCCGCTATCGGGAACCAATTCTTCTGGCGCAAGTTTCCAGTCACCATCCATTGAACCACCTAAGAAGATGCGTTCGCCCCTGGCGTTGGCGGAGCCATCGCCCTCTTGGAGTAGTTGCTGCAAATCAGATTTGACTACACTTCCAGTAGGCCGATCTAGCATGGCATCCAGCCAACCGGGAATTCCGTATTGAAATAGCGATCGCATTGCCTCAGCAGTCATTGTCACATCACGCGTACCAAAGAAGTAATCCCCCTTCATTTTTTCGACGAATTGGTCGCGCTTTGCCATGAATTCGTCGATTGTCAAATCAGCAACGTGCAGGCGCATTCCACAATTGATGTCAGAACCGACAGCGCCAGGGATAACCTGACCCACAGTTTCGACAATTGAACCAATGGCAACACCCGCATCACCTGGGTGAAAGTCAGGGGTAGCACAGGCACGACAAACGCATCCACCAGATGGGTGGCGGACGCTTGCCAAATTCGCTAGCTGCTTCAGTGCCTTAGCTTCTACGGGGAAGCCTTCTGGCAGCAACACTTCTGCTACAGGGGCATCAGGAGAATTAACTAAACGGACAGAATAAGTGTGATTATCGTAAGTTACATCCAAACCCTGCCGCTCTAAAGCACGCAGGAGACGTTTTAAATTTTTTGGCTGCATGAAAACTCCAAATTGAGCCTTAAAAAAGACTCTTGGTTGTGAAGAGAGTAGGAGACTTGGGTTCAGCAGCCGCGTCTCAAGTGGTGCGGAGGGTTATTTTCCCAGAATTTGGGGGAAAACAACAGGTTATACAACTTTGATAACACACACTTGCATTGGAAAACAAGTGTTTTGTAGTATTTTGTATTCTTTGCATTTTATATACTACATCTGTAAAGGAATTTGAACTTTAGCTAAAAACTTTTAAAATTCTCTAGACTCTCCAGCCGGCTAGAGAGTCTAGTATGAATTCAAGGGGACTCTCAACCAGAAATTTCTGATTGTTGACGGTTATCCCTCAGTCATCCAACTTGGTTTGGCTAGGTTGTTTATTTTTATCCCGTAAATCTATGACTCTCCAACTCACAGTTCCCAATATGTCTTGTTCTGTTTGTGCAAGCACCATCACCAAAACACTTCAAGCAGTCGATGCCAATGCAAGCGTTCAGGCTGATCCAACAACCAAGCTTGTCAGTGTAGAAACTCAAGCATCAGAAACAGAAATTAAGGAAGCGTTGGCTGCTGCTGGCTATCCAGTTGCTTAATCTTTAAAGATCCTCCCACATCAATCACAGGGGTTCGGTTCATCTAGTTATGGATACTCTCACACTCAAACTTCGAGGTATGAGTTGCGCTGGTTGCGCCAACAACATCGAAAAGGCAATTCGCTCTGTTCCTGGGGTGATTGACTGCAACGTTAACTTTGGAGCAGAACAAGCCGCCATCAGTTACGATCGCTCTCTAGCAGATTTAGAGAAAATTCAAACTGCGATCGCAGCTGCGGGATATTCTTCTGACTCACTCCAGGAAGAATTGCTCTCTGAAGAAGATGATGCCGAAAAAGCGAGTAGACAAGCATTACAACGCGAACTTTTCCTCAAGGTAATTGTGGGAGGTGTAATTAGCATTTTCCTCTTTTTAGGGTCGTTGCCCATGATGACTGGGCTAAACTTCCCCTTAATTCCCAGCTTCTTGCAAAATCCTTGGGTACAGTTAGCGTTGACAACACCTGTCATCTTCTGGTGTGGTGGTTCTTTTTACCGCAATGGCTGGAAAACCCTCAAGCGCCATACGGCGACAATGGACACGCTGATTGCTTTGGGTACAAGTGCAGCGTATATATATTCTTTGTTTGTGACTGTTTTCCCGAAATTTTTTATTGCCCAGGGCTTGATACCTCATGTTTATTATGAAGTTGCAGCCATTGTTATTACCTTAATTTTATTGGGGCGGTTATTGGAAAATCGCGCTAGGGGACAAACTTCTGAAGCCATCCGCAAACTGATCGGATTGCAAGCCAGAGATGCCAGAGTTATTCGTGATGGTGTGGAAATTGATGTTCCCATTGCTGAAGTCAGAATCAATGATGTGATTTTGGTACGTCCTGGCGAGAAGATTCCAGTCGATGGCGAGGTGATTGCAGGCGCTTCGACAGTAGATGAAGCGATGGTAACTGGTGAAAGTTTGCCAGTCAAAAAGCAGCCAGGAGATGAGGTGATTGGGGCGACGATTAACGGTGCAGGTGCGTTTCAGTTTCGGGTGACACGAGTCGGAAATGATACGTTTTTGGCTCAAATCGTCAAATTAGTGCAACAAGCCCAAGGCTCTAAAGCACCAATTCAGCGCTTGGCAGATCAAGTGACAGGATGGTTTGTACCAGCTGTAATTGCGATCGCGATCGCCACTTTCGTAATTTGGTTTAATTTCACTGGCAACCTCACCCTAGCAACAATGACAACGGTAGGTGTACTAATTATCGCTTGTCCCTGTGCTTTGGGTTTAGCTACCCCCACATCTGTAATGGTGGGAACCGGCAAAGGTGCAGAAAACGGTATTTTGATTAAGGGTGCGGACAGCTTAGAACTAGCACACAAAATTCAAACCATCGTTTTAGATAAAACCGGCACTTTGACTCAGGGGAAACCAACAGTTACAGACTTTGTAACTGTTAACGGTACAGCTAATGGGAATGAAATCAAGCTTTTACAGTTAGCAGCAACGGTGGAAAGGAATTCTGAGCATCCTTTAGCTGAAGCGGTGGTGAAATACGCCCAGTCTCAAGAGGTGAGTTTAACAGAGGCACAGAACTTTCAGGCTAATGCAGGTAGTGGTGTCCAAGCAGTTGTTTCAAGTCAGCTTGTGCAAATTGGTACACAACGCTGGTTAACAGAACTTGGAATTAACACTATGAGTCTCCAGCAGTATAAAGATGCCTGGGAAACTGCTGGTAAAACAGTCATTTTGATTGCTGTAGATGGCGAACTACAAGGAATAATGGGTATTGCCGATGCGCTGAAACCTTCATCAGCAGCAGTGGTAAAGGCATTACAGAAATTAGGTTTAGAAGTAGTAATGCTTACTGGAGACAATCGTAAAACGGCTGATGCGATCGCAGCAGAAGTTGGCATTGAGCGAATCTTTGCCGAAGTGCGTCCAGATCAAAAGGCGGCGATTATCCAATCTCTACAAGGGGAGCAGAGGGGCAGGGGTGTAGAGGGGCAGAGGGGCAGAGGAGTAAGGGGAGAGAATTCTCGTAAATTCTCACTCAAAACTCAGCACTCAATTGTCGCAATGGTAGGTGATGGGATAAATGATGCGCCAGCGCTAGCACAGGCTGATGTGGGAATTGCTATTGGTACGGGAACAGATGTTGCGATCGCAGCTAGCGATATCACCCTAATTTCTGGAGATTTGCAAGGCATTGTCACAGCAATTCAACTCAGCCATGCCACCATCAACAATATCAAGCAAAATCTCTTCTTTGCCTTTATTTACAACGTCATTGGTATTCCTATTGCGGCTGGAATTTTGTTCCCTATATTTGGTTGGTTACTCAATCCAATTATCGCCGGGGCTGCGATGGCTCTTTCTTCGCTCTCTGTTGTTAGCAATGCCCTCAGATTGCGTAACTTTCAACCAAAAGCTACTTCATAATTGCAGGTTAAATTAGGAAATGTTCAGTAAAAAAATGCTTTGGGGAAGCCTTACAGCTTTAGCGCTTCTCGCCGGGACACCAAGTGCAACATTAGCAGAAATGCCAGCCCACTCGTCAGAGCAAACTACCCAATTTAACCATATAGGGCAACCATTGGGCTTGAAAGTTGGTGTTGCGATCGCTGGTTTAGCCTTTATTGGACTAGAGTTGTGGTGGTTCCTTCTCTATAAAAGCCCTGATTCTTGACAGGATGTTTTAAAAATTCAGATAGCACTGCTATACGTCGGTAAACTAATTGTAAATGTACTTCCTTCCCCTAACTTTGATTGCACACTAACACTACCCCCCATACCTTCTACAAGTGTTTTGACAATAGATAAACCCAAACCACAACCCCCGGTAGTATGAGAGCGGGATTCATCTACGCGGTAAAATCTTTCAAATATCCGTGCTTGCTGTTGCAAAGGAATTCCATAGCCTCGATCGCAAACTTGAATAATTGCCCGATCTTCAAGTTGATTTAATTCCAAAACTATCGGTGTATCAGCTTCAGAGTACTTAATAGCATTATCAATCAAGTTCAATAATACTTGTTTGAGCCGACTGTAATCTGCTTTCACCTCAATTCGATCAACGTTGGACTCGATTTTAATTATGCGATCGCTATATTTTTTTGCCATAACCACCACTTCTTCAACCAAGTCATTTAGCACATAAGATTTCATTTGAAAATATAAGTAACCATTATCTGCTCGTGCTAAATCAAGTAAATCTTGTAGCAGACGGATAGTGCGTTCAGCTTCCGATGCCGCAGTTTCTAAAGCTTCTTGTTGGGTTTGTGTTAAATTATTTTGCCTTCGCAAAACGCTTTGCAAATAACCATGTACAATGGTTAAAGGTGTACGTAATTCATGAGAAACATTACTCACAAATTCTCGTTCTTGCTTCCAAGATTGAGAGAGACGCGATAACAGCATAGTTAAAGTTTGAGCTAATTCTTTAACTTCGCTGGGTGCATTTTCAACCGATAGATGCGATTGTCCTAAATCTTCAGCCGAAATCACAGAAGCCATTTGATTTAGCTGGCGTAGAGGTTGCAGAGAACGCTGGATGTAAAATGCGATCGCAGCAGTTAAAATAATAATTGCCAAAACACTAATAATAGTTAAACTCTGCACCATTCCCAGAAACATTTTCTGTTCGCGGGTAATATCTTTGACTACAAATACCTCACCCAATAACTTACCCTGCACTTGTACAGAACTACCACATAAAACAAAATAGCTTTCGTTGACTTTGTAAACTTGTGGTTTAATCGGCATCTTAGTTAAAGACATTAACTCAGCTACTTTAGTATCGGATACCAAATCTAAAGTGGCAGATTTTACTAAAATTTTATTATCAGGACTTTTCAACCATAATAAGATGTTGGTATTTGCCAAGTTATTAATAGCCTTTTGCAACCCAGTTTCCGGTTGCATCATTTCACTATAAATTTGCACATCTTGCGGCAAACGCTTGGCGATTTGTTCTATATTATACTTATGACTATCAACTAATATTTGCTGCATTTTCCAACTAGTCCATGTAGCGAGGCTACCTAATACCAAACCTGAGAATGCAGCAATACCAATTGTGAGGCGTGACTGTAAGGAAAATGGGTCTATATTTATCCAAACTTTTCTGATTTGCTTCACTTTTCTGGTTACGTTTTAGGTGTTGAATAAAGATATATCAATAAAAAAATCAAAATGCTAAATGTAAAGTTACTATTAACTGCTAAATTTTTAGTTACAGATGATTTTAACTTATCTTTGTTGTATACCTACAATGAAAAGTGCAGCCATTCCAGAAAGATTGCAAAAAATTTTTCTTTAATCGTCCTCTCAACCCTGCAAATATTTCTCTAATAATAAATTAAATTAATTTACTAGTAATTAAATTAATTTCCGATGAGAATTACCTTAAAATTTTGTACTTTCGTATGTCTTCTTGTATGAATACAATGGTTGAAGGTAGCTCTTGCTGTTTAGACATATTTCTATGTCCTCCTAAATAGAGTAAATATACAGAGATTCTTGGTATTTTTTTTTAAAAGACGCAGGAAATTCCTGAATAGATAATTGTCATAGCTTATTGGTTTTAATTGAACTCCAATAAATGAAAAAGCTCCGGTTTAGTAGGTGTAGTCAATTAATTGAAGTAGCGAACCGACTGCGAAATTTTGACTGCTTCTTGGGGAGTAACATTACTACAATTAGACAATTCTGGTAATACTCCCGTACCAACAAATCTGTAAAAGGGGCCATTTTGTGAACCCAACCACTGCGATAGCAATGTTGGTTGTTTGGCATTACCGTATAATCCTTGCTCCAAGACGCTTTTGCCAAATATGGGAGAATTTATCGGGTAACTGCGTGATCCAGAGGGCAAGTCGCCGATACCACCAGATGTTGACTCAATCGCAAAGCATTTATCTGCACTTGAATTTTGGTAAACAACTAAGTAACGCAAGCTCTGAACATTTTCACGCCCAGCCTCAACCAATACTTTGTCGGCATGAAAATTTGCGGGTAGGTAACTTGGTAATGCTATTTTTAACCCTAGCGATCGCAAAACTTTTAACTGAGTCGGTGTTAGTTTTATTACCGAATTGCTTTGTGAAGGTCTTGGTTGAGCAATTACCGCAGATGTAGAAGCGATAATACAAGCGACAACACAAAAGGAAGCAAAGTTAACTGAGTATTTTAATATATTCATGGTTAATAATCATACTTAAAAATTTTGAAAAAGTGCAAATTTCTTGATTTATCAATCTGGTAAAGCAGCAAAAGTTTTACCAGATGACGAAGTTCCAGAGATCCTTAAAGAATGTGCAAAACGGATTGGAAGTCAATTCTTTTCTGTAGATGTAATAGAGAGTAAAGATGGAACTAAGCGGATCGTAGAAATTGCTGATGGGCAGCTGTTTTACTAAACTTTGGGTGGGTTAACAGGTAAGCGCATCAATTATCTGTCGCCAGCCAAGCGCGTAAAACCTCTGCTACTGTCCACGCTTGGGCAATACATCCCCGTGCAGTCATCGGGGCATCACCATCAAAAATTTCACTGAGACTACCAAGACCGTGTGTAGTAAGATGATTAGCCATTGGTTCCAAAAATTGACGAGCCTGCTCAGGATTTTTGTAGACGCGCAGGTGTGCTAGAACGAACGGCCCCAATAACCAACCCCAAACTGTCCCTTGATGATAAGCTCCATCACGTTGATACTGATTACCACCGTATTTACCCTGGTATTGGAAATGATCGGGCGCTATCGATCGCAATCCATGAGAAGTCAGCAGCGATCGCCCGCAAACTTCCACCACACTTTTTTGCTGGGCAGGTGTTAGGGGACTTTCTAGCAATGAAACGGCAAATATTTGGTTAGGACGCAATGCTGCATCATCACCATCAGGACTGTCTAGAACGTCATAGCAATAACCTGTCTCGTCATTCCAGAAGCGAGAAAATCTATACTTAGCTCGGTCTGCCATAGCTTCATATTCTTGGTGCGGTTTACCAAGGTGACGGGCAAACTTGGCCATTGTCCGTAAAGCATTATACCAGAGGGCATTAACTTCAATCGGTTTGCCAATTCGGGGCGTAACTACCCAATTATCAACTTTGGCATCCATCCAAGTCAGTTGTACACCTGCAACGCCTGCAAACAGTAAGCCATCGGCCGGATCGAGATGGATGTTGTAGCGTGTACCGCGACAGTGCCAATCGATGATGTCTGCAAGTATGGGAAAGAGTTCAGCAAGCAAAGTATCATCATCCGTAGCGCTGTAGTAAGCGCGGACTGCTTCAAAGTACCAGAGAGTGGCATCGACTGTATTATATTCTGGTTGCTCGCCCGCATCGGGAAAGCGATTAGGCAGCATTCCTTGGTCTACGTATCTAGCAAAAGTGCGAAGAATTGAGCGTGCTACCTCTGGGCGACCAGTGGAAATTGTCAAACCAGGTAGACTAATCATGGTGTCGCGTCCCCAGTCGCTAAACCAGTGATAACCAGCGATGATAGTCTTACCGTAGGGGTCTTCTGGCATTGGACGGTCAACAATAAACTGGTCAGCAGCTAGTATTAGTTGCTTGATCCAGATAGGTGAGTCCTTCGTCTTGAGGGGTTGATTAGTTTTCCAAATTCCTGTTAGCTTCTGCTCTTGAGCGCGACGTAACTTAAGTGCAGCCTCGGCATTGAGATTTGCTTGCTTTTCTGTGCTGGCTACAAATGCGTAGGTGCAGCCCGTCGTAGACATCGCTTCCCCAGGATTCAGTGTTACTTCAAAAGTCGCAGCGTGGAGATGGTCTTCTCTATCTCTCAATCCCCGATAGCGTTCAACAGCCAAGTCAAAGCCATAATACCAATTGTCGGCAACAGATGCACTACCACCATCGGTCAGTAAATACATTGGTACAGCACCCGGATAAGCAGTTACACAAATCCCTTGTTCGACTTCCTCAATAGACATCTTCCAGCCATTGCTTTGGGTGTCGCTGTGATAATCGCGGTAGTTGACCATTGCTTTGAGGGTCAACTTCAGAGGTTGCGTGGCACGACGCAAAGTATATTGCACATAAGTTGTATTAACACCTTGTTGCATCCACACCCGTTTTTCTAACAAGGCATCGGCAACAGCAAAACGCCATAAGGGAATTGTACCTTCCAGAGAAAAACGTTCAATATTTTGATAACCGTGAGGACTGACAGTCCCATCAGCCCAACGATTGGTGTCTAGAGAATAAGAGCGATTGTCATACAGGATAGTTTCATCTAGTTTTGCCAGCAGTAAAGTACGACCTAAAGGTGGTTTCAATGCTGCTACCAATAGTCCGTGATAGCGGCGCGTCAATAAACCAGCCACAGTTCCAGAAGCATAACCACCAATACCATTAGTAACTAACCATTCGCGTGACTCTGCCGTGTCAAGATTGCCGCAGATTTCCCGCCCAAATTCTATACACATAAGTCAACACTTTTTCTTGGGATCAATATTTGGATTATCGATTATGAATCCTCTAGTGTGCTGAGAATGGTATAAAGAGTTCTAAAATCTTAACTGGCGATCGCAGTTAAATAAAATACATTGTATTGGGTAATATTAAATATAGGTATTCTTGGTAAGACATTTCTGCAAGTAGAAGCTAAAATGCCTCTAAACGATTCTTTAACGTGATTGCGAAAGCACCCACCCTGAAGGAAGTAGGGAGCTAATTCCTGAAGCAGCTAGAGCATTTAAGCGTTTTCATATTGAAACTCTTCAATAGAAATGTTGATTAGCTTAGTTAGCGATCGCTCCTCTGAAACTTTCTAGTACTGTTGTTTGGTGTCTAACTGCGATCGCTTGTAGTTATATTACCTTATATCTGCAAAGATGCAGCAGACGGCGGAATAATTTCAAGACCGTATTTTGAAGCAGCCGCCACCGCTTTTTCCATATCTGCGGGACTAACGCTAGGTAATTGCATTCTCTCTGAGGCTGGCACACCTACTTCCATAAAAAACTTCTCTAACCCTGCTGGTGTGAACCAACAAAGTAATTTTGCTGGCTTTGCACCAATATTTGAAAACCTGTGGAGTTGACCTTTGGGAGAGTGGAAAAAAGTTCCAGGAGTTGCTAAGATAATTCGCTCATCAAGCTGAAATTCCAATTCTCCCTCTTGAATATAAAAAGCTTCGTCTTCGTGACTATGAATGTGGGGAGGTGTACCGTTTTGTGGTTGAACGGTAATCTCAACTAGAGCATAAGCTTGACCAGTTTCTTCACCCACTGCCTTAAAAGTATACAAATCCCCAAGCACCCAGTATGAAGAACCTTGTCCCGGTTGCTGTAATATTCCTTGTAGATTGACTGTCATAGTTATTCCCTTTTGAGATGTTTTGTTTTCTATTACAAATTTCTCATAAAAATCTAATTTTCCAGTCTTTAAAGCTTTGACCCCGGCGACTGTTCGAGTTCTGTCTAGAAGATTGTTGTAGTAACCCATGCTACAAAGCGGTCTATAATGACCAAGGTTGGGACAGTCTACTACTATTTCTAAGATACAAGGTTGGGTGCAGCGATAGCATAACCAACATAAATAAGGTGGTAATGTTGGGTTTCGTTCCTCAACCAAACCTACGCAGCTTAAGGTTTTTATCGCTAAGTGAACCGTATTGGGTTTTAAGACCATTTCGTGGTTTGAATTTCAACTGCTTTTATTCTCAAGATTAAATTCTGTCAACTAGTATATTTGCTTAGTCAATTTTGTCATACAATAACCAAACAAATATACTTTAATTAATTAGATTATAAGTATATTTATTTAAGTAATACTTGTGTTTAAAACGGTACAATAATTGATTAAAAATCAAGCTTAAGTAATGACGATTATTGATTACAAGTACTAACCTGTGAATATAGAAATTTATGAAAATAGCAAAAAATAGCTAACATGGCTAAAATTATCGTTACTGGAGCAGCAGGCTTTATTGGTTCTCACCTCGTAGACATCTTGCTACAACAAGGGGAAGAAGTAATTGGGATTGATGAATTCAATGATTATTACGATCCTATGTTAAAGCGTAAGAATGTTGCACACTTACATAGCTCACCTAGTTTTACATTAATTGAAGCAGATATTCAGTTTTTAGATTGGCAGGAACTCTTAAAAGATGTTGATGTCGTTTACCATCAAGCAGCACAAGCAGGTGTCAGGGCAAGTTGGGGTAAGGCTTTTCGAGGTTACACAGAACGAAATATTAATGCTACGCAAGTTTTGCTAGAAGCGGCTAAAGATGCAAAACACTTGAAAAGATTAGTGTTTGCTTCTTCGTCAAGTGTATATGGTGATGCAGAAACTTTACCTACTCACGAAGGAATTTGCCCTGAACCTGTTTCTCCTTACGGTATTACTAAGCTAGCGGCTGAAACTTTGTGCAGACTGTATTACAAAAACTTTGGTGTGCCATCTGTATCATTGCGCTATTTCACAGTCTATGGCCCAAAACAACGCCCAGATATGGCATTTCATAAGTTCTTTAAATCCATTTTGCAGGATGAGGCGATTCCTATTTACGGTGATGGACAGCAAACGCGGGAGTTTACATTTGTTGGTGATATCGTCGCCGCCAATTTAGCGGCTGCCTCCACACCCCAAGCAGTGGGAGAAATTTTTAATATCGGTGGTGGTAGCAGGGTGGTTTTAGCAGAAGTCTTAGATACGATTGAAGAAATCGTTGGGAAACCAATCAAAAGAAACCACATAGAAAAAGCGATGGGAGATGCACGCCACACTGCTGCTGATGTATCTAAAGCGCAGAAAATTCTGGGATATCAGCCACAAGTCTCTCTAAGAGAGGGTTTGACACAGGAATGGCAGTGGATTAAGTCTTTGTATTAAAGGGTATGGGGGAATGGCACTAAGAAAAGCTGAAACCTGGTCAGGGCAAGGTGTGGGAGGTGTGGGAGGTGTGGGAGGTGTGGGAGGACGGGGAAGAAGTCTTACCCCCACACTCCCCACACTCCCCACACTCAAAAAGCAAGTTATATCAGGGCTTTGCGATTAACTTAGTGCCATTCGGGTATGGGGCATTGGTTATTTTCCTTTAGGACTTACGTACAAAATATCCTCCAACCCTTTTAAAAGGGGTTAGGGGGATCTAAAAGTGCCTTAAGTCACAGCGAAACACTTATAGGACTTACGCAAAATATCTCTCAAACTCTTATTTCTCCGTGTCCTCTGCGCCTCTGTGGTTAGTTATTCCGTAACTCTTGCGTAAGTCCTAACTTATTCAAATGAACTCTTAAGCTTCTTGCTAACTTACAAGAAACCCATATTTTTTGAGTACTGTCTTGGCTTCACTGCCAGATAAAAATTGGATAAACTCTTTGGCTGCTGGAATATTTTTACTGCTTTTAATTACTGCCATTGGATAGACAATTGGTGAGTGAAACTTATCGTCAGCAGCAACTACGACTTTTACCTTGTTGGAAATTTTGGCATCAGTAGCATAAACTAAACCCGCTTCAGCGTTACCACTTTCTACTGCTGCCAAAACTTGACGCACGTTGTTAGCAAAGACTAATTTGGGCTTTACCTGATTATAAAGTTTCAATTTCTTTAAGACTTGCTCCCCATATTGACCGGCGGGTACACTTCTAGGTTCACCGATCGCAATTTTTTTAATCTTACTATCTGTTAAATTGTAGAAACTAGTGATGCCAACAACATCCTGAGCCACAATCAAGACTAGACGGTTATTTGCCAAGTTAGCACGGCTACCTGTTACCAAAAGTCCTTTTTGTTCTAGGGCATCCACTTGCTTTTTGCCAGCAGAAATAAAGATATCTGCTGGGGCACCTTGCTCGATCTGTTGTTGCAAAGCACCAGAAGCCCCAAAATTATAATTAATGTTGACATCTGATTTACTTTGTTGGTACAAAGGCTTAATTTCCTCTAGTGCCTCTTTTAAGCTGGCGGCTGCGGAGACGAGGATAGTGCTATTTTGCGCTATTACCGGAGAAGGATTAACTAACGGTAAACCAATTGCCAGGAGCAAACCAGCAACTGCTATACCTAATAAGCCAAGAATTTGTCTTCTTTTCATAGAAAAGGCGTTTGAGAAATTTCTTCCATAAAATTGATGCTAGGTAAAATAATACCAAACATACCAACATATAACCAACTATATCGGTAATTAGTTTTTACCTAAGCCTTCTAGATGAATTAACTCATAAGCCAGAATCTGTCGACTCAAAGGCATCCGTAATTGCAAAACTGCATTCTGAGAAAGGGCGAATCATACCCCTCTAGGAGGAATTTTATATTTTACAGTTAAAAACTGCTGAAAGATCGCGGTAAGCTAGTTGGAATTATCACTGAATTGTGTCAATAAATTGTCAAATTAACTGCTCAGTTTTCTGGGGTGAAATTTGCGATGACCGTAAATCTTAAGTCTTTAGAGAATCCAACTTATATAGCGGCCGATTCCAAAACCGCTTCTAATACTAAGAGAAGCAGCTACGTTCCCTCGAACCATCGACGCATTCTTTGCATCTTTCCTAAATACAGCCGCTCCTTTGGTACTTTTCATTACGCCTACCCATTGATGGGTAATGTTCGGGCTTTTATGCCACCCCAAGGTATTTTAATTGTGGCTGCCTATTTACCTCAAAAATGGGAAGTGCGGTTTATTGATGAGAATGTCAAATCAGCAACCAGGGCTGATTACCAATGGGCTGATGTGGTAATTGTGAGTGGAATGCATATCCAAAAACCACAGATTAATCAAATTAATGAACTTGCCCATCGAGCCGGGAAAATCACAGTGGTGGGTGGCCCTTCGGTATCTGGGTGTCCAGAATATTATCCTGAATTTGACATTTTACATTTGGGTGAGTTGGGAGATGCTAGCGATCGCATGATCGAGTATCTAGACCAAAACTTAGAACGTCCTCAAAGGCAAATCCGCTTTGAAACGAAGGAACGTTTGCCTTTAACAGAGTTTCCAACTCCAGCTTATCATTTGCTGGATATCGATGATTATTTTCTGGCAAATGTGCAGTTTTCTAGTGGTTGTCCTTATCGCTGCGAGTTTTGTGATATTCCCGAACTCTATGGCAACAGTCCCCGAATGAAAACACCAGAGCAAGTGGTTGCCGAGCTAGATGCAATGCGACAATCTGGCAATTTGGGGGCAGTGTATTTTGTTGATGATAACTTTGTTGGCGATCGCCGCGCTGCCATGAAGTTACTTCCTCACCTGATTGACTGGCAAAAACGCAATGGCTACCCCATCCAGTTTGCATGTGAAGCAACTCTCAACCTAGCCCAAAGTCCAAAACTGCTGGAGATGATGCGCGAAGCCTATTTCTGCACGATCTTTTGCGGTATCGAAACACCTGAGCCAGATGCTCTCCATGCTATTTCCAAAGATCAAAATCTGAGTATGCCAATCTTAAAAGCAATTCAAGTTTTAAATAGCTATGGCATGGAAGTAGTATCAGGAATCATCATTGGGTTAGATACAGATACACCAGAAACAGCAGACCGAATTATTGAATTTATTCGGGCATCTCAAATTCCCATGTTGACAATTAATCTACTTCATGCTTTGCCGAGAACTCCGTTATGGCGGAGGTTAGAAGCAGAAGGACGACTCGTATTTGATGAAAACCGCGAATCAAATGTTGAGTTTTTGATGCCCTACGAGCAAGTTGTCGAGATGTGGCGGCGCTGCATCACAACTGCTTATGAGCCGGAATTTTTATATGAGCGGTTTGCTTACAATATGGAACACACCTATCCAAATCGCATCGAAGTACCTAACAGTCCTGCTCGCACTTCTGGGGCTAATATCCGTAAAGGTTTAACTTATTTAACTAATATTTTGCTGCGGATAGGCTTATTTAGTAACTATCGTCAGACTTTCTGGAAAATGGCCAAGCCAGCGCTGAAAGCAGGTGATATTGAAAACTTGATTCACGTCGGACTTGTGGGGCATCATTTGATTAAGTTCGCACAAGATTGCTCCAAAAACGAAGAATCGGCTTCGTTTTATTCGCAAAAAATCCTCACAAAAGTTCGTAGCTAAACCAATTCGCAATTAGCAATTACGTTTTGTGACGTGGACTTAAACCCCTAAACTAGTGGTCTGTCTCATTAATTCTGAAGGCTTATAAAAGTTCGTAGTAAGGACTTTAGTCCTTGATTTGAGCGATAAATCGCTCACTACAAACCTAGCAAAATTAATGTGATAGACCACTAGGTTAATAAGCTAAAAGTTTTTTAACGATAAACAATTCGTAATTCATAATATTCCCTCGTTTCCGTATTTCACATTGAAACGAGGAATCCCCAATAAATTACGAATTACGAATTACGAATTACGAATTACGAATTATTTTAACAGGGCATCAAAGTATTGAATCTCCCCAGTACAGCCATATCTTCTGCATCTAACTCCGTCGGAATGCCACTGCGAATCAATTCCGAAAAGTCTTCATTGGGAACCATCACAGTCAACGTATACAAGCGAGTAGAACCAGTATTTTTAATCAAATGAGTCCCAGTGGGAGGCACTAATAAACTATCTCCAGCCTTGATTGTGGCACTCTTGCCGTCACACATAGCGATCGCTTCGCCTTTGAGGACAAAAAACATTTCCACCGCCCACTGATGGCGATTTGGCGGTGTTTGTCCACCGATATCAAAAATTTCTATACAGCAAGTCAAAGAAGTATTAGCATTTGTCGAATCGAAGATAATTGCTAATCGATTAGAGTCATTAGGACTAATGCGATATACTTGGTAATCTTTGGGAGATTTGATAACCGGAATTACACAACGAGTAGCGTACATTTATTTATCCCCTCTAAAGTTATCGATGGGTATGAAAATTCCTAAAATCCAAGTCTTGAATATTAAGTTGTGAGTTGTCAGGAATGATGCAAACAATAGCCACAAAGAAAGATTTTCAGGTAGGGACAATTCATTAATTAATTGCCCCTACCGCGTGGGTTATGCGTAAGTTCTAAGTTGTATAAATGAAAAAATCACTAATTGTTAAACACTAAATACTCCTCATTCAACCAATTTTGAATTTTGGATTGAAGGAAAAATCTAAAATCTAATCACTCCTCATTCTTTTGCAGCGCTGTTAAAATTTCTTGGGAGTCAGTGACAAAACCGAAGCATTGTTTAACATTGTACAACGTTGCTAGCCAACAATATTCAGGCGAAGTCGTAGCGCTACAATCTTTAACTAACACACAGTCATATCCTAAGAAATTGGCATCACATAAGGTAGCTAGCACGCATTGATCGGCATTAACACCAGCAAAAAATAATGTTGTGCTTCCCAGATTCCGCAAGATACTATCTAATGGGGTATCCCAAAACCCACTCATGCGATATTTGTCCACACGAATATCTTCAGGAAGCTGTTCTAGTTCGTCTACTACTGCCGCGGCCCAACTACCCGCCATTAGGACTCTTGCACCATTGCTTGGTAGTGGATCGCCTAATCCCACACCTGCCCCTGTGGGGTTATAGACATGACGCGAACCAGCACTAATATTGAGTAAGTCAGGGCGATTCCCCCAATTTATCCAAATGACTGGAACACCCGCTTCACGAAGTTCTGGAAGTAGGTTATTCAAAGGTTTAATCGGCTGACGTGCTGGAGTTACATCCACGCCAATATGCGCTAACCAGCCATCCGGGTGACAGAAGTCGTTTTGCATATCAATGACGAGGATAGCGGCTTTTGCCAAGTCTAAACGCAGGGTTTTAGTTTCTGTTGATAAAATAACGGGTTGTGGGGGTTTTTGAGGACGAGTGATATCTGCGATCGCATCATTCACTGTCCACGCATTTGGTGAGACTCCCAATGTCCGAAAAGGCAAATTCATAAAATTGCAATACCCAACACCATTTTCTATCTTGTAACTTGAAATTCAGTTGAAAATACAATTACTTAATCAAGGTTAAATATGGTAAATTTTACTATTCAGAATGTTTTAATTGCCGCCAGTGATGATTATGCGACGGTAGATGTACAGATTGTAGATGGGGCAATAGCTGCAATTGCCCCCAATCTACCAGTAATCGGCACTGTCATAGATGGCAAAAATAAACTGCTGCTACCTGGTTTTTTCAACGCTCACACCCACTCATCAGAGATGTGGCAACGGGGAATCATGTCAGTTTTGCCTTTAGAATTATGGTTGGCGGAACTGTATGATTTTGCCCCCCTCGACACTGAACAGGTTTATCTCAGCGCCTTGGGTACTGCGGTAGAAACCTTGCTTTCTGGCGGTACGAGTGTAGTAGATCACCTGGTGTTAATTCCCGGACTTGAGTTAGAAACGATCGCCACTGCAACCCGCGCTTACAGAGAAGTTGGGATTCGCGCCTTTATCGCCCCCTTAATTCAAGATGAATCCCTTAGTGCAGGGCTTCCATCTGGAGAATCAGCAAGAACTCATGAACCTTATCATCGTTCAACTGCGGCAACATTGGAAATTATCGAAGAGGCGGTGAGACAGTTTCATCGTCCAGATGAGGGTGTAAATATTTTGGTCGCACCAACGGGGATACAATTGTGTAGTGATGCTTTATTTACAGGATGTATCGAGTTAAGCGATCGCTATAATCTTTGTCGTCACTCCCATTTACTCGAAACTAGGGCACAGGAAAAACTCGCTCAAGAAAAGTACGGTTGTACTGCCGTGGAACATTTGAAAAGAATCGGGTTTTTGAGCGATGCCTGCGGCGGGCTACGCCAACGCACAACTCTAGCTCATTGCGTCTGGTTAAATGATGCTGATATTACCATTCTCGCTGAGACTCAATCTACAGTTGTTCATAATCCCTTAAGTAATCTACGTTTAGGCAGTGGTATTGCCCCTATTTTAAAATATCGCCAAGCTGGAATAAATGTAACTTTTGGTTGTGATGGTGCTTCAAGTAATGACTCTCAAGATTTGTTAGAAGCCATCAAAATGGGTTCTATCTTGCACAACGTTACAGACTCAGATTATCAACACTGGATTACACCCAGACAAGCAGTAGAAATGGCATCCTTGGGAGGTGCAAAGGGACTGAATATAGCAGACAAACTCGGTTCCTTAACTGTGGGCAAACAAGCAGATTTAGTACTTTATGACCTCACTCATTTATCATTGCTTCCCCGGACAGATCCTATTGGTTTATTAGTTTTAGGTCGTCCTAATAATGTTGTTGATAGTGTTTGGGTTAACGGTAAGCAAATTGTTGCTGATGGGAAAGTTACCACAATTAACGTTGATGAATTGCGGCAAGAACTATTTAACCGCAGTCAATGGGAGACAAAGCGCAAGTCTGAAACCGTCGCGCAAATTGAAGCGCATTATCGCACAGTTATGGGTTTGTGAAAGACAAGTATAGACAAGAGACACTTTAAAATAGTAACAAATTGTTAAGCTTAGGACATCATGCAAAGTAGCTACTCACAGAATTTTTGATGATGTTTGAGCGATATCTACGAAAGGCTACAGCTACGCACACACTTGCTCATTGTGTTTGCAAGTCAATCATGCCGTCAGGCATGAGAGCTTAATGAATAGAGAGAGGCGATCGGTGTTAGCTTTAAGAGCAAAGCGTTGTATGAGAGCAATTCACCATGTCTTCAGCAGCAATTACCACCGTGATCAAAATGATGGAGTCTTTACCCATTGATGTACAAGATCGAATTGCAGAGCATCTGCGGGAGTACATTGATGATCTGCAAGATGAAATCAGATGGAATGAATCATTCCAGAAAACACAATCAAAACTTATTGCTGCTGCAAAACTTGCCAAACAAGAAATTGCAGAGGGACAAGCCACTGCAATGAACTACGACCAGCTATGAAGTCAGCAGTACTTCCTTCCTTTTGGTCTGAGTATCGACAGTTGAGCAGCGAAATTAGGCAAAGTGCCAGGAAAGCATATCGGCTGTGGGCAGAAAATCCATTTCACCCGTCTTTACATTTCAAGTGCATCAACAGTCAGGAGGGGATTTGGTCAGTGAGGGTAATGCGAGGCTATCGGGCACTTGGAGTTTTGGAAGGAGACACAGTGACATGGTTTTGGATCGGTAGTCATGATAATTATGAGCGTTTCTTTGGGTGAGTCTGTATATTTAGATAGCTGCTGATTGCTGTGTTTGCTAGAATATCGCACAGAGGTTCAATGCCAAAGGAACTAGCTCTATGGCTATATTCCAAGATTGGTTCTGGGAAATTAATGAGTGCGGCCAAGGGCCTCATTACTATTTCAACGCTACTTTTGCTCCATCTGATGCTGAACACCTTGCTGCTTTGGTGCGCCAGCATCCACTGTCTGGTTTTGAACACTGCCATTTTGTTGGCAAATTAATTAATGCACCATGTGGAGATGCCAATACTCCAGGTTCTTACGATTTGTATGTTGACCAGAGCAACTATGCTGAAGTTATGTTGGGTATACAAAGAGATGAACCTATAGTTACTGTTGCACACTATACCTGGCAAATCATTGGTGTTTGCGATCGCAAATTTGGCATTGAGTGTGGTTATGGTGGGATAACTGGCACACATAATCAAGCTGACACCTCACTGATTATGGCGCTGGCGCAGTCACCAGAACTCACCTTAGTTGATTGGAGAGTCGTTTCTGGCGGAGACGGTTACTCATCGGTGTTTTTTAGAACTGGCACATCAGCCGCAGAACTGCTTGCTTACTTGCAGATGAGGCCGGAAAAGCCTGACTTTGTGCAAATAGAAACAGAGTTACGTTTAGCTTTATCAGATCCAGCATTGTCTAAAATTTATCGCTTGGGCGAGTGCAAAATCAATGGCTGGCAGCTGGAAGTGGTAGTCTTGCATAATATTGAAAAAATTACAAGCAGCTATGGTGGCGAAGGATGGGACATGACACCACACGTTACCAAGCTTGACAAAATCGCTCAAACTGTTAGCGATAAGTGCAAGGTTCCAAGTTGTGCAGGGGGCGCAGCACATGCGCCAGATGATTTCTACACACTCATTGGTAGCCATCTCAGCTTTGGCTACCCACAGAAAATAGGGTAATTTTAGAGACAATTTGCAAAGCAATGTGAATAAATAAATGCTTGCAACCCATCAGGGTTTTCTCTAAGGGACTTGCAATAAAATAAGATACCAATCAAACTGGGACAATCGTGATATCCCATTTGGGTAATGTTTCAGAACGTTGCCAGAAAGGTTGATATTGTTCTAACTCTTGTGAAAGAACCTTAATTCCTTTTTCATAGGTGGTTTCAACCAGATGTACAATGGGTGCAATACCTTTCCAAGTCATATTAGAAGCCCAATGTAGTGCGGTTTCAACAGAATCTAAAATCGCGCCATTCCAATAGTTTTCTAAAGTAGCCCAACACCGTTCTATCGGATTGTACTTGCTATGGTAGGGAGGATAGTAAATCAGTCGGATTCTTAAATTAATCGCATCAGACAGTTCAACCATGCGTTTGATAAATTGTGTGCGGTCACTGCGAGTCGCCGCACCGCCATCGAGATCAATCACCCATTCATCAAGCTCAAGGTAATTGTGTTGATTCTCATGCCACCAAGCGGTTAAACAATCGACAATAAAATCACTAGTTTCAGCCGACTGACCGAAGTAAATTGATAGCTGCTGGCTGTGTGTGTTGAGAATACCAAATGGAACTAAGACTTCTTGCCACTGTGTATCGTGGTCATCAGCGGCTTTTGCCTCCAGTGTCCGGGCTTTACCACCTCTAGAAAGGTTCCCAATCTTCACTTTGGCTTTAGTATCAATAGACACTCTCAACGATTTGTGATTCTCATCTGATGCCTGATTCTCCCGGAACACATTCTCAAATATGGCATCTGTTTGGGGAATCTTTTTCAAGGGCTTGGTTTTTTGTGTTTTTTTAGGCGATACCCCAAGCCATTAAGAATCGTCCCTAGGGTTTGGCGAGACGGTAATTCGCTCTGGTCGTATCCCTTTTCACCTAACAATGCCTCTCTTACTGCTCTGGCACTAATGCGCGCATACAGAAAAGTTGATTGAAATTTTGGGTCGGTTTGAGCTTTAGCATCTACCAATGAACGAATATCCGATTCTAAATTGGGCAGAATCTCAATACTCTTGTGTCTTCCTCTTGCCTGATAGTTATCTACACAGACTATCCCCGTCCGCCGTTCATCCAAGCCAAGTTGTACACTCTGGCGATTCCACCCCAACACTGTTTCTGCTTTGCGGGCTGAACTATCGAAGTAATCTTCGGTGACTTTTGCCATGAAGTCTCTTTTGCGACTGCCAGTTAGTTTTTTGGCTGCATCTTTAAAGGTAGATTTGATGGTGTCAGTCAGCATGACTTGAGGGATTTTCATTCTAGAGATTTAGTGGGGGTTAGTAGATCCGCGCTTCCTAAATATTCTAGAATGGCTGGTACTTTATTTTTTCGCAAGTCCCTAAGGCTTGGGAGATAATTTGTAACGAGATATGAATTTGCGATCGCTAATTTCTTGTTTACGGCATCAAAACTCTAGTCATTGACTACAAAGTCACAAAACTAGGCAGATTTTTGTGTATGCTTTGTGTCCAAGTGCCTTAGCGATACTTTTTTGGGAGTAAATATGGAACGCGCCATCTCTGCGTTAGGAATCTTAGTTTTTATCGGTATATCCTACGCTTTTTCGGTTAATCGTCAAGCGGTGCGTTGGCGCATAGTAGCATGGGGTTTGGGATTAGAATTTGCATTGGCAATCGTGATTCTTAAAACTCCTTGGGGTTTGACTGTGTTTAAATTTCTGGGAGATTTTGTCAGCAAATTTTTAGCATTTTCTGATGTTGGTGCCAAATTTGTCTTTGGAGAAAATTTTAAGGATCATTTCTTTGCCTTTCAAGTGCTGCCGACAATTATCTTTTTCTCTGCCTTTATTAGTGTCCTATATTACTACGGCATTTTACAGCGAGTGGTAAATGTGATGGCGTGGGTAATGATGAAGACGTTGAAAACATCGGGTTCTGAATCTTTATCCTGTGCGGGTAACATCTTTTTAGGGCCAACAGAGTCAGCACTGATGGTTAAACCTTATATAGCGAAGATGACGCAATCAGAACTTCATGCCGTGATGACGGGTGGTTTTGCCACAATTGCAGGTGGAGTACTAGGGGCATATCTTTCTTTTGGGATACCAGCAGAACATCTAATTGCTGCTTTTTTTATGACTGCTCCCACATCATTAGTAGTATCAAAATTGCTGTATCCAGAAACAGAAGTATCAGAGACACTTGGTGAAGTAAAGGCAGATGTAAAAACCAATTATGTAAATGCAATTGATGCTGCTACAGCTGGAGCAATTGACGGCGTGAAGCTAGCGGTTAATGTTGGGGTAATAATTATCGCTTTTTTAGGATTATTGGCTGCTTTAAATGCACTCCTGGGATGGTTGGGGGCATTTGTGGGTTTACCGCAACTGTCATTACAGTTGATTTTGTCTATTTTTATGGCTCCCGTAGCGTGGTTAATGGGCGTACCTTGGGCTGATTGTCAGCAAGTGGGGGCTTTGTTGGGTACAAAGACAATTCTCAATGAGTTTATTGCTTTTTTGGATTTGAAGGCACTAATTGAAAGTGGTAAAATTTCCCAACGTGCAGTAATTATTGCGACTTACGCCTTATGTAACTTTGCAAATATAGGTTCAATTGGCATTACTATTGGCGGCATTACTGGGATAGCACCTAATCGCCAGCATGATTTAGCTCGTATGGGTGTAAGATCAATGATTGGCGGATCGTTGGCGGGTTTTATCACCGCTTGTATTGCTGGGATGCTGATTTGAAGAAGAAATTAGGAGTAAGACTAAAATCGATCCGAGCCAGTTTTAGCAACCCGCCACCTGTGGAAAATGGGCATAGTAAACAATCCCCACGCTAAACCCGTAATCAACCCAAAAGGCGTAACCAGATAATTATTAAAACTCCACAAACCGAAAATCTGTGCTGCCAATTCTAAAGGATAAGCCATCATCAGCACACTAGCGATCGCCATACCACTCCATCCATACTGGCTTAACCAGTAAAATCCTTTACCACCAGTTACCCCATACAGCAGGCGAGTAATCAGCAAACCCGTGACAGTGCCGTAACAGCGCATACACACAGCCATAATATATGGTGGTGCCAAATCTAACCCCATAGTTGGTTGCGGACACACATGATTACCCATGAAATAAATGATGTCCGCAATCCCAGGAAGCAAAGACACTCCAGACGCAGCCAAAAAGGGAGCAATTGGCGGGCCAAAAACCATCCCTACTAACAAGAAATCAGCAATTAAACTTACCCAATTAACCTGCAACTCCTCATTAAAAGCTACTCTTGTCATCTCCCTTTCTCTGCGTCCTCTGCGCCTCTGCGGTTCGTCTCTTAACCTACCTTATTAACATAGGGACTTGTCAACTTATCCAACTGCTGAATCAACAGACTCAGGAACAATCCCACATCCGTCACCACACCCACTGATTCTACAGAACCGCGATCGCTTAACTTAGTCACCACAGCTGGATTAATATCCACACACACCATCTTCACCCCAGCCGGAGTCATATTTCCCACGCCAATGGAATGCAGCATTGATGACAGCATCAAAATCATTTCCGCACCTTCTAGGTGTTTAGCATATTCCTCCTGTGCCTGAATCAAATCCATTTGGGTATCAGGTAAAGGCCCGTCATCCCGAATCGATCCCGCAAGCACAAAAGGTACATTATTGTGGACGCACTCATACATCACGCCACTCTTAATTGCCCCCGCCTGCACAGCTTTGGAAATGCTGCCATAACGACGGATACTATTAATTACCTTCAGGTGATGGCGGTGTCCACCACGAACGGCGATACCCCGCTTCATGTCCACACCCAAGGAAGTGCCCATGATATTTTGCTCGATGTCGTGAACTGCGATCGCATTTCCACCCAGCAGCGCTTGTACGTATCCTTCCCGAACCAGTTGGGCCAAGTGTTCGCCGCCACCAGTGTGAATCACCACGGGCCCAGCCGTGACAACTACCTTACCACCAGCATCGCGGATTTTACGTAATTCCCAAGCTACTTGTTCAACTACCAATTCCACGCGCCGTTCGCTGGAAACGCCCGCCGACATGAAGCTGAATTCTTGGGTACTGCGTTGTTCGCGCGATTCCGTTTTGCGAATAGTACGGATACCTAGTACATCTACAATTACTCGTTCGCCAACTTCTAAATCTCGTAGTATTTTACACCTAGCTACGAAGCCAGAGGGGGTTTGAGTAATTGCGATCGCGCCATCCATGCGCTGATTTTCTACCTTGATCCACTGCCCATTAATTCGGACTTCGGTAGGATAAATTGTACTGACGTAGAAATCATCAGGCGCTACACCATCTTGGATTACAGGTTCCAAGATCGCGTCTCGCTCATCATGGGGTAAATCTACTGCACCTAAATCAATCAATAGAGAGATGATTTCTTCCATCACCTCATGAGATGGTGCTGATACCTTCACTTCGGCGGCGGAGGTACTTTGCCGTTGTTCTCCCAAGTTGAAATTCAGAACTTGGAAACTTCCCCCGGCATCTATAATCAAATCCAAGGCGCGGTTAATTAAGCCAGCATCCAGCAAGTGTCCTTCCATACGAATGATTCGGCTTTCTACCGAGACATTGGCATGAATTTCATCCCTAACTGGTTCCGTTACCCGCAAGGTTAAACATTTAGCTGCACCACCAGCTTTGAGAAATTCCGTCAGTGGTGTTTCCAGCACTTGGAAACCCACATCTGCAAGGCGGGTTTTCAAAGCTTCACTCGCTTTGTTCATGATCACAATGCTGTCCACATTCACCGTATTACAAGCGAAGTTGACTGCATCGGCTTCAGCAATTGCGATTCGCTTTTCTGGTGCGACTCGCATTTCAATTAAGCGGTTGGAGTAAGAATCAAAAGCGCCTGGATAGTACAGCAAATAGCCATTTGCTAACGGGCAAAAACAGGTATCCAGGTGATAGAAACGTTCGTCTATGAGTCGCAAAGAGAGAACCTCAATATCCAGCCATTTAGCTAGATAAGGGTGAGAATCTAATTCTGAACGGAAACCGTATCCCGCCCATAACCAGCGTCCTTCTCGATCTAGCAGTGCATCTCCTGCACCTTCAAAGGGCAAATCTTTAGGTAGTTCATTGACTGTATAACCATTTTCTTCAAACCATTGTTTGAAGAAAGGTTCCTCTCCCTGACGTTCTTTATGTAAAAAGCGACTGAGTACGACATTTTCCCCCAGTACCAAACCAGCGTTGGCGGTAAAAACTAAATCAGGCCAACCTTTTTGGGGTGGTACTAAGTCTACAATGGCGTGTTGTTTAAGGATCTGGTGTAATCCCTGCCACTGTTCCACGGCGCGATCGCGCGATGATTTGTGAATATTCCCTTCCATCCAGGGGTTAATCACATAGTCTACATCGTAGTGGTCAGGAGGACACATCAAAAAGCGAATACGGGAAGTCATAAAAATCTTACAAGCGTTTTATATGCTACTATACTAAGGGCCTATCTTAGGATGGAAATTTTGATTTCCTGACATTTGGCCAAATCTTGCTACTACAGCTTCTATCTTTGTGATAGTTGAAAGCTTTACAAAGGCTTCGTCCTTAATTCTATTACTGGAAGATAGTAATAAGTAGAGTCGGTGGCAAAATTAGGATAGTTTTGGCGGCCCTAAATGTTTCAGTAGTGCTGAGTGAGTATGTTTTTAGCAAAGATGTGGAGGCTTTTAAACAAACGTTAACCTACTCTTTGGTTTCCATCCTACTCAAAGGTGTATTTATAATATCTTAATATTAGCTTTATTAAATATTTTTATTTTTCATACAAGTATTTTACATCTACGCTACAAGTATCATGTAGGAATCCTATTTGATTTTTGCAAAGTAAAGTACAAGTTAAAGAGCCTTCTTTGCTCTTGCCTATTACCTCTTGCGCTACGCTTCTCTACGAGAGGCTTGTCTGCGACACGCTCCGCCAACGCGAACGCGCACAACGCAAATAAATTTCAAAAATCAAAGCAGACTGCTATATATCTATAGGAAGCATCCCGATTTTTTAAAAATTCACGAAACTGAGACACAAACTCTTTATAAATGTCTTTCCTTTGCGGAAATCCAGTTTTCTCTGAAATACTGCGCGTAGCTTGTTTAAACCTAGGAGTATGCAGTACGTTTATCCATTCTCTTATTCTTGTCCTAATGCAGCGCAATAGTAAATTTAAAAATCTATGATGCTCCGTATCCATATTTCTATATTATTTAATTTATACTATAAAACAACAGATAACCAATTGCATTTTGTATGATATCTTGTTGCTAAAATCTGCAAAATTTTTAAAGCTCATTCTATGGATAGAGGATATTTTTAGCTTATATATTTATAAACAATTTGTTTGACACTAATTGAGTGTTAATTTGTGAGAGGATATCTAGATATTTACTGTCGGTCTTATATCTAAGATGTTCAAAACAAATAGTAAAAAGGGAAAAATACAATATTTGGCAATTTTGTTATTAGTTTAATAGCTGAATACTAAACATAGTCTACCTTGAGAAGCGTAGTTTTGTAGTTTGGGTGCAGCGATAGCGTAACCCAACATGAAAATTTGGCGGTAATGTTGGGTTGCGTTTCACTCCACCCAACCTACATAAATATATCTTTTAAAAAACTCTAGGTTTCAACTATAGATGGAACCTTTTATCATGATAAGAATACAATTTTATCCCCGTTCATTCATGCTTTGAGGAGATCGAGAACTACATGAGAAAGCAATTGTCAAAAAACTGGCTAAATTCTCAATTTTGGTTACGTTTTTTAATCATAATCCTATTAGTAATAGGTGTATTTTTCCGTTTCGTCAATATTGACAAAAAAGTCTATTGGGGTGATGAAGTTTTCTCCTCATTACGTATATCGGGTTATATGCAGTCAGAAATGAATGAGCAGTTAAGTAATGGTAGTTTGCTTACTATAAAAGATTTGAATAAATACCAATATCCCAATTCTGAAAAAAATACAATTGATACAATTAAAGGGATTATTGTAGAAGACTCACAGATTTTGCCGCTATACATTTTAATGACTAGGTTTTGGGTACAACACTTTGGTGATTCTGTAGCAGCGGTAAGAAGTTTTTCGGCATTCACTAGTCTGTTCGCTTTTCCTTTTATTTATTTGCTATGTGAAGAATTATTTGGGTCTTCACTAATCGGGTGGATGGCCATCGCTTTGGTAGCTGTTTCACCTGTTGAGGTCGTGTATGCACAAGAAGCACGAGCATACAGTTTATGGATAGTAGCCATCTTAATGTCGAGCTTCGCAATGCTGCGAGCCATGCGCCTTAAAACAAAGGTTAGTTGGTGGATTTATGCAGCAACATTAGTAGTAGGGTTTTATACTCATATATTTTTTGCCTTGGTTGCTCTTGCACAGGGAATTTATGTAATTACAATCGAACGCTTTCGATTGAATAAAACCACAATTGATTACCTAATTTCATTCTTTGCAGGGTTTATAACTTTTGTACCTTGGCTTTGGATTATTATTACCAACCCTCAGCCACAAGCAGTAGATTGGGCAAATGCTAAACAAACGTTATTTGGGTCAGTGGCAAGATGGGCTGGTATCTTGAGCCGCACGTTTCTTGATTTGGGTATTAGTCCTAGTGATTCAGGAAAAATTAAGTTTGCATTAATTCCATTTATTATAATTATTTTTGCTCTAATTTTCTATTCAATTTATATTCTTTGTCGAAGCACACCTAAAAAAGTTTGGTTATTTGTCTTAACCTTGATTGGATCGCTAGGGCTTCCCCTATTCATATTGGATTTTGTCTTTCAAAAGCGCTACGCTACTACTCGATATACCCTTCCCTTAACTTTAGGTATACAATTAGCTGTTGCTTACTTACTTACTACTAAATTAACTTCTATTTCTCCTAAAGTTTGGCAAAGAAAGCTCTGGCTACTTGTTCTATTTATGATAATTACGAGCGGAGTGATATCTTGTAGTCTCAACTCGCAAGCTAAGATTTGGTGGAATCAATTCCCTGAAAGATACCAAGAATATCCGAAAATAGCTAACATTATTAGTCAAAGTAATCAACCGCTTTTAATTAGTGATAGTGGCATAATTCCATCAATTCAAATGCTTGGTCATTTAGTTGATCCCAAGGTGCAGTTTCAAATTGTCAAAAAGAATAGCTTACCTGAAGTTACTAATGGTTTTACTGACATATTCTTGTTCAATTGCTCTGATTATTTAAAAGCGGGAATTGAGAAAATTTATAACTCAAAGTTACAGCAGATAAACCACTTACTATGGAAAGTAACAAAATCCACCTAAACCAAGGAAACGATCGCACCTAGCCTGGATTTCTCACTTGTGAGAAATCCAAGGGGTGTGGGAGGTGTGGGAGGTGTGGGAGGATGGAGAAGAAGTCTTACCCCCCACACTCCCTACACTCCTCTTCTCCCTCTGCCTACACTATGCGTGAGAAATCCGGGCTAGGCTTTAAAAGCAGACAGTTAATTAGGTTGGTGCAATTAAAGCTAAGGGATCTGCGGGTTAATAGTATCCCAACTAGACGGGTTTCGACTGCGCTCAACCCTCAGCCATCGAGAGTTGAGCGCAGTCGAAACTCGGTTTACTGGTACTTTATTTTTACGCAAGTCCCTTAGTATTTGAATATCATTAGTAAGTTAAAAGTTAACATCAATTAGCCTAAGAAGTGGCACAATTAGAACCAAAATATACTTTAATTGAAATCTACTGAAAGTATATACTGATACTGCTGCCGCTTATGTCATCGCCCCTTGAGCGCCCGCTAAAATTTGAAATTAGACTGCCATCGTCGCATCCTCAGTTACTAGAAGGACTAGATATATGGCTGCGTTTAGGTTTAATATCCGATACCCAAGTTAGGCAGCTATGCCAAGAGTTTCTGGTGTGTTCGGTGGTGTTGCCACCCCAGCCTGAAGCTAAAAAAAAGGTAGTTTTTTTAACTTCTGATCCCGTACAGGAGTTACCCGTAGCAGCTTTACAATCTAGCCGCCATAGACAACCACAACAAAAAACAGTCGAACCCAACTTTCTCAGTACAATGTTGCAGTCTTTGGGGGCAGAACTGAGTGTACGCTGGCTGCTTTTTCTAGGGGTATTTCTGGTAGTGGTATCTTCTGGAGTACTGGCTGCGAGTCAGTGGGAAAAGTTTCCTGCTTCTGGACAGTATGGAGTTTTGTTTGCTTATACTCTGAGTTTTTGGGGATTAAGCTTTTGGGCGACTAGGCAAAACAACCTGAGATTGACGGCTCAAACTTTGCTGATTGTCACCCTTTTGTTAGTTCCAGTGAACTTTTGGGCAATGGATAGCTTTCAATTGTGGCAAAATCCTGTGGATTTGGTTGCAGTTGCGATCGCCTGGCCTACCCTCACTGTTATAACTGTCTTACTCTCCAAAAATCGGACTATTTTTACTAATTTACGTACTGGCAAATTACCTTTAGCCAATATTCTAGGGCTGAGTTATCTGCATTGGGGTTGGCAATTGCCAGGATTCCCCTTAATTGCCATCTATGTGGCAATGATTGGCACAACTATAATTACTATTTTTCACAATTACCAACAGCCTAATCTTGTCAGTGAGGAAGATAGAAGCAATCGCCGCAGCTTAAGTATTAGTTTACCTGCCGCCGTAATTATTTATGCTTTGATAGTGCTGCTAGTGCGGGCAATTTTTGTTGCTGGGGTAAATGTCACTCAGTTGGGATTAGCTATTGGCATTTGCGGCTGGCTAGTAACTTGGCTAGTACAGGAGAGGGTAGGGGGCAGGGGGCAGGAGAGCAGGGGAGCAGGGGGAGCAGAGGAAGTAACTGTAATATACCCCTCATCCTCATCTCCTCCATTCCCCTCATCTCTTTTCCTTTGGGAAAAACTTGGTGGGATTCTACTGTTTTTGGGTTGGCTGGTTTCGGTAGTAAATTATCCTTGGCAAGCAATAGCTGTAAGTGGTTTAGGTTTGTGGTTTGTGGGAAGTCGATTGCGGCGGCACAGTTTAAAGCTAGACTTCGCTGCGGTTTTCGTCATCGGTTTAGAGACGATTTGGTTAGGTTGGCGATTAGTACCTGATAGCTTACAGAAATTAGCGATCGCAACTGGTACTCAACTCACTAATTCTCAAAATGAACCTTGGGCTTTGCTGGGTGTAGCTTTATTTCCCTACATAATTTTGATGGTGGTGCTTACTGATAGCCTACATCGCACCGAAAAGCGAGAATTAGCTAAATTTGGCGAACTGCTCACCCTCTTACTGGGAGCTTTTTTAACAACGATCGCGATTGTCAATCCTGTATTGCGATCGCTAAATCTGCTATTTTCTACCATCACTTTGGCATTCGTAACTCAACGCCGTTCCCCCGCATCCCTTCCCCTGGTATATCTAACTCACGTCATCGGGGTGCTGACATTTTGCTCTACCATTCATTGGCTGGCACCAACCCTGAGTCAACAAGTCTGGGCAAGTATTTTATTAGCTCTGATGGTTGCAGAATGGCGATTTAGCGTAGAAGGAGGAGTCTGGCAACGTAGTGCTTGGGATGTCGGTTTAGGACTAGCCGCCGCTAGTTTTTTCCTATTGTGGATGAATGCAGAATCATCTTGGTATGGTGTCGCTGACAGCCAAGCTTATTTGGGAGCCTTATGGCTAGTTACGCCTATAGCTCTCACGGGTGTTGCAAATTGCACAACTACAGAACGTCGGACTACTACCCGTTACTTGAGTGTCTTGGCTGTGGGAGTTGCCCAGCTACTTACTCTACAGTTACCAGGAACCAGATTAATTGGTTTGGCAGTAGGTACAGGACTAATGTTCGTAAATACGCGCTATTTACGAAACCAAATCTCTGCGGTAATTACAGAAGGATTTGCTCTGAGTTTCATTGTGGCGCTGCTGTGGACGGGTATACCTGGTTTACCTCACCTCCTTCTCGGAGGTTGGTTTCTCGTAGGCGCGATCGCAATCCTAATTCTATGGTTAGCCAGGACAGTTTTGAGCCGACGCGGAAACGAATTAGCACTTAATTATGCAGCCGCCAGTGATAAATGGGCGATCGCATTGTGTGCTTTTGAGTTGTTGAGTTTGACGCTACACTCAGTGCTGATTTACTCAGGGTTTATCACTTCAGGATTTTTGTACTTAGCTGCCACTATAATCACCTTAAAAGCCATTGTTTATCGCAGTTGGCGAGAACCGAACAATTGGGCATTCTATGGCATCGGGTGGTCTTTAGAATTGTTAATTGCCCAAGTCTTGGGATTTGGGGAGCGATCAATTGTTAGGATAGCGATCGCGGAGCGTGGCTTGCCAATCGCAAATATCGCTTTAGGTTTAATCGCTCAACTTGTCGGCGAGTGGTGGCGGCGACGACATCAATTAGAAAAACTTCCTAGCAGCCTTCACATTTTGCCATTAATTTATGGTGCATTCAGTGTGTTGCTGCGTTTGAACACTTTCACCGAGTGGACTGGTTTATATTCCTTGGGTGTAGCTTTAATTATTATTGGCGTAGGGCGACGGCGCGAGAACTTTAAACCCCTGCTGTACTTAGGAATCATTGGCGTATCCATTTCTGCTTATGAACTTTTGTTCTATCAAATGTCACAAGCTTCAGGAGGAGCATTAGGTGATGGATTGATTGCCATGTCTGCCCTTGGTGCCAGTATCATGTATGCTTACCGGATTTTGTCACCTTGGCTGGTAAACTACTTACGCCTAACTCCCCAAGAATTGAAAAGAATTGCCCATATTCATTGGGCTTGGAGTAGCTGCTTATTAATGGCTGCCATTCCTCTTCCCATTGGAATTAACCGTTTGGTGGGATTAGCAACAGGGGTATTTTTGATCCGTTATGCCATCTTTCAAGGACGAAATTCGGGCACTTCCCCCAGGATATTGGGAGGAATCACCATAGCCGAAATGTGGGTTTACCTTGGCTTATTAGAGGTAGCCGGTATGAGGGTTTATTGGCGCGAGACAGCAGTGGGAAAATTTTGGGCTGGGCCGTTAGTTCCTTGGAACGGTGCGATCGCCTGTGTGGTAGCCTATTTTCTGTACATCCTGCCTTGGGAACGTTGGGGTTGGTCTAAAAAACCTTGGCAGCAAGCCGCCTACATCATACCACTGATAATTTTATGGGAAACCAGACTGCAAACTTATCCCATTACCTTGGTACTCGCAGCTGGATTCTACATTTTCCTAGCAAAAATAGGTGAAAATATCCGTTTTACTTATGTTAGTGTGGCGTTGATTAATTGGGCTGTTTACCGATGGTTTGATTCCTTACGCCTGACTGATACTTTATGGTATATAACGCCAATTGGATTATCACTGCTTTATATTGCTCAAGTAGATACCCAACTGAGGCTACCAGAGTACAAAGCACCTCGCCATATTCTGAGATTGCTAGGTAGTGGTTTAATTTGTGGGTGGGCAATTTTATTTAATCAAAACACAGCCTGGATACCTGGAATTTTCAGCCTCATCGCCATTTTTGCCGGATTAGCTTTACGAGTGCGGGCTTTTCTCTACATTGGTACAGCCACTTTTTTAATTACTACAATCTATCAATCGGTAATTTTTAGTTTGCAGTACTCCTTTTTAAAATGGGTTGTAGGCTTACTAGTTGGCATCTTCCTGATTTATATTGCCGCCAACTTTGAAACCCGCCGCACTCAAATAACTTCCTTAATTCGTAGTGCCATTGATGAATTTCAAACATGGCAATAGAGAGAGGATTGATTCAATTTTTTGTGTGTTTTAAAGGATCAGATAACAAGTATCTAGTGGTCTGTCCCATTAAATTTGAGGGGTAAATACGCTTGTAGTGAGGACTTTAGTCCTCAAATATTCAAGCACTAAAGTGCTTACTACAAACCTAGCAAAATTAATGGGACAGACTACTAGTGGGCTGTCCCATTAATTTTTAGGAATAAGAGACAATACGCTTGGGTTACAGCAGTTTTCATGTATTTGAAGCACATCTGTTGTAAGAGCAATTCGTGAATTGCCCCTACAGCGTGGTCTATTTACCTTCGCCGAACTAACGTTTATTGAAATCTAAGAAGCTGTAGACTGTAACTTTTCTAATCGTGCCAGCACTTCTGAACTATGAACAGTTGGGTTGACTTTGACAAAAGTCTCGCGCAAAACACCTTGAGGATCAATGATAAAACTATGGCGCATCGATAAGAAGCCGAGCCACGAACCGTAAGCTTTACTCACTGAACCATCAGTGTCAGCTAAAAGTGGGAATTTTAGTCCCTCAGAATCACAAAATTTGGCGTGAGAATCAATATCATCAGCACTTACGCCAATAATCTGGGCATTTTTTTCGAGGTATTGGGGTAAGTCTTGCTGAAAACGGCGAGCCTCTATAGTACAACCAGAGGTGAAGTCTTTAGGATAAAAGTAGAGAACTAGCCACTTACCGCGCAAGTCAGAGAGGGAAATTTTGCCATCACCTGTGTTAGTTGGCAAAGTAAACTCTGGTGCGGGTTGATTAATTGCCGGAAGTTTACCACCAAGGGCATCAGCAGCAGGTATAAAGTTCAGCCAGCTGATGAAAGAAATACAGCTGGCAAATAATATGTTTAAAAAAGTGCGGCGGGAAATCATGGCGCAAACCAGAATTACAACTTTACACAAGTTTACAATTCTTAGTCGCTCCAAATATCACTTAGAGTCAGATTCGCTAGGTTTATCTATGCTTTCGATGTATTGGCTATCTAAGAGAAAAGCTCCCTTAGTGAAGCGAATACCCCAATATCCACCGGGACGGCGGTCAAGGACTATACCTTCTTCGCCAATGTGAATAACATCAGGGGGGCGCAGCATGGGCATAGGTTCAGCAGTTTTGACGAAGGGTGGTAGTGCCACAACACGAACTTTACTACCAATTGCAAATTCTTGAGACATCTTAATCAAGCGAGGAGTTTTGATTAACTCATAACTCATAACTATCTTGAAAGTCTAGTAAATCGGGCATCTGTCGTAGGGGCAATTCATGAATTACCCCTACGATGTGGTTTTTCAAATCACCCATATTTAGACTTTCCTGTCAATGGTAAGTCTTAAAATTAGCCCTTTCAAGTTACTCGTAAAATCTCTTATTTTTTCTCAGCGTTCTCTGTGCCTCTGCGGGTTAAAAGTATTTTTTCTAACCACAGAGGCGCAGAGGACACAGAGTATAGAGCTTAAAGAGGAATCTATCTACCAAAATTTTTACGCACCTTGAAAGGGGTAGTCTTAAAATAGGGAAAGGGAAAGGGGATGAAGTTTTTCCCCTTTCCGCATCTTCTGCAAGAAGCTTGTTAATTTTTGACTATGGAAAATAAGGACTGAACATTAGTCAACGGTAAGTGCCATAGTAATTCTGGTTGCCAAGTATCTGGGTCAAATTGAGAATTACAACCGCGTTGGTACGCTTGCCAGAGTCTGGCCCAGCTAAATTGTTGTCGAGAATTTAGGCTTTTATGAATGACTCGCAACAGTCCTAATCCCAACATCAAATTAGTTATGCTAAATTTTGTTCCTAATAAGAATGCCTGTACTTCTGCTTCACCAATTAAGTCAGCACCATAGCCTGTAAGAACGTGAATTCCATCATGTAGTTGTTTACGACGGCTACCAGTTGTAAAGGGTTGGAAATTGTGTTCATTGAGGAAATCTGCCCAAGTTCTGCCAAAAGTGTCAGTAGGGAGGAAACGTAATTTTTCTATTTCCACAATTTGGGGAACATCTTGCCCTTGTGCTACAGCAATGCGATCGATTAAATCTAAAACCTGTTGCAGGTGAGGAGCGGGATTTGGAGAAGCGACCAAGGGTTGCATCATAATTTATTTTGGATGAAATGGGCAATGTTGCCCATCTCAAAATTATTTTTTTTTAAAAGATTATTATTGAGGATTACCTTGTTGACGACGAGAAGGAGCGTTTTGACGATATTGCTCTATTTTTTGGCGCTGTTCAGGGGTTAAGATTGCTTGAATCTGTTGTTTCTCAGATTCCCGAATTTGTCGCATTTGGGTTTTCTGTGCTTCAGTCAGATTTAAGTCAGCATAACCACCCTTTCCTCGACGTTGACCTGGTTGGCGTTGACCTTGACCTGTTTGACCCTGAGCCTTACGCGCTTGCCACTCAGCCCGACGCGCTTGTTTAGCTGCTTCTAATTTTGCCTTTTGTTCTGGGGTCAAAACTGCTTCAAATTTGGCTCGGCTATCGCGGCGAATTGCCTGAATTTGGGTTTTTTGGGTATCTGTTAGATTTAATTCCTTCCAAGGGCCCCTTTCTTTTTGTGGAGTTTGTGCCAGCAACAAGGGTGAAGGAGAGGCTGTTTGGGCGGTAACAGCAAAGGAGGTTGCGCTTAAAGTAAGGGCGATGGCTCCAGCGACTAGCGATAATGCTTTGAGTTTCATTTCTTGTGGGTTTTTCCTGGTTGGTTGTCACCATCATAAGAACTTATCTTTACTAGTTACATGAGGAGAAAGTCATGGTTCTACCCATGACTTTAGTCATGATTGAATTTTGACAAATTTGATTAACAATAAATAGTTAGGAGTTGGAAATTAGGAGTTATATATTATAAATGATGAACATTTCTATGATGATTGATTTGCAAATCCTTATTTAGCTGATTGTATATTTTTACCTAGACCACTTTTACTATCAATTTTTGACTTAACTAAAAGTTGAAGTTGCGAAATCCACACTTAAATATTCAAAATTTTAATTCTTCCTTTTTAACTTTTACCTCCAAAATTGTAATTTATTCATAATTTGAGATAAACCACAATGAATTATCCAATTCAAATTAAAAAACATCCTTTTCCATCTCTACTTTATCTGGAGTGGATACTACTGGCAATCACTGCATTGACAGCAGTTATACCACCTCCCTTACGGAGATTTCGTCCTAAACTTCCAGAACTAACAATCTGTAGTTTATTTCCAGACTTGTCAATTTGTAATTTATTACCTGAACTATCGATTTATAGTTTGATTCTTTTTGCATTAATGGGCTTAAGATTACCCAGAAGTAGCCAGACTTATAAGGTGATATACACAGTTATTGAAATTTTATTAATTTTAATAACTGGGCTGTTTGGTGAAAGATTTGCTCGTCTTTTTCCTTTCCTTTATATAATTTTAGTTACTCGAAGTTGCCTAATCTTTAACTTGCCGGGGCGTTTATTTGTTACATCTCTATCCTTTGCATTATTTCTATTTACGACACAACTAAAATACCAACTGTTCAATTTACAAGCATCATCACAAGCACAAGAAAAATTTCGATTTCTTACCTTGAATTGGTCGCTAGTATTTGGTTTGAGTTTGGTTTTTGTGTTGTTAATGATGAATGCGGTATTATCTGAACGGCACAGTCGAGAAAAGCTAGCGATCGCTAATGAAAAACTCCGTGAATATGCGATGCGGATTGAAAATCAAGCTACCTTAGAAGAACGTAACCGCATTGCTCGTGAAATTCATGATTCATTAGGACATTCTCTCACTGCTTTAAATCTGCAATTAGAAACTGCTTTAAAACTATGGCAATCTAACCCAGGTAAGGCTGAAACATTTCTAGCAACAGCAAAGGAATTAGGTTCAAAAGCACTAAAAGATGTCCGCCAATCTGTTTCTACTATGCGTTCTAATCCTTTACAAGAGCAATCTTTAGAACGTGCGATTGCTAGCCTTGCAGAAAATTTTCATCGCTCCAATGGCATTTTACCAATTTGCCAAATCAACCTCGAATATCCTCTACCACCTGAAATCAACACTGCTATTTACCGAATTACTCAAGAATCTTTGACCAATATAACTAAATATGCTTATGCGACCGAGGTTAAACTGGAACTCGCTACGATCAGAGGAAATTTGCGATTGATAATTCAGGATAACGGTAGAGGTTTTGATTTAGGGCAAAATACTACTGGTTTTGGACTTCATAGTATGCGCGATCGCACTTTAGCATTAGGAGGTGACTTTAATATTAATAGCACTCCTGGTTCCGGTTGCAAAATTACAGTTAATATTCCCTTAATGAGGTTGAGATGATGATTAAAGTATTGTTAGTAGATGATCAAGGTTTAATTCGTCAAGGATTAAGAGCATTATTAGAATTAGAACCAGATTTAGAGATCGTGGGAGAAGCAGAAAATGGTGAACAGGCAATTAATTTGGTCGCTGAATTTCAACCTGATGTAGTATTGCTAGATATCAGAATGCCTATTATGGATGGAGTTGCAGCGACGAAAGAAATTCAAAAACGTTTTCCTAAAACTAAAATTTTAGTACTGACGACTTTTGATGATGATGAATATGTATCAGCAGCATTACAAAATGGGGCAATGGGTTATTTATTAAAAGATACGCCCTCAGAAGAATTAGCTGTTGCGATTCGTGCTGTTTATAAAGGATATACCCAATTAGGCCCAGGTATAGTTAAAAAGCTGTTAACTCAGTTTTCTAATGGTACACCAATCCATTCAACACCTGTACCATCTACTTTAACTGAACTTACGCCTAGAGAAAAAGAGGTTTTGCGGTTAATTGCTACAGGTGCTAGTAACCGAGAAATTGCTCAAGAACTCTACATTTCTGAGGGGACGGTAAAAAATCATGTGACAAATATTTTAAACACGTTAAATCTGCGCGATCGCACTCAAGCGGCGATTTGGGCAAATACATATTTATCCTATTTGAATTAGCCAATTTAAATAATTCGTAATTCGTGATTTTAGCCTTTAAATTAATTATAGTAGCGGTATCAATACGGTTTGGTTAAGGCAAGAGACGCGATAAATCGCCGTCTCTACAAAGGAATGATTATCGTAAAGACGGCGATTTATCGCGTCTTTGTGATCTAGGGCGATCGCTACTGGATAATCTATTTTTCTAAATTCCCTTACTTTTTGACTAAAAAATATGCTGTAGCATAATCAGGCAATTGGCTGATTTTCTGACCAAATTCTTTTTTATTATTAAATATACCTGCCAAAAAATCTAGCTGATAAAGATTGGGTAAAAAGGCTCCACCTGTATCGGCAATTACTCCCATTCGCAGATGTTTGCGACCACCTTGAGTATGCTCAATTACAACCACTTTACCTAAACCAATATTCAAAACATCTCCAGCAAAAGTGACTCCGGGTTTGATAGAAATTTTTGCATCTATTTTATATCCATAGCCTTTAATAGCATCAACTTCTCTAAAATACCAATAACGTTTTTGTGCTGTCGCCTTCAATCCGCGAATATAAGACATTCCATTATTTCTGTCTACATTAAAAAATGCCTTATAACCATCTGTAAAATTAATCAGTATTGTTCCTTCCATAATTGCTTCTTCTAAACCATCTCTGGTTAGATAAGCGAGACTGGTAACTTTTCCAAATTCTTTACCACCTGGTTCATAAATACCTGACAAAACATCCTGCTTGGTGTATTTTGTATAAAATTTATCGTTATTAGCGTTGTCTTTTAAGCTATAAATTGGTGTATTAAAAGTAGAGGTTTTTTTCCGAGAACCGGGATGAGTAAAGACAGCATATTTGGTAATTCGTAATTGTTTTTGCTGTTTGTTCTTTGGGTTATAGGGAGACCATTTAATAACTCGAAAATTGGTATTGATAAAGTTAGGATCTTGCAAACGAGTAGCTCGCTTATTAGCAATATCCTCCTTTAAGACAGCAATCATGAAATTCAAAGTGTTGAGAACATCTGGTATAGTTACTCCTTGAGTCGCAAGCATTCCTGTACGGAGAATATCTGGGTCTTCCGAAGAATAATCTTGAAAATATTTTCTAGTATTAACGAGAACAGTTAATAAATCTCCTTGATTGAAGTTAACCTTACTACTTGGCAGTTTTCCTGGGGTAACAACTTGGCTGCCATTAATACTAAATTTATATTTCTTGAACTCATCGACAACTGGATAGGGTGCAGATGCAGCTAGCAAATTCTGCTGAGGTAAAAAAGCGTTTTGCTTATCGATAACTTCATTAGATATTTGTTGAGCAACAAAAGGATTTTGGAAATTTGCGGTGAGGGAAATTTGTGATGGAACTGGGGCAGAATTTTCTTGCTGAGTAAAGGGCTGATTTTGTTGGGCTAGCTGTTTATTTTTTGACTGAGTATATAGATGGCTACTGGCTAAACTGACAAATAATAAGGCAGCACAACCTACTGTGAAGCGAAATTTTGGGCTGGATAAGATATTCATAACTTGGAAAGTAAATTTCTAATACTAAATAATCAACGTTATGTTTCTACCACCTCACGCACTAATTGCGCCAATTTTTCGGCACTATCGGGAACTGCGAGCACATGAGCGTTTTCCCCCATCTTTGCTAACTCTTGCGGTGACTGCAACAAATTCAACACATTACTTTGCAATACTTGCGCCGTCAACTCCGATTGTTTCAGTGTTAACGCCGCACCAGCTTTGGTAAATACATCTGCATTGTAAGATTGATGGTCTTCTGCGGCAAAGGGGTAAGGGATCAAAATTGCTGGTGTTCCGCACACTGCTAATTCTGTCAAGCTACCGGCACCAGAACGACTAATGGCAAGAGTTGCTCGTTGCAACAACGCCGCCATATTGTTGTAAAAAGGTAAGGCTATATACTGCGGATGTTTGAGACTATCTGCTTCGGGATCGCGATCGCCAGTTAAATGTACTACATAAGCACCAGCATCAAACCAAGCCTTTGCAGATTCGCGCACTAACTTATTAACCGCAACTGCACCTTGGCTACCACCAAAGACGACAATTAAGGGAACACCATCAGGAATGGCTAAATCCAGAGGTGAATTAATTTCTCCGTTGAGAAATTGCGATCGCACGGGAGTACCAACACAGACATTTTTGGCACGAGGCAAATACTTAGCAGCTACTTCAAATCCCAAGGCTACCGCACTACACCAAGGGCCAAAAAAGCGAGTTACTTTACCTGGTAAGGCGTTAGATTCGTGGAAAACCACGGGTAAACCAAGAGAACGTGCCGCAATGACAGCTGGCCCGGCGATGTAACCCCCAGTGGTAAACACCCCTTGAAAATTTCCCTGTTTGAGAATTCGTCTGACTTCTATAATCGAACCAGCGAGTTTAGCCAAAATGCGAATCGAGGAGAGTCCAAACCCTTGCTGAAACCCTTCAACTGCAATAGTATTCAAGGGATACTCTTTAGGGACAAGTTGAGTTTCTAGCCGATTGGGTACTCCCAGCCATTCGATTTGATAATCTGGAAGTTTTTCTGCCAGTGCGATCGCTGGAAACAAGTGTCCACCAGTCCCACTGGCAGCTATTAATAATCGTATCGGTGCGTTTGCCATCAAACCTCTACCGTTTAGCGTCTAGCTTAACTAAGATAAAACAATTTCCTGACTTTCTCTCATCAAATCAGTAAACTCTTGCAAATGACTAAAATTATTACTGCTTTCGTAAAACACCAACTCAAATTTCCAGCCAGTATTTGGCTGGTTTCGTTCCTGCTAACCCTTGGTTTAACAAGTGGTTGGCAACGCACTCAAGCGACGACACCACAGCAATTAGCGCAAACTGGTACAGTTCAAAATGCACCAACCGATTTAAAAAACCTGTTGACACAAGTCGATGCAGCTGCCAGCAAGGGTGATGTCAAAGGGGTGTTGCAATTCTACAGCCCCTCTTTCACTCATGGGGATGGATTAACCCTCCAAACCCTAGAAAAGTCTTTGGTTTCACTTTGGAAACGATATCCTAAATTACAATACAGTACCAAACTGCTATCTTCAAAATCGGAAGGCAATGGGATTATTGCCGAAACAGAGACGAAAATAACTGGCTTACCCTCTGGTAGCGGGAATAATTTGGCTCTCGATGCCACGATTAAATCGCGTCAGCGCATTGAAAGCGGTAGAATCGTCCGTCAAGACATTTTGGCAGAACGCACCCAACTTACCTCTGGCAGCAAGCCACCCAAAATTGATATTAAATTACCACAACAGGTACTGGTTGGTCAGAAGTATAATTTTGATGCGATCGTCCAAGAGCCACTTGGGGATGATTTTCTACTAGGAACGGCGCTAGAGGAAACCATCCAACCAGAGAAATTTCTCAACCCCACACCCGTAGATTTGCAATTATTAACATCCGGTGGACTTTTTAAAACTGGACAAGCACCATCCACCCCTGGTAGCCAATGGGTTTCTGCTGTCATCCTGCGAGGTAATGGAATGACTATGGTAACTCAGCGTCTACAAGTGGTGAAGAAATAATTAGGAGTTAACGCGGTGTGCCACTTTATTAGGACTTACGCACGGGTAACGGAAAACGAACCACAGAGGGCGCAGAGGTCACGGAGGCATGAGAGTTTTAGAGGGTTTTTGTGTAAGTCCTATTTCTCTCAAACCTAACCCTCAACCCCTTCCCTACAAGTATGAACTATGAAACTTGTGCTAATTCATAATTCATCAAAAATATGGGTCTGAAACCCCGTGCTTCACACAATGCTTTAAAGTAATGAGTAAGGAGTAATGAGTGGATGAAAAATGGGTATTTACTCATTACTTATTACTTATTACTCATTACTCCAGAATCACCGTGCGTTCACGCCGGGGAGTATGTCATAACTATTAACTCCTCACTTCTAATTATCCTAATGACTTCCCTACAAAATCAAATCATTTTGATTACTGGCGCAAGTAGTGGTATTGGTACTGCTTGTGCGAGAATCTTTGCTGGTGCGGGTGCAAAACTAATCCTAGCAGCACGACGGTTAGAACGTTTGCAGCAGCTAGCAGATGCTCTCGTTAAAGAATTTGGTACTGAAATTCATTTATTACAGCTAGATGTGCGCGATCGCAACGCTGTCGAAGAAGCCATTTCTACTCTACCGCCTGCCTGGTCTGACATCGACATTCTGATTAATAATGCTGGTCTAAGTCGTGGTTTAGACAAGTTGCACGAAGGCAGCTTTCAAGACTGGGAAGACATGATTGATACTAACGTTAAGGGTTTACTTTATGTTTCCCGTTATGTTGTTCCGGGAATGGTGAGTCGCGATCGCGGCCATGTGGTAAATTTAGGTTCCATTGCGGGACATCAAACCTATCCCGGTGGCAATGTCTACTGTGCTACCAAAGCTGCTGTCAGAGCAATTTCTGAAGGTTTAAAACAAGACTTGTTGGGAACACGGGTACGTGTAACTTCCGTTGACCCTGGGATGGTGGAAACGGAATTTAGCGAGGTGCGGTTTCACGGAAATACTGAACGCGCTAAAACAGTCTATCAGGGAGTTACCCCACTGACAGCAGATGATGTGGCTGATGTGATATTTTTCTGTGTGACGCGATCGCCCCATGTCAATATTAACGAAGTTGTGCTGATGCCTGTTGACCAAGCTAGCGCTACCTTAGTTAATCGGCGAACGGAAAATTAACCCAATTTAAGAAGATTAATTTCTAAACAATTCCACATATTTTGAAAATTTTACTACGCTCATTTCCAAAAAACCGTTGGTTAGATTTGGAATATTTTGATGTTACTAAAAATACTTTATTAAATGTATTTTTCTTTTTTCGTATGAAATTAACCTGCTAAATCCCCCTTAAAAAGTACAAAATCTTGGGTTTTTGAGACGCGATAAATCGCCGTCTCTACAAGTGTTTTGGTCTTATGTGAACTGTATTGCCTTAAAAAGGAGGACTTTGATTCTGGTCTTGCAAACTGGAGCGACTGGCATGGGTTAGGGGGGATCAATAAGAGCCTGGAATAACAAGTAACTACTTTTAAAACATCCTTTGAGGCTAGTTGGAAAATCTACAGAAAATCTGAGGAAATACGTAAAATTACAATTTACTCAAAAAATTATAGCTTTTGGTTGTAGATGATTGCGGAAATTGTTTTAATTGTCTTGTAGTTATATAATTTATGCTTATTAAAAAATATAAAGAAGCATCTATCCTAAGAGAGATTTTTTACAATTAATCTTTCTGTATGCATTTTTTAGAACTAGATTATGCAAAAATTATTTTTACTCCTACATAAAATTCATATATGTTATCCAAACAAAAGTGCTGACTATACAACTTAAAGAAAAGATTCATTATTAATCAAAATAAAAGTGCTGTAGTGAATGCAGGATGAGTTAAAAAAGCCTGAACTACTTCTGCTTCAGACACTTAAAAATTTCTTAAGTAAATTTTATAGTCTTGACAATAAAAGGAATATTTTATTGTTTAACAAAATATCATATCTTCAATACTTTCTTTCTCTTCTCGTTAAACCTTCTCTGCGAACCGTTTTGATTGTTCCCTTTATTCTGCAAATTTTAGCGGTAGTAAGTTTAACGGGTTATCTCTCATTCAAGAATGGGCAAAAAGCAGTAAATAATATTGCCACACGGCTACTAAGTGAAATTAGCCAGCGTGTTCAGCAAAATCTACATACTTTTCTTGAAACTCCCCAGCAAATTAATCAGAATAATGCTAATACTATTAAACTTGGACAATTAAACATACAAGAGTTTGCTGTCTTAGAAAAATATTTTTTTGAGCAATTAAAAGTATTTAATCAAGTAAGTCTAATTGGTTTTGCCAATAAAAATAAAGAGTTTATTTCAGCAGAGATATTTCCTGATGGCTCTTTGACAATCAGAGCATCTGGTAAATCTACTAAATATAATTTACGGACTTATACTACTAATAAACAAGGCACACGCACGGGAATAAAGGATTTTGGCAAACCTTATGATACTCAAAGACGTGATTGGTATAACAAACCGATAGCAGAAGAAAGACCAATTTGGAGTAAAATTTATCCTCATAATTCTGGAATTGCTTTGTACATCGCTGCTAGTCAACCTGCTTACGATAAACAGGGAAATTTGCAAGGTGTATTACTCTCAAATTTAAACTTATCCAAAATTGGCACTTTTCTGCAAAATTTAAAAATTGGGAAAACAGGAATAAGTTTTATTGTTGAGCGTCAGTCTGGAAGATTGGTAGCAACTTCAACTAATGAAAAACCCTTCCGCTCAAATAATTTAGAGACACAATTAGCAGAAAATAGAATTCAGCCATTTTTGGCTATAAATAGTAATGATAAAAAAACACAATTTACTAGTAAATATTTAAAAAATAAATTTCATGAACTTAAGTCAATTAATAGCTCACAGCAATTATATTTCTCGATAGATGGTAAGCGGCAGTTTATTCAAGTTTTACCCTTCCAAGATAATCGAGGACTTGACTGGTTAATTGTGGTAGTAGTCCCAGAAGATGACTTCATGCAGGCAATTAATGTTAATACCCGCACCACTATTGTGCTGTGTATTGCTGCTTTGATAGTGGCTGTAGCTGTCGGTATTTTAATTTTACGGTGGATTACTCAACCAGTTCTAGCTTTAAAAAAATCAGCTTTAGCGCTTGCTCAAGGTGAATGGGAAAAAAGAATAGAAATAGAGCGTTCCGATGAATTGGGGGAATTAGCCAAGTCATTTAATAGTATGGCTGATCAACTCCAAGAAAAATTTTCGGAAATGCAGGATTTAAACAAAGCTTTATTGCAAAGTGAAACCCGCCTGAAACAATTTCTTGACGCTATACCTGTGAGTGTTTCGATAGATGATAGTAGTGGGCAACTCTACTATACTAATCGAGCTTCACAACAATTAGTCAACGTAGAGTTATTACCATCTATCGAATACGAAAATATAGCAGAATATTATCAAATTTATCTAGCTGGAACTGACCAGTTATGCCCTGCTGATGAACTGCCAATTGTATATTCTTTAGCTGGTAAAACTGTCCATGTTGATAATCTTGAGTTTCGCCACCCAAATAAAACTATCCCTGTAGAAGTTTTAAGCACCCCAATTTTTGATGAATCGGGCAAAGTAATATATGCGCTCACCGTTTGTATTGATATTACCGAACGCAAAAAAGCAGAGAAGATTCTAGCTGATTATAATTCGATTTTAGAACAACAGGTTACTGAACGTACCCTAGAACTACAACGAGAAATAGCTGAACGCAAGCAGGCAGAAGTGGCGCTTTTAGAGAGCGAGACGCGATTTCGGCTATTAGCAGAGGCAACATTTGAAGCGATCGCTATTACCGAGCAAGGCATACTTTTAGATACTAACCAAACCTGTGCTGAGATGTTTGGTTATGAACTTTCTGAGTTAGTTGGTATGCGTGTCATGGATTTTACTGCTCCTGAATATCAGGAACAGGTAATGCAGAAGATTCGCTCAGGGGATGAAGGAATTTATGAAACCGTTTGTCTGCGTAAGGATGGAAGCACATTTCCGGCTGAGATCAGAGCCAGATTTATGTCATATCGTGGGCGTACCATCAGGATGGCTGCAATACAGGATATTAGTAGTCGTAAGCAGGCTGAAGAAGCAACCGTATTAGCAGAACGTAACCGCTTGGCACAGGAAATTCACGATACTTTAGCACAAGCCTTCACCGTTGTTATTGTCCACTTAGACACCGCCTCACGAAAACTGACAACAGATATAGAAGTAGCACAGAAATTAATCAAAGCAGGGCGAGACTTAGCTCATTCTGGGCTAACTGAAGCACGCCGTTCGATAAAAGCATTGCGATCGCAATTATTGGAGGACGGCGACATTTTTAATGCTCTCAATCGCTTCGCCACTCAGATGTTTTCCCCTACCAATACACATATTGTCTGCCAATTAATAGGCAAGATATACCCCTTGTCTCCAGATGTTGAAAATAACCTACTCCGCATTGGACAAGAAGCATTAACCAATGCCTTCAAATATGCCCAAGCTAGAGAAATCCAAATTGAACTGGCGTATCAAGAAAGCCAGTGCAGCTTGCGAATCAAAGATGATGGACAAGGATTTGACATGGGGAGTGTATCTGTTATCAACAGCTTTGGTCTTTTAATTATGAGCGAACGAGCTGAACGCATAGGGGCAAAACTAACAATTCAGAGTTCGCCAGGACAGGGAACAGAAGTTTCAGTGTTAGTCTACCGAGAGTAAATGATATGAGCCAATCCAATGTCATTCGCATCCTGCTTGCTGACGATCACCCCATCTTGGGACAAGCTTTAACAATGTTTCTTCAATGTGAGCCAGACATGACTGTAATCGGCCATGCTGGCGACGGGCGAGAAGCGTTAGAACTTTTCCACCAACATCAACCCGATGTAGCGCTGATGGATTTGCGAATGCCGAAGATGGAAGGTGCTGATGCGATCGCAGCCATCTGTGCTAAGTTTAAACACGCCCGAATCGTTGTGTTGACTACCTTTGATGGGGATGAAGATATCTATCGGGGATTACGGGCGGGTGCAAAGGGCTATCTCCTCAAGGGAGCGGAACCGAACGAACTCTTAGATGCGATTCGCACTGTTCATAAAGGACAAAGGTATATTCCGCCCACTATAGCAGCCAAGCTAGCCGAGCGGATGGGTAGTGAGGAATTGAGCGATCGTGAGTTGGAAGTGCTGCGCCTGATCGCCAAGGGCAAGAATAACCAGCAGATTAGCAATGTCCTTAACATTGCGGAGAGTACCGTCAGATTTCATACCAATAATATTTTCGGCAAGTTGAACGTTAGCGATCGGACTCAAGCCCTAGTCACCGCCCTGAACCGGGGGATTGTCAGGCTGTAGTTGCATTTTCTCAACCTCACATTTTGATAGGTTTAAAACCCAACATTTAGCTAGTGACAATGTTGGGCTTATTTTCTAGGCTTAGTAGAATCACTTAGTTTTAATTTGCATAAGTGCGAGAAATGCGATCGTCCTTCTTAACATGAAGGCTTGAAAGAGGCGTACAGTTTAAGGTGCCAACGATCTGCTTAAACTCTCCTAATTTAGCTATCAATTAGCACATTTATAGGACAAATGCATGAGTTTCTTGGAGCAAGTATTACAAGAAATACAAAAAATTGGAGAAAGTATAGGCGATGCCGAAAAGGTTGATCGCTTACTGCAAGAAAATCTAGAGCATTTGTATGAAAAACTAGATGATAAAAATGAAAATTTGGATGATAAATTAGTTAGAGAATTGCGAACTTGGGCAACCAAGATGCAAGAGATACTAGACAAATTGCAACCAGAAGAAGCAAAAAAGATTGCGAAAAATATTTTAATATTTAGTAATAAAATATTCCAGTTTTCGCTAAATAGTAAAGCCAGTAATACTGAAAAAGAGATCGTTATTGCTGGATATGAAATTGCATTGAAAGTATTTGATAAGGAAGCTTATCCTCAAGAGTGGGCATTACTTCAAGATCAATTGGGGTGTTTCTACAGCTCGCGAATCAGGGGTGGAATAGCAGAAAACATAGAACTAGCAATTCAAGCTTTCAACTCAGCTTTGAAAGTCTACACTCATGATTATCTTTGCGAACAATGGGCAAATACACAAAATAATCTTGGCAATACCTACCTTTACCGCAGGAGAGAAGACAAAGCTGAGAATTTAGAAACAGCAATTAAACTTCACAATAACGTGTTAAAAAAATTATACAACAACGAACCTTATTCTATAATTTGGAGCAACTCTTATTCTTTAATTTGGGCAGAAACTAAAAATTATATCGGCTGTGCTTACCTTGAAAGGGAAAAGGAAGATAAAGCAAAAAATATTGAACTAGCGATTGAAGCTTTCAAAGATGCTTTGCGTGTATATACTTGCAACTCTTTTACTTACGAATGGGCTAAAACTCATAATAATATTGGTAATGCTTACCTTCAAAGAAAAAAAGGAGATGAAAATCTAACTCAAGCAATTGAGGAATCAATTGAGGCATTCAATGCAGCTTCACAAGTTTTCATTGATCTGGATAATTACCAATGGGCTAGAACTCAAAATAATCTTAGCAGTGCTTACCTTCAAAAGAAAAAGGGAAATAAACAAGAGAATATAGATTTAGCAATTAAGGCTTGCCAAGCAGCTTTGAAAGTCTACAACCATAATGCTTATCCTCAAGAGTGGGCAATAACTCAAAGCGATCTCGGAGATGCTTACCAAACTGCTGGAAAATACAGTGAAGCTTACGAAGCTTTTGATGCTGCTATTGGTATCGTAGAGAACCTTAGAGGTAAGATAATTTTTGGCTCTAACATTGACTCAGACAAACAGAAACTTGCTGAAGAAGCGAATCTTATTTATCAAAATATGGTAGAACTTTGTCTAGAGCTAGCCAACAATAACCCTCAGTATTATGCTCATGCTATAGAATATGCTGAACGCAGCCAAGCTCGTAACCTCGTCGAACTTCTAGCAACGAAAAATCTCTATCCAAAAGGCGATATTTACCGCGAAGAGATTGACAAATTACGACATGAAATTTCAAGTAAACAAAGGCAAAATTTAAGCCAGCAAGAATTGCCTAAGTTGCAAAAAGGCCTAGATGAGTTACTAAATAAAATTAATATAGAAGACGACAGTTTTAAATTTACTCAGAAAATTAATCCTATCTCTTATAGCGAAATACAAGACTTAGTTGAAGAAAAGACTGCAATCATCAAATGGTATATCACAACTAACAAAATTATCACTTTTATTATCACTGGAGACAAAAACCACAAGAGTCAGCAAAAACCCCTTTGCATATGTTCATCTAAAGGCTTGGAAAAATTAATCAAGTGGTGCAAAGAATATTTTGAGACATACCATGCATCAAGAAATGATGACAATAAAAGACATGAGTGGAAAAGTCTACTAACTACTCGCATTCAAAAGTTGGCAAAAATTTTGCACATACGTTATGTCCTCTCCCTTATTCCTGAAAACTGTAATCGTTTAATATTAATCCCCCACCGTTTCTTACATTCGCTGCCCTTACATGCTTTACCTTTCTCAAATAAACAGGACAAATGCCTTCTAGATAAGTTTCCAGGAGGTGTGAGCTATGCACCTAGTTGTCAACTGCTGCAACTCAGTCAAACACAGCAAAGCCTTAATTTACACCACCTTTTTGCAATTCAAAATCCTAGTGCCAAAAATCCTGAGGCTAATCTGAAGTACAGCAATTTAGAAGTTAAACTTATCAAGTCCTTTTTTGGCTCTTATAAAGTATTAGAGGAGCAAGAAGCAAAAGAAGATAACTTTAAAAAATTTGATTGGAATTCGCTCTCAAACTTCTGTATTCACTTCGCTTGTCATGGCGAGTTTAACCTGAAATATCCGTTAGAATCAGCACTCATTTTAGCTGAAACCGAAGAAGAAGCCAAAGATAAACAGCTAAAAGAACAAAAAGAAGATGGACGCCTCACATTAGCCGAAATCTTCGGACTGAATCTCAAACATTGCCAACTTGTTACCCTCTCAGCCTGCGAAACAGGCATAGCAGACTTCCAAAGCCTCAGCGATGAATATATTTGTTTACCAAGTGGCTTCCTGTTTGCAGGTAGTCCCAACGTTGTCGCTAGCCTCTGGAAAGTAAAAGACATTTCTACTGCTTTCTTGACGATCAAATTTTACGAAAACTTAAAACAAATGCAAAAGAATTCTTCCCAACTCGAAAAGGGTGCAGTAGCTATTGCGCTCAATCAAGCTCAACTTTGGTTACGTGATTTAACGGTGGAGAAATTGAACAACTGGATGAAAAACATGCCTCTCACTGGTACAGAGAAATTTGAGTTAAGAAATACATTTCCTTTTGATCAGATCCGAGAGCCACATCACTGGGCAGCATTCTGTGCTATCGGTCAATAAAGGAGTAATTTAATGACTTCATTTCACGAACAACTTATCCAACAGTTTAAGTACATCGAAAAAAATTACCCTCACTTCTTTACAGAAGAGGATTATGTCTCGTTAGCAAATTTACGAAAAACTCTCTTGGAGCAAGAATCAGATGCAATAGCTAACTGGTGTGAAGAACGCCCCAAAATTCAGAATGAGCTAGATGCCCTTCTCAGACAACAGAATGCCAGTGACTCAGGTGAACGCGGGCCAAAAGGGGGTAAACCAAAGTTTCCACCTGAAGATAAAAAGGATGATGACGAACCAATTGACAACATCGTCCGCCGAAGCAAACCATCTTCTTAGAGTAACCTCCCTCTCAGTTATACTTTTAACTAAAAAATGAGCAAAACATCCATAGCTCAAAGGCTATGTAACCCAAGCCTTACGCTGTACGCTTACCATCTGCGTACCGATATTAATAATGGGCCAGATCAGCCTTCAGATGACGCTGATCAACTTTGGAAAAGCTTGGTAAAGCTAGGATGCGATCTCCAGATTCCTGAACTGCAAAACCTTAAACAACAGCTGGTTTGCTATCAAAACGGTCAGTATGCTCCTGAAGCGGAAAACCTATTGAAACTCAAACGCCAAAACCTACTTAACTTACAGAAAGAGAGTTTAAATTTTCAGCTAATTGCACCAAAAGGTGACAAAGATTTACAACTTGATGGCTTTCTTTGCCCCTTTTTAATTCACGATACTTACGCTGTGGATTTAACCCTATTATTTAATGGGTCCATTTCTTTAGATCAGTTAAGACAGTTTAATCCAAAAAAACGTTTGTTACCTCCATATATCCAGGCATCTCTAGGGCAAACTCTACTACTGTATGGCGAACTCATAGAGCCTTGTAATGAAGATGAAGTGCTAAAGTTAGCAAATGATTGTGTTGTTCAACTCCTTGGCACTCAAAATAGATTTGAGCTAGATGGTGATAGTAAGCTACTAGACAACCAAATTTATGAATATGAGACTCTGGAAAGAGATCCATCCAAACGATGCCGCATCTTAGTTTGGTTGATAAATCCAAAAACTCCAATTATCGAAAACCTGGAACTGGTAGCTACATATTTACTAGAGTTACTTTGCCCGTACCACAAGATTTTATATGCCTATGACCAGGCTCAATGGTGTCAGCGACAAGCCGAAGAAATTTCCAGCTTCGTAGATAAATTCAGCCAAAACTTTTTGAATATTACATCAAAAGACAGATTATACGAATTTAAAAATTTTAAAGAATTGCTACCTGATTTATATAAGAAAACACTTGAGTATTCCAGATATATACGTGATTTAGTAGATCATGAAAGCACGATTACAATTAATATTAGAAATTATGAGTCTAGATTCAATAAACTGTGTGAACTAGGTAAATCAACAAACAATGATTTATCATTTTTCAGAGACTTTATAGCGCTAACGCATGATAAATATAAAAGTCAGATACAATTCTCTCGCCAACATTTAGAATCTGGGTCTAAATTAATTGATACAGTCATGGCTATGGTAACAATTGAACGGGCTGAACTGGAAGCTGCAATTGAAGCTGCTGCAAAAGAACGGGAAGAAGCTGCTCAAGACCGAGAAAAACGATTAGGAATACTGATTACCCTATTAGGTACTAGTTTAGCTTTCAGTAGTATTTCTGTCGAGCTAATTAAACCTAGCGAGAAATTTCCATTTCTTAAACTTTGCAAAAGTGATTTTGTCTGTAGTTTTCCATTTGATATGTTTTTTCATTTTATTATTGGATTTATTTTTGCAATAATTGTAGGTGGTTTTATTTATTTGTTACTGAAAACCTTCCCAAAATTGAAAAAAGCCTTGATTCGTAGCTTGCTTATCAAAGAATAACCCAACGCATTCGTTGGTTTTTGCTCCGCTCAACCAACCTATAAAAAATGTCGAAGATATTGTTAATACAAGCAATATTAAGAAATATTGGGTAACTTTTAGTAATTCTCCAATCTATATCAGTAGTAATTAGTTTTTGAAGTAAAAGGATGATCGAAATATGCTAAAGTACACAAAATACATTTTAGGGGCAACTTTATTTTCTATTGGTACATTAACTGTAGTGTATGCAGCATTCCCTACAAAATTACATCATAATAACTCTAATCTTGTATTAACTACTTCTGAAAAAGTAACGTTAAACGCCAAATCAGGAATATTATTAGCAGATAATGAATTAGCATTTACTCCTCAGTTAAGGGCAATTTCTGACACTGTTCAACCAATAACAGATTTTATAAAGGATGGTTTGATGCTTGTGATTGTGAAGATGGATGCTAATTCAGTACGTCAAGTTAGACAGGCTGCGAATACTGGTAGCAAAATCACAAACTTCTTGATAATGAATAAAATATTAAAAAATGAAAATTTGATAGCCAGAAATCTAGAGAAAAGAGGAAAATTAAGACATCTTATGAAAGTTGGGAATGAAAATTTCTCCACAATTCAAGTTAATTATGCTACAAATTTGCAGGTCGCTCAACAGCAACAAACCGAGCAAAATAAAAAAATTCTTGCGGATATATATATTATTTACGCAGGCGTTAGACGAAATTTGACATTCACAAACACTTTTATAAATACACGAGAAAAACCAGGAGCCTATAAACAAGCTGATAAATTACAATCTCAAGCTAGTACTTACTTAAAAAATAATATTGAAGACTTATCTGATTATCAAAAACTTAAACAAGAATTCACAAACAAGATAGTAAACAGTGCATATATTAACCAAACCCAAAAAATATATGCAGATAATGTCTTAGAAATCATCAATTTTATGGAGAAAAATAAAGGACATAAAGACATAATAAATATCGAACAACAAGTAAGAAAGCAAATGCTCGAAGAACAAGGTACTTGGTCTCAAAAAATAGCTCAAATAGTAGAAGATTTACAAAACAAAGAAGAGATTAAAAAAACAAGAAAACAATTACAGACACAAGAAGAAGTAATGCCTGTACTCTGGTGAAATACAGAATTAAAAGTCTAACGTTTATCTATTCAAAATAATGTTTTTAAAGAAAAAAATATTATCTTTAATAGTTATTATTTTGTCTAATATACCCCTAGATTACTCAGGATATTTAAAACAAATATCTTCTAGTAATGCAATTACACAACAACCGCAAGATTTACCTAGAAAGACATTATACAAAGACAAGACTAAAATAGAAACTCATCTCGTTGTCAAGCGAGGTGCGCGTCGAGTTTATGTGTATCGGAATAAACAAGTTTTAAAAACTTTTCCGATTGCTATTGGTAAACCAGGCTGGGAAACTCCACTCGGAAAATACCAAGTTAAATACATGAAAAAAGACCCGATTTTTAAGAACTTTAAGACTGGCGAAATCATCCAACCAGGTTCTAAAAATCCTCTAGGAAAGCGTTTGATTGTATTTATGGTAGGTAAAAAATTTCATCTAGGGTTTCACGGTACTAATGAGGCTAAATTCATCGGTCAAGCTGTGTCTCATGGTTGTATTCGGATGCACAATAAAGATGTAATCGCATTGTATGAACTAGTTAATGTTGGTACTCCTGTAAAGGTTTTACCCTAATATATGCAAGGGTTACTTTTTACGCTTGGGTTAAACTTGTAACACTCCTGATATTCATGTCTCAGTTGAGGCGCACTTCTAGTGATAGGTTTAAAACAGGCGATCGCACCCCGAATATTCATACTCTTGTAAAGGCGATCGCACCTCTGGTGATAGTGTAAAAACAGGCGATGTCTACGACGGGCTACACCTACACTTAACGAGGCAGAATGTCATCTAAGCGAAGTTGTAGACTAGGCAAAAGCGGTGAGTGAATTGATTGATTTAGCCGATATTTTTGTTGAGTATATGTGTCTTCAAGCAACTGACAGACAGTGAAAGTAGGTTGTTTAGGTTTACCAATAAATGCTACACCGCCCAATCCTCGATAATCTACGATCCAGTATTCAGGGATGCCTAAGAGCGCATATTCCTCAACCTTGCGAGCATAGTCAGTTTCCCAGTTGCTGCTAACAACTTCAACCACCAGTTTAATGGATCGTCCCAGTGTAATTACAGGCTCTCGCTCCCAAAGAGGTTCACGGTTGAGAACGGTTTCATCGAGAACGACGATATCAGGACGACGAACTGTAGCTGCATCTGCAAAGGGGTAAATTAAACAAGTGCGAGGAATAAACCAAGGGAGTTGTTCTGCAACAAGGTAAATACCAATTTGGGTTGCTAGTTTGCCACTCACCGTTTCGTGTGGCCCAGTGGGTTCTATGTAAATTAGTTCTCCATCAGCCAATTCATAGTGGGGATTATCTCGGTATTGAGAGAGAAAATCTCCAAACGTAAAGGTTTTTGGGGAAATATATGTCATTTTACTCTTCAATTATTCAAGATGCTTACTCAACCGCCCACATGAACGCCAGGTCGCCTCTGGGGATTCTTTTCAGCCCGACGGAGTACTTCACGGGTGACTACAGCAATATCGCCCTCTCCAAACAAGATAAAACGCAGTAAGTATTGTATGGGATTGCCCTCAACCCAGCCGAAGTAGGCATGGGGAATCTTACCTGTTTGGTCACGAATATAGAGCAGTAAAGCCGCGATCGCATTGGGGACTGCTGCACTCTCAGCCCGTAAGATGCGATAATCGCCAACTTGCACCCCTCTTACTTTGATGATATCCGCAAATTCTGAAGCATCTGATACCTGAATCTCTAGAAAAAGGATTGGATCGTTGGGCGGAATATGGTTATCCTCGCGTACCTCTTTCTCTTTCATAAAATACTCTAGGACATCACCCGTATTCAATCGATTTGCAATCAGTCGGATTGCTCCTTGGCTCTCTTCAGCAAGGAATTGGGCAGCAAGTTCGTCAACTTCGATCCGCTCTGCTCGCAGTTCCGTCGAACGCCAAACACGAGAAACCAGCGAGGTAAAAATGATTGCACCGATGAAAAACCCAGCAATTCTAATCCCCTCTGGCCTTTCGATGATGTTAACAATAGTGGTATATAAAAATAACAGTGTAATAGTAGCAAAAACCAGTTTTGCCCGCTTCTCTCTGTGACGGTGGGCTGATAAGGTGACAGCAAAGGCTGCTGAGGTAATTAATACAAGCACACCAGTTGCATAAGCCCCACCCTGGGCTTCCACATTTGCCCTGAAGATAATTGTGACAACAAATGCGATCGCTGTGTAAACTAACACCAAAGGTCGCGTTACCCGTGCCCAATTGGGAGCCATACCATAGCGTGGTAGGTAGCGAGGCACAATATTCAGCAGCCCTGCCATTGCAGATGCACCTGCAAACCACAAAATAGAAATAGTACTTAGATCGTAAATCGTGCCAAAGGCGTTGCCTAGATACAAATGTGCTAAATAAGCAAGAGCCCGTCCGTTAGCTTTGCCCCCAGATGCAAATTCTGCGACTGGAATCAGTAGAGTGGTTATAAAGCTAGTGGTGAGCAAAAAGAAGCTCATAATTAGAGCAGCACTGGTGAGCAGCTTGCGTGTATTCCGAATTCGCCCTTTGGAATATTTGAGAGTGTCACTGCTGTTACCTTTGACAAGGGGCATCACGGTTACGCCAGTCTCAAAGCCTGATAATCCCAGTGCTAGCTTGGGAAATATCAAAAGAGCTATACCAATTAAGATAAAAGGATTGGAATGGCGGGCAAAAAGTGTAGTCTGCCAGTTAGCGATCGCTCCTGGGTGAGTTAAAATCTGGAACACACCGACGCTAACGACAATGAAGTTTAACAGCAGATAAACTGCCACCAAAACTACTGCAATCCCAATCGCTTCTCGGAAACCTCTCAAGAAAACTGCGCCTAGTAATGCAACTAATATTAAAGTAATTGCGATCGTCTGACCGTGAAACCAATCTGGGGTAAGGGGATTTTCGATGATATGGGCTGTAGCATCAGCAGCCGACAGCGTAATGGTAATAATAAAGTCGGTTGCCACAAAACCGAGTAAGCATAGCACAAGTAATTTGCCTTGCCACCAAGGTAGCAAACGCTCTAACATTGCGATCGACCCTTCACCATGAGGGCTTTCGGCAGCAATCCGCCGATAGATTGGCAATGCTCCAAAGAGCGTCAGCAAAACTAAAATCAGGGTAGCGATCGGAGAAAGAGCGCCAGCCGCCAGTGCTGCAATCCCAGGTTGATAGCCAAGGGTGGAGAAATAATCTACACCAGTCAAGCACATTACCTGCCACCAAGGATGCTGGCGATGTGCTTCCTCCTTGCGGTAAGGCCCTTCCTTCTCTCGTCGATCTTCTTCAAGTAACCAGAGGATTAACTGACTGCCGAGCCGTTTTGTTGAAACAATTGATTTACTCATCAAATATGGTTGTTTTGCAAAAGTCCGGCTTTGTGATTTTTAAGCCTTCGTGGTTTATTAAAATTTTTAACTACAAATATATAGCACTATATATTGTAGGTTAAGCATCCTGTCCGATTTACAAAATATATAAGTTGTCTAGCGGATGAAGATCAAGTGTAGCTTCTGGTATTGGGAAAAATTAATATCGTATGCGGACATTTTGAAATTGAAGCTTTCGCACCCTTAGCATTTTTAATCTGCATCAGTTGTAAAAAAGGGTGCTAATGGATTTACGAATACCGAAGATAGAAATTATTGATGGGCTAGCCTCAGTGTAATTACGGCTTTTCACCGCCCAGATTGCTATATTCATACTCTTGTAAAGGTGATGTCTTTTTCTCTACTTAACGCTTAACGAGGCAAAATTTCATCTGAGCAAAGGTGGATACTGTACCAATACTTATCGGGTTTTGGGGAAAAAAACCTTTAAAATCTCTAGCAGATGATTAGGTAGATGGTATGAGTGAAACTACAGAAACGATTTTCAGCAAAATCATTCGTCGGGAAATCCCCGTTGATATTGTTTATGAGGATAATTTAGCCCTGGCCTTCAAAGACATCCACCCCCAAGCGCCTGTACACATTCTCGTCATTCCTAAAAAACCCATTCCCACACTAGCTGATGCTGAATCTCAGGATCATGCTCTGTTGGGGCATCTTTTATTAACAGCCAAACGTGTTGCAGAAGAAGCTGGGCTGAAAAACGGTTATCGAGTTGTCATCAATACTGGTGATGATGGTGGTCAGACTGTCTATCACTTACATTTGCATATTTTGGGAGGACGGCAATTAGACTGGCCCCCTGGTTGATAAAACCTGAATGCTTATCTATAAATCAAAGACACTCTCCTAAAAGGGCTAAAGTCTATACACAACTCTAAAAGAGTTATCCCACTGCATTTAGATCCTCCTAAATCCACGCCACTTGCTCATGGGGGAAACCCGCTTGGCGCTAGTCTCTTCCAAAAAGATACGGTGTATCCACAAGTCTTTTAAAGTTGTTCCACAGCTTTTAGATTCCCCCTAACTCCCTTTAAAAAGCGGGGAATAGGAGTCAAAGTCTTCCTTAAAAAGAGGGATTTAGGAGGATCTAACGTTGTTGTGTATCTCGTATAGAGATGTATGTACACCGTACTAGTCTGCCAACCCAGAAATGCTGGGTGAGGTCTGGTTACAGGGTAAAGGGTAAGGGATTTAAACCCTTTCCCCCTTCCCCCTTACCCTTTACCCCGCCAAGTTCACTTGGCGAACTAGTAGCCCGAAAGGGGGCATTTTTGCGTTGAGTTTATTGGTATGTTAAGCACTTAAGCAATAATTATCAAAAAGTAAATTTTACGAGTAATAATTGCTAGCAGCGCAGATAATTGCCTCAAAGCTCAAGTATAGGGAGAAGCCAAGAATGATTTTAAACCGTGGGCGTAGGGTGGTGGCTGCTTTATTGCTGTCAGTGGTACTACTGACAACAGCCTGTAGCCCAAAAGCACCTGGACGTTTTGACCAGGCACAAAAAGAAAGCACCCAACAAAAACGCGGTCAAGCCGTCGCTAAGAACGCAACTCAGGGTAGCGAGTTTAATAAACTTTTCCCTAGTGCAGGTGATGGCTACCAGCGTGTCTTTACCCAAGAGAAAAAAGGCTTTGCAGAAGCGAAGTTGAAAAAAGGTGGTAAAGATGTAGCATTGCTGTCTATTTCTGATACTACCAGCACACCTAGTACAGCAGCAAAGTTCTCGAAAAGCACCAAGAAAATTGGCGGTTATCCCGCAGTAGAAGTTGGTAAGACGCAAACTGCAATTTTGGTAGGTAAGTACCAAGTAAAAGTACTTTCCCGCGATTCGTCATTTGCAGCTAGCGATCGCGCAGATTGGCTAGAGAAGTTTAATCTTAATGGTCTGGCTAAACTGAAATAAGCCGGATTGCCAACATTGAAGATAACAAAACCTAAGTAAGGAGATTTTTGTGAGCAAATCGATTGTTGATTTAGTCGATCAATTGCCAACCGGCGGTTTGACTATTTCTATGTTGAAGTCCCTCGATTTTGTTGCTCCTGGAGAGTGGCAAAATACCGTCGGCTTTGTCAACACCATTAAAAGCGTCACTGGCGAAGACGACGAAGATTTAATTCAACAAATTGGTGAAAGAGCGATTTATCTATTCAATGACAAATCCCAAGGATACCAAACAGCTTTGTGGTTATATCAAACCGTTGATGGTACAGATAAAGCCCTTGGTGCAGCCGCTTTAGCTAACAAAGTTGGCGAGAAAATTCCTTTATTGGGTTTTTTAAACTCTGTCACTCCCAAACCAGACAAAGCCCAAACCATCGATTTGACATTAAAGTTAGTGGCTGAGTTGGTAGCTTTCTGTCAAATTAACGGCATTCCTGGAGACAGCATTGGCGATTTTGTCGCCTCTTTAGGTGAGTATAGTGGTGAGTCACTCATCCGCATGGTGGCATTAGTTTGTGTTGATGGTTTAATACCTCTAGGCCCAGACTTCATCAGCAAAGCCATATCTGGGATTAATCAAACAAGTCCCAATGAATTAGAACAGAACTCGACTTTCCAAAATATCAAAGATGTGATTCCAGGCAACAATGCTGGTAGTAAACTCAACTTTATCGGCGAAAGTTTTGACTCAGTTAAAGGTTGGATGAGTGGTATTGTCAGTGCGAATAATTTAACGCCACACAAGGTAGTTAGCAACTTACACAGTTTTGTCGATATTGCAGATGATAAGTTAGACTACCTGGCTGCATTCTTGGATGTATCTACAAATTATTATGAACACACTGGCACGCAAACTTTAGCACGTCGCTTGATTGAACGGGCGGTGGCTGAGATTTAGGTTGATGGGGACTGGGGAATGGGCAGGGGAGGGGGCAAGGGAGCAGGGGAGCAGGGGGAGAATTCGTAACTCCTAACTCTTTACTCAGCACTCAGCACTCGGAACTGTTTTGCCCAATGTCCCCTACCCCATACCCCATGACCATTAGGGTAAACGCAGATCGGATGCGATCGCATATAAGTAAGGTTGAAAAATAGCCAAATTTTCCAGTTGCTCAAACTTACCTGTCTGCGTACCTGGATCGAATGCAGTGGTAATTACGTAGAGTTTACTGCCATCAAAGGCGACATGACCGATATGTTGCTCTTTTACTCCACCTTGTTCTTTGAGTCCGGCGAAGCCATAGCGGATTCCCTGAAGTTTACCAATTGGTACTGGTTGCGGTGGATAGGCTGAGAAAGTAATCTCTTTTCCATATTCACTCTGACGGTCTTTCGCAAATGCAGCGTAGTGGTCTGCAACCCAAGCCTTGAGTACTGGTAATACCTGGGTTTGGTATTGGGAACTTTGGTAGTCCACTTGGGAACCACTTGGAATACCAGCTGCTAAGAGTTTTTTTCGGAAATCCTCATTGTTTGTTAGTGGGTAAATGTTAATCTCAACTGTACCCAAACGTTTGCCTCTGGAGGAGACACACAACAGAGGTGAATTTCCCTCACAAGCGGCAACTTGCCAGTTAGTTGGAGCAGCAGTATTTCCCAGAATTTTCTGCCAGATATTACCCTCATTAGAGTTGGGAAGTTTTACAACAGCAGGGGACTTTACCTCTTTGGGTGGAGAAAATTGGGGAAGAACAAATTTTGCTCCCAGTGGTATTGACACCAGCAAAATAGAACCTAGTAATAAATGATAAAGTCTTAACATTTTATTGATAATCCAGAGTCAAGGATGGCAGACTAACGATATCTACAATACGTTAAACAGGGGGAGGTCGCTTCTATATCCTCTATCTGTGTTTAGCTAACAATTAGAGTCCGACGAAATTATTTGTTCTGGAAGTTTGCGCCTCCTTTTTTCTCTGCTTCAATTTCTTGACCTCAGACTTTTGTCAGTCAACCAGGCGTTAAATACCTGAAAGCAAGGTATTATAGAAAATCATACTAAGTAAAGTTAAGTAAAGTCTAATTATTTCATCTAGGTTGGAAATAAATACGTTTAATCTTAGCAAATAGACTTTATTCAATCGGCGGGATTATCGATTCTAACTAAAATCGCCATGAACCCTAGTTTTTTAACTGCCCAGACTCCAACCACGATCGCTATTGTTGGTGGAGGCTTTAGCGGTTCTCTAGTTGCTACCCACTTATTGAAAACTGCCAGCCAACCTCTCATCATTAAGCTGATTGAGCGCAGTCATCAAATGGGGAAGGGAATTGCTTACAGCACCAATACCAACTGTCATTTGCTGAATGTATCGGCCGGAAACATGAGTGCATTTCCTGATGATCCCGGACATCTGCTGCGTTGGCTTCAGTACAATCGCAACGAATTAGCTGCATTTTTTCCTGAAGAAGTCAATGCTAGTACCTTCATTCCCCGCAAGGTCTATGGTTTGTACATTCAGTCGATTTTGGCAGAAGCAGAAGCCACAGCACCTAGTGATGTACGACTAGAACGTTTGACCGATGAAGTCGTGGGGATACAGCCTGAAGAAAAAGGCACGATCGTCTCTCTGCGTAGTGGTCGCTGTTTTGCCGCAGATAAAGTTGTGTTGGCGTTGGGAAACTCGCCTTCTCCACCACCCGCAATCAAAAACGCAGACAGCAATAATGAAAGTTATCTGCGGAATGCTTGGTCAGCCGATGCCCTAGCAGACCTCGATATTGATGCGCCCGTGCTGCTAATTGGTACAGGACTAACGATGGTGGATATGGTTTTATCTCTGCACGATCGCCAACATCGGGGCAAAATTTATGCTATATCTCGACGAGGATTATTTCCCCAAAAACATCAAGCAGCTAAACCTTATCCTAGCTTTTTGACCCCAGAAACTTCACCAAAAAGTGTGCGCGGCTGGTTGCATCGCCTGCGTGCCGAGGTGGAAGTTGCAGCTGCCCAAGGCTATGATTGGCGATCGGTAATTGATTCTCTGCGTCCCATAATTCAGAAAATTTGGCAAAAACTACCGATCAAGGAACAGCAGCGCTTTTTGCGTCATCTAACAGCCTATTGGGACGTACATCGTCACCGCATTGCCCCCAAAGTGGCAGATGTTGTCACTGAAATGTTGGATTCTGGTCAACTTAACATTTCCGCCGGACGAATTCGGGAATATCAAGCTTTGCCGGACGGTGTAGCCGTAACTGTATGCCAGCGCAAAACCCATGCTAATACTGTCTTACACGTCCACCGTGTAGTGAATTGTACCGGGGTAGCAGCAGATTATCGCCGATCGCCTCACCCCTTAATTGCTGATTTGCGATCGCAAGGATTAATTCGCCCCAATGCCATCGGCTTAGGATTAGATGCAGATGCCCACGGTGCTTTATATACGGCAGACAGTAATGTTTCGACACTGCTGTATACCTTGGGAACTCCTCGCAAAGGCAACTTGTGGGAAACTGTTGCTGTTCCAGAATTACGGCTACAGGCGCAGGAATTATCTCAAGCGTTATTGCAGTCGCTGCCAGTACGTGTGCGTCCGATTCCCACGATGCTTTTGTTAAATAGGGAAACAGGCGATGGTGGCTCACAGATACCCCAGTCAAGCTTACTATTTCGGCAATTATTTGACCCTGAAACCAGTAGTTATACTTACCTGATTGGCGATAGACAGACAGGAGATGCTGTTCTAGTTGACCCTGTATTAGAGCAAGTTGACCGCGATTTGCAATCATTAGATGAACTAGGATTAAAGCTACGCTATTGTCTAGAAACTCATCTTCATGCCGATCACATCACAGGGGCAGGCAAACTTAGGCAACAAACAGGCTGTCAGGTGATCGTTCCCCAGAATGCTGCTGTCACGAAAGCCGATCGCTCTCTTGTCGGTGGCGAAATCATCGATGTGGGATCAGTAGCGATCGAAGCAATTTTCACACCAGGTCACAGTGCTAGTCACATAGCATATTTGGTAAACAAAACCCACTTATTAACTGGTGATGCCTTATTTATTCGTGGTTGTGGACGCACAGATTTTCAAGGTGGCGATCCTGGAACCCTATATGATGTGGTGACACAACGCTTATTCACCTTGCCAGATGATACCTTGGTATATCCCGCCCATGATTACAAAGGACGCACAGTTTCCACCATTGGCGAAGAAAAGCGTTTTAATCCTAGATTTAGCGATCGCAGCCGTAGTCAATTCATTACAATCATGAATAATCTCAAATTGAGTTATCCCCAAAAGATGAATGCAACAGTACCAGCTAATGAATACTGTGGTGATTTTATCCCCCAAGATAGCTTAAACCCGGCCATGAGTCTAGCTACAGATGAAGAAAAGAAACAAATAGAAATCACAGTTATGACTAATACGGAAATCTACAATGATTACTTTGCTATGTATATCTAGAGCCGACAAGAGTTCTGTGAAGCTGGGATAAGGGTTTTTCAGCAGCTTGATGACTACAGGCTGTTGGTCAGTCTCTTTATATCCGCAATAAACCAGGTTTCTTGAACCGTTGTAAAGTTATTCGCTAATCTGATATCGCGCTCATACTGACTTGAGTACTAGCCATACTGCTGAATCTTTGAGGTTTCAGCTTTTAGTATTTTCCGATGAACTCCCATAATTCTTAGAGAGGTATCCAGTAAATACTTCATCTATCGTCGCTAACTTAAATTAAAAGCGCCCTCCCGAAGTGGGAGAGCGCTTTCTTATTTAGCTAATTGAGTTAATGCTTGAGAATTAACCGTTGATAGCAGGAGCAGAAAGAGCAACAGGAGCAGATTCAGCAGATGCCAAATCTAAGGGGAAGTTGTGAGCGTTACGCTCGTGCATTACTTCCATACCCAGGTTAGCGCGGTTGATTACATCAGCCCAAGTTGCAATCACACGACCTTCAGAGTCAATGATTGATTGGTTGAAGTTGAAACCGTTCAAGTTGAACGCCATTGTGCTTACACCCAAGGCGGTGAACCAGATGCCGATTACAGGCCATGCTGCTAAGAAGAAGTGCAGTGAGCGGCTGTTGTTGAAAGAAGCGTATTGGAAGATTAGACGACCGAAGTAGCCGTGAGCTGCAACGATGTTGTAGGTTTCTTCTTCTTGACCGAATTTGTAACCGTAGTTTTGTGATTCGGTTTCGGTTGTTTCACGAACCAAAGATGAGGTTACTAGTGAACCGTGCATTGCAGAGAACAAACTTCCGCCGAATACACCAGCTACACCTAGTTGGTGGAAGGGGTGCATCAAGATGTTGTGTTCTGCTTGGAACACGATCATGAAGTTGAATGTTCCTGAGATACCCAAAGGCATACCATCAGAGAATGAACCTTGTCCGATGGGGTATACCAAGAAGACTGCGGTTGCTGCTGCAACAGGTGCAGAATAAGCGATCGCAATCCAAGGACGCATACCTAAGCGGTAGGATAGTTCCCATTCACGACCTAAGTAGCAGAATACGCCAATCAGGAAGTGGAAAATTACCAATTGGTAAGGACCACCGTTGTACAACCACTCGTCTAAGGATGCTGCTTCCCAAATTGGGTAGAAGTGCAAGCCGATAGCGTTGGAGGAAGGTACTACTGCACCAGAGATGATGTTGTTTCCGTAGATCAAGGAACCTGCTACTGGTTCGCGGATACCATCGATGTCTACTGGAGGAGCAGCGATGAAGGCGATTACGAAGCAAGCGGTAGCTGCTAGCAAGGTGGGGATCATGACTACGCCGAACCAGCCGATGTAGATGCGGTTGTTGGTGCTGGTGATCCATTCACAGAATCGATCCCATACGTTAGCGCTTGAGCGCTGTTGTAAGGTTGTTGTCATTGTTTTATAAGTGCGGTTAGTGATTTATGAATCAGGCTCGTTTGTCTTTGCCTGTGAATACACTTTACAATGCTTTACAATTTTTAATCAACTATCTCACTTTTGTAAACCTGATGGAACTCATCAGCTTTACTTATCAAAAGTCCAAGTTACAAGCAAGCCAGAGGATTTGATATGAATTTCCGCGATCGCTTGCCTAAATTTGCGATATTGCGGTTACTTATACTATTTCTATATGAAGCTGCACAAAACCAACCTTGATATTTAGACATCTCCGAAAATGAATGTAGAGACGTTGCAATGCAACGTCTCTACAAAGGTTTCAGGTAAAGCATAATTAATTTCTGGAGATGTCTAATGTAAAGGGGCTGAAGCCGCTTATATAGCAATACGCTTGGGTTAAGACTAAAAACTAAAACTGGCGTATCTTGGGTTTCGTTCCTCAACTCAACCTTGTATCTTAGAATAAGTGGTAGACCGTCCCAAGGGTATTACAACCTTATATATAACGGCGTGGGGGACAAAAAATATTCCAAGCAATGCCCATAACAGTTTTCAAGACAATCGCCACAAAGATTTGCGCTTACCTAATGAAAAAGCTATAGGACTCCTATTTGATTTTTGAACAAAACTCAGTACAAATGTATCCCTCTTTTTTTCCCAATTCCCAATCCACGCAAGTAAATTCAGGAATCAAACCGGATTCCTATAAATGTGTTGTAGTTTATTTAAATAACTCCAAACATTCATTTTTTAAAATGCCTTTGGTGACTTTAATGCTTCTAAATGATTTAGCGATTACCTCTTCACAAGATAGATTAATTTGTGATTGATTTATCGAGATTAAGTCTTGAATTGAAGCACCATATACAATTTCTGATAAACCACTCCAAACACAAGCAGTTGCACACATGGGACAAGGTTCGCAAGTTGTATATATACTATAACCTTCTAAAAAATGGTTTTTAAGTTTAGCTGTTAAACTACGAATAACATTGATTTCAGCATGGGCTGATGGATCGTTGTCTCTGATAACAGTATTATGAGCTACGGCAACAACTTCGTTATCTTTAACAATCACAGCACCGTAAGGTGTATCTCCTTCTTTTGCTTGCGCCAAAGCTAAACGCATAAAATATTCTGGAATCATAGAAAGTGAGGTTAATATAAGGATAGTGATTAATAATATCGTATTTCTGATGCTATAACTGGGAATTAAGATTAGTTAATAGTCGAATATGTTATTGAGCAGACAAGAAACAGAATTCTACTTAAAAGACCTAGAAACACCAATAGGTAAGGCGATTAATTTAACACTTGCCGCTTTGGTACTATTATCATCAGGAATTTTTGTCGCAGAAACTTATAATATTCCTGATTCTGTGCGATTTCAATTACATCTAGTCGATACTGCGATCGTTATCATATTCGCGGTGGAATATTTACTCCGTTTGTGGAGTGCAGAAAACAAAATTCAGTATGTTTTTAGCTTTTATTCGATTATTGACCTAATGGCAATTTTGCCATTTTTTATAGGGATGGTGGATATTAGCTTTATCCGGCTACTGCGATGGTTTCGGATTTTACGATTAATCAGGTTTATAGATAGAAGATTTTTATTCGCTACTATCAGCACTGAAGATGGCATGATCTTTGCGCGGATATTATTTACATTATTTGCAATTGTTTTTATTTATTCTGGCTTAATATATCAAGTAGAGCATCCGGTTAATCCTCAAAATTACGGGACATTTTTGGATGCATTCTATTTCTCTGTTGTCACAATGACAACTGTGGGATTTGGCGATGTTATTCCAATTTCTGAATTAGGACGTTTGCTAACGGTATTGATGATTTTCACAGGAATTGCACTGATTCCCTGGCAAGTGGGGGATTTAATTAAGCAAGTTGTGAAAACTGCTAATCAGGTAGAAATGGTTTGTTCCAACTGTGGATTGGCTTTCCATGATATAGATGCTGGGTTTTGTAAAAGGTGCGGGACTAAGTTACCTAGTCACAGAGTTGATTGAAATGCGATGCCTACGGCGGTATATAGTGCTAATTACCGGGTAGTTCGAGAATATAGTCAATGCCTAACCTCAACGTCATTTCAGAATATAAAAGCTTTGGTGGCAAACTCGGCTTTTACAGTCATTTCTCCTCAACCTGTAATGGTGAAATGCGTTTTGCTGTTTATCAACCACCACAAGCAAATCATAAACCTGTGCCAATTCTCTATTTTCTCTCTGGGTTGACTTGCACGGAAGAGAATTTCATGGTTAAGGCGGGGGGAGTGCAACGCTTTGCGGCTGAGTACGGCTTGATGCTGGTTGCGCCAGATACAAGTCCGCGTAATACTGGCATTGCAGGCGAGGATGATGACTGGGACTTTGGTACAGGTGCAGGCTTTTATGTTGATGCTACAGAAGAACCGTGGCGTAAAAACTACCAAATGTATAGTTATGTTGTCCACGAACTACCTGCTTTGATTAACGCAAATTTCCCAACCCAACCTGAAAAACAAGGTATTTTCGGTCATTCAATGGGGGGACATGGGGCGCTTGTCTGTGCGATGAGAAACCCAGAACTTTACAAATCAGTATCAGCCTTTGCACCTATCACTGCACCTATGCGTTGTCCTTGGGGACAAAAGGCTTTTGGTGGTTATCTTGGCAAAAATCAAGAAAGTTGGCGTGCTTATGATGCTAGCGAATTAGTCAAACAAGTAAGATATCACAGTTCAATTCTCATTGACCAAGGGACTGCTGATAAATTTTTAGCAGAACAATTACTACCGGAAGTGTTTGAGAAAGCTTGTGCAGATGTTAAGCAGCCGCTAAACTTGCGTTACCAAGAAGGCTATGACCATAGTTATTATTTCATCGCCAGTTTTATTGAAGATCATATTCGCCACCATGCAATCGCTTTATTGATTACAGCAGTTTTCATCTATTTAAACCCCACGTTTCTATTTTGATTTTTGAACAAGAATACGAGAGAATGGGCAACCGGAATCAAAGTCCCCCCATTTATCGGGGGATCTAGAGCTTTTGATACCGACAAGAGGACTTTTTAAACATCCTCTAAAAGAGCAGTTATGATTCTCACAATCATTGCACCCCATATCTTCATCCTTTCCAGGATCAAGGGGAATTCTTGGCGTTTAATAAGTCGTTAAGCGGACATAATATTTAGTTAAACGGTGATACATGACACATATATAATTAGTTGAGCTTTATTTTTGAGCAATAAATATGAATAATTTTGTGCCTTCTCAGCGTAGAAAAGACTATATCATCCTTTTAATAATTTGGCTGATAGCATTAGTTATAGATAGAACTTGGTTTTTATTAGATAATTCGATTCCATCCTACGATCAAAGCGCACATTTAACGACAGCATTACATCATTATAGAATTTTTCAAAACTTTAATATCTTCTCAGGAAATTGGTGGTTATCTCTGTGGCAATTAACTCCAAGTTATCGCGCTCCTTTTTTATATATTTGCACTGTACCATTCTTGATGTTGTTTGGGCGTGGATATGACCAGGCTAGTTTGGTCAACTTATTATATACTGCAATGATTATACTTTCAGTATATCATTTAGGTAACTTTTTATTTAAAAACCGAAAAACTAGCATAACTGCCAGCGTATTTTGTTTATTATTTCCTATTTTAGGAATAATCAGAACAGATTATTTATTAGATTATGGGTTAACAGCAATTGTTCTAGTAACTTTCACAATTTTGACAATTTGGAAAGATAGTTATGTTGGGTTTTTATCATGGGGGTTAACTCTCATATTGGGCGTAGGGATAGGTTTAATATTGTTGACTAAACCTACAGGATTTATTTTTATTTTAGTTCCTAGTATTTGGACATTAATTAGTTTTATTATAAAACGTAAATTCATTAAGCTAATACAAGCTTGCTTGTCTTTGATGATAGCTTGGTTAATTTGTGGTTTTTGGTATAGCTTAAATTGGTTAACAATTATTACATCGGCATTAAACGCTAACCAAGTTGGAAAAGGGGAAGGCGATCCTTCTGCCACAACTATTGCTGGATGGTTATTCTATCCAAAGATGATCCCAGAAAGCGTTGGTTTACCAATATTATCTGTGAGTATTGGAATTTTATTGGTTTATCTTATTAAATATAAATTTACTACTAGTTTAATTCCCATATCTCTCCATAAATCGGCTCGAATTTGGTTATTAGTTACTTTAGTAAGTAGCTATATAATTTGTACTTTGGGTACAAATAAAGACATTAGATTTATTCTGCCATGTTTCCCTATCATTAGTTTAATATTGGCGGATTTATTTAACTTAATTGAAAATATATATTTTGATAGGCTGAGATTAGCAACTCTGGTATTAAGTAGTGTATTGTTAGTCAATAATTTGTTTCCCTTACCCCTAATTCAAGCATGGGGTGGTAAACATTTGCCTAATAATGATGGCAACAAATATCCCTTGGATCAACTGATAAATAAAATCATTGAAAAAAATATATATTTAAGATCAACTTTAGGGGTAATTCCTGTTTCTACATCTCAAATAAATGAGTTTACTTTAGATTATTTTGGCGCATTAGCAGATTTTCGCGTATATGGCAGAAAATTCACATATAATTTATCTCAGGCAGAGGAGGATTTACAATATTTTTCTTGGTATGTCACTAGAGATAATGAACCAAACCAACCAGGAGATAATGGAGAGATTAAACGGAAATTAAACTCTTTAGTTAAATCTTATACTGATTTGAAATTACAGGGCGATTGGATATTGCCTAATGGAGATAAACTTCGATTATATAACCGCAAGAATCCTTATGTAATTGTTCAAAAAATCAGCAATACTGAGTCTGTAATTAGTCTAGAAAAGGTTGCGATTTCTCAACAATTAATTTTAGATAAAAATAATCCAGTAACATATCAAATAACAGGTTCATGGGATGATTTGCAAAATGGTATTTTACTATTAAAATGGCAAAATACCCAATCATCTTGGGATCACGATCATGCCATTGGGTTGGGAAATTTATACTGTGGTATCAAATGTCATCCTGAAGGAACTTTCCAGGTGAAAGAATCCTTAGCCACATTTATTCCTAAAACGTTACCAGTAGGAAAATATCAGCTATCAGCACTATATTTAGATAGAAGAACCAATAAAGTCACATCTTTAAATATTCCAGATATTACTGTAGATGTGACAGATGTAGGAACAGCAGAAAAATCCCCACCTCTAGATTTCGTTACTCGAACTTCACAACTAGCACAAGAGTTGCAACAGGGTAAATTAAATAATATCTTTGCACAGATAGATAATTTCAATCTATACGATCCTACTCAAGATTATTTAAAACAGATTACATTTGCGGCTAATTATCATCTGCAAAGAGAGCCAAATAACTTAAATTGGCGTTACACTCTAGTCTTATCACAACTTTTACAGCGCCAAGTCCCAGAATTAATCCAAAATTTAATAGAATTAACTAAATATGATGCTAAAAATCCTTACGCATGGCTTTATTTAGCTGTTGTTTATTTATATGACTTTCAACCTGCACAAGCTGAACAAAAATTAGCGATCGCAGAACAATTAAAACCAGATATCCCAGAATTAAAAACTTTAAGGCAAGTAACAAATATTATGAAATTTTTGCCATTAATCCATTTTTGAAAGATCAGCAAAGAACAAAATAATATAGAAGTCTTATTTGATTTGGGAAAAATAGGGACTTGCAAAGAAAAAAATGCGCTTTATTTCGTTGAAATTAGCCGTTCCATCGCTGAGTGCATAGCAGTCAACCGCCGGACAATCTGATCGATCTCCAAATCTAATATGCTGTAATCAATGACTGCTTGACGAACAGGTGTATGCCCTTGATTGACAGTTAGTTCTTGTATTCGCGCTGTACGCAGTGCTTGCAGGTGCGGTTGGATTTTTTGCAGTGTTTCTTCCAAGCTAGGTAAGGGCGGTGGGGTAATTTCCAGTTGTACTGAATCAGCTAACTGCTCTAACATTAGCGAAACTTGACGGACAAAAGTTTCTAATTCCGGTAGTGGTACTGTTCCTCGAAAATGTTCGAGATGCACTGCTAAAACTGTCACGGAGTTAGTAAAACGTCCCATGTACACCAACAGCGTCATCACTGGTTCTACTAATTCTTTGGGCATTTGGGGTTCGCGCAGCAATCCTTGAAATGAGGCTTGAGCGTTGCCAATTGCCAATCCCGTTTGTCGCCGTTGACTGATAATGGTGGAGTCATGCTCTTTTGTTCCTTGGTAAACAGCCATCACATCCCAAAAGTACTTGTGACATTCTCGCAGTGCAGTGGCGAGTTGGCTGGGTAAGCGATCGCGTTCCCGATTCGGCAATATAAAGTAATGGCTTGCAAAAGCCAGTCCCGCCCCAATTAATGTATTCAAGACACGAAAGCCAGCAAATTGCCAACCAATGGGATTACCAATATCGATAATTAGTAAGACAAATATTGATAAGAAAATCACTGAATAGCCATAGTTGACACTGATTAGGGAAATGCCAAAAAATACTGTCAGCAAGATGATGATGTCTAACACAGTCTTACTGGTGATGGTTGCAACTAAAATAGCTGCTAACACGGCTCCTAATATCGTCCCGCCAACTCGCTGAAAAAACCTCTGGAAAGTTGCACCCAAGTTCGGTTTCAGGACTAGGATGCTTGTTAGTGTCACCCAATACCCCATTGGTAAATTAGTAATGCTATATATAATTACGCCGACAGTGAGAGTTACACTAATGCGGAGAGCATGACGAAAGATTGCTGAGTCTAAAGTGAGGTTGTCTTTGAGTAAACTTAAGAGCGATCGCTGTTCATCTTCAACTACAAGAAGTTTATCTACATCTCGGCGACTCATCTTGTTATGTTCTACCAGAGATTTAACTGTCTGAGCTGTATATTGCAACTGCTTAATCAGTTTTTCTATCATCAGCACCAGGTTAGTGAAAGCAACGAGGGTTGTGTAGTCTGTCTCACTCCCAGCAATTGCTTTTCTTTGCAGACTTTCTTGTTCTTTTAGTGCCTCATAAATGCGGTTAAGATTTCCCAAATCGATGCTAGCAGGCTTGCGAGATATGACTTTCGCTATGGCTTGCAGAATCACTGATATTTGTTCGAGTGCATCGTCTACTAATTGCTGAACTGCCTGATATTGCTGTTGTTTGAAGTGTGTTTCTAGTAACTCTGTTAAGGCAATAACCGAGCCAAGCAAGCGATCGCCATCCTGAATTAGTACCAATAACTGCTCATCCATCCAACTCCGAGCCGGCTTTCCGATCCGTCCAGTACCTAAAATAGTCCGTGCTGTCTCTAACGCCTGTCTAATTTCGAGAATATTTTCAGGTGTTGTAACTTTACCGAGAAATGCCTGAATGTAGTTGGCGATTCCACTGAAGCAGCCAGCCAAAGCTATCCGTAGCGGGTCATAAGGTCTAAAAGGCCACATTACTAAAGAAAGTAACATCGCCCATCCACCTGCAATTAGACATAGCAGCGATCGCATGAGTGCAGCTTCCAGATTTCCTGGCTGTGCGATCGTCGAAATAAATGATACCCCTACAACCAGACCGACATTTGCACCAGCGTTACCATACATCGACGCAAAACCTGAAGCAAGTCCCCAAAGAAATGTCAGTACTACAGATAATCCTAGAATTTTAGCGACTAGAGTACCCACAAATACCGAAACAGCCATTCCCAAAGTAGCCGCCACCATAGCCTTAGCTTTGATCTGGTAAGGACCACCAACATTTGCTAAGTTGACAAAGTAAGCCATTAAACCGACAAATAATCCGCTTTCCCTTTGGTTGATGAGTTGCCCAATTAGCATCGGAACTCCCAACGCTAATGCAGCTCGCAAGCCGTTGGATATTGCTGGTTTTCCTGGCTCTGGCTGGATCAGAGACCTGAGAAAATTACTTCGATTCAACTGCATTGTTTTTGTTAACAAAACAAAATTTTTATTTGGATTTTTTTAATATTCTTATACATTTAGATTTATTCTAATTCATCGTGGGCAAGTGAGAGCTTTTCCAGAAAGTGAATATTAGGATGCACTTTTGCTACTTTATCATTGACAGAATGATTGCCAACTAAGCTTCACAGTTGTATATCCCAGAGATTGCTAAAACTGTGTAACCAATTTTAGCCAAAGTTATGCTTGAGATAATTTGAAGTGACCCGAATAATTTGCCCTCATTCGAGTAAAAACTAAAAACGGCGTTTTTTGAAATGAAGTATGAATTTGATCTGTCTCTAATTTAAAACCATTTTTTAGGGGCAATTCATGTAACTGCGAATGCGTCTACATGAATTGCCCCTAAAAAATCATCCGATTGTGCAAAATAAATTAGTTGAACAATCAAGCAGTCAGAATATAAGGCGAGTCGATCGCCGCTACACGACCAGCATCTACCAAAGCTTGGTATACCATCGCCGCTACCTCAGCGCGTGTAGCATCACGGGTAGGATTGAGTTGTTTGAGGTTCGGGTGATTGACAATAATCTCCTTGTTTATAGCTTTTACTACCTCATCCTTGGCATATTCAGGAATCTTGGCTTGGTCATCGAAAGCTTTAATAGATGCTGTACCATCAGCAGATAGCCCCAACCCATTGACTAGAGAGACAATCACTTGCACGCGCTGAATATTCTTGTTCGGGCTGAAAGTATTGTCAGGAAAACCAGAGAGAAATAAACCTTGATATGCCTGCTGAATAACCTTAGATGCCCAGAAATCTGCGGGTACATCTTTGAATTTCACCACGGGGCGGTTTGGCGATGGGTTGAAAGCTTTTACCAATAATGCGGCGTATTGTGCCCGTGTCATCGTAGCATCGGGTTTGAAGGTGCGATCGGGGAAACCATTAACTATGCCCAATTTGACTAATTCTCGAATAAACCCACCTGCCCAATGATTACTAATATCGGTTAATTCGATAGTAGGTGTTGGGGTTGGGGTTGGGGTTGGTGTGGGTGTGGGTGTTGGGGTTGGGGTTGGGATGGGGTGTGTGGGGTGGGTTGGGGTTTGGGTGGGGGTGGGTGTTGGGGTCGGGGTTGGGGTTGGGGTTGGGGTTGGTGTTGGGGTTGGGGTTGGCGTTGGCGTTGGTGTTGGGGTTGGGGTTGGTGTCGGTGTTGGCGTTGGTGTCGGCGTGGGAACCGAACTATCTGCAAACTCTATGCTTCCCGCGACTTTAGACGCATCTATTTTATTTCCTATAGAAACCAGCTTGTTGGAACTGGCATTTTGCAAATCAAATTTACCGTTATTGCGTAAAGTATTACCTCCTAAGTTATTAGTACTGCCGATATCCGGTAGGGCAGTTCCAATTACTGTGATACCATCATCAGTGTTATTTTCACTGACATTGTTACGTAATAGAGGACGGGCACTACCAGAGATGACAATCCCAGAACGGTTTTCGTAAATTTTGTTATCTCGAAGGATGGGTGATGCAGTATCACTAATTGCGATGCCAAAACCTGTTTTGACGCAGGTATTACCTTGAATTTGACCTTTGGAATTTTTAGCGATCGCAATTCCATTGGCTGCATTCTCACTGAAAAAATTACCTAAAATAATTGGGTTCGCCTCACCTGTAGCAAATACTCCCTCCCGCTTACAGTTGGTGAAAGTGTTATTAGCAACAGTAGGAGCAGTTGATTCAATCCAGACACCACTACCACGGCTAGCCAGATTTGTTACAGTTACCCCCCTGAGTTCGGCTTTATCCAACAACACAAATGTGACATTCTGACCAGCGAAAGTACGGCTCAAATAGGTACCACTGCCTTCAATCAAAATCCCCTTGCCAGTGTTTGTTTCATTACCCAGCACTGTCACACCAGATGGAACCGTTAGCGGAAAGATTTCACCGCTAGCAGCATTGTAATTACCATCTGCCAGTTGAATCTTGGTTTCAACAGTAGCTACCTTGAGGGCTTGGGTAATAGTTTTGAATGGGGCTTGTTGGCTACCAACGTTGGTATCGCTACCTGATACTGGATTTACATAAAAAGTTTGAGCCATATTTATACTTCCAAAAAATACATAGCTATCTTAGCGCTAACTATAAAGGTGGGTAGCGATTGATGCATTAAGTAACTTAAAGTACTCCTCACTGCAAAGTGAAAAAATTATGCATATATGCTGTGCCAGCAAAAAAGGACTAGAGCCACTTACTACAAGTTTATTGCAACAATATTACATTGCAAAACACATGGTTTGATTTATTCCCACTGGCTTACTTAGGTGTTTTGCTTGCTTTTTCAAATCACTGTATTTTCTGTTGCTTTGGTAATGTAGCGAAGAATTGAATCAAAATCTTGACGAATTTTAGCAAGTTGTCTTACCCAAGTGTTAGAAGCAGCAATTGCACTTTCTTCTTGTTGACGTGCGGCCGTAATTTGCTTGTCAATCTCGCCGTAAACTTGTAATTCTACTTCTGCAAGTAGATTTTCTATTTGACTTTCAAGATTTTTCGCAATGGCAATAAACTGGCTTCTAATCTTTTGACGTTCTTCAGCCATTTTATCTTGTCTTTCTGCTTCTTCTTGCATAGAATGGGCATCTAAACCAGCACCAACTACTGATAGTATCGGTCCGAGAACGATAGTAAAATTAGCAAGATCCTTAGCAATGCCAACAGCTTGCCAAGGTTTGAAATCCACACCAATAAATTTTCCTACACCATAAACTACATGATGGAGATTGCTACCTGCTACATTCGTGGCATTTAAAAAACCTTGGCCACTAGAAGCAACTCTACCAGCAGTAAATTTATCCCAAGGGACTCCTAACACATCAGCAATTTTTTGTAGCGCCTCAACTTGACCTTGCAGCCGTTCACCACTTATATTATTATCAATATTTTTAGCAGATACTTTTTGAGTATTTTCTAAGCAAGTTATAAATGTTTTTGCAAGGTTGCTCTGCAACACTTTTTTAACTTCTTGGGTAATCTCCTCGACTGCCTTTTCTACAACTATTTTAAGTTCTTCTATAGCAGTATCATAATAGTTTTGCACATTTAGAGCAATTTGAGTGTTTAGTGTTTCAAAATCTTCCTTAGTCGTGATTCCAACAGAATTTGCTAACTTAATTCCCTCTTTAGAAATCGCAGAGGACATTTCTAAGCCTATACTTTGAAATTTTGTTCGCAAGCGTTCTCTTTCCTTACGGAGTGTTCGAGATAATCGTGTTAGTACTTCTAAAAAAGTAGCATCTTGATCAGAATTGCGCGCAAAGCTTAATTGGGCTTCATCTACAGAAGCTAAAACAATTCGTACTGGTGTATCAAAACGAGCAAGTGCAGCGCGGCGTTCAACAAAATTATTTAAGCCATCAATAAAAGTTTGAAACCGACTGATTTCGAGGAGAAAATTATCATCTTGATCTACACCGTCACAATAATCTTTTGCATCGATAAAACAGACTAGAAATTCATCAAGACTATAGGGCTTAAGTGCATCTGCTAAACTTTTGCGATAATTAGCAATTTTTTGCGCTTCCTCGCCTGCTTCATCAGACATTTTATTGATAAGCAGCATCATTTTCCAGCGATAACCCTTATCATAAGCTAGCTTCTTGAAATTTTCTACTGTGATCGAATCAAAAAGCATATAAGTGAGGCTGAAAACTAATAAATCAGCTTTATTAATTGCCTCATAGGTAATTTCATCATGGTCTTGACGGTCTGTAAATAGTCCTGGCGTATCTATTACTTTGATACTATTCCAGTCATAGGTAGCAGTAACATCAGTTGCAATGTCAGAATCGATTTTAATATCTCGTCGTCCTGTAAGTGCAGAAATAGTTGTAGATTTACCTGCGTTATATTGACCAACAAAAGCTACCGTAAGAATCCCATTCTTACTATATTCTTTAACTTCATCACGTAGTTTATGACGAATAGCTGCAAATTCAGGATGATTAGCTTGAGCTAAAATTTTATCAAAATTGATACAGGTATTTTTGAATTTGGCAGCGATTTCAGCAGCTTTAAATGTTTGGTCTAGAGTCATTTTTTATTTTCTCCTAATTATTTTTATACTTAGCTTTGCATGAATATTTATTTAATAGATATTTCTGGCAAAATAATATAAACGTCTTCTTGTAAAACTCTGTTAATTGTTTCTTGGTTTTTTTTGAACTTCAATTCAAATTTTGTTCTAATTTTTATGCTTCGTCCAAAATCTCGTTCTACTTTACCAATATTTTTAATAATATTTTCATCTGTTAATACTTCGTATTTATCAATACACCAATCAATAATACGCTTGGCATAAGCACGATTAAGATAATTTGCAGAGCTATCTAATTGACTTTTAGCTTTTGCAAGTTGCTTACTCAATTTTTCTATACTTTGAATCAATTCATCAAAGTAGTTGTTAATATTAGCTGCTATAGTATCACAGTAGCCACTAAATTCTTCTTTGGCTTTTTCAAGGGTTTTTTGTTGATAGATTTGTAATTGATTGTTTAAAGATTGGCTAATCTTTGCTGCTGCTTCACGTTGCTTCTCCTTTTGAGATTTCAAAAAAGTAGTAATTGCACTAATAACAGTACCAATTGTCATAATAATCCCAAGTGGAGGTGCTGCGAAAAGCATTGTAATACTTGTTGCAAAGCCTACTATAGTAACCCCAATACGTAACATATCTTTAAATTTAATACTACTTTGCTTATTAAAATTGAAATTTTCTCCTCCTAACCTAGCTATTAATTGAAATTCAGTACCAATTTCTTCTAGTAATTCTTCAACTTCATGATTGAACTTTTTTCCATTTTTTTCAAAAGCATTATTTAATCTATCTTGAAATTTTAATATTGTCAGCCTATTTTCCCATTTCAATTTTAACTGATTTTCATCAGCATCCCAATTTTCTTCTGCGAAAGGTTGAATTGTATCGAATACGTCTTTAAAAACTGTTTTAATTTGCTGTATTAAATATTCGTGATTATCTCTAGATGCTTTTGTAATTCCCTCTTGAAACTTATCACGCATGTTTTTCAAGTTATAAGTTAATTTTTGATAAGTTTCTAATTGCTCAGTTACCCATTTGTTAGGCTCTTCAATTGCACCAACTGTAGAACCAAGTAAAGTTTGAGAACGTCTAATTACTCCATGCTCAACTAAAGACACCCTAATAGCATCAAGAAAATCCTGCATACGGCTTGCTTTAAATAGTTCGTCTTTATATTCTTGATGCTCAATTTCTCGTGACATTTGTGCAGCCAAAAGCATCACAGGAATAATATCAAAGTAGTCGTTAGCATAATGCTGATTGGCGTAGTGACGTATGCGTTCAATATGTCCATTTAAACAGTTTGTACTATTCATTACAAACAATTTGCCTGAGTCTTTTAAAAAATTTTCTAACCTTCGAGTATCCCGAAGATTCTTCTTAATGTTAAGTAATATAATTAGGGGTTTAACTTTTTCTTTTAAAATTTGTAAAAATTTAAATTCAGTTGACTGAATGCTGTCATCTGTGACTACATAACAAATAACATCAGATTCTTCGATAATACTCTCAGCAATTTCTTCATCACTTTTACCACTAGGCGCACCAATTCCAGGAGTATCGATAATCCGAATATTTTTCCACTCATAAACCCGATTAAAACGAGTGGTACGCTGTTTACCTACACCAATAGCATCCCAACCATCACCTGTAATAATCGCGTGGAGAGTACTTTTACCGGCTTTAGTTTTACCTATGAAAGCTATACTAAAATGCTTTAAAGCACGTTGTTTAGCACGCAGCGATTCACGTACTCTTTCAAGCTCTTTTAGAGTTTTAACCGTCAGCTCGTTTTTTGTACTCTCAAGCTGTTTTGCTACTTCTTCCGCATTATTAACTTTTCCTTTAGTATTTCTTCTTTGGTCTATCTCTTCAGTATATTTATCAAGATTTTTAGCTAACCCTGCAAGAGCAGAATAAGCACTTTGGAGAGAATTTTCTGCATATTTATAATCTTCATTTGCTATGATCGTACATCGCTGGATTGCATCATCATATTCTGGGCCTACTAATAATATCTCCTTCCGCAGTTTCCCAATTTTATTTCCAATATTTTCAGGAGCAGCTTTTGCTAAATTATCTACTAATGCACGAGATAAAACCGAATCTATCCCCTTTAAAAGACGCGCACCAACAGATAATTCTGATTTGTCTCTATTGTAACTATCGAATTGAATCGTGTTAAGCTTTTCGGTTTGTTCAAGCAACCTTTCAATTTCTGAATTTGGCCAGTTCCAAATTTTTGCAACATGGTCTACCATATCCCGTTCCAATGGTGAAAAATAACCATCAATATAGGCAATAGCTATCATCTGTCGCATTGCCTCACTTTGCTTAAGTAGCTGGATTTGACGTGCTACATTCTCAACAGATATAAAGTTTTCATCTTGACTCAATATTTTCTCCATCTCTTCGATGGTGTATGTTCCCATATTGGTGTTGTGTGCTAACTGTCGTAGCGCCTTTGCTTCTTCAATGTGAATCTGCTCATCAGCGCACACCATGTGTGTAAGGAGTAAAAATTGGTAGTTTATTTGCTCAGAGGTTAGCTGCGACATTATTACCCTAAGTGCGAATTCTAGACTAAGGATAAGAAACAAGTATTACTTTAAACCTCAGAAAATATGCTTAGATTATTTTTGAATACTTACACAAGCTACTTCTAAAAAATAAATTATCCAGTAGGGTAAGCAAGGATCTTAAAGAGCCAAATTTTAAGGAACTTGGAGAATCTCTTCTCCGTAAGTCTTAAAAAAACGAGAAGCAGGGAGAAGATTTTCCCCTCTGCCTCTCTACCCTAATTCCTTCTTAATAGGGCCACTTCCAATCACGAATTTCCGGCACATCGTCGCCGTACTTCTCAATGTAGTGCTTGTGTTCGATCAGCTTATCTTGCATCTGCTGTTTCACATAAGCTGCGCTAGATCCTAGTTTGGGCACGCGATCGATTACATCAATTACCAAATGGAAGCGATCTAGATCGTTGAGAACAACCATATCAAAGGGAGTAGTGGTAGTTCCCTCTTCCTTGTAGCCACGCACATGGATGTTTTTATGATTAGTGTGGCGATAGGTTAGGCGATGAATCAGCCAGGGATAGCCATGAAAGGCAAAGATAACGGGTTTGTCGGTGGTGAAAATTGTGTCAAAGTCTTTTTCACTCAAACCGTGAGGATGTTCGGTTTTTGGCTGAAGTGTCATCAAATCGACTACGTTCACTACCCGCACTTTTAAATCTGCGAAGTGCTGACGCAGGATATCTACAGCCGCCAAGGTTTCTAAGGTTGGAACATCCCCAGCACAAGCTAGCACTACATCTGGATCGCCGCCTTCGTCGTTGCTTGCCCATTCCCAAATGCCGATGCCTTTGGTGCAGTGCTTGATGGCTGCATCTATGTTGAGATATTGCAGTGCTGGCTGTTTTCCAGCAATGATGACGTTAACATAGTTGCGGCTTTTGAGACAATGGTCAGTTACCGACAGCAGAGTGTTGGCATCAGGGGGCAAATAGACGCGAACAATCTCGGCTTTTTTGTTAATTACATGGTCGATAAAACCAGGGTCTTGGTGAGAGAAACCGTTATGGTCTTGTCGCCAAACGTGAGAGGTGAGTAGGTAATTGAGAGAAGCGATCGGTCTACGCCAGGGAATATGTTTGGTAGTTTTCAACCATTTGGCGTGTTGGTTGAACATAGAATCAATGATGTGGATGAATGCCTCGTAGCAAGTGAAAAATCCGTGGCGACCTGTGAGAAGGTAGCCTTCTAACCATCCTTGGCAAGAAGTTTCGCTGAGAATTTCCATCACCCGACCGTCGGGGGAAAGGTGGTCATCTTCGGGGTAAATCTCGGCTTCCCAAACCCGGTTTGTAACTTCTAACACCGGATCTAGACGATTCGATGCTAATTCGTCGGGGGCGAAGATGCGGAAATTGCTACTTTCTTGGTTAAGTCGCATGATATCCCGCAGGAATTTGCCGGTCACTTTGGTAGCTTCTGCGATCGCTTTCCCTGGTTCAGTGACATCTACAGCATAGTCTTGAAAATCGGGCATTTTCAGGTCATGCAGCAAAATACCGCCGTTAGCGTGGGGATTATCACCCATACGCCGATGCTTTTTGGGGGCTAGTTCTGCTAGTTCAGGAATCAGTGTGCCGTTAGCGTCGAAGAGTTCTTCTGGTTTGTAACTCTTCATCCAATCTTCTAGGAGTCTCAGGTGGTCTGGCTGTTTAGCTATATTACCAAAGGGAACTTGATGCGATCGCCAAGAACCTTCGGTTTTTTTACCATCCACTTCCTTGGGCCCTGTCCAACCTTTGGGGGTTCGCATGACAATCATCGGCCACTGGGGACGTTCAGTGAAACCATGTACGCGGGCTTCCCTTTGGATACTTTGAATTTCGGCGATCGCTGTTTCTAGAGTCGCCGCCATCTGCTGGTGAACATCTGCGGGATCTTCACCTTCTACAAAGTATGGTTTGTAGCCGTAGCCTACAAATAAACTCTCCAACTCATCATGGCTAATCCGTGCCAATGTCGTTGGGTTAGCAATTTTATACCCATTCAGGTGCAGGATCGGCAGTACAGCACCATCACGTACCGGGTTAAGAAACTTGTTGGAATGCCAGCTAGTTGCTAAAGCGCCTGTTTCAGCTTCACCGTCACCCACAACAGCAGCAACGATTAAGTCAGGGTTATCAAAGGCAGCACCATAAGCGTGGACGAGGGCATAACCTAGTTCTCCGCCTTCGTGAATCGAACCAGGAGTTTCCGGTGCTACGTGACTGGGAATACCACCGGGAAAAGAGAACTGTTTAAAAAGTTTCTTGATTCCTTCAGCATCCTGGGAGATGTTGTGGTAATACTCGGTATAAGTGCCTTCCAAGTAAGTGTTGGCTACTAGTCCAGGTCCTCCATGACCGGGCCCAGCAATATAGATTGTGTTGAGGTCATATTTTTTGATGACCCGATTCAGATGAACATAGATAAAATTCAGCCCTGGCGTTGTTCCCCAATGCCCTAATAGTCTGGGTTTGACGTGTTCCAGCTTTAGGGGTTCTCTTAGTAGCGGATTGTCGAGTAGATATATTTGTCCAACGGAAAGATAGTTAGCTGCACGCCAATAGGCGTTGATCTTCCGTAATTCTTCATCTGTTAAAGGCTTTGTTTGTGGAGTCGTTGCTAATGTCATTATCGACACTCCATTACAAAAAGGATTTTGGCGAACTCATCAGTAAGTAATTATACTTTTTTTCCAGATGATGGCCATCTACCTATGATGAATGAATTTTTCCAGCCTTTGTTATCATCAGATTCCTTCGCTCTATGTATAGGATGGACAGGTGATGAATTATGAGTTATGACGATACTGAAAAGCAAGATAGAATGCGTAAAATAAGAGCGTATAAATTACGAATTACATTCGCGTAGCATCTCGTAGAGAGAAACGAGCGTCACTATGAATTACGAATAATGAAATATTATCCGCTTGAAAAATCTGTTGAGCAGTTAATTAATTACCTAATTATTTATTTCCAATAACCCAGGTGGTGGCGTAATTTCAATACGATTAGATTTCAAGTCTACGACTGGTGCGATCGCTTCCACAAATGGAATCAAAACAGTCTTTTGCTTTTTGTCATTTGTCATTTGTCCTTTGTCAGTGGTAAAAGATGGGTGTAATTTTACTTCTAACAAATCATTGCCGGCGGCGATGATGTCTACCACCGTACCAACGAGTTCGCCAGATGCTTGCATGAAGACTTCCACGCCAATCAAATCGAGGACATGATATTCATCTTCGGCTAATTGGGGGCGATCGCTTGCTGGCACCATTAACTTACAACCACGCAACGTCTCCGCCTGATCGCAAGTTTTCACACCAGCTAATTTGATCACATACAAGTTTTTGTTACTGATATAACGTCCTGTTAATAATTCGATTGGTTGTGGTTCTGTGCCATCTAAACGCAACAACCAACGTTTTCCCGGCACTTCAAATCTTTCGGGAAAGTCAGATACAGGATAAACCTTTAATTCTCCAGACAATCCTTGAGGGGAAACAATCTTACCAATTTCTAACCAATTATCGAGATTGGGGACTGGGGATTGGGTATTGGGAACTACGGGCTGGGGATTAGGGACTGGAGATTGGACATTTTGAATTTTTGAATTTCCTCCTACTCTCTTGCCCCTCTGCCTCTGTGCCTCTGTGCCCCTCTGCCCCTCTAAACCTCTGTCTCCGATCTCTTTATTAGCTTTTTCGTGTTTCATTTCCATTTTTCCTACTAGTACAACACGGCGGAAATAAACCACCCCTTCTAAATCAATGAAATGCTTACACTGTATTCATTTTTAATTTTTAATTCCGCCTTGCGGTACTAGGCAGTCACCGCCGCACCTTTATAAGCTTCTTCAGCCACTTTTGCTAAACGTTGCATAGCAGTGGCTATCTCTTCATCTGTACCTGTGAGGCTGATACGGAAACATTGATGCTTGTGCGCCCACTCTTCATCTAAACCGGGGAAGAAGCTACTTCCTGGGACAATAATCACACCTACTTGCTTAACTAGCTGGTAAAATTCCCAATCACTGATGGGTAAATCTTGTAACCACAACCAAGCAAAAATTGCCCCTTCACCGCGATGAAGGAACCAAGGTAAATTCTTGGGCATCGCTTGTTCTAAGCTGGTTTCTAAAACGGTAAACTTATTTTGGTAAAAGGGACGGATGACAGTGTGAGAAATTTCCACTAAAGCGCCAGAGTTGATTGCAAGAGCTGCGATCGCTTGGCCGTAACGTGAAGAATGGAGACCAATATTTGCCTGGAAACACTCCAGTACCTCAATCCACTTTTCATCCCCAATGGCAACACCAACCCTTTCTCCTGGTAATCCCGCTTTCGATAAACTCATGCAGTGGAGGATGTTATCGCCAAACACTGGTGTCATTTCGGTAAAGTTCAATGCTGGGAAGGGAGGCGCATAAGCTGAATCAATTAACACGGGTAGATTGTAAGGCGCAGCTAAAGCAGCAATCTTTTTCACCTCATCCTCAGTGAGGACATTACCAGTGGGATTACAAGGGCGAGAGAAGAGGATACAACCCGTATTTTCTGAAATCGACAGTTGGCTGAAGTCGGGGCGATATTTAAATCGGTGGGCGGCTTCATCAATATCGAGAGTCGGTTTGTAGGCAGTTAAAGCTTTTGGAACTAAGGAGAGGCCGCCGTAACCTGTGTAGTCAGGGCTGAGGGGCAAAACGATTTGTTTTAACTCGCCGCTAGGGGTATAGCCACCGAAGCTATTCACAGCGTAGAAGTAGAGGGTTTGACTACCGGGGGTGATGAGAATATTGCGATCGCTTAAGTTTAACCCGTAGCGTTTGTTAAAGTCGTTAGCGATCGCTTGAATTAATGGTGCATAGCCCTGACTTGAACCGTAACGACAAACTACCTCACCATATTCTGGACTAGCCAAAAGCTGTGCAGTACAATCCCGCCATAACTGCTCTACTTCTGGCAAAATCAAAGGATTACCAGCACTCAAATTAATAAATTGCTGCCCTGCACCCCCTCTTAATGTCTCGATAATATCCTTCATGATTGCTCTTACGCCAGTCAGGTTGGACATTTGAGCGCCAATTTGAGTTAGGGCAGGGTTCATAAGCTGTGACAAAATAATGTATTAATCGAGAGGTGGACAAATTATTTGGGGGTTACTGCTGACATCTAGTTTACATCGTTGCCAAAACAGCTGTCGCCGCCTTAACCAATCTAGCGAGAGAATGATATTTTAACAAAGTCAGGACTTACACAAAAAATAGCCTAAACTTTTATTTTCCGATAGGGTAATTCATGTAGACGCAAAGCGGCTACATTACGAGTTCTCCAACGAGTACCCGCAGGATATTGCCTTACCGCGTGTAGTTTTGCGTAAGTCCTAAAAGTGAAAGAATTCCCGTCTTCAACCACGGTGGAGAACGTCAAATAACTATTAACTATATATAGGAGGGGCTGAGGTTGCAAGTTAAAGCAGCAGTGGCTTACAGCGCAGGTAAGCCGTTAACGATTGAAACCGTTCAACTATCGGGGCCACAAGCTGGCGAAGTGTTAGTTGAGGTAAAAGCCAGTGGGATTTGCCATACCGACGCTTTTACCCTATCTGGTGACGATCCCGAAGGTTTATTTCCGGCTATTTTGGGGCATGAAGGCGCTGGTGTGGTCGTAGAAGTAGGCGCTGGTGTCACCAGTCTCAAACCAGGGGATCATGTGATTCCCCTATATACTCCCGAATGCCGCCAGTGCGAATATTGTCTCAGCTTCAAAACTAATCTTTGTCAAGCCATTCGCTTAACTCAAGGACGCGGTGTCATGCCCGATGGCACCAGTCGCTTTAGCATTGATGGGCAGATGATTCATCATTATATGGGTACATCCACTTTTGCCAACTATACGGTGCTGCCGGAAATCGCCCTGGCAAAAATTCGAGAAGATGCCCCATTTGAAAAGGTTTGTTACATTGGCTGTGGTGTTACTACTGGTATTGGCGCAGTTATCAATACTGCCAAAGTGGAACCAGGATCAAATGTAGTGGTTTTCGGCTTGGGTGGTATTGGCTTAAATGTCATCCAGGGAGCGCGGATGGTAGGGGCGAATATGATTGTCGGGGTGGATATTAATCCCAGCAAACGCGCTTTGGCGGAAAAGTTTGGGATGACGCACTTTGTCAATCCCCAGGAAGTAGAGGGTGATTTAGTTCCCTATCTGGTTGACTTAACAAAAGGCGGTGCTGATTACAGTTTTGAATGTATCGGTAATGTCAAAATTATGCGTCAAGCATTAGAATGCTGTCACAAAGGTTGGGGTGTCAGCGTGATTATTGGTGTTGCTGGCGCTGGACAGGAAATCAGTACTCGTCCTTTTCAATTAGTAACTGGGCGCGTTTGGAAAGGTTCAGCATTCGGAGGTGCGAGAGGGCGTACAGATGTGCCGAAAATTGTTGATTGGTATATGCAAGGCAAAATAAATATTGATGATTTAATTACCCATGTGATGCCGATTGAACAAATTAATGATGCTTTTGAATTGATGCACAAAGGTGAATCAATTCGGAGTGTGGTGACTTTTTAGCTGTTAGATTCAAAGCTTTTTCTCAAAATAAAATTAACAGTAGGGAAGTATATCTGTCAGTTGTGTTAACTTAAGCTAAAACACAAGATAAAATCTTGTGTTTTAGCCTAAATAAAATTTCAAAATTCCAAAATTAAAGCTTATTTTTTCGCTAACAACTCTGAGCTAAACCTCGTCTACTTTGAGAACCGTAGTTTTGTAGGTTGGGTGCAGCGATCGCGTAACCCAACATAAATAAGATGGTAATGTTGGGTTGCGTTTCACTCCACCCAACCTACATAAATATATCGTTTAAAAAACTCTAGGTTTCAACATAGATGAGGTTTAGATATAAATAAACTTAACCATATCATCGTAAATCGAGTAAACTCAAGCCAAGCGATATCTCCGATAGATTACGCTACATAACACTCTGAGATTGTTTGACTTTACTCACGATGACATCACTTATTTTTCAATATATCATTGTGGTATATTTTTGCATTTATTCAACTAAAAATTAATCAGTTGGTTGTATGTAAATAGCATAATGTGTCTAGTAGAATCTTTCTCTCAAAATAGTACAGCTTGGTCAAAATAACTATCCAGTCGATTTTTGAAATTATTTTCATAACCTATGCAATAAGTATCCATGAGCAAAACTAGTGATGACGAAATATTGTTGCACAACCAAACTTGGCAGCGTGAGCGGCAAATTATAATCCGTTTGTCTTCTTTAAACTATCGAACTGGTGAACTAGGTAGCTATTTGCATAATATTGCCTGTGGAGTCAGCGAACTTATTGGAGTTGATTGGACAGTTGTTACTTTTTGCCAGGAGGGGTTTGAAACGGTTCTAGCTAGTAGTCTTGAAATGGGCGAGGGTGAACATATTTATTCACTACATGGTTTATTAACTGGTACTGTTATTCAAATGGGTCACTCATTAGCCGTGAAAGATGCTCAAAAACACCCAGAATATGGACAGGCTCCAGAAGGTTATTGTGCATATTTAGGCATACCACTGCGGACTGCTGAAAACAAGGTAATTGGCACTATCTGTTCTTTTCATCACCAACCGCGTGATTTTACAAAAGAAGATATCCAAATAGTGGAATTGTTTGCTGAACGAGCCGCAACAGCAATTGACAACTATCATCTTTATCAACAACAGTGCAAATTTAATCATATTTTAGAAGCTGAGGTAGAAAAACGCACCGCAGAATTACAAGCAACCCAAGCCAAGCTTTTAGAACAGGAACGATTGGCAGCTATTGGTGAATTCGCCGCCATGATTGTGCATGAAATTCGTAATCCCTTGACTACAATGATTATGGGATTAAAGTATTTCCGAAAAAGCATTTTAACAGAATCTGCTCAAGAGCGATTGGCGTTGGCATTGAGCGAAGCTAGCCGTTTGGAGCGTCTGCTAAGTGAAATTTTGCTATACGCCAAGCCCCAAGTATTGCAGCTTTGTGAGTTAGATGTGAATGAATTCATTCATGAATTGCTGGCATACATTCATGAAATGCCAGAAGCTCTGGAACGAAAAATTGAATTTGTTCCGGTGTTACCTATAGTAAAAGTTTTAGGGGATAAGGACAAACTTAAACAAGTATTTATTAACATTATTCGTAATGCTTGTGAGGCAGTTGCACCAGGAGATATTGTTAAATGTAAAGTCGATTGTTCCCATATAAATAAAGTCTATATTAATGTTCACAATGGCGGTGAACCAATTCCATCAGAATTTCTAAGCAAGCTTTCTCAGCCATTCTTCTCCACAAAACCTTGTGGCACTGGTTTAGGGCTTGCTATTACCAAACGCATTGTCAATGCTCATAATGGAGAACTATCAATCTGTTCTGACCTCTTAACAGGTACTACCGTGAGTGTTCAATTACCTGTAGTTCCTTGATATCAAGTACTTCTTCTGCTACGGTTATCCTATTTAGGATTGTGATACATAGAATTGCATCACTTCATGAGAAAAATCGATAAATGCAAAAATATCAACTCAGCCCAAAAAACTGGTCACAAGAAATTTACATTAAAGCCTTAAAGAAAGCAGCATACGCACATCAAGGTCAAAAAATGGCAGGTTCAGAAATACCTTACCTTATGCACTTGAATCTTGTGAGTATGGAAGTAATTGCAGCCCTAAGTGTGGAAACAGAACATGATGGAAATCTTGCTATTCAATGTGCTATTTTGCATGACACAATCGAAGATACTAATACAACGTTTGAGGAAATCAGAATTGAATTTGGTGAATCAGTAGCTAATGGTGTACTTGCACTGACTAAAGATGAAAATTTAGCAAAAAATCTCCAAATGGCAGATAGTTTACAAAGGATAAAAAAGCAACCAAAAGAAATATGGATGGTGAAATTAGCAGATAGAATTACTAACCTGCAAGCACCACCACATTATTGGACTCAAGACAAAATTATTCGATATCGAGAAGAAGGTATTCAGATTTATGAAGCTTTGCAGGATGCAAGCCCATTTCTTGCTTCCCGCTTGGCAAAATTAATTGAAGATTACAAAGCATTTATCAATTAAATAGTCTTTTGTGAGTCAAATCACACTAGCAACCTAAGCACTGCAATAACATGATATTCATGCATAAATTCTTACATACAAAATGATGGAATTACTTGAACTAATGTTGGTGCTAGCTACAGTAGTTGGTGTTACAGACGGAAACACAATTTTAGTTAAAAATAATGTCGGACAAACAATTCCAGTCAGGCTAGCGTGTATTAATGCACCAAAAGCGGCTGGACAGGTGTATACTTTAGCAGCGACACAAAGGTTAAAACACCTACTACCACCTAAAACTCCTGTTGTGATTAGAAGCATAGAACAACTCGAAAATGGTCGTACAGTTGGTGAAGTGTTTGTGGATAATCGGTCAGTAAATCTCCTTTTGGTAGAGTCAGGTAATGCTGTCGTTGACAGAGAATCTTTACAAAATTGCTACGAAAGCAAAACCCAATATTTAATTGCAGAAGCCAATGCTAAAAATAAGCACCTGGGATTGTGGCAGCAATCAAAGATGCAATTGAAGTTTCATGAAAAATAATATCAAATCAGGTTGTTCGGGAGGAACCCCAGATGTAATTGATATCAGATACCCGACTTTTTAAAGAAATCGGATATCTGGATAATACGAATTTTTACCAATCAGATAGCTATGATTGCTTTTTTAATATCATCAATCAATTCATCAATCCTTGATTGTGTAGTGTTCCAAGAACACATAAAACGTACTCCTCCCACACCGATAAATGTATAAAACTGCCAGTTATTTGCTTTTAAGGTGTGAATGACTTGTTCAGGTAATTTCACAAATACGGCGTTGGCTTCTCTGGGAAACATCAAGTCAACGCCTTCTATATTTAACAGTTTATTTTCTAAATATTCAGCACATTGATTAGCATGTCTAGCATTTTTTAGCCAAGCACCAGTTTCTAATAAACCCAACCAGGGAGCAGAAATAAACCGCATTTTTGAAGCTAACTGACCTGCTTGCTTACATCGATAATCAAAATCTTCTGCTAACTCTTTGTTGAAGAAAAGAATTGCTTCACCTAATGCCATTCCATTCTTAGTACCACAAAAGCACAATACATCTACTCCAGTTTTCCAAGTAATTTCAGCAGGGCTTTTATTCATAGCGGCAACTGCATTTGCAAAACGAGCGCCATCCATGTGAATTTTTAAATTATACTTTTTCGCTACTTCTTTAATTTTTAGAAGTTCTTCAATAGAATATAAAGTTCCTAATTCAGTTGATTGGGTAATACTAATAACTTTAGGCTTTGGATAATGAATATCAGTGCGTCTAGTGACAATTGCCTCTATAGATTCTGATGTTAACTTGCCATTTTTCCCTTGAGCGAGTAAAAGTTTAGAACCATTAGATGCAAACTCAGGTGCGCCACATTCATCTGTTTCTATGTGAGATGTTTCATGGCAAATCACACTGTGATATGACTGACAAAGGGCAGCTAAAGATAAAGAATTTGCGGCTGTACCATTAAAGGTGAAAAATACTTCACAATCAATTTCAAAGAGTTCTCGAAAATAATCTGTTGCTTTTTGAGTCCATTCATCATTCCCATAAGCTGGAACACTACCCTGATTTGCTCTAATCGTATATTCCAGTGCCTCTGGACAAATACCAGAAGAATTATCACTTGCAAACTGTTCTAAGTTGCTACTCATAATCTCTACTTTGATTTTTCTTAGTAATTATTACAATATTAGTAAATATTTTTTGTATTTGACAACTACAAGATTTAGGAAAAATATTATTAATATCTCAAATTAGATAATAACTCTGCTAATAGTAATCAATTAAATATAGCGGTTCCCAATTGCATGGAATACAAACCTAACCCCCAGCCCCTTCCCTTCAAGGGAAGGGGAGTAAGATTCAAAGTCTCTTTCCTTTTAGGAGAGAGGTTTGGAGAGAGGTAAAAACTGTACTGTACCCAAGCAAGAACCGCTATATTTGTAGAGCAATTGTAAATTATTTTTAAATAACTATAATACTAGCTTTTAAGATAAGTTAGTAGTTCGCAAAATTTGAATTTCAAAAATAAAATTGCTATATCTTACATTAAACGGTTAATCATTTATTGGCTTTTGTTTGAGTAGTTATAGCCTCTAATAGGATGAATATACTATTAAATGGATTTGCTAATGTCCACAGAAAACTGGAGTTTTAGTTTCTCTTTACTGAGACATTAAGTTACTACGGTGTATTTCTCAGCTTTGGGTTGAGGAGATTTTGGGACATTGAAAATGGCAAATAAGTAAATATTATGCTAAAAAAATAAAGTTTGCTAATTAGAATGCCAATCATATACTTATAATGTACTATACAATGCCCTGCCAGTAGCTTGCTTCCTTGTAAGGGTACAAATTGGGGAACCTGCCCAAGGCACCGGCTCACCAATGACTAATGACTAATAACTAATGACTGAACCATTGATTGAACTAAAAGGTGTTTCTAAGTCCTTTGGTAGCCATAAAGTTCTAGATAATGTAGACTTGACCATTTACCGGGGAGAAGCACTAGGGATTATTGGGCCATCAGGGACTGGTAAATCAACAATTCTACGGGTAATGGCGGGGTTACTTGCTCCTGATGAAGGAGAAATTTATGTGCAAGGAGTGCGGCGGGACGGTTTGATTGAGGATAGTGGACAGCCAGTTGGCATTGGTATGGTGTTTCAACAGGCGGCGCTATTTGATTCGCTGACGGTGGAGGAGAATGTGGGATTTTTACTTTATCAAAATTCAAAGCTGCCGCGATCGCGCATTCGAGATTTGGTAAAAGAAAAATTGGAAATGGTCGGTTTGCCATCAATAAGCCACCTTTACCCAGCCGAACTTTCCGGGGGAATGCGAAAACGGGTAAGTTTTGCCCGTGCAATCATGTCTAACCCCGATAATCCCTCAGAAGGCCCAGAAGTTCTATTATACGATGAACCAACAGCCGGACTCGATCCTATTGCCTCAACTGTAATCGAAGATTTAATCCGCTATTTGCAATGTTTGAATGGAGTTTGTAGTACATACGCTGTTGTTACCCATCAAGACAGTACTATTCGCCGTACTGCTGATAGACTTATATTTCTCTATGAAGGTAGAGTGCAGTGGCAGGGTACAGTTAGTGAGATATACAACACAGAAAATCCCTTGATCAAACAATTTATGAGTGGAAGCGTGCAAGGGCCGATTCAAGTCGTCGGTTAGAAACTGAAAAGTGAAAAGTGAGGAGTGAAAAATGAGGAATGAGAGTTAAATTCAATTCATAACTCCTAACTCAAAACTCCCAACTCATAACTAATTATTGGGTAGAGGAAAAATATGCGAGGTCTTATGACAAGCCGCTTCGCGTCTGGGCGAACATTTAGAGAAGGCTCTGTGGGGTTGTTGCTCCTGGTAGGACTAGGAGTATTTGGGTTACTCTTTTTGTGGTTAAATAGATTTACTGCTGCTGGCCGTTCATACAAAATTATTGTGGAATTTGCTAACGCTGGCGGAATGCAAAAGGGAGCAATAGTTCGCTATCGAGGTGTTAAAGTAGGAACTATTTCTCAGGTTCTACCAAAAGCGAATGCGATTGATATAGAAATTGAAATTGCCCAAACTGACTTAATTATCCCCCGGAATGTCGTGGTGGAAGCTAATCAAAGTGGATTAATTAGCGAAAGTATTATTGACATTACACCAAAAACAACTTTACCTCCTGGGGTTGTAATTGCTAGACCCCTAGATAAAAGTTGCGATTCCAGTTTGATTGTCTGTAATGGCTCTCGCTTAAAAGGTCAGATTGGCATCAGTGTTGATGAATTAATTCGCAGTTCAACCGATCTAGCCTCATCATACAATGACCCCAAATTTTATAGAAATGTCAATAGGGTTCTAGAAACTACCACAAGTGCAGCATCTAGTTTTACTGAACTAAGTCAGGATTTACAAGGTTTGACTAAAAGCTTGCGACAACAATTAAATACATTTTCAGCCACTGCTAATTCAGTGCAACGAGCGACAAACCAACTTAATACATCTGCAAATCAAACAGTAAATAAATTCGGTGCAACTGCAACTCAAGCAAATCGTTTGCTCAACAACCTGGATAATCTGGTGACAACAAATCGTTCTTCGCTGGTTGGCGCTTTAAATAATATCACCGAAACCAGCAACCAACTACGTGTTACAGTCAGTAGCCTATCACCATCTGTCAATCGATTGACTCAAGGAGAATTACTCAATAATTTAGAAGCTCTTTCAGCAAATGCAGCGCAAGCCTCAGCTAATTTACGCGATGCTTCTAAAACTTTAAACGATCCCAAAAATGCGGTGCTGCTGCAACAAACTTTAGATTCAGCACGAGTCACCTTTGAAAATACCCAAAAAATTACATCTGATTTGGATGAATTGACAGGCGATCCTAATTTCCGAAAAAATTTGCGGCAATTGGTGAATGGTTTAAGTGGTTTAGTCTCTTCTACACAAGATATGCAGCAACAAGTACAAGTTGCGACTACTCTAGATTCGGTCAAAGCTGCTGTGAGAAAACCAAATAATCTAATAATTCCTACCCCAGCACCAACCCAACAAGCAATGTCTAATGACAAGTCACTACCCGTCTATGAAGTTAATCCTTCACCTGCTAATTTTGAAAGTAGTGATATCAACCTTCAGCCAACCCCCAGTCCGTCTATTCCTAACTCATCCCAAGAAGTCTTGTTAAAACAGCTGCGGGAGTATGGTAAGCAACGAGATCAACTGGAGACGGAAAAATAGGCAATAGACATCTCCAGAAATTAATGATGCGTGACTTGAAACTTTTGTAGAGATGTTGCATTGCAATGTCTCTACATTTTTTTTTACTAGATGTCTAATTTAGCGCAATCGTTCAACGGTGGAACCGAATACGGTTCATTTAAGGATTACTGGCAAAAATTTTGGGGTTTTGAGACGCGATAAATCGCCGTCTCTACAAGTGTTTTGCTCTTATCTGAACTCTATTGGGGTTGGGAGGATATTCAAAATATTAAAACGTTAACAAAACTGTATTGGAAAATCTATCCCTCTCCAACTCAGAAAGGGACAGACTTAAACTTGAGTATTGCGCTATTGGGTGCGTTAACGAAGTAACGCATCATTTTGATTTAGCTTGTCACAGTACGTTAAGCAAAGGCATAACGCACCTTTTTATCTTAGAAAAAGTAGACTTAGACAAACACGAACCGAGTATCTGTTGCCAAATTGCGGTTTAATCCGCTTTCCACAACCGCAATTAATTCTAATTGCGTCCCATTATTGGCGAAAATACCCACAGATGAACTACTAAATCCAGATACTGATGCTGACCCCAAGAAGTAATTGTCAGCAGATCCTTTCAGCTGAATCCGATCGCTTGCTTTGAAGTTAACAATATCGGCGTAGTCTCCATTGCCAGATTTGGCATAGAAAACTGAACTAGCATCACCCAAAATGTAAGTATCTGCACTTTGAGCGCCGTTGAGTTGGTCAATTTCGTTTGTACCACCTCCCCAACCAATCAGGTGGTCACTGCCACCACCTCCGGCCAGGATGTCATTGCCAAGTCCACCTAGAATGATGTCATTACCTGCTCCACCATTGAGGTTATCATTACCTGCTCCACCATCGAGGCTATCATTACCTGCTCCACCGAGAAGTGTGTCATTGTCAAGTTCACCTAGAAGAATGTCATCGGCTGCTCCACCATCGAGGATGTCATTACCTGCCCCGCCTAAAAGTGTGTCAATGCCATCGTTCCCCAAGAGAGAGTCATTACCGCCCTTGGCATCAATGTAATCATTGCCTGCTGCACCACTGAGTGTCTCATTGGCATCAGTGCCGATCACGCGATCGTTGCCACCTAGAGCATTGAATACGCTCACACCAACAAGTTGGTCGATAAAGATAATGTCATTGCCGGATGTCGCCTTGTTATTGGCAACAGTCAGGTCAAAGGTATCGCTAACACTGCCACCTTTGCTATCAGTAGCGGTAACAGTGACGGCAAAAATGCCAGCTTGGGAGATATTGCCGAATATCAGACCCGTGTTAGCGATATCAGATCCAGTCGGTAAGCCCGTAGCAGTGTAGGTAAGGGTGTCGCCTTGATCGATGTCAGCAAATTTGTCACCAACGTTGAAAGAGAAAAGCTTGCTTGTGGAGATGATTCTGTCTTCAAGGGGTTGCACTACCGTCGGAGCTTCATTGACATCGTTAACTTGGATGGTCAATGCCTTGTCAAGGGAAAGTCCACCATTATCGGTGCTGCGTACCCGAATGCTGTAAGCAGATTTGGTTTCAAAGTCTGGGGAAGCGTTGATTTTTAAGGTGTTGTCTGCGATCGCAAAAGCAGCATTATCAGCATCACCAGTTCCAGAAACTAAGCTGTAAGTGAAAGTGTTGCCGGTGTCCGGGTCTGTAGTACTAAATGTACCAATTACAGTATTGGCAGCCACATTTTCATTGATATTTGTAGCACTCAATGATATTGCTGTGGGAGCATCATTTAAATTAAACCGAGCCACACTAGGGTCGTGATCGCTATCTTGATCGGCAAATTCTGAGTTGACGTGAACGACATCATAGGCATCTAGCTTGCCAAGCAAGTTGCTACTAACTAAAAGGTGGTCGAGTGTTTGGGCATTGCCTTCAAAGTTGTAGGTGTAACGCTCGTTTGCAGGCAGAGTTTCAATTAAGGAAGTCAGTCCAGCGCTTTCTAGAGTGGTGACTGGGTTGGAGAACTCAAAGTCATTCAAGTCACCCGCTACTACTACATTGGCATTAGGGTTGATCGCTAAAATACTTTGGACAAAATTTTTCACCAAGGTAGCTTGTTGCTGACGCTGGACTTCGCTGGTGAGAGTTGGCGGTTGATTCACGCCAAATAATGGTTGGTCGCCACCTTTAGAATTGAAGTGGTTGCCAATTATATAAACAGTTTCACCCTTGAAAGTAAATTCACCAACTAACGGCTTGCGACTGCTAGTAAAAGCCGAGTTGGTGGGGTCAATCAAACCAGGACTATCAGAAAGAGTAGGAAAACCAGAGACGTTGCTAACTGTGGTGCTGGAGGTGGAAGTACCACCGGGGCGATCTACAAAGTTGACACGAGCAGGATTAAATAAGAAGCCCACTCGGATATTTCCCCCAGGTTCACCGCCATTTGTACCGTTTACTGGGTCAATTTGGCGATATTGATATGTGGGGCCACCAGCAGCAGCGATCGCATTAATTAATGTTTGGAAGGTGGTGCTGGCATCAACTACACCATTATTAGTTGCCCCATTATTGTCCTGAATTTCTTCCAGACTAATGATATCTGGTGATTTCAGATTATTGACAATGCGGCTGGCAAGGTTGTTAAACTTGGTTGCCCCATCGCTTGGGTCAAGATTTTCGACGTTGAAGGTAGCAACTGTCAATTGGTCAGTGGTGGGAGTTAAATTGGTGACTTCTTTTTGCAGGGTACTGTTCTGTACTACTGTGGGAGCAGCCGATACTAAAACTTCATAGTTGCTAAAGTCGTAGTTAACGACACCAGTAACAGTGCTAAGTTGCGTACCAACATTAATCTCAGGTAGCACTAAGGCATTGTTGAGATCATCGATTTGAATCCGCTCAGGATTGAAATCTGAGGCACTAATTAGGCTACCACCGCGAACTGTGCGCCCAGTGGCATTTGCTCCGTTGTCTGCTAGTACCCAAATTTCTTGTGATGTTCCAAAGTTTCCAGTGGGTGAAGTGGAGACTGGGTTATTAACCTGTACTCGCATTCCTTCTAAACTTTCGTAGAAGTCGATGCCATCCTGGGCAGGGTCAAAGGTGGTCGTTCCAGTTTCGATATTCCCAGTAGTATCGTTATCGATGACTGTAGTTGGGATAGCTCTGCCGCCATTGCCCAGAATTGTCGCAGTTGGCAAAGCATTGCCAGTGGAAACGGTGACAATTGTGGGGCTAGTAATTTCTGTCACCGTCAGGTTATTGGCATTATTACCGGGACGAAACTCCGTGACTGTTCCACTGACTAATATGGAATCGCCAACGGATACAGTTGGTGCTGCTGAAGTGAAGACGAAAATACCTTCAGAAGTGCGAACGTCGCTATCTGGGTTAGGGTCTTGCAAGTAGAAACCATTACTAGCTGTAGCCGTGACAATTCCCGCTACATTGCTAACGGTTTGACCTCTCAAGGCTGAGATATGCCCAGCACCTTGAATGTCGTGAATCCGAATTGCGTCATTATCAGCGATCGCTACTGTTGCAGTAGCAGTACCTAGAGTATAGTTGGCGCTGCTATTTAGAGTCAAAGTGACGGTTTCAGTTCCTTCAATTGTCGGATCATCCACAGGTGTAATGGTGATATCCGCAAAGGATTGTCCGGCAGCGATCGTTGCTGTGCCTGTTAGGGTTGGTGTGTAATCTGTGCTTGTGGCTTGTCCAGCACCCGTGGCAATATTGTAATTTACCGTTAGGGCATTGGTGGTACTGCCTGTGCGAGAGATGCGGAAAGTGCCAGGGTCAGTGCCAGCTTCTGCGGCGTTGGCATCAGTGGCTGCGATCGCAATTGTAGGTAGAGAGGAAACAATCGTTCCAGGAGAGCCGATTTCCACGTTTGAATTTACAGCGACGAATGCACCATTGACTCCCACAGCGCTCAACGTTGCGATCGTGGCATTGTTTGACAAGGCGGCATTATCAAAGGTGGCAAATGGGGCTGCGGCTGGAGATGCTCCGAAGACGACATTAGCCTGTAAAGCACCAGTGGAATTATAGATATTCACCGCATCACCACCCGCACCCAAGCCCACGCCGGCACCAGAGTAGTTGCCGATTTTCAAGCCGGCTGGTGGGTTTGCGCCGAACCAGTTGGATAGGAAAGTAGAATTGACGGTAGCTCCTTCGATGAAGATTACCGATTCACCTGCACCGATAGTTGTAATACCGCTCAAGGCGACAGAGGAGGCGAAGCTATTGGAGTTGTCGTCAATTTTCCAGCCCGTGATATCTACGGCGCTCAAACCCTTGTTGGTAAGCTCAAACCAGTCTGCGGCGACGGGGGAATTGCCACTACTCCAAGGAGCTACTTCAGTGATGAAGATACTACCTGTGGTGGGATTCTCATTTACATCGGTTACTAATAAGCTAAATGCCGTAGTTGCATCTGGGTTATTGCCAACACTCGCGTCATTTACATTGACGCTGACGTTGTAGCTGGTCTTAGTTTCAAAATCTAGAGTGGTTCCCGCTTTCAGGAACAAAGCATTGTCCGTAATCTCAAAAGAGTTGGCATCTGCACCAGTCAAGCTGAGGGTATTTGTTCCCAGAGCGTCATCACTGACGATAATGTTGGCGACTTTAAAGGGAGTTGCAGTACTGGTGCTTTCTGACAAGCTGGTGACGGTATTTGCAAGGCTGACGGCTATAGGGGCTTGATTCGCATAAGTAAATGAGGATGGTGCATAGACCCAAAGTTGAGGGTGATCGATATCACCTCCGCCATTCTCGTTAACGACATAAATCAATCCATCCTTGTCTACCGTGATTCCTTCATTCCCCTGATCCACAACGGACAAAGGATTACCTGCGTCGGAGGCGATGGTTAATGAGCTAGAGATATTCCCAGTGCGATCGATGTTGACGATTTTGCCCGATTCTTGGCTCAAGATCAGCAGGCGGCTGGAGTCGGGTTGCCCGTTCAAGGCTGATAGATTCGACAATGCGAAAACATCCGCGAAGTCCGCAAGCCCAGCCAATGCTGGATCGAAAAGGTTGGTAGAGTTGACTGTGGTGGGCGAACCGTTGCTGGCAGTTCCCGCCGCAAAATCGATGTTTGTTTGAAAAATTCCTTCGGGTGTAATCTCCTTAACTGCGATGAAGCCACCAGTCTGTGGGTCATAGGAGATACCTTCAATCCCAATATTTCCAACCGTTGTACCGAGTTTTACGGTCTGGACATCGCTTCTGGTAAGGGTGGTTCCTGGGGCATAGGTAAACAAATTAGCCTGTCTGTCTCGCTCTTCGATCAAGACAAACTTACCGTCACCGACATAGGTAAGCCCTTCTGTATCGTAAAATTCTGTTCCTTGAGGACTGTTGCCAAGACCTAACGTCATTGAGTCAATTAATTGTCCCGTCTTCGATACTTGCACGATCGCTCTGCCGCCATCGCCGACAACAAACAGCGTGTCGGTATCCTTGTTATAGGTAACTGCCGAGACTTCTTGAGCCAGCAAGCTGTTTGTTGGTGCAGTGGTTCGGGTAGGTTCGGGTAGGTCGTAACGCCCGATACGGACGTAGGTGGAGAGATCGATAGAAGTTGCCGCCGTATCGTTGTCAGCGATCGCCACTGTTGCAGTAGTAGCAGTACCCAGAGTATAGTCGGCGCTGCTATTCAGATTCAGAGTGACGCTTTCAGTTCCTTCAACTGTCGGATCATCTACAGGTGTAATGGTGACATCGACAAAAGATTCTCCGGCAGCGATAGTTGCTGTGCCTGTTAGGTTTTGTGTGTAATCTGCGCTTGTGGCTTGTCCAGCACCCGTGGCAACATTGTAATTTACCGTTAGGGCATCGGTGGTACTGCCTGTGCGAGAGATGCGAAAAATACCTGGGTCAGTCCCAGCTTCGGCGGCGTTGGCATCTTGGGCTGCGATGGTGACAGTGGGGCTGGGTGCGGCGATCGCAAAATTCGTGGTATTTGGAGCAGTTGTGGTATAGTTACCATCAGTTTGATCAACCGTCCAGTTGTTAACATTAAAGACTGAAGATTTATAGTTTGCAAAGCTAGATTGTCCAGTTCTAGAGCCACTATATTCACCATAGTCAGCACTAGTTCTTAATACTATTGCGTTAACTCCAACCGTTAATCCTGCATTTGCAATTGGATCACCAGGCGTTACAACATCTCCTGATGATACCGCAGTTAAAATCGTAGTTGGAGCAGCTGCACTAGAGCCAAGAAAAGCATAGATAACGTCACCACTTGCAGAGAGACCGTAGTTACTGCTACCTGATACCGTAGCACGAGAGAGAGTTCCAACTGATGCAGCAAGGGTGGCAACATCAACTCCAGTAAAGCGAATTACTGTACCAGCATTTATCGTACTAGATCCTGATATCCATTGAAAATAAGACTCACCAGTATTAAAAGCTGTCGTGCTAGTAGCTTCGTTATCAGTGAAATAAATCGTCGTGTTCGGATCGATATCTACAAATGTAACAATAGACCAGCCATCTTCATCGGCATTGAAGGATATAAAAGCAATATCCCCTTGTGTTAAAGCCATAGGAATTATTTAACCTCTTTAGTTTGTTTCAGATTCTCAAAAAATCAACCAAATGATCCGAAGCGATGTACTAAGTGCGATCGCTCTTGGGATTTATCCAAATTTGTCCGCACTTCGTAAACAGTCCAAAAGCGATCGCTACCAATATTTTTTGGTTAAGGGGGAAAGGGGAAAAGGAAAGGGTTTGAATTTACCTTTCCCCCTTTGCCCTTTAACCTTTCCCCAGACCAAAAGAGAGATCACACTGATTTGTAGGGCGATCGCTCCCATAACTACAAAAGGATAGATGCAAAAACTTACTTCAGTATTTGGGCGAACATGAGACAAGATCGGCATGAAAGACCGAAGTAACTAGCAAAAAATAGCTACATACTTTATTAGTATTAATTCGTACTTATCAACTTCAACCTATCCCGGTAAGTTTAAGGAACAGCTAGCAAAAGGTTAAAAAAACAAATATTTGGCATGGAGTTAGGCTCAAATGTAGACTCAGCTAATTGAAAAGTCAGCAGATGAGAGGCAATCCAATACTTCTCGGATAAGTACTTTCCATCTCTGGTGTGGTCTGGGGAAAGGTAAATTCAAACCTTTTCCCTTTCCCCTTTCCCCCTTAACCGAAAAATATTGGTAGCGATCGCCACTTGTTATTTTTTGGTCAAGTCGGGGAACTCTATTAATACGGTTCAGTAATTCGCGCAGCATTGACCAGAGAAAGGCTTCCCGTAAGGTAAGCAACTGGTATTACTTGTTGTGGTTTTAGTTGAACTGTGTTGTAAGCATAACTTTGAGTTTTGAGGATCGGCTGATGGATAAATCAATTATTCAGTTGGTTGACGAATTACCAACTGACAATATCACTGTCAAAGTTTTAAAGGCTCTTGATTATGTAGCGCCAGGTGAGTGGAGCAATTTGACGGGGTTTGAAAATAGTATTCGCAGCATCACTGGGGAAACCGATGCTAAGGTAATTCAGAGAATCCGCGATCGCGCTGTCGTGTTATACGAAGATCCTCAAAAAGGCTACCAGTTCGCAATCAAGCTTTATCAGACAATTGATAAGGCAGACACAGCTATGGCAGCAGCAGCTTTAGCGAATAAAGTTAGTGAAAAAATCGGCTTTCTGTCTTTTTTAGGCAACATTACTCCCAAAGCTGATGTAACTCAATCTATTGACTTGGCACTAAAAATCGCTGTTGAGATCATCGCCTTTTGCAAACTAAATGGCATTCCTCAGCCTAACCCTCAAGAGTTTGCTAATTCCCTTACTAACAACTATCAAAATGCCTCCTTAATGCGGATGGTAGCTTTAGTTTGTATAGACGGAATTCTGCCATTAGGCCCCGATTTCCTCAGCAAAATTCATGGAGTTATTAGTGGCACTGATGCTGGTGCAATAACTCAAAATCCGGTTTTCTTAGCTATCAATAACTTTTTACCAGGTAGTAATCCCTCTGATAAAGTTGGTTTTATCAGTCAGGGTTTTAACTCCGTACAAGGTTGGATGAATAACTTAGTATCTAAGACAGGTGTAACCCCGCAATCAATTTCTAGTAATTTAGGTAGTTTTATTCAGATTGCTGATGATAATTTAGATTTTGTCGCAGTATTCCTAGATCAAACTACCAATTACTACGAGCATACCGGAACTCAAAGCGTCGCTCGCGGCTTGATTTTGGAAGCATACACTTTCGTAAAAGAGGAAATTAAACAAGAGCAACAAAAGCCTATTCAAGATGTTTCGTCAGCTTCTGCTGTCAAGTCAGATAAAATTCAGTATGAAGTCAGCAAAACAGTAGAAGTCTGGGATGGTGAAGACGAAGATTGGTATCAGGGAACAATTGAGAAAGTTCAAGATGACCAATTTTTTATTCATTACCTTGGCTATGGTTCATCTTATGACGAGTGGGTGGGCGAAGATGACATTCGGACTCGCGATCTTCGCGCTGCGGATGACAATGGATATGCAGTTGGTCAAAAAGTAAAATGTTGGGATGAAGACCAAGAAGCTTGGTATTCCGCAACGATTCAGCAAATCCAAAATCAGCAATACTTTGTTCACTATATTGGTTATGACTCATCCTATGATGAGTGGGTTGATAGCGACGAAATTTCTTAACTACTGAATTAGCAGCACAGGGCCGACAAGAGCAATATCCTTGATTTCTCACTTGTGAGAAATCAAGGAGTATGGGAGGTGTGGGAGGATGGGGAGGCAATGCAGCATTTGTTGATATGCAGTTATTAAATTTATCCTCTTTCTCCCCACACTTCCCACACTCCCCACACTCAAAAAGCAAGTTATATCAGGGCTTTGCGATTAACAAGCGTGCCATTCGGTTATTACCCTCTCTACGCGCAGCATCTCGTAACTTACTGAATACTCGCTATCGGTGTCGCACCCTGTGCTAGCATTATTACCTTTAAAAATTACGAATTACGAATTACGAATTACGAATTATTTTGACGCGCTACCATATCCCCTATTGCCTTCGTGCAATGTATGTGAGGAGTAGCAGGTTAAACAGATGACAAAAGAATTTAATACACAACGTGCAGAGAATTTGATTGCGATCGCAGATCAATTCACCCAAGTAGGAAAGGTTACAGCCGTTAAAGCCTTTGGAAGTGGTAATATCAATGACACCTTCTTAGTGACTCTAGACACCTCAAAAGAACAACATTTTGTCCTGCAACGCATCAATACACAGGTGTTTCGTCAGCCAAAACTGATTATGCAGAATATGCGTACCTTCACTGAGCATGTTCATAAACAGTTACAGCATATCTCCCTCAATCGTCGCTGGGAAGTACCGCGTGTACTATTAACTAAGGATGCTCAAGATCACTCTCAGGATGCAGACGGTTCATTTTGGCGGGCGATTAGCTTTATTGAAGGCTCCCAATCTTTCGATACTATGCGCGATCGCTCACAAGCTAAAGAAATCGGTTATGCCTTGGGGATGTTCCACAATTTAATCAGTGATTTGCCACCAGAAAAACTCGCTGACACTCTTCAAGGATTTCATATTACACCGCTTTACCTCCAGCGTTACGAAGAAGTGTTGGCGAAAAATAGTGCTAGTCAATCTTCGGAAGTTAATTATTGTTTACAGTTTGTTAGCGATCGCCAAGCCTTTGCACATATCCTAGAAAATGCCAAAGCTGAGGGCAAACTACCTCTGCGTCTGATGCACGGCGATCCCAAAATTAATAACGTTATGTTCGACACTGTTACCCAGCAAGCCGTCAGCGTCATCGACCTCGACACCGTTAAACCAGGTCTGGTACATTACGATATTGGCGATTGTTTGCGATCGGGCTGCAATCAGGCTGGAGAAGAAACCGAGAATTGGGAAAGTGTTCATTTCGATACAGACCTCTGTCAGGGAATCTTACAAGGCTATCTCTCAGTGGCAAAGGCGTTTCTTACCGAGAATGACTATGCATACATATATGATGCTATCCGTCTCATTGCCTTTGAATTAGGATTGAGATTTTTTGCTGATTATTTAGCCGGGAATGTCTACTTTAAAGTTAAGCACCCAGAACATAACTTGGCAAGAGCGATCGTGCAGTTTAAGCTTACCGAAAGTATTGAATCTCAAGAAACGCAGATTCGTAACATTATCAAAGACATGAAATGAACAACCAGACATTTTCCCTACAACCCTTCCCTTCTACTAAATCGCTTCCTAATTTCAAAATTGCAGGCAATATCAGGCGAGATGGTAATCAATTTGCCATCCACTATATGCTTGAAGGCGATTTAAAAGAAATTGCAATTGCCATCCCATCAAACACACCGTCACGCAAGCATGAATTGTGGAAAGACACCTGCTTAGAGTTCTTCCTTGGCATCAAAAATTCTCAACGGTATTGGGAATTCAATCTCTCCCCAGCCGGACACTGGAATGTCTATCGCCTCGATGGGTATCGTCAAGGAATGCAAGAGGAAACAGCTTTTGAAAATCTTTCGTTTAATGTTCAAAATCAAGCTGATCGTTTAGCACTAACCTTAAATGTTGATTTAAATAAAATCATTTCTGTGGAGCAAGCAATTGAAGTTGCCATTACTACCGTTATTAAAGATAGAGATGGTGAAGTAACTTACTGGGCGTTAACTCATCGAGGCACAGAGGCTGACTTTCATCTGCGAGACAGTTTTATCATTGAGTTGTAAATACTATAATTTAAATTGCATCATTTTCATGGTAATAAAAGCTGCAAACCCTCTCCCTTGCTCCCTGCCCCCCTGCAATCTCAATGTGCAAATTAAATGCTTAACAGCTTACTCAACTTGGTAGTGAGAGCAATGGAGAGTTACTCACGAAATTTCTACCGACTCTACTTTTGCACCCTGTCCTTGGTCTACTTCTGTTAACTTTTTCCCCAAAATCAGAACTGAAACCATCATTAATAAACTTGTCACCATAATGGTACTCACTACATTAGGATCGTCAAAATTGCTCGTCCCTATTAATAAAGCAGCAGCAAAATTACGTTGAGCCGTCCCTACTCCTAAAACTCTTTGAGTATCAATACCAGGCCCACCCAGTAAATAACCCACAGTAAAGGAGAAGATAATAAAAATAGCACAAACAAAGATTACACCTGTTTTTAATAAAATGATAATCTCGTTGAAGTGTACTACTAGTCTCACTACTAAACCTAAAAGTAATCCAAAGTTAGATATTTTGAACGTAATTGCTTGAAAATTCAGGGCTATGTCTTCAGATTTTGCCTTAATAAATAACCCAATTCCTAATGGGGTTAACATCAACAATATTAAAGGTTTGGCAATATCCCAAGAATTGACTTGTACACCTTGCAAAACTAACGGTAGTGCAATTGGCATATAAAATACTGTGCCAAACATTAGCAACATCATTAAACCTGTAGAAAAAGCTAAATTACCCTTAACTATTTGAGCCAGTTTGGGTAAGGCTGGAGGGCCTGATGCTAACGCCATAATGATAAAACCAGCTTTTACAGGTTCGGTTACAGGTACTACTTGCAACAGCAAATAGATAAAAAGGGGTACAATTAAAAAATTTGCTGCCAGTGATAAAATAACTAAACGGATATTGCGGAGTGGTTCCCAAATCTGTTGTAAAGTTAACTTTAACCCTGTACCAAACATAGTTGCAACGACAAACGAAAGGAATGCGATTTTGTCAAGTATGGAGATAATTTCATTCATAATTTTTTGCTTTCGCGCGATCGTTTTTATGGATATTGTAAGAGTAAATGTAGAGGCAAAACTTCTCGGTTTTTACATTTTTAACTCAGAATCAGGTCATGGTTAAAGGTTTTTTCTTTCCCTTTTCCCTTTCCCCTTAACTGATAAGTATTCGATGCAAAGGTGTAAAGACATTTTGTATAGACGTTACTAGGAACGTCTATACCCCTAAACTTATTTCAGGTTCAGGGTGGTTTCATACGAAAAAATAAAAATACATAAGTTTTGATTTCTTGTTTTGTGGCATGGCTTTTTACCCCACTTCCATTCCTCTCCCCGAAACGGAGAGAGGCTTTGAAACCCGGTTTTAGTTTTTCTCTGGTTGTATGAAACCACCCTGCTAAACTTATTTCAGGTTTAGAGTAACTTTCTGTAAATTACCTGTAAAAGCAAACGGTACTTGATAGGTGTCAACTACAGGTGTACCCGTATCTCGACCAACATCAAAGGTTTCATCTAAAGCCACACGATAAGGTATAGTTTTTTCAATTCGGCCTTGAGCTACCTGTTGATTGTCGATGAACAATTTTCCAGTTCCTCCTGCACCAACACCACCGTCATAATCAAAATCAAATCCTATTGTTGCTTTCCCTGGGGGTAATTTTTCAGGAGATTGAATAATGTATCGCTCTGCATTTGCAAAATTGTAGGTATAAGTTGGTTTACCATCTTCGATAAAAAAGCCCCAACCAGCAAAGCGTCCACCTTGAGTTAACAAGACACCCTCAGCACCATTTTCTGGAATCTCTACATCAGCCTTGATGGTGAATGATCTGTTTTTGAGGTTTGGGGCGCTACCTTCGGGGATTGGTACTGCACCAGGATAGTAAATAAATGTAGTGCGTCCTGCGTCTAGAGAGGGACGAATTTTGACATCAAACCGTTCAGAAACGCGATCGTCTAATGGTAAAACTTTGTGTTTACGCGCTTCTGATAAAAACAACTTTTGCAGTTTTTCCAGTTTCTCTGGATTTTTGTCTGCTAGGTTATTTGCCTCGCTGAAATCTTCCTCAATGTTGTATAGTTCCCAAGGATCTTGCTCGAAATCAGCATTGATTGTCCCCTGCCAAGGCAAGCGCGGGTGACGAGCCGCAGCTATCCATCCGTTATTATAAATAGCTCGGTTTCCGAACATCTCGAAATACTGTGTTTTGCGTTGGGAAGAAGCATCAGGATCATCAAATGTGTAGACTAGGCTAGTACCTTCAATTTTCTGTTGTTTCACGCCGTTAACTTCAGTCGGTACAGTAATTCCTGTCGCTTCGAGAATTGTAGGTGTAATATCAATGACATGATGGAATTGGCTGCGGAGTCCACCACGATCTTTAATTTGGTTGCCCCAAGCAACAACTAAGGGATTACGAGTACCACCAAAGTGAGAGGCAATTTGTTTTGTCCATTGAAAGGGTGTAGTTCCTGCCCAAGCCCAGCCTGCATGATAATGATTAGGGACTTCCAGAGAATAAAATATACAGTCAATAAAAATGATAATCATTTTAAGGGGGAGAAAGGGGTTGCCAACGGCAACCCCTTTCTCCCTCAATAAATAGGCAAGATAAATGTCTGCACAAAGAGAGTTCTTAAATGCAGTGAGCTGAATTGCTATCGACTATTTTTGCGCTTTTAACTTTTTGAAAATTACGTTACTCCACAACAGATATCAATAAACCACTTACCTAAATTTGGTAAATTATCTTCGGTAAAATTAGTCAAACGTTCAATCTTATTTTCAATTTCTTGCATAGCTTTTTTAGTTAGACGGACTCCGCTAGAGTAAGTCTGAGTAACTAACTTAACAACTGGACTTTTACCATTCCACGTCATAGTCTTAGCAAAATTTAATGCAGTTTCCACATCGTCTAAAATACTGCCATTCCAATGATTCTCCAAAACAGCCCAAGTTCTTTCAATTGGATTATATTTACTGTGATAGGGAGGGTAATAAGCTAAACGTATATTTAATTTGTATGATTGAGCAAATTCAACTATACGTTTCATAAACTGAGTACGTCGAGAACTATTTTCTCCTCCATTATCTTGATTAATAAGTAAAGTTTTTATTTCCGAAAATCGCCAGCTTTCTGATTTCCAAAAATCCCCTAAAATGTCAACGATAAAATCGCTAGTTACTTTGGATTCTGTAAAATACAAAAATAGCTCGTCAAGGTCTGGAAGAAAGATACCATAAGGAGCTACAGTTGTTTTTGGTTTGAAGTCGTGGTCATCAGTTTCTGTTGGTACTCGATTTCTACCACCACGATCAAAGGAGCCGATATTTACGCGAGCTTTCGCATCCAAGCTTAAACGTAAAATAGTTGGGTCATCTGAAGCTTCTTGGTGAACTATAGCTAATTGCTCAAAGATTGCATCAGTTTCGGGAATTTTTTTTGAGGTTGAATTTTGGCAACCCTCTTGAGGCGATACCCTAAATCATTTAACTTGACACGAATTGTTTCTGAAGTTGGTAATTCTTCTTCAGCATAACCAAATTTTTCAATTAATTGATGTCTTACAACAGATGCGCCCAGTCGGGTATAGAGTCTTTGACTTTTAAAAGTCGGGTCTATTTGACTTTGAGAATCGACTAGTTTTTTGATATCTTCTAAAAGAGTTGGTAGGTGTTCTTCTGCTTTTTTTCTTCCTCTACCTTGATAATTATCCACACAAGTGATACCACTATTTAATTCTTTAATTCCTTTACCAATAGTTACACGGTTCCATCCTAACTCTCGCTCTGCTATAGACTTTCCTCCGTGTCCTAATGCCACAACTGTTTGTGCAATGAACCTACGTTTAGCTGCTCCCTTTAATTGATGTGCGGTTTCCTTCAATAACTTTTTCAATGAATCTGTTAATTGTATTGACACCTCAAACATCCCAAAATCGAATCATCATTCAATTTACTACAACTTGGGGTGGGAGAGGCTGCCAACGGCAGCCTCTCCCACCCCCCTAACAATGATTATCATTTTTATTATCTGTATATTTTATTTTCTGGAAGTCCCTTAAAGGTTTTGGGACTACCTAAGTCATTCAAGGAAGCTAAAAGTTGTTCTTGGCTTTCCGGTATTCTGTTAAAGACTTTCAGTTCATTGACGCTACCAGTTAAACCACCTTCGGCACTAGCGCCGTTATCACCGACGATATAGATTACTAAGGTGTTATCTAATTCCCCAAGTTTGTCTATAGCATCAATCAACCGTCCGACTTCATAGTCTGTATGTGCTAAAAATCCTGCAAACACCTCCATTTCATGGGCATAAATTCTTTGTTCATCTTGAGATAGAGAATCCCAAGCGGGGAATTCTTTGGCACGGGGAGTAAGCTGGGCATTGGCAGGAATTACACCCAGTTGTTTCTGACGGACAAAGGTTTCTTCCCGCAATTTATCCCAGCCTTGGTCAAATTTGCCTTGATACTTGTCAATCCAGGCTTTGGGGGCGTGGTGGGGTGCATGGGTAGCACCGGTAGCCAGATAGGTGAAGAAAGGTTTTTCAGGAGCAATGGATTGTTGAGAACGAATCCAGGCGATCGCATGGTCTACTAAATCTGGAGTTAAATGGTAATTAGGATTATTGATTGGTGGTGCAACCCGCTTGGTATTTTCTACCAAAGCCGGACTCCATTGGTTAGTATCACCACCCATAAAACCGTAAAAATACTCAAATCCTAAACCTGTCGGCCAGCGATCGAAAGGCCCCACTGCACTGGTTTCATAATCTGGTGTATTGTGCCATTTGCCAAAAGCCGCAGTATTATAACCGTTTTGACGCAGCACTTCCGCCACAGTAGCCGCACTCTTGGGTAAAATAGTCGTGTAACCTGGATAACCGGTTGCTAACTCTGCCACTACACCTGTACCCACAGAATGATGATTGCGCCCAGTTAACAAAGCTGCCCTGGTAGGTGAGCAAAGGGCTGTAGTGTGGAATTGGTTGTAGCGTAATCCTTTTTCTGCTAAACGAGTCAGATTGGGGGTTTCTATAGAACCACCAAAAGTACTTGCCTGCCCAAAGCCCACATCATCCAGTAGTACTAATAAGACATTAGGAGCATTTTTAGGAGCAGTGATTGGGGCGGGAAAATCGGGTGTTGACTCTTTGTAAGTTGTGCCAATTTCACCTTGAAAAGACGGTGGACGAATAGGGAGAACCTTTGATGTAGCTGCTAGGGCAGGGTTACTAACCATCAACAAGGTGATGACCAGAGATAGAGCGATTGCCCGAAAAATTAAACTCAACATACAATACCTTTCATAGCTATTTTTTTCTCACGCAGAGACGCAGAGTTACTCCAAAGGACTTAAGAGTGCAATCTAATGAAAATATGCTTTAAACCAGGTTCTTCACCAAGCGAAACCCGATATGGCTAGTTCCTGTATCGGGGGCTTGAGACTCTCGTGCGGCTGGACGGTAGCGGCTGCAATAGTTCGGCGCACATAAATAAGAGCCGCCTTTGATTACATGAAGAGCAATCTCTGTGGGTTTTTTAGGGTCAAAACTTTTACTTGCTCCTGTGGGGTTGACACTGTGAGCTTTGTTGCTATGTCCTAAACTGAACCAGTCGGAAGTCCATTCCCAAACATTACCGGTCATATCGTAAAGTCCATAACCATTGGCCGAAAAAGAGCCTACTTTTGCCGTTCCTATATAACCATCAGCTTTGGTATTGAAAAAAGGGAAAATCCCCTGCCAGGTGTTGGCTTTTTTCTCCGAATATTGATTACCCCAGGTATAAGTTGCGCCATCTAAGCCACCACGAGCCGCATATTCCCACTGTGCTTCTGTTGGTAAGGATTTTCCTGCCCATATTGCATAAGCTTGGGCATCCTCGTAGGCAATATGCACAACTGGGTATTTTTCTTTACCTACAACAGTGCTATCACTGCCAAAGGGATGCTGCCAGTTAGCACCAGGTGTCCAATGCCACCAACTGAGAAATTGGACTTGCTTAACACCTTGTTGTGGCTGATGAAACACCAGAGAACCTGGTAATCTCTGCTCATCTGGTAAGTCGGGAAACTGTTCTTTTGACAAAGGGCGTTGTGCAACTGTTACATACTTTGTTGCTTTGACAAACTCAGCAAATTGGGCGTTTGTCACCTCGTATTTATCAATGCAGAAGGAGGTAACTGTAACATTTTTCGCTGTTCGCTCTTCCACAAAACCCGAATCATCCGCTCCCATATTGAAAATACCTCCAGAAATGAGTACCATCTCTGGAGGACAGAGATTAACGGTAACTGCTAATGCGGATAAATTGCTCAATAGTGATATGAGTGCAACTGGCTGAATCAGCAGTAGCGTTAAAAAGCAATGTTTTTTTCGCATTTTACGCCGATGAAACTGTTAAACCCAGAATACGTAAAAATCTCTGTTGCAAAGTAAAATTATAAACTCACTCCTACTAGTTAAATTATTTAGCGTTGCTGATTAGATATATAAATCTTGGTGGAGAAACGTTGCAATAGAACGTCTCTATATAAGGTTTTGAAATTACGCAAAATAATTTTCATACCTGAATTCAGCAACGCCAATTGTTTGACTGGCAAGCTTACCAGCGCTTAAAATACTAATTGTCGATTGATTTACTGTACTATATCAGGAGTATTCCATAGTCTTTACTAAAAAACAAGTATTTCAGCAAAGATTTCTTCTCAAAATTTAGAGTCAAAATTTCCCATAATTTAATACTTGTCCATAGCTTAGTTCTCTTCGTAGCGCGTTCATTGTCGGGGCGCTCAATGTTGTAAGAGAGAGTGTTCTCAATCAGACTTGTCCAAAATTTATGTGCATCACAAAACTAGCACCCAAGCTGCCGAATATTTAATTTGCACGCCAGATTTGATAGATTATCTTTGCGGAGTTCTTCATGTCAAACCATCAATTACCTTTCCAGCGTTCAGATGAAGAAGTACAAGCTTCTTCTGGCGACTCCCTCACCATCGCCCGGAAACAAGAAGTTGTGAAGCTTCTCAAGCAGATTAGCGATCGCACCCTAAAAAATGACATTATTAGTCTGGGGATGGTGCGAAATCTGCGGATGGTTGATGATTATATATATTTGCGTTTGTATATTGGTTCCCATCAACATCAATTAGAAACCGAGATTCAAACTGTATTATCATCCCTAACTTGGAGCAAAAAAACTTACATTCAACTCTGCACCATTCCAAGAGTAAGAACAACTCTAGCAGTTTCCAGTGGTAAGGGGGGTGTGGGGAAATCTACCACTGCGGTTAATTTAGCAGCAGCTTTACAATTGGCTGGGGCAAAAGTCGGTCTGTTGGATGCTGATGTTTACGGCCCCAATGTTCCCCAAATGCTGGGACTGGGTAAATCTGAAGTGAAAGTTATTGATACTCCCAAAGGTCAAAGGTTTGTACCATTAGAAGCCCACGGTATTAAAGTTATGTCTGTGGGACTGTTGGCTGAAGCAGACCATCCTTTAGCTTGGCGCGGCCCAGTTTTACATAAAATCATCACCCAGTTTATCCATGAAGTCGAGTGGGGAGAACTGGATTATTTATTAATTGACCTTCCTCCTGGTACTGGTGATGCTCAAATTACTATCGTGCAAGAAAGCCCGATTTGCGGGGTAATATTGGTAACAACTCCCCAAAATGTGGCAATTTCGGATGTCCGCCGCAGCGTTTATATGTTTCGCCAAGTTGGGGTTCCTGTTATCGGGATTATTGAAAATATGAGCTATTTCATGGGGAATGGTGGCGAAAAAATTCCGATTTTCGGTAGTGGTGGCGGTCAAAAGTTAGTAGAAGAACTCAAAGCACCTCTTTTAGGGCAGATTCCCATTGATCCCCTCATCTGTAACGGTGGCGATATCGGAGAACCCCTAACACTCGTTGACCCTAACTCCAAAGCTAGTCAAGTATTTGTGCAAATTGCTGGGGCGTTAAATGCTACTTTTTCTGGTTCTATGTAAATATTTTATCAGCAAAGTACGGTAAATTGCTCTTTTTAGCGTAGTATTGAATGTGCTTATAGTTCTGAAGGTCAAAGACATCGTTTGGAACGGTAATAAATCCTTAAAGTTCCTCCCCACTTCTAAAAGCTTATGGACATCAATACCCAACGGATAAAAACTGATGTACTTGTCATTGGTGGCGGTACAGCCGGAACAATGGCAGGTATCAAAGCCAAACAAGCGAATCCCGATGCAGAGGTGCTGATTTTAGAAAAGGCTAACATCCGACGGAGTGGTGCGATCGCAATGGGTATGGATGGCGTGAATACCGCAGTTATTCCGGGTCATTCTACACCAGAACAATACGTGCGCGAAATCACCCTTGCTAACGATGGCATTGTCAACCAAAAAGCCATTTATCAAACAGGCAAATTAGGTTACGAAGTGATCCAAGAATTAGAAAGTTGGGGTGTAAAATTTCAAAAAGATGCCCAAGGCAACTATGACTTAAAACAAGTGCATCGTGTGGGTAAATATGTCTTACCCATGCCAGAAGGAAAAGACCTCAAAACAATTCTTACCCGACAAGTCAAACGCCACAAAGTCAAAGTCACAAATCGCGTCATGGCAACCCGCGTCTTAGTCAAAGCAGGACGTGCTATTGGTGCAGTAGGATTTGATGTCAGAAACGGTGATTATATTATCATTCAAGCTAAAGCCGTTATCCTATGTACAGGTGCTTGCGGCAGATTAGGATTACCTGCTTCTGGCTATCTCTACGGCACTTACGAAAATCCTACCAATGCCGGAGATGGCTATTCAATGGCTTATCATGCAGGAGCAGAACTTAGTAATATTGAATGCTTTCAAGTTAATCCTTTAATCAAAGATTACAACGGCCCAGCCTGTGCTTATGTTGCCGGGCCTTTTGGCGCACATACAGCCAACGCTGAAGGAAATCGCTTCATTAGCTGTGACTATTGGAGTGGTCAAATGATGTTAGAAATCTGGAAAGAATTAAATTCTGGAAAAGGGCCAGTCCAATTGAAAATGACCCATCTTGATGAAGATACAATCGCTGAAATTGAATCCATACTGTGGGCGAATGAACGACCAAGTAGAGAACGTTTTCATCAAGGCAGAAATGAAGATTATCGCACTCACGGCGTAGAGATGCACATTTCCGAAATTGGCTTATGTAGTGGTCATAGTGCCTCTGGCGTGTGGGTAAATGAAAATGCTCAAACAACCGTCCCTGGTTTATATGCAGCCGGAGACATGGCCAGTGTTCCCCATAATTATATGATTGGGGCATTTGTTTTCGGTCGCATAGCCGGAACTCATGCCATTCAATATATTCAAGATTTAGATTTTATCGAACCAGATGTAGATTTTTTAGAAGCAGAAAAATCGAGAATTTATGCCCCATTAACTCGCCCTAATGGTGTACCTCATACCCAGGTTGAATATAAATTAAGACGCTTAGTTAATGATTATCTGCAACCACCAAAATCAGGCAATAAAATAGAGATTGGTTTAAAACATTTTGTGCAATATCAAGAAACATTAGATTTAATGGGCGCTCGTGATCCTCATGAATTGATGCGTAGTCTAGAAGTTCACTTTATTCGGGACTGTGCAGAAATGGCAGCTAGAGCATCATTATATCGTCAAGAGACTCGTTGGGGCCTTTATCATTACCGCTTAGATTATCCAGAAAAGAATGATGAAGAATGGTTTTGTCATGTCAATTTAAAGAAAGATAAATTAGAGCAAATGGTATTGTTTAAGCGTCCTGTAGAGCCTTACATCGTGGAAGTAGATGCAGTCAAAGAAGTCTACAATGTTGCTGTTAAATGAATGTCCATGAAAATGCTCTATAAAGCAATAATTTTTGATCTCGATAATACACTGTTGAATTTTGAGCTATGTGAACGCCAAGCTATTCTAGGAGCATTAGAAGATTGTGCAGTATCTTTAGATTTAAATGGAGTCAGTGAGACTATTTTTCTTCAAGTCTTTGAAACTTATAATTCCAAGTATTGGAGACAGCGAGATATCTTTTCTCCTAGTGAGATAATCGAGAGGTCTTATCGAAGTACACTTGCTCAATTAGATATACAAACAGATCAACTCAGCAAGCTTAGTCAAAGTTTTTGGCATATTTTTAATCATTCGGGCGTAATGGAACCTGATGTAAATGAAGTGCTAACTGTTCTCGCACACAATTATCGTTTGGCTGTCATTACGAACGGGTTTGTATCAGCGCAACTACCGAGAATGCAAGCTGCTGGAATTGAGCATTTTTTTGAAGAAGTTGTAGTTTCTGAAGCAATTGGTTTTGCTAAACCATCTCCTGAGATATTCCATCATGCTTTATCTAGGTTAAATTTAACACCAGCAGAAGTTATTTATGTTGGAGATTCTCTAAAGCACGACTATGCAGGAGCAACACAAGTCAATATTGATTTTTGCTATTACAACAGAAAAAATCAAAATTTACCAAAAGAAGTCCAACCAAAATTTATGATAAGTAAACTATTAAAATTGCTAGAGTTGCTTAACTAATAGTGCGATCGCTCTCTCCTGTAGGTTGGGTGGAACGTAGTGGAACCCAACACATGATATCGAGAAAACAGAAAATATTAACACTATAATAATTGTTTTACTGTTTACCAGTTTCAGTACAAAATCATGGAGTTATTTTATGGCTTTAATTAATCAAAGAATAGATGTTCCTGTTATCGTTGATGAATCGAAATGTTTAGAAAAATGCACAGCCTGTATTGAAGTTTGTCCCTTGGATGTATTGGCAAAAAATCCAGAAACAGGCAAAGCCTACATGAAATATGATGAATGTTGGTTTTGTCTACCTTGTGAAAAAGAATGTCCAACGAATGCCATTACTGTGCAGATTCCCTTTTTATTACGTTAATTATCTGTGGTAAAAATTAATGAATGATGACCTCAAACATTGGCTAGAAATGCTGCGATCGCCTGATATAAATGATCGTATAGTAGCTGTAAAAACCTTACAGCATTTAGGCGATGAAGAAACAATAGATGCTTTACTCATTGCTTTGAAAGATGAACATATTACTGTTCAAAAAATAGCGATATCCGCCCTTTGGGAAATTGCTAATCCTGTAGCAATACCTGCTTTAATTGAATGCCTTAGTTCATCGGATACAGATATTCGCACTGAAGCGGCATCAGCATTAAGTGAGTTAATAACACAAGATGAATTGTTACTTTTACTAGATAAACTGCAAAGTAATGATGTAAATCTCCAATTAAATATTTTAGTGCTTTTACGGAAAATACATGATATTCAATGTTTACCCTACGTTTTACCATTTCTAGAATCAAAAAATCCTGAGTTAAGAGAAGCAGCCGTTACCACACTGCGATATATCAATCAACTAGAAAAATGTCCCCAAGCTTTAAATCTAATTTTTGATCGAGAAGCAAGTGTACGTCGTGCTGCTGCTTTAACTTTAGAACATTTACAAGATGCAGAAGTGATTACAATACTTCGTCAAGCACTCACAAATGATAGTGATTGGCAGGTTCGCCGGAATGCAGCTAAATCTCTCGCTATTCATGAGAACCATCAAGCAATTTCAGCATTAGAAATAGCTTTAAATGATGAACATTGGCAAGTGCGAAAATCAGCAGCACAAGCTTTGCAAAAAATCCCAGATATTCAAGTTATGCCGAGATTAATTCAAGCATTAACAGATGAATATGCAGATGTACGCAAAGAAGCAGTAATTGCACTTGGTAATTTAGCTCATCCTGATGCTATTAATCCCTTACAACAAGCGTTGGATGATCCCGATAGAGAAGTTTCCATCCAAGCGCAACGCGCAATTCAAAAGGCTCAAATAGATAAAAACTTTCTTCCCTAGTACCATTTTTTATGAAGCTGCAATAAATGAATGGTTTAAGGTTAGATACAAAAAATATCCCAGCAGAGGGCAGCTTTTGGCTTTATCTGCTGGAGACTCTAAATATGAAACTTTTAGGAATCGACTTTAGTAGCGATTATTATTGTTGCGGCGGGCATTACCACCACCCCAGCTACCACGAGGAGAACTGCTTCTATCCTCACGAGGTTTAGCTTTGTTCACTTTCAAGTCACGTCCCATCCATTCAGCACCATCAAGTGCATCAATGGCAGCTTGTTCTTGTGTGTCTGATTCCATTTCCACAAAAGCGAACCCACGAGGCCGGCCTGTTTCCCGATCTGTGGGTAGTTGAACACGACTTACTGTTCCGTATTCTGCAAAAGCCTGCTTTAGGTCCTCTTCTGTAACCTGATATGACAGGTTCCCGACGTAAATTGACATAGAAATCTCCGAATTCAGGGAGTGTAGAGAGTTAAATTCGGAGAGACGGTTTTTAGAAATCAAAACTAGTTACTCAACCGAAAATAATCTTTATGTCCATGAGTCTAGCACAGCCTTCAGCCTTTGAATATCGTCTAATAGTGAATTTTATTCACAAATCAAACCCTTTATGCAGGTTTGCAGACTTCTCCATTGACTGGCTTTTGTTGCTTGTACTATAAAAGTTACACTTTGAATCTGCGATCGCGCAGGTATTTAGTGTTTTGAAAATTAAGCTGTGGACTTAGAGGTAAAGATTATTATCGGCAGTGGGTGCAATCATAACATGACTAGCTGTTTTAAAAGCAAATTAAAAAATATTCATCCTCAAATGTCCCATTAGCTATGGTCGAACTGCGCTAAAATCTTTTCTGCTTGCTGGCACAGTGCTTCGTGATATTCACCATTACTCGCCAGCAAACCTCCCCATTGATTGATATCACCAGTGTTATACTGCAACGGAGCGCCGTCAAAGTGGGTAAACTTACCACCAGCTTCTGTTAAAATCAGTTCAGGTGCTGCCATATCCCAATCTTTGGGCGCAGACTTACCAGAAAGGGAAATATAGATATCTGCTTGTTGCTCGACAATAGTGGCGATTTTACAGCCTACACTACCTACAGATTTCTGATTTTGACAGGGTAAATTTTGTAGCAAGTAATCTAAGCGTTGGTTGCGGTGAGAGCGACTAACCACTAAGGTTAAATCCTCAATTGGTTTACTTGACGACACTTGTAAAGGAACAGAACCATCACGGGTTTCTACAAATGTCCCCCCACCTTTGGTAGCGTAATATAACTTTTCTGACTCTGGTACTGCCACCACTGCTAATACTGGGCGCGTTTCCTTGACTAAAGCAATGTGAACTGCATAGTCCCCAGTTTTTTCAATAAAGTCTCGTGTGCCATCCAAAGGGTCAATTATCCATACCCAAGGGGCGGAAGGGTGTGCGCCTGTAGTTGGCGACTGATAGGTTTCTTCACTGATGTAAGCAAAATCTTCGTTACCTAAAGTTGCTTGTAGCTTCTGCAAGATATATTGACTCACAGCTACATCGGCAACGGTAACAGGCTCATTTTGTTTATATTGCACATCTAAGTTAGGGTCTTTTGCGGTGCCGTGGTAGTACGATCGCAGTATATCTGCTGCACCCCAACCTATCTCACGAGCGATCGCTAATATTTGTTGTAAGTCTTTCATTAAATTTGCCTTTATTAACCTGATTACCAAAAAGGGGAAAAGGGGAAAGGGTAAGGGGGAAAGGAAAGGATAAAGAACTTTTCCCCAAAAGGTATAAAGCCACTATTTTTAAATAGGTCGAATAAAAAAGAATATTTTTAAGACACGTAGTGCGATAAAAATCAGTGTCCATATTTGAAACCCCTACTTTTAAGTTACTGCTTCCCTTTCCCCTTTCCCCTTTCCCCCTTTCCCTTTCTTCATTCAGCACTTTAAATCCATCCAGCGCCGAGTGCCAAAACATTTACAGGAATCAGCAGCAATCTTAGCTGCTAGCGCCAACGCATCAGTAAAACTTTCCCTTAAAATGTAATCACAAAAAGCACCGTGGAAAATATCTCCAGCCCCTAATGTATCAACCGCGTGTATTTGCGGCACATCTACGATACCAGTTTTAGTGCAACTCAAGTATTCAATTGGTTTTTGTCCGTGAGTAATGGCGATGTAAGGAATCTTAAACCCGGCCAGATAGGCAAAAACGTCTTTTCCAGTCTGACAGTTGGGGGGATAAAAATTAGCTGAACAGATGGCATAATCTACAAACGGCAAAATTTGCTCAAATCCAGGCTTCCAACTGCCACCATCGATTACTACTGGGATATTTTTGGCTTTAGCTGCTTGGGCTATGAAATAACTTACAGCCATCTGATGCCCATCAATCAGTACTATGTTGACATTTTGTAAAATATCTGAAGGGATAGATGCGCTACTGGCTTGAGTTTTGACAGCATTGATGGAAACCACGGCTCTTTCACCTGTGGCTTGGGTGACAATGATTGAGGAGACAGGCGGTGCTAAATCAGTGGTAGGCTCAAGGTCTGCGATCTCAACTTTGTAATTTGCCAAATCGCCTCGAATTAGCTGTGTCATTGGGTGAGAACCCACTACACCTAAGACTGTAGCTTGATTACCTAAATGCCTGAAAGTTACAGCTGCGTTTGTTGCTGGGCCACCTGCCGCTACAGTATAGTCAGTAGCGACAATCTTCTGATTATTTTTGGGGGCAGATTCAGCAAGGTAAATCAAATCTAAAGTTACTAAACCGACAAATAACCCATGATCCGATTTTGGATTTTGAATTTTGGACGAGCCATTTGTCATATATGTTCGTATAGCTGCATAAATAATTATTTTTAACTCTTGTACAGACGCGATTCATCGCGTCTCTCCTATCTCTCCTGCACAGACGCGATGAATCGCGTCTCTACAAAAACTCCTAATCTCTCATGCAAACCGATCCAAAACCAAGAACACTTTACGTTGTCGGTACACCCATTGGCAACCTGGAAGATATAACCTTTCGGGCGGTGCGAATTTTGCAGACTGTGGATATCATTGCTGCGGAAGACACCCGTCACACAGGGAAATTATTACAGCATTTTCAAGTTAAAACTCCCCAGGTGAGTTACCACGAACACAATCGTACTAGCCGCATCCCGGAATTATTAGAGCATTTAGTTAACAATAAAGCGATCGCACTTGTGACTGATGCGGGAATGCCAGGTATTTCCGATCCTGGATATGAACTGGTAAAAGCCTGCATTGAGGCGGGGATTTCAGTAGTTCCCATTCCTGGCGCTAGTGCAGCAATTACCGCTTTGAGTGCATCTGGATTACCAACAGATCGGTTTGTCTTTGAAGGCTTTCTGCCGGCGAAAACTCAACAGAGACAAGAATATTTAGAATCTCTGCAAACAGAATCTCGCACATTGATTTTCTACGAATCACCCCACCGCTTGCGAGATACTTTACAAGACTTAGCTCTTGTTTGGGGGAGCGATCGCCAAATTGTGCTAGGGCGGGAGTTAACAAAATTGTATGAGGAATTTTGGCGGGGGACGATTGCCGAAGCGATCGCTCACTACAGCCAACGAGAACCCCAGGGTGAATATACATTAGTAGTGGCAGGAATTCCAGCCAGTCAGCCTCAACTGACAGAAGAGGAATTGAAAGCCGAATTGAAAATGTTAATTAGTCAGGGAATATCGCGATCGCAAGCTAGTCGTCAGTTAGCAAAATTTACCTCCCTTCCCCGTCGCCAACTTTATCAACTAGCTCTTTCTTTGGTCGTTACTCCTGAGTCTTGAAACACTAATAAAAATACTACTAGGGCTTACGCAAAATTATACCCTGTAGGGGCGATTTATGTAGATGCAGAGACGCTTTCGGTAGGGTATTTCCCCTACCGGAGAATCAGTGAATATTCAAATGATATCTAAAGATTTTTGATTTTAGTTCTCTAGATAGATCGGTAATTTTAGAGGCAAACTTTAATATGAAATAGTCGAAAGGAAACGACAAAGCACATTCTCACAAAGGAAAGATTCAATGACTAACATTATTGCTTGGCTGGTTTTGGGTTTAATTGCAGGCGCGTTAGCTAAGTTATTTTATCCAGGAACCCAAGGTGGCGGTATTCTTTCCACAATTATATTAGGAATACTTGGAGCCGTAGTCGGTGGTTATTTGGGTCAAGTTTTACTAGGGAGCAGTTCAGCAGCAGCCGCATCTGTAGGAGCTTTATCTTTGGGAAGCATTTTATTTGCTGTTCTGGGTGCTATGCTGCTGATTTTCCTGTGGGGTTTACTGACTCGCCGAGCTGTATAATTACCTTCAATTAACTAATAGTCTTGGGAATCACTCTAACTGCAATAAACCGATAAAATGACATTAGAAAAAGAGCGAAGAACTATAGTAGTTTTCGCTAAATGTTCCGACGCACAATTGGCACTTCAGGAACTAAAAGCTTCTAATTTTCCAATGCACAAAGTTTCTGTAATTGCACGAAATGCAGAAGAACAAAGTGATATTGCTGGTGTTGAAGTTAAAGATAGCACTAGCAATACATCCTCAGAAGACACCGATCGAGCTTTTACTGGTAGTGCTTTAGGCGATTTGAATGACTTATTAGCTGGTCTAGTTTTCTGGGTAGTTCCTGGTGTAGGCCAAGTCATGGTAGCCGGCGCACAAGCAATAGCGATCGCTAGCAATTTAGCAAGTTGTTTACCGGATGTATTGGTAAGTTTAGGAATTCCTAAAGAGCAAGCAGAGGGTTACAGCGATCTAGTCTGTAAAGGTTATCATTTGGTGATGATAACCGGCATAGACATAGAAATTCGTCTAGCTAAGAGGATTTTTAATCGCCGCGATCTTCAATATTCGGGTGTTTATGAGCCATACTCCACCCCAAATAGTCGTTATAAGCACGCTATTGGTATTTTTTCTAAGTACCATAGTCTAGAAAGAGCGCTTACTGAACTGAGAACTGCTGGTTTTCCGATGAGTCAAGTATCAATAATTGCTAAAATTACCAGCAAAATAAGTGATATTCTTGACGTGAATATCAGCAGTTCTCAAGATATCTACCCCACTTTAGGAATTCCTAACGATCTCGCCAGATATTATCAGCATCAGGTCGCAGGCGGACATTATCTAATAGTCATAAAAGGCACTGATATCTACATAGCAGGTGCAAGAGCGATTTTAGAAAGTAACAATATCCAAGATTTTAGTATACATAGCCAATCTGAACTTGATCTGGCTAGAAGCGATCGCTAGAGTATTACTAACTTCTAGTTAGACTCAATAACGTGAAAATTATAGGAAAAGTATATTTTTTTATATAGAGGAAATAGTTTACGTAAGTAGATATTGCCTTTTAAAACCCTAATTTCCTAGCATAAAATTGCTTACGATAACTAAGGTTAAGGTTGTTCTTAATAGTGGTGTACAATAGTAATGGCATTTTATCCAGCCGCCAAAACTACTATATTTAGCGTTTATAGAAAATGAAGTTAATTTTCTGCATCCCATCTGCTTAATTGTACTATTCAAGATTTTTGTCTATTCCTAAAATGATTTAACTTTCACTAGAGAATATTAAAATCTTGTGAAATTATTTAATCTCCTCCAAGGTTTTTTTGATAAAAAGATGATGTCAAATTAAATCTAAGCGGCAACAAGAGGTTAGCCTTAGAGTAAAATAATATCTGTTTCAAATAGTAAAATAGTAGTCTCATAACCAATCCTACCCATTTTCGGTTCTGATTCCATTTCCATTTCTACAAGATACGACCAGTTTCCAGAGTTAGGATGACATTCTCTTATGGTTCCCAATCCACCAATAAATTCTACCTTTTGCCCTTTGTAGAATTTGGGTTTTACTATGTCAATTACTGTGATCATAAAAATCACCCCGTTTTTGTAAAGTCTGATGTTAAATTTATAATCTAAGAACAACTGTTTAAATATCCACCGCAAGATTAAATTGCCAAAAAAGTGGTTGCTTCTTTTGAAAGAGGTTATGCTATTTGCAAATTTCAGACTTGTTAAAATATAAAAATGTTAGAAAAAATTATTTATTTAGAGATTTATTTAAAATAACCTTACATTTGTAAATGTATATAGGATGGAAGTGATAATATTTAGCGTGCCAAAAACTAGGCATATCCCAGATCAACCAAACATCATACATTTAGTTTAGATAGTTAGAACATAATCGAAATAGTCTGAAAAACAGAAATAGTTTAAATACCTGCCTGGAATAATGTTTAACCGTTTGAAGATTGGAACCAAGATTGGAGTAAGTTTTGCCTTGAGTTTGGCAACTCTGACCACCATTGGTCTAATCTCCTACCAAAGCACGAACGATCTAATTGAAACTTCGCGCAAAGAAACCCATACCTACCAGGTGCTAAGTCAGCTTGAAGACCTGAATCTGCAACTGACAAATGCTGAAACTGGTCAACGCGGTTACATTATTACGGGCGAACAGCGCTATTTAGAACCTTATAACGCTGCAATTGAATTACTGAATCAAAAAGTTAAGGAACTTCAAAAGTTAACAGCAGATAACCCCAACCAACAAAATCGACTTGATACTTTGCAGCCACTGCTAACTCAGAGAATGGCTGTAATGAAAGATGTCATTGAGCTACGGCAAAGCCAGGGTTTAGAAGCTTCCCAGAAAGCTATCTTGACAGACCAGGGTAAGCAGCTGATGGATCAGATTCAGAAAGTTATCCAGGCGATGAAAACTGAGGAGAATGCACTGCTGAAACAGCGCTCTGAGAAAGCAAGAGCAGCTGCCCGGCAAACGATCGCCAGTATTATTTATAGTATTCCTTTATTTTCTTTAATCTTAGGTTTAATCGGATTTGCCTTAACCAGACATATCTCAGCACCTCTAAAGCAAGTTTCTGGTTTGGCAGAAAAAGTGGCGGATGGGGATTTATCGGTGAGTTTACCAGATAGCGATCGCTACGATGAAATTGGCGTGTTGACGCGCACCTTCAACCAGATGATCGTTAATCTGCGAAATACAACTCAAAAAAATGAAGAGCAAAACTGGTTAAAGTCTAACTTAGCTGAATTTACCCAGATGCTCCAAGGGCAGCGAAATCTGGAAGCTGCGTCTAGCTTGATATTGTCGAATTTAGCGCCACTGGTTGGGGCATCACAGGGCGTTTTTTATGCAATGGCCTCTATAGACGATCAGCCAGTACTGAAGTTGTTGAGTAGTTATGCTTACAAAGAACGAAAAAACTTAGCAAATCAGTTTCGCTTGGGCGAAGGATTGGTGGGACAATGCGCCCTAGAAAAACAAAGAATCCTCCTCACAGAAGTTCCTAGTGACTATATCCGCATCAGTTCCGGCTTGGGAGAATCACCACCGCTAAATATTATTGTTTTGCCTATAGTCTTTGAGACGCAGGTGAGTGCCGTGATTGAACTTGCCTCTTTTGGGTCTTTCAGCCATCTACATCTGACATTTTTAGAGCAATTGAGTGAAAATCTGGGTGTATTTTTAAATAATATCGCCTCACAATTGCAAACCCAGCAACTACTTGAAGAGTCTGTTGCTTTGACAGAAGAACTGCAAACCCAGCAAGAAGAACTACAACAGAGCAATCAACGTTTAGAAGAACAGGCGCACGAGTTGGAGGAATCACAATTTCTTGTCAAGCAGTCTAACGAAGAATTACAACAATTAAATGAGGAGTTAGAAGAAAAGGCAGAACTGTTAGAAGTTAAAAATAGGGAAGTCGCTCGCAAGAACCAGGAAGTTGAGCGGGCGAGGAAGTCTTTGGAAGAAAAAGCTGAACAACTGGCTTTGTCTTCCAAATATAAATCGGAATTTCTGGCGAATATGTCCCACGAATTACGGACACCCTTAAATAGCTTGTTAATTTTAGCCAGACTGTTAGCAGATAATTCTCTTAACAACTTGACCGATAAACAGGTAGAGTACAGCCGGACTATTTACTCGGCTGGCACTGATTTGCTGGAATTGATCAATGACATTCTAGATTTAGCAAAAATTGAGTCGGGTACGATGTCGCTCGATATTGAGCAAATTGCTTTTGCAGATTTGGCGACATCTCTAGAACAGACTTTCCGGCAAGTAGCTCACAATAAAGAACTCAGTTTTACTATTGAACTGGATAGTAAGTTACCCCCGACCATTTATAACGATTCTAAACGTCTGCAACAAGTGCTAAAAAATCTTCTAGCTAACGCCTTTAAGTTTACTGAACGGGGAGGCGTGAAGTTAGAAATTAGTATGTATTCTGACGCAGCCGAAATTGATAATCCGATGATTGCTTTTGCAGTTAGCGATACGGGTATAGGCATTCCAGCCGAGAAGCAGAAGATTATTTTCGAGGCGTTTCAGCAGGCAGATGGCACAACCAGCCGCAAGTATGGCGGCACTGGCTTGGGTTTGTCCATCAGCCGCGAATTGGCTCAACTGTTGGGAGGAAGAATTGAAATAGTCAGCAAACCAGGGCAGGGAAGCACCTTCACTCTCTACCTACCCAGACGACAAGAAAAGAATAGTCAAAGTACTTTTACACCGCCTCAGCCAATCACAATCCGCCAAGCATCGACTATCAAAGAAGTGCCTCTGGTAGAAAACAGACCCACAACTGTGGACACTTCTCCAAGCACAAAAGTACTTACCACCTCTCCCCACGAAATTCCAGATGACCGGGAAATAATTCAACCTGGCGATCGCATTTTGCTAATTATCGAGGATGATGATAAATTCGCCCGCATCTTACTAGATATGGCTCGTGAGCAGGGCTTTAAGGTTATAGTTGCCTTACAGAGCAAACAAGGTCTAGCACTCGCGCAACAGTTTAAGCCCGATGCAATTATGCTAGATATTTATATGCCAGAAATGGATGGTTGGACGGTGCTGGATCGTCTGAAGCATAAGCCAGATACCAGGCATATACCAGTACATATACTTTCCGTAGATGAAAGACAGCAACGGGGATTACAGCTAGGAGCAATTACTTACCTACAAAAACCTGTTTCTCCAGAAGCGCTAACTCAGGTATTGACTGATATTAAAGGTTTTATTGAGCGTCAGGTAAGAAATCTCCTGATCGTAGAAGACGATCCCGTACAAGCCCAAAGTATTATCGAATTGATTGGTAATGGTGATGTCCAGAGTACAGCAGTGGGTACGGGAGCAGAAGCGCTGTTGATTTTGCGATCGCAGCATTTTGACTGTATGGTACTGGATCTTGGTCTGCCCGATATGAGTGGGTTTGCACTAATTGAGCAAATCAAGCAAGAACCCAGGCTGTTGAAACTGCCAATTATCGTTTATACCGGCAAAGAACTCAACCGCCAAGAAGAAACCCAGCTGCGGGGGTTAGCAGAGACAATTATCATTAAAAATGTGCGATCGCCAGAGCGGTTATTAGACGAAACTGCCCTGTTCTTGCATCGAGTGCAAGCAAATTTGCCGCAACCAAAGCGTCAAATGCTAGAGCAACTACATCAAAATGACCCGGTGCTAGCTAATCGGAAAATTTTGATTGTAGATGATGACTTGCGGAATATTTTTGCTCTCACCAGCTTCTTAGAAAGCTATCAAATGCAAGTGCTGTTTGCCGAAAATGGCAGAGATGGCATAGAAAGACTGCAAACTAACCCTGACATCAATATAGTGTTGATGGATATTATGATGCCGGAAATGGATGGTTACGAAACTACCCGCGCCATCCGCCAGCAACAACAGTTTCGCTCACTACCAATAATTGCTTTAACTGCTAAAGCTATGCCAGGCGATCGCGAAAAGTGCATCGAAGCTGGAGCTTCTGACTACATCACCAAACCCGTAGATACTGAGCAACTACTTTCACTACTCCGAGTTTGGCTGTATCGGTAAGGAGGCAGGGAGCAGTGAACAAGGGGAGAAAAAGTTTTCTGTAAACCAGCTTGGAAGCTCAAACTATTTGTGTAGTAATCTCAGTACAGAAATTTTTAAACTACTAAAAGCCCACACTGCACCCGATCAAGGAGTCAATGTGGGTAATTTATCCCTGTAATGGGAATGCTATTAGCGGAACATACTACTAACTGAAGTATCTTCATGAATCCGCCAGATAGTTTCTCCTAAGAGATTAGCTACTGACAACACCACTAGTTGAGGAAAACGATTGTTTTCTGGTATGGGGATCGTATTGGTGACAATGACTTCCTCAAACAAACCACTGGATAATCGCTCCATCGCTGGTGGGGAAAATACCGCATGAGTTGCACAGGCGTATACCTGACGCGCTCCTTCTTCACGCAATAATCGCGCCCCTTCTGCGATCGTGCCGCCAGTGTCGATCATGTCATCCACCAACACTGCCGTTTTGCCTTTAACATCGCCGATGATATTTAACACTTCTGCAACATTATGTGCCTGACGACGCTTGTCAATAATCGCCAGGGGAGCATCATTTAGTTTTTTGGCAAATGCTCTGGCTCGTGCTACACCGCCAACATCGGGGGAAACAACCACAAGGTCGGGCAATTGCTTGCTTGCTAGATAATCCAGCAATACTGGAGAACCGTAAACATGGTCAAAAGGAATATCAAAATAGCCTTGAATTTGCGCCGAGTGTAAATCCATTGCTAGAACGCGGTTGGCACCTGCTTCGGTGATCAAGTTAGCAACCAGCTTGGCAGTGATAGACTCTCGTCCTGCCGTTTTGCGATCGGCACGAGCATAGCCATAGTAGGGAATTACTGCCGTCACCTGTCGCGCCGAAGCTCGACGACAGGCATCAACCATAATCAATAATTCCATCAAATGATCGTTCACGGGTTGACAGCATGGCTGAATTAAATAGACATCACAACCCCGAATGGATTCTTGGATTTGAACGTAAAGTTCTCCATCCGCAAATCTTTTGCGAATCATTGGGCCCAAGTCCATCCCGACATAACGAGCGACTTCTTGAGACAGCTGTAAATTGGCAGAGCCCGAAAACAGCCGCAAGCGATGATTATCAGTCATTCCTGTTGTAGATGCTTGCACTTTGAAAGTTGCAGAACTAAGAACAGCAGATCCTCTATTTGAATTCATAGCAATATTATCATTAGAGATTTAATAGATTTAACTGAGAAATAGCCTAAAAAAACATCTGTGAGTTTTATTAAAGCTTCCATACAAAATTTAAGCATTTCTCCATAAAATTATCATTCGCTAACTGTCTAATTTTCTTTGGAAGCAAACCATTGATAGCTTAACTGATATCAAGTCCGTCCAGTAGATGTATAATTAAAATTTTTGAGTTGAGACAAATAACCTCAAGCTATCAAAGATTGGTGTACTAGATTGCTTCTTCTAAATACATCATTTATTACTGACAGTAAAGTATTTATAACTTTAAGTGGTATTGAAGGTTGTTCTTAGACAAGGAGCATTTGGAACTAAGTGTTTAAGTTGTATCCTATTATATTCTACGATACTAGCAATAAATAAGTAAACTGGCAGATTTAATTTTAAGTTTTAATTCACACAATAAAATTCCAGAATAATTGTATTTAAACAAACTCTCATAGGTGTGGTTTTCGTGCAAGGCTGACAGCACCAAGCTGCGCTAATTTTTGTTCTTCTTTCCCCAGTGATCTTCTGGGGAGCAATGCTCTAAAAGTGAGATGGGTAACAGGGTAGCCTGGATTTCTCACTTGTGAGAAATGAGCGTGAGTGTGGGGAGCGTGGGGAGTGTGGGGAGAAAGAGGAGGAATTGAATAACTGCACATCAATGAACGCTGCATTGCCTCCCACACCTCCCACACCTCCCACACCTCCCACACCTCCCACACCTCCCACACCTCCCACACCTCCCACACCTCCCACACTTCCCCTGCCCCCTATATCGTGGACAGTTCCTAAAGTTGCATAAGACACTTGAAACGTGACTTTGCGTATACTCCTAACTGGGGGTATACCCATTAGGTAAGGTAGAATATCGCTGCATGTAACTGTGTCGCCTCTCGGACTTAATCTTGGTGGGTGACTTCTTCCTCAATTGCTCCTACACTCAATCAATCGCTCATGCAACCACCCATTACAGTTGGCACTGTCTTGCAAAACCGTTACCGCATAATTCAAATTCTCGGACAAGGAGGATTTGGTAGAACCTATCTGGCAGAAGATCAGAGGCGATTTAACGAACTGTGCGCGATCAAGGAATTGATTTCAACAGCAACGGAGGCTTCGGCTTGGGAAAAGGCAAAGGAGCTTTTTCACCGAGAGGCTGCCATTTTATATCAAATCGAACATCCACAAGTCCCCAAATTTCGGGAAAGATTTGAGCAAGACCAACGCTTATTTTTGGTAGAGGACTATGTTGCAGGTCAAACCTACCGAGCGATGCTGGCTGAACGTCAAGCTATTGGTAAAACCTTCACAGAGGCGGAAGTATTGCAGCTGATACAGTTGTTGTTGCCTGTTTTAGAGCATATTCACAGTCGAGGGATCATTCACCGAGATATCTCGCCAGAAAACATTATTTTGCGAGATAGTGACGCTAAACCTGTGTTAATTGACTTTGGGGTGGTAAAGGAACTAGCAACACGTTTGCGATCGCCAGAGAGCGCTATGCCCGAAACCACTGTGGGAAAATTAGGCTACTCTCCGAGTGAACAAATGCAAACAGGGGGAGCTTACCCTAGCAGTGACTTGTACGCATTAGCGGTAAGCGCGATTGTTTTGCTGACTAGTAAAGAACCAAAGGATTTATTTGACGAAAACCAACTAACTTGGAATTGGCAGCGATGGGTAAAGGTGAGTCCGCGATTTGCTCAAGTTTTGAATCGAATGTTGAATCATATACCGAGCGATCGCTATCAGAGTGCTGCTAGTGTATCTCAAGCACTACAACCTTTAGAACAAGTCAGTCTTCCTCCCCTGAATGCGTCTAATTTGCAGACAATGGCTGTTAGCCGCCGTCCTGACTCAGTACCACCACCAGCTTCGCCGAAGAAACAACCCGATCCTGTAATTCCACCAAGTTCCACTAGTTCAGTCTTGGATAACCCGTTAGCGATCGCGGCAATTGCCACTGGTGTAGTTTTTGTCGCCGGATTTGGTTCTTGGGCACTGGTAAGTTCAATTCGCAGTCAGTCGAAACCATCACCAACTGAAACGCTTCCACAAAATTTCCCTTCACCAGTTATTTCTGGTGGTACTACATTCACAGCAACACCCACACCCACCATTGAGCAACCTATTTCTAGGCGGCTCAATTTGGGAGCAAATAATACAGCCACAGTTACAGATACTCTCAAAACAAATCAAATCATCCGGTATACTTTTTTTGGACAGAAAGGTGACAAGTTAACTGCGTTGATTGACCCAACAAGCAGCGTATTGCTCACAGTTTTAAGTCCCAATGAACAACCACTTGCTCAGAATACCCAGCCAATAACAGCTTATGAAGGCATATTGCTAGTTACTGGTAGATATACTATTGAGTTAACACTGGCTTCGGGAGTTGCCGAAAGCAATTACAACCTGAATGTTTCATTAGAAAAACCAGTCAAACCAATTCCCACAGAAACACCGATCCCCATTCCTACAGAAACACCCTTCCCCATTCCCACAGAAACACCCTTCCCAATTCCCACAGAGACACCGATTCCCATTCCTACAGAGACACCCCTCCCAATTCCTACAGAAACACCCTTCCCAATTCCCACAGAGAAACCGATTCCAACTCCGCCCACTGGTGAAACGCCAACCTTGCCGCCAGTTAATGAAACACAACCATTTTCTGGTCAAAGAAATTAATGTTAAACACACTACTGATTACTGGAACTGATACCGAAGCTGGTAAAACTGTTTTAACAACAGCCTTAGCAGCCTATTGGCAAAAATATTACCCGCAGCGTAGCTGGGGAATCATGAAGCCGATTCAATCGGGAATTGGCGATCGCGAGTGGTATCAAAAGCTATTTGCGCTAGAACAATCTTCAGAGGAAATTACACCGTTATACTTTGAAGCACCTTTAGCCCCTCCCATCGCCGCCGCACGAGAAAATCGCCAAGTCGATTTAGCAATAGTTTGGCAAGCTTTGTCTAAGTTGCGATCGCAACGTGATTTTGTACTTGTAGAAGCCTTGGGAGGTTTAGGTTCGCCAGTAACTGACGAGTTAACGGTAGCTGATTTAGCGGGAGAATGGCGTTTACCAACGGTATTGGTAGTACCAGTTAGATTGGGTGCGATCGCTCAAGCAGTGGCAAACGTTGCATTAGCTAGGCAATCGCGCGTTAATCTCAAAGGCATTGTTCTGAACTGCATACAACCTCGAACAGATGCAGAAATAGCCGACTGGACACCACAGCAATTAATTCAATCACTTACTAACATGCCAGTTTTAGGCTGCTTACCCTATTTAGATAATCTGACTGATTTAGATAAACTTGCTCAAATAGCATCAGATTTAGATTGGGAAACACTGACACTTTGAATTGGGAATTGGGAATTGGGCATTGGGCATTGGTCTATCCCTTCTCACTCAGCACTGATGAGGGGCATTAGGGAAAAAGTAGCGAATGAATGTTCAATCACTTTTTACAACTGATGCAGTCACAGTTCTGACATAACTTGGTAATAGCTTTGTCAATAAGACGTGCAATGGTAAGAGAAGTGAAGCTAACCTAACTTTGGTGACACACAAGGCAGGATTTACCTGCCTTATTTAAATTTTTGGACTAAAATAACACTTCATGAGTAGATTTATTATGTGCAAAATATGATTATTTAAAGATGTTTTTAAAATAACAAAATGGTATTTATTGCCTAACGACAAGTTGCGCGAACACACGAGATTTTTATTTGTATTTAGATGTCATCCAAGTGCCATGTCTTAGTCACAGAAGCGTCACTAACATAAGTTACTTTGTCGGTGTTTGATTAAAAGTAAATTATTTACGCCTGATATCATGATGCTTTCTTTTGTGGTGGCGAGTGCCGTCTGTGGCAACGGTAGTGAAGTGAATCTAGACTTTGCCAACCTTAGCTGGATTGACGTGATTATTTTAGGCATCGTTCAGGGAATTACAGAACTACTACCAATTAGCAGTACTGCTCATTTGCGGATAGTACCAACTCTACTGGGACTGAAAGATCCAGGATCTGCTTTTTCAGCAGCAATGCAGTTAGCTAGCTTGACTGCTGTTTTAGTCTATTTTTGGCAAGACTTAAAAAAATTAACAGGAGAGACAGTTAGAGCAATTAGCGGACAAGATTATCAATCTAGTTCTTTGCAACTGATGTTGGGCTTATTGATCGGAACCTTGCCCATTGCTGTGGCTGGTGTGCTACTCAAACCAATTCTGAACGCTTGCAACTCACCGATGCGAGGGTTAGTAGTTATTGGTGCAGCTTCAATTATTATGTCAGGATTGCTAGCGATCGCCGAAAAACGTGGAGGACGCGATCGCACTTTTGACAACCTCAACCTCTGGGATGGCATTTGGGTAGGAGTTGCTCAAGCTTTTGCCCTAATCCCTGGCGTTTCTCGCTCTGGTTCCACCCTCACTGCTGGGTTATTTTTGGGTATGGAACGGGAGACATCAGCCCGATTTTCTTTTTTGTTGGGCTTACCAGCCGTGATTTTGGCAGGTGCTGTAGAACTCCATACTCTTACGAAAGCAGGGTTGAGTACGGCTGGTTGGTTGACTTTGTTGGTAGGCTTAATCTCCGCTAGCATTTCCGCTTTTGCTGCAATTTGGGGACTCCTGCGCTACCTGGAAAAACACAGCACCTTGATTTTTGTTTTCTACCGTTTGGCGATGGGTTTATTTTTGATAGTTGCTGTGATGGCTGGTTGGTTGCAGAATTGATTTTACCTGGTAACTGGTTAAGAAGATTCTAATGATGATTCTTCACCATTCCCTACGATAGACTAAGTTAGCTGTACTTAAACTAGCTTGTCTTCATAATGGTTTCTACCTTTCCCAATCCCTCATCTGTTGATCTATCTCGCATCCGGCTGGCAATTCGCTCATTGCAACCGCAATTAGTAGAGTGGCGGCGGCGATTGCATCAACAACCAGAGTTGGGTTTTCAAGAAAAGCTGACGGCTGAGTTCGTATCACAAAAGCTGCAAGAGTGGGGAATCGAGCATCAAACTGGCATTGCTCACACTGGCATTGTTGCCACTATCAAGGGTAACAAACTAGGTGCAGAGAAAGTTTTAGCGATTCGGGCAGATATGGATGCTTTGCCAATCCAAGAACTCAACGAAGTGCCCTACAAATCGCAGCATGATGGAGTGATGCACGCTTGTGGACATGATGGACATACTGCGATCGCTTTAGGTACAGCTTACTATCTGCAACAGCATCGCCAAGACTTCTCCGGTACCGTAAAAATTATCTTTCAGCCAGCAGAAGAATCACCAGGAGGCGCAAAGCCGATGATTGAAGCTGGAGTTCTTAAAAATCCTGATGTTGACGCGATTATTGGTTTGCACTTGTGGAATAATTTACCCTTGGGAACAGTTGGTGTCCGGGCTGGGGCGTTGATGGCTGCTGTGGAGTGCTTTAACTGCACAATTTTAGGCAAAGGTGGACACGGCGCACTACCCCATCAAACCGTTGATTCCGTTGTAGTTGCTGCTCAAATTGTAAATGCCTTGCAAACCATTGTCGCCCGGAATGTGAATCCCATTGATTCGGCTGTGGTAACGGTGGGTGAACTTCATGCTGGAACCAAGCGTAATGTGATTGCTGATACAGCGAGAATGAGTGCCACTGTTAGATATTTCAATCCTAGTTTGAAAGGGTTTTTTAACCAGCGCGTCGAGCAGATTATTGCTGGAATTTGTCAAAGTCATGGTGCGAGTTATGACTTAGAATATTGGGCACTTTATCCACCAGTAATTAATGATATGAAGATGGCGGAATTGGTGCGAACTGTAGCAGAAGAAGTTGTAGAAACGCCGTTGGGTATTGTGCCAGAATGCCAAACTATGGCTGCTGAAGATATGTCTTTTTTCTTGCAAGAGGTTCCTGGTTGCTATTTCTTTTTAGGTTCTGCGAATCCAGAGAAAGATTTGGCGTATCCCCATCATCATCCCCGGTTTGATTTTGACGAAACGGCGTTGGGAATGGGTGTGGAAATATTTGTTAGATGCGTGGAGAAGTTTTTTAATTGAGTGGGTGTATATTAGCTGTTTTTAATTTAATACAATTCAGATAAGCCCAAAATCCTGATGTAGAGACGCGATTTATCACGTCTTTAAGCTGAATAAGGGATTTCCAAGAAATAAATTATCCAAATAAACAAACCACAGAGACGCAGAGAACACAGAGTGAAGGGAAATAGAGAGAATTTTGCTATCGACTTTGGGATATTTTTTTATTTGGAAGTCCCTAACCTCACGCAGAGGTGCAGAGAGGAAGATTGAGGTCTTCTGGCTACTACTGAACCAACTATTGGAGTCGCAAAAGCTACTAATGCGACTTAAAAACCAACTATTGGAGTCGCAAAAGCTACTAATGTGACTTGAAAACTAACTATTGGAGTCGCAAAAGCTACTAATGCGACTTAAAAACCAACTATTAGAGTCGCAAAAGCTACTAATGTGACTTGAAAACTAACTATTGGAGTCACAAAAGCTACTAATGTGACTTGAAAACTAACTATTGGAGTCACAAAAGCTACTAATGCGACTTGAAAACTAACTATTGCGTAGGCGTAGCAGGCTTTTTGTCCAGGTATCTAAGTCATTGGTTGATTATCTCAGAGACTTGTATTAATTTTTGCATATAGCAATTCTCCTGTGGACGTAATACAGATTCTCTCAACAAATGTTCTGTAGCTTGCACCCTGATATCTAATAGTGAAGCTGTTATGCTTCAAAAAATATAATATGACGCGATCGCAAAAGTTGTGTTATAAAAACGGGCAAAGTCTTACAAAATACAAAAACCTTTTACTGTAAAGCTTTTTCGGTAAATGCGTAATTTCTACACCAATGGCATCAAATGCTACTGTAACCAATCAAGCTTTAGCGTTTAATCATCAGTAATCTTTAAAAAATTGCAAAAATAATGTTAAGTATACCTATTAACTTAAATTTACCTCGTATACCCCGTTTAATAACTTCTTTACCTGGGCCTCGCGCTCAAGCAATTGTACAACGCGATCGCGCGGTAACTTCCCCTTCTTACACCCGCGATTACCCGTTAGTTGTATCTCGCGGACAAGGCTGCATGGTAGAAGATGTAGATGGCAATGTATTTCTGGATATGACCGCAGGTATTGCTGTTACCGCCACCGGACACGCCCACCCGGAAGTCGTCAAAGCAATTCAAGAACAATCCGAACGTCTGCTGCACATGTCAGGGACGGATTTTTATTATGAACCGATGGTGGAATTAGCGGAACAATTAGCGATTCGCGCCCCTTTTCCTCAACCACAGAGTAACAGTGCATTCCCAGCAAAAGTATTTTTCACCAATTCCGGGGCAGAGTCAAACGAAGGAGCAATTAAACTAGCCCGATATTACACCAAGCGATCGCTAATTGTGGCTTTCTTAGGTGCATTTCACGGACGCACTTATGGGGCAATGTCTCTCACGGGTTCTAAAGCAGTGCAGCGAGCGAATTTTGGGCCTTTAGTTCCTGGGGTAACTCATATCCCCTACGGCACTCACGCCAGTTTAGATTACCTGGAACAACAGCTATTCGGGACAATTTTACCACCGCAAGAAGTAGCCGCGATCGTAGTTGAGCCGATTCAAGGAGAGGGCGGGTATATCGTACCAGAGGATGGTTTTCTAAAACGGATTCGGGATATTTGCGATCGCCACGGTATTCTGATGGTAGTGGATGAAGTGCAAGCGGGGATGGGGCGGACTGGTCGCTTATTTGCGATCGAGCATTGGGGTGTGATGCCTGATATTATTACTACTGCGAAAGGTATCGCCAGTGGTCTGCCATTAGGTGCGATACTTGCTAGACCAGAGTTAATGACTTGGCCTCCAGGTTCTCACGCTACTACATTTGGCGGTAATCCCGTAGCTTGTGCTGCTGGTATTGCCACATTGCAATTGCTGGAAAGTGGTTTAATGACCAACGCTAGCCAGATGGGAGAATTCTTACAAGCTAGTCTTACCAAATTGCATCAAAGATTTCCCAGAGTATCGCCGCCACGAGGTAAAGGTTTGATGGTAGCCGTGGATTTATTGGATGAACAGGGTAATCTCGATCATAAATTGCGCGATCGCATTATTCAAGAAGCTTTTTTACGCGGTTTATTATTACTAGGTTGCGGTAAAGCGGCAATTCGTTTCTGTCCCCCTCTAGTTATCGACAGCGACCAAATCCAAATCGCCCTTCAGATTATTAGCGAGATTTTAAGTTCTTAAAAGATGACAAATGACAAATGACAAATGACAAATTTATATGAAACCCGAAATAGCCTTAAATTTATGGAAATTACTTTGGCAAGAATACAGCGCCAGAGTAAATCATGCCCGTACCTACCAGCAAATGATAACTACTGCGGGTGGGACTGTTGCCAACGACCACATCGCCTTTCGGTCTTTGCGTTTATTAGTAGATAGTCCGCAGGGTCAAGTTAGTTTAGGAATTGACTATCTCGCACAATTTGCAGAAGCTTTGGGTTACGTGGCGGCTGGAGAGTATAATTTTGCTCAAACTCATCTATATGCCCGTCATTATCGCCATCCACAGCAAGAAAAATTTAACTTACCCAAACTCTTTATCAGCGAGTTGATTGTTAATGAACTGCCTGCTAATATTGCTCAACTCATCTCTAAAACAGTATCTGCAATCCCACACCAACTAACCTCACCCGTTACTCTTCTCAAAAAAGACGCGGAGATTGAAACCATTGCCAAACAACTTCAGCAAGTCTTCACCCGTCCTTGGCTACCTCCCAGGCGTTCTGTTGTCGAAGAGGTCAATCAGGTTACTCAGTATGGGGCTTGGGTGTTGCTGCACGGATATGGTGTCAACCATTTTACAGGCTACGTCAACGGACAGAACACCCCAGAATATCCAGATATTGAGACTACCGCTAGTGGTTTGGCTCATCTGGGTGTACCAATGAAAGCAGAGATAGAGGGGAATATTGCCTGTGGTTTGCGGCAAACTGCAACTCAAGCTGTAACAGAAATGGTGACAGTGCTAGATGATAACAGTGGCGCAGAAATTCAGATCCCTTGGACTTACGCTTATTATGAAATTGCCCAGCGTTATCTAGTCGAAATCGAGCCTGGAAAGCAGATACTTTTCGATGCTTTTTTAGGAAGTAATGCCCAGCAATTGTTTGAAATGACTCGTCTATCTAAATAAACCTCATCCATGTTGAAACCTAGAGTTTTTTAAAAGATATATTTATGTAGCGACTGTCTTAAATGTCAAATGCGTTAGCGTCGCTCACCGTAGGTATCGCCTTGCAGAAAACCTCAAAGACAATGCGATCGCTATTGTGAAAGAGTGAGTGCGATGTCTACGACGGGCTACGCCTACGCATTATTAGCTCCTTGAATTGTCTCATCTGTAAGTTGCAGACGTGATTATTCTAGTTGTAGCTTGGGGTAAACGCAGTGAAACCCAACTAATAATCTATGATCGAGAAGCAGACTTGATTTACTGGAGTACTTTGCATGGTTTCAGCAGAATTAATCTCTACTTTGCGATAACTTAGTCGAGCAGATAAGTTTTACATTATGCAGGTTTTAATCTCAGAGTTAGCCCAACAGGAAACCGATCTGATTAAGCCCGATCAGTCTTATCCTGTGTGGTCGCCTTATAATGCAGTTGAAGCCGCAGATACTATGTTAAAAGTGCTACAAGCTGCTAAAACTCAAGACTATGCGTAACGCACAACGGTATTCCTTTATCCCAATTGATGTTGCCAGCTACCTTACACTTCAGAGTAGCGGACGGAAGCCGTTGGTGGGGTAATCTGCAAGCTCAAAGCCTAACTCCTGAAGAACATATTTAGAATGATTGACTCTAAGTATTGATTACTTTATCCGCAGCACCAGTTAATATTTCATCCATCCAAGCATTTATGCTTTTGCCAGCCTTTTTAGCAGCAATAAATATTTTGCGGTGGTGTTCTGGAGTTGTGCGGAATGGAAGTTTACCAGAGAATGGTTTATCAGGCTCCTCTCCTAGTTCTTCACAGAAAGCAAGATAATCATCAACAGAAATTTGAAATTCTTGACGCGCTTCCTCTACAGTTTTTGCCTTAAAGGTAATCACGTCATTAATATCTAGGACTTGACCAAAAAGTATTCCCGCTTCTACATCTACTTCTATACTAGCTGTGTATCCTTTATAAGTCATCATATTTCAATTCCTGCCTTAATTAAAAATTCTCTAACAGATTTGACTGCTCCTTTATCTGTTTCATTTTGAGGATGCGGTTCGTGAAAAACAGCTTTCACATAATTTCACACGAACCCGCGAACCTCTACCTTGAGTAATATCAGCACCGAGAGCTATAAATAAACTTTCAATATCTTTCCAAAGAATATTAGATGGTACAGGATTTGTAAAAATTAACTCTAAAATCTGACGTTGTTTGTTATTGAGATCCATTTAATCAATACAATTAGAGCCATGTTACAGTTAACTTGAATATATTCAGAGATATAATGATATCATATTATGATATCATTGAAAATATAGAAGCGATCGCCTGTTGTGGAAGGGTGAGTGCGATCGCCTTGCAGAAAACCTCAAAAAAAAGGCGATCACATGTTATGGAAGAGTGAGTGAGTGCGTTAGCGTTCGGGCAGCGTCTCGTAAAGAAGCTCACTGTAGAGTATTGCCTTACAAAAAACCTCAAAAACAAAGCGATCGCTGTTGTCTAAGAGTGATGCATTTTAGTATTAAGATTAAATGTTAAGCTAGTTGCCGAACTACAAGTGGTCGTGGATCAAGTTTGTATTCACGTAGGATTTCCTTTGCTGCTTTTCTAGAAAACGTTTTTAGTTTAAATTGTTCAAGAACTTTACTAGCTGATGTCATTGATCGCATTAGCAAAATACCAAAGGCTTCTTTCTTCTGCTCTTCACTAAGGAATTTAACTTGCTCTATCTTTAAAAATGCCATAGCAATGTGTTCCCAAATATAAATCTCTGTTTCTGGATTATGATCCCGTGAAAAGTCCATAATCCAAGCGTCTGAGGTATCTCGAAAAATATTTGCAAAGATTTCTGCAATAATCTCCACCCTTGCTTTCTGCTCATCACTCAGCAAACTTGTTTTCAGAGGAGAAGAAACTATACTATTTATACTAAGCATAACAACTTCGGGTGGGTCATCAGCACAGTCCTCTAGACTATCAGTTATTTGGTTTTCAATAACAATTAGCTCATCAGTGTAGTAACCAAACATTTTATTAACTTCTTGGCAGACACTAATAATAACTTTTTTTGCAATCTCAACAGGAATAATGAAGAATTCTCTAGCCTTGTTACTTCTATATGCATTGAATCTTCGATGGATTTTCTTCTCTGCTACTTCACAATCAGCAACCTTACAAGCGAAAGCAATCTCAAATGGTTCAGGTACTCCTGACACACCACGATAAATCTCCTTTGCGCGAACTTCTGGTTCTCGCGTTGTCATGCCAATCTTAATGATGTTACTACCGAATGACCTGTTTTGTAGGGCGTATATGTAGCCAGGATTCACTCAAAACCTCACGAAGCCTTGCAAAATGATTATTGTCAATATAGTTCATTTGTTCTACTATGTCAATTACAAGAGCAATCTTGGGCGCTCAAACTACACCACATAAGCTTACAACCGCGCCATACAAAAAACTCATATTTACTGTTACTAGATTCTGTGCTATGTACTTTTTCATAATAAGCAAAATCCTAAAAACTAGGTTAATAATTTGCGATTATCTGGCGCTAACCGTTTTATTTGAATTTCTTTTTTTGCGCCTACTCTGCGGTAACGCCTAACGGCGAATGCGTAAGATTTAAAAATGTGGTTCATTTACCTGAAAATAGCTGTAAATTTCAATTATTCAAAAAACAATTCTTCACAATATTCTTCTAAACCAATGTCATAACTTGCTCATATTCTTCTTTATGGCTTTGTAAAGCATCCCAAAGATGAACTTTTTGCTCAAGATTAAGCTAAAGTCTTGGGCCATTTTCTAAAGCTTTACCAAGACGTATTGCTATATCTACTGTAATTGCTCTTTGACCATTAATGATTTCCTGAATTATTTGATGAGATACTCCTAAAATTTCTGCAAAATTGGCGGTATTAATATCTAAATCATCTAAAATATCTGCAATTACTTCGCCAGGATGTATTGGTCTTACTAATCTATCATTCAGTAATATCTTGCCAATTATCCATAATTAATACTTCTTACTTAATAATTGGGTTAACCTTATTTAGCATTGTCTAGCCCATTAATATCATAATTAACACAGGAGTTGTGGGTTAACATTCATTAAGTAGTACTTGGAGATTTTCAAAACATCTCCTAACTCACTGCATATTCTGTAAACTGTCTCATAAAAGGAGACTGAAAACCTAACACAATGTCTTCCTTGGGAACTCCCGCAGCTACCAAATTAGCTGCAATATCATCTTCTGTACCATTCCACTGAAGCCAAATTTTCCCACCTTTAATATCAATATGAATAATACAACTATGTACCCAGTCTTGACCTTCCCACCCTACATGAACTATTTGATAATGGTCACGTTCTGTATCAAAAATTGTTTCAACTTCTATATTTCCGAAGGCTGGTTTTTGCTCACTATAATCATGTAATATCTGTTGTACAAGCTGGCGATATCGAGTTAATTTATCCATTGGAAAATCACCTCTTGTTCTACATCATAAATAAGCATTTTCAGTTGATTTTCTACAATCATCTCTTTAGGAAAATCAAGCTGAAAAAATGTTTTATAAGTTGTTAAAGGTACTGCTAAATACAAAACACGCTCCGGTTGTCGCCGTCGTAATGCACCTCTATAGTTAATAAACTGCCCTAATGCTGTATGAAATTCTGAAATAGCAGACGACCTCTCTAAAAAACTTTTGACTTCGACTGCAATTTTTTGTCCTTCACGTTCTGCTGCAATCAGCTTTTGGGCGGCTAAATCAATTGAAAGGTTAACTCCTCCCACGCTAATTGTGAGTGGATCGTGAGTAATTTGCCAACCATCTTTCTGTAAAGCTGTTTTGACAACTTCATGAAAGACATCTTTAGCAGACATACCTATTTATAATTATATATTTGATTTTCATTTAGTCGGATTCCATACAATTTGTCAAAACCGTTTTTTATGTAGAGACGTTCTATAAAACGTCCCTACATTTATGATTAGGGATTATTCTATCCCTTCAATCCGGTCTTCAACCTCTTGGTACAACTCGCGCAGACGATCTAAATTATCCTCGCTAGTCTCCCAATAACCGCGTCCATTCACTTCCAACAAAGTTGATACAATCTTGCGGAAAGAATGGGGATTAAGGTTTAGCAACCGTTTCTGCATTTCTTCATCTTTGATGAAGGTTTCGTTAGTATCCTCATAAATCCAGTTATCCACAGCGCCGGCTGTCGCACTCCAACCTGTTGTATTCACCAACCGCTTGGAGAGTTCGCGCACACCTTCGTAACCGTGAGACAGCATCCCCTCGTACCATTTGGGATTTAACAATTTGGTACGCGCATCCAAACGCACGGTTTCTGATAATGTCCGCACTTGGGCGTTAGCTGTAGTTGTATCTGCAATATAAGATGCTGGTTTTTTACCATCACCCCGCAGACTTGCCACCAGCTTAGTGGGATCTGAGTCGAAGTAGTGGGAAACGTCCGTTAAGCTAATCTCGGAAGAATCGAGATTTTGGAAAGTTGCATCAGCAGTTTTCAATGTACTTTCAAAAATCTGCCGGGATTCGTCCATGATTCCGGGGTTATCGGAATTGAAGGAGAAGGATTTCCGGTTGAGATACATTTCCTGCAACTCGGCTTCGCTATCCCAAGTGCTGTTTTCTACCGCCAAGTTGATATTTGATGAATAGGAACCAGAAGCGTTGGAGAAAACGCGCGTCGCTGCTTGACGCAGATTAATTCCCATTTCCTCAGCTTGCAGCAAAGCGTGTTTGCGAACAAAGTTCATTTCTAAGGGTTCATCTGCCTCAGCTGCCATCTTCACGCCTTGGTCTAGCAGGTTCATTTGGTTGATGAACAAGTCGCGGAATACACCAGAACAGTTGATTACCACATCTATTCTGGGTCGTCCCAACTCTTCTAGAGATATCAATTCCAACTTGTTCACCCGTCCCAAGGCATCGGGAACTGGACGCACGCCCACCATCCACATAATTTGCGCTAGGGATTCACCGTAAGTTTTGATGTTATCGGTTCCCCAAAGGACGCAGGCGATGGTTTCTGGCCATTTTCCTTCATTTTCTGCCTTGTTACGTACCAAAAGCCTGTCTACGACGATTTTAGCTGATTGGACTGCTGCTGTTGTTGGGATGGATTGCGGATCTAAAGCATGGATATTCTTACCCGTGGGTAATACATCCGGGTTACGGATGGGATCGCCACCGGGGCCAGGTAGGATGTATTCACCTTCCAAGCCTCTGAGTAATGCTCCGAGTTCGTTGTCGGCACAAACTTGCTCTAGGCAGAATTCCAAATACTCAAATAGGGGTTTTAGGGCGGCGTTATCGACTTTGGGATAACCTGCTTTATGCAATGATTCTACCCAAGGTTCTTTTTTGCCCATGTTGAAGAAATTCAACCGGGAAACTAAAGAAACTCGTCCTTCCGCGTCGATTTGCTCTTGGACAAGGGCGGTAACTGCTGCACGGGTTGCTAAAGTGATGTCTTGGAGTAACTGGACATCTTCTAAAATGCCTCTGTCGTTATTTTGGTAAATATCGTCAATACTACGTCCAATGCTATTGGCGATAATTCCCGGCAAGCCTTGAATTCCTTCTTCTTGACGATCTAGACTAGCAATGTTGACGAGAGTTGCGATCGCTTCTTCTGCACTTGGGGGTTTACCAATGACGTGCAAACCACAAGGCAACAAGCGAGACTCGATTTCCATCAACTTGCGGTAGACGTTGCCAACAATATTATCCCGCTCATCAGCACTCATGTCTCTGGCATCGGTTTCTGGCAGGTGAATATCCTTATCCAGATTCACGATCCGGCATTTATCCATGATGCTGTTGACAATGGAAACACCGCGTCCACTATCTTTCAAGGTTTGGTAGGAAGCAATTAACTCGCTGAGTTCCTTCAAACCTTTATACAAACCAGCATTTTCTGCCGGCGGTGTCAAGTAGGAAATTGTTTCGGCATAACTCCGACGTTTGGCAATTGTCGCTTCACTCGGATTATTGGCTGCGTAGTAATACAGGTTGGGAATTGAGCCAATCAAGTTATCTGGATAACAATCACCAGACATCCCCATCTGTTTACCGGGCATGAATTCCAAGGAACCGTGTGTACCAAAGTGCAGTACAGCATCAGCTTTCCAAACTTGCTCTAGGTAAGTGTAGTAAGCAGCAAAACCGTGGTGAGGACTAGCTGAACGGGAGAATAACAGCCGCATCGGGTCGCCTTCGTAACCGAATGTGGGTTGTACGCCGATGAAAACATTACCGAATTGCTTACCATAAATTAGCAAGTTTTGCCCGTCGCTGTTGAGATGTCCAGGAGGTGGGCCCCAGTTTTCCTCTAGGCGGTGAGAGTATGGGGTCAGCGCCTCATACTCTGGAACCGACATTTTGTAAGCAACGTTCAGTTCTGGGCTGTTGTACTGCGCTTGAGCGTCATGAATGACTTCTTGCATCAACGCTTCGGCTGATTCTGGCAATTCGGGTAAGTCGTAGCCGTTATTTTTAAGGGCTTTCATTACCTCGTAGATGGAACCGAATACATCCAAGTAAGCGGCGGTTCCCACGTTACCTTTATCTGGCGGGAAACTGAAAACGGTGATGGCGACTTTTTTATCCAGCTTCGGCTTGCGGCGGAGGTTAGCCCATTTTAAGGCGCGTTCGGCTACAGCTTCAACGCGATCGCGCAGTGCGATCGCTTTCCCTGTAGCCCCATCTCTACCCGATAAAATTATTGGCTCAATTGCCCCATCCAATTCAGGAATCGCAATTTGCAAAGCTACTTGAATCGGATGTAACCCTAAATCGCTATCCATCCACTCTTCTGTGGTTTGGAATACTAAGGGTAACGCCACCATGTAAGGACGATTTAAGCGTTTGAGTGCTTCAATTGCCTTAGGATGGTCTTGTCTGGCTGGGCCACCCACTAAAGCAAAACCAGTCAGCGATATCACTGCATCTACCAACTGTGTGTTGGTATTTGGTTCATAAAAGTAAGCCTCAACAGGCTTGGAGAAATCCAAACCACCAGCAAACACAGGTAGTACCCGTGCGCCTAGTGCTTCCAACTCCTGCACCATTGCCACATAATGGGCATCATCGCCTGTAACTAGGTGAGTGCGTTGCAATACTAACCCGACACAAGGAGCTAGGGGATCTTTTAGATCGCTAGAAATATCCTTACGAGCTGTATACCAATTGAGGTACTCTCTGACATCTTCAAACATACTGGGAGCCAAAGGATGCCAAATCCCTAGATCGGGATAAACCACCGGCTGTTCGTATGTAGAAGGTGCAAAATTTTGTTTTTCTAAACCTTTAAATACATATTTATCAGCTAGCATCAGCAAGAAGTTTTCCAGGTTTTCTGGAGAACCACCTAGCCAATACTGAAAACTGAGCATGAAATTTCGGGCATCCTGTGCCTTGTCCATCGGTAAAAACTTCAGAACTTGCGGTAGGGTTCGCAAAAGCTTCAGCATCCCATCTTGGAATCCCGCACCGGATTTTTCTTTGCGTTTCCGCATGAATTGGGCGATCGCACTTTTTGACTGACCCAACTGTGCCAAGGAAAAGCTGCCCATTTTACTCAGGCGCATTACCTCTGGCATGGAGGGAAAGACAACAGAAACGTCCAGATGATCGCGGTGTGGTTCTACTGCTGCTACTACTTTCTGTGCTAAGTCTTCGATGAAAATGAGGGAAGCGATGAAGATATTCGCATTCTCAATTTCTCGTTTGAACTCCTCGTAATTTTCGGGGTCGCGGAGTTCCTCAATCAAGTACCCGCTGATTTCAATCGCCAAGTTGGGATTGTTCGCGTTAATAGTGCGAACTGCTTGCGACAATGCGCTCTGGTACTGGGACTCAAGCACGACATAGACCACCTTGATTAAACTACGTCCGCGTAAGTTATCAGGCGCAATGTGTCTAATGGTGGACTTGACGTGTGTGAACATGCTTCTTCGGCTCCTTTGATGCGTGTTCTCTGAAGGAAGTTCCTAGCGGCATCATCAGCCACAGGTAACTTGTGATCTTTAGGCAATATCTGTTTTTTATCAGAAAACGCTTGCCCAGTAGGCATTTTATCCCTTATATGACACAAATCGATATAAAAAACGAAATATTTCTTTGTAATTGTTGACTTTACATAAAAGTAATTGCTCACCAATTTGTAAACTTTTTGTAATATATTTTTATAGTTAGATAGCTATTTATCTATATTATTGCAGCTAAAAAACAAAACCCGCACAAGCGGGTTGTAAAATTTTGATGTTTGGCGAAATGCTTAGGCGTAGAGGATTGTAGACATCGCCTAATTACTATAATTTCTTAATTAAGAATAAAGTTTAGCTTCTAACTTTTTCAAAATCTTCTTCGGATCGTTCTTATCTCCCCTCAAAAATTTTCAAGCAGCAAAACTTTCAACAGTTAAATAATTTATCAAGGAAGGCAGGAGGCAGATAGCGGAGCGTAAAGCCTTCGGCATGGCTTCGCTTAGAGCGAGTCCGTGAGCGTCGGGCAGCTCTTGCTGGAGGAAAACAGCGCTGGTGCCTCTTGCCGCGACCATAGGGTCTTGGGTTTAAGACAATAACTCCAAATTGAAAATTTGGTGAGCCAGCCCGGTCTTGTTGTTTCAACAAAGAGGAGCCAGCGCGGTCTTCTCCCAAAGGGAGAGGCTAGCGCCAAGGGGGTTTCCCCCATGAGCGACTGGCGTTGGACTGGCGAACCCGAAGGGTGGCTCTTTTTCAGGAGGGGTTTGAATCCCCAACTGAGGTAAAACCTTCTGCCTCCTGCCTCCTTCAATTCTCCTGCCTAGTGCATTATTAAACTAAGGTGACTGATTTAACACCCACTTCAACCACTGGCTAAAGGAATTTATAGTATTCAAACGATGGACTCCAGGCGCACGGGTGGCGGCGAGTCCATCAATGGCGACTAATGCAGCATATTGCAAGCCCAAAAAACTATCAACGGCAGCATAAGGGCCACCTAAAGTAATAGCCCCAGCAGCATACATTTGACCTTTGCCACTACGCATTTCTACTAGTTCAAAATTGTTCGCTACAGTCAATCGCCCCAAATGATTGACTGGAAGATTGTAATGTTTTACTAAATCTGCTATCAGAGGATTGGCATCTACTTTCGCATCCAGTCCAGTCGCATCAACAATAAAATCAGCTAGCAATTTTATTTCCCCAAAGCTTTGCTCTCGGATACTGGTAATAGTTCGGTTTTGGACATCTCGTTCTACATCTAGCACCTCACCAAAGGTAATTTGATACCAGCCTTCGCTGATGCCTTGGGCAGTAATTTGCTGCCAGTCCTGGCGGTCGGCGGTGGTTGTTCCACCCCAGTCTGCTAGTAAACGCTTGCGTTCATCGGGGGTGGCTTTTTCTAACATTGCCCGGAGTTCGCCGCCCCAACAGGCTTTGGGCCAGTTAAAGGGTTGAAATTCGTAATGATTTTTGACTAGGCGCTGGGTATTTTGAAATTTGTTACCTTGAGGTTTTGGCGATCGCATTAAATGCAAAACTGCAATATTCCGATTTCGCTTTCTGGCTTCATAAATGCGCTGAATAATCCGCGAAGCCACAATTCCCCGTCCCCGAATCAATACCGTACCACCTTGTCGCTCTAGTTGCTCATAAACATGATCGTGGGCTTCATAAGCATTGACGACAGATTTAAAATCTTGATATTTTTCTCTATAAGCTTGCAAATCTGGAAGAAACTGAATTGCTGGATATCCAGTAGCTAAATGTAAATAACGAGTAACTAAAAAAGCATAATTTCCTGGGGCGCGAGAATAGGCTACGCAATATCTGCCATCATCAGTTTTGCGAATTGCCCGAACTCGCCCATAGCGATAAATTTGATTCCAGCCAATGCGCTTCGCTTCCCGGTCTATGGAATCAAAGACATTACCCGCACGGGGTGTATAAGTTTCAGCAAATGTTGGTTCAGCAAACACTTGCCATAAATACTTCAATGCTGAGTTTATCTGTCCCTTGCTGCAATCACGCCAAGCCTCGCGCAAGGCATAACTAGGCCAACCCCAAATATTATCAGGGCAAGAGTCAGAATTAGAACGCAGTCTTTCATATAAGGGAATTTGCGAATTCAAACAAAGGCGCTTGTAACGAGCATAAGGCTCTGCTTCCAATCCCAAAGCTACAATCTTGTCAGGACGCACACCACTAATTCGCAGTAAATCAGCCCAAACAAAGCTACCCAATCCCGCCCCGATCGCTAGATAATCAGATTCATCTACTGATAAACCTGTAGCGTGAAGCGCTTGCACGGCGACATTTTCCGCTTGAAACGCTAGTGGCGGGAAATTACTTGCCAAGGGCGTTAGCGGCTGGGCAACAGGTAATGTGGGGTCTGGAAGATTGGTATTTGCGTTGAAGTGAATCGTTGAAGGTGGGCTGGTATCTGGCTCAGAGGCGCTAGCACCAAATTTCACTGTGATTACATAAGGGCCAATTTGCAATGTATCGCCATTAGTCAAAACACTGCGCGTTTGTGGTTTACCGTTGACATATACACCGTTAACGCTGCCTTGGTCAATCACCACTAACCGGTCTTGTTCCCAGTCAATTAGGGCATGGTAGCGAGAAACTTCGTTACTGTTAAGCAGCATCCGAGAAACGCGCATCCCCCTGAGTTCGGCAGGTAAGCGAGGGAATTCTCGACCAAAAGCGATCGGTATATTCAACCTTGGTTCTCGCCGTTCTCCTGTCGCTGGTTCTTCCCAACTTAATTGGATTTGCAAGTCATTTGTCATTTGTCATTGGTCATTTGTTATTAGACTTGTTCAATAATTCCCTTTTGTCTCCCTTATCTCCCTTGTTCCTAACTACCCGGTGCTACTAAAACACTCACTGCCGCAGCCAAAGATGTTCCACACCAATGACAGCCAATTTGCAGATTCTCTCCTGGGGAAACTTTATGACATTTGGGGCATTCTAAACCATAAATTCCTAGCGCTGGCGCGGGAGGTGTTGGCGAATGGTGATGATGTCCGGGATGTGGTGGCATTAAAATTGTTGCTGGAATGCTGCCTGTGGAAACTTTAGTAACGTTGAGTTTTATTTGTCCCAAAGAGATACTAGTACCCTCTGTTAACGGCATTTCACCTTGGACTAATTGCCGTCCATCGACAAGGGGGGGATTTTGCGATCGCAAATTTCTGATATAAAAGCGCTGTTGCTGGTGATGAAAAAATATTTCAACGTGCAGACCAGATACAGTAGGATGACTCAAAATAATATCGCACCGTAGGGGATCGCGACCAATGCGGACAGTACCAAGATTTTGACTTGGCTGTTGTTCGTAAATGTTCTGAGTTTTATCTTGACCTGCATCGTGCCACTGTAAAGTTAGTGCGTTCATTGTTCTAACTTCGTAATTCGTATTTAGCTACTTCAACTTCTTTCTGTGCGATTCCTAACATGATTAAGTAGGCGCAAGCAAGTATTTAGAAAAAACTTCAACAAGCTTTATCTATCCGACGCTAATTTATCAGCAATGCGTGTAGTTTCTGGCAGCCGATATTTTGGCGTACAGCGTAATACATAGTCAATCGCTGTCGGTAAACTAATGCGATGACCACTGGAGATATACAAAGGTTTTACTCCGGTGCGCGATCGCAAAACAGCCCCGACGGTTTCACCGTCATATATCAGTGGTTGGCTGCTGCCTTTGGTTTCTGCCAATTCCTCAAACTTACCTACCAACCTGGACTTAGCTACACCAATTGTTGGCATATCTATAAGTAACCCTAAATGGCTAGCTATACCTAATCTGCGGGGATGAGCAATTCCTTGACCATCACACAGGATAATACCTGGTGTTGTTTGAATTTTCTCCAGGGCATCGAGAACAGCTGGAATTTCCCGAAATGAGAGGAATCCAGGAACATAAGGAAAGGTAGTAGGACGGTGTGCTAGGCTCGTCTCAATTACTTGTAAATCAGGAAAACTCAGTACTGCGACAGCTGCACGGCTAATAGTTCCATCAGCTTCAAAACCCATATCCACTCCAGCAACGTACTGGATCGGTTCTTCTAGTTGATCCTCAGTAATTACTTGATCTCGCAGCTTTTCTTGGATAACTATGGCTTCTTCCAGCGTTGAAGGCCAAGCATGATCTCGATAAAACTTCATATTGAAAATGGGAATTTAATTGATTAATATTAATCCTGTTAATTTGGCAAGGGCAAAAACCGATGTTAATCCAGGGAAATATATTTTTTACAAAAGTCTATGAAAGACTATCTTTATACTAAATATTTTAGCCTAAGTTAGTTGATATTTTGCATCATAATGTTACTTAAGGCTGTTAAGAGGGAATTCTAAGAATATAAGCTTATTTTCCTAGATTTTCTCTTTTAGTGGTTATGACACAGCCGAATATTCTGGAACTTGCAAAACAGGGAGATGTAGATGCGATCGCATCTCTGATGAACCGCCACCTACACCCCAAAGGGATCACTGCAAAAGTTGCCTTTAAAGATGCTTGGTTAGAGGTAACGCTAGAATCTGCCCAAGTACCAAATCAGCAAATTTTAGTTACATTCATCCGCAAAGGTTTAACTGGTTTAGGGGCTGCATCTATTGAAAGCGTGAAAATTTACGGACAACAAACGGGTAAGAAGTTTCCAGCTTGGACTAAAGAGTTTAATCTAGGCATAGTAGAAGATGAACTAGAAGCAGCAGGTAATGAAGAGTCTTCTAGTGAGCCTCAATTTTTAACTATTTTTATTAATTTAAGTGGCGATACAGCGCGGGGATTAACAAACCAAGATTTTGAATTTATTGCTAATAAAATAGGCACTGATATTTTATCATCTTGTACTGACGTTTTTATTCAAAAAGTTAGTATTAGTAATGGTAGTTCTGTGATTACAAAAGAACGTTAGTATTTAAATTTCCTGATCCAGAGATACATAGGTACAGAGGAAAAGTTTAAAACTAGGGTTTTTGTAAAAAATATAATAAATTCAAGCAAGTTTGATATGTCGGTCTGGTAACTTTCTAAAAATGTTGCTTTTGTGTATAAATTGGGAACCCTGAGATAGACGATAATTTATCAATTTTTCAGATTTATTGGTTATGACGCAGCCGAATCTTTTAGAACTTGCTAAAAAGGGAGATGCACAAGCAATTGCTTCAGTAATCAATTACCTTTTGCAACCAAAAGGTGTTAGTGCCAAAGCAATATTGAAAGATAGCTGCTTACAGATAATCCTCGAATCTTTTCAAGTACCGGAGCAAGAGTCATCAGTCACTTTTATTCATAAACTAATAATCAAGTTGGAAGCTCCACCTATTAAGTCTGTAAAAATATATGGAAAAAAGAAAGGACAAACCTCAGTAAGTTGGATAAATGATTTAAATTTGAGTTCAGTAAATGATGAGACTAAAAAATATTCCAGTATTTTCGAACTAGCTAAACAGGGAAAATATGAAACTCTCTCTAAAATATGGCCAGTTTGGTTTCCTTATCCTAGTTCTTGGCTCAGGGCAATTATTCTGGTTCCCATAGCATTTCCTGGCACACGTTTAATAGTCTTTGGATTGGCTGGAGTCTTTATATCAGTTATCGGTAACAGCCCTATATTATTAATATTTTCTATTTTATTCGGCTTATTAATACCAACAGCTTTCTTAGCCTTTGTCTATCATATTTTCTGGTTTATTTGGCAAAAGCCTAAATCATCTAATAAATTACCAAAATGGATGCCTACTTTCAATAGCTTATGGGCAGGTTTCTATAGCACATTAGTAATGGGATTATCTTTTATGCTAATCCTAACTATCTTTTCAGAATTAGCTTTTTTTAGTTGCAACTTTTACAATAAAATACCGGAATACTTCAATGGTTGTACGGGAAATTTAACAGGACGCGCAACAAACGGAATTTTTTATAGTATTGAAAATAATGATTTTTTGAGCCAACGTTGGTTCATGATTTGGATCTTTACTGCCGCATATTTATATCAATTAGAACATTTGGTAATAAAATGCTTCATTCCTAAGCTAAAAGTTCTACTGCAAAACTTACAAACTAGACCTAAGAGCTACAGTGTTGATCGCACAGATTTAGAAATTGACAGACTACGTGGTGATATGGGTCTAACCCAAATCAAAAAAGGCAAAAAACAGCATTTATTCATCAAATCACTATCCCAATATCATTACCAAACTCCTAAAAAATTAAATAAAAAGCTGCTGATAATTATGTTCATTCCCTTGGTTGCAATCGGAATATATTTATTAGCAACAATCCCAAAAATGGAAGAACAGTCAACAAATTCTATAATTTCTCAAGTGAGTTCGCCAACTCCATTTTCAGCAGCACTCATACCTCAAGCTGATACATTTCGAGAAGCAGTAAGTAAAGCAATTAATGCCGCTAACCTTACTCAATCAGCAAAATCTCCAGATGAGTGGAAGACAGTTGTAAGTCAGTGGAAAACTGCGATCACACTTATGAAAACTGTGCCATCTTCCAGCCCAAATTATGTAGTAGCCCAACAAAAAATTACAGAATATCAGAGAAATCTCAACTACGCTGAGAAAAATTCCCTTAGTAAGAAGTAAAGCGATCGCATCTTAAAGCTAAACTAGAAAAGCACTGCGATACCTACAGTAAGCTAATTAACGCTCACAAAAATTACTCAGATTCTTCACCTAAATAGGATTGGCGACTGTGGCGAACATGAAGAATTGCGACAATTTCTTCTTTAACAACAAACAAAACTCGATATTTTCTTCGTTTTCCAACCCAAAGTTGCCGAATTTCACGACCAATTACTGCTACTTCTGGCGCTATGCTACAGCGATTAGGAAATTCTTGAAGCGAAGCGATAGCGTCTTGAAGTTCGTAATACCAGTTGTTCGCTACTTCAGCACCCAGATTGTCGCACATCCAACGATAGGACATTTCGATTTCTTGAAAAGCGGTGGGTTGAATAAGAACTTGGTAACTCATGGGCGAGGCGGAATGCCAAATTTGTGTTGTAGGGTTGCCAAAGCTTGCTCGGCAGGAATTCCTTCACCCTGCTCAAACTCATCTAGTCCTTTACGAATACCTACTATTGTTTCTAAGTAATCAATGCGTTCTAAGAGTTCTCTGTATGTGGCTAGGGGCTGGTTTGGGGCTGTTTTGAGTGATTTCAAAAATTCAAGTAGATCCTCTAGCAGTTCACTTGGAGTGTTGTCAATTTCTTGTAATAGCAATTCTTTGATCGTCATTACAGTTAATAGATGAGATTGATGCTTCTAGTATAGCGATCGCAACTCAGCGTTAAACTAAAAAAAGCAGTGCGATAGCTCAACTATCCCTATCAAAACTAAACCCCATGAAGACCAAAACATTAACTGCCATTGTTCACAAAGAAGAAGATATGTATGTTGCTGAATGTCCTGAAGTCGGCACAGTTGACCAAGGGGAAACAATTGAAGAAGCTCTTGCTAATCTTAAAGAAGCTACAAGGCTATTCTTAGAAGAATGTCCTTTACTCGACACTGATGCTAGTCCCAGATTTGTAACAAGTATAGAAGTCAGTTATGCCTAGATTGCCAAGAATATCAGGCAATGAGGCAATTCGTGCATTAGAGCGCTTAGGATTTATTCAAACGAGACAAACTGGTAGTCATATTGTACTTAAAAAAGCAACTCTCGACGGGGAAATTGTTTGTGTTGTACCAGTCCACCGCGAGTTAAAAGTTGGTACACTCAGTGGTGTTCTTAAGCAAGCAAAAGTCACACCTGAAGAGTTTATAGACAATTTGTGAGCGCGTAGGCGTAGCCCGCCGTAGGCATCGTTCTGATTTTTACCTATCCTGATAAAATGTGATGGATCTATGCTTTAGAAGGATATCCAGTTAATCCCCCCTAGCTAAAATTTTATAGTAAAAGTAATTTCGCCCCGAAGCCAATCATGACAGAAGGAAAAACGCGGCGTAATTTCCTAATTACCAGCATTGCTGTAACTGGAGGTATTGTGGCAACTAATGCTTTTGGGCAAAATACTACTAACACCGCCACACCGCCAGCAACTATGCCAGAACGGATGTTGGGACGCACGGAAATAAAACTCCCGATCTTCGGGTTAGGAGGAGCAGGCCAAACGCCGCTATCCTGGGAAGGAAAAGAGGATGATGCTACAGCAATTATTCAAAGAGCGCTAGAACTTGGCATTCGCTACTTTGATACGGCGGCTAGTTATGGGCCGAGTGAAGATTATTTAGGCAAAGTGCTACCACCCCATCGCTCAAAGATATTTTTAGCAAGCAAGACTGATCAAAGAGATCGGGATGGTGCATGGCGAGAATTGGAGCGATCGCTAAAACGTCTCAATACAGATTATCTCGATTTGTGGCAGTTGCATCACGTTTCTTTTTCCGAAGAACTCGACACCATTTTTAGTCCATCTGGCGCAATTAAAGCTTTAGAAGAAGCCATACAACAAAAACTGGTACGCTTCGCAGGTATTACCGGACATCACGATCCTCAAGTTATTGCCGAAGGCTTACGCCGCTATCCTTTCCACACTACACTCATACCTGTGAATGCCGCCGACAAACACCACCCACATCCATTTATCCCGGTGGTTCTACCAGTTGCTCAAGAAAAAAATGTCGGTGTGATTGCGATGAAAGTCCCAGCTTATGGTCGACTATTTAAACCAGGTGGATTGACAGGTATGGAGCAAGCTTTAGGTTACACAATGTCTCAGCCTGGAGTACATTGTTGTGTAATTGCGGCAGAAACTATTTCACAATTAGAGAGCAATGTCAAGATAGCGCGGGCTTTTGTGCCTCTCAAAAAGGAAGAATTGACTGCGATCGCACTGGCGGCGGCTAATGTCTGGGAAGATAGTACATTTTTCCGTACTTGGACTTAGCCGAACCTTGCACATATTACAAAGTGTATTATTACTCACGCTGATAATATTGTTCCGCTTGCGACATCTTAAACTGTAGTAGCTTCTCGTCTCCCAACTTGTATCGCAACCTCGGCTTAAAAGGCGAAATATTCAAACTACGAATAATTTCACTCGCTACAGCTTTGGCTAGGAGCGGTGGTACAGAGTTACCAACTTGCCGAAATCCGTGCCATTTGGTTACATGAAATCTAAACCAATCGGGGTAAGAATGTAATCTCGCCGCTTCTCTGACTGTAATGCAACGAGGCGTAAATGGATGAATCGGTCTAGGAGATGTGAAAGAACCCCTATACTTATCTGTTCCGGCTCTTAAAGTATTGCAGACACCACCAGGATGTAGCTTATGAAAACGACTAATTTTTTCTCTTTCACCTTGTTCAGTTTCCTGAAAACGTTGAACAGTTTCCGCAGAATGTTTTGTTCTTATACTTGAAGAAAGGATTCGCAAATCATATTCACGTTTATAAGAATAATCATTTTTTAGGCATTTAAGACCGCGAAGTATACGAGCATAGTTACTAGGCTTTTCGTATTCTCCAACAACCCAATCTCTTATTACTAACTCAGGATATTTTTCTATTTCAGGTAAATCTTTAATTGCATCCCAGACTGTAGGACTCAAGGGGATATCAGATATTTTTTTAGAAGTTAAATTATTTGGTAATGCTGGTTTTGTAATCGGCTGAGGATATTTCGGTAATTCTACATCCTCCCTTGCACCTATAAGAAACAATCTCTCACGTGACTGTGGTACTCCGTAATTTGCAGCATTGAGAATTTGGTAATTTTCTTCTACTTTATAACCGTAAATTTTAAACTCACTAATTAATGTTTGAAGGATTTGTTTATGTTCACCAACCGTTATCCCTCGAACATTTTCCATTACAAAGAATTTCGGTTTTAGCTCAAAAACTAGGCGATGAAAGTGAAACACTAAAGAATTTCGCGGATCATCAACAACCCGTTTACCAATTAGAGAAAATCCTTGACATGGTGAGCCACAAATTACCACATCAATTTCGCGATCGCCAATTTTAGACCGACTCCTAATTTCTTCACCGGTTGTATCCACAACACTTTGACATAACACTGAGCAATAAGGAAAGTTAAACTCATGTGTTGCACAGTGGATAGGGTCGATTTCTACAGACGCTAGCACGTCAAAACCAGCTTGTTCAAAGCCAAGAGTCATACCACCTGCGCCAGCGAACAAATCAACTGCGATCGCTCTTTGTTTTCTCATCTCATAAGCCATGACACCTCTAAAAAGATTGGGCATTGGGCATTGGGCATTGGGAAGAGGACTTGGGGACAAGGGGAAAGACTTGTTTCAAGTTCTCACCTCTTGTCCCCTTGTCCCATTGTCCCCTTGTCCTCTTGTCCCCTACTCCCCGCCACCATTTGCAAAATCTCTTGAGCAGCGCGATCGCACACTCCAACTTCTCCTAAACTTTGCCGCATTTCTTCATAATCTAGCAAAGTTTGCTCCCTGCGACTGGGATTGAGTAGTAGTTCCATCGCGGATTGGATAATATTCTCTGCTGTGGCTTGCTCTTGTAAAAATTCTGGCACAATCGGCTTCATCACAACTAAATTTGGTGGCGATGCAAAGGCGATAGAACCTTTGAGGATTTTACGAGCTATCCAAGCAGTCAGGCGACTGAGGCGGTAAACTACAACTTGGGGCACATTTAACAGAGCAAGTTCTAAATTGACAGTACCAGATTTACTAATGGCTAAATCAGCCGCAGCAAAAACTTCCATTTGTTGACCTGATAGAACTGTCGCCCGTAAACCGTAACGCCTAATAGCCTCCTCAATTGGCTGTCTATAGACTTCCAAAGATAGGGGAATCCAGAAATGAACTTCGGGTAATTTAGCTTGAATAGTTTGGGCGGCTTGAAAAATTACTGGTAAAAGATATTTTAATTCTTGGCGGCGAGAGGCGGGGAGAAGTGCGATCGCAATTTGTTCTGGCGCAATCCCCAGTGTTGCACGCGCTGCTTGGCGACTGGGAGCGTCTTGCATTCGGTCAATCAAAGGATGCCCTACCCAAGTAACTTTTGCCCCTTTCTCACGAAAGTAATGGGCTTCTTGTGGGAAGATTGCCAACAGCTTATCTGTAAAACCAACAATTCGGTTAGTTCTACGTAAACTTAATGACCAAGCCCACTCTTGGGGAGCAATATAATACACCACAGGCACATCTGGTAACTGCTGTTTCATATAAGTCCCAATTTCCAGATTGGGAGTCATATAATCGATCAGCACTACTAAATCAGGTGGATTTTGTTTTAGAGAAGCGATCGCCTGACGTTGTACCTGGAGAGTCGGTAAAACATAAGGCAACCCTTCTAGAATACCCATTGAGCCGATACTACTAGTATTGCCCAATAAGATTGCCCCAGCCTCCACCATTTTTTCGCCACCCAGCGCCACAATCTCTAATTTCAACCCAATCGCCATAGCTTGACGCTTCAGCGCTGTAATTAGCAGCGACCCTTGTAAATCGCCAGATACTTCGCCAGTGCTGATAAAAATCCGCATTTGATAATTGGTAATTAGTAAAAACTTAGGAATAAATAGTTAGTAGTGAATATTTAGGAATGCGGAGTTAAAAATTTAATTCATCAATTGATAACTCCTGTAGAGACGCGATTAATCGCGTCTCTCCTAACTCATAATTCACGATTATTCATCACTCGTGCTTTTTTTCCCTTTACCGGGAATCAAGCCACGTCTACCTGGCATCTGAGAAAGTAGCAGGAAGCGACGCAGATGTTGTAATTGTTCGCTATCCCCTAAAAGTTCCAGTTTTTCCAAGGCATCTTTAAAGGACAAATCAGAACGGTAAAGAATGCGGAAGGCTTTTTTCAGCGCAAGCAAATCTGCTGAGTCCATACCAGACCGTTTGAGTCCCACAAGGTTGAGGGTTCGCACTCGCGCCGGATTTCCCTCTACTAGCATATATGGGGCTACATCTCGGTCAATACGTGCCATACCTCCCACCATTGCGTGTCTACCAATACGCACAAATTGATGGACACCTAAAACCCCACTCAGCCTGGCGCGTGATTCAATATGCACATGACCCGCCAACGCTACAGAGTTGGCAATCACTACCTGGTCTTCAATTACGCAGTTATGGGCCACATGGACATAAGCCATCAGCAAGTTACCATCACCAATTACTGTTGCTTCACCAGCACCAGTAGCGCGGTTAATAGTAACGTACTCACGAATTAAGTTGTTATCACCAATTTTGACCCAAGTTGGTTCTCCCACAAACTTGAGATCCTGGGGTTCCATACCGATGGCTGCACCTGTAAAAATCTGATTTTGCGCCCCAATCTCACAAGGCCCCTCTAACACAGCATGAGCGCCGATTATTGTTTCAGGGCCCACTTTGACATGCGCTCCAATCACAGCATAGGCACCGACTTGCACTGTATGGTGGAGTTCCGATTTCGGATGAATTACAGCAGTTGGATGAATTAGCGTTTTCAAGGGTGAATCTCCAGAACTGTCTTGATAAGTCAGCGCCAAATAGGGTTTCTAAGGCAGCGTGTTAATCTGGTTAAGAGATTTATACAAACTACCGCCCCATCAAGGCGACTGGTAGAGCGTGAAGTATTTCAGTGAACGAAAGTGTCGGGCAAAGCAAGTTAAGTGTGTTCGAGTAGCATCTCGTAGAGAGGGCATCGAAAATCAAGAAATTATCAGATGCTGTTGTGGATTTTTTTTTACTGTTATCCTTTTGTAGGATTCAGTAAGGGCATTTCACGGCTATGCCCACACCACGAAAGCAAACTTTTAGTTGACTAGAGAAAACATTAATTCCCCTTCACAAGCAAGTTGACCGTCAACTTCGGCACGACCTTGCATCTTACCGAAACGACGTTGTTTTACCCATAACAGTTCCACTGTCATGACTAGTTGATCCCCCGGTACGACCTGGCGGCGAAAGCGAACTTTATCGATACCAGCGAAGACGAATAGCCCGCCTTCTACCGGAGACATTTGAGTGAGAACAATGCCCCCAACTTGTGCCATTGCTTCGACAATTAGCACCCCTGGCATCAGTGGACGGCCGGGGAAATGTCCTTGGAAATAGTTTTCGTTGATAGTAACATTTTTAACGCCAACAGCTTTTTTACCTGGAACGTAGTCAATTATTTTATCTACAAGTAAAAATGGGTAGCGGTGGGGTAATAATTTTTGAATTTCTTCAGATGTGAAAGTTGTTTTTATTTCAGAGGCGATCGCAGTCTCATTTATACCCTGTAGTTCGGTAGATGTAGATGTAGTTGGATCGATAGTATTCACTTCAGTGAGGATTGACATTGGCCCTATAGTTAATTTTTCATCTGAAAGTCTAGCAGGCAAGCGTAGATCGAAACCTTAATAATCCTGAATTTTAAGCTTTAGAGCAAATTCAAAATCTAAAATCCAAAATCTTCTGAGCCAGTTGAATGTGTAAATTATGGCTGGCTTTGTACGCTAAGAAATGAGCTTGAGGAAAAGCTCCTAATAAACTCAAATCTCCGACTAAATCCAAGATTTTATGACGGACTGGTTCATTTGCAAATCTCAAGGGGGGATTTAGCCACCCTTCTGGCCCGCAAACAAGTGCATTATCCAAACTACCACCTTTAATTAACCCAGTTTTTTGTAAGTGTTCAATTTGATGCAGTAACCCAAAAGTACGGGCAGGAGCAATTTCGGCAGCAAAGCTAGCAGAAGCTTTTTCTAGTTCAGTGGTTAGTGACCAACTATACCATTGATTACCAATGGCGGGCAGGTCAAAATCAATACCGTAACTAAAACGAGTTTCTGGTGCTGGGAGGGCACATACAAAGGCATCCCCTTGATAGACCCATATTGGTTCTGTAACAGTCAACGGAAATTGGTTGTTAACGGGTTGTGATACTAGGCCCACTTGGGAAATATTGGCTGCCCACACACTTGCGGAACCATCCAAAAGCGGGACTTCTGGCCCATCAATTTCAATCCGGGCATTATCCACACCCATACCCGAAAGTGCTGCCAACAAATGTTCTACTGTGCGAACATATACCTCACCCTTCCCCAACTGAGTTGAGAGAACAGTGTGACTAACTGCTGCAACTTGGGCTGGAATAATCGGCAAATCCGGTAAATCCACCCGCACAAAGTAGCGTCCACTTCCCGTTTCTGCTGGTAGTATCCGCACCTGGGTATTCACACCGCTATGCAATCCCACCCCTACTTGGGTGATTTCGGCTGCTAGAGTGTGCTGTTGCATAGCCGAAAAGTCAATATATTTTGTTTAGTATTGTTCATCGTCTGTTTTGGTAAAGTCCCTGATATTCCCCTAAAAAAGTCATTAATCCCTTTATCGGAACAGTATTGAGGTAAATGTCAAAATTAGCAAGCTAATTGTCATTTGTCCTTTGTCCTTTGTCCTTTGTGATTCACTAATGACCAATGACCAATGACAAACTAAAACCTTTCGCCAATACCGAAATTAATCCGACTATCTCCGTCATCGTTGACACCGTAGTCAATACGAATTGGCCCCAGTGGAGACTGGACGCGAACGCCAAGACCATAACCGTAGCCACTACCATTTTTGTTCAATACTTCAGCCGCTCTGGTACTGGTTCCCAAATCGCTGCCGAGATCAAAAAATAGTGCGCCACTGACTACTGAAAAAACTGGGAACCGATATTCAACTGATGCTTGCACGTAAGAGCGTCCACTACCTAATGCTCCTTCTTCGTAACCCCGGACGGAGTTGCTACCCCCAAGAGTAAAGGCTTCGTAGGGGGGCAAGTCACCAAGGATAGTTCCTGCTTGCAGGTTAAATGCTAAGGTTTGCGCCCCCTTGGTAAGGTTAATCAGCTTAATGGGTAAATATTGGCTGTAGCTACCCCGCAATCTGGTGAGAAGAATGTTTCCTAGTCCGATAGGAACCGACTGATCTACCCCGAAGCGAAGATAAGAACCGCTAGTGGGTTGCAATGGGTTATTACGGAGATCGCGCTGTGCCCCCAGTTGCAGCAGTAGTAAATCGTCTTCACCTCCCGGAGACAAGGTAAGTGGAATTTCTAGTGGTTGACCAGTGGCGGTGGGGTTTCCATTCTCGTCCAGAGGAACTCCATTATCATTGAATACCGCTCCTGTTTTTCTGAGATTGCCATCGGCATCACGGGCGGAAACTCGTTGATACTGTAAACCTGCTGAGGCAGTCCAAACGGAAGTTTTGTAAGGATTGCTGGAAAGAGGACGGGTAAAGGTGACACCGCCACCTAGACGGAGAATGCGGGGGCGATCCTGAGAATCTGTATTACTGGGATTATTTGGGTCAAAAGTCCTAATATCTTCATCTTTGCCATCAAAAATCAATGAAATGGAACTGCGGCGAAAAAGATTGGTTGTGTAGGAAGTCCGGTAAGGATCTCCCGCAATCCAAGGGTCTGTATATCGCACGTCAAATAACAGTTCCCGTTCTCCCACCTGCACTTCTGCGCCCAGTTTTTGGTTTCTACCGTTCAGGTTTTGCTGTTGATAGCTAACTGTTCCAAAAAGTCCGCTAGCAGAACTAATCCCTGCCCCAGCCGCAATAGAACCACTACTGCGCTCCGCTACATTCACGACTACATCCACCTTGCTGGGGTCAGTACCAGGGTCTAAGGAGACATTCACATCTTCAAAAAGCCCTAGTCCATACACGCGCTGTAGGTCTTTTTGCACCGTGTTGCGGTTGAATGTTTGCCCTGGCTTCAACTCCAATTCTCGGGTAATGATGTAATCTTGTGTCCGTCCGCGAATTGGTTGTCCCTTCTCGTCTGTCTCTTGACCATCTTTATTGCGGAACCGGACTCTAATATTCTCTACTACACCTTCTGCTACTTGTAAGGTAACAACTCCGTTTTCAGAGACTTGGGGCGCTCCAATGACGTTGGCTAGCACATAACCTTGGTCTTGATACCGCTTGTTTAACTGCTTGATGCCTTCTTGCAAGTCACGCAAGTTGAGGATTTTGCCATACTGCTCCTTAAATACTTCATCCACAGTAGTAGGTGGGAGTACAGAGGGAACACCAGTGCCAGGATTGGCTTGCACTTCTACTTTGCTCAGGACGGGGTTAGGCTGTACAACAAAGCTCACCCGCACTCCCAAGGGGGTATCTTCTGGCGATGCTTGGACGTTGGAGAAGAAGCCAGTACCAAAGATGGCGTTAATATCTTCTTGCAGTTGGCTGCGAGTTGTTGTTCGTCCTGGTTGGGTACGAATTACTCTGTAAACTTGTTCTTCCAGTTCTGGTGATAGTTGCCCAGACTGGGATCTAATGAGTACTTCCGACACCAGTACGCGGGGGTCATTGGCTTCCGGGACTGTGTTGGGTTGAGTACTTTCTGGAGTTGTCGGCGGGTTAACATTCTGCGGACTGGGTGTAGCACCTGGTCTTGGAGCAGGTGTTCGTTGTTGACCATCTGGAAATGGAACGTCTGGAGCGGTAGATGGTTCTGGAGTTGTAGGTAATAAAGGTTCTGTTGTCGGTGGATTAACGTTCTCTGGGACTGGAGTCGTCTCAGGAGTTGGGGAAGGCGTTGGTTGTTGAATTTCTGGCGGTGGGATGTCTGGGGCTGGAGAGGGCTGTTGAGTTGGGCTGGGATTGATTTGAGGGGTTTGTTGTGCAGTTTTTGGCGTTGTGGAGGTTGGCACTATTACCCCTGGTGTCGGATTAGCAGGGTAAACTGCGACAATCCGAGATTTCTGTGCCTCTATAATCCCTGTGAGATTAGATCGAGATTTGAGATTTTTACTAGAGTCAAGCTGACTAGTGTCCTTTTCTGGCTGCTGATTTGTTTCTAGTGTCAAAACTTCTGTTGTCTGTTTTGAAGTTTTGGCAGTTTCTGCTTTTGCACTCAATGAGCCGCCCAAAGGGACTGTAATTGCTATTGCTGCCAGCAATACGGGAGATAAACGCATTTTACTTATGATTCCTCTTCACGACCACACACACACGATCACAAGGCAATAATGCCCTCATGCCAAAGGTAAAATTCAAAATATAATTTTTTTCTTTTGCTTTTTTACTTTACAAGGCAAAAGGCAAAAGGCAAAAGTTAAATATAATTCCTTCTGACCTTTTGGTTTTTACCTGTTTAAGTTGTAGTTTCTACTGCTTTTAGCACTCTTTGTAAAACCTCCTGGTAAGCATCCTCTACATTTCCTAAGTCTCGGCGAAAGCGGTCTTTGTCCATTACCCGGCGATTTGAGTCCTCTTCTGTGGTATCCCACAAACGGCAGGTGTCAGGGCTAATTTCGTCTGCCAAGAGCAACTGCTGTTGTGAGTCCAAACCAAACTCTAGCTTGAAGTCTACTAGGGTAATGCCGCATTGCTGCCAAAATTTATTGAGAAATTCATTGATTTGCAATGCTAGATGTGTAATTGCATCTACTTGTTCCGCAGTAGCTAGTTCTAGCAGGTAAAGGCGATCGCGTGTGAGCAAAGGATCTCCTAAGTGATCGTTTTTGTAATAAAACTCAACCAAAGGCTGTTTCAGAATTGTACCCACTGGCAAGCCTGTTTGTTGACACAGACTGCCAGCTGCAATATTTCTGATAACTACTTCTAAGGGTAAAATTTTTACTGCCTTCACCAGCATCTGATTCGGGGTAGGGCTGTCGATAAAGTGAGTCTTTATACCATAAGCCTCTAACTGTTTAAAAAGCTGGCTGGAAATGCTACAATTTATTTTTCCCTTTCCTTGGATACTGCCACGTTTTTGGGCGTTAAACGCCGTGGCATCGTCCTTAAAATCAGCCAACAAGACTTCCGGATCGTCCGTTGTATAGAGAATTTTTGCTTTGCCTTCGTATAACTTGGAATTCACAGACATGGTGGCAGTTAAAGTTCTAGGCGATGGACGATTTTTGTCCTTTCGGGCTTAACCATTTTATCTTTAGTTATTAACTATTAGCCATCGGTGATTTTTGAAGAGGATGTAAGGATGCGGAGAATTGAGCAGAAAAGTATGAGGTAAACAAGGGAGAATTTTGCCCTCAGCAAGAGCAGCACTCCGCCCCTCTGTATCTTTTCAATACTCAATGCCCTCATTAGCCAGTTGCTAAATATTAACAATTGAATCTCTAACTTTTAACAGAGGACAAGTGACTCTGGTTCTAGTATCCTCTTGTCAGTAGTATTACTGTTTAAAAAGTAACTATTCTTGCAAAACTGCTTTAGTGAGATATACTTATATGTTTTAATAGTTTTTAATTCAGGGTTTGGACTGAAGTTAATTACAATTTGAACTTCATAAATTAAGATGAGATCAATTGATGACCGGGAGGAAAATCAAATATTCTCTCTAGTTACTTTAGCAGCAGTTACTTTAACAGACATTTTTTCTGTAACATTTACAACAAAAGCATTTCAAGCTTTATCCTCTAGTCTCATAATCTGAATCAACTAATTCCTGCATAACCAATTGGAAAAAGAGTTGGATGGTTTGCTTTTCCCCAGTCTGAAGAAAGTAATAAAGATTAAGGTAGCTAGTGATTTCGCTTCAGACATTCAAATAGAAGGTGAATTAATAAATGGAGAACAAAATAGTGAATAAGGATGATTTTCTCTACCCTCGTGGTCGCTACTACGGTCAGGTAAAGCCAGAAAACCTGGTTTTTAATGCGAATCTACAGGAATTTGCCCAACGCGTAAGCTACATTTGCAACTTAGAAACAGGTGGAAAGCTGCCTCCAGGTGAAGCTTACAAACAAATAAGGGATCTATGGAAACAGTTGAAACACTCAAAGAAAGAACTGCGAATTGGTGAAGACCCCTTTCAGGATGACCAGGGTGAGGTTGAAGGTTGAGGAGGCGGAGAGCAAGGGGGCAAGGGGACAAGGGGACAAGGGGACAAGGGGACAAGGGGACAAGGGGACAAGGGGACAGGGAGCAGGGGGAGAAGAATTAATAACCCATGCACCATGCCCAATGCCCAATTCCCAATGCCCCATAACTATTTAGTAAGCATTGTCCAAATACCATCCCATGACTCTGGGGGCGGATTTTGTAAATAATTACGCGCACGTTCTAGGTGGATATCAACACCTTGGTCTTTGGGTTGGATGTATTTGGCGGCTTTAAAACAAGCGATCGCTTGTGAGAAGTCGCGCGATAAATAAGCAGCGCGTCCAGTATGATAATGATACAAAAACTCTTGGGTGTTGGCATCTAGAGGGGTGTTGCGATCGCCAATTAACTCGTAGATATTAACTGCTTGGTGTTTCCCTTTGACTCGGATTTTATCTAACTGGCGCACCCAAATGCGATCGCTGCACATCTGGTAAGTAAATTCGCTTAAAATAATATCACACCCGTATTCTTTAGTTACCGCTTCCAAGCGCGAACTCAAATTTACGCTGTCTCCAATTACGGTGTAATCCATCCGTTTACGGGAACCAATATTACCCGAAACCACTTCTCCAGAACTAATGCCAATGCCAATACGAATTTGTGGCTGCGCCTGGATAATTCGTCGCTGGTTAAATTCCTCTAAGCGTTGTCGCATATCTAACGCTGACTGCACAGCCCTCCAAGCATGATTTTCTGTCAGAGGTAGCGGCGCACCAAATACCGCCATTAACGCATCACCAATAAATTTATCGAGCGTGCCTTCGTAGTTAAAAACCGCCTCCACCATCGTTTCAAAATACTGATTGAGCAAGGATAATACTTCAGCTGCACCGATATTTTCTGTAAGTGTTGTGTAGCCTCGGATATCAGAAAACAAGATGGTTACGTCCTTACGCTCACCCACCATTAAAGCATCTTCTCCCAGAGCCATGACTTGTTCGGCTACATGAGGCGTTAGGTAGCGAGACATGGTAGTTTTCATCCGTTTTTCCTGGCTGATGTCTTCCAACACCACCAAACCACCCCGAACGCCGCCTTCTGGGTTAGTTAGGGGATTGACAGTGAGATTTGTACTGCGTTCTAATGTTTGCACCTCATCAGGGCTAAAAAACTCAGATTCGGGTGTGAGGGGGAGATTCCAGGGAATGAATACATTGGGGTTAGTGCGATCGCACAATGCTAAAATTGAGTACTGAGCGCTAAACGTCCCGCTACCGCTAACAGCATTCTTAACTAGAGAAATTCCCACCATCAAAGTTTGCTCTGGCACATAATGTTTAGCTCCAGTTTTTAAACTATCTTCGAGTCGCATTTGGAGATTTTCAATCGGCACAACTTCCCAAACTAAGCGACCAATCAAATTTTGTTCCCACAAAAGCTTGTTAATTTTGGTATTGGTGTTTTTTACGGGACAACCCAATAACTCCAGAGCTGCATCATTAATTGTGACAATTCGACCTGCCATATCTGTAGAAATCACTGCATCTGACAGACTTTGCAAAATGTCTTTTTGATACTGTTTTTCTAACAATACATTTTCAAACAGACGAGCATTTTCTAAGGCAATTCCCGCCTGAATATTAAAAGCCCGCATAAACTCTTCATCAGAAGCAGTAAAACTGTTTTGTTGCTTATTAATTAATTGGGTTACGCCAATTAATTCATTTGCAGAATTAAATACTGGTAAACATAGAATATTGCGAGTCACATAACCAGTTTTTCTATCTGTACTTGGGTCAAAGCGGGGGTCTTTGTAGGCATCGGAAATATTTAAGGCTTGACCAGTAGAAGCCACATAGCCAGCAATGCCTCGGTTAGCGGGAATACGAATTTCTAGCAAGTTTGTGCCATCTGCCGCCGCCGCAACTTTTGTCCAGAGTTCGCTCATCTCTTTACGATATAAAAACAGCGTGCTGCGGTCTGCTTGCATTAAAATTCGAGCTTGTTCCATGACTATTTGCAAAGTTGCTTCTAAATCCAGACTTTGCCCCAATGTCTGAGTTGCGCGTAACAAAGCCGTTGCGCCTCGTTGATTCCGAGCGGCTACATAAAAAGATTGGCAGCTTTCCAGAATGATACCAATAGAAGCGGCAAAGTCTCGAAAACGTTCTTCATCATCATGAGTAAATGGAACATTCCCGGTTTTATTAGCCAGTTGAACTACCGCAACAATCTGGTTTTTGCTGCTGATAACAGGCATACATAAAATATTATGGATTTTGTAGCCCATTTGTTTTTCGAGTTCTGGGCTAAATAAAGGATGAGTATAAGTTTCAGATATATTTAAATATTGACCTGTACTGGCAACATGACCGGGGATACCCACAGTCATAGGAGTACGAATTTCTAAGAATTTTTGGGTATTATCTTGAGGAACTTTTGACCAGAGTTGACCTTTGTCATGGTCAACTAAAAAAATGGCTGTGTGTTCCGCTTGCAGAATTTGACCTATTTTAAGTGTGATAGCTTCTAGTACCTTCTCTAACATTGTTTCTAGAGCTTCATTATTGATTAGTTCAATAGCTCTAAGAAATTGCTGGAACTCCGCAGTTATGAAGTCGAGTAGGCAAACAAATTCATTAACAGATAAATCTTTTACGCGACGCAATAAGGCGTGAGTCCGATTAACTTGAGTCAGTTCAGTTAATGTAGCCAAGACGCTGCCAGGGTTGGGGAGTGTCACGTCGCTTCGCTCCGAATTAAAAATTCAAAATTCAAAATTAATAATCCCCATAAAGAAATGGGCTTGTATTATGAGTCTGTTTCGGTCATGGGAATTTTAGATTTTAGATTTTGGGCATAGGGCATGGTTATTAATTCTTCTTTCCCTGCCTCCCCTGCTCCCTCATCTCCCCACTCCCTACCTCTTATTTTGCCAACTGCTCAGAAAATATTATCTTCTGGTAGTAATCTTGTAGCTGATTGGTTGCAGCTGCCCAACCCCAACTTTCTGCTTCCTGGCGAGCATTTTGACGGATGATGTCTCGTTGTTCTTTTTGTTCTAAGAGACGAACAGTAGCAGCGATCGCTCCTTTAACATCTTCTGTTGGCTCAAAAAGATATCCATTTACCCCATCTGTCACAATATCAGGAATTCCCCCGGAACGGGCTGCTACCACGGGACAGCCAGCAGCCATCGCTTCTAGTAGTACTAAGCCTAGTGTTTCTGTACGGGAAGGGAAGATAAAGGCATCAGCACTCGCAAAGGCAGAACCTAATTCTTGTCCCATAAGATATCCAACAAAATAAGTATTTGTGCCAGCAAAGTGTTTTTCCAGTGCTTGACGGTGTGGACCATCTCCAACCAATGCTAACCGCGCTTCGGGAATTGCTTCTAAAATTGGTTTGATGCGCTCAATTTCTTTTTCAGCAGAAAGCCGCCCAACGTAAAGTAGCAATGGACTTTCTGGATGATTTTGGGATAAACGCGATCGCATCTCTACATTAGCTAAATCGGGGTGAAATAATTCCGTATCCACCCCACGCTGCCATAAATCTACACGTTCAATCCCATGTCCTGTCAGTTCCTCCACCATTGCTGTGGAGGTACACAGATTCAAAGCTGCTTGATTATGAGCGCCTTTGAGCAGTTCCCAAAGAAAACCTTCTAGCATCCCCAAGCCGTAATGTTGAAGATATTGAGGTAAATGGGTATGGTAAGAGGCTATTAAGGGTATTTTGAGGATTTTGCTGTAGAATATGCCAGCTAAACCCAAAACGGCTGGATTTACAACATGAATCACATCTGGCTGAAACTCTTCTAAAGCGTACCCAATGGCTGGGCGGGGAAGTGCCATTTTCAATTCTGGATACAATGGCAGAGGAAAGCCAGTAATACCGTAAACTTTAGCGCCTTTGTGTTCAGTGATGCCTCCATCAGGGGCAATCACCAGCACTTGATTACCACTACGCTGTAGATGGTCAACAGTATGGCGCAAGCGTGTTACAATGCCGTCAACCTTGGGTAAAAAGGTTTCAGTAAATAGGGCAATTCTCATAAAAAACTATTCAGTACAGGCAGATAATCTCAGCTTCAGAGTGCATTTTGCGATTAAACACAGAATAAACTGTCTCGTGTGCTGCAATCAATTTTGCACAGTCATAATAACTGTGCTAAACGGAAAATTTAGTAAGCTATAAAGAATCTAATTCGCATAATCGAATTAAACATAACTCTTGTGGCGTGGGCAACATAAGCGCCCAGTTTATGCAATTTAAATATATAACAGCTTAATAGCTGGATGATGCGCCTGATAAATAATAATTGATTGGTCGCCATATTGTGCTAAGACATGACGACCAATTTTAGACCCACGATTTACTGGGGTTTACCTAATTTCTGTGCCAAGAGACTTTGGGCATAATTTGCTTGTGATCGACTCGTTTCTGATACTTAATAGCAAAGTTTAACAGAGAATCGAGTAGAGAATCAGAGAGCAAGTGAGGCTGTAAACCTAAATCAAGCAATTTAGTGTTTTTAGCGTTGAAGTAATGTTCTTCTTTCTCAACTCTGGGGTTATCTAAGTGATTGATTTCTACCTTCAACCCCATAGCGTTACCAGCATTTTTCACCATCAATGCCAAGTCACCGACGCTAAATTGTTCGGTAAATTGGTTAAATACGCGGAATTCACCAGGTTGTGCGGGGTTAGCGATCGCTAATTCCACACATCGTACTGTATCCCGAATATCCAAAAACCCACGAGTTTGTCCACCTTTACCGTAGACAGTTAAGGGATGTCCAATTGCTGCTTGAATACAAAAGCGGTTTAGTGCTGTACCAAACACACCATCGTAATCTAGGCGATTAATCAATAGTTCGTCCATCCCCGTTTCTTCGGTTAAGACACCATAAACTACACCCTGATTTAAATCAGTTGCTCGCAATCCCCATATCCGGCAAGCAAAGTGGATGTTATGACTATCATGAACTTTGCTTAAATGGTACATCGAACCAGGCTGCTTGGGATAAGGTAGGGTATCCTTGCGTCCATTGTGTTCAATGGTGATATACCCTTCTTCGATGTCGATGTTGGGTGTACCGTATTCACCCATCGTTCCCAGCTTCACCAAATGACAGTCCGGGAAATCTTCCCGCATGGCGTACAACAAGTTCAACGTACCAACTACATTATTGACTTGGGTGAGAACTGCGTGTTCTCGGTCAATCATGGAAAATGGGGCCGAACGCTGTTCACCAAAATGCACTAGGGCATTTGGCTGAAATTGATGTAAGGTTTTGCTGAGAAATTCGTAATTTGTAATATCGCCGATGAACAAGTCGATCGATTTACCCGTCAAATCTTGCCAGCGCTGGAGACGTTGTTGAGTTAGTGCGATCGGAGTGAGAGTTTCGACACCTAGTTCATTATCCCAGTGCCGCCGCACCAAACTATCTAAAATTCCAACTTCATAACCTCGATTGGAAAGGTAAAGAGCAGTTGCCCAACCGCAATATCCATCACCACCAATAACCAGGACTTTCATCTTCACCAGTTTTTACTCGCTGATAGCTAAATCTACCAGGTTTCTGTACCCTCTCAATCATCATTCTGGGAGAGATGTAGATTTAGGGAACTGTAGAGATGTTGTAACATAACGTCTCTACACCAAATTATCGATACAAATCCACGTCAATTTCTTTGATCAAGTCACGCAACCCCGTTTTCGTGGGATTTTATCCTAGCGATCGCATTACCTCCCCCACTTCGTCGGTTGAGATTGCTCCGTTGCCGTCTACATCTAATACCTTAAAGGTACCTTAAAGGCTTGCCACAGCTTTTAAGGTACCTTGCTCATCAATCATGGTTTGATTCCAATTTTATATTTGTCACTAATAAGTTTATGGGTAAAGTGTTAGTGCTGAGATAAATTACACCTACCTTAGAACTATTTATTACAAATTGAGTTACATTTCCGAACTTGCGCTTTCAATTTAATGTAAGGCGAATTTTTTGCTACCTTTGAGAAACGCTCTACTTTCAAGATAACTAGCTTTTCTCCTTTTTTCAGTTTAACGATTTTTTTTCCAGACAAAGATTTTTCCTTCATTAGATTAACTTCATATTTAACAGTTACAATTGTTCCTGGTGATGGAATGATAGGAGGCTCAATACGAGGAAATTGTTTAGGATCTGATGGTTGAAGAACTAGTTTTTTTCCAACAAATAAACTACCTGAGGTCTTATTAACCATACCTATCCATATCCAGCCAGTAGTATTTACTGATTTTGTTGAGTTTACAATTGGTTTAGGTGCTAATAAAGGAATCTCTAATGTATTAAGCTTTTGATAAATGAAGCTTATAAATGTACCACCTAATACAAAGAAAATAACTAGTCTCACAGGGATTGTGCTGACTCTATTTCGGCGACGAGACCTAGATGATCTAAACAAATAAGAAAAACTCACTGTTCCCACATATATAAAAACGCTTACAGCAGCGTTTCCAACAAGTATCACAATTACCTGGAGCCAACGCAGAACTTTTTTAATGAAGTAAGTGGAATCAGTAAGTTCCTCAGCTACTTCTCTAATACCTATGGCAACATTTTTAAAAGCTGTATCCTGGGGATTTCGTTTGATTATAGGTATTCCATCTTGGGGCAAAACTTTGATGTTGGGGAATGCGACCTTCCAATAATCATCAACTGGACGGAGCAGAATAGCAACAACGCGAGATGTTCCAGCCTTATGCTGTTCCATAGCTTGCTTCGCCAAAACGTCCCAATGATAATCAGAAGCAGTAAATTCTGAACTAATTAACACCAAAATTATATCTGATGTCTTTAAATGTTTATCAATTTCACTTTCCCATTCCTTGCCTGGGCTGATCATGCTCCTGTGCCAACTAGTAATCACACCTTCACGCCTCAAAATGCTAAGGTGTTCCTCTAGTTTTTGCCGCATTTGTTCATCTTTAACAGATTTTGAACAGCAATAAAAAACTTTGACAAGCTTACTAGCCGACATTGACATCAACACCTATTAATATGAATGAATTATTACTTTTATTTCATAGCATTTTTGCTTAATTCTTTCATCCGTTATTCAGTCATAATTATGAAGTTTACGCAGTTAATTGCTACGAATTTTCAATCAAGTCTTTTATTGCTATTCGGATACCTTGAGCAACACTTAAAAAAGCATCATTATGATTTCGCCATTTTTTAACAGGTTTAGCATCTTTGGGCAGGGCTTGAATCCTTCCAAACGGTGCGCTCTCCCAATCAACAGAGTCAAGAATTATAGGGATAACTGTAGCTTCTTTGGCTTCATGCCTTTCCATTGCCCGTTTTACTTCAACATCCCAGCAATAATCTGAAGCTATAAAATTTGCACTTATAAGCAGCAAAATTATCTGAGATGAATCTAAGTGAGTGTCTATCTCACTATGCCATTCTTTTCCTGCTCCAATTTTGCGATCATGCCATCCTGTAATCACTCCTTGCCGCCTTAAAAGAGTGAGGTGATTTTCTAGCTTGTCGCGCAGTTTTTCATCTTCATGAGCATAAGAATAAAACACTTCAATAGCTTGATGAGGTTGCACAGGCATAAGTTTGTTTATGACTTGATTTTTTTAAATAAGTTTTAAATCTTTATTAAAGTTGTTGACTTAATCTTGCAGTTTTTAGTTGAAGACAGAAGGAATCACAAGATGATTTTAATTTACAGAATAGTAATTTATAATACTCTACCATAAAGCAATACTAGAGTAATAGCACTGCTTTCAACTAGTCAAACTCTTTACAGATACTATCTTCTCAGCTTCATTTACTGTAATTTGCGCCAGTCCAAACTGTTCAATCACTGCGGCATTCGTAGTCAAATGTCTACTTACCTCAGCTACCCGGTACTGACTTTCTTGTGACGCTAAAGTAGCCGGCAATAATAACTGATCTGCTAAATGTTCATCCACTGCTGCACCAGTATGATGAAATTCAAGCAGTTGCTGACAAGCAATCTCTGCAACTGTCTCTGCCGACAACCGCAAACGCCCGAATCCACCAAAGCCAGTCAAGCTGTTTTGATACTCAGCAGTTAAAAAAATACCTGCTCCAGGTGCCACACCTTTTTCTCGTAAAGTCTGTACACGAACTTTCAAATGCGCTTCCCGTAACAAATTCTCCGCACGATTCGCCATCCGTTGCGGAATATGAGAAGGTAGTTCCGTTACTGCTGCTATTCCTCGCACCTGTTGTAACTCTCCCCTTTCCAGCAAGTTGATCCCGCCGAGTTGAGTACCACCAATTACCTGTAACTCTATTTCTCCCCCACCTTGAGGAAACCACCCCCAAGCGCCTAACTTAACTTGGGCTTCTACTCCCATACGTTGCAGTATTGGCAGATAAACTTGCTCAATGTAGGTTACAGTCGGGCTAAAGTTTACATGAGTTCCACCCTTTAGCGTTACCTGAGAATTACCCGTTGCTAGTGCTAAAGGTAAGAGAATTGTCTGTAAAACAAGAGCGATCGCACCCGCAGAACCACCTTCTTGTGCTTTACTCACATCAAAGGTGTAAATTCCAGCTTGCACAGCACTACCTGGAATGAATTCCAGCAACATTGAACCCAAAGCATCACCCCGTAGTTGGGCATTACAAATTCTACCCGCAGCCCGAACGGCTGTTAAGTGTTGTGCTGCTAATCCTGGCTTTTTGCGTCCAGCGCGAATGCCTGCAATCCGTATGGGTTCACCAGTAATGGCGGCTAGACTTAAGGAAGTGCGAAGAACTTGTCCGCCTCCCTCTCCGTAGGAACCGTCAATTTCAATCATGGGCGATTTGGAGATGTTGAATTTTGGGTTATCCGAAAAGTAAACGAGTCCACATTAACGGTATCTTCTCAGAAGAAAAAATACTTAAAGTATGACAGCGTTACGAGAACTATGAATCAATCGTACCCAAGTAATTTGACTTATCAACAGTAGAAACTGCGATCAGGACTATATTCGGGCAGTGAAGGCGGTAGAAAAGGCATCATCGCTATAAATAATAAGCAAGTTTAGTTAATATTTTGGCGATTTAGAAAAACCCTCTTCCCTCATGTGCGATCGCAACAACAAAGATTTACCCTATTTACTAGATAATCGTTCTTTGGTGTAAGCGTAGCCTGCCGAATATTTAGACAAACTTCATCATATCCTCGCACAAAGCACTTTTCATTCCCATATCACTGCAAATTAACAGGACTTCACCATTCCATCTCCATAGTTTTTTTGAATTTGTTGTAAAAAAACTTACTATGTTCAGGACATTTACTGATACCAAGTACTATTTGTAAAGGTTAAGTTTAAACAAGTTCACAAGGATTGAGTTACACCGCTTAGAACAGGTTCGGCTCAGTTGTTACATTAGTCCCCTTAAGTTAAGGGTTAAACTCACTAAAGTTTCAACCAATTCAACTTTGATCACTATAACTTTAAGTCCCCAGTTATCAGCCAGGGGTACATTTTACCATACCCATTTAGCAACCTCCTGACCTCAGACAACGGATAAAGTTTAGAGGAATTATTATGCCAATTTATGATCGTTGTATTGAATATAGCAGATAAGTAAAGCTAGCTCATAAAGAGCAGCGATCGCAGCTGCTATAGATGAAGATACGATTCAATCCGAATCCAACTCTAGCAGTTACAGAATGTCTAATAACAAGCTCAAAGAAGATAGTAAATATCTCAGTCTTTGTGCCACGCATTCATGTGCTAATCGTCCGATTCCTCTTAATAAAACACTAATAATCAACGGTATCTACATCCCCGATTTAACCATTAACGGTTAACAGAAAAAATTTCAGTTTTACAACAGCGTTTCTATAATCGACGCGATTTCCAGTTGCGATCGAACAACTGTGACTGTCCTGAAAAGTCTAGATAGATTACTCATTTAAATAACTACTTAGCAACTGAATAAAGTTGCTGAGATTGTACTACAAATTCCCCCCTACACCCATTCGGAGTAAACAGATGGCTACATATTACGTTTCTGGAACAGGCAATGATAAATCTAATGGTTTGAGCCAGGGAGATGCATTTCGCAGCCTCCAAAAAGCTGCCGACTTGGTGAAGGCAGGTGATACAGTCTACGTGATGAATGGTACTTACACCTCGCCTTACGCCAATATCTTGAGTATTGCAAATAAGCAGGGTACGGCTAATGCACCGATCACATTTAAGGCACTACCTGGGCACACACCTGTTTTAGAAGCAAACGCAAAAAATTGGCAGGCTATATCAATTACAGGCTCAACCTACATAGCAATTGAAGGCTTAACATTGGTAGGAAATCGGGACAATCTTAAATTAGAAGATGCACTTAACCAAAAAGACAATTTAAATAATCCAGCAACATCTGGAAATGGTATTTTTGTTACCGTCAGCAGTGACAATCCAAATCAACATTCAAGTCATATCACAATTAGTAATAATAATATTTCCAAGTTTCCAGGAGGAGGAATTGCAACAACACAAGCAGACTACATTACAGTAGAAAATAATGTCGTTACTGGAAATGCATGGTACTCACCTTATGGTACACAAGGTATTACTATGCTTAACCTTTGGAATTCCGATAACAACACGACAGATTACAAAGTAATTATAAAAGGCAATACTGTTTTTGATAATCAATCATTAGTTCCTTGGAAGGTAGTAGGAAAAATAACTGAAGGTCATGGAATAATGCTTGACACTTCTTATGTTGGAGATGTTGCTTACGCTGGTAAAGCTTTAATCAGTAACAACTTAACTTACAACAATGGCGGGGCAGGTATTCAGATTTTAAAAGGAGAAAACCCTGTAGACATTGTTAATAATACAATTTACCAAAATTCAAAAGTACTTTCAGACGGAGAAATTTTCCTTAACTATGCTAAAAATGTTCGAGTTTATAACAATATTCTGTATGGAAGCAAGGGGGAGTCTCTTATTGTCAGCAATAAGTCTACTAATCTTACATTCAACAATAACCTTGCTTACAACGGAGTTTTGAACGTTACAGGTTCAGGGAATATTTTAAACAAAGACCCGTTGTTTGTTAATCCAGCCAATGGTAACTTTAGTCTCCAACCTGGTAGTCCCGCAATTGATGCTGGTTCCAATATTTTCAATAGTATAACTAATAAAACTCCTCAAGATGGCGATGGGAATGGCACGGCAGTGATTGATATTGGTGCATACGAAGCCCCCCACAACACCATTGCCACCCCTGAAATTCAAGTTCTTAACGGCACAGTTGATATTGCAGATGGTAGTACTACTGCGATTAACTTTGGCGATGTCATTACTGGTAATACTCTCAGCAAAACCTTTACCATCAAGAACACAGGTACAGCTGCACTCAACCTCAGTAATCTCAAACTTCCCGACGGATTTAGTTTAGTGGGAACTCTGCCAACAAGTGTGGCTGCAAATGCTTCCACCACCATCACAGTGGCACTCAACACCACTAAACCTGGAACCTATGGTGGCACTCTGATTTTAAGCAACAACGATACTGATGAAAGCTCTTTTGATTTTGCTATTAGTGGCATAGTTAAACCTGTTCCGGCTCCCGAAATTCAAGTCCTCAATGGCACAGTTGACATTGCAGATGGCAGTACTACGACTATTAACTTTGGCGATGTCATTACTGGTAATACTCTCAGCAAAACCTTTACCATCAAGAACACAGGTACAGCTGCACTCAACCTCAGTAATCTCAAACTTCCCGACGGATTTAGTTTAGTGGGAACTCTGCCAACAAGTGTGGCTGCAAATGCTTCCACCACCATCACAGTGGCACTCAACACCACTAAACCTGGAACCTATGGTGGCACTCTGATTTTAAGCAACAACGATACTGATGAAAGCTCTTTTGATTTTGCTATTAGTGGCATAGTTAAACCTGTTCCGGCTCCAGAAATTCAAGTCCTCAATGGCACAGTTGACATTGCAGATGGCAGTACTACGACTATTAACTTTGGCGATGTCATTACTGGTAATACTCTCAGCAAAACCTTTACCATCAAGAACACAGGTACAGCTGCACTCAACCTCAGTAATCTCAAACTTCCCGACGGATTTAGTTTAGTGGGAACTCTGCCAACAAGTGTGGCTGCAAATGCTTCCACCACCATCACAGTGGCACTCAACACCACTAAACCTGGAACCTATGGTGGCACTCTGATTTTAAGCAACAACGATACTGATGAAAGCTCTTTTGATTTTGCTATTAGTGGCATAGTTAAACCTGTTCCGGCTCCAGAAATTCAAGTCCTCAATGGCACAGTTGACATTGCAGATGGCAGTACTACGACTATTAACTTTGGCGATGTCATTACTGGTAATACTCTCAGCAAAACCTTTACCATCAAGAACACAGGTACAGCTGCACTCAACCTCAGTAATCTCAAACTTCCCGACGGATTTAGTTTAGTGGGAACTCTGCCAACAAGTGTGGCTGCAAATGCTTCCACCACCATCACAGTGGCACTCAACACCACTAAACCTGGAACCTATGGTGGCACTCTGATTTTAAGCAACAACGATACTGATGAAAGCTCTTTTGATTTTGCTATTAGTGGCATAGTTAAACCTGTTCCGGCTCCAGAAATTCAAGTCCTCAATGGCACAGTTGACATTGCAGATGGCAGTACTACGACTATTAACTTTGGCGATGTCATTACTGGTAATACTCTCAGCAAAACCTTTACCATCAAGAACACAGGTACAGCTGCACTCAACCTCAGTAATCTCAAACTTCCCGACGGATTTAGTTTAGTGGGAACTCTGCCAACAAGTGTGGCTGCAAATGCTTCCACCACCATCACAGTGGCACTCAACACCACTAAACCTGGAACCTATGGTGGCACTCTGATTTTAAGCAACAACGATACTGATGAAAGCTCTTTTGATTTTGCTATTAGTGGCATAGTTAAACCTGTTCCGGCTCCAGAAATTCAAGTCCTCAATGGCACAGTTGACATTGCAGATGGCAGTACTACGACTATTAACTTTGGCGATGTCATTACTGGTAATACTCTCAGCAAAACCTTTACCATCAAGAACACAGGTACGGCTGCACTCAATCTCAGTAATCTCAAACTTCCCGACGGATTTAGTTTGGTAGGAACTCTTCCAACAAGTGTGGCTGCAAATGCTTCCACCGCGATTACGGTGGCACTCAACACCACTACACCTGGAACCTATGGTGGCACTCTGATTTTAGGCAACAACGATACTGATGAAAGCTCTTTTGACTTTGCTATTAGTGGCATAGTTAAACCCAAAATTCAAGTTATCAATGGCACTGCTGGCAATGACATCTTTATTACCCAGCTAAATAATGGCAATGACATCATCACAGGCTTTGGCGGTATAGGTACTAACTCAAACCCTCCATCTGAGGTGATTGCCAAAGTAGATACCTTGCAATTTGTTGGGACTGGCTTGACTGCGAGAAATCTGCAATTAACTCAAAATAGCAATGACTTAGAAGTTATTTTTGAAGGCGTGGCTAATACCAAAGTTACTCTGCAAAACTTTAAGTTAGAAAACCTGGAGAACGTAAGCGCATTAGCAACAAGACCCGCCATCGGTAATATTCTGTTTGACGGACAAGCCAGTATTACAGACAGTTTTGATGTGATCAATGCCAACTCTACTCAAACGAGCATTTTCAACAGAAACACCGTCACCTTTCTCAATGAATTGAACAATAACATCGTCGGTTTTGACAACTCCAACGATGTGATTAATGGTCAAGGGGGCAATGATACCATCAATGGCAATAGTGGTAATGATTTACTGCGGGGTGGTGCTGGTGATGATCTTCTCATTGGTGGAATAGGTAATGATATTCTCATCGGTGGTAGTGGTGCTGATGCTTTCGTCTACAATACCAATGCTGCCTTTACTAGCGCTACTGTGGGTATTGATACCATCGCTGACTTCAATCACTCTGATGGTGACAAGATTGTTCTGGATAAAACTACTTTTAGTGCCATTACTTCTATTGTAGGAAAGGGTTTTAGTAACGCCAGTGATTTTCAAATCACTAGCTTAGGAGCGGTTAGTAATGCTGTGATTGTCTACGACTCTATGACTGGACAGTTACTATACAATCAAAATGGTAGCGCTGCTGGTTTCGGCACTGGTGGTCAATTTGCACAACTTACTGGTGCGCCCACTCTTACTGCCTCCGACTTCATCATTCAAGCATAGTTGGGTTGGGTAAACTAAGTAGAAGTGTAATTCAAACATTAATCGACTTTCAATTAAATAGATCACACACATAGGGGCGCAATATATTTGTGCCCTTACAATTTTGCGATTTAAATACTAAATACCATCAGTAACAAGGCGAAAAAAAATACGGTGTAGAGTACAGCAAAATGAAGTGTGCAGAATTATTTGGTTTAAGATTACCTTTTCATTACTCTGACCTTTATAACTGTATTTCCAGCAGATAAGTTAGGCTTAAAACTGAGAAAAAATATGCAAACCGACGCTGGTAAAACTATTTATGTTGGAATGACAACGGCAGCAGTCCTAGTTCAACCCGTACTTACCGAAAATACTCATGCAGATGTGTGCGTTGTCGGTGCTGGGATAGCATGGATGTCAAAGTGCTTTAACCGACGCAGGTAAAATAATCAATGGTCGTGCTGGATGATAGTCCTATTAATGGCAGTCAAACAGCAAGAGCAACGGCCCACTTATCGAGGTTACTGAATTATTGCTACCACTAGCTGGAGCAAATGCAAGGCAAAGAGGGTGTAAAACTTGTTGCCCAAAATTATACAACAGTAATTGATACTACAGAAGAGAGGCGATCGCTACCCGAGAAAACATTAACTGCGACTTGGAACTACTTGACAGCAATATTTTTCCTCCAGACCTAAAATCAATACATAAGATGTAGCAGGAGTTAGAAGTATTACACCTGGGTAGACTAACTAACGTAGAAATCCTGAAGAAAGCACCGTTGACCGATTTTGATCCAGGTGTGTGTCTACACTTTCCCAGACAAGGACAATTTGAGCCACTGAGTTAGTCAGATTAACGCAGACTTAAAACACTTTATAAATCCCTAAAAGCGATGTTTGCTTATGGAGAAAATTTAATGCTAATCAACCAAATATTAGCATAATTCTTTATATCTACACTAAAACTTTATGAAAGCTATATCAAACAACACCTTACATATTTTTGCAACCAAAAGCCTATATACTAGACTAGACTTTGATAAATTTGAGAGTTTTGTTAATTGCAACACCAAAAACTATTAATTTTTAGATGAAATACTAGCGTATCTTATAGTCTATAGTTTTTAAGGTTTAGTTAAAACTATATCCAGTATCATCAAAAAAACTGCAAACTTCATGTGGTGCAAAATCAATCGGGGAGTGGAAACATGAATTTACGTAGAGATGCATTGCAAATCCTCAAGGAAACTAGCCGAACTTTTTATATTCCAATTAGTCTTTTACCGCCAGGATTACAAGAAGCAGTAGCATCAGCATATTTGTGTATGCGTGCCATTGATGAAATTGAAGATCATCCCGAAATAGATAATGCGACTAAAGCAAAGCTGTTAAGAAGCATTAGCCTGACATTACAGGCAGGGGTTGATGGCTTCGCAGTAGAGGCTTTCTTTACAGGATTTAATGGGTATGAAAATACCTTAGAAGAAGTCACTCTGAGAATTAGAGAATGGTTGCTGCTAGCACCTGAGACTATTGCACCTCGAATTTGGGATGCCACTGCTGCAATGTCAGACCGAATGGCTTACTGGGCAGAAAGAAACTGGAAAATTTATACAGAATCTGATTTGGATCGTTATACCTTTGGGGTTGCAGGCGCAGTGGGATTGTTACTTTCGGACTTATGGACTTGGTACGATGGAACACAAACGAACCGTACCCAGGCGATTGGGTTTGGTCGCGGTTTGCAAGCAGTTAATATCCTGCGTAACCACACTGAAGATTTAAGGCGTGGGGTAGACTTTTTTCCAGAAGGCTGGAGTGCGGAAAATATGCAAGAGTATGCGCGTCGCAATCTAGCTCTGGCAGAAGCTTACACCAAAGACCTTCCTACCGGCCCAGCCTTAGATTTTTGCCAAATTCCCTTAACCTTGGCTAATGGCACCCTTGATGCTCTTGCTAATGGTAAAGAGAAACTCAGCCGCAGTGATGTTTTTGCACTTATCGAACAGCTAATTAGTGTGAATATGAAAGCCAGCTAAATAGTCTGTTAAAAACTAATGGAGATAATTCTAAATTGCCTCCAAATTCGGGCATCCAAAATCCTACAGCGATTTTTGTAGGATGGGCACTGCCCTCTAATACCAATTTTGGTTGAATTTTGGATGGCAACTTTGGTGTGTTTCGAGTGCAACTGGGATTTTGGATTCAAAGTCTGAAACCTTACTCTGTTCTAGCAATGTAAACAAGTAACTCAAACATTTATTAATACAAGTATAATCAATTGCATTATTTTTGCGACTATTTACGTAATACCAGGTAAACTTTAGGAACTCTTCAAAGGATTTCCAGCAAAAATTACCTGGCAAGAATTGATTAATGTCTAAATAATTAAAAGAGAGTGTAACGCTCCCCGTGATTATTCGTGCAGCGAGTTGACAGTGCATGAGCTACTGCTTAAATCCTATCTGTCCCAATCCAGAAAATTTGGTAAATAGCCAAAGTTGTCAGTCTTGTGGCTCGCAACTACTGTTGCGCGATCGCTATCAGGTGATCAAACCATTAGGTCAAGGTGGCTTTGGAGCTACCTTCTTAGCCAACGATCAAGGCTTACCAGGAGAACCGAGTTGCGTAATCAAACAATTACGCCCATCAGGAAGCGCCCCACACGTTTTACAGATGGCCAGAGAACTCTTTGAACGAGAAGCCAAAACTCTAGGTAAGATTGGCAATCATCCCCAAGTACCAAGGTTGCTAGACTATTTTGAAGATCATGAACAATTCTACTTAGTTCAAGAATATATCAGTGGTGATACATTGCAGGAGGAGGTCAAACTTAACGGCATCTTGACCGAAACTGGAGTCAAGCAATTCTTAAGCGAGATTCTACCACTCCTCCAATACATTCACGAGCAAAAGGTGATCCATCGTGATATCAAGCCAGCCAACTTAATTCGTCGCACTCAAGATGCCAGGATGGTACTTATCGATTTTGGTGCCGTCAAAAACCAAGTCACTCAAGGCGCGATCAGTCAATCAGGGCAAACAGCATTAACTGCTTATGCGATTGGTACTCCTGGTTTTGCACCTCCAGAGCAAATGGCTATGCGTCCAGTCTATGCCAGTGATATTTATGCTCTGGGGGTGACATGTATTTATTTACTGACTAGCAAAACTCCTAAAGATTTAGATTACAATCCCAACACTGGCGAGATGATGTGGGAGCAACTTGTGCAAGTGAGCGATCACTTGAGCAATGTATTACGAAAGATGTTAGAAGTTTCTGTACGTAATCGCTATCAGTCAGCCGCAGAAGTTCTTAGAGCATTGGAAATAGAACCATACTTAGAAAGTTTAGCAAAGGGTTTACTGATTAAATCAGATACTGGTTCTAAAGAGCGAACACACAACTATCTGGAAAATTCTGCTGTTTTATGTAACAACTCTTCTGTTGCTGCCACCAGTGCAGGAGTGGCACAGGTAGCGGCAGCAATTCGTGCCAGACGAGCTAAGGCAGCAGAAGCTGCTGGATCACACCAGGGTTCTGGGATGGGCAAATCAACCACTTTAGCTAACAGCAACAGTAATGGTTTGCAAGTTCAAAATTCTAAAGTTGAGCGTAAGTTAGATACCCAAAGTTTGTTAACCGCCTATCAAAAGGGAAGACGAGATTTTGCTCTTCACAATTTAAGTTTGTTGAACCTGCAAGGTGCTGACTTATCAGGAACAAATTTCCATTCCACTCAATTCCAAAAAACTAATCTCCAGGGAGCTAATCTTCACAATAGTGACTTTGGCAGAGCCAGCCTTAGTAAAGCAAATCTCAAGGATGCTAATTTGACCAAAGCATACTTTAACCATGCTGATTTAGAAGGGGCAGACCTGCGAGGTGCAGACCTCAGTAATGCTTATCTCAGCAATGCTAACCTGCGAGGAGCTAATCTATGTGGTGCTAATCTCACTAGTGCCAAAATTTCTGATGAGCAGCTAGCACTAGCAAAAACAAATTGGATGACCATCCGCCCCAATGGTAAACGAGGCTTATTGTAAGTTGAAAGTTGAGATTTTGGAGCCAGAGCAAGCCACTGGCTTCCAGACTATTTGCCTACTTTTTAATGAGGTTTAAAGAGGAGCAAGTCTTAGTTGAAACTATATTGTTTCACAAGGCTTCGATTTTCTTATTGGCATGATAAATTAACTCTTATTTTTCTTGATAAAACTTAGATTTATTCAGAGCGCGTATTGGTCTTATTATGAACAGCTCAGAATTTTTATAGTTGCTTTGCTCGATAGCCATCACTCTTACAAATATTAAGAAATATCCCATTATCTAGCAAAAATACGGTGATGATTGGCAATTCTTAATCAAATCTTTATAATAATCATCTGTTACAAATAACAAATGATTATTTACAATAAACAATAAAGCATCACAATAGTTTTTCCTTAGTATTTATATGCTCTTTATTGCTATAAACGACAGGGGTTCTGGTAAGTAAAAGCTGTAAAATCTAACGCTCTTAAGCCACTCAAGTTTTCAGATGGCAGTAGAAAGTGAAAAATTAATTAATTATCCCTGATTGTAGGCTGAAGCAGAATAGTCACAACCGAAATCAGGCAATACAAGGTTTATATATCATGGCTGACTTTGCACAAACAGAAATAGAACGGCGATTAACTTTATATCAAGTATTCCTTAAATTGTATGAACACCACAGCAGCCTTTTAGATGAAATTCTTCAGCTAGAAAACCTATCTCAACCGTCGTTGAAAAAGATGAAGGTACGTTACGTACATGGTGTAGTGGATACGTCTACTGTTTATTTGATGACTAACTTATGTGACAATCAGACCCAAAGTTTACGACAGCCACAGCAGATATGGACAATAGGTCGTAATCAGAACAGTGGTATTTGCATTGCTGATAACTATATGTCTCGTCGCCACGCGGCTATTCAATATATTGACGATCAAGGCTTCTACTTCATAGACTTCAACAGTACCAATGGCTCATTTGTGAATGGCGATCGCGCTTTAGAGCCGATCAAGCTCGAAGATGGCGATCGCATACGTCTAGGCAATATGACTTTTGATTTTTTTGTGAATTATACGTGCCGTGTTTTGCCAACTGTAGCAATGGAGTTATTGATGCAGCTTGTGCATCGTAAAAATGACAATCAAGTAGAAATACTTTCTTTTCGCCGTGATAAACAAAAATATATACCTGAGAAAGTAGATGATAATTTGGAAATTTTCAGAAATTCACGACTACTTGAGAACCTTGAACATTATTATGACAACTTCAGTTCAGAACAGAAATCAGAAATTTTAGACCGCTTTTTTAGCAGACAAATACCATAAAATCCCAGTTAAAAAATTGAAAATTGCCATAATTTTCAATTGGGTAAAATATATACAATTCGTAGGGGCACAACAATGTTAATTCTTGTGCCCCTACTTTTACCTGATTAGAACTAGAAATGCCTAACGAATAACTGATCAATCCTTTACAAAAAGTGGGTTAGCTCTTTTTGTAACCCACTACATATTCAAAATTGCAGATTAATAAATCCACATTCCTTATTCTTCTGGCTCTAAATCAACTTCTTCCTCTTCATCTTCTTCACTGGCTTTAGCTACAGAGTTAGCAGAAACAACAGCGCCTTTATCTAACTTTTCACGCACCAGTTTCTTAATTTCTTCAGCAAATTCAGGCTTTTCTTCTAGATACTTAATGGCGTTGTCTCGTCCTTGGGAGATATTATCGCCGTTGTAACTATACCAAGCCCCCTTGCGGACAATAATGGAAGTTTCTTCTGCCAAGTCTACAATACAACCCAAGGTAGAAATCCCTTTACCAAAAATAATGTCAAATTCCGCTATTCTGAAGGGCGGCGCTACTTTATTCTTGGCGACTTTGACTTTAACGCGATTACCAAATTCATCTGTACCTTTCTTCAAGGTTTGAATTCGACGAATATCCAAGCGCACCGAAGCGTAAAATTTCAATGCATTACCTCCAGTCGTGGTTTCTGGGCTACCGTAGGTAACACCGATTTTTTGCCGCAACTGGTTAATGAAAATTACTGTACAACCAGATTTACCAATGTTGCCCGTAATTTTACGTAGGGCTTGGCTCATTAACCGCGCTTGCAAACCAACGTGAATATCACCCATATCGCCTTCAATTTCAGCACGGGGAACCAGTGCTGCTACTGAGTCTATGACTACAATATCAACCGCAGCAGAGCGTACAAGTTGATCGACAATTTCTAAAGCTGATTCGCCAGTGTCAGGTTGAGAAATCAGCAAATTGTCAATATCTACACCCAATGCCGCAGCATAAGTAGGATCAAGGGCGTGTTCAGCATCAACAAAGGCAGCAATACCGCCATTTCTTTGCACTTCGGCGAGCGCATGTAGCGCTACTGTAGTCTTACCGGAACTTTCCGGCCCATAAATTTCTATTACCCGCCCCTTGGGTAAACCACCACCCAATGCTAAATCTAGGGTAAGCGCCCCACTAGAAATTGTTTCCACCCGCATCCGGGTAGCATCGCCCAGGCGCATGATTGCCCCTTTACCAAAGCTGCGCTCAATCTGGTTTAGCACCATAGTCAGTGCTTTTTGCTTGCCGGAAGTATCGGTGTTGATAGCCATTTCTGCCTCTAATGCCTCTAATCTAAATATATGGTTTTAAGGAGTGTTGGTTTCGGAGCTTGAGTAGAACAGATATACTATTTTAACCAGAAAATTCTGGAATAGGACTTCTCAAATCAAAAAAGGGTGTGACAAGATCGTAACTCGATCGCTACCAGATTAGGGTAGTTTTGCACAATGATACCAACTTGCATTCAGAGATAGCTTTTTTTGGCTGGGTAAGCAAGGGTTTTCAAAGAAAAAATAAATTAGCTAAACAACACTGTCAGTAGAACCGGACTCGTGAGCATTTGCGGAGGTTGCTCAATTAGGAGCGATCGCCATGCCAATCAGCATATCATCTACAGCGACTTCATTGGGTCGGGATTTATGTAGAAAGCTTTTAGGGTAGTAGATTGCTGAATTCTTCTCTACTCTATTTACATAAATAAGCAGCAAGTTCTGTGAAGCCAGAATTGAGATGAGAAGATTTATCTGCTAAAATAGTCAAAATGTCTAAAATAGTCAAAATGTCTATGCAGACCTATACTCTCACAGATGCTCGTAACAAACACGGTGAGGTTTTTGATAAGGCTGCTACAGAGCCAGTTCTACTCACTAAACAATCACGGCCTAGCCATGTGATTATTTCAGCCGAGAGCTACCAAAAATTAATGAATCGGCTGGAAGAATTAGAGGATATGGTTTTTGGTCAAGCTGCTGAAGTTGCTCTGAGTCAGTCTAAAATGATTGGTACAGAGGCTTTTACATCTGCATTAGAGCATTTAGCTAATGGCGAAGCTTGATGGTCTAGCAACTGTTCTTGATTTTCTGAACGGTTTACAGCCTAAAATAGCAGCACAGATTGCAAAAAAGGTTTTGGCTTTGAATGTTGAGCCTTTACCCGCTGATAGTGAGCAGCTATCTGGTTATCAGGGTTTACATCGAGTTGATAGTGGTGAATATCGAATTATTTACAGGTATTTTCCTGATCGCGATTTAATAGAAGTGATTTTAGTCGGTAAGCGCAATGATGATGATGTCTACAAAAAATTGAAGCGTTTACTCGGTTAAGCTTTGGTTTTCATTAAAATGCTAGAATCTCTCCAGCACAAATGCTTTCAGGCATCTTTGATGACTTTCGACCTTCCCGACTCTCTGATTCTTGATACAGCGCTTTCAGTTTCTGGATTAACTGACTATATTCGCTTGTTGTTAGAGCAAGATGAACAATTGCGGCAAGTTTGGGTAACTGGCGAAGTTTCTAGTGCTAACCACCATCGCAGCGGTTTATTTTTTACACTGCAAGATCCCGATCGCACCGCCGGAATTAAATGTGTGGTATGGAATAGCCAATTGACAAAACTTGCCCAAATGCCAGTTGCTGGTGAGCAAATAATTATTTTGGGTAGTATTCGCCTATATCCACAACGGGGAGAGTATCAGTTATCAGTTTGGCAGACTTTACCTGCTGGTGTTGGTTTACAGGCGTTGCGCTATCAACAACTAAAAAATCGCTTGCTGGCTGAGGGATTGTTCGACGCGCAAAGAAAGCGATCGCTACCCATCCACCCTCAAACGATCGCTGTTGTCACTTCCCCAGCGGCTGCTGCTTGGGGTGATATTCAAAAAACCCTCAAGCAAAGGTATCCAGGTTTACACGTTTTATTTTCTCCGGCGACAGTACAAGGTGAGCAAGCACCTGAATCTATCGTTAAAGCAATTGAGCGAGTGGAAAAAGATGGACGCGCCGAAGTGCTAATTTTATCGCGGGGTGGCGGCGCGGTGGAAGAGTTGGCTTGTTTTAATGACGAACGAGTGGTGCGATCGCTTGCTAGTTGTTCTATTCCGATAATTACTGGTATCGGACATCAAAGAGATGAATCTTTGGCGGATTTAGTTGCAGATGTCTGTGTGCATACACCGACGGCGGCAGCAGAAAGAGTTGTACCGGCACTTTCAGAGTTGTATACTGAGCATCGGCAGCGAGTTGTGGCTTTATATGAGGCGGTGCATGACTCTGGGGAAAATGCTGAGAATAAACTGCAAGGATTACGGAATCGTTTGCGACGTTTGCGGTTAGATCGGCAAGTGCAGCAGGAGGTGGAAAAGCTAACTTGGAAGCGTCAGCATTTGGTGCAAATTACGACGGGGCGATCGCAGCAAGCGGCGCAGTATTTAGAATTATTGCGGCAAAAGTTGGCTAGTCTTGACCCGAAAGCTGTGTTACAGCGTGGTTATGCGGTGGTGAGAAGGGAAGATGGCGCGATCGCTCGTTCGGCGGCGGAGTTGGCTGTGGGAGAAGATTTGTTGATTCAGTTGGGGCAGGGTGGGGTTAGAGTGAAGGTTGTAGAAGTAAACGAACCGTAGAAGTAAACGAACCGCAGAGGCGCAGAGGACACGGAGAAATTAATGGTTAAACGTAAAAGTGCTTCTAGTTCTGATTCGATGGAAGGTTGGAATTATGAGGCGAAGGTTGCTGAAATAGAGGGAATTATTACTCGCATTGAGGCGGGTGAGTTAGAATTGGAAGCGGTGTTTGACCAATTTGCCAGTGCTGTTGAGTATTTGCGTCAGTGTGAAAGTTTTTTGCAGCAGCGACAGCAGCAGGTGGATTTGTTAATTGAAACATTAAGCGAAGAATAGAAGCCAGACTTTTTAGTGTAAGTTATTTAGGAATTTAAATATAATTAAACAGCTAAACTAGTTAAAAAGAAATAATTTTTATTATCAATATTTTTTAGTAAATCTCCGTTTTCACTCATATTTAAATCTTCCCAATATCCAATACCCAATTCAGAGTTATAACCAGGAGTTTGAGAAGTTGAGAATAACTGATGAAACGATTGATTTAACGAACTGCGATCGCGAACCGATCCACATTCCAAATCTGATCCAGCCTCACGGAGTTTTACTGGTTTTGCAAGCTCCCACCCTGGAAATCATTCAGGTAAGTAGCAATAGCCAGGAAGTTGTTGCCCGTCAACCAGAAGAATTGCTGGGCAAGCCTCTGTCCTACTTATTCAATGTCAAGCAGATTAAGCTGATTCAACAATGTCTGGCGGAAGATTTCGAGAGCATCAATCCCCTCAATTTGTCTATCAAGCGCCTAAACAAATCAATCTATTTTGATGGTATTGTACATCGTTTAGATAATATCATTATTCTGGAATTGGAGCCGAAACAAGCGAAGGGACAAATAAGCTTTTTTAACTTTTATCAACAGGTAAGAGGAACAATAACCCGCATTCAAAAAGCACCCACACTACTGAAAATGTGCCAGATTGTGGTGACAGAAGTCCGGCGAATTACTGGCTTTGAACGCGTCATGGTCTATAAATTTGATCAAGAAGGGGCAGGTAGCGTCATCGCTGAAGACACCAATCAGGAAACGCCCTATCTGGACTTGCACTATCCACCCTCTGACATTCCCAAGCAAGCCCGACAGCTATACACTCTTAACTGGCTGCGGCTGATTCCAGATGCCAGTTACCAGCCTGTCGCCTTAATTCCAGCGAACAATCCTTTGACAAATCAACCACTCGATCTGAGTCTATCGGTGTTGCGGAGTGTTTCTCCGATTCATCTAGAGTATCTGCAAAATATGGGCGTTACTGCCTCTATGTCTATTTCTCTGATGCACGAAAAAAAGCTTTGGGGATTGATTGCCTGTCATCATTCTTCGCCCAAATATATTTCTTACAATATTCGCACTGTGTGCGAGTTCATTGGACAGGTGATGTCTGTGGAACTGGCAAACAAAGAAGCGAGTGAAGACATTGATTACAAAAGCCAATTGAAATCATTGCAAACTCAATTTGTTGAAGAGTTATCTCAGGCTGAGTATTACCTGGATGGTATGGTGCAACTAAAATCTCAATTACTTAATCTGGTTACTGCCACGGGAGCAGCGATATGCAGTGGCGACCAGTGTATTCGAGTGGGTAAAACGCCCTCTGAGGAAGAGGTTCATGCCTTACTTGATTGGATTAAACTGCATCTTTATCATAACTTGTTTGAGACGCGATCGCTCACGAAAAATTATCCTGCCGCCGAGTCATATCAAGCGATCGCCAGTGGAGTGTTAGCCCTAGAAATTTCTAGAGTTCATCACAATTACATTCTCTGGTTTCGTCCAGAAGTAATTCAAAGCGTGAGTTGGGGCGGCAACCCCAACAAACCTGTAGAAGTTTTCTCAGATGGCAGTTTACGAATGTCTCCTCGCAAATCTTTTGCATTGTGGCAAGAAACGGTGAAAGGATGTGCCCTACCTTGGAAACCTTGCGAAGTTGAAGCGGTTACTGAACTGCGAAGCCTGGTTGTGGGTGTTGTGTTGCGCCAAGCAGACAAACTAGCATCGATGAATTTTGAATTACAACGGAGTAACGAAGAACTCGATTCCTTTGCCTATGTTGCCTCTCATGACCTGAAAGAACCTCTGCGGGGCATTCACAATTATGCCAACTTTTTAATGGAAGACTATGCAGACGTATTGGATGACAATGGAATTGCCAAACTCCAAACTCTGGTGCGTCTGACGCAGCGAATGGAAGACTTGATCAACTCACTCCTCCATTTCTCCCGCTTGGGACGCGCCGAACTGATTCGGCAACCAGTGAATCTGAATGACGTAGTGCAACAGGTAATCGGCACTTTGACCATGGCCCGACCCCAAAGCGAAGTCGAGTTTCGCATTCCTCAACCTCTAAGAAGCGTTCAATGCGATCGCGCTCAGATTAATGAACTCTTCAGCAACCTAATCAGCAACGCCATTAAGTACAATGATAAACCCCAAAAGTGGGTTGAAATTGGTTGCGTTGAAGGAAATGGCGAAAGCAAAATTTCTCCCACTTCTCTGACTTTCTACGTTCGTGATAACGGCATTGGCATTTTAGAAGAACATCTTGACAAAATCTTTCAAATCTTCCGCCGCTTACATGGGCGGGACGACTTTGGAGGTGGGACTGGCGTAGGGTTAACCATTGCCCGCAAAATTGTAGAACGGCACGGTGGTAGAATTTGGGTGGAATCTATCCCAACTCTTGGCAGCACATTTTACTTTACCCTGTCGGCGGAGGCAAATAGATGACTCGTATTTCAGTCTCCCCAATCCAGCAAACGCCCGTACTTTTAATTGTGGAGGATAGCAACGAAGACTTTGAGGCACTGCAAAGATTTCTAGGGCGATCTTCCGTTGCGATCGCCATCCAACGGTGTGTGAATGGGGAACAAGCCTTAGCATTTCTTTATCGGACTGGCAGGTATATTGAGCGCGAAAGTGCGCCCCGTCCCGGCTTGATTGTCCTTGATTTGAACCTGCCCGGAACCGATGGACGAGAAGTGTTGCGCCGGATTAAACAGGATGACAGCTTAAAAATGATTCCGGTGGTGGTGTTTACTACCTCTAACAATCCCAAAGATATTGAAGTATGTTATCAATACGGTGTCAACAGCTATATTGTTAAGCCAATCAATTTTGCTCAACTGAAACGAGATATTCAGATGCTAGTGGAATATTGGTTTGAAGTGACAACGCTGCCTGATTTCCTAGAGGATTAGTCATAAGGCAAAAATTTGGGTTTTTGAGACGCGATAAATCGCCGTCTCTACAAGTCTTTTGGTCTTATCTGAACTGTAGTGTCTTTCCCCTTGTCCCGAATGTCACTAAGAAAACGTGAAACCTTTGTCTGAGGAAGGTGTGGGAGGTGTGGGAGGTGTGGGAGGTGTGGGAGGTGTGGGAGGATGGGAAAGAAATCTGGCTCCCCACACTCCCCACACTCCCCTTGTCCCCTTGTCCCCTTGTCCCCTTGTCCCCTTGTCCCCTGCCCCCTGCCTCCTTCCCGTTGTTTTTTAAGAACTCAGCCATTCCTACCAATCAAAGTTGCAATTGCCTTGACTAACTCATCTGGTTCAACGGGTTTAGACAGATGCCTTTGAAATCCTGATGCGATCGCTTGTTGCTGGTTGATTTCTCCAGCATAAGCAGTTAAAGCGATCGCGGGAATCTGTTTAGCTTGCTTTAGTTGCAATGCTCTAATTTGGCGCATTAGCATATAGCCATCTGTCTCTGGCATTCCAATATCACTGAGCAAAATATCTGGTTCTGACTCTGCCAATGCTTGCAGTGCTTCTTTTGCTGATGCTACAGCAATTACATTTGCCCCAGCCTGTTCTAGGACAAATGTATGAAACTCACGGGTATCATCGTCATCGTCTACAACTAATATTTGAATGCCTGTAAGAATTTCAGTTGTAGAAGAAGCATTTAAAGGATCAATGTTTATCTGTTGTTTTGAGGTTAACTCTTTTTTGATCAGGGGTAGCCTAACTCTAAAAATAGCTCCTTGCCCTTCCCCTAAACTTTCTGCCCAAATCCTGCCACCATGTAGTTCTATCAAATGACGGACAATTGCTAATCCTAACCCCAAACCACCAAACCTTCGGGTTGTTGTGCCATCAGCTTGACGAAAATATTCAAATACATGAGGGAGAAATTCAGGGCTGATCCCTTTACCTGTATCGCTGACGGTAATCTGAGCTTGAGAATCAATGCCTTCTAGTTGAATATTAATTTTTCCTTCTTCAGGAGTGAATTTGACGGCATTCGATAACAGATTCCAGATTACTTGTTGCAAGCGATCGGAATCACCCAAAACTTGCCCCAAAGAAGCATCTAGCATTGTCTGAATTTGAATATCTTTAGCCTCTGCTGCCAAACGTACTGTCTCCAATCCCGCCTCAATCACCAGTACTAGGTTGACGGGAAACATCTTCAGGTTAAGCTTGCCTTGTAAGATCCGAGAAACATCAAGCAAATCTTCAATGAGTTGAGCTTGTAATTTAGCATTTCGCTCGATGGTTGCAATCGCTTTTTTGATCTCTGCTGGCTGAAATTCACGGGTTTGTAAGAGTCTTGCCCAACCAAGAATGGGATTGAGAGGCGATCGCAATTCATGGGAAAGCACCGCCAAAAACTCATCTTTAATCCGGTTGGCTGTTTCGGCTTCAGTTCTAGCAGCTTGCTCAAGTTCCAGGAGGCGATCGCGTTCGGCTTCTGCTGTCTTGCGTTCTGTAATGTCAATCACTGAGCCAATGTAACCTTTAAATTGACCGTCCACACCAAACCAAGGATTAGCAGCATCGATTGTCCAGCGATACTCGCCGTCCTTGCGCTGCAAGCGGTACTCCATGCGGAAAGCCTCACAACTCTTGCTAGCTTCCAGAAAAATATTCCTAGCCTCATTGTAATCTTCTGGATGTACGGCGTTCAACCAGCCAAATCCCAGACTCGTTTCTTCCCCTTGACCGGTAAAGTCATACCAGCTTTTGCTCAGATAGGTGCAATAGTTATTGGTATCTGTTACCCAAACCATGAAGGGGGCATTGTCAGCCATGTTGCGGAACTGTTCTTCGCTTTCACGAAGTGCTTTCTCTGCCTGTTTGCGATCGCTGATATCTGTAACAAAGATGCTTACTCCGTCACCAAAGGGGTAGACGCGATTCTCAAACCAGCGTTGCCAAGCAGGATAGAAGTATTCAAACTGAACAACCGTCTGTTCTGCCATCGCCCAATGAACCTGGGTATAAAACTCGCTTTTGGCCATATCTGGAAACACTTCCCAAATCATCCGATCTAGCAACTCTTCCTTTTGGATGCCCATAACTTCTGCGACGCGATCGTTGACAAAGGTGTAATTCCACTCCCGATCCAACACAAAAAATTGGTCTTGGATGCCAGCAAGGACAGTTTCTAAGTGTGCTTTTGCCACCTCAGCTTCAATGCGTAGCCCTTGCTCTCGTTGCATTGCCTCCTCACGGAGACGAGCCATTTTTAGGGCTGCCTCTACCCGTGCTAACAATTCCCGAGCCGAGAACGGTTTAATTAAGTAATCATCGGCTCCCGCTTCTAAACCTTCCACCCGTGCCTCTTCCCCCGCCCGCGCTGACAGCAGAATGATGGGAACTTTTTTCGTTTGCGGATTGGCCCGTAATTCTTGCAGCAGTCCAAAGCCATCTAATCCAGGCATCATTACGTCCGTCAATACCAAATCTGGGACACGCCCACGGGCAGAATCCAAAGCCGCTAAACCGTCCGCCACTGATTCCACCTCATACTGCTGACTTAACAGCCGTTTGACATAATCGCGCATATCTGCGTTATCATCAGCCAGCAGAATTCGGGGAGAAGAAGGTGACAGGTTATAGGTGACAGGTGACAGGTAAGATTCCTCCCTATTCCCTATTCCCTGTTCCCTATTCCCTTCTTCGGGTAGCCAACGCAGAGCTTCTTCTAGATAAGGGGTTGTACCTAATGCAGTTGAAGCTAAGGTTCGAGGGGCGCTAATCCGGGCTGGAGGTAAATGAGCATATCCCGTTGGAATTGATACAGTAAAGCAACTACCTGCTCCTAGAACACTGGTTACTTTGACTGTTCCACCATGCATTTGCACCAATTCTTGCACCAGTGATAATCCAATTCCTGATCCTTCAAAAGTTCGTCCTTGCGCCCCTTTGACGCGGTGGAATCGTTTAAAAAGATGGGGAATTTCTTCTGCTGGGATACCGATTCCTGTGTCTTTGACTGCAAACTCAATATGGTCGTTTGCCCACTGCAAGCTTACCGCGATTTTTCCAGTCATCGTGAACTTGAAGGCATTCGAGAGCAGGTTAAGAACAATCTTTTCCCACATTTCCCGATCTACATACACTGGTGCTGGAAGGGAAGGACAATTGACTGATAATTCCATCCCTGCGCGTTCTACTGCTGAACGAAATACACTAGCTAGTTCTGCGGTGAAAGTGGCCAGCTCGGTGGGTTCATAAGAAGCTTGAACCCGTCCGGCTTCGATGCGCGAGAAATCTAGCAGACTGTTAACTAGTTTTAGCAGGCGGAGTCCATTCCGTTGCACCATTTCTAACTGCTCTCGTTCGTGGGCTGGCAGTAGGCTGGCACAATTAGCTAAGGTTTCCTCTAATGGCCCCAACATCAGGGTTAGAGGGGTACGAAACTCGTGGCTGACGTTGCTGAAAAATACAGTTTTAGCGCGATCAATTTCTGCCAAGGCTTCGGCGCGTTTGCGTTCTTCCTCGTAAGCTTGGGCGTTGGCAATACTGGCTGCAATTTGAGCCGCAACTAAATCAATGAATCTTCTATAGTTATCGTCGAATAACCTGAAGGGATTCAACCCAGCAATTAATATACCAGCTTTTCCCGTCTTACCGGATGCTGCAATTGGTACTGCGATCGCTTGATGGGGCGATCGCTCCCAAACACCACAGGGTAAGCTACTAAAAGACACTTCCAAAGCAGAAATTAGTTTTGCCTGATGCGTTTCGATCACTTCCGCAAAGGGCCAAACGCAATCAGAATCGAGATCGACTATTTCAGGTGCTGCTACATGATTCTGCCCAATGCGGCACGTTCCAGCTAGAAAAACTTGTTGTTGTTCTGGATCAACCAGATAAATCATTGCGAAAGGCAAATCGTAAGGGTTGCTTTCCAGACAATTTGCACTTAGTGTACAGGCTTGATCGAATGTCCGCGCGTCTGCCGTCCTAGCCGCTAGTTCGCGCAAAAGTGCTAACTGACGTTCACCAATAATGCGCTGAGTGTCGTCTGTATTGGCACAGATTATCCCGCCTGTGTCGCCCTGGTCATTAGGAACTGGGCTGTATGAAAAAGTATAATAGGTTTCTTCTGGATAGCCGTTGCGCTCCATAATTAGCAGCAGCGCTTCGTCATAAGTACCCTCGTTCTTCAACATCGCTGATTCTGCTCGCGGGCCAACCTGATCCCATATTTCCCGCCACACGCAGGAAGCTGGCTGACCAAGTGCTTCTGGATGTTTGCCGCCAATAATAGCCTTATAAGGGTCATTATAAAGGTTTATGAGTTCTTCGCCCCACCAAACAAACATGGGTTGGCGGCAAGTCAGCATAATTCGCACGGCAGTCTTTAAACTCTGTGGCCACTGCTGTGTTGGACCAAGGGAGCTTTTTGACCAGTCCCATTCTCGCATCCTAGCACCCATTTCACCCCCGCCGATAAGGAAATTTACGTCGGCGTTGCTTGCTGACGTTGACTCGTTCTTCATTAATTCCTCTCGGTTGGTCATGCGTCGGTTAAAGGCTATATCTGTGGTCGTCTTTTTGCCAAAATCCCCTCTAAATTAGACGTTGATGCTCCTAAATAGTCATTTTAGAGGATATTCAAAGGTATATACAATTAAATACAGGCTCTGCCGTGACTTTTCAAAGCATTTAAATCGTCTTTTAGGGCAAGTTGCTGTTTTGCCTCTCTTCTATTGTCAACTTTTTTATATGACCAATATTCCAAGCTATCAGGCATTGTGAGTTCTGAATAAGAACTCACAATGCCTACTCTTCTTTTCGGGAGTCTATTTTCTTAAGAATTTAACCTCGTTCACTTAACTCCTTGAGTAGATTATTAATTCGCTGTATTCTTAAGGGATAAGGTCTTACATCTCCATTTCCCAAGGGTTAATTGTTAGGAAAGTGACACTAAGCTTGGCAGCAAACTTTTCTTTAGACATATTTAACTCTTGCCGCAGGGCACGAATTAGTTTGCCAATATTAGGTTGCTTTGCCACAAGTTGGCTTACACTACGAGTCATATATATTAAGCTTCATAAAGCACCATATATTAACAATTTTTACGACAAAATCTTATTTTGCGTCTACTGCTCTTGAGATAGAGATTGTGAACTCAAATCAGAGCATCACAACATTATCATAACTTTAATTTATCGTTTTAAGAAATAAGACTATTTGATTTTATTCTATAAGTCGCTTTATCCTGAAATCAGTAGAGATTTGAACTTTACAAGACTTACACAAACAATACTGAAAATCTTTCTTTTCAGTAGGGGCAATTTATGTAAACGCATACTCTTAGGTCGAAGCAAGCTACACGGAGTGTCTGTCTGCGACACGCTGCGCTTTTGCGTAGCCTCCCGCAGGGAACCTAGAGAAGCAGATAACCTGGATTTCTCACAAGTGAGAAATCCAGGAGTGTGGGAGGATGGGGAAGAAATCTGACCCCGCACACTTCCCACACTCCTCTCTCTGCCTACACTATGCGTGAGAAATCCGCGATAAGCTAACCGCAGGGTATTATCCCTATAGCGTGTAGTTTTGCGTATGAGATAAAAGTAGGTGTCTTGCCAAAATTTAAATACCAAACTAACGCTAAATTTACCAAAGAAATTTTGGTGTACTTATCTTTAAACTTTGATAAAACCAAGAAGGAGAATAGCTAAATGCTAGATCAGCAGATTGATTGCTCCAACAGACCCAAGACAAGCGCAATGATCATGAAACTTTTCCAAATTACTCTAGTAGTCTTAGTACTTTTAATCAACTTAGTAATTGCTTTCCCTTCTTGGGCAGAAAAAACGCCTTCTTCAAATAACAATCCTGACTATTTTCAAGTAGGGCAAAAAGTCATTTGGCTTTACAAGGCTCGTGCAGATTCTAGCGATGTTCAAAGAATTCCTGCCGAAGTAGTTCAGTTAAGTTCTAAGCAAGTACAAATCAAGGTATACAAACATAACCACGAATTTGTCAATCGTTGGGTAAATCCAAATAAGCTTGAGAATTTGAAAAAAGTCAAAGAGTCAGTATTTTAAAATTTATAGGACTTACGCAATAACTCTCTGAAACTCTTATTTCTCCGTGTCCTCTGCGCCCTCTGCGGTTCGTTTTTTCATGATTTTTTGTAAGTAATGTTTTAGCTATATGGAAGAAAACCTACTACAGCAAGACGTAAATCCATCTATCATCTCAACTAATAATAGAGGTAGGGGCAATTCATGAATTGCCCCTACCAATCTCATACCATAGTGTAATAATTTTCTAATGTTTTATTTTTTATAGATCAAAAAAACCGAACCAATTGGCCCAAGATTTTCTACATAAGTTTTCTGGTTATAATACAATCCTGGAGACATACCTCCATCAAATAAAATTCCTTCTTGAATATTACCTAAACAGTTATTGCTAGCAATGCCTTGGAGGACATTATCAAACATATCTGGCAGTAACTCTTGATTAAGTTGAGATAATTCAATCTCTGAATTAGCTTTTAAGTCATTAACTAATAGTATTACATAGCCTTGATTAGTGATAGCAGCCAGAGAGCGATTAGTTGCATTTTTACAAGCAAATTCTCCCAAATCTTGACAAATATTTTTAAACTTACCCTGACGATAGAATCTGCCATTACCGCCTACTAAATTGTAATTGAGAATATCGTTGTTTCTTCTACCAGCTTGGATAGTAGCCTGCCTCTGGTTGGGTGTACCTCCTGATATCCCAAAGGAAGAACGTTTGTTTTTAAACGCTCCTGAATATTCTATACCACGAGAGATATTTAAACCTTGTGGCTTATTATCAGTATCTATGTAGTCGGCATTAATTGCGGCAATGGGTAGCTGTCCGTTCAATTTGGCATTCTCATCGCCGATGAGTTCATGAAACTGTTTTGGAATGTATTCTTTACGCAGCTTACCTCTGGTATCTTTGGCGTAGAGTTTATGAGATAGACCGAGATTAACTTTGAAATCTAATTCTGCTGATTTGGGATTAAAAATAATCACATTGTTAATACCTCTGGAATTTTTTTTACCTTGATTATTGGTTTTAAAAAAATCAATACTGAATTTAGGATCTTTGCCAGGGCAAGTTTTAGATGCTTTGGGGACTGGATTTGCTTCAATCTGTTGACAACCTGATAACAAGCTTGCACCAATTATCGAGATAAATAACAAAAATAATTTTTTGGTTGACATAATAATGCAAAAAAACCGCTACAGAATTACTATAGCGGGGAATAATTTAAAATGTAAGGATTCAGAAGTCAGGAGTCAGAATCCAGAATGATTAGAAAATCAAGGAGATTATGGCTTCTTAATTATGATTTCTGGATTCTGGATTCTGAATTCTTGCTTTAAAATTTCAGTCTGAAATTAATCTGAATAACTACAACTTAAGAGAACCATTCTAAAACAGCTTCTTCTTTAGTGTTAGTATTCCGAGATGGTGTCTCACGATTAAATTTCATCTGAATTGACCGAGTTTGCTCACCATCCGCAGCTACAGCCAGAATTGGATAGTCAATTAAACCATCCTGGAAGGACATTTGGAAGCGGAATGTTCCATCTGGATTTAGCTGAATTGGACGGCCGCCAATGGTTACGGTAGCGTCGGGTTCGGTTGCACCGTAAACTATCAATTCAGCATCGGCAATTAACCAGAACTGGCGCGGACGCACTGGGACGGCGGAAGCGGAGAAGCCAACACCTGACATTCCTGCACCGGAAGCGGTTAAGCCTGAGACGGTGGGAACTGCCCACATACCCACACCAGATGGGAAAATGTAGGAACTAAGAGCTTGTTCAGGACGCGCTGAACCTGGTACTTGATGCTGAGAACCGAAGATAGAACCAGCAACTCGTAGCGCTTCGGCAGATTCGGCTAAACCAAAGATTTGGTCGTAGATAGGATTGCCGTTAGTGTTTACACCACCATTGGCGGTAGCTGTAGCTGCAATCTTCTTGGCTGGGGGAACTAGTTCGTACTGAGTCTTACCGCGCAAATCTTCTTCAAAGTTGACAGTAATGAAGACATCTTCAATCCAGTCTGAAGGATAGACGGGGGGAATGTGTACTCTAGCAGAACGAGCTAGTACTAACCAGCGACCATCAGCAGCACGATAGCCGATATCTATCACATAATCGCGATCGCTAACTGGAACTGGTAGATACCATTCTCTAGCTAGTTCATCAGCAGGATATTCTTGAATGCTGTGAGGGCTTTGGTATTCGATATTGATGTCGGTAACATCATAAATCCGTAGTGCGAGTTGTTGTCCACCTTGGCGGCGTAGTTCCTCTTTATGTTCATTGGGGATATCCCAGTAAGTGTAAGCCCACTGTGGATCGCGTGGTAAGAGGACAATCCGGCTTTCACCATAGCCAGAAGGCAAATCTGCGAGTCCTTCATCAACATCAGCTAGAGATCCACCTGTACGATCTTCCTGACCTAATTCAAACTTAGCAGCTTCCACGGTTTCCTGTGCCTCCAATGAACGAGATGGACTGAGCAAAGTTTTGCTTCGCTGGACTTCTAAAATTGATGCCAGCAATTGTGATTTACGCATTCGGCTATAGCGAGAGATGCTATATTCGCTGGCAACTCTTCGTAGTTGCCGTAAGGTCATCTCCTCTAGGGGCGGGCGTTCTTTTGCCATTAATTTGGCCTCCAGTAGTGTAAGCGGTAAATGATTTCCCCTGGTTAAAGAATGCTATATAAAAGGTCATCCACATCCAGATGAATTTCTTATTCCTGACTCCTGGTTTTGCCCAGTTTTAAGTTTTTTAATCTGTTTTTAAATTGAGGTAACTTCTAGGCAATTCCTGGTTATGCCAAAATTAGCATTTCTTTGGGATCGAAGAAGTTCTGTTTGTTAAGTCAATATTAACCACTAAGCATATCTAGGGATCAAGTGTTTTCTATAGCTTTTTTGACTATATTACGAATTTATAAGCTTTCCTGGGAACAGAATGTCATGAAAAGATAACATTAGTAGCTAGCACAGTGTTGCTCCTGGCATAAATATCAATTTTTCATGACATTTGCCTGTGGGGAAGGGGGCAAGGGGGAATTTAACCCAGCTTGTTGAAGTAGCGGACTCAAACCCATCTTCCGGTTCCATAGCAGGAGTCATTTTCCTCTTCCCCCTGCTCCCCTGCCCCCCTGCTCCCCTGCTCCCCTGCTCCCCTGCTCCCCTGCCCCCTGTCCCCTCGCTACAATCAGTTGACATCCTCCCAGTAATGCGAAAAAGTGAAACGAAGGGCGATCGCTCCCAGGATAAACTCCAATGACTAAACTGATTCTGGTTGTAGACGACGACAATTTTATGCGAATGCATCTGTGTAAGCAATTGACAGATGCAGGGTATCAGGTGGAAGAAGCAAGTAACGGGCTAGAGGCGATCGCTATCTATACTCGCCTCCAACCAGATATAGTACTGTTGGATATTATGATGCCGGTGATGGATGGGTTTAGTTGCTGCGCTCAACTGCAAGCACTTTCCAACGGCAAAAACACACCAGTGTTAATGATTTCTGCTTTTTCCGATCAGGCAACCGTAGATAAAGCTTTTGCTTTGGGTGCAACTGACTTTATTACTAAGCCGATTCAATGGCCAATATTACATCTAAGATTGCGCCGTCTTTTGGAAGCTAATCATGCCATACAGGAATTAAGACAGCAAGCTACACAGGCACAATTGCGGGAAGTCGAACTCAGGATAGCATTAGATGCTGCTCGTATGGGCATCTGCAACTGGGATCTGTTGACGAACAAAATTACTTGCTCAGATAATCTAGAAGCAATTTTTGGCTTAGAGAAAGGCACTTTCAACTACACATATCAAGCTTTTCTCAACTGCATTCATCCCCACGATCGCGATTTCGTCAGGCGATCGCATCAGCAAGCTGTTGAGGATAAAGCCAAATATGAAATTGAATTTCGAGTTATTTTACCCAATGGGAAAATTCGTTTTTTAGCAAACCAAGGAGTTGTCGTTGTAGATAAGTCTGGTACATCTGTGCAAATATCTGGGGTATACATGGATATCACCAAGCGCAAGCAAGCGGAGGAGGCGCTAGAAGTTCATGCTAACCAGCAAGCAATAGTGGCAGAACTAAGTCAAATGGCTCTAGCTGGTACAGATTTGACTACACTGATGAACTCATCTGTAACACTCGTCGCCCAATGTCTCAAAGTTGAGTTTTGCAAAATTTTGGAACTCCTGCCAGATAATCAGAAATTGCTGCTACGTGCCGGAGTCGGTTGGCAACCTGGACTTGTGGGAAAGGCGATCGTGAGTGGGGAGATAAATTCTCAAGCTGGTTACACCCTACTTTGCGATGAACCAGTGATTGTTGATGACCTCCGAACCGAAACGCGATTCAATGGGTCACGACTGCTATATGAGCATCAAGTGTTGAGCGGTATTAGCGTAGTGATTTATGGCAAAGAGCGACCTTTTGGTGTCTTTGGGGCACACACAACCAGACACCACATTTTTACCAAAGATGACATTTCTTTTCTCCAAGCTGTTGCCAATGTTCTCGCTACAGCCATTGAGCGCCAACGGGTGGAAGAGGCACTCAAAGAAAGTGAAGAACGTTGCCAGTTAGCCGTGCAGGGCAATAATGATGGCATTTGGGACTGGAACGTTAAAAATAATCAAGTATATTTCTCAATTCGCTGGAAAGAAATGTTGGGTTACGCAGAACATGAAATTTCCAATCATTTAGACGAATGGGCAACACGAGTACATCCAGATGATATTGGATTTGTCAGACAAGCGATCGCCGATCACTTTGCTAAGATTACCCCGTTTTTTATCAGCGAACATCGAGTCCGGTGCAAAGATGACACCTATAAATGGGTTTTGGATCGCGGTCAGGCAGTGTGGGATGAAGATGGTCATGTTGTGCGGATGACAAGTTGCCATACAGATATCACTGAACGGAAACTGGCAGAAGAACAACTGCGTCAGAGCGAAGAACGTTTCCAAATAGTCGCCCGTGCTACCAACGATCTTTTATGGGACTGGGATTTGCTGACTGATGAGGTGTGGTGGAATCAAGCTTTAGAAAAACTTCTGGGTTACTCGAAAGAACAAATAACATTTACCGCTAATTGGTGGTATGAACATATACATCCAGACGACAGGCAGAGAATCGCCTCCCAAGCGCGGACACTGATAGATAGCGGTGAAAAATTCTGGTCAAATGAATACCGTTTTCGTCGCAGCGATGGTTCTTATGCCTATATGTTCGATCGCGGTTATGTCGTTCATGACCAAACAGGTAAACCAGTGCGGATGATGGGCGCGATGATGGATATAAGCGAACGGCAAGCCGTACTGCGCGATCGCGATCATGCCCAAGCAGCATTAGAACTCCAAAATTTGCGATCGCAACTATTCGCTAATATCACCCTGAAAATTCGTCAGTCTTTACAAATCGATGAAATTCTGCAAACCAGTGTCAAAGAAGTGCAAAAGCTACTGCTTGCCGACCGAGTATTAATCTTGCGCCTACAGCCAAATGGCTCTTTCATAGCGGTTCAAGAGGCAATAGTTCCTGGTTTACCTGTTGTACTGGGGCAGCAAATTCTCGACCCTTGCTTTCGCGATGATTATATTGAGCAGTACCGCCAAGGACGAATTAATGTCATTAACGATATCAAAGAAGCTGATATCCAACCTTGCCACGTCGAATTACTGGAACGATTTGCCGTTAAAGCCAACCTTGTAGTCCCGATTTTCCTCAAAAATCAGCTGTGGGGACTGCTAATTGCCCATCAGTGCGCCCATCCCCGCCAGTGGACTAGTTGGGAAATTGAACTTTTACGACAGCTAGCAGATCAAATAGGCATTGCCTCAACTCAGAGCCTCATCCTAGAACAAGAAACTCGGCACAGAGAAGAACTCACGCGTTCTAATGAAGAACTAAAACAATTTGCATTTGTCGCCTCCCACGATTTGCAAGAGCCACTGCGTAAAATTAAAACTTTTGGCGATCGGCTCAAAAGCACCTGTGGCGACACCTTAAGTGAACAAGGACGTGACTATCTAGAACGAATGCAGAATGCTGCATCAAGAATGCAGATATTAATTGAAGACTTGTTAACACTTTCACGAGTTACTACCAGAGCGCAACCTTTTGTATCAGTAAATCTGACAAAGATTGCCCATGAGGTATTGTCTGATTTAGAAATTTATGTGCAGCAAACTGGAGGAAGTGTAGAAATAGGACAGTTACCCACCATTCAAGCTGATCCTATACAGATGCGTCAATTGTTGCAAAATCTAATTGGTAACGCCCTCAAATTCCATCGCCCACAAATACCACCAGTTATCAAAATCTATAGTAAGATATTAAACAATCAAGCAGATAACATATCTAGTAATTCTGAATTTTGCCAAATCATCGTAGAAGATAATGGGATTGGTTTTGAAGAAAAATATCTCGACCGAATTTTTAATGTTTTTCAACGTTTGCATAGCAGCATTGAATACGAAGGCACTGGTATAGGTTTAGCGATCTGCCGGAAAATAATTGAGCGTCATCATGGACATCTCACAGCCCAAAGCAAACCTGGGCAAGGAGCAAAATTTACAATCATATTGTCAATTAATTCCCATTCTTGATTTTTATTCCTAGAGAGGGATTAATAATAAATCTCAAAATTAGCTTAATTGTACAATTGCCACTCGTAATTTGTAGGACTGATGTATTGTACAAATCAACCGTAATGTTAATTATTAATAAGATTCGATTATTTCAGGCTATTGGCTACCACCACAGCTATTTGTTGTTAGACATCGCCTTCTATTAGCAAAGAAATAAAACTTTCAGATCCTAAACAAATAAATTGCATAAGTAATGATTTTTGTCAACGGAAGAGTTACCATCTATGCCAGCTTAATAACTTGATTCATAATAAATCACTGCAAAGGAGACGATGTGGAGGGTCGAAAAAGAAATCTCACCATCTTAATGGCTGATGACGATGAAGACGATGGCATCTTGGTTCGTGAGGCATTGGCAGAGAGTCAATTGCCAATTGAACTATACATCGTGAGTAATGGTGAAGAGTTGATGGATTATTTGTACCATCGTGGTCAATATGTAAACAGGAGCAATTTACCGCATCCTGGTTTGATTTTATTAGATTTGAATATACCGAGAATTAACGGTCTTGAGGCACTCAAACAGATAAAATCTGACCCCCAACTGCGGCAAATTCCAGTTGTAATACTGACAACATCACGAAGAGAAGAAGATATATATAATACTTACCATTTAGGTGCGAACTCCTTCATCATTAAGCCAGCGCCTTTTGCCTCATTAGTCGAGGTCATGGACACTCTAGTCAAATACTGGTTTGAAATCGTGAAACTACCACTAGAAGCAGTGGGAGAAAAACATGGACAACAGCCCTATCAAAGTTTTGTTCATTGATGATGACGAAGATGACTATATTTTGACTCGTTACTGGTTCAGTGAATTTCAGGTAGCAGACTGCGAGTTGGAGTGGGTAAATAATTATGAAGCAGCAAGAAATGCGATCGCTCGCCACCAACATGACGTTTATCTTGTAGACTACCGTTTGGGGCCACACAATGGACTGGAACTTTTGCGCGAAGCAATTGCCAACGGCTGTTCTTCTCCCATAATTTTACTAACTGGTCAGGGCGACTGGGAAATAGATATCGAAGCGATGAAAGCCGGAGCCGCAGATTATCTTGAAAAAAGCCAGTTGACTGCACCTTTGTTAGAGCGTTCTATCCGCTACGCCATCGAGCGCAAACAGACAGAACAGAAAATCCGCGAACAAGCCGCTTTACTAAATGTTGCCACCGATGCAATTTTTGTGCGTGATTTAGACGATAAAATTTTATTTTGGAACAAAGCTGCTGAGAGTTTGTACGGTTGGAAAAAAGAAGAAGTAATTAATAAGAAGACACGATCTCTCTGGCATGAAAAATATCCGTCTAAAGTTCAAGAAGCACTCAGTGTTTTGATGAAAAATGGCTCTTGGGAGGGCGAATTACAGCAAAAAACAAAATCAGGTAAAGAAATTATTGTCGAAAGCCGTTGGACACTAGTGCATGAATTCGGCAATAAAGCACAATCTTTTCTCGTTGTTAACACTGATATCACACAAAAAAAACAACTTGAAGCGCAATTTCTCCGCGCCCAGCGATTGGAAAGCATTGGTACTTTAGCCAGTGGTATCGCCCACGACTTAAATAATATTCTTGCGCCCATTTTGATGACAGCCCAACTGTTAGAGGCACAAGTCCATGATGAGCGTTCTCGGCGACTGTTGCCAATATTGATTACAAACACTAAACGCGGGGCAAATTTAGTCAAGCAAGTATTATCTTTTACTCGCGGGCTTGAAGGCGAGCGCACAATATTGCAATTAAAGCATTTAATAATAGAAATTCAGCAAATTATTAGAGAAACATTTCCCAAATCCATTGAAGTTTCCACTCAAATTTCGCAACATCTTTGGACTGTATCTGGTGATGCCACCCAACTGCATCAGGTACTGATGAATTTATGTGTTAATGCTCGTGACGCTATGCCAAATGGTGGAACTTTGAAAATTTCGGCGGAAAATCTCTTAATTGATGAAAATTACGCCAAGATGCATATCGAAGCTCAAGTTGGTCATCATGTCGTTATTACTGTTACTGATACAGGAATTGGCATTAAATCAGAAATATTAGATCGGATATTTGATCCATTTTTTACTACCAAAAGACTCAATAAAGGTACTGGTCTTGGTCTTTCTACAGTCCTTGGCATTATTAAAAGCCACGGCGGTTTTATCAACGTATGTAGCGAACAGAGAAAAGGTAGCCAATTTAAGGTATATTTGCCAGCACAAGAAGCGGCGGAAACTATAGAAGAAGAAGACCAAAGACTACCTTCAGGACAAGGAGAATTAATTTTAGTTGTAGATGATGAGGCTGCCATTCGAGACGTGACAAAAACATCCTTAGAAAGCCATAATTATAAAGCAATGACAGCTAGTGATGGCATTGAAGCAATAGCCTTATATGCAGAACATCGAGATAAAATATCTCTTGTCTTGACTGATATGGTAATGCCGTCTATGGATGGGATAACTACTATCCGCACCCTGCGAAAAATTAACCCAGATGTCAAAATTATTGCCGTCAGCGGACTAACTTCGACTGATAAAGTTAATACAGCCTATGATATGGGTATTAAAGCCTTTTTATCTAAGCCTTATACAGCTAGTCAATTACTGCAAATTATTAGCACAGTTCAAAAGATTTAGGAATTGGAAATTGGGCATGGAGCATTGGGCATTACTAATTTATTTGTCAAACTTGAGAGTTATAATTTAGTGAATCCTAACTCCTAACTCCTAACTATTAAATTCCCCATGACAAAGGATGAAGTCTTAGCGGCTAATGCAGCTTTTTATCGAGCTTTTGAAAGAAAAGATATTGAGATAATGAGTGCCGTATGGTCACAAGGAACTGGTAGTTTTTGTATTCATCCTGGAAGTAATATACTACGAGGTTGGAAGGAGATTCGCATCTCTTGGGAGCAGATATTTAAAAACACCGCTTATATCGAAATAAACACAGATATAATTGCTACAGAAATAGTTGACAATATTGCTTATGTTGTGCTGAGAGAAAATGTATTCCAAGTAGTAGCTGGCAGAAGACTTGAAGCACAATCAACAGCTACAAATATATTTCACTTTCTTAGTGGAAAGTGGTATTTAGTTCATCATCATGGCAGTCCAGTTTTGCGTTAAGGAATGGGGAATGGGGAAGAGTTTTGCAATGACTCAATGACAAATGACAAATGACAAATGACTAATGACTAATCAACTCTACTGCATCTCGTCCATCGTAATTTTGTAAGTAAACTTTAACAACTTCCTCTTTAGCAGTAGGTAACTTCTTTCCAATAAAATCTGGGTGGATTGGTAATTCTCGATGGCCCCTGTCTACTAACACGGCTAAACGAATCACCTCTGGTCTACCATAATCGTTGACTGCATTCAAAGCAGCGCGAATTGTCCGTCCTTTAAAAATCACATCATCCACGAGTACAACCGTTTTCCCCGTAAGGTCAAAAGGAATTTCACTTTTCGTTGGAGTTCGCAATCCAATTTTGTCGAGGTCATCTCGATAAAATGTAATATCCAAAGCGCCAACTGACACAGCTACACCTTCCAGGGTCTCAATCTGACGCGCCAACAATTCGGCTAATAACGCACCCCTGGTATAAATACCAAGAAGCACCAGTTGAGACAAATCACGTGTCCTTTCCACAATTTGAGAGGCGAGGCGAGTTAAGGTACGACGGATTTCTTCGGATGAGAGAATTTCAACGACTTTGGCAGACATAGGGAATAATAAGTTAGGAATGATGAGTTAAAAGTTAGAAGTTTTTATTCTTAACTCCTAAATTTACTTGTTTGGGAGTATTAAGAATATTGCGATCGCTATGCCTAACCATAGCAAAAAACAATATCGAGTTAACTGCAAAGCATTTTGAATAGACGTTGCAGTAATGGGATAAATAGCATCTCCTAGCAGTGGTTTGTACTTAGCTACCCCACGATACCAATTTGTACCTCCCATCTGCACACCCAAAAAAGCAGCATAGACACACTCACTCCAGCCAGAATTGGGACTAGGATCGTTAATTGCATCCCGACGACAAATTCGCCAAACCTGCATTGGTTTACCCGATAACAGCGCCAGAGTCACGACTGTTAACCGACAAGGTAGCCAAGTTAAATAATCTTCTAACCGCGCACAAAACCATCCCAAATAAGTATAGGGTGCTTCTCGGTAGCCCACCATTGAATCAAGGGTACTGCTGGCTTTGTATGCTAAAGCTAAGGGAGTTGGCCCCACAATTGGCACAAAGACACCAACAATTGCATAAAAAAGCGGAGCCATGACTCCATCTGTAGCATTTTCTGCAACCGTTTCTAAAACGGCTCGCAAAATTTCTGCTTGTGAGAGGTTTTGGGTATCTCGACCAACGTAATTACTTAAAATCTTTCGAGCTTTCTCCAAATCTCCTGCTGTTAAAGGTTGTAAAACAGCCACTGCTGCGGTTCGCAAACTTCTACCAGCAAAACAACTAGCTAAAAGAATGGAATCAATTGCAATTCCCAACCACGGATGAACCCATCTGGCACTTTGAATAATCAAAAAACCAACAAGACCGCTACCAATTATTAAAATAATCCCTAGTACAATTCCAGCTAGGCGTTGTGTAAGAGGATTTTTACACAATTGGAGAAAAAATTTGCTTAGGCGAGAAATTACCCACCCCATAATTTGTACTGGATGAGGCCAATCCCAAGGATCGCCAATTAAGTAATCTAAAAATGCAGCAATTATTAAGATATAGATGCTATCAGTCATAAGTCATGAGTCAAGGGTCAATCAATTTTGGATTTTGGATTTTGGGTCGCACCTTTGGTGCGCTTCCAGAGCAACTTGTATTTTAGATTGACCCTGACCACGTTAACGTAGCCGTACAAAATCCAAGTACTTGGCTCTGATGGTGCAGCGTTAGCGGTAGCGTATTCCTGCGGGGAAGGAAGCTACGCGCAGCATCTTGTAGAGAGGAATGAGCATCGATAGAAGCGTCGGATTTGAAATTGAGGATTTTCGATTTGTTCCCCTCACGAAAGCGTTGTGGCAAGAATTACCGGGTGGGGTATCAACCAAAAAATCTAAAATTCCTATTCAATATTTAAACTATTGACCGGAGGCGGAGCGTCTCTGGCTCCGCTCTTGACTAAACCACAAAACTAGCTTCTTCCCCAAGTGAAGCTTGCCAGCTACGAGCATCGTAATAAAGGTCTGCCAGAGTAATACTGTACAAAGCTTCTTTGAGCTTTTGGTTGAGTCTTTGCCAAAGGCTAAATGTTACCCAATCTTCAGCTTGTGTAGGTGCTGGGGTGTGATGAGGTAAATGGCTAGTCTCGCCAACTGCTTCTAAAATTTGTCCTATAGATATTTGTGCAGGCTCTCTTGCCAATTGGTATCCGCCGATGCTGCCACGAATTGATTTAACTATTGATGCACGACGCATTTCTATTAGTAGTTTTTCGAGATAAGGAGCAGGGATATCTTGACGTTTAGCGATCGCTCTTACAGATACAGGCCCATATTTTGGCTGTAAACTCAAATCTAGCAACGCCTTTACACTATAGTGTCCTCTGGTAGTTAATTTCATTTTGGCAAGCTTTGTTATTTATCCTTTGTCATTTGTCCTTTGTAAATAACCAATAACCAACGACCAATAACTAAGGATCAGTTTTACTTATCATTCTGTAACTCAATTATCATCCTCAGCAAATAAACAACCTTTTGAGCGTTAGTTTAGAAAACTTAAACAAGTATAGTTTAGCAGTGATTTACAAACTATATATATAGCGATCAGCATTGCCAGCATTCTCTAAAATAGATTGTCTTGACAATATTGTTAATGGCATAACAATTGTGCATCTGAGTGTAATATACTTGGCTAGGTTGAGATAAAAACTAAAGGATTATGTTCCTATTAGCTCAACCTCAGCTAAAATAAAATCGATTCCAACACTTCAAACATCCATTTTTGATCTAAGTTGATGCCTAAACAGAAAAAAATTGAACCCTTACTCGGTGAAGAACTGCTCAAAAAAGTCAAAGAGCTAGAGAGCGAGAGCAAAGAAGACAAAGCCAAGAAGTGCGGCTACTATACCGTTACTAAAAATGGTATAGAGCGCGTCAATATGATGAAGTTCTTAAATGCCCTAATTGATGCTGAAGGAATTCAGTTGGACAGTACACCAAGTGCTAATGGGCGTGGTGGACGTAGTGCTAGCTATAGAATTAGTGTGCAATCGAATGGTAACTTACTTATAGGTTCAGCTTATACAAAACAGATGAATCTGAAACCAGGAGATGAATTTATCATCACTTTAGGCAAAAAACACATTCGTCTGAGACAGGTAGATCCAGAAGATCGGGAAGGTGATGAAGCCATAGAAGCCACAGCTTAATAAATGGTCATTAGTCAATTGTCATTTGTCCTTTGTGAAAACCAATGACTAATGACCAATGACCAATCACTAATGACTAATAACTATATCTGTAGTGGGTAAGACTGGTAAATAGTGGCGAAGTGCCTTGCGCGTAACTGCTAAATTGCAGGTTAAGGCAATTTGCTCTTTTTCTAGTAAACCCAAAATGCGATCGGGTTTGTCTCGTGCTACCACTGGTAATTGATGTAAACCTCGAAGACTCATACGATCTAAAGCTTCAGATAATAGTTCATCTTGCCATGCATAGAGAATTTCAGTAGTACAAATATCTATGAGAGTTTGACTGGATAAATTATCTGGAATTTCAGTTAGTGAATTCGGGTAACTTTGCCAAAGAGCAAGGGCACGGTTAATATCTTCTAGAGAGAGTATACCAACTAATTGCTCGGCTGCATCAATTACTAAAGCACTCCGGGTGCGATCGCGAATCATTTCTACAGCTGCATCTAAAACTCCAAGGGTTGCAGGTAATTTTTTTGGATAAGGGTGCATAGCATCTTCTACCAAAATTTGCTGCACAATTTCCGCTTGTTCATCTTTCAATTCCGAAAGACCAATTTGTTGTAGATTAGAGTTAGAGTTAAAAGTTGGTTTAATCCTTTCTACTAGCCAAACACTCAAACCCACAGCTGCCATCAACGGTAAAACAATGCGATAGTCACGGGTTAATTCAAACAGCATTAAAATAGCCGTTAACGGCGCTCTGACACTAGCAGCTAGTACTGCTGCCATTCCTACCATTGCGTAAGCAGGGGGAGCCGCCATTTGATCGCAAATAGTCGGGAATGCCACGGCTAAAAGTTTGGCATACGCTGAACCAAAAGAAGCACCTAAAAACATGGCTGGTGCAAACAAACCGCCAATGAAACCACTACCCGCACTAATTGCAGTCATCAGTAGCTTTACCACCAACAGCACCACCAACAAGGAGAGTGGAAACTCCACATCCTGAAGCATTGCTTCTACAGTTTCATAACCCACACCCAAAATTTGTGGAAAATGCAAAGCAACTGCACCAATTATCACACCGCCAATAATTGGATGAATTGGCTCAGGAATTCGTCCCAAAAAGGCAAAACCTCGAACCTTTCCAGCAAAGCAGGCTTTTGCTAAACGAATTAATTGAGTATAAGCCAGAGAAACAAGGCTGGCCCCTAAACCCAAACCAAGATAAAGGGGTAATTCCAAAGGACTACGGACTTGGTAAGCAGGTAAATCAAAAGCAGGTTGTGCCCCCAAACCAATTTGGGCAATTAATGCTGCTACCACCGCCGCTAGCAGTACCACACTTACCGCAGAAGTAGCGAAAGATGTCGCTCCCATCACCACTTCTAAGGCAAAAAATACTCCAGCAATGGGAGCGTTAAATCCCGCCGCCAGTCCAGCCGCCGCGCCAGCACCCAACAGCAAACGTTGTCGCTCTTGAGATACATTGAGGATTACAGAGAACAACATCCCAAAATTTGCGCCAATTTCTACACTCGGCCCCTCTGGCCCCAAAGAAGCACCGCTCCCCAAAGAAACAGATGCGGCCAGCATTTTCGTAACTGGTCGTAGTGGTCGCTTAATATCTTTTCCCTGAGAAGCGGCGATGAGAGATGAAAGTCCAGGGCCAAAGTCTTGAGTGCGCCAGCGCATCAAGCCAACGATTAACCCGCCAAGGGTGGGAACGCAGGCTAAAGTCCAAGCACCCCAGACACCGATTTGACCCATTAAATTTTCCAGCATCAACTGGTGAATCAACTGGATTAAATAGTGAAAGGTGACTACACCCATACCCGTACCACCGCCAATGAGCATGGCTAAAAACAGGACAACTGTTTCTGGGGATGGTTGAAAACGATTAATTAGGTGAGCTAAATGAGCAGAAGGTGTAGGAAATGCAGGTTGTTCCGTTACCTTCCTCAGTTGAGTGGGAGGCAGGAGAGTCATTGAGAGGCGGGGTAAATGTAAGAAAAAATTTAAATTTTTATCTGTTACTTCTCATTGTGAGCCATTATTTAGCAACCAGACAAGTAGACTTTATTTGCTTAATTTACAAAGCTTTAGCAAAAAATGTCATTGTGCAAAATTTTTGTGGGGAGAATGGTTAAATGGGAGACAATTATTATTTGAGGGGCAAAGATCCCTGGTGGGGTGCGAGTGAGCGCCAACACTATTTTTTCTAGAGACAACAAAGTTTTTGTGGTCTGGGTGGGTACACCTGCAAACATTAACTAGGAGTCATCCTTGCCTAAATCTAGCTATACTCGTGTTGCGACCATTGAGCCATCCTTGGTAGTAATACAATGTATGTATGATTTATGGCTGTTGTCAGACCATACTTGGAAGTCTGCTAAGTATTGATCGATTCAATATAGCTATTCTTATAGAGCGAGTAAATGGACTAGGCGGACGAGGTAAATGAATATACACACCTTTGATAATCATTATGTTACTTGCCCAATTTGCCAAAGAAATGCCACTCCCAAACCAGTTAAAACGCGCATGGGCTTGTTTTGCTGTCCCTATTGCCAGGAAAGGCTAGTAGTTTGCCAAAGCGGTCATTATGTACGCGATCCATTTACTTGGAGACAACTGATGATTGCTTCGTCGCTACGTCGTCAAAGCCGACCTTTAGCTAGGATTATCAGAGATTTTGTCTTGCTCAAGCGTCCGATGGTAGCCTTGGCTGTAGGAAGTGCCATTTTCTTTAGTGCGATCGCCCTAACTCAAGAAAAGACAAGTTACGAGCGTCAAATCTCTCCTACAACAGAGAAAGTTAATCAACCAGGAAATAAATCTCAGTAAATGGATTACTTTGGTATAAATCAAATCTTACTTTGATTTTTGTAATATTATAACTAAATACTTTTATGAAACCGTGTCTTATTGCCCCAAATAGGACGCGGTTTTACATCATGTCCGCTTCAAGATCCACCCTGGTGAAACAATGAGATCGGATTCCTTAATTTTTTGCGAGGTACAGCAGATGATCTGGATCTAACCAAACAATGTAGAAAATCTCGTCAATAAAAAATCCATGAACCCTACCATGTTCATTTGAGGTGATGGAAAACTGATAGGGTATGTCAACTAATTGTTCTTCATTTGGCAAACCAAATGCTTTCTCGCTGGTATCTTCCCATTTGATGGGATGACATCTGAGTGTACTGCTACGATTCACTAATAACTCTTGAGCCGTTAGGCTAGATAGAGCTTTTAATCGATCAAGCAATGTCAGCCAGTAAATTACTTCTTTTTCGCTACAAGAAAACTTGCTGTTACTGTCCTGATAATATTTAAACGAAAAGCTGATGCCTTGAGGTGGCTTCAGCTTTGTTAGTTTAATACCTGATGTGCCGTCTTTGGCAACCTCAGTCTTCTTAATCCTTTTCTTCGGCACGAGATCCGTAATACTCCTTCATCCACTGTTTCTGAATAACTTCGTTGGAAGGTTCGTCAGGTGGTAAATTTACTCTAGCCAAATTCCAGGGTGTCTCGGCATGAGTCATCTGCTCTAGTTCATAAGCATCGCAGGCAAAGTACTCTTGTGCAACCTCATCTAGAAACTCTTGAATTTCTTGGGGTAATTCCGGGTTAGCATCCTCTAAAATTGGTTGCCATCCAAAAAGCTTATACTTCTGGTACAACACAGGTATTACAGGCCCATGTATCCAGGCTTGAAAATCCTCTGGGAAAAGAGGAGTGTCATTGAGTGCAAGATGCCAAGCCTGAGCATAGTACACAAGCTTTTGCAGTTTTAAATTACTGATAAAAGAGCCTGTTTCATTTGCCAACCAGATAAAGTAATCTGCTACGTTAAAACATGACAACACTACAACCACCCCCTTCAATCTGCTAGATAATTAGCTAGCCTTTGTTCGCTTTCATACATCAGTTTACAGAGTTATCACAGCAAGAGCTATGAATAATTTCACTCCTTCTTATAGTTTAATTGTACTACTTTAGGGTTCTACCTAGCTGCTAAACGGGCATAATTCCCCAGCCATTGAGACTTTTGAGCCTCAGATTTTAAGCTAAAAAGCCCCATTTCTACCATTCCAATGATGACACTTTTGCGCGATAGTGATTTTCTAACACGTGTCCTCGATCTTTGCGCTTGATTAAAATAAGCTTCTATAGAAATATCCGACAATAACTGTAAATTCAAGTCACTAATCATTTTCTGCCGGAATTTTAGATGCGATCGCAATAGTTCTTCAAGGGTTACTCCTGGTTGAACAACAATTATCCCCTTTTGGTTGCGTAAAAAGGCATAGACAATAGCTAGATTAGGACAATTATCCCTAAAACTAACTGACCATTCTTGCTCTAAACCACTGCTAATATCACAAAATACTGATGAACGCCCAGGTGTTTGCACAACTTCTGCAAAACAAAGATGTTTTGGATGGCAAAAAACTCTAGCGACAGTAAGGGTAGATTCTGAGAGTTCTAAATCGCTAATTCTAGTAAAACCGAGGGACTCTAAAGCATTTGTGTAGTAGTTGAAAGTCTTAGTATCTATTTGAGATAGAGCTTCTAACTGTGTGTTTGCAAAGTTTAATTTACTAGTAATAGTTGAAAGAAATGCTATTTTAGCAACCACCTCAAATAAGATAATAAAGGGAATTGTGTTAATAAACATATAAGAGATGTCTGCCGGAATAAATTTTATACTCAGCAAGAAATGGAGTATTATCTTAGCGGCAAAAGCATTCCAAATAAACAAGAAGCTAAAAGCATAGATATATGTAATTATTTTTGTTTTCATGTCTGGATATATTTGGGTATTTAAATGCCGCTTGCTGGTAGATAATCCGATAAATTTACTATCACCAACATCCTAAATTGCTTTATATATGGTTCCCAAAAGATCAATACATCAAACATTAAAATGCAAAATTTTCTACATATCCTTCGAGGTTTTATCTTTTTTGTGGATAGAACACTTTCTTTAGTAAGCGGTGTTCCTCACACCACCTTCATAACACGATGATGATAGTGATTCCGACGCTCAATGCTCATGATGCTCTATGACTTGCTAACGCCAAGGGAGAAGATTCGGCTTTGCTGGGCGATCGCTGCGACCCATTGAAATAATCTTGCTGAAAAACGGGAAGACTATGGTTACTCCCTAATAGAGAAATTTCCATGAAAGTCGTGAATAGAAAAATGCTCAAAAAATCCCTGCTTAAATGTTTGATTTTGCCTTTTTCTCTAGTACCTTGGCTGTGCGTGGGAACGCTTTTTGATTCCCAAGTCAATGCTTTACCAGGGCAAAGTACAGAGGAAGTAGGCACTTGGATTAAAGCACATCCTACACTCCGCCCCAGGAGTGGGGAGTTATTGTTTGTGCAAAAGACTGATACTGCTGCTCAACGATTCACTTTTCAAGCGTCTGTATTGCCCCCTGGTAGGGTGCAATTTTCTAAAGACCGTGGCACAATCCGTAGTGAGCGCATTTCCATGTATGATGCCATTAACGGCATGACATTTGCGCGTCTCCAGGAATCCTTGCGGGTGATTTATGGCTTGGAGATTTATCAAGACTATGATCGCGCCCAGGTAGTTTACCAGTATCCCAACCAGAAGGTAGTTAACTCGGCGCGTCTGGCTAAAACTCCCATTCGGGAAGCTTTAAAAGGAGAATTACGAGTAGGCGATCGCTATGTATATTGGGTGGAAATTGCTCAACCCAAGAGTGGCAAAGCTTTTACCGGGCAAATGACGGTTTTGCTCAAAACTGACTTAGACAAGTTAGAAGGTGAACTGCAAATTCGGTAATGGGCATTGGGCATTGGGTATGGGGCATTAATTATTCTTCCTCACTCCCTCATCTTCCTCTGCCCCTGATTTTCCACATACAAGTTACTGAAATGGTGTTCTATAGTTTCCCTAGGCTGATGGGAGCTAGGGTTTGCCATATACCTGAAAAGATACTTTCAGATGCTAAGGAAATTCGTAGTAAATCTTCCTTTAGTAGTGGTGGCCAATCTATACCAGCTTTACGCCCTGCGGCAAATAGCTGTTGTGCCTTAATGCTTAACTGATAAAGGGCTAAAGCCAGTTCTCGGTCTAGGGTCTTTGCATCTTTAAGGGCTTCAAACACCACTTTCAATGCCAACAAAATTGAAGTGATCTGACCGGGTACCGGCGGTTTCCCCTGTTTCATACGCATTAACAGCGCATCTGGGTTTTCCTCGGTTGTGATTGTCTGATCTATGAGGAGTTTCCGAGCTGTTTCGTAATTCATGTAGTAAGTTTAGCGTACATTTTGCTTCAGCAGTAATACCTAATTAAAAAGTCATAAAATTGGCTTCTAGTTATTTATAGCAATCTCATTTGATTTATGAAAAGATAAGCTTGGGAAAAATGATGGAGAATTTGCGATGCTATAGGTTAACCAGATAGACTGACATATAAGAATATCTTTGAAAAATACGCCCCGCTTGGAATCAGAAGCAAAATGATCTCACTGAATTTACTAGAAATAGAGCGCTCAATCCGTGCCTTGTCTGTAGAAGAACAACTTTGGCTACTAGAAAGCATTGCTAGACAAATCAGAGAAAGTGAATATACAAAAGATAAATTTGCTGATGTCACAAATCAGGAAGAAAAACAGGAATTAATGGTTGATGAGCCAAAGATTTCAACAGAAATTGCTGCAATCAATGATGAATTTGCAATTTCTGAAATCCTCTGATATATAAAAGTAAAAATTATGAGTTTGCCAGATTTAAAAAGTCAAATATACAAGTTATAGGTGAGCGATCGCTTAGAGGATGTTTGAGAAGTTACTAGTTAAGATAACCCCTGCTCTTGAGAGCGGGGTTTTGTACTTGATGCGTAATCCTAATGACGTAAATTATCCGTCTTTCAAGTCACTGCCGACTAAAGTAAGCGTAGCTCAACCTGGGCTACGCTTATTTTTATCCTGCTTTCAGTAGTGCATTTATTGTGTAATTTGTCAATTAAAAAATTCTGAAATAGGACTTAGGAGCAAGCTCCACGGTGATAATTTGTTAACCTCTTAGGTTTTTCTAGCAGCTTCGAGCAACTGGTATTGTTCCAAGCCGAAGAAGTGTAGAGTGTTAAGTGTTAAGCGTTAAATAAAAAAAATTTGAATTTGAGCCTTGGAAGAACAAAAGATAGATAATCAACGACTATTGAGTAGTGATTGTTGACTATTGACTAATGAGCATGAAATTGAGTGTTAAGCACACTGTTGATCAGTGGTTCAACAAAATAGCAAAGAATCCAGCCCTTAGTGCCACGGTGTCGGTTTTGTGGTTAATGGTGGTTGGCTGGATAGCTTTTGGGTGGAATTTGGGCAATATTGGCTTGATTGATGAGACAGAGCCACTATTTGCCGAAGCTTCCCGCCAGATGTTTGTCACAGGTGATTGGATAACCCCATTTTTCAATGGTGAAACTCGTTTCGATAAACCTGCTTTAATTTACTGGTGTCAGGCGATCGCATATTACATTCTTGGGGTAAATGAGTGGGCAGTACGTCTTCCTTCTGCGATCGCAGCATTTGGCTTAATTTGTTTAGCTTTTTACACCGTACAGTGGTATTTCGCTAAACAAGACGAATTAGAGCAAGTTTCACGTCCTACTCGCCGCTACTTAACATCTTTTATCGCAGCAGCGCTCATGGCACTCAATCCCGAAACTATTATTTGGGCAAGAACGGGTGTCTCAGATATGTTGCTCACCGGATGTATAGCATCAGCTTTGTTATGTTTCTTTCTAGGTTACGCAACGAAGGGAGGGAGTAGGGAGCAGGGAGCAGGGAGCAGGGAGCAGGGGAGCAGGGGAGCAGGGGAAGCAGGGGGAGCAGAATTAATAACCAATGCACAATCCCCAATGCCCCATGCCCTATTCCCTAATAAGTGGTACTTGGCTTGTTATGTGCTAATTGCTGGCGCAATTTTGACTAAAGGGCCAGTGGGAATTGTTTTACCAGGGCTAATTGTTGGTGCATTTTTGCTTTACGTAGGAAGGTTTAGAGAGGTATTGCGGGAAATGCGCCTCTTCGTGGGTATACTGATAATTCTAGGTTTGTCAGTGCCCTGGTATGCTTTAGTAATTTGGCGCAATGGCTGGAATTATATTAATGCCTTTTTTGGTTATCACAACCTGGAACGCTTTACAGAAGTAGTTAATGGTCACTCAGCACCTTGGTATTTTTACTTTATAGTAGTGTTGCTGGGTTTTGCGCCATACTCCGTGTATTTACCAGTTTCTATAATCAGACTAAAGTTTTGGCAGCGATCGCACTGGCGATCCCTTGAACGTTTTCAGCAGTTTGGTTTATTCGCCTGGATTTGGTTTGCTAGCATCTTTGGCTTTTTCTGCATTGCTGTCACCAAACTGCCTAGTTATGTCTTGCCTTTAATGCCAGCAGCAGGGATCCTAGTGACGCTTTTATGGAGCGACTTTTTCCAGGATACAGAAGACAGACAAACATCTCGTGTTTCTTCCTCCCCCACTCCTCCCCTTTCCCCTACTTTTCTCCGAGTGAGTGGTTGGTTGAATGTAATGTTTTTATCAGTTCTAGCAACAGCACTGTTTAACATAACCCATATATTAGGTACTGACCCAGCTATCAGTAACTTTCACGAACTAATTCAAAAATCTGGTTTACCAGTAATAGCTGGCGTAATGTGGTTGATTTGTGCAATTTTAGTTGCTGGTTTCTTACTGAGCCGCCGATGGAACTACATTATTGGAATTAATTTACTAGGGCTGGTGGCGTTTATAATTTTTGTCTTAACGCCTGCTTCGTTTTTTATTGATCGAGAACGTCAATTACCCTTAAGGGAATTATCTGCGGTCATTCTAGAAGCAAAACAACCAAATGAAGAATTGATCATGCTTGGCTTCAAAAAGCCCAGTGTGGTATTTTACAGCCACATTCATGTAAATTATTTAGGACTTCCTCAAGAGGCTATAGAGCATATTAAAAACCAGGCTGCTAAGGGATTACAACCTCCTTCACTGTTGCTGTTGGCTGAACAGAAAAAGTTTTTACAAATGGAATTACAGCCAGATGATTACAAAAGTTTATCTACCAAAGGTGCTTATAACCTAGTTCGGGTTCCTTTTAAGAAAAAGAAAAATGAAAAAATAAACATATCTTAAATTGTCATTAGTCATTTGTCCTTTGTCCTTTGCGAATAACCAATGACTAATGACTAATGACTAATGACCAATGACCCAATTAACATTTGCCATTGTAACCATTGACAGCTAAGGCTTGATTGATCTGGTCTAATAGGTCTTCCATTGATATTGATCGCGGTAATATTTGGGTAGCGATCGCACCAACCACAGTCTCTATCGATTCCAAGCTATTCTTCTTCTGCTTGTCAATTTCCTTATAAGCTACCCCAACCGAAGAACTGGTGTCTGGGCGATTTAATCGCTGATTTAGTACCAAAATTGGTGGTAATTTATCTGGTGAATCTCCCAATGTTTTCAGGGCTTTTAGCACATCTTTGTGGATAGCGGATTCTCCTAAACAAATTAGTAGTAAATCAACGCTTTGGTGGCGAATTTGTTGTAATACTTCTGCCCAACAAGGACTCATCGCCGCTTTGAAGCCTGCTGTTTGTAAATACTGAATTAAAGCTTGGAACCACTCAGACCCCCTTTCAGCAGTTTCACTACTAATTGAGCAATTTTTTGCTGTCCGATAACCCTTAGCTGGCTTACGTCTTACCTGTGGAAAATCACGCAGCATTGTCAAATCCACAACCAAGATGTTAGGAGGGCAGCAAATACCAGAAGCAATTTGTAGTACTGATAGTAAGGCATCTGTTTTTTCGATGCGACTACCGTTGTCTTTGCTAAATGGTGTTAAGTAAGGATATACAGATAACCCTGGTACTTTAGAAGCCACTAAGGTAGTTGCAACATCGCAAGTAACCAATGGTAGAGCCGCCAAACGTGGGTGCTGGATTAGTTGTTGCAGATAAATTTGGGCGGTGGTACTTTCGACATCTAGCAAAATAACATCAAATTGCCATACCCGTGCCAAAAGTTCTGCTTGATCTAAATCATCTACTTCAATCACCCGATGTTCTCGAAGTGAAGGGTGAGGATTGACCGATTCCAACTGGGGATTCACCAACCTGAGAATTCGTAGTGGGGTTTTAGGTGGGATAATGGCGCTATTTTCCAACCCTACCTGCGGAGCTACTTGGGCAGCACATAATTTTTCGAGAACTGGTGCCAATACCTGATGCTCCACTGGCAAACTTAAGAAACCATCGGCTCGGTTAGCAAATGCTTTGTCCTTTTCGGCCCCCGTTGCGGTAACTATTACAGATATATGACGGGTTGCGGTGTCAGATTTTAGTAAAGTCAACACATCCCAGCCTGACAGCAAGGGTAGCAACGGATTCAAAAATATCGCTATTGGTTGCAAGCGCCGAGCTTTTTCGACTGCTTCTGTCCCTGATCGCGCAATTACTACCCGATATCCTAAAGATTTGAGTTTTTCGGTCAAGTCTTCAATATATCTGGCTACTGCCTCGACTACTAAGACCAACCGTTGGGAACTCGCAGGATGATGCTGTGTAGGCGTAACGATCTGCTGACGAGTGGCTGCGGTGTTTTCCCGTGTCTGTTGGTGTCGTGTCTTCTCGTCTGCTCTGATTACCATATCTGGCTCCGAAAAGCCTGTTTTCGGGGGACTGGGCGGCAGAAGTAGTGTAAACTGGCTACCTTTGCCTTCACGAGACAAGAAGCTGACATCTCCTCCGTGGAGCCGAGCTAAGGCCCGAGTTAATACTAGCCCCAAACCAGTGCCTTCAAATTGGCGGGTGAGGGGATTTTCTAGTTGTTGGAATTTTTGAAAAATTAGGTGTTGCTGGTGTTCTGGAATGCCAATACCTGTATCCCAAATTGTAAAGGCAATCCATCCTTCCCAACGACTTACCCGCAGCCCAATTTCGCCGGATATTTCAGTGAATTTAAAGGCGTTGGAAAGTAGGTGTACTAGCATCTGGCGCAAGCGCAACTCATCTGCCACCATTTCATCTAAGCCTAGTTCAATGGAAAGGCAGAATTGGGGAGCAGATGAACGGGCATTTTCTTGAGGTTGGGATGTTGTTTTAGTAGTTTGAGTGTGGATGGCTTTGGCTTCCGATAGGGCGCGATCGCACACAGCACTAATTTTTACTGGTGTCAGCGTCAAATCCATTTGTCCCGTTTCCATTCGGGTCAAATCTAAAATGTCATTAACCACACTCATCAGGTGGCGGCCACTTTGATGGATTAGTCCCGCATAACGGGCTTGACGCTCGTTAAGTTCTCCCAACTGCTGATCCACCAGCAAACGCGATAATCCTAAAACGGCAGTTAGGGGAGTTTTGAGTTCATGACTAATACAAGCTAAAAACTCGTCCTTCAACCGATTTAGTTGAATTAAATCGGCATTTTTTGCAGCTAACTCTTTGCAAAGCTGCTGCTGTTCAGTTACATCAGTAGCTAAAACTAACCACAAATCATTGCTGAGTAAAACCTCTGACTCAGCACTCATGACTTTAAACTCAGGACTATCTAAGGGAATTTTGGCAAACTGCCAGATTCGCTCCTGACCATTTTGCACTTCCACAACACAGGTACAAGTACCCACTTGACTATCCAAATAGCAGCGACTGTATACAGCATCTGGTGATGCTTCTTGCTGAGTCAGTTCCTCTTCACCACCATATTCATTCTCCCTGCCATTGGGATGAACCTTGATTGCTCGTTGGGTGACATATTCAGATTTTTCGGAGGGCTTAGGGACAAGTATTGCTTCCACTTGTCGCCTAACTCCTTCTGGATCTTTTAAGGCTCCTAATTGTTGCCACCAGGCGGGATTTCGGGCTAACACTTCGCCAGTAGACGTTTGCAACATTAAAGGCCAAGGCAATCTTTCCAGTAACAGTATCAGTGGCTGGTGCCCCAATGATTTTGCTTTATTTGGCGGCTGTACATCAGCATCATGCTCATGGCGCGACCTCTGGATGCCTGAGCTTTGTAAACCAACCATGCGTTCCTTAGCCAGCGATCGCAACAGGCGGGAACTATCCAGCAGACCCAAATATCGACCATCAGAGTCAATCAGCGCCCAATCTAAGTTCTGGTGTTTTTCGGCTTGTGGATAACCCAAGTGCAAGGTTAATTGCTCTACACGCTCAGAAGCTGATATTGTCTGTATTGGCTCAATGAGACCTTGACCCCATGTAGAGAGTGGTTGATGTAAATTTAGATTTTTATTGTCACTATGTGCTAATAATTTTTGGATTAAACGGGCAGAATACAGCAATCCAACGGGGCATTGCTGCTGATTCACTACTACCAAGCGATCGCACTGCTCTTGCTCAAAAATCTCCAGCACCACTGCCAAAGAAGATGTTTGGAGGCAGCTAGCTACGGTTGCCTGAAAGTCAGAAAGCGGGTAATCTAGCATTAACATAGGGCTTTGGGGGTCATTCTTCCTGTGGGAACCTCCGGCATCTCCATCTGCCAACTGTTGATGGTCTTTTCGCCTGAAGCCATATCCTCTAAGAAGACTCATATAAGCAACTCTGGTTATTTCAACGCCATTAAATAAAACAACGGGATTTCCCCTCACGGACACTTGCTTGTGGACGAGTGCATTTTTCCAAGAGGCGACGTTTCTGATTTATAGCAACTAGCCTCCCCAGCGTCTTACTGGTATTTAAACTCCCGATCGATAGTGACGGCTACAACAATTATGGCCCCAAAGATTCGCTTTAGAACCTTGAGGAATTATAATGATTTAGAATCGGACAATCCTTTAAGTTCGTTTAAGTATCTTATCAAGGAGAAAAATTAAAAAATATATCTATTTATATACATAAATACAGATACGCAAACAATAAATTAGGTAGTGTGTCTGTTTATGGCGACAAATACCTCATCATCAAAAATTTACTAAGTCTTAACACTTAGTCGCTGAATTAAGCTTTTGAGTTGCTAGCACAAGCAGGCATAAATAAATATCCAGTTGAAAAAACTAAAAAGTTTAAGTTTAGTGCATAAGCTTTCTTACTTTCCCCCTCCAGCAAGAATTGCCTTCTTGCAGTATTTGTGAACACAGAGCATTATTTTGGGGTAAAGTCGCCAGTTTACTGCACATCAAGAAGTATTTCCCTAGAAGCGTTAGCCAAACTTATCAGCTCACGTTTCTTGGTCAAGGCGATCAAGGAGATAGATTAAAGAGTAAATGTTATTACCAATATTGATTCTGCGACCTGATGTTAACAAATGTTTAAATAATCTAGTTTACTTAGTCAAGCAAAAAGATTGGATTGCTTGGGTATGGAAATTTATTGATGGGATTATCGCCCAATTTTGCTATTTACCTGTTACTGCAACGACCTCTGCAACAATCAACTATTTACCAAATTGGCCGCAACAAAACCTAAGTAAGGCATACACTAGCAAGTACGTCTATGTATTTGCCAGCCAGATGCAAAAAAGCCAACAGCATTTTAACGAGATGAATCCAGCCGAAAGGCAAAGATTATTAAGACAGCTTAAATCAGATTACAGTCTAATACTTTTAAATTATTTTACCACAGACAAAACACTCAAAGAAAAAATTGATAAATTTATCAATACTATATTTTATGCTAATATTCCTGTGCCCCAAATCATCGAAATTCACATGGAGGTAATTGAAGAATTTTCTATCCAGCTAAAATTAGAAGGAAGAAGTAATGAAACCTTACTTGATTACCGCCTGACGTTGATAGATATATTGGCTCACTTGTGTGAAGTCTATAGGAGTTCGATTCCTAAATAAAATAAGTTTATTTATTAATAATTAACTTAGAACAAGCTAACACTGTTAGTTATTACCAACGTGCGAACACATCTTGTCTTTCTACTATCGTAACTAGCCTGTAAATATATGATTAAAGCCAAAAAAACCTACGTTCTCAAGCTTTACGTAGCCGGGAACACCCCTAATTCAGTTCGGGCATTGAAAACTCTCAAAAATATTTTAGAACAGGAGTTTGAAGGTGTTTATGCTTTAAAAGTGATCGATGTATTAAAAAGCCCACAACTAGCAGAAGAAGATAAAATATTGGCAACGCCAACATTATCCAAAATTTTGCCTCCACCCGTTCGCAAAATTATTGGCGATCTCTCAGATCGAGAAAGAGTATTGATTGGACTAGATTTGCTTTATGAAGAACTGAGTGAAGCAGATTTTGAAGAGTAAAATAATTAATGATACAAGATCGCGTTTATAAAGTAAATTTTAACTATGTAGGGTAGCCATTATATTGCTCTAGTTCAGATAGCTTTACTACCCTTTATCCTAGAGCATTACAGCAAAATATTTATTTTTGCTATTTTTTTGTCAGATTGTTACCTAACACACCCTACTTGCTTAACATTTAGTTTATAATTAGTCTGGAAAAATTGAGTACAAATTTTACTAATAAAACAACAGTTTTTAATACCCTTTTATTATCAAGCAATGAGTCAAAACGAGCAAGTAGAACCCAAGAAGACACCAAAAAATGGGGGTGTAGAAAAAATTCGCACGATGATTGAAGGGTTTGACGATATTAGTCATGGTGGTTTACCAATTGGTAGAACTACCTTGGTCAGTGGTACTTCAGGTACAGGTAAAACTTTATTATCTCTTCAGTTTCTGTATAACGGTATTACCTATTTCGATGAAGCAGGTGTATTTGTTACTTTTGAAGAATCACCCAGCGATATTATTAAAAACGCCCATGTTTTTGGTTGGAATTTACCCCGCCTAATCGAAGAAGGCAAGTTATTTATTCTTGATGCATCTCCCGATCCAGAAGGTCAAGATATCGTTGGTAATTTTGATCTTTCTGCACTTATTGAACGCTTGCAATATGCCATTCGCAAATACAAAGCTAAACGAGTTTCAATTGACTCAATGACAGCAGTATTTCAGCAGTATGAAGCGATGGGAGTAGTACGACGCGAGATTTTTCGCTTGGTAGCACGTCTCAAAATACTGAGTGTCACCACTGTAATTACCACTGAACGCAGTGAAGAATATGGCCCCGTTGCTTCTTTTGGAGTGGAAGAATTTGTTTCTGATAATGTAGTAATTGTTCGCAACGTTTTAGAAGGAGAACGCCGCCGTCGCACAGTTGAAATTCTCAAATTGCGCGGTACAACTCACATGAAAGGTGAGTATCCCTTCACAATTACTAATGAAGGAGTTAACATTTTCCCACTAGGAGCAATGCGTTTAACTCAGCGTTCATCTAATATCAGGGTATCTTCTGGTGTTAAAACCTTAGATGAAATGTGCGGTGGTGGTTTCTTTAAAGATTCTATTATTTTGGCAACAGGAGCCACAGGTACTGGTAAAACCTTGTTAGTAAGTAAGTTTATTCAAGATGGCTGCCTGAATGGAGAACAGGCAATATTATTTGCTTACGAAGAATCACGCGCCCAACTATCTCGTAATGCTTCTTCTTGGGGAATTGATTTTGAAGAATTAGAAGAGCAAGGTTTACTAAAAATAATTTGTACCTATCCTGAATCAACTGGTTTAGAAGACCATTTACAAATTATTAAATCAGAAATTGCTGTCTTTAAACCAGCTCGGATTGCCATTGATTCATTATCAGCATTAGCTAGAGGAGTGAGCAATAATGCATTTAGGCAGTTTGTAATTGGTGTAACGGGTTATGCTAAACAAGAAGAAATTACTGGTTTCTTTACCAACACAACTGACCAATTTTTAGGAGCGCATTCGATTACTGACTCTCATATATCTACGATTACCGATACAATTCTAATGTTACAGTACGTAGAAATTCGTGGAGAAATGTCGCGGGCAATTAACGTATTTAAAATGCGCGGATCTTGGCATGATAAGGGCATTCGCGAGTATAATATCACTGCTGACGGGCCCGATATTAAAGATTCTTTCAGAAACTACGAACGGATTATCAGCGGTGCTCCTACTCGCGTTAGTATCGATGAAAAGGCGGAACTTTCTCGCATTGTTAGACGTTTTGAAGACAAACAGAGTTCCGAACCCTAAATTTAGTATCGTAGTATATTCTTTCCTAAATTTAGTATCGTGCTATATTCTGTGGTGAAGAAAGGTTTTCTGCCGCTAGATTGATTTTCGTGTGAGGGATGCGGTGAAAGGACAGCAATTATTCTATAGCTTCTTGCCTGGTGTCACGGCAGCGGTTTTAACAACTCAGCCTGCTTGGGCTGGTACTGTAAAACTAACTGGGGTACAGCTGGCTTCTTCTCCTAGTGTTTTGACTTCTACTTATGGTCAAAGCTCGGTTGTGGATATGATGAATACGCAATTGCCGCATGGTGCAAATGTTAGTGTTCCAACCCTACTACCTGGTTTTGGTTTTACTAAACTTAGTATGAAGCCTTTAAGTAATAACAGTATTCCAGTATTTACGGCTGGAAATACTGTTGTGCCAATAAAACAAGTACTTAAGAAAGATGAAGGTAGATTTGTCAGTTTGACACCTACCTCTAATTCTTCCCAACAGCTAGATGTTAGCCGTTCTGCTCAAAATAACCAAAAACAGAGTAACTCAAGCATTTCTGGGCAGAAATCAGAGAGCATAGTAGTTCCCAACTACACTTCAAAACCTTCTTCTGTCCAAAGAAAAATTTTACCCCTGTCTGCTGCACAGCAGCCAGTGGTTAAAAAGAAAAATGCTGTTACTGAGTTGCAAACATTTTTACAAACTTCAGCTACAGGTGGAGAATCAGCAAAACTGTTGTCAGCAACAAGATGCCCACAGGAATCAGGGAAAAGCAAGACTAATTCCTCAGCAGCTTTGCTACTGGCTTCAAACACCTGTTTACAACAAAATGCTATTGGCCGCATTGCTCAGAATAATACCTCAATTCCGGCAAATTCGACACAAGTTCCCACTGTACCAGGAACCGTAACTCCTGCACCAGGAGATTCAGTACAACCTTCCACTGTGCCGAGAACCACAACTCCTGTGCCATCAGGGCCGGTGCAAGTTCCCGATAACTTGATTCCTAGCTCAAATCCCTTGCAGTTTCCTACAAAACCGGAGGAAGTGAGACTTCAGGGAAATCAGCCGATTACTTTGGCACAAGCTCTGGAGCTAGCACGGCGTAACAATCGGGATTTACAGGTGTCTATTTTGGAGCTAGAACGGAATCGAGCGGTTCTACGTGAGGCACAAGCTGCTTTATTGCCAACTCTAGGAATTAGCGCTGATATTACTCGTAGTCAGTCTGCCAGTAGTCAGCTCTCGTCGAAACTCCAAGAACAACAGACGGGTATCTCATCGCCAGATGAAGCTGGTACATCTTTTTCTGGTCAAGCACAGCTGTCATATAACATCTACACTTCTGGGAGAGTGCAAGCTAGCATCAGAGCGGCTGAAGAACAGGTACGTTTCAATGAATTGGCTGTAGAAACTCAGTCTGAGACAATCCGTTTGAATGTTGCCACTGACTACTACAATCTGCAACAGGCGGATGAACAAGTACGTATTGCTCAGTCGGCTGTGCAAAACTCCGAGGCTAGTTTGCGTGATGCGGAAGCTTTAGAGCGAGCTGGGGTTGGTACGCGGTTCGATGTGTTGCGATCGCAGGTGAATTTAGCAAATGCCCAACAAGATTTGACTAATGCTAGATCCCAGCAGGCAATTTCCCGTCGTCAATTAGCAACTCGGATAAGTTTGCCGCAGGGAATAAATATCAGTGCCGCCGACCCTGTACAATTAGCTGGTCTTTGGAACCCAACGCTAGAACAAAGTATTGTGCTGGCTTATCAAAATCGTCCAGAATTGCAACAGCAGTTGGCACAACGCAATATCAACGAACAACAGCGTAGACAGGCTCTTGCAGAACTGGGGCCTCAAGTTAGTTTGGTAGGCAGTTACAACCTACTAGATCAGTTCGATGATAGTGTCAGCATTACTGATGGTTATTCATTGGGAGTTAGAGCAACCATCAATTTGTATGATGGGGGAGCGGCAAGAGCAAGAGCAGCTCAGTCTAGCGTTAATATTGCGATCGCAGAAACTCAATTTGCTGAACAGCGCAACCAAATTCGCTTTCAGGTAGAACAAGCCTACTCTACCCAGCAATCTAGTTTGGAGAATGTTCAAACCTCTAACACCGCTTTAGAACAAGCTAGAGAAGCTCTACGTTTAGCGCGTTTGCGATTCCAAGCTGGTGTAGGGACTCAAACTGATGTCATTAACTCTGAAAACGACCTCACAAGGGCTGAAGGTAATCGAGTCACAGCAATTTTGGATTACAACCGTGCTTTAGCTCAGTTACAACGGTCTGTTACCCTCAGAGCGCTACGCTAATACTGCTGACTTAACCTCTCAATTAAAAATTCTGAAAGCCTCATTGAAAGATGAGGCTTTTTAGTCAAAAAGACCGGAATTTTAACTCTCTACACGCCTAAAATTCCCACCGATCATCTGAAAGTGATTTAAATTGGCGTGAGTTCGACGAACCTCTCCCTCTCCGAAACGGAAAGAGAGGAGCAACGAAAAATTCAGCTTTTTACTCCCCTCTCCGTGTCGGAGAGGGGCTGGGGGAGAGGTCAAATAGACTTGTCGAACTCACGTTAAATTGCATAACTTAATTAAATATTAGTCTTTGTGGGGTGGGCAATATGAGCGCTCTCTAGATGAAAATTAAATATGGCACAGTCTAATTCTTGACTGAACTTTCTCACAAGGATTTTGAATTTTGAAAGTGCCGCGAAAACGCATAACAGCAATTTTGTGAAATGATGTAGCATAACTGAATGTTCGCTCGCTAGCCTTGTCAAAGACTCATGACTAAAGTAACATCTCAAGAAATTGCACAGTTTCGCTCTCAATTGGCTGACGATCCTAGCGATATGGAAGCGCTGGATTTGATTGAAGACTGTGATGGAGATTTAGAAGATGCGGCGATGACGCTAGCTATTAGAGCAGGACAACAACCAGAAAGAGCAAATTCTGAGTGGTTAGATGCCTTGGCTAGAAAATGGCGTGTGGTTATTTGCGAACAAGAATACCGGGAAGATTTGCTTAATACTTCACCTCAAAAGATGATGGAACATCTAAAAGCAATGCCGACATTTCCCAAGATTTTGGCAACGCCAGTTTTGATATATGTCCTCAAACAAGGCGTAAACAATTTTTGTGAGCCACTAGATTCACTCAAGTGAGCAGCCCACATATATTTAACTAATGCTTAACTTGCGCGATGCCTGCGGTGGTCACTGAGCGCAGTCGAAGTGCGGGCTACGCCTACGCGATTTGCAGTTGAGTTTAATACAGACCTAACCCCCAATCGCTTCTCTACAATGGATGGGGAGTAAGCATCAATACTTTTTGGGTTTTGGGGGAAAGGGGAAAGGCAAAGGGTTTGAATTTACCTTTCCTCAGACCAAAAGATAGGTCTATTGGGTTTATCCGAAAAGTATTGGAGTAAGAATCAAAGCCTTTCCCAACTCCAAACTCTTACCCAATGTAAGATCGATTCGACCAAGACTGATACGCTGTTAATTAAGGCAAAACTTATATTAGACAAATTGTAAAATCAATGAATTACCTTGTTGCCGTATTACCAGACCGCATTCAAGCCGAAGCTGCTTACTTAGCTTTAGAAGAACAAGGCATAAACAGTACTATCCTTGGGAAGGGCTATAAAACGGCTGACGAGTTTGGCTTAATTGACCCCAAAGACCAAGCCAAAAAGCAAGCACAACTGATGGCAACCTGGCTGATACCATTTGGCTTTTTTGCAGGTTTTACATTCAGCCTCATCACTGGTTTAGATACTTTTGCCTGGGCGGGTGAAGTTGGCAATCACATCGTTGGCGGACTGCTGGGTGCTGCTAGTGGTGCTATGGGTGGTGTAGTTGTGGGTGGCGGAGTCGGTTTACTCATCGGTGGTGGTGATGCCTTGCCTTATCGAAACCGCTTAGACGCGGGTAAATACTTGGTTGCCGTTCAAGGCTCTGAAACTCTGACTCGGCAAGCGACCCGAATATTACGTCAGTTTGATCCAGAAAATATCCAAGGTTATGCTGACACAAGTAGCGTGTGACAAAAAATCCTGGTTTACGCATTACAACACACAGGATTTACTTTTGAAGCGGTAAAAGTACTGGTCAATTTTGCCTTTACTGGGCGAGAACTTAAAAGAATTATCGCTCATTCTCTAGACGATCGTGTTGCCTCGATTTGAATTTTGAAAAAACTAGGAATGCAACAAATTCCTAGAAATGGGAACCTGCTGAAATGGGAATTAAAGTTAGAATCAAGACAGTTATAGCAGTTTAATTCTCAATTCCTAACTCATAAATTTTAAGAATGTTGCCACGAGAAGAACTTTTAAAGGGTGTTGAAAATCGAGATAGTGTAGCTCGTGTAATTGATCAAGCGGAACAAGCTATCAAAACTTGGGAAGTGGTTTTGACAGATTTTCTATCTCCCCCAGAATTAGCGGAAATCCAACGGGTGTTTAACCGATTAACAGAAGTGGAATTAGTTGCGTGGGGCGGATATCCCCAAGCTGAACGCCAAAGAATAGCGATCGCTCGTTCAGAACTTCCCCTAGATCAATCTCAAGTCAGCCTTGTCGCCGTGGAAATTGCTGGTAACTTCTTGTTTGATACCGCCTCTCACCGCGACTTTTTAGGCGCAATGTTGGGAACAGGAATTGTTCGTGAAAAGACAGGAGACGTTATTGTCTTGGGAGAACGAGGGGCCCAGGCTATTGTCGCCCCAGAGTTAGTAGAATTTTTGGAAATGAGTCTTAAGCAAGTGCGATCGGTTCCTGTGAAGACTCAGCGAATTGAGATAACTGAATTAAGGGTTCGGGAACCAAAGAAAAAAGAACTAACTACTGTGGAGGCTTCTTTGCGGTTAGATGCGATCGCATCTGCTGGTTTTGGTATGTCCCGCAGCAAAATGGTTGACTTCATTGATGCTGGTGATGTCCGCGTTAATTGGAAGGAAGTTACACAAGCTAGTTCTCAAGTCAAATCAGGTGACTTAATTGCCATTCGCTCTAAAGGGCGTTTAGAAGTTGGGGAAATCGCAGTTACAAAAAAAGACCGTTACCGAGTTCAATTAACAAGGTATATGTAATCAGTGAGGAGTTAAGAGTTTTAAATTCACCAGTTTCTTTATCCCCCAATTCTTAACTCCTAAGAGGATTTTTGAAAAGTCTACCCTTATATTCAGATCCTCCCTATCCCTCCTTAATAAGGGTGCAATAACCTTCTCAAAGTCCTCCTTTTTAAGGAGGATTTAGGAGGATCTTAAGTTTTGGATACCTCAGTAACCACTTTTAAAACAACCTCTTAAGCTTTAAAGTGTTTTGCTAATATATTCAGCAGAAGTTTGCGCGGTATGAGGCGAGATAATTTGCTTCTAATTTGAGTGCTAGTATCAGAACTAATAACAGTTGGATAGCCTTTTTCCAAAGCATCTAAACATTCCCAAACAACTTTTTCGGAAGAATACACTTTATCCGTAGTACTTGCCAGCGCTGGAGGAAAATTAGCTTCCGCAAAAAAATTTGTTTCTATTGGCCCTGGACAAGTAACCAAAATACGGACACCATATTGACGATTTTCTGCCCATAGTGCTTCACTAAAACTGAGAATAAAAGCTTTACTGGCAGCATAAACAGAAAGGTATGGTATCGGTTGAAATGCCGTAATAGAGGATACGTTAATAATACTTCCAGACCGTCGTTGCCGCATCAAGGGTAAAAATTTATGGGTTAAATCTACCAATGCTAAAACGTTTAATTGTACAATTTTAATTTGTCTTTCTCCATCCCCTTCGGCAAAGTCGCCATAGTAACCAAAACCAGCATTGTTGATTAATAAGTCAATAGTTAATCCCTTTACTTTAGTGGCATCAAATACAGTAGCAGCTGCATTAGGTTCCGTGAGGTCTTGGATTATAACGTCTACTTGAATTTTGTGTTGTTCTTCTAGTTGTTTAGCTAATTGACTTAGTTTCTCTTTGGAACGAGCTACGAGTACAAGATTTGTCTTGCGTGCAGCTAGTTCCTGGGCAAAAGCTTTACCAATCCCACTAGATGCACCAGTAATTAAAGCAGTTGGCATTCTAGATATTTAGATAGTTTTTAAGCAGCTTATAAATCTTACCTATGCTGGCTATAAGTTTTAACTACCTAAAGTGATATACCCAAAAGGGTAAAATCATCACTTAGTAATGAATAAGGGTCATGTCCCAAATAATGATTTTTCTCATAGCGATTCAAATTTATTTTGAATTGCTAGCTACCATTTTTCAGACCAATAGATTATTTCTGATGCGGAACTATTAATAGCGACACCATAGCTATCTCCATGATTCCATTTGAAGCCAGGTCTGCCTTTGTCGTCTGCATTCAATACTAGTATTTCATAAGTAGGTGGAAAAGATTCCATAGGAGAGTCGCTCGTATAGAAAAAAGTTGTTGGTACACCGTTAAGTTGATTTATGTGGTCGTTTGTGTTACCACCTCTATATTTGTACTTTGCACTATTTCTGTATTGTGACAGTAATTTTTCTATCTTATTTGGTGGCTGTTTCAGCCTAATTTGAAAAAAAGTATTTCCTTGCAAAAATTCTGGAGAGTAAGCAATACGAACATCTTTAGCATCAGTAGGAATCTGATTAGGAAAATGTTTTACTCGATCATTATCAGACCATAGCTGATTACGAATTTCTTTGTAGCGTGATGTATCAGTTATTATTTTAGGCTCGCTAGTACTGCTAAAAGCTGTTCTCATAAAAAAGCTTCCCCCGACAATACAAAGGCTAGCAAGGGCTAATAGAAATGGCGATCGCTTCATGAAGTTGGGTGCGTCTAACTTTCATAGTCATATACCCAACTAATAAACTATATTCGTACTATTGCGGATATAGCATCAGAGATATTAACAAAAACTTTGTGTATTTAGGTAAAATTGGGGCTAATTGTAAAATTAATGTGAAGTTAGTCAATGATTATCTAGTCAAAAACCGCAGGTTAGTCTCGTTCAGACTAGTACTAGTTTTATAGCTAACGAAATCAATTCCACAGTTATCCATTTTTTTTCAATTCTTCCTGATGCAGCAAGAAATAAGGCGGATATATAAATAGTAGATGCACCTTAATTAAATCATAGCCCTCCGCTTTTAGTTGAGGGCTTTTTTTAATTAAATTTAGAATTTTAAAATAAAATAAATCTGTTCAAAAAACTAATTTACCCGGATATAGCAATTAATAAAGCGGATTAATAAATGGTAGATGCACCTTAATAAATTACAGCCCTTAGCTTAACGCTATGGGCTTTTTTATTACTTATAGTTTTTAATGTGTCGATAAAATAAATCTGTCAAAAAACCTAATTTACCCGGATATAGCAATTAATAAAGCGGATTAATAAATGGTAGATGCACCCTAATAAATTACAGCCCTTAGCTTAACGCTATGGGCTTTTTTGTTACTTATAGTTTTTAATGTGTCGATAAAATAAATCTGTTAAAAAACCTAATTTACCCGGATATGAAAACCAATAAAGCGGATTAATAAGTGGTAGATGCACCCTAATAAATTACAGCCCTTAGCTTAACGCTATGGGCTTTTATTATTTAAATATAGATGGCAGTAAACTGGGAGCTAACCATACTGCATAACCAATAAATCCAAATAGCAAGGTAATTAAGACAGTAACGCCGTAGCTGATGCAAATTAATAAACCGTCAGATTCGATGGTGGCAACAGTCAAAAGTAAAATACCTATAGTGGGGATAGGATTTGTAAACGGAATTGGTAATATTAAAAATATTGTTAATAAAGAGATACAAAACCCATTAATTCGCCAAATCAAATGATTATGGGCTATTTTTGCCAATCGGGGACGGGCTATTTTCTGTAAAACTTTGGTAAGATGTCCCAAATTTTGTAAAAGTAACTCAGCAAAGGGACGAGGAAACTTGTAGTTAGCGATTCTTTTCGGCAGCCAAGGCGATCGCCTCCCTAAAACCATTTGCGCTGACAATAGTAAACAAGCACCACCAAAAGGGCCAGTTAATCCCGGTGGCATAGGAAATAAAAAAGGCAAAACTAATAATGTAATTACCAGGCTGAATCCTCGTTCTGAGGTTTCTGCCAGAACATCACCTAGAGTAAGCGGTTGTTCCGCTAGGCGTTGTAACAGGGACTTTATATCTTGAGAAAATCTCAGATGCATTTGGTGTGAGTTGATGCAACTTCCCACATTTTTAGCAGAGGGAAATAGAGTAAGTGGAGGAGATGAGGGAGAATAACTCCTAACTCCTAATTTCTGGGGGTGCTAAAACAGCTATAGCTTTAGGTATAACCCTAAAATGAGCCGGTGTGTAAGTAGTAATTTCACCATCTGTATTGATAGGACGCGGTTTGCGAGTATATACTTTTATGTCTTGACCTTGAAGAGAACGTACACTCTGCCAATGTATATGTCGCCCTTCTCGCATATCAGGGAGTAATAGTATAATCTGCCACCAGTGTTTAATTTCCAAGCTATAGAGGTCTAGCCTTTGATCGTCTATTGTGGCATCGTCAGCCACTGCCATACCACCGCCGTAATAACGGCCGTTACCTACAGCAATTTGTACTGTTTTTACGCGAACTGATTCACCATTGATTACAATCTCCGCCGTAAAAGGTCTAGCTTCCAAAATGACTTGCAATGCAGTGGCGGCATAAGCAAATATTCCCCAACGGCGTTTGACTTCTTTGGTAAGTCGCTGGGTAATTTTTACACTCAATCCCAGACTGGCAACATTAAAAAAGTGCTTGCCATTTACCCAACCCAAGTCGATATGGCGTAAATTTCCATTTGCAATAATTTGGCAAGCTTCGCTGAGTGAATTCGGTATTTCCAAAGTCCTCGCTAGGTCGTTGGCAGTTCCTAAAGGTAAAATTCCCAAGGGCAACTGAGTCTCAACTAAAGCATCTACTGCTGCATTGAGAGTGCCATCTCCTCCACCAATGATTACTAGATCAACTTGATGCTGATAGCGAAATATAACTTCAGCAAGATGTTTTGGATCTTCTGTAGACTCCTCAATTAAATCAAAGCCGAGTGTTTTCAGATATTCAATCGCTTCCGACAGACTCTTTTGCCCTTGGCGGGCATGACGATTTATTAACAGCAGGGCGCGGGAACTCATGGGTAGTACCTTTTGTAGTTGATATGTCCAATTATCCGCATCTATGTATTCTGCTTTAAGTTGGCTCTAAAAAAGTGTTTAAATTGTTATGATATTCATCAAAATTTTATTTTTTCAATACTTATTATGTTATTGTAAGCAACTTTTAATTTCTCTTTTATCTAGTTTATCTCTATTAGTCCTTGCTGTGTTGATACTCAGTAGATATCATTGTTACTCACTAAATGACTGTATTTGAGTATTTTTATTGTTAGTACGATATTTCTTACAATTTTATAATAACCAGACAATAATTACAAACAATGCAATATTTATTATTTGTATAGATACATACTTATAGATTAAATTGTATAAATAAATTTTATCCAGGTTGAAACCATTAGCTTTTACAGTATTGGCTGCAAACTTTATATGGCAAAAGCTACATATTTCAGATGGCTGTTGAAAAAGCTCTAGTTTTTAAGCGGTAACGCTACGAGAACAGAATGACAGCAAAAGATCCCTTTAAAACATTGTTTAAACTAGACTTTATCAAAATAGAATTCAGGAGTCAGAATTTAGAAGGATTCTGTACGACTGGCGAGCGAATGAATAAAAAAGTCACCTGTGCCGTTTAACTGGATTCATCCACAGTTCTAAGTGACTAAATGCCTGTGAAAAAAGTAACGTTAAACATAAATAAACCACCGCTACACCTGCATAAATCTCAAAGGCGCGATAGTTGTCAGCAACAATTAACTGTCCTTTACGTAGTAATTCTTCCAACCCAATTACAGAAACTAAACTAGTATCCTTCAATAAACTGATAAAGTCATTACCCAAAGGTGGAATCATTCGGCGAAAAGCTTGGGGAAAAATGACATAACTCATCGTTTGTATAGAACTCAAACCTAATGATTGTGCTGCTTCTGCTTGTCCTACTTCAATCGATTGAATCCCTGCACGCACAACTTCGGCAGTGTAGGCGGCGTTATTCAAACTTAAGGCAATTATTCCAGCAGTTAGGCGATCAAAAGTAAATGTAAAACCAAGTTCTTGCGAAATTGCTGGTAAACCAAAGTAAATCATAAAAATTTGCACCAATAAAGGTGTTCCCCGAAAAAAATCTACATAGGCTCTCGCTAGCCAACGCACAGGTGCAATCCGAGAAAGTCGGACAATACCAATTAGGGAACCTCCAATTAAACCAAAAACTACAGAAATTATTGTTAATTGTAACGTTACTAATGCTCCCTGCAATAAAGTCGGAAAAGCCTGCAAAATTACAGCAATTGAAGTAAATATTTTAGGTGAGCTAGTACTATTCTGGTTTTCAAATGGTGATTTAGCTGGTAGTAATGGCGGTTTGATTTTAAACCATTTTTGGTAAATTTGAGAATAAGTGCCATTTTTTAACACTCTCTCCAAACCATCATTTATTAATGCCAAATTTGGCGAATTTTTAGCTGTAGCAATGCCATAGAACTCCTCCGTCAGCAATTGCTGTACTATTTTTATTCCCTGAAGATTGCCCGTATTAATAGCATATAAAGTCACTGGCGCATCATTGATTACCGCATCCACATTACCATTGGCCAATTCTTGTAGGGCTACAGGTGCTGAATCAAAACTACGAAGTTGCACTCCAGGAATACTCTTAGCTTTTGCAGCTCCAGTTGTCCCAATTTGAACTGCAATTTTTTTATTTTTGAGACTGTCAAAGCCAGTAATATTTTGATCGTCTGCACGGATTGCGATCGCTAACCCAGCTTTAAAATAAGGACGGGAAAAAGAAATTGTCTTCGCCCTCTCCTCTGTAATCGTGATCGAACTAATCGCCGCATCTACCGTTTTGGCTGCCAAAGCCGGTATCATACCATCAAAAGGCATACTTTGAAAATCGACTTTAAATTTAGCTGCAACTGCGATCGCATTCATCAAATCAATCGAAAAACCCTGTAACTCACCACCTTGTTTTTTAAACTCAAAAGGTGGGAATGCTGGTTCTGTAGCAACCCGCAAAGTTTTTCCCGCACTAGAGTTCACAGCACAGCTAGCTAATAACAAACAACCAAAACTAACAACCACACACCAGCGCAGCCAATGCCCAAAACCAAACTTAGCCATATTATTTTCTCTTACCTCTGCGCCCTCTGTGCCTCTGCGGTTCCTTAAAACCTTACAATCAACTTTAGAGCAGCTTGACACAAGTAATGAACAATACCATCCCCGCAATTATTTTTGACAATATCGAAAAAAACTTTGGTTCCCTAAAAGTCCTCAAAGGAATCACAGGCGAAATCAACCGGGGAGAAGTTGTTGCAGTTATCGGTTCCTCTGGCTGTGGTAAAAGTACCTTATTACGCTGCTTTAATCGCTTAGAAACCATTGACAACGGGCGTTTAATAATCAACGGGATCAACTTATCTCGGCCCACTGTCAACTATAATCAACTGCGCCAACTACGGACACAGGTAGGTATGGTTTTTCAACAGTTCAACCTGTTTCCTCATCTCAGCGTCCTGGAAAATATGACACTTGCACCGCGTAAAGTTCTGGGTAAAACACCCAAGGAAAGCGCCCAACTAGCGAGATTGTATTTAGAGAAAGTTGGCTTACACGACAAAGCATCTGCTTATCCCGAACAACTTTCTGGCGGACAAAAGCAACGAGTAGCGATCGCTCGTAGCTTATGTATGAATCCCCAAATCATGCTATTTGACGAACCCACCAGCGCCCTAGATCCCGAACTCGTCGGCGAAGTTTTGCAAGTGATGCAACAATTGGCAGCAGAGGGAATGACAATGGTGGTTGTCACCCATGAAATGCAATTTGCAAAAGAAGTAGCCCATCAAGTGATATTTTTAGACAAAGGCATTGTGACAGAAAAAGGTTCAGCTTATGAAGTACTGACCAATCCTCAAAGCGATCGCCTGCGTATTTTCCTCAGTCGCCTTCAAGTAATTCGTAATTCGTAATTAAAGGCTTCCTTTAAACTCCTCACTCATTACTTCCCACTCATTACTTCCAACTCAGCACTAATTAAAGATACTCGCGCAAGAAATCAAAGGGATCGTCTTCCCAACAAGGCTCAGGTATCAGCCAAAACAAACTAGCACTGATGTCGGCTTCAATTTCATCACCATCGTCTCTATCAAATAGTTCTATCAAAGCTGTCAAATCACGTTCTCTCAGAGACGTTAACGATGGGGTATATACCTGGAAATTATTTGAGTAATTCACGCGCAAAGTTGTGCTTGACAGCTGTAAAAATTTAGTATAGAAATTTGTAAATAATCAGATTTTAGGTTTGACAACCGTAGTTAAATAGTTATTTTGATATTATTAGAGATAGGCTACTCTCATTAGTGTCTCATAATTTCCATAGGGCTGCTATAGTATTTATTACATAAATACAGACTGAATTTACTCAGACCGGAAAAAGTCTTGAGGCTGTGATTCGACTAATTCCACTCCAAATACTTCAGCAAAGCACTGTGATACATAAAAACGGACTTCTTGGCAAGTAATACCTGGAATCCACTCCGCTAAACTGCCTACAGGTTTATCAGAAATACCGCAGGGTACAATGCGCTCAAAGCCTTTCATCTCTGGACAAACATTTAATGCAAAGCCGTGCATCGTAATCCAACGGCTGACTTTAATCCCAATAGCCGCAACTTTTCGCCCTTGTAACCAAACACCAGTAAAAGCCGGAATTCTTTCTCCCTGCAACCCATAAACTCTCAATACGCGAATTATGACTTCTTCGAGTTGGCGTAAGTACCAATGCAGGTCTTTACGATAACGTTGCAGATTTAAAATTGGATACCCCACTAGTTGACCAGGACAATGGTAAGTAACTTCGCCGCCTCGTTCAACTCGATGCACATCATATTCACCTTGATCAATATCAAATTTGATAAAGTCTGAGTTGCTTCCTTGCCCCAAGGTGTAGACAGGTGGATGTTCTAGCAAAATTAACACGTCATCTAGACTAGGGTCATGGATGCGTTGATTGAGGAGCGATCGCTGCCATCTATGAGCATCTAAGTAAGGCATTAATCCTTGGTTATACAGCAAACAATGATTGTTGTGTGGTTCTTTACTACGGATCATGCCAAAAATCAACTGGTATTAGGAATAAAATATATTGCGATTTACAGGATTGCAGTCCAAAAGTGTCAAGATTTGCAAAGGATCTTAAAGGAAAGTCAAGGGAACATGCATTAGAAAATACAAAGTGCTAGTTTGAATATACAACCTCAATAGGTTTTAGGAGGAATTCTCTGCAATAAGCATCATGCCAAGACAATTAAGAACGATGCACTGGCTGATGACTCTAATAATCTTGTTTGCATATTAAAGCAAGATCAACTTCTATAAATACTCGTGTTGTCGATCAACAGAGAGTAAACCTCAACCGGACACAGAAGGAGCAACTATCAACAGTTCTGTAAGCGTTGTTTTAATAGAGAAGACAGTTACGAGAGCGATCGCTCAAATTTCCTCACCAAATAGTTCTATGTAGAAATCCAATTGGATATCAGCGCAGAGATGAGGAGGAAAATTAAGGGTATAATGAGCAAAAACTTAGATGCAGTAAGCTTAAAAATAGCTTACTAGCAGTAGATAGAAACAGTTCACAATTTGTTTTGGCGGGAGTAATAGACCTTACCGCAATTTCTTTTCATACAAAGCAAATTCACACATCAAATATTCAGTGGGAGAGTTTACATGAAGCTTGTCATCCACAGCAAAAATATTGAAATCACCGATGCGATTCGGGAATATGTACATCAAAAGATTGAAAAAGCAGCTAGTCACTTTCAGAGCATCACAAATGAAGTGGATGTGCATCTTAGCGTAGCCCGTAATCCTCGAATTAATACTAGACAAGCAGCTGAAGTAACTATTTACGCTAATGGTAGCGTTATCCGTGCCGAGGAAAGTAGTGAAAATCTATATGCCAGCATTGACTTAGTTGCAGATAAAATTGCCCGTCAATTGCGGAAATATAAAGAACGCCGTCAAGATCAGAAAACTCAGCCCCAACCAACAGAAGTAGTTGTTGCAGAGTCGGTAGTCCCAGATTTAATTGGCGATCGCACTCCCGAATTGCCTAACGAAGTCGTCCGCACCAAATACTTTTCCATGCCACCGATGACCCTTGCAGAAGCCCTGGAACAACTGCAACTAGTGGGACACGACTTTTATATGTTCCGCAATTCTGAAACTGGAGAGATTAATGTAATTTACGAACGCAACCACGGCGGTTATGGTGTGATTCATCCCCGCAATGGTAACGGTCATACTAACGGCAAGAATGGCAAGTCGAGCCACAATAATATTGTCATGCCGGAAAAGTTGCATTCTAAATAGGGAATTGGGAATGGGGAATGGAGCAGGGGGACAAGGGGACAAGGGGACAAGAGGACAAGAGGTGAGAACTTGAAACAAATCTTTCCCCTTGTCCCCAATTCTCCTTGTCCCCAAGTCCTTTTCCCAATTCCCATTTACCATTTCCCTATTTCGCAATCTGTTGCAAAGTTTTCAATGCTTCCTCAACATGACCTTTAAAGTTCAACATTGAATCAAACACGTATTGCACAACTCCTTGTTGGTCAATGACGTAAGTAACGCGACCAGGGAATAAGCCAAAGGCTGCTGTTGCGCCATATAGCTTCCGTACTTGGTCGCCTTTGTCAGTTAAGAGGGTAAAAGGTAGATTATATTTTGCAGCAAATTTTTGGTGAGATTCGCTAGAGTCAGCACTCACACCGACAACTTCAGCACCAACACTTTTAAACACTTCATATTGATCGCGGAAAGCGCACGATTCAGCCGTACATCCGGGTGTGTCATCCTTGGGATAAAAATATAGGACAACAGCTTTTGTGCCACGAAAATCTTGGAGGCTCACTGTTGAACCGTTTTGAGCAGGTAGAGTGAAATTAGGAGCAGTATCTCCAACTTTGACTGGCATAACAAGTGGTAGTAATTACTTAACAAAATTTTACCTTGTATCCGAGTATATAAATTTTGCTTGATTAGCTGCATCAGGCAGGGTAGCTTAGATACTCATCAAAGAAAAAATTCCCTTTATGCGCCTGACTTCACTGGATGTTTTTCGCGGCATTACGATCGCTGCTATGATTCTCGTCAATATGGCGGGAGTCGCAGATGATGTATATCCTCCCTTAGCACACGCCGATTGGCACGGTTGCACGCCAACTGATTTGGTATTCCCTTTCTTTCTCTTTATTGTTGGTGTAGCGATGACTTTCTCGCTGTCAAAGTACACCGAAGATAACAAACCAACCTCAGCTATTTACTGGCGCATCTTCCGCCGCGCCGCTATTCTGTTTGCCTTGGGATTGCTACTAAATGGCTTTTGGAATCAAGGTGTTTGGACTTTTGATTTGAGTAGCATCCGCATCATGGGAGTATTGCAGCGCATCAGCATTACCTATCTCCTGGCTTCCTTGATAGTTCTCAACCTTCCGCGCAAAGGTCAATGGATACTCGCAGCAGTGATACTCATTGGCTACTGGCTAACGATGATGTATCTACCAGTGCCAGATTATGGCGCGGGAGTTCTAACACGAGAAGGTAATTTGGGCGCTTATATTGACCGGATGATTATTCCCAAAGCACATCTATATAAAGGAGATGGTTTCAAATTTATGGGAGATCCAGAGGGACTGTTCAGTACTATTCCCGCGATAGTAAGCGTCCTCGCTGGCTACTTCACCGGTCAATGGATACGCAGCCAACCTGTACAATCACGCACAAGCATCGGGTTAGGATTATTTGGAGTTGGTTATTTAATTATCGGTTGGACGTGGGGCTGGACATTTCCCATTAATAAAAAGCTGTGGACAAGTTCTTATGTAGTCTTTACTAGCGGTTGGGCGTTAATTTTGCTAGCAGCTTGTTATGAACTCATCGAAGTCCGGCTGAATCGTCGCTGGAGTAAACCTTTTGAAATTATGGGCTTAAATGCGATCGCACTTTTCGTTCCATCTGTTTTGTTGATTAAAATCTTAGTGAAAACTACTATCGGTACAGGTAAAGATGCTCCCAGTACCTACAATTGGATTTACCAGAATTTTTTCGCATCTTGGGCGGGACTTCTGAATGGTTCCCTGTTGTTTGCCTTAGTCACCGTGTTGTTGTGGTGGGGTGTTGGTGTTCTGATGTATCGGCAACGTTGGTTTCTCAAAGTGTAATACTATATCTGGTAAATCACACGTCACTAGTTAATTGCGACTAAAATTAGCGATCGCCTACGGTGGGCGCTTGCGCCATCGCAAGGTTGTTTTGGGCTTGTTTCCCTACACTGAGAAAAAGCGATCGCAATAACACTTATTTGAGCGGACACAATATCAACTCTGCGTTTTACTGTTAAACGCAAATATGCAAATTTTTTATTTGCATTATATTTTCTACTAGCCAATATTCTGAATTAATTTACTTCAAAGCAGCCGTAATAAAGTAAAAATATTTTTTTGTAGTTTACGTTTGAGTGTTAACTAGGTTACAACAGGTATTAAGTAATCCTTTTTTAACACTCAAGGAACAAAGACGATCGCAGGGTTATCTATAACTCTTAATAAACTCATTTTCGTTCTTATTAGGCAACTGATAGAAATTCTGATGTCTGACAACAAGCCGTTTCTAAAATTCCGAATAAAGAAGCGTCTACAAACTTCTCTGTGTGTTGAAAATTATTATTTCTCCTAATTCACTAAATTAAGCCATAAAAAAATTGTGAGGTAATGAATGCATCGCATTAAACTTTGGGTACTTTTGCCAGTTACCCTGATATTGGGTTGCTCAAATCAACTGTTTCAATCTAGCCCATCTGTGGCAAACTCTAATCCAGCAGTAGTTCAACCAACCAGCCCAACTTTATTAGCAACGGCGAGTTATCTTTCACCGTTGGAACAACAGGTAATTATTGAAACAAATAAGGTACGAACAAATCCCAAATCATATCTCCCGATTCTGGAAAACTATAGGAAGCGCTTTGAAGGGAACCGAGTCAAAATTTCTAATAATACCTATTTGCGAACTCAAGAAGGAGTTAAAGCAGTCGATGAAGCGATCGCATTTTTGAAATCTGCACGTCCTGTAGGAGCGTTGAGTGCCTCTAAAGGTATGTCTTTAGGAGCAAAAGACCATGTTAAAGACCAAGGGCCAAAAGGTGCTACAGGTCATGATGGTAGCGATGGTAGCAATCCCTTTAATCGCATCAACCGCTATGGTGCATGGCAAACAACGGCTGGTGAAAATATTAGTTATGGCCCAAATACCGCCCAAGATATTGTCATGCAATTAATTATTGATGATGGCGTGCGCGATCGCGGTCATAGAAAAAATATATTTAACGGCGCTTTTAAAGTGTCTGGCGTTGCTTATGGAACTCACAAATCATATAGAACAATCTGCGTAATTGACTACGCTGGAGGTTATAGGGAAAAAACGTAAATGTGAGTTCCACTAATCCCGGATCTCTCATGCATAGTGTAGGCAAAGGGAGAAGAGGAGTGTGGGGAGTTTGGGGAGAGGGGGGAGTGTGGGGAGAGAGGGGAGTGTGGGGGGGCAGATTTCTTCCCCATCCTCCCACACTTCCCACACCTCCCACACATCCCACACGGCTATTCCCCTGCAACCCAAGCACCATGAAATCCATAAGGCACTCGTTGAGGAATTATCACCCGCGCTACAGGTTCAGCCGTCACATCTTGGGCATTCACCACCACTAATTCTGAAGTGTTTGAATTCTCATCATGAACAAAAGTCACAAGCCAGCCATCATCCTCAGCAATTGCACCAGGACGCGGCGCAAATACAGCTTCACTACCATAGCGTCCCTGTCCGAATTTGTGGGTTTGTGAATTTCCACTGCTGAAATCGTACTTAATTATACCTTCAAATAATGGTACGGGACTATTTGCAATTTTGTTAGTGTAGCCATATCGGGTTTGCCGCCCCAATAGATTTTCGTTGATGCGGGGAAATTCTGAAGTTACATCGTCCAACATTTCTTCACGCACTGTCCCCGTGCTGAGGTTAAATCGCCAGCGATACAAACGCGGGATATTTCCTTCTGGATCGGGTTGCGAATCATCAGAAATCAACACAGTAGTAGAACTCATACGACAGGCGATAAGCACTACTTCATCTCCATCTTCGTAAGCATTGAGGGTATGGAAGACGTAGCAAGAGGGGCTCTCAAACCATCGGATATTACTGTTGTCACTATGACGTGGTAGAATGCCAAAACGACTGGGGCGATCGCGCTCGAACATCATCACAGGTTCTCCTCGTTGCGATCGCTCGGCGCTAAAAGTCAACGGCAAATCCATAAAAATAGTGTAGTTTTCAGTGATGGCGAAATCGTGCATCATCACTCCTATGGACAGGTCAATTGGCACTGTCCGCAAAATTTCGCCTTGTGCTGAGACAACACTATATTGCAGGTATGGCGGCGTAAATACAGAGTAGCCAAAGAATATCATCTCGCCCGTCACCGGGTCTACCTTGGGATGAGCTGTGAAGGCAGAGATTAGCTTCCCATTGTAGCGATACTCGCCAATGGTTTCCAATTCAGGAAGCTTGATGGCGTGTGGTTTACCACTTTCGTTCAGTGCCAACATCTGACCCGCGTGCCATACTAAGGCAGTATTGGCGGTGTTTTTGCGGGGGCCGTGGGGATTATCCATTCGCGGTGGTTCTAAAAACCCACTCCACAGAGCCTTACCCGCTTCTCGTTCTTTTTTCCATCCGGCTGTCTGAACGTAGCGGTTACGATAAGTAGCTACGCCGTTGCTAATTTGCACACCATGTAGCATCCCATCACCATCAAACCAGTGATATTGACCGATGGGTGTCCATTGAGGGTTAGGGCCATTCCGTACAAACATCCCCGATAAATCAAGGGGTAATTCACCGATGACTGGCAATTTGTCGGTGGTGATTTCCTCACGGATTGGAGCAAAATTGCGATCGAGATAAGGATTGACTGCTATTGTTGGCATTTATAAAATTTGGTAATGTGATGGATATGGCTTTTGGTGAGCGATAACATTAATCGCTGTGTTCAACCAATTAATATAAGTCTGTTCTCTTTTGATTAACAACTCCAGCACCAGCCTTTGCATTACCTGCTCACGGTTGGCAGAATCATCACCAAGTGATGGCAAATCAATAATTTCGCATTCAGCAAGCTTTTTGCTTCGAGCCGCCAATTGTTGTTCCAGTAGGTGAATGATGGCTTCATCCGATAACTGATCTGCAAAATGCAACTGGACTAGCATTGGTTCTCGTACAGTTGGTAACGGCTGATGAGTCCCAAGCCATTGGGCAAATCCGGCTTTCCCTAGCTCCGTCACAGTGTAGACTTTGCGATTGGGGCGATCGTGCTGAATCTCAATCGTACAGGTAATCCAGCCTTGCTCAACTAGCTTATCGAGAGTTCTGTAAATTTGTGCCTGGTCTGCTGGCCACAAATGGGCAATGCATTGATCAAAGCAGCTGGTTTTAAGGTCGTAGCCCGTCATTTCTTGCTGCTGAAGAAGACCTAGAATTACGTATGCTAGGGACATTAAGACTGTTTTCCTATAATTGACATTTTCTCACTAGGTTCTATAACTATCTACTTCTTATAAGTTTATGCTAATATATGATTAATCCAATATAAGATACAACCGTTATAAAAAGATATGTTGATTTTCATACGTCTTAACAAGGGAACCGAATACATGAACTGAGATTGGGCAGATGGTTAATGGTGCTGTTTGTATAAGACGGTGCGGAAGTGGCGATGTATGTTGAGTGACGATCCTATAATCCTACGGGAATCTTACTAGGTAGAGTGTTGTGGGGAGAAAGTTGGAGCGGCAAGCGTCTACGCATCGCTACGGTATCACTCAACAAGCTAGTTGTTCGCTACAGTCTATTGGCGATCAATACGGATGCAGCAATTATTTAAGCCATTGAAGGCTATTGTAACGAGAGGATGATTAACATTGACTTCTAACACACTTTCACAAAGAATACGTCAACATCAATATCTGCGTGATTTACGAAATAAATTACTCCACCTTCATAAGATGTTGTTGGAAACAGAACGCATTGCCTATGAACAGGTTAGTGGACGAGTATCAAGCGGAGAATTACTTCAGCTAGTTATCGCTCATGAACAATTTGCTTGGCTACATCGCATTTCTGAGGTAGTTGTGCAAGTTGATGAAATGCTCGAAGCAGATGAACCGATATCTTTGGAAGATTTTGAAAAGTTGATTGCTGATGTCCGCACGCTGATTGTACCGTTAGAGACGGGCAATACCTTCGAGAGAAAGTATTACAACGCTCTCCAGCGCGAACCATCTGCTGTGTTGGCACATGCAGAAATATCAAGGTTTCTCATGTCTAAAGTTTAAGTCATTCCCTGTCACTCCGACAGGGCATGACTTGGGATAAAATCCACTGGTATCAGATAACGAGCTTTGCGATCGCTAGATGCTAGATAACAAAGATTTGACGCAAGTAGGGAGATTGCATTGCAACCTCCCTACAGTGGTATTGTTTAGTTTACAGCAGCACTGACTAAACCATTGTGCCTGAGTAAAGCGATCGTACTTGGTTCACGACCCCGGAAAGTTTTAAACACCTCCATTGGATGCTGACCACCACCAAGTGCGAGTACCGTATCCCGATAACGCCGACCTGTAGCTTTTATAGCCTCTTCATCTTCTAGACCAGCTTCTTCAAAAGCGCCAAAAGCATCAGCACTCAGTACCTCAGCCCACTTGTAACTATAGTAACCCGCCGCATAACCACCCTCAAAAATATGTCCAAAAGCACATAAAATTGCATCTTCTGGAAGTGGCTGTAAAACAGTAGTAGTCTTGGCTATGCGATGACGCACATCTGACGGAGTTTCATTACTATCAGGGTGATAGCGGTAGTGTAGTTCTAAATCAAGGCTACTTAGGTGAATCTGCCGCAACATAGCAGTACCACTCATATAATTACGCGCCGCTAGCAGCTTTTGATAATAATGCTCCGGTAGGGCTTCACCAGTTTCATAATGCTTCGCCATACCAAACAAAGTGGGTCGCTCATAGCACCAGTTTTCCATAAACTGACTAGGTAGTTCCACTGCATCCCACTCCACATTATTGATGCCTGCGGCTCCGGGATAATCAACCTTAGTAAGCAGATGGTGCAATCCATGACCAAACTCGTGGAACAAAGTTTCTACTTCATAGAAGGTCATCAAACTAGGTTTACCATCTACGGGAGGACTTTGATTACACACCAAATAAGCTACAGGTAAGCGGATGGTAGTGACACCATTTTCAGTGATTTTGGCCCGATTGATGCACACATCCATCCAAGCACCACCGCGTTTTTCGGCTGGACGGCTGTAAGGATCTAAGTAGAAGTAGGCTATGGGAGAACCAGTTTCGTCAGCAATTTGGAAATAACGCACATCCTCATGCCAGACTGGGGCTTGACCATCGGCAGAAGTGACAGTAACACCAAACAGCCGCTTGACTAGTCCAAATAAGCCGTCTAAAACTTGGGGAAGTGGAAAGTAGGGACGCAATTCTTCAGCAGTAAAGGCAAATTTTGCTTCTCGCTGGCGTTCTGCCCAAAAGCTGATATCCCAGTGTTTTAAATCCTCAGCTTCTGCTGCTCCCTGTGCTGCGGCAAAAGCTTTGAGTTCTACCAAGTCTTTGACAGCAGCATCATAACTAGCGTGGCGTAGTTCTTCTAATAGGGCGTTGACTGCCTCAACATTAGGAGCCATTTTACTAGCCAGACTCAATTGGGCAAAACTTTTAAAGCCTAATATATCTGCGAGTTCTTGGCGCAACTTCAAAATGCGCTCAATTAAGGGGTTGTTATCCAAATCGCCAGCAGAAGCGCGGGTGATATGAGCTTTGTAGAGCTTTTCACGCAAATCTCGCCGGGTGCTGTGCTGCATGAAAGGGCCATAGCTGGGGAAGTCTAAAGTAATCCGCCAAGGGCCATTTTCTGGTGTGGCGTTACTTTCGCCTGCTGCACGAGCAACTTGGGCTGCTAGACTCACTAAGCTTGGTGGTAAACCTTCAATTTCCGCTTGTGTTGTCAGGGTTAAGCTGAAGGCTTTCGTGGCATCAAGTACATGGTTAGAAAATTTGGTAGAAAGTTCTGCTAACTCCATCTGTATGGCATTGAAACGCTCTCTTACCTCTCCTTGTAAGCCAACACCAGAAAGTTCTGCATCTCGAATGGCGGCTTCTACAATGCGCTGTTGGGCTAATTCTAAAGTTGCCCAATTGTCACTGGTACGGAGTGCTTTAAAAGCATTGTAGATAGGTTGACTTTGACCGAGCTTGTTGATAAATTGTACGACTATCGGCTGTACAATTTCATGAGCTTCGCGCAGTTCCGGGCTATTTTTAACACCCATTAAATGATTCACCACCCCCCAACTCCAGGTAAGCCGTTCTGTCAGCTTTTCTAAAGGTTCTACTAAACTACTCCAAGTAGGCTGTACACTAGCTTCTAAGGTGGCAAGTTGCTGCTCAAGTTCTGCCAACAGCTGATTGAAGGCTGGTACTACTCGTTCTGGTTTAATCTCTGCAAAGGGAGGTAAGCCAACGCCTTGGAGTAAGGGATTTTCGGAAATAATGGTACTTGCACTCATGGTTTTGTGTGAACTGCGAACGAATAAAAATCAACAATGATTTTTATTTATATATATCTTCTAATGTAGCGATCGCTGTACTAAATAGTCTTGCCATTCTGATAAAAAGGCAAAAAAAGCGAGAATGACTGACAAATTTATCCTCATCCAGCTATTTTGTTTCCTTTGTGAATAATATCTGACAGCATGACACTTCCAGAAATATCAGCGAAAGTCTGTGAAACAGGAAAGATTAACCAGGGAATAAGCTCAATAGCAAGATATGCACGCAGGTGGAAAGGTTGAAGAAACTAGTTGTGTAGAGGCGTTGGAGTCGGCGTAGCCTCTTACAGAGAAGCGGCTAGACATTAAACATCCCTTGGTGTTGATCCTGATACTATTTAGCTAACTTAACTTGAGTTTATGCGATCGCCAAAAGACATCATAATGTAGTATGTCAAACAGGTAGCTCGTCCGCCAGCATCGGCGTTAATAACCTGAAAGCGCTGTTTCAGTTCAAGAATCCTACACTTTTTAAGCGTGGGAGTGTTAAATTAACTGAGCGCGATCGAGCATCTTTACCGAACCGAGAAGGGAGGCTTGACTTTTATGATTTTATTTGGCAACTCATCTTTTTACTCGTAAAATCGAAGACAAGATCAAGGTCAGTAGAAAAGAGTCCCTAAATTAATGAATACGTTAATCAGTCAGGGTGGAAGAGTTATCACCAAACCTCAGATGGTAGACCGAATAAACGATATCGGTTGGCAAGCTCACCAAGGGAGCGTTGCTGCGATTATTCAGTTATTAAATGAAAAGCTAGCCAAATCTGGTGTCAGAACTAGAGCCATTTTTTCTGATGGTGTTTTACAACTTCTGTGCGAGGCAGCTAGGATAGAGCAACTTGAGCAATCTCCCCTCGTAGAACAAATCCAGCAAATTCTTGAGTCTATTGCTCCGCGTCACATTCGCCGAGTCAATATCAACAGTCGGATTGTTCGAGAACAACAATTACTATGGTTAAAAGAGATAGATAGCGATCGCGACAACCAATTGCTCTGGTCACAGGAAATTGCCTTAATTCAGCCCAATATTGTAAAGCAACTAATTAAAGATTTTACAGAAGCTCAAGCTGACTTAGGAAAACCAAATTTTCCTAAAACTCAAGTCTCTCGTCCTTTGGTACTTATTAACAAAGAAAAACACAGTAATAAACCTAAAACCAAGGTATTAGCAGCAGCTGGTTTATGCTCACTCTTGTTACTTAGTTGGATTGTTTATGCCCAGCTAGGTGATAAACTGAAAAACCTAATGCAACCACAAACGTCCAAATCTTTAACTACAGAAAATACTAACCAGAGGAAAGCCCAAACACCATCTCGTGTTCCTAGCAATAGCTTTGATGAGCCAGCTGATGACCCATTTTCAATATCTGTGCGAATTGCCAATCAAGCTTCTGCATCTGGTAAAACAGCCACAAGCTCAACTCAATGGCTAGAGATCGCTGCTAAGTGGCAACGAGCTTCAGATTTAATGGGTACGGTGCCACAAAACCATAGCCGTTATCAGGAAGCTAAAATTCGGACTCAACTATATAAGAAATATAGTGAGGCGGCGCAGAAAGAAGCAGATAAGAGTAAATCTTAGTATCGTTTTGCGTGAAATCGTAGCGTTTTTAAACGCACTAGGTAGCAAAGCTAAGTGCATAAGCGCTTGGTCTTCGCGCAGGGTAGGGGCACAGAGTCTTGCCAAATTTAACTCGCTACGAATTAGTTAAATGCTGTACTTGATTTTTAACATCTCAATAACAACTTTAATAAATAGACAATTCCTTGTACTAATGTGAGGATAACTAATTCTCATTTAGATTTCTAAAAAATTAAATATTCAATAATTTATAATGATTATTAAGAGGCTACTATTTGGTAGTTTTTTAGTACCGCTTTTTATAGTAAATTTTTTGAAGAAGACTTCAGAATTCAGGAGTCAGAATGAAGACGCTCGCGGACTCGCCCTAAGCGAAGCTATGCCGAAGGCTTTACGCTGCGCTATCAGTGAGGGATTCAGACCCGCCACTGAATTGTTGCACCACTAAATCTTTGATTTAGTGAGAGTCTTACCCTTCTTCTGTCACTTTCCGGGTATTCTGAATAAAAGAATAAAAAAATAAAACCCTGAAAGGTAAGTAGGTCAATGGATGTAGAATTACAAATCTTGAAACATTTGGCAAGAGATGCTCACCCAACAGTTGCCACCATAGATGAATATTGAGACTGAGGCAGAAGAAAATAGTGATGTTGATTTTTCTAATCATCCGCAATGGAACCACGAATACGGATGGAAAAATACTTTAAATAATCTGCGTCTAATTATCCAACCACTCTTACTCTTTTGGTTGATTTATCCCTGGTTAAGTATTTTCCCTAATTCACACTTATTGCTAGGATTCAATCATTTAATTGCTGCCATGAATCAATTTAGACCTGGTTATGCTTCTGGATAATTTAACTTATTTACTACTTGCTTATTCCGGAAAGTGACAGAAGAGGGGTATTAGCTCAAGCACAGCAGCCAGTACCGGTTTCTGATGCTCAAGTTGCGGCGATGGTAGAAGCATTGCGATAGGCTGCACCGCAAACAAAAAATCCCAACGATGGATATTACAGCGAATGGCAAGTGAAACCAGAAACCCTCAAAGGCTGGGCAAGAACTTGTCTCAAACGAGAACTAACACCGACACGGTTTGAAAACAATGCTGCGATCGCTCGCCAAGTTGTCTCTTGCATTACCCGCCGTGAGTTAACCAATCAATTCCGCGCTACTAATAATGAAATTGCATCTGTGCGTGGCGCAGCTTGTTGGTGGATGACTGGTAGCTATACAGGTTGTAACAAAGGCTTCACTGCTGAGTATGTGCAAAAAGTTATTCGTTTTTATCAACAACAGCATTCAAAACCAGCACCAAGCTAAATCATCAAAGGGCGACTCTTGAGAAATTAAGATAATTGCTTTACCTTTTCGACAAGCCAATCAACGCGATCCTTTCCCCAAAATCTCTCACCGTTGACTACCCAAGTCGGGACTCCGGGACAGCCAAACTGTTCGTATTCTGCCAAAGCTGCCACTGCTGCTTCTTTGGCTGCTTCCCTGTGGATTAACTCAAGAATGCGATCGCCATCCAACCCGACATCATTTACAACTTTCCTAATCACAGACTCATCGTTAACATCAAGAAGATCGATGTACGTCGCTCGAAAAAAAGCTGCATCAAGCAGATGCTCCTTCCCAGTTCCACAAGCAGCATAATACGCTCTCGCAGGAAGTTCTTCCCGACCAAATTTCATTTGCTCCCAGCGCTTGACCCACCGACCAAATTCTTCAAGTTCCTTGAGCCGAATTTCAATGCCGTACTTTTTCGCCCACCGCAAACAATCTTCTTTGTGATACGACGATAACAAAGCGTTTTCACTTCGTCCTTGTAAATCAGCTACCTTTATACCTCGCTCTTTTGGTATGTAAATTGGTCGTCGTTCAATATCAACAGGTAAACCCTGCAATGCTTTTTCGGCAAGAGCGATACCAATATATGAATTTGACGAGTGGTATATCGAGTATGAATATACTTTGATTCGCTGCGACATCTATCTAAATTAACTCGCAATTTTGATATTAAATTTTGCTTTTAACCCATTGGCGAAATTCTTTAACTAATTCCAAATAATCTTTTTCTCCCACCTGCTCTAAAAAATTAGAAATCTCTGTTAATGGCAAATTAGGAAACGCTAAACTTTGGTCAACAGCTATATATTGGTCATTTCGTAAGATATTTATACTAAAAATAGTGCCATCATAACGCCAAATCTCTGGTACACCCATATCAGCATAGACTTGAAAACGATTTTTGGAACTGCTGGTAATATCAATTTCCACTACCAAATCTGGTGGTGGATCTTGTTGCAAATTAATTCTTTTTTTCCCCTTAATGAACTTGACATTTTTAATGTAAAAGCATTCATCTGGTTCTGCACCACTCAGTTCTGGACGTTTGAAAGTAGTAGAACCAAGGGGCTGAATCCTAACTTCTAGTTCTTCCGCTAGAGTTTCTACAAATCGACCCACAATTTTTTTATAACTTTCATGTTCGGGTGAAGGAACCATGATTTCTAAAGTACCTCGATTGTAAGTAAGCCGGAGGCGGCGACTAGCACTAAGTTCAGTTAGCAAGTTTTCATAAGTTTGCCAACTGATACCCGATAAGTGGATGATTTCTGTGGGTTGAAGCAGTGTGTTGCTAGTCATAGCGATATGTAATGTAGGTTCTCGCTGTACAATAGCCTTTCTTGCCCTCATTGTACTTTAAGCTCAATCTTCTATAAAGCTAGGTATCTGGTTGCTACAGTCGCGGTGAAAACTACTAAGCTGGTAAATAGCACGTTTAAAATTTAGCGGAAATTTCGAATCGCATTTATCGGCGGTTCAAGATTCCTCATTGGCGAACTACCTGTAATTACATTATGTTTGATGCTCTATCTGACCGTTTAGAAGCCGCCTGGAAAAAACTGCGGGGACAGGACAAAATTTCTCAATCCAACATTCAAGATGCCTTGCGCGAAGTGCGCCGCGCCTTGTTGGAGGCAGATGTCAATCTCCAGGTAGTCAAAGATTTTATTAGCGAAGTCGAAGCCAAAGCCCAAGGAGCCGAGGTAGTTACCGGGGTGCGACCTGACCAACAGTTCATCAAAATTGTTCACGATGAACTAGTGGAGGTGATGGGAGAAGAAAATGTTCCCATCGCAGAAGCTAAGGAAAAGCCTACTATTGTGTTGATGGCTGGTTTGCAAGGTACTGGTAAAACCACAGCGACGGCTAAGTTAGCCTTACATCTGAGAAAATTAGATCGTAGCTGTTTGTTGGTAGCGACAGACGTATATCGCCCAGCAGCGATCGACCAGTTGCTGACGTTGGGTAAGCAAATTGATGTACCAGTATTTGAACTAGGAAGCGACGCAGATCCAGTAGAAATTGCTCGACAGGGCGTAGAACGCGCTAGGGCAGAAGGTGTAAACACAGTAATTATTGATACTGCTGGTCGCCTGCAAATTGACGAAGATATGATGGCGGAATTAGCCCGCATCAAAGCAACTGTCCAACCCCATGAAACTCTCTTGGTGGTGGACGCGATGACTGGTCAAGAAGCAGCAAATCTTACTCGCACCTTCCATGAGCAGATCGGAATTACTGGGGCGATTCTCACCAAAATGGATGGTGATAGCCGTGGTGGTGCAGCGCTGTCAGTGCGAAAGATTTCGGGAGCGCCGATTAAGTTTGTGGGTGTGGGTGAGAAAGTCGAGGCACTGCAACCCTTTTATCCCGATCGCATGGCATCCCGAATTTTGGGAATGGGCGATGTGCTAACTCTAGTAGAAAAAGCCCAGGAAGAGTTCGATTTAGCCGATGCTGAGAAAATGCAGGAGAAAATCCTGTCAGCAAAGTTTGACTTTACTGACTTTCTCAAGCAGTTGCGGATGCTGAAGAACATGGGTTCTCTGGGAGGCTTCATCAAGATGATCCCAGGGATGAACAAGCTCTCAGACGACCAACTCAAGCAGGGAGAAACCCAGCTGAAACGCTGTGAAGCGATGATTAACTCCATGACTCGCCAAGAACGCCATGACCCAGATTTATTAGCCAGTTCTCCCAGTCGTCGGCGGCGGATTGCTTCTGGCTCCGGCTATAGAGAGTCAGATGTGACTAAACTGGTGGGTGATTTCCAAAAAATGCGATCGCTCATGCAGCAAATGGGTCAAGGTGGCTTCCCTGGAATGCCGGGAATGTTCGGCGGTGGCGGCGGCATGGGCAACGCCTTCGCAGGTGCAGGTAATCGTCCCGCAGCCCCCGGATGGCGGGGTTATGGTGGTGATGCAGGCACGAAAAAGAAAAAAACCAAAGAGAAAAAGAAAAAAGGGTTCGGCAATCTTTAATTATTGGGCATTGGGCATGGGGCATTGGTAATTTACAAATGACAAATGACCAATGACTAATGACTAATAGCAGCAAATGCTAGGCAGTGCTAAAATTAGCATTTCGACCTCAGAATTTATCAGCAGAAGAAACTAACCCTCCATTTCTCGGCAACAGCCAGATTGAGGTTACTTCTTCGGCCACTATATCTAAACAGGAGAATGATTCTTCAACATGATCAAACTGCGCTTGAAGCGATTCGGTAAAAAACGGGAAGCAAGTTACCGCATTGTCGCCATTAACAACCTCGCTCGCCGTGATGGCCGTCCCCTAGAAGAATTGGGATTTTATAACCCCAGAACTGATGAAGTGCGATTAGACGTTCCCGGTATCGTCAAGCGACTACAACAAGGCGCTCAACCCACTGACACCGTACGTCGCATTCTAGTAAAAGCTAATGTTTTTGAACAGGTCAGTGCAACAGCCGCATCATAATTTCGGAACAAAATTGCCAACAGCCAGTCCCAACTATGTTGATCTGGTTCGGTTTTTGGTGCAGCCATTTTTGGAATCTCCAGAGACTTTAAGTGTCGATTGTGAAATTTCTCAGGCCCTCAACCGGGTTTGGGTTCGCATCGCCTTTGAAAGCACAGATAAAGGGAAAGTGTTTGGTCGAGGGGGACGCAATATTCAGGCGATTCGTACAGTAATTGCCGCAGCCGCAGCCGCAGCTGGGCAATCAGCATACCTGGATATCTACGGCAGTACCACTCCGGGCCGCGAAGGTATGTCTTTTGATGAAGACACAGAAGAGCGATCGCCACCGCCAACTAGAAGAGAACCGCGTGGAAATGATGGGCCTAAACCCATTGTTAAACCCCGCCTCCGCTAGGTTAAAACTAGAGAGCAAATCTGAGCGGTTGTAGTTACCTCCGCTCAGAATTTTTGTAAAGATAGAAAGTAGCAAAAAGATTTTTGGATATTTTTTTGAACTATTTAGAACTAGGGACGTACAGATTTACGCCTCTACGGCCGATTCATTTGTTGCAAATATTTTTCTAAAATGTAAGTAAAAAGCGTAATTTCGTTTTTAGCGAAAAAATATTAACCTTTGTCAAAAATAGATCCTTACGAATTAAAAAATACTATGGCAGGTGCTTTCACAATTCAGCTGCCGAACGTTTCCAGTGCGATCGCTCTTGGGGGAGATGGAGAAGAAAATCTCAAAATCCTATCTCGGCAAACAGGAGCCAATTTAGTGCTACGCGGACAGGAATTAGTGATTTCTGGTACTCAAGAGCAAATTGATCTGGCTTCTCGATTGGTGCGATCGCTTGAAGAACTCTGGATTAAAGGCAATACCATCACCAGTGCCGATATTTTAACAGCCCGTCAAGCCATAGATAGCGATCGGCAAGGGGAACTGCAAGATTTACAGCGAGATGTCCTTGCCAAAAGTCGCCGGGGCGAAGAAGTCCGTGCTAAAACCTTCCGCCAGCGTCAATATATCGACGCACTCCGTAGGCGCGATCTCACCTTTGGGATTGGGCCTGCTGGTACTGGCAAAACTTATCTCGCCGTTGTTGTCGCAGTACAAGCACTCTTGGCTAATCAAGTTGAAAAGCTGATTTTAACTCGCCCTGCCGTCGAAGCCGGTGAAAAACTTGGTTTTTTACCTGGAGACTTACAGCAGAAAGTTAATCCCTATCTTCGCCCACTTTACGATGCTATTTATGAATTCATCGACCCAGAAAAAGTACCCAGTTTAATGGAACGCGGTGTGATTGAAGTCGCGCCACTTGCCTATATGCGGGGACGCACCCTCAATAACGCCTTTATCATTGTCGATGAGGCTCAAAATACTACACCCGCTCAGATGAAAATGGTTTTGACTCGTTTGGGCTTCCGTTCGCGGATGGTGATTACAGGCGATATGACACAAACTGATTTACCACTTCACCAACAATCAGGTTTAGGAGTGGCTTTACAAATTTTAAAACACGTTGAAGGTATTGCCTTTTGCGAATTTTCCCAAAAAGATGTCGTGCGCCATCCTCTAGTTCAGCGTATTGTCGCTGCTTATGAACAATACGAAAAATAGTCATTGGTCATTGGTCATTTAGTCATTAGTCAAAAAACTAAGAAAGGAGAATAATTTATGAGTACTACTTTGAAAGAATTTTTAGCAGCTTGCGAGACTTTGGGAACTTTGCGTTTAATTGTTACTAGCAGTGCTGCTGTATTAGAAGCACGAGGCAAAGTAGAAAAGTTATTTTATGCAGAATTGCCTAAAGGTAAGTATGCGAATATGCACACAGAAGGCTTTGAGTTTCACTTGAATATGGACAAAATCACTCAGGTGAAATTTGAAACTGGTGAGGCAAAAAGAGGTAACTTTACTACCTATGCAATTCGCTTTTTAGATGAGAAACAAGAATCTGCTTTGAGCCTATTTTTACAATGGGGTAAACCAGGGGAATATGAACCCGGTCAGGTAGAAACTTGGTTGGCTTTGAAAGAACAGTATGGGGAAATTTGGCAACCTTTACCAGCAGAAATTTAATGTTTAATCATTGGTATGTTGAAAACTGCGGATAGTTCGTAAATCAAAAGATGTTTACGCAGTTCCTTAATGGAAAAAACTGTAAATAACCAACCTTTGTTATACCAATTTTCTTATCATGCTAGCAATTTCCAGCTGCGTTGATGTCCAAGCTGAATTAGTTCGATAGAATTGTAATGATATGAAGTAGAATTACAAATTTGACTAAATTATACACTCGTAATAATTTGGGGAAATAAGCTAAATTGAAAAAAGTCTCTATATGAAATGTTTCCAAATATTGGAGATTTGTAGAATGAAATGGACACTTGATGAAGCCCAAAAACAGCTACACTCAATAATTAATGCGACTAGTCAAGAACCTCAGCTAATCTATACTGAAGAGGAATTGGTGGCCGCAATTCTAGATCCTGAGCTTTTTCAAGAATTTTTAAACTGGTGACAAAAAGCTACGAAAATATCTCTTGCTCAAGTCTTTAAAGAACTTCAGCAGTTATGTACTGAAGAAGATTATAGCTTAGACATACCATTACGAAGCGACCGTAATAATCCTTTTACTGAAGACAAAGATGAGTAATCTTTGTGACACTAATATTATCAGTGAGCTGACTCGTCCGATTCCAAATCCAGGAGTGATAACATGGAGCGGCACTGTGACATCTATTAACTTAAGTGTTATTACAATTGAGGAAATTTATTATGGTTTAACAGCGAAGCCTAATTCTAGAATCCAAAACTGGTTTGAAAACTTTCTTACAACTCACTGTCAAATTTTCCCTATCACCTCAGAAATTGCCAAGTATTCGGGTGAATTGAGAGGCTTTTTGAGGACTCAAGGTAAACCACGTTCGCAAGCTGATATACTTATTGCAGCAACAGCCAAAATACATTCTATGACTCTTGTTCCTAGAAATATTAAGGATTTTGAGGGTTGTGATATTTATACATTGAATCCATTTCAGCTATAACAATTGTGAGAGGAGAATAGTATTATTGACATTATAAGACCGCCTTGAGGCGCTCTCACGAAAAATCAATAAGAGTCGATACTATACTATAAATTAATTTTTAATCAATAAATAATAAACGTTAAAATATAAAATTGCTAATGTTTTTTATAAAAGCGATTTGGAGTTTTTGCTTAATTGCTTTTTTCCTCCTATGGAGTGGAGAAGCTAAAGCAGGAGAGTTATCTGAACGGTTAGCAAATTTTCCTCAGTGGGAAAAACTAACTTCAGTGCAATCGGCTTCGGGTGATTTGGTTTACCCTGAATGGATGGCTGGTGATTGGCAAGTTACCAGTACTTTAGTAGATTTAGCTGCACCTTTAGCACCAGATATCGTAACTCCAGGGTTTGAAGGTAATCGCCGACAATTAAATCAGCCTGTGAGTTTTGTAGTAAGATTTGTGAAAGAACAACCAGATGTTTCTAGGTTAAAAATATTTCCTCAGATAGATTACAAATCCCCAAGTTTGGTGGCAGATAGAGCGTTTAATAGTTTGAATTTGGCACGGGCTTATTTAGGGGATGAAGCAGTGTTATCAGTCAAAGTAGATCCAGATTCACCTAATCGTCAGATTACATTCCTGCGTAGCAGTCGCCAACTAGTTTCCATTGTGACTGCACGAGCTACAGAAACTCTTCCTGATGGCAAGTTCATTACCACAGAAGTGTTTCAACAATTATTCAAAGGTGGTTCACGCCCCTATTTAAACTCTGTAGAATCTACCACTGCTTATCATAAACTTCCAACAGCTAATCCGGCAATTGAGGCAGATCAAGTTACTGCTGTCTATCTTTCACCCCAAGATCCAGATTACTTTAAAGCTAATTCTCAACCAGTTGCTCTCTATCGCTATCGCCTAGAATTTATCGCAGCACAAATGCTTACTACTCCAAAGGAGTGATTTAAATCTATAGCCCTTGACTACTTTGTAATACGCTTGTAGTATATAAATTCCAAGTTTACGATCGCGCTCTTGGACGGTGTGCATCATGGCCAAATTTCAAGATATTGTCAATTACTTTCGCTCTGACTGGAAGCTGAGTCTTTTTAGTATTACAGCATCTAGCATTTACGAAATTATTGATTTGGTTGTTCCTTATGCGATTGGGCAGATTTTAAACGTTTTGTCTAATCAACCTTTGGATAAACCACTTCAAAGTGCGATCGCAACTTTTTCTGACATCACTAATTACCCTATTAATAAAACTCTATCTTTGGGTGTATTACTGGGTTTAGTTTTCGTTGTCACCGTAGTCAAAGCGCCAACCCAACCTTGGTTAACCCATTGGTTTCACTGGGATATATCCTTAAGGTTGCGTCGCCAGAAAGCCCAAACAGCCGTAGAAAAAATTCTCACTCTCCCACTAGAATTTTATGATGAAAATAACCCAGGAAGAATTGCTGGAAGAATAGCAAGAGGTATTTCTAACCACACTTTTACGTACCCTGAAGTTGCCGGACAATTAATTCCTAAACTAGTCCGGGTACTGGGAATTTTCTTGTTTATCTTGGTGATTGAGTGGCGAATTGCGATTTTATATTTGATTTCCTTTGTAGTTATTCTTGGCTTTAGCTTGAAGGATTTAAAGCATCTGATTTGGCATGAAACTATTCTGGATAAATATTCAGAAGATACGGAAAGTCGTAATTCTGAACTAATCACCAACATAAAAACGGTAAAAGCATTTGCTACTGAAGCTCATGAACTAAAGCGGCAAAAACAACGTTTGGATCGTGAGCTAATGGTGGTTGAGTATCGCGTTCACAAAGGTTATGTGAAACTGGCTACTTGGCAAAGGACTGTAATTCAGTTTTGCGTTTTTACTATCCTGGGTTTGACTTTAGCAGCAACAGTAGACGGTAGAATTTCTCTTGGTCATTTTGTCATGACATTAACTCTTTCTAGCATGGCTTATGCCGAATTAGAACCTATTAGCACATTGGGAGAACTTTTTGCCCGTCGTTATTCTTCTATGCTGCGGTTTCACGAATTTCTCCAAGAGCCAATTCCATCTGATTCAGCTAGTCTTTTAGAAGAGAGCAACCAGACAGAATTACCCTATAAATTTACTGGAAAAGTTGAGTTGTCCCACGTCAGTTTTGGATATGATGCCAACCGTCAAGTTTTGCAAGATATTAACTTGTTGATTGAGCCATATCAAACAGTGGCATTAGTTGGGCGTTCTGGTTCTGGTAAGTCTACTCTAGTTAAATTGCTGTTGCGATATTTTGAACCTCAAAAAGGTCAAATTCTGATTGATGGTCAAGATATTAGCACTTTAAATGTGGGTAAGTATAGACGAAGGCTAGCGATCGTTCACCAAGAAGTAGACGTTTTCAACGGTACTATCTTGGATAACCTCACCTATGGCAGGCGGGATGCCAGTTTAGAGCAGGTTAAGGAAGCCTGTAGAATTGCCAGAGTCGATGAAGTAGTGCAACACTTACCCCAAGGTTATTACACCGTTGTGGGTGAACGAGGTGTCAGATTATCTGGAGGACAAAGACAACGGTTAGGAATTGCGAGAGCGTTGCTAGTGGAACCAGATGTGCTGATTTTTGACGAAGCCACTTCTAGCTTAGATTATGAATCTGAGCGTTCAATTCAGCTAGCGATGCGATCGATTCAGGGTACTTGCACCACTATTGTGATTGCCCACCGTTTAAGTACAGTGCGAGAAGCAGATAAAATTGTAGTTTTGGAGCAAGGAAAGATTGTAGAAGTCGGTAGCCACGATGAACTCTTACATCAAGAAGGCATTTACCGCCGCTTACACTCCCTACAAGAAACAGGAGAACTCCTAAGTTAGGGAACATAATATTTTGGATTTCAGGTTGACTCCATGAATTAATCCGCTTGATTAAATCGACTTTATTAACAGTAAGGTCGATTTTTTTAATTGTAATTAAGAGTATTACGTTACTAATAAATGTATATCTAATAGCTTACGAGAAAAGTTTGTAATTTAATATCTATATATTCCAATATCCTTGGGTTAAGCGGTTAAGCGCTATACAAAATTGTGGGTTTTGAAACGCGATAAATCGCTGTCTCTACAAGTGTTTTGGGCTTATCTGAACTGTATTGCTATATATTCTATAAAATATTAAAATTATCTCATTATCGAAACAGAATTCAGGAGTCAGTAGCCAGAATGGGCTAAACGCCCCGCTACCGCTAACAGAATGAATTTTGAACGAAAGAGTGCATGAATTCAGAGGGGTAATGGCAATATTCCGAAGCTGACAATAACTCCGTTGAGCATTAATCCTATAGGGTTTTTTATCATTAGGTAACGTAACATCCTGACTTAACAAAGCATTATGGACAGATTAGCGACTAGCCCTTTCAAGGTGACTCGTAAAATCTCTTATTTTTTCTCAGCGCTCTCTGTGACTCTGCGGTTTACAATTTTTTGAACCACAGAGGCGCAGAGAACACAGAGTAAAGAGTTATTGACCAAAATTTTTACCACTTTTAAAGGCTAGATTAACGACCTACTAAATTTTCTATAGTATCAGCATCATTCGGTAATGCAGCTGTTAAAACTTCGCTACCTTCTGCCGTAACTAAAACATCATCTTCGATGCGGATTCCGCGCACATCGGCAAATTCAGATAAACGCTGCCAGTTCACCACATTCTGATATTTTGAGCGAACATTGGCATCATTTAAAATTGCTGGCACTTGATAAAAACCAGGCTCAATTGTAACTAACATTCCTGGACGCAGGGGACGATTTAAACGGAGGTAGCTTAAGCCAAAGCGATCACTCCTTTTGCGTCCTTCTTCATACCCTGCTAAATCTCCCAAATCTTCCATATCATGGACATCTAAACCCAGTAGATGACCGATACCATGAGGGAAAAACAGCGCGTGGGCATCCATCTCTACTAAATATTGGGGATTCCCTTGGAAAATGCCTAACTCTACTAAACCTTCAGCTATAACAGTGGCAGCTAATAGATGAATATCCTCATACTCTACACCAGGCTGTATTTTGGCAATGCAAGCATCATGAGCCGCCAGCACTACATTATAAATATCTCTCTGGGTAGATGAAAACTTACCGGAAACTGGCCATGTACGAGTGACATCACCTGCCCAACCCATCTCAGTTTCAGCGCCAACATCGGCAAGCAGTAAATCACCTGGTTGCAAGGGGTGGTGATAGTGTTCGTTATGCAAAACTTCGCCGTGAACGGTGACAATACTGTTGTAAGAGGTGGTCATATTGTGGGCAATAATTACCCCTTCCATCGCGGCGCGAACTTCTGCTTCTAGTTTGGCTTGAGGTGTTGCTGCCATCCCAGCTTTGTGTGCTTCAACAGTGACAGCAGCAGCTTTTCGCAACTCGGTTAATGCAGCTTCATCGTGAGTGAGGCGGATAGAAGCGATCGCTTTAGCTAAATCTAAGTCAATTCCTTGGGGAGGACTTTGGGGTAAAACCCATCTATTTAATAGCTGTGATTGTTGCGTCCATGTCGCTGCATCTTGTACAGCAAGTGTGACAGCATCTTCCACCCAAGACTCTAATTCTGCCATTGGTCGAGCCATATCTGCCCCAATCTTCTGGGCTATTTCATTGCACGTTGGCATTTCTCCATGCCAAAGGGTGCTACTAGGTGATGGATCGTCCATAAATAGTTCTAGCTTGCCCCCTTCTAAACGAATTGCCGCATTTGATAATGGTAGTCCGGCAAAATATAGGAAATGACTGTTAGCGCGAAATGGAAAGGGATTTGCTGGAAAGTTGCGGGGACTGTTGCTACCTGACCACAGAATTACGGGAAACTTAATGAGGTTTGCTAATTTTTGCCGTCGGAGGCGTAAACAATCGGCGAGGGAAGTAGAAGTTTGTGGGATAAGCATAAATGGAAACTTCAGGTTATAGTTTTGCCTTTATTTAGTCGTTATCTTCTTTATCGTCATCGTCTTTGCGATTTTTGCGATCACCATCATCATCATCATCTTTGCGATTTTTGCGATCGCCATCATCATTGTCGTTCTGGTTAGGTTGCAGAACTGGTTTTTGTTGCTCAGTTGGTGCAAGTGGCTGTGGTACTTCAACAGCACAACTAACTAATCCTCCAGAAATTAGCGCTAAGTTGACAGCAGCAAAGATGCTTCTGAAGATTTTTATGCTCATGTTTCGGTTTTCCTTGAACATTTACCCTAGTTTGTGGAGATTGTATTCCTAATTTATAAGGTACTGTATATAGCGATTTCCATTTTGATTAGGACTTACGCAAAACTACACGCGGTAGAGGCAATACCCTGCGGGAAGACGCTTTGCGTCTACATGAATTGCCTCTACCGAAGAATAAAGGTTTGGGCTATTTTATTACGTAAGTCCTGTTGCTGTAACAGCATGGCTGTCTGTCCTTATGAACCACTGGCTGTATTTCACATCGAGAATCCCTATAGACTAATACGCTTGGGTTAAAGCTATAAATTTTTGTTTTTGGAACAAGGCACAGAGGGTAGATACACAGAGAAACAATAAATGCTTAAATGAACTTTAGTGCGCTATAGACGCGTAGCAATGGGCTTAAAAATAATGTTAACTATCGGCATAAATTTCTAACACACTCCTGATAAGTATATTGCTATCTAATTTTTAGGGTGACTCTAATGGGACAAATCATTACTCAAGTTGATGCTTTTACCAATAGACCTTTCGCAGGAAATCCTGCTGCTGTCTGTGTTTTGCCTACTCGCCACAATGAACGCTGGATGCAGAATGTGGCGCAGGAGATGAATTTATCTGAGACGGCTTTTTTAGTTAAACAGGATGATGGCTTCAATCTGCGTTGGTTTACGCCGACGATAGAAGTGCCTCTTTGTGGTCACGCAACCTTAGCTAGTGCCCATGTACTTTGGACAGAGGGGCATTTGTCGGAGAATGAAGTTGCGCGGTTCTACACCAAAAGCGGATTGCTGATTGCTAACTTGCAAGATGAGTGGATTGAGTTAGATTTTCCTGTGAATCACTCACAAGAAACAATCGCCCCACGAGAACTTAAGGCTGCTTTGGGTGTACCATACAAATCTGTTTTTTTAAATTCTTTTGGCTATTTAGTGGAATTGGAATCTGAAGATTTGGTACGGCAAGTACAGCCAAATTTTCAAATATTAAAAACTTTGCCTATTTCTGAGATCATTGTCACCAGCCTTACCGACTCTGATTCTGAATATGATTTCGTCTCTCGTTTATTTGCACCGGGTTTAGGAATTGATGAAGACCCTGTAACTGGCGCTACCCATTGCTGTCTTGCTCCCTTCTGGCGCGATCGCTTACACAAAGATGAGTTATTGGCTTATCAAGCATCCCGTCGCGGTGGAGTGGTAAAAGTACGCTATACCGGAGGCGATCGCGTTTTTCTCGCCGGACAAGCGGTAACTGTTCTGCGAGGTGAGTTATTTACTACATAAGCCTGTATTACAAATCAATCGCATCCGGCAAAAACTCAGCATCGAGAACTTGGGTAATGAGATAAGAACATTCTACTGGAAAGGTATTTATTGGTAGTTCAGTTTCATTACTAGCAGCTTTCAATCCGCGATCGTAACATTGGGCTAAAACTTCTTCTGGATATGACTTGAGGCTAGGACTCTCTTGTAACAAATCTGTAATCCGATTACGTTGCTCGTTAATCGTATTTCGCCAAGAGCCACTCCGCAAACTAGACTGATATTGCCACTTTAACAAATGCTGTAATAATACCTCCAAGCGGCTTTTCAATTCCCGCCGTTCAGACCGTCCCAAGTTCTCAATTTCCTCAATCACACTATCCCAGTCTACCTGTTCAAATTGTTCAGCACGAATAAGTTGTACAGTCTTTTCTGTCCATGCTACAAAGTCTATTTCATACAACTGGGCTGCGCTTTTCGGAATCGGTGTCATAGGTTTTCTGCAATCCACTATGAACGAGTTAGATTTTAACTATTACGCCCATCTTAATGTTAGTCGATGCAATGGCATTGTTAGTCGATACAATGCCATTGTAGTAGGTCACATTTAGATGTGAAATATTCCCATAGAGTGGCAGGAAAAACGCCAAGACTTTAAGGCTTAGATACCCGACTTCTAATCAGAGGAGGGTATCTTGTTGTTCATGAATGATTTAGGATTGCTGTATATGTGAGTGAACAAGCCTATATTTAGTTTTAAAATGTCTGCTAAAAATACAAATAATCGAAATCTGCTCGCATCTCGTGACTGGCCAATCGAGCAATTACCTGGACTCAGCCACGAGGAGCAATCACAACTGCAAAATTGTGGGATTAGTAGCACAGTAGCGCTAGTCAAACAAGGAAAGACTCTAGAGGCACGGCTGGCGTTAGCAAATAAATTACAGATTCATCTTCAGTATGTAAATAAATGGATGGCTTTAGCTGACTTGGCGCGTATTCCTAGTGTAGGCATACAATATTGTGGTTTATTGCTCCATGCAGGTATTGGTTCCGTGACACAGTTAGCACAGACTCCCACTCACCGATTGCACCAACAAATTATGCGCTTGCAAGTAGCAACAATGCAGCGACGAGATTTGTGTCCAGCAATTGAGCTAGTACAACAGTGGAGTCAGCAGGCGAAAATAGTGCTGAATAGGGAATAGGGAATGGGGCAGGGGGCGGGGGGACAAGGGGACAAGGGGACAAAGGGACAGGGGACAAGAAGTGAGAACTTGAAACAAGTCTTTCCCCTTGTCCCCAATTCTCCTTGTCCCCAAGTCCTCTTCCCAATGCCCAATGCCCAATCCCCTAATCTTTAACCAAGACACCATTAAGGAAGATATCAGCGAGTCCTTCAGCCATTTCCTGCATTTGTTGGGGGGAAGCGTCAGGTTCGATGAGGGTATTGTTAGAAAAACCTGCGATCGCAAACATTCCCAAGAAAACTTTAGCAACTAGCTTTGCGTCCGTTTTGCGATAAATGCCTTTATCCATTGCTGTTTGGAAGAATGCTTCGCCGACATCGGTCATTTTGGTAATGACTTCTAATTGAATGCGATCGCGCAAATCGGGGTGAAACTGCACCTCCATAAAACAAACGCGCATCAAATCGGCATTTTTTTGAAAGTTCCACATCCGGCGACGCATCACTTGAGCTACAGCTTTATAGCTGCCCATTTCACTTAATTCTGTTAGCAAATCTGTTAAAATTTCTACCCAGCCACTTGTGGCTACTTCTACTAAAATTGCTTTTTTATTGGGAAAATGACGAAATAGAGTGCCTTCAGCTACACCTGCCGCCTGCGCTAAATCACGGGTGGTAGTGCCGTCAAATCCTTGAGAGGCGAACAACCGTTGTGCTGCCTGTAAAATTCGGGTGCGCGTCTGAGCCTCTGAGGGTGGGGAAGAATTAAAAACTCGCATAACAGTTATGGTGAAATGTGCGGAACACGATTTGTAGCATTATTGTCTAACGTCAAGTAAAAAAGCTCAACAAGCTTAATACAACATTAACGTCCTTTTGCTAAGTATCCTGTTTCTTAGGTAGTGTAACTTTATCTTAATTTTTGCTTATGAACCAGATCAGTCGGTCATTTTTGGATTTTAGATTGGGGATTTTGCAGGACTTACGCACTCAAAGCCTAAAACTTAGATCCCCCCTAACCCACGCCAGTCGCTCCACTACAGCGCTTCGCGCATCCTGCGGCGGGGGAGACCCCAGACGCTCGATGACTCGCTACAGCTTCGCTATCGCGCAGCGTCTCGCAGAGAAGACCGCGCTGGCTCCCCTTAAAAAGGGGGGGATCTCAAAAGCCCCCTTTTTAAGGGGGTTGGGGGATCTCTTCTGTGTAAATTCTGTATCTGTCATATTACGGCGGTTGTTTGTCACTTTGTTGGCTTTGAGCGTTTTCTGGTGGGGATTGCTACCAGAAATTGCTCTAGCTCAAACTCAAATTGCACCTCCTCAAGAAACCAAAACTCAAACTCCACCAGTTCAAAGTTCGATCCAACCTTATCTGGATCGAGTCATTAAACAGTTAACGGAGTTTCGCCTCGACAATGGTCTAAAATTCCTTGTCTTAGAACGGCATCAAGCACCTGTGGTTTCCTTCCTGACTTATGCAAATGTTGGTGGTGTGGATGAGCCAGATGGTAAAACCGGTGTGGCTCACTTTCTAGAACATTTGGCGTTTAAAGGTACAACGCGCATTGGTACACAAGACTACAAAGCAGAAAAACCTCTACTAGATAGATTGCAGCAGTTAGATACTCAAATTAAAAAAGCGAAAGCCGATGGCAAAAAAGATGAGGTTGCGCGGTTAGAAACTGAGTTTAAGCAAGTAGAATCACAAGCAGGTAAGCTTGTCAAGCAAAACGAATTGGGGCAAATTGTGGAACAAGCGGGAGGTGTTGGTTTAAATGCTAATACTTCAACCGAAGCTACCCGTTATTTTTACAGTTTTCCTGCCAATAAGCTGGAACTGTGGATGTCGTTGGAGTCGGAACGATTTCTCGATCCGGTAATTCGTCGTGAGTTTTATAAAGAGAAAGATGTAATTTTAGAAGAACGACGGATGCGGATAGAGAATTCACCCATTGGACAAATGGTGGAAAAGTTTATCGATACTGCTTACAAAGTCCATCCATACAAGCGTCCGGTGATTGGTTATGACCAAGATATCCGCAATCTGACACCAGATGATGTCCAAAATTTCTTTGATACTCACTATGTACCAAGTAATTTAGCGATCGCTATTGTTGGAGATGTTAACCCGGCTGAGGTGAAAAAACTGGCGCAAACTTATTTTGGTCGCTATAAAGCAAAAACCAAAGCTGTTGAACAAATCCCGGTGGAACCGCCACAAAAACAAACACGGGAAGTTAGTTTACAACTTCCTTCTCAACCCTGGTATTTAGAAGGTTATCATCGTCCGGCAGTTACCCATCCAGATAATGCAACCTATGAAATCATTGGTAGTTTATTAAGTGATGGGCGCACGTCGCGCTTGTATAAGTCTTTGGTAGAAAAACAGCGTTTGGCGCTAAATGCTCAAGGTTACAGTGGATTTCCTGGAGATAAGTATCCAAATCTGATATTTTTCTATGCTCTCACGGCTCCTGGTCATACAGTTGATGAAGTGGCGGTGGCTTTGCGCCAAGAAATTGACAAATTAAAAACTGAGCCTGTCGCGGCGGTTGATTTGGAACGGGTGAAAACTCAAGCACGGGCGGGCTTGTTACGTACCCTCGATTCAAATATGGGGATGGCTCAACAATTGTTGGAATATGAGGTGAAAACTGGCTCTTGGCGGAATTTGTTTAAGCAGTTGGATGATATTTCGGCGGTAACGACGGCTGATATTCAAAGAGTGGCGAAGGAGACGTTTACGCCGGGAAATCGCACGATTGGGAAGTTGTTGTCGAAAGAAGGATAAGAGAAACGAACCGCAGAGGCGCAAAGGGCGCAGAGGAAGAGAGATATGAAGAGGTACAAGGTGAAGGGTAAAAGGCGGATGGCGTTGAAAATCAAAAATGGGAAGGGGTTAATTTATGCTTTGGTTGCTGTTTTTGCGTGTTTACTTTTAACTTGTAATTTCTCTCTGGCGGCGACGACTGAGGCAAAGCATTATAGTGAGTTGCAGTTGCCAGCGCTACCTGAGATTAAGATACCGAAATATGAACGGTTTGTGCTTCAAAATGGCTTGGTTGTCTATTTGATGGAGGATCACGAATTGCCGTTGGTGAATGGGACGGCATTTGTGCGGACAGGAAATCGCTTGGAACCAATGGAGAAAGTTGGGTTAGCTGGTTTTACAGGTGCGGTGATGCGAACTGGAGGAACTAAGCAACATTCGGCTGATGAACTCAATGAGATATTAGAACAACGAGCGGCATCTGTAGAAGCTAGTATTGGCGAAGGTTCTGGTAGTGCTAGCTTTGATGCGCTGAGTGAAGATTTAGAAACGGTGTTTGGGCTATTTGCCGAGGTGTTGCGATCGCCTGCATTTGCTCAAGAGAAGCTAGACTTGGCTAAGACGCAAGCGAAGGGTGGTATTGCTCGTCGCAATGACAATCCAGATGGGATTGCCAATCGAGAATTTAAGAAATTGATCTATGGCAAAGATAGTCCATACTCTCGCACCATAGAGTATGCAACGGTGGATCAAGTTGAGCGTGAAGATTTGCTCAAGTTTTATCAGCAATATTTCCACCCTAATAATATAATTTTGGGGATTGTGGGGGATTTTGACTCTAAGAAAATGCGATCGCTCATTCAAGCTAAGTTTGGCGACTGGAATCGCAACCCAGGTATTGCCAAACCCAAATTACCATCAGTTTCACCAGCTAATACAGGTGGAGTCTTTTTTGTCAATCAGCCACAATTAACCCAAAGTAGTGTGCTTCTCGGCCATTTAGGCGGACGGTTTGACAGCCCGGATTATGCGGCGCTGGATGTCTTGAATGGAGTGTTAAATGGATTTGGTGGACGCTTATTTAATGAATTGCGATCGCGCCAAGGTTTAGCTTACTCTGTTTATGGCCAGTGGAGTCCCCGCTACGACTATCCTGGCATGTTTGTCGCTGGTGGACAAACGCGATCGGATGCTACCGTGCAGTTTGTCAAAGCCTTACAAGCTGAAATCAAACGCATTCAAACCCAAAGAGTGACAGCAAAAGAACTAGCTTTTGCCAAAGAATCTACACTCAACTCCTTTGTATTCAACTTTCAAGACCCCAGCCAAACCTTGTCACGGTTGATGCGATACGAATATTACGGCTATCCGGCTGATTTTCTCTTTCGCTATCAAAAAGCCGTCGCCGCCACTACAGCTGCTGACGTGCAACGGGTAGCACGAGAATACCTCAAGCCAGAAAAGCTTGTGACTCTAGTGGTGGGGAATCAAACCGCCATTCAACCGCCATTGACGCAGCTAGCAGCAACGGTGACACCAATAGATGTAACCATTCCTGGTTCGCAACCACAGGCGAAGAATTAATCCAAATTGCGATCGTCACGATAAGTAGAGACGCGATAAATCGCGTCTCTACCCATTTAGGGAGACAAACAAGATCAGAATATAAATCATCTCTTTTAAAGACGAAAATCCTTTAGTTATGTCTTGAAAATTAGCTTTAAAAAGTTAAATGACTAAGATTTTATTGCAAAATACAAATGATGGAGTCTGGATTTTTAGCTTAATGTTATCTCAGACTAGATCAATTAATATCACTAGATTTTGTGAGGTACATCAATAGTCATGATCTTAATATCTAACCTGCATCCTAATAGTGACGTGAATCTGCTCACCGAACTAACCGATTGGGAAATGAGAACTGTAGAGGGTGGAAGAAGAAGAAGATCAACAAGAGACGAGGAAGATACTTCTGGCGCACTTTCAAGAGAAAATATAAAAGAGACTGTTAATGATTGGTTAAGCAACATAGAACAGCAAATAGTAGACCTCCGACAACAACTGACTGGTTTACAATAATTGTGAACAATCAGAATCTTATAGTCATTAAACTCGTGCGCTCTTAGATTAATCAAGAGCGCACGATTTTTGTTTACAGATTTTGGCAATTGATTGAATACATAACTATAGCGGTTCTCAATTGCATGAAATTCAGTTAAGGCTAAAAACTAAAAATGGTGTAGATTGGGTTGAGGAACGAAACCCAACAAAGCCTTGATAATGTTGGGTTTCACTGTTGCTCAACCCAACCTACTATTCTTCTTAACCCAAGCGTATTGATTTATGAAAAGTTAGACTCTCAACTTATCAAAAGAAGTTGGTAATCTTTAGATCGCTAATTTTTACAAAAAATATAGCATATTTTCTAAACATTTTTTGAATAAAAATAAAGCCATCAATAAAGACGCAACCCATTTATTTATGTCTTACAAATCAGGCTTACAAGCTTGATCTTTCTAAATTTTATGAATAAAAATGGAATCAGCAGTTAAGCAATACACAGCTTAATCGCTGCCAAAGTCTCTTTAAATGGGACGAATTATTGTAGGAGAAAATTATGGCTAGTATCGCTCTTTCACAACTAAATACCACTGGTTCTGAACTGTTCCAAGATTCTGAAAGCTTCCTCAACGACCTAAATAATGTAGATTCTATCACTGTTTATGGTGGTGGTAATGATGTTTCCAGCGTTGCCGATGGCTTAGATCCACTATTAGCTTACGGTATTAAGGGACAAGAGTTTGCATTATTAGCCTTTGGAGCTAGCTTGACTGCACACATCGTCAAGTCCTTCAGCGATACTGATCCTTGGATTTAATTTGTAGTTTACTACTGAGCTACATTGCTCTGTGGAACTTGTTGAATTAGCGATTAAGCTGTGCATTGCTTAATCGCTGTCAAATCTGCTCAATTGTGACAATTATCTTAGGAGAAAATTATGGCTAGTATCGCTCTTTCACAACTAAATACCACTGGTTCTGAACTGTTCCAAGATTCTGAAAGCTTCCTCAACGACCTAAACAATGTAGATTCTATCACTGTTTATGGTGGTGGTAACAATATTTCCAGTGTTGCCAGTGGTTTAGGCCCACTCTTAGCTTACGGTGTTAAGGGACAAGAGTTCGCATTGTTAGGCTTCGGAGCTAGCTTGACTGCACACATCGTCAAGTCCTTCAGCGACGTTGATACTCATTTTTAATTTGTAGTTTACTACTGAGCTACATTGCTTTGTGGAACTTGTTGAATTAGCGATTAAGCGATACACAGCTTAATCGCTGTCAAATCTGCTGAATTGTGACAATTATCTTAGGAGAAAATTATGGCTAGTATCGCTCTTTCACAACTAAATACCACTGGTTCTGAACTGTTCCAAGATTCTGAAAGCTTCCTCAACGACCTGAACAATGTAGATTCTATCACTGTTTATGGTGGTGGTAATGATGTTTCCAGCGTTGCCGAAGGTATAGACCCACTTTTAGCTTACGGTATTAAGGGACAAGAATTTGCATTGTTAGCCTTTGGAGCTAGCTTGACTGCACACATCGTCAAGTCATTTAGCGACAGTGATACTCATTTTTAATTTGTAGTTTACTACTGAGCTACATTGCTCTGTGGAACTTGTTGAATTAGCGATTAAGCTGTGTATTGCTTAATCGCTGTCAAATCTGCTGAATTGTAACAATTATCTTAGGAGAAAATTATGGCTAGTATCGCTCTTTCGCAGCTAAATACCACTGGTTCTGAACTGTTCCAAGATTCTGAAAGCTTCCTCAACGACCTAAATAATGTAGATTCCATTACTATTTATGGTGGTAGTAATGGTGGTGATGTTTCCAGTGTTGGCGAAGGTATAGACCCACTTTTAGCTTACGGTATTAAGGGACAAGAATTTGCATTGTTAGCCTTTGGAGCTAGCTTGACTGCACACATCGTCAAGTCCTTCAGCGATACTGATCCTTGGATTTAATTTGTAGTTTACTACTGAGCTACATTGCTTTGTGGAACTTGTTGAATTAGCGATTAAGCTGTGCATTGCTTAATCGCTGTCAAATCTGCTCAATTGTGACAATTATCTTAGGAGAAAATTATGGCTAGTATCGCTCTTTCACAACTAAATACCACTGGTTCTGAACTGTTCCAAGATTCTGAAAGCTTCCTCAACGACCTGAATAATGTAGATTCTATCACTATTTATGGTGGTAGTAATGGTGGTGATGTTTCCAGTGTTGGCGAAGGTATAGACCCACTTTTAGCTTACGGTGCTAAGGGACAAGAATTTGCATTGTTAGCCTTTGGAGCTAGCTTGACTGCACACATCGTCAAATCATTTAGCGACGTTGATACTCACTTTTAATTGACTACTGAGCTACATTGCTCTGTAGAACTTTTTGAATTAGCGATTAAGCTGTGTCATGCTTAATCGCTGCCAGATTCTGCTGTAATAAATAGCTTTGAATAAACCGATATGATTAATAATCAGCTTTCTTTATTATCAAAAATAAGGATAGCCGATCGGATTAAGCAATTTACAGCTTCATCAATATCAATCATAGCAGTTGATCAATTTTATTAGTTTTTTCCTGACTACGAGTGAGATGATTAAGCAATTGATGCTTAATTATTCTCATATTGACTAATTGATCAAGATTTTTGGGAATTGAAATCCATGTCAAGAATTACTATTTCTGATCTTCATACCGATGATTCAGAAGGTTTACTCATAGATATTAGCAACATAGATTACATATCTATATATGCTGGTGCAGATGACGATCTTACTCAGATTCTTAACTATGGTTTGAAAAATCTTCAATTTGCCTTGTTGGCATTTACTATCCATGAAATTGCAGATTTAGCAAAATCATTCAATACTCAATAGTGAATCGATTCAAAAAGTGCAAAACTACTGGAGTTGCTTTAAGCTTTTATTGATTGATTCGTACATCCGTAAACAATAGGTATTGTATGACAATCTACACATAGCGATGTAGACATAATAGATGATCAATCTATTAAGAATGTCTTCTAATTACGCAAGAATTTTTAGTTGTTAACTTTGACGATTAACTGAAGCTATGACATCATTCTTATTGAGTTCTCAAAATGCTTTTGATTACCTGATTATTCAAGAATTATGTACTCAAGATGAAAAGTCTTTAAGCAAAATAGAGCTAAAACCTGCTAAAAACTTTAACTTATTAATCAGCTTACCAGATGAGCGGAAACTCCTAATTAAGCAAGAGCCTTACAAACGAGAGGGAAGGACTGCTGGCGAATTTTTCAAAGAATGGCGAGTTCACAATTTTTTGCAAACTTTTCCAGAACTAAATGACATTCGCTCATATTTTTCGGAGGCAGTACATTTTGATCCTGAAAATTCAATCTTTGTTTTCAATTATCTAACTAACTATCGGGATTTGATGGATTTTTATGTGGAAAAGAATTTGAATTTATTTCCCGTAGAGATTGCCAGGGTAGTTGGAACTACTTTAGCATCAGTCCATCGCCTATCTATTGACCGTCAAGACTATCAGGAGTTTTTCCAAATATTCAGCCAAGGAACTCCTAACCTGAATCTTGGCATAGATAGAGTTACCCCGGCAGTTTTTGGCAAGTTGCCCACCGATGGACTAAAATTTTTGTCTCTTTATCAACGTTATGATAGCTTAGGACAGGCGATCGCAGAGTTGAGTAATGCCTTCACTCCCTGTTGTTTAACCCATAACGATCTGAAACTAAACAATATTCTCCTATCTCTGAGTTGGGAAGAAGCTGCTTTTGATGAATCGTCCTCAGATGATAGTCTTATTCGATTAATTGATTGGGAACGTGGCGCTTGGGGAGATCCAGCTAGTGATTTAGGAACACTGATAGCCAGCTACCTGCAACTTTGGCTACACAGCATGATTACTAGTAAAACAATGGCGATTCAAGAGTCTTTACGTCTAGCAACAACTCCTCTACATTTGCTACAACCTTCCATTAGAGAGTTGGTAATTGCTTATCTCTCTGTTTTCCCCGAAATTATAGAACATCGTCCTGATTTTTTACAGAGAGTTATGCAGTTTTGCGGTTTCGCTTTGATTAAATCTATTCAAGCCAAACTCCAGCACGAAAAAACTTTTGGTAATAAAGGTATTTGCATACTCCAGGTTGCTAAGAGTTTATTATGCCGTCCAGAAGCATCGATACCAACAATTTTTGGTGTAGATGCATCATACCTCTCTCCCATTAACTTATCTCCCGCTTCAAAATAAATTCTAAGTCAACAAGGGGACGCAAACATTTTTTGTTTGTCTGTCCCTATCTCTCCACATTCTTGACAGGCAAGTTTTTATGCAACTATTAGATTCGCTGGGAAATCAGCTGTCAGAGATTCCAGAGTTATTGCAGACATCACTAGAAGATATCGCCCATAATGTTGAAATCCAATCTCACCACTGTATTAGACATCCAGATTTTGGTTCAGTGGAAGTACCAGAATCATTAGTCTCTCACTTTCAGCAATTATCTTTAGATTTTCAAAATAAGTTTTTGAGTTATCAACTACGTAGTTTACTTTACGCCCTCTACTACAACGGCTCATCGAAAAGTCTTTTGTCATCCAATGCAGAAGCAACGAATTTGGCTTTGAATCAAAATCTCGAAAACAATACATTATTTGGCGTAGATATAGCTTTTTACGATCGCTTGGATGAAAATAACAGAGGTGTAGGCTACTGGAGTCATGATTGGCTGGTTATAAAAGAAGACATCGATGGTACTTTGGTAGTGTATAAGAACGATTTAAAGCTGCACATTGAACCCGATAGCTTACAACAAGCGGCTAATATCGGTGACTCGGTATCAATCAAAATGCCTAAGAATCTGGTACAAAACGGATTTTATATGGCAGTTGCTAATGCAGCTATGGCTCGAAATTATCAAACTTTGGTACGTGTCTACTTCAATCTGACTCCTGAAGGCTCAGTTGCAGTCATGAACGATTTGACTACCCAACTCAATGCTATATCCATTGCCTTCTCATTTAAAGCATTGTATAACCCTTCTGATTATGGGCGTTACGACTCAGCAGTGCTTTATTTCGACAAAAAGGACTATGAACTTGTTCGTCCAGTCTTAGAGAGGGTATATAAAGAAAATCAAGTGCATTTTCAGCAGCAAGTACCTTTATTTACCAAGCTTATAGCACCAGGGTTAGCGATCGCTGAAGAACCAGACCGTAAATTTGGCGACCAAGAAAGTTTTGGTACACATCGATGCCAAATTGTTGCTAATGGTTTGCTTGAGGCTTGGCATCTAGGGAATGATACGCCAGAAGATAAGATAGCAGCAATTCTACGGCATTTCTCATTATGGGAAATTGAATTGCAACGTCCTTACCTCAATGCCAATTCAGATGATATCTACACTTCCTTAAATCTCTGAACTGTCGAATATGATACTCATGATTTCTGATTGAAAATCATATTTTCGCTCACCAAATTTTAGATTGCAAATAACAAGACTTGGGATTTAAGCATTAACTCTTAATAAGGGGCTTAAGTTCCAAGTCTTCTTAATACACTTAGTTTTATTTCTCTTCTAAGAAACCAGATTTTCTGAGGATTGAGGAATCAACTCAAAACCAAAAGCCTGGGCTTTTTTGTGGAGATTATTAACCATTCGCTCACGATAACGTTGCTCATAATAATCCATACCAGGATCGGTATAATCTCCTCCGGTTGTCCAAAGTTTGTAAAAAATCCGGGCAATCTTATGAGCGGTAGCAGTAATAGCTTTAGGAGAGCCAAGTCGAGAACGTAAGCGACGATAAAACGCACCCAAAGCAGAATGACTTTTACCAGCAGTTTGTGCTGCCATGCGGAAAGCATTGGCGGCGCGGTTGACTACAGGACGAGTTTGAGAACTTTTAATTTTGCCACCAGTAATGCGGCTGCCAGGGCAAAGACCAAGCCAAGAAGTAAAGTGTTTGACTGTGGGGAACCGACTGGGATCTAAACCAACTTCAGAAAGAATAATTTGTACTGTCAGGACACCAAGACCGTCAACGCGGGTAAAATCTACTCCACTCATGCGGTAAAGATGAGTACGCAAATCAAACGCAGGTTCATTACCTTGAGGTTTATGACGAATATGCTTGGGTGGAGAAAGAGGTGACTGAGAAATATCAATTTTGTCGTTAAATTGACTTAAGCACTCCTCAATCTGACGGTCACATTCGGCGATTTGGGATTGGTAGACATCATAGAGATGTAGCTCTTGTTGTAAGACGAACAAATGTTCTTTTCGGTAATCACCATTAAGCGCAGCTGCAATTTCCGCTTCACTACGTTTGACGCGATGATGTTTTTTAGCTGCAAGTACTTGCGGGTCATGTTCCCCGCCGACAATAGCACGTATGATTGTCATACCCGTAGTACCTGTAATATCACTGACTGCTTGATGCAGTTGTATGTTCATTTGAGTTAAAGCTTTCTGCATCCGTTGGATATGTACACTGGCACTTCTGATGAGACTATCACGTTGGCGGATATAGCTACGTAAAATACAAATTTCATCTTCTGGACGAAAAGAACCTGACAACAATCCATAACTGTGCAACTGTTGCAGCCATTGGCAGTCTAAAACATCTGTTTTGCGCCCAGGTAGAGTTTTGACGTGGTGAGCATTGACCAGCTTGACCTCAAAGCCACGAGTCTCCAAAATTTGAAACAATGGAATCCAGTACACACCTGTTGATTCCATTGCTACAGTCTCAACCCCAGACTCAGTTAACCAATCTGCGATCGCGTACAAATCAGCCGTGTAACAACCAAAACGTCTCACACATTCGTTGGCACGTCCTGATGGCACACATACCCAATGATTTTGGGCACCAATATCAATACCAGCAGCATTTGGGTGAATCGGATCTAGTTTAGATGCTTGATTGGGAGATTGCCGTTTTTTCGCCATTTTGGTTCTCCTAGTCTCAAATTTTTTCAAAATTGAGAGTGTGCCCTGACCCAGGTTGACGGAATTATACAGTCTTCTAAACGGGATAGCGTCTAAGCGCTTCACCAATGCCATTGCCGTTACAACCTAGAACCACGCTTTTATACGGGCGAAGAACACCATTGAGGGAGCGGTCTTAACTGTCAAGACACAATTTTAATATAAACTTTTTTTGGAGATATCTATTGGTTTCTTTCATCCATTGCGGACATAGCCTCGTCCGTCAACCGCTTTTATCAATGCAAAACTATACATTGTAGGGTCAATTCATTAATTGCTCCTACGCACAAATAAGGTTTAGGTATTGACAAATACAGTAGCCCTAAATCAGTTGTGAGAAAATAATAAGGTTGTGAATGTCACTAAGTATTGGGTGCAAAATGTGGAGACGTTCGCTAACTGAATTGAACGAAGCCTATTGAAAACTTCGTGAAATCAAAAGCGCATTTACACACAAACTTATAAGGTAGTTAAAATGACTTACGATTCAGAAGATGTGCAAAAAATCCTTGAAATAGCACTCACTCGGAAACAAGAAGGTGAATTTTCACGAGAACAGCTTATAGAAATGGCATCTGAGTTAGGCATTTCTTCTGATATTTTGGAAAAAACTGAAAAAAAGTGGTTAGTTCAGCAAGAAGAAGAACGGTCACGACGCACATTTAATACTTTCCGACGCAGAGCTTTTTTGGGGCATTGTGTTTCCTTCCTGGCAGTGAATTTATTCCTCATTCTCTTGAATTTAATCACTAGTCCTGGTTATTTTTGGGCTATTTTCCCAGCATTAGGATGGGGTTTAGGATTATTTTTTCATTGGTGGGGCGTTTATCAGAGTAAATCAGAGGATTACGAGATTGCCTTTCAGAAATGGCGTTCACAAATTTAACTAAAATTCAAGTCGGATTCTGAGAATTTTTGGGGCGATCGCTTCACTAGTCACTGTGACAAAAATTGAACTATCCTCAACAAGTAGGGGCAAAGCGGCTTTCCGCAGGATATTGCCCCTATTTGTCTAGTTAATTGGGATGGTGGCTGAATTTACGCTGTACTTCATTAGTGACTGTGACGGAATTTTACTTACCTTCAAACAAGGGGATTTTGCCCCTTGTTTTGGTTAATTGAGACTGTTCGCCATAACTTATGTAGGATAGTTGAGGTTGATCCAGACCTCTTTACCGAGAAAACCAGGATATTCAGCCAGCGCTGTTGTTCAAATTTGCGTGTCCTTCTGGATAAAATTTTCCCTTAAATGCGGGGCAACCTCAAACTTGAGTAGTTCTATAATCACACCCTACGATCCTGTGTTTGCTAATTTGCCAAAATAGAGATGTAGGCTAGAAGAACTACGCTTTTCGCATAGCTTGATTGCCTACACTCAGGAGCAAGGGTCAGCTGCTTTGACACAAGTAAGAGGAAGGGAATATGGATAACAACAACTGGTTACAACAGCTAATGATGATGGGTCTTGGCACAACGTCTTTAGTAGCAGAAAAACTTCGCCAAGTCAGCGATGACTTGGTTAAAGATGGTAAGCTCAATCCTGAGCAAGCTAAGGCAGTTATAGATGATATTGCCCAGCAGTTAAAGTCGGAGCAGGGAAACTGGGATGTCCAAATGCAACGACAAATGCGAAATATGATGCAAGATTTAGGCGTAGCTCGACAGTCCGAAGTGGACGAACTACGGGGTAGAATTGACCGTTTAGAGCGGCAATTGCGCGATTTGGAAAATAAGCTTTGGCGTTAAGATGTCCTTTCTGATTTAAACTAATTGTGTCCTATTGGTAATCTTTTTGCCAGGATACTTAAGTAAGGAGAACTGATTTTGAAACCAATTTTCCTCAGCGTGGCGTTCATGCTGGTGTGTGTTGTGCTTTTGGCTGTGGGGCAAGTAGGCAGTAAACAGAATACTGCCATTGCTGCCCAGTTAACCCAAACGCCGCCAGCGGCCACAACTGTAACTGAAAACAATATCTTAATTGCGAGTAATACTATGTCTGACGCTAATGCCGTAACTACTCCGTCTGGATTGAAGTATGTGGAGTTAAAAGAGGGGACTGGGGCGACTCCTCAACCAGGACAAACGGTTGAAGTTCACTATGTCGGCACTCTAGAAGATGGTACTAAGTTTGATAGTTCACGCGATCGCGGCCAACCCTTCAGCTTTAAAATTGGCGTTGGACAAGTAATCAAAGGTTGGGACGAAGGAGTTAGCACAATTAAAGTAGGCGGCCGTCGTAAGTTAATCATCCCATCTGAGTTAGGCTATGGCGCTCGTGGTGCTGGTGGCGTGATTCCACCCAATGCAACTCTAATTTTTGATGTGGAATTGCTGGGAGTTAAATAAAGGTTGGGGCATTGGGCATGGGGCATTGGCTTTTCCCAGTACCCAATCCCCAGTCCCCAATTCAACGGCTAAATTTTTAAATTTTGAAACTTTGTAAACTGTGGATTAAACAAAAGTTTCGCTGTCCCTGTAGGCCCGTTGCGGTGTTTAGCTATAATTACTTCTGCAATGCCGCGATCGGGAGTATCGGGAGAGTAGTATTCATCGCGGTACAGCATGATTACTAAATCCGCGTCTTGTTCAATGGAATTGTGAACAATAATATTATTTGCAACAAAATTATGCAAACCAGGAACGGTGAGGTCAAACACTTCTTCCTCGCCACTATATTCAATTGAAACTATTTCATCCCAATAAACATCACTTTTGGCAAGAGTAACCAGTTTAGATGATTGAACAATGTTGCCAACTTTTAAAGCTCTTTCTCGACTTAAATTTGCTTTGTAAAGAGTAGAGCCACAATACGAAACTCCAATAGAGGCTTGTAATATCCGTGTGGTGAAGCCGATAGCTTGCATCGCAGGTACAACCTCCATTTTCCAAACATCCTTCGGAATTATATCTTTATTAGGGTTGTGAATACTGTTTTCAAGGTGTTGGAAAATATCTTGGAGTGAACGTAGCTTATATTCTCCTACTGCTCCAACATGAATAATAAATAACTGAAGATCGGGCTTACCAGTGATTATTACATGATATTGATTTCTGCCTTTCCCAACTTGAGGAACTGTCCTGAGTGTTGCATTAATACCAAGCCTTAATAAAAGTGTCTGTACATCAAAAGCTAGTCTCTCGCTACTGCTTGCATAAAATGCAATAGGTCTTGGCTTTTTTCCTGCAATTAAGTTGATACAACCATCTGTACTCCAAAGGTGTCTTAGAAAGCACGCTATTAACTCTTGGGGTTGTGAGAACAATTCTTGAGGTACAAATTTTTCGTAAGACCTTAAACCAAAAACATCCAGAGAGTCTAGCCATTTGGCTATTGGATTTCTAACACTATGAGTTAGATGCTGTGCTGCGGATAAGTAAACTTGATACCAGCCACGTTCAGGTGAAATTCTAGGAACAATTGAGTCTCCAAAAACTTCTCTTGCCAAGAAAGCAACATTCTGAGCTAAATCTATCTCTCTGGTAGTGTACTGTATGGCATGACGTGGCAATGTACAACCGTCGCCAATTAAATGCCCTAATAATGCAACTTCGGCATAAGTCATAGTTTGTTTACCAGAACTGGGGAGATGTCTTGGTAAACATAGATGTTCTTTAGGAGTTAATTCATCAAGTCTTTTCCAGCCATTAATTGTTAAAAACTTGTGATTACCTGTGGCACGGATTTTCCGCCCCAATCGAGTTTTTAAAGTAAACAGAGGCTTTATACCTGTGGAAAAAGCATTGCTAACAATTGCCTTTTCTAGCTGCATTGTAGCTTCGTTCAATGCCCAAACTGCAAAACCATATTTACCTACTAATTCCTTAATTGGCACTTGCAGTCCGCTATCTACTAATGTCACCAGACTATCGCCTGCTAAACAACCAGACTCTCTCAAATCTGATAACATCGGGCGTTTGTTAGTACGCGCTTCCACCCCTCGACTCAACTGAGATAAAGCAATAACTGGTACAGATAATTCTCGCGCTAAACCTTTGAGTTGACGCGTAATTTTTGATAATTCTTGAACTCGATTATCGCCTGCTCCTTCCATTAATTGCAAGTAATCTATTACAATTAATCCTAATTCAGTTCCAACTTCCGCTTGCAGTCTTCTTGCCTGACTACGCATTTGTGTAACTGTAATATTCGGCGTGTCGTCAATATAAATTGGCATCTCGGAAAGGATACCAATAGCACGGCTTAAAGGTTCCCATTGTGTTTGACTGAGGCGACCAGTCCGCAGATAACTACTTTCAATTTGCGCTTCACTAGCTAATAAACGTTGTGTCAATTGCTCTTTGGACATTTCCAAGCTGAAAAAAGCAACTGGTAATTTATAAGAAGCAGCTATATTATGAGCAAGGTTTAAGCAAAATGCTGTTTTTCCCATTGATGGCCTGCCAGCGACAATAATTAAATCAGAACGCTGAAAGCCACTGGTCATGGCATCTAAATCGTAAAATCCGCAGGGAACACCAGGTAAGGCGATGCCTTGATTTCGATCCTCAATATCCTGAAAATTATTAATTAAAGTATCAGAAATGTGAACTAAACCCGATTGGGGACGCTCTTGGGTTACGCCGAATACTTTCTGTTCTGCCTGATCTAAAACAGTTGGTAACTCGGTTTCTGTCTCGTAACCAAGATGTACAATTTCATTGCCAGCTTTAATTAACTGCCGCCGCAGGTATTTTTCCATCACCAACCCTGCGAGGGCATCGATGTTCACGGCTGACACTGTGCGGTCTACCAGAGTTGCTAATTTATTTCTGCCGCCTATGCGGGTAAGCATCTCATGGTCAGTCAGCCAACTTGTGACTGAAAGCAAATCTGTGGGTTTACCTTGGGTGTGGAGCCTCACAGCTGCCTGATAAATATCTTTATGGGCGCTAATGTAAAAAGCTTCGGGAAGGAGGCGATCGCTAACTCGACTAATCGCTTCTGGATCTAGCAAAATACCCCCCAAAATCGCTTCTTCGGCCTCAATATTTTGTGGGGGGAGGCGATCGCTACCATCACCTTTAAAATTCAGTTCTTCAGCCATAAACGATTTTAGTTTTGACGATTTTGCTAGCCGGGAGTATGGGAGTTATGCAATTTTAGATTTTAGATTTTAGATTTTTTCTTCAATCAAAAATCCAAAATTCCAAATCTAAAATTGGCAGAGTTAGGAATTATTACCCCTGCTCCCTCGTCCCCCTTCTGAGTTAACTAGCGACGACTTGAATATCGATTTGTGCCGCTACATCAGAATGCAGCTTGATTTCGGCTTGGTAAGTACCAAGGTGGTTAATATCGGGGATGGTAATTCCACGCCGATCAATTTCTTGACCAGTAGCTGCCTTAATTGCATCTACAACATCTTGGGTGGTGATAGTACCGAAAATTGCTTCGTTTTCACCAACTTGCTTGGCAATTGTCAAGCTACCAACTTTTTCAAGAGATTCTTTTTGCTCAAGAGCTTGTTGTCTTAGTTCTAATTGCCGTTGACGCTCTTGCTCACGACGGCGTTCTACTTGCTTGAGAATACCAGGAGTGGCATTAGTTGCCAATTTTTGGGGAATCAGATAATTACGAGCGTAGCCGGGAGCTACTTCCACTAAGTCGCCAGATTTCCCCAGCTTGCTGATATCTTGATTTAAAACTAACTGTACGCGTTTCGCCATCGTTTTTCCTGTAAAATCTGATTAATTTGGGTAAGGCTTGATAGCTCACAATGTCACTGCTGTATTCCAAGCTTCTTTGCCTACACCCTAAAGCTTACAGATCGTAGCGAAAGGAAGGGTGCGATCGCAACTATTCTCACTAAAAAGTTGAAGGGAATGGCGAATGGGGGAGAAGCAAGGGAGCAGAGGGCAGGGAGCAGAGGGGGAAGAGCTAATGCTATTCTCCTCAATTCTCAATTCCCCATTCCCAATCCCTAAAAGTTATTTTTCATTTCCCGTATCCGCGCAAAAGTTTGCACTCCATCGCTACTCTTAACAGTTGATTGTAATGATGGCTGATCCCAACGTAAAAATGGATTGGTGTGCTTCTCCACTCCTAGCAATGAAGGGATGGTAGCTTCTCCTCGACTACGGTAAGCTTTTACTTCGTTGAAGCGTCTTTGTAAGTCAGCGTTGTCGCCATCCACAGTTAAGGCAAATTGCAGATTTTTTAAGGTGTATTCGTGGGCACACCAGATGCGTGTATTATCAGGTAGAGAACGCAGTTTGCTTAAAGAATCTACCATTTGGGTCGGTGTTCCTTCAAATAAACGACCGCAACCGCCGGAAAATAGGGTATCACCACAAAATAAATCGCCTGTCTCACTACCTTTTTGAGGTGGAAAATAGTAAGCGATGTGAGCGCGGGTATGTCCAGGAACGAAGATAACTTCAGCTATGCTGTCTGCAAACTCGACGCGATCGCCTTGTTGCAAAAATACCTGCTGTCCGGGAATTCTACCACGATCCTCGGCTCCTCCATAAACTATCAATTGGGGAAATTGTTCGATTAATTGCTTATTACCACCCACATGATCGTTATGGTGGTGCGTGTTAAAAATTGCTACCAACTCAGCTTTTAACTCTGCTAGTTTCTTTAAAACTGGTTGAGCCTCTGCTGGATCGACAACAGCCGCGATATTGCGTTTGTCGTCATATAACAAGAATATGTAGTTGTCTGAGAGTGCTTCCAGACGGATTACCTGCATTACCTCTGCTCCCTTACAACATAAATGTTTGGTATTGAGTAGCAATCCTAGATTCCAGTGAATAATAGTGCTACATTCACAAGCTATATCAAGTGTTTATACTTTGTTTATTATAGCTGTAGTGCAATATTACCTATGATATTATACTTCTGTGTTTACACAGTATTTTTACTTAAATAAAGTAAAAATTAGATGAATTTATCAGTGAATTTTCTCTGGAAATAGTTATAAATATAAAGTTAAATTTATTTTAATATTTTTTTTGCTTAAACATAATCAATATTCAAATTCATATTTTGCTGATCTCTACTCTATCGAATTTGACTATAACTCAAACTAGAGTAAGATTTTATGACAATAAATACCTATCTAATTTTCAAAGTCAACAAAAATTATTCATTTGATTTATGTCAACACCAACTAAAGGTTTTATTACAATTCTAACTGGGCTTTATTCGTTTCAAGATTGTATTCATTTTTTAGCAGCAGTCAGAAAGTTTCATCAAGAGCCAATTATTATTTTAATTGACCAAGTTCCAATAGTTCTTTATCCCTTGCTAAAGGCATTCAAAAATGTAATTTTAAAACCAGCACCTGCAAACGAAAATACTGTTTTGGCATCGCGACAAGCAAAATTGGCTCTATATGAAGCTTCTGAGTTTGATAAAACGATTTATCTAGATTCGGATATTTGTTTACTTACAGATATCAATGATGTATTTGACTATTTAGATGAATATGAGTTTTTACTAACCGAAGATGTGCAACCTTCTATTCTTAAGGCTACAAACTTATTACGTGGTAAACAAGAAGACCTTTTGCCAAATGTTTTGCCAATTTTGCAATCGGTAGGATTGCCATTACAAGCAGATAGTGTGCAGTATAATGGCGGTTTTATGGCTTTTCGGAAAACAGAAGTAACCAAGATATTTTTTGACGAATTTAAACGTTATTTTGAGATTGTCAAAAATAATCAAGATAAATTACTTTTAAAAGACCAAGGGGCTTTTGCTTCTGCGATCGCATCTGTACAACCTCATAAGAAAATCTTACCACCAACCTATAATTATCTCAGCAAGTGGCAGGATGCTTATGATATTCAGGATACAATTAAAGTTCTTCACTGTACTTATCCTTATCGTCCTCAATATGCTAAAGATATTAGTCGTTCCTTATATACAAGGGTTTTTGACAGATTTGCTAAAGTATTTTTACCGAATCAAGTTACAAATCCTTGGCGCATTAAATAAAAATTAAGTATAAAAACAGTGAAAAATTTTTCCAAGATATCGCTGTTGGTTTCTGATTTATCAAGTGCAGCTATTTTGCGTGCATACTTGATAGCAACAGCCCTAAGAAACTTAGAATATGAAGTTGAAATTATGGGGTTTTTATTTGGAAATAACTTATATCGAAATTTACCATCAGAATTAAACGTTTATAATTTGCCGGGTAAAAATTTTCCAGATTTCTTCGGAGAAATTAACAAAATCTTACCAAAAATTAATGGAGATATCATTTATGCAATAAAACCACAAATAGCGAGTTTTGGAGTTGCCTTATTAAAGAAACTATTTAGCCAAAAAGCCTTAATTTTAGACATAGATGATTGGGAACTCAGTTGGTATGGTGGCGATGACTGGCATTATAATTTCACACCCAAACAATTAGCCAGAGATTTGTTGAAATCAGATGGCGCACTTAGAAATCCTTATCATCCTTTGTACGTGAAATGGATGGAAGGTTTGGTAAGTAGCGCTGATGCGGTGACGGTGCATACTAACTTTTTGCAGCAGCGTTTTGGGGGTACATTTGTTCCCAATGGTAAGGATACTGCTTTATTTGATCCTGCTCGATATGATGCTGAGTCCAGCAGAAATCGTTATGGTTTATCTGAATATCGTATTTTAATGTTTCCTGGTGCGCCAAGACCCTACAAAGGTCTAGAAGATGTTCTCATCGCGCTCGATAAAATCAATCAACCAGACTTAAGACTAGTGATTGTAGGTGGTAGTCCTTATGATGATTACGATCAGCAACTCCAACAAAAGTGGGGACGCTGGATTATCAAATTACCAAAGTATCCAGCGAATGTGATGCCTGATTTAGTAGCAGCAGCTCACATTGTAGTTGTTCCCCAACGAGATACCCCAGAAACTCGCGCTCAATTTCCCCTGAAGTTGACAGATGGAATGGCAATGGCTAAACCTGTATTATCAACGCGCGTTGGAGATATTCCCAAAATATTAGGTGATACTGGTTATTTAGTCGAGCCTGCTTGTCCTGAACAGATTGCTGAACAGATTCAATGGATTTTTCAGAATTTAGAGTCAGCAAACCAGCAAGGTATCAAGGCAAGAAAAAGATGTGTAGAACACTATAGTATAGAGGCTATGGCTTCGGTGTTAAAGTCGGTAATTTCTCGGTTGTAAATATTAATATGGAATGAAGGGTAAATTGAAGAAAGCGGGAGGTAGAGGAACTTTTAAGTTGGGGGTTCAATCTTGGATAAATTGAGACCACGCAAAAGTTGTGAGAACTCAAACCACAAGCTCACTTTGATGGCGGCAGTAAAAAATCGCTCTTGTAATCTCCCCTTGTGATAGGGCAATATTCTTCCAGCAATAACTGCCTCATTTGTTGGAATATTGAAAATTATTTAGTTTGTCTATTTGATATTAGCAAGTTTGGCAAGTAATTTGTGAATAATATTAATAATTGAAAATTGCATAGAAATACCCAATGTCTACCAGAAAACTGCTATTACGATTCGCTAGACCCTATCCAGGTTTGATTCTACTGACAATATTGTTAGGATTTTCTGGAGCTTTATTTAATGGGATTAGCACCGCTTTAATTGTGCCGGTGGTTTTAAAAATCGTGGGACAAGAAGTAGATTTAAGTACTGCTCCTCCTATCCTAAAAACGATGATATCTCCCTTTGATAATACTCCAGAACCTTACCGGATAGGAGTAATGGCTGGGGCAATTATCTTCACAATTATTTTAAAGAATTTAGCTACTTATGCCAGTTCCTTAGCATCGAGTTCTTTAACCCGAAAGCTCACATCAGATATGCGCGAAACTGGGTTAAAGCTATTACTAGAAATTGATATAGATTATTATGCCAAAACTAAGGTTGGTGATTTAATCAACCGTCTTGGTGGAGAAATTGGTCGATCTGCAAGTTCTATAGGCAGTATCGTCAGGATAGTTATCCTGGGAATCACAATTTTAGTTTTTGTCAGTTTGTTGCTGTCAATTTCTTGGCAGTTGACAATTGCTGCTACGCTTTTGTTATCGTTGGTGACGTTAGTAAATCAGTACGCCATTTCCCGGTCGAGAAATTTTGGGAAGCAACTGAGTGAGATGTCTAGAGCATATTCAGTCTCCGTACTGGAAACTCTGAACGGAATTCGATTGGTAAAATCGACGGGAAATGAAGAAAAAGAATATCAACGGATTAAAAAACTAATTCGCGATCGCGAATTAGCAGATTTCCAATCTCAAGTTAATTCGGAAGCCATTACACCTCTAAGTGAGGTAATGGGTATTACAGCTTTACTGCTGATTGTACTTTTGAGCAAAACCTTCTTTGCTCAACAGGTTTCTTCTCTTTCTACCGTACTCCTGACATATTTATTAGTGCTGCTGCGAGTGTTGCCATTGATTTCTCAGTTAAATACTATTCGCAGCAACTTTGCTAGTACCGCAGCTAGTGTGGATGTAACGAATGAGTTTTTAAGCTTGCACGATAAGCCGTTCATGGAGAAAGGTAAGATTCCCTACACAAAATTAGAAGAAGGAGTGTCTTTTAATTCTCTTTGCTTTGCCTACCCTGGTCATGAAAAGTTGGTACTCAAAGATGTAAATTTATATTTACCGCGTGGTACAACCTTAGCATTGGTAGGCGGTTCTGGGGCTGGTAAATCTACTTTGGCAGACCTTTTACCCAGATTTTATGACCCGATCGCTGGCAGTATTACCATTGACGGCACCGATTTGCGGGAGTTCGAGCTAGTATCCCTACGGAAGCGGATGGGGATTGTCAGTCAAGATACCTTTCTTTTTAATGACTCGGTGCAAAATAACATCGCCTATGGGCGAGCAGAGGCTACTGACGATGAGATTTTGACAGCAGCAAAGCGGGCAAATGCTTATGAGTTTATTAGCAAATTGCCTCAAGGATTTGACACCCTAATTGGCGATCGCGGCGTAATGTTGTCGGGTGGACAAAGGCAAAGATTAGCGATCGCTCGCGCCCTCCTCCAAAATCCCGAAATTCTGATTTTAGATGAAGCCACCAGCGCTTTAGATACCGTTTCCGAACGATTAGTACAATCTGCACTTGACGATCTTAGTCGCGATCGCACCACCTTAGTAATTGCTCACCGCCTTTCTACAGTCCAAAAAGCCGATCAAATAGCTGTGTTAGATCAAGGACAGGTAGTAGAAGTGGGAACCCATGAAGAACTTTTGCAAAAAGGTGCTTACTACTCACGCCTGTACTCAATGCAATTTAGCGATCGCCCTAATAAAAATTTGATTCAGACAAAAATTATTAAGGCAATGCGCCTAAACTCAAAGAAATTTGTCGATCGTCCTGAAGCCGCTACTAAACACAATCAAAGCTTGCTCCGTATCTCTCACGAAATTCGGACACAGTTGAACTCAATGATTGGATTACTGCGCTTATTGCTTGATGATCTGGAAAACGATTCTCAAGAACGGCACAAATTAATTGAAGACTCTTACAAATCAGCCTGGCGAATTCTCAACACCATTGATATTTTTGAGGATGTGATTAACTTACAAATAAGGGGGCAGATTCTCTCAATTTCTGACCAAAATCAAAATATCATCAGCGACTATTATCAAAACTTTAATCATCTTTCCGTTGAGTTTAGAACTTCTCTTAATCTCATACTTAGCTCTCTCCGCTCTCTAGCAGATAATTTGATAGACACTCCCCAAGAGCCAAATGAATTAATTAGTGAAACTTATGAATCTACTATATGTCTTCTGAATAATTTAGAAAAATTTGAGGATAGTATTAATGTCTAAAATTATGAAAAATAATACTTTAAAAAAACACTACATTTTTTTCATCGGTGAAGAATTACCCCAGCCAGAGGCTCATCTAGTGCAGTCTACAAATGCAGCTAATGCCGCCGCTAACTTGGGATACTCAACAGTTTTGGTATACCCTGAAAAAGGAGCAAAAGCTAATAACCCAATTAATTTATTGCGTCCTTTTCAACCGAGAAAAACCCCAACAGAACTTATTGAATATTACAATCTTCATGACAAATTAAAAGTTGCTCCATTACCGATGCCTTGGCCGATTGACCATTTTTCGAGCAAATTTACTGACTCCAACACCATTGCAAGCAAGTACTATTTACCATTTCATATACTTCCAACTACTAAACTTGTCCATAGTCGCAACTGGAATTTTGTCAAAGCTGCCATCAAAAATGGCATTCCGGCAATTTATGAACACCACCACCATGAAGAGAAACCATTTGAGCAAGAAATTGTTACAAATCCACTGTTACAAATAGCTGTCACCGTTGTAGAAACAATCCGTGAAAGCATGATTAAAAATGGAATGCCGCCAGAAAAAGTAATTAAGCTGCACAATGGTTTCAATCGTTTGTTTATGCAGAGACAACCAGAAAAAGCCGCAGAATGGCGACAAAAACTATTGCGAGATGCAAACCAAAAATTGGTAGTTTATGCGGGAGCGTTACAGCAATTTAAAGGTATTGATGTACTAATTGATGTGGCTAATGAAATGCCTAATGTACAATTTGCCTGTGCAGGAGGTAAGCCAGCAGAAGTAGAATATTATCAGCAATTGGTGAAAGAAAAACAGGTTTATAATATTCAATTTTTGGGCTATGTCTTGCATAATGAGTTAGCATCTTTGCTACAAGCAGCAGATGTTTTAGCTCACCCTCATTGTTCGGGAAAAGCAGCAACTTTCACATCTCCTTTAAAGCTGTTTGATTACTTCGCCTCTGGAACTCCAATTGTCTCGACGGAAATTCCTTCATTAGTTGAGTTTCAAGATACAAAAGCGTTCACCGGAGGTGTTGGCGAAGCCATCGCTGCTTGGTGTGAACCAGATAACCCAAGCAAATTTGCCGAAAGTCTGAAGCAGGTTTTAGAAACTCATCCTAGAAGAATAGAAGGTTATCCAGATAGTATCGAATTTGTCAAGCAGTTTTCTTGGGAAAATCGAGCCGCAAAAATTCTTAGTTATGTTGATGAATCTCTGCTACCCCAACTGATTGTGTAAGTAAAATAACTAATGACAAATAACTAAAATGACTATAAAAACTGTAGGTATGATTAGTGGCTATCGAGGTTTAGAAACTAGAGCCGATTGGCTGTGGCAACAAACCCCGCATCAATTTGGAGTTTGGGGCAATATGCAAATGCAGGCGCTAGCAACCAAACCAGATTTTCTACTGATGTATCAATTTGATTTTCCCCAAGCAGCGCCACAAAAATCTTGGTTAGATAGCTTTCGCAAACGGCAGCAAAAATCAGTAGTAAATGTTGATTCTCTACTGCGTGGTGTCAACAAAGAGCGGATTATTTATTTGCTAAGAGAACCACCTTTAGATGAAATTGTCGAAATAACTAATCATAATTATCAGCAAGCCCAGAAGTATTGCGGCTACATTTCTGGCCCCGATGATTTTGCCCCGACTCCTGACTATATGCCTGCTATTTGGTATCATTCAAATTCATTTCAAGATTTAAATGAAATGCCACCACCTCAAAAGGTTGCCCCATGTAGTTGGATTACTTCGGGAATCAGTCGTACAGCCAAACATCGCCAGCGTTTAGACTTTTTGCAGTCGCTACAATCTAGTGGCATAAAATTTGATTTATATGGGCGTAATTTACCAGAATCGGCTAAAAAATCGGGAGAACTAGGTAATAAATGGTATGGGATGGCACCATACTATTACAATTTGGCAATTGAAAATTATGCTGATAATAATTGGTATGTCAGTGAGAAACTTTGGGATAGTTTACTTGCCTGGTGTCTACCAATTTACTATGGTGGCCCGGCTGCTGATAAATTATTGCCACCGGGTAGCTTTTTGCGGTTGCCCAGTTTAGATGAAAAAGGTATTGCCTACATCAAAGAAGTGACAGCTACACCTGATGCTTGGTATGCTGCCAAAGATGCGATCGCAGAAGCACGTCAAATCATTTTACATAAATTAAACTTACTTAACTGGTTATCAAACTTTGTTGATCAACACTCATAAATTATGAATGGTATTTGTACCCTTGGCAATGATTATGTTTTCGATCAACTGGTGGCTTTGCTCAACAGTATTGATGTTATTTTGGGCCCCGAAACTCCTGTTTGTATCTATCCTTTCGACGATCAGACACAGCGAATTGCTGATGAAATAGCTAAACGCCCTAATGTATTTCTTTACGATAATCAAGAATCAATCAACCGTTGGGATCAATTTATGCTCTCAGCAGCACCAGAGCGATTGAATCGGAGTAAATCACGGTTGTATGGCGCTCACCGCCGTTTTTGCGCCTTTGATGGGCCATTCGATAAATTTATCTATTTAGATGCAGACACCTTGGTGATGAATTCTCTGGCATCAGTGTTTGAAAAGCTAGATACTTATGATTTTGTTGTCTACGATTTCCAATTTAAAGACGTTAGTAAGATATATAATGTTAACTCGCCAAAATTACTAGAAGTTTTCGAGCAAAAGCGGATTGATTCTGAAATCTTTTGCTCCGGTTTCTATGGCGCAAAACGAGGAACATTTAACTCAGAACAAAGAGATTTACTGATATCGCATTTACAAAATGGTGAGGCGGAAATTTTGTATGGCGGTGCTGGAGAACAACCACTGATAAACTACATGGTAATGAGGTCTAATCTTCCTATTTATAACTTTGCTCGTCAACTACCAGATAATGCAAAGACAGGATGTTCTGCCACATCTAAGCACTTCGAGGAACGAGAACACCTTCTTTATGACAAAGGGAATCGGCTAACCTACCTTCATTATATTGGTATCCCTCCTAATATTAATCAAGCAGTCTGTGCTGGAGAAAATATTGATTTTCCCTATCGAGATTTATTTCTCTACTATCGTTACTTAAACGAACCAGATAAGCGTCCCATCTTTCAAAACCCTCCTAAGAATTATAATGACGCTCCAGTACCAAATTTACTTACAAGAGCTTTGCGAAAACTTAAGTTAATTAACCAAGGATAATTTATGAGTAGGGGAATTTATATTGTTGCCAACGATCGTGTTATTGATAATGCGATCGCTTTACTAAATAGTATTCGTTACTATGATCCAGAAGTAACTATTTATCTGATACCATTTAACGAAAATTATCACAAGGTAGCAGAACAGCTTTCTACCTTACACAAAGTGCAAATTTTCCCCGATTTGGAACTTATTGATAAATTTACCAAACGCATCGGAGAAATTTTTGATCGAGATTTCCTCGCCTTACCAAACAAAATGCGTAAACTGGTGGCGTGGTTTGGCCCTTTAGATGAATTTATTTATATTGATACAGATATTGTCGTTTTTGAAAAAATCGCCGACAATTTAGACAAACTTTCAGAAGTCGATTTCTTCTGTTGTGATTACCATCATGCCAATGACAAACTACGAAATATCTTTTCCCCATTTGTGAAAGAGCAGCAAATTTTTTCTGATGCTCAACTTCAAGATGTTTTTAATAGTGGCTTTTGGGCTTCGAGAAAAGGAGTTATTACCGAAGAACAAATGGATGAAGCTTTGCGCGAGTGTGCAGCGCATCGTGAATATTTCGATTTTTCTGAAGGAGTTACAGACCAGCCAATTTTAAATTATCTTGTTCTCAAACTGATTGCCAAACGAGGAAATCTCGTCAAAATTCCTGGCGGTGGGCCTGGTAGTTGGGCGGGTTCACAAAGTTTCCAACAGCAAGATTATGCCCTCTATGACCGAGGACAACGACTAAAATATCTCCACTGGGCTGGTACACGGATGAAAACTGGTAGTCCCTATTGGCAATTGTGGGAACACTATCGCTATCTCCATGAGGGTAAATTCGCTTTCATCTCCAAACTGACTCGCCGTTTATTTCCTTTTGTTGCTGCCCGCACTTAATATTAGGAGTATCCCAATGATTGATGGTATCTACATCTTAGCCAATGATGTTGTCTTTGACCAACTAGTAGCATTGCTCAACAGTATAGAAGCTAATGCTGGTAGGAAAATTCCTATTTGTATACTTCCATATAATCAGCGCTTAGATAAGGTGAAAGCAGAGATTGCATCTAGAGATAATGTCAGCTTATTTGAAGATTCTGATTCCATAGCTTATTGGGATAACTTTGCGACTCAGATATGGAAAAATTATCCTAGAGCGCAAAGAACTTGGCGAGAGTGGGGTTTTTCAGAACTCTATGAGTTACCAATGCACCGCAAATTTTGTGCTGTGGATGGCCCCTTTGATAGATTTATTTATTTTGATGCAGATACCTTGTTAATGGGGCCAGTAGATTATGTATATGAAAAATTAGATACATCTGATTGGGTAGTCAATGATTTTCAATATAAATCTGACTTAAAATTTATTTTTGATGGTTCACCAGAGCAAATACAGCAAATTTTCAATTCAGAAAACTTGCAAGATAAAGTATTTTGTGCTGGTTGGTTTGCAACCAAGAAAAATATTTTTTCTCCAGCGATAAGAGCCGATTTAATGGGCAAATTAATATCGGGTGAGGCAGATGTCATGGCTTTTTTAGCACCTGACCAATCTTTATTTAACTACATGGTGTTGAGAAGTGGTATTTCCTATTATAACTTTGCTTTTGATGACTGCGAGCAGGCAACTGGTAATCACTGGAGTTCTAAATTTGATGTGGTAGATAATATCCTCTATGACCAAGGGCGGAGATTGACCTACTTACACTATATGAGTGTGTCTTCTTCAGCTTTTGTGCGGCTTTGTGGAGGTGAAGATGTAGATATTCCTTACCGTGATGTTTTCTTATATTATCGCTATTTAAAATCACCTGAAAAACGGCCTCAAAGTTTTACCCGCCCAAGCCAGATAACGCTTTTGCAAAAATCTACTAGTAGTTTTATTCAGCAAAGAGTAAACAATATTAAATTAAAGTATCGTAACTTCAAGGATAGAATTAGTGGTTATTAATAACTCAGCAAAGATATACCAATTAAATCAGCTTGTTGATTTTTTAAAATTTTCATCGGTGATAAAAATTAAAATTACTTAATGCCGCAAGTCTTAAACGTAAGTACCGATAGTAATAACCAATAAATTTATTTAGTTTATGCAATAGCTTTTGGAAAAGTGAATTTTTGTGGTATTCAATCGCTTCGTGCTGTTGAAAATATATCAGCGTTTTATCTGGATTTGCTTGTCCCTTTTTGATTTTCTGCCGTTCTACCCAATCCTTGAAATAAACAATACCGTCCATAGCATCCCATCGAACTGGTAATCCCGCCTTAGCAGCAGCTAATCCTATTGCATAACCCTCAGCACTATAAAAACCATTTAACTCACAGTAAAGTGCAATAGTTTCCCATTGCTTAATAAATTCGATTTCCCGCCCATCTTGCCTTGTAACTACAAATAACATTTCCATGACAAACTGAATATTAGTATCTTCTAAATCCAGGTCTAGTTTTTGTGCTAGTTTGCTCAGAATGGTCAAATCTCTAACTCTATTTGCCTTGAAATCATCATTTGCTGAATTAATATATTCTTGATTGTGTTTGACAATACTGGTACAACTTCTTGCTGTTATGCCAGGAAGCCATTTTATATCTGGTTGTAACTTATCTAATATTCTGATATCTGCATCGACAAATATACAAGTATTAAACAGTGATATTGCTTTGGCAATTACAAACCTTTTATCGTGGTAACAACCAATGCTATGTTGTTCATGTTGAAATGCTAGAACGTTAGGATATATTTTAAATTCTTCTGGCTTATCTGTTAGGACAATTAAATATACTCCTGGCGAATGTTTTTCGATATCTTGAGCTAATAGGAAAGCATGAGAGCGGTATCTTTTCCCTAAAGCTAAAGTGCAAAAACAAATGTCTGATTTTTCTTGGTTCATAAGATTTTATTGTTGAAATAAAATTTGGCTGAGACTAATATTAAAAATTTGTTTAGAGACAGAAGAATCATGCAAATTGTTTCGATTTAAATCAAACACTATGTTCACATATATAATATAGGGGCTGACTACTGTAATAGTACCTATTTTTCTCTAATTACTAAAATTCTATGCAATCCCTAAAAGATTTTAAGACATGAATTAATTGCATCTATACTAAAGCCTTGAAAAAAGCTGACTACAAAAGTATAAATGCTCACCAGCTATGGTGAGCATTTAAGTTTATTCCTATATCAAGACAGTTCAGTTAACAATAACTTAAACATATTTTATCAATCTAAGAAAAAGAATCTAAATCTAAAGATTGCATCCCTTCTCGTTCTATAAAGGTCATCATACTTCCCAGCTGCAACCAAACTAATAAACAAGTAAACAAACTAATTGGTAGACCGACTCCTAAAGCCAACGTGGAGGGAAAGCCAAATATCTCTAAGCCTGAAGACAGAAATAGACAAGTCCCGCCAGTGATACCGATAAATGGCACAAGTAATTGTTTTAGAGAAGAACGTGGTTCAGTATTTTCTGCTTTTTCGCTTGGCCAATTCTGCACAATTACTTTCAAAGTGCCAGATAATGCCAAACCAGATGTTAATGCTGTCAAAAAGCCAACGAGTAAGAGGAAATAGGGTGGTTGTAAAGGAAAATAGTACATTATTAAAACTCCTGATTTATAGTTTTTTAGTTTTTAATTGCTGACTGGTTTCCAGTAAAAGGCACTAGAAATGTAGCTTTTGGCAGAATAGCCGCCGCGCCTTCTCTAGATAAATTAGTTAAGATGCCGATCGCTACATTTAATAAACGATCCGGTTTTAAGTCATCTTTAACTAGGTTCCACAGGCGTTGGACATCTTCGGTGTGGAGGCGGTCATCTTCAGTGAGAGCCAGCACCAGCTGTCGCCGCAGAAACTTGCCTTCTTCCGACATTAAAAATTGGAAACCCATTTGGGCTGTGGGCAATACATCAAAGTTGTTATCGCTACGAGCGATCGCAATTAAATTCTCTAAACGCTGCCACTGAAATTTACCATCTTTGAATAACACATTCAATAATCGCCGCCGTAACTCAGGCGATTCCCCTGTCAGTAACCGCCGTGCTATGTAGGGATAACCCACTTCCACAATTTTGAAATCTGGGTTGAGGCTCAGGGCAATACCTTCTTGAGTCACCAAGGAACGAATAATCAAAGCAAACTTCGCCGGAACTCGGAAAGGATATTCGTACATCAGTTCCGAAAATTCATCGGTAATCGTTTTGAAGTTAAAATCCTTGACATTTTTGCCAATGGCATTTCCTAGCACCGCTTCTAATGCTGGCACTATCGGGCAAATATTTGTGTCTGGAGTCAGAAATCCTAATTTTACGAAGTCTTCGGCTAAATCGGTATAGTCTTTATTCACCAAATGCACTAGCGCATCTACCAGTGTTTCTTTGGTGTTTTCTTCCAACTGATCCATCATGCCGAAGTCGATATAAGCCATCCGGCCATCGGGTACAGCAAATAGATTACCGGGATGGGGGTCAGCATGAAAGAAGCCGTGTTCTAAAAGCTGTTGCAATCCTGAAGTAACGCCAATTTGGATAATCGCTTCTGGGTCTAAACCTGCTTCGCGGATGCTTTTAGTATCCGTCAGCTTGAAGCCGTTAATCCATTCCAGGGTTAAAACGTGGGTATTGGTATAACGCCAGTAAATTCCTGGAACTTTAACTTGTGGGTCGTTGCGGAAATTGCTAGCAAATTTTTCGGCGTTGCGGCCTTCATTTATATAGTCGATTTCTTCAAATAGCTTCGTGCCAAACTCGTCCACGATTAAAGTGAGGTCGTGACCGAGATTCAGAGGCAACCAAGGAGCTACCCAACTCGCACCCCAGCGCAATAAATAGAGGTCGCGGGTAAGAGTTGGGCGTAAGTTTGGGCGTTGCACCTTCACTGCGACTTCTTCGCCACTGATTAGACGACCACGGTATACTTGACCCAAGCTAGCTGCTGCGACTGGGTGAGGTGAGAGTTCGCTAAAACATTCATCAATTGGACGATCTAGCTCGGTTTCGATAATTTTGTAAGCGATCGCATTATCGAAAGGTGGTAACTGATCTTGTAACTTGATCAGTTCTTCTAGAAAATCTTTACGTATTAAGTCAGGTCTGGTGGAGAGGGCTTGACCAACTTTAATAAAAGTCGGGCCGAGGCGGGTGAGCAGTTCTCGCAACTGGATAGCTCGTTTACCCTTGTTCTGCTCAACTTTGTCTTGCCATTCGTCCCACTTGAGACTGATTATAAATACTGCAAAAGAGGAGATAATTCTCAGCAGTCGCCCCCAGGCTAGCCAAGGACGGTAACTATAATAGCGAGCGATCGCATCTGGATTATAGAGCTTTAGCTGAGTAGGTTGATACTGACCCACGCCTTTATTTGCCTCTTCAACTGAAAAATTTACAATGATTGTTTCTCTACTAAACCCACAAGTTAGTTGTAGGCAAAAGATAGCGGTAGTTTTTTATCTGAAACAACTCGAACTCTGCCTTTCTGGGGTACTGTTCGAGACAGTTTTAGCCTAAATTACTTCCTAGATTTGTTTATCTTTTTCTTAATTATACTTTATAAAACTACAACTACTTATCCATCTTTTCGATGATTTTATCTTTTCTTAACCTTATTTTATATAAATATAAATATCTACCTGTATCTGTAAATTTGGTTAGGATATGAGAAATCCGTAACCATGTTTGCTTTCAGCTACATATCACAGTAGTAAGTAGATAAACTTAAATTAAACAGAAACCTCTCAGGATAAGGATTCACGACTTATGTGGGAAAGTCATGAATCTTGATATTATGTTTATTTATACCTATCGAATTAAGTGAAAATTATCAGGTTATATGTGTAAAAAATAACTGTTTAAGTAAAATCGATTTTTGTAAGATAGTGTATATTAAGAAGCTTTTTGAATAATAAAAATTAGAACGTTAAATACAACTTTGGTAATTGGTAGTGGTTTTACCACAATTACCAATTACCAACTTTTAATTATCATCTGCTGCTATTTAGATTTGGCCTCCAAGTTTTCTAAACGGCTTCTCAATTCCTGGTTTTGTTGTTTGAGTTGGTCGAAATCTTCACGCAATTGACGGAGGGTTTTTTCTGAACCGATGTTCTTTTGCACCTTGGAAATTTCTTCTTCAGCATTGCGACGGACACGCCCATCGGCTGTTTGTTCCGCTAGCGATCGCAAAATTCCGACTGCTTTGGGTGTTTCCATTTGTCCCAATGCTGCTGCTACCGCCACTTGCGTTAAAAAGAAGGTTTCTTTGGCTAGTTCTGCTAATTTTTCTAAAATCCGTTCCAAATTAACCGGATTTTGACCTACAGAAATCTTTCCTAAAGCGCGAATTGTGGCTAAACGTAGAGGTTGTGGTACACCGATTTTGGTGTATTCGAATAGTAGATTTAAAGCTGCTTCCGAGGTTTTGAATTCAGCTAAACCAGCGATCGCACCACTCCGCACTACTTCATTCCAACCCGCCTTTTCTTCTAAAATGCCCTTGAGTTGCTTTAGTACCTTATCTTCCTTGGGTTTTTCTTCCAAGTTTGCAGATGCGATCGCGCCAATCACACGAGAAGCAGCAGCTTCCACGTAGTAGCTAGGATCGCCCTTTTGCAACAACCCTCTTACAACTTTATAGCTTTCAGCAGTTTTGATTTGAGCAAGTGCTTCCACTACAGATCGTCGCACGTAAGCATTTTTATCTTTTAATCCCAGAGCCAAGCCATCAAAAGCTTGGTCTAAATTAATTTTGGCTAGTTGTTTTGCCACTTCCACCCGCACACCCCACAATGGGTCATTTTTGAGGGACGCAGATAGTGCTTTTGTTGCTTCTAACCCGCCTTTTTTCGTTAAAGCTTCTGCTGCATAGATGCGCGAAATTGGGTTGGGATCAGATTCTAATTGTGCTTTTAACTCTGCTATTGGATACTCTAAAGCTACTGTTTTTAGGTAATTATTCTCAACATCAAAGCTGATATATTGGGGCTTATTTTCTAAGGGAAAGTAGAAACTTTGTTCTCGTTCATTTATCCGTACTACAAAAACTTTGAGTTGTGAGTTAGGAGTTGTGAGTTTGGAATTATTTTTAACTCCTAACTCCTCACTTCTTACTTCTTGTTGGGTATAGCCAAAACCAATAGGTATTTTTAAATCAAACAAATCCTTACTGCCATTTTTATCTTCAGCAGCTTGGGTTTGAGTTACCGTAATTTTTGCCAACTTAGCATCTCCATCCCAAGAGTAAGCTACCTTAAAATCGGGATGGCCACCACGATAAACGTATTGGTCAAAGAGGAACAAAAGATTATGTCCAGTAGCTTTTTCAATCGCCCTGAGTAAATCTATAGTTTCTACAGTTTTGTGGGCATTATCTTGAACAAATGTTTGAATAGCCTGCCAAAATAATTCATCTCCCAATTGGGCGCGAATCATGTGATAAACACAAGACCCTTTTTCGTAGATATGGCGATCGTAAAGTTCAATAGCTTCGCGGTAAACATGTGTTACCATCGGGCGACGGTAGCGGCTGCTATCTTCACTAATGTAACGACGAGCTTCTAAAAACCGATAGTAAGCTGCTTCTTCTAGACTATATTCCTGTTCTGTCCACATCACCTCAGAATAGGAAGCCATTCCTTCCTTAATCCAAGCATGAGACCAATGCTTAATCACCACCAAATCACCAAACCACTGGTGGGCGAGTTCGTGGACGACTAAACTTTCGGTGTTGCGGTTATCTAAAGCGGCGCGTTCATCCAGCAAACATCTATCTGTTAACAAGGTTGTGGAGGTGTTTTCCATCCCGCCAAAGATGAAGTCATCTACACAAACCTGGGCATATTTCGGGAAAGGATATGGATAACCATACTTTTGGCTCAAAAATTCGATCATCCGGGGAGTTTTGCCCATGCTGCGTTTAGCATCTTCCTCCCGTCCCTTTTCTACGTAGTAGGTGACTGGTTTACCCTTCCACTCATCCTGAATTTCGGCAAAGTCACCTACTGCCAAAGTCATCAAGTAGGTAGGATGAACTTGTTGCTGTAACCAATGGTAGATTTTATAATCACCATCTTCTGTGGTGTCAATCAGTTCGCCGTTGGAAATCGCCACGAGGGGGTTGGGGACACGAACGCGAATTTCGGAAGTAGACAATTGTCCTGGATAGTCAAAACAGGGGAACCAAAACCGGGAGTCTTCGTCTTCTCCCTGAGTCCAAACCTGAGTGGGCTTGTTTGGATAGTGCTTATCTGGTTGGATAAAATAAATGCCGCGTTGCGGTTTTTCCACCGAGTAGGCGATCGCAATCAGCAAGCGTTTACCAATCTGAGTCGTCTCAGAAAGTTGGATAGAAAGCTGTTCCCCGTCGTAGTCAAAATTTTGTGGCACATCGTCCACCTGCACAGACTCGATATTCAGGTTGACAGCATCCAAAGTCAAACGGTCAATGCCATTACGGATTGGCAAGAGGCGAATGCTACAAATGCCCTGATAGCTTTTTTTAGGGATATCTAAGCTGAGATCGAGAAAAATATGCTCCACCTGTCCGGGGCGATCGGGATTGTAGTGTGGTCTTGCTCCCGGTAACTCAAAAGGTTTGTGTCCGTTATTATCTGTATCAAAATAAGACTTCGACATTGATCCTTACTGACCTTGTAATCCTGAAAAGTCTGGCTTGGCTAGATGTAATTAAGCAAAATAGCGGTATCTGTATTTCCCAAATCAATAGGGCAGTATGGGGGTTAAGATTCCCATTGGGGATTGGAGGATTGAACTTAATCTCACCCAAGTTTCCGAAGATCGACTATCGATCCTGGGACTTTTTTCCATATCCCTCCCGCATTTCCTTTTACTGATGTTTTGCACTTTTTTGTCATCGAGTCAAGTGTCTCTTGCACCTCGATAGATTCTCATTAAGTACAAATACTCCTAATTGTTCTTATAACTTAGGATAACTTGCTGCTGTTGAGCAGGCTATTTTATTTGAGATGAACAGCATATCATTTGCGGATTCGCTCCTCATTCCCTTGGAGTCTTTTTTAGGGTAATTATTTGAGACTGCTAGCTTATAGGACTACTAATTTTATCAGTAAATACCGATCGATGAGCGGAAATTATTAATAAATCCGAAAACTCTACAGTGACACTTGTATAAATCTCGGTGACAATCTGAGCAAAAGAGGATAATAAAATGCCCGAAAGTAAATCAAAGTTTTTCATTCCTGCGGTTGGTGCTGCTCTCGTTGTAGCAGGAAGTATCGCGGCTTATATGTATTTGAAAGGCCCATCAGGAAGTAGCTCAGATGCTCTCGGCAGTGCTAAATTAGTACCTTCAACAGCATTGATGGCAACTTATATTACTACTGACCCTCAAGCTTGGGCAAAGTTACAGCAATTTGGCACTCCAGAAGCACAAAAGTTAGTGGCAAAAGGTCTGGAAGATTTCAATAAGCAAATGTTCAGTGACGGTAACGTTTCTTATGAAAAAGACATAAAGCCTTGGGTTGGTGGTGTGATGATTGCTGTACTACCACCAAATTCTGTGAAACCTGCACAGTTAAAAGTGCCCTCCGGGGCACCTAATGTACCAACAAATTTACAGCAGGAATCAAATATCCTGATAGTAGTGGGAATCAAGGATAAAATCAGTGCCTTGAATTTTGCTAACAAATTGAAGTCACAGAAAGGGGTGAAATCCCAAGAATCTGACTACCAAGGTCAAAAAATTCTTGAAACTACAGAAAATGGCAAACCGACATATAGCGTAGTTTTAAATAATAGTCACTTGATATTAGCCCCCGAAAAGCAAGCTGTAGAAAAAGCAATTGACACCTTTAAGGGACAGTCTTCTTTTGCCAGTAAAGAAGGTGCAAGTAGCATTCTCAGTAAAGGAGTGGATGTTAAAAATAGCCTCGCCCAAATTTATGTACCAGACTATGCAGGTATGGTACAGCAGTTAACTGCCGGAAATCAGCAAGCAAAGCAGTTACCTCCACAAGCCTTGGCGCAACTGAAGCAGATCAAATCTGTGGTAGCGGGTGTTGGTGTTGATGATGCGGGAGTGCGGGTAAAAGCGATCGCTAATTTAGATCCGCAGCTGAATAAATTCCAGTATCAATCAAGTCCAGGAAATATAGTCGGGCAATTTCCTACTGATACCTTTGCTCTGATTAGCGGCAATGGCATCAGCCGTGGCTGGGAAACCTTAGTAGAACAGTCAAAAGATTATCCAGAAATGAAGCAGGCCCTGGAACAAGCGCGAGGGCAAGTGAAAATTGCCAATATTGACCTAGATAAGGATATTTTTGGTTGGATGAATGGGGAATTTGCCTTTGGTGCTATTCCATCCAATCAAGGAGTGTTAGCCAGTGTTGGTTTTGGCGGTGCTTTAGTATTTGACACTAGCGATCGCAAAACAGCCGAAGCCACCTTGACAAAATTGGATACTTTGGCCAAAGTACAACAAATCAACATTGCCAATAGAAATATTGGTGGTAAAGACGTAACTGAATGGCAAATCCCTAAACAGGGAGCTTTATTGGCGCATGGTTGGCTGGATCAAGATACTGTATTTGTGGCTCTTGGTGGCCCAATTGCTGACGCAATCAGCGATCGCAAGAATCAATCTCTTAATAATAGCGACGCTTTCAAAGCCGTTACTGGTTCTTTGCAAAAGCCCAACGGCGGCTATTTCTACCTGGATATGGATAAAACTAAAACTGTGCCCCTGGTCAATAGTTTAATTTCATCTGATGCCAATACCATCACCATCCTCAATTCCATTCGTGGTCTTGGTTTTACTGCTAATAGCCCCGATAAATCCACCAGTGAATTAGAGATGTTGTTAGCTCTCAAGCCTTCTGCAAAATAGGGGATTGGGCACAAGGGGCAGAGGGCAGGGAGCAAGGGGGAGAATTAAAAATTATCTCTTTCCCTTCTACTCCCTGCTCCCATTGCTCCCCTTGCCCCCACTTACAAAACTTGATTATTCCGAGATTCCAATGTCTGGCTCAGTCTATCCAACGCCCCAGTCAGCCTTTCCTGAGCTATGACATTAGCGTCTGATGTTAGGGATTCTACGGGAACATCCTCTTGCCTCTTCAATTTTTGTAAGGCGCGAATTGCTACAAATAAAATTAAGGCAATGGTTAAAAAGTCAATGATTGCGCCAAGAAATTGACCGATCACAATTCCTGGGCCTATGGCGATTGTTCTCAATTCTTTGCCAGTCACGCCAATCAAGGGGTTAATCAATGGCATAATCACAGCCTCAACAAAGGAGGTGATAACCCGGCTGAAGGCAGTACCGATGATGACTGCGATCGCTAAGTCAATCACATTACCTTTGAAAGCAAATTCTTGAAAATCCCTTAAAAAGCCACTTGTTCTTCTTGCTCTTGCCATACTTGAGACTCAATAAGTTAGTTGTAGTCTTTTTTTATATGGCGCTCAACTTTTTGCCCTCTCTGTTGAGATCGATTTTGTCAATCTTCAATGAAGTGTATAAATTAGAGAACAGTGTGATTCTCTGGAAAAACAAATCACACCAAAATTTTCCATATCAAAATTCCATGACATCATTATATAATTCAATTCATTTCTAGACTGCCGTCCAGCAATTATGTCATAAGTAAAAAAGCTGTGAACGCAAATTAATTTATGACTGCTACTGTAAAAACGACTCCTGGCTTCGCTTCCCGCTTGGTAAATGGCGTACTGGCAATCAAGCCTTTAGCCAACCTAGCCAAACATCAAGCCCGTCAAATGATGATTAAACGTGCCGAGAGAATTGGTGTGCCTTGGACGCAAGAAGTCGAAACACTACAAGCGCATGATTGGAAGGCTGATCTAGCTCAAGTACAAAATCCTGAGCTTTCCTACCCAGAATACTATTTGCGGTCATTCCATGCCTACGAAGGTGGAAACCTCAGTTGGAAAGCTGCTTGCGAGTTAGAAGTTGCTGCTCGTACTGTCCATGCTGGAATTTGGCAAGATGCTGGAGCAGAAGGAGATGCTAGACTGCGCCAAAGTTACCACGATATCCTCAAAGCGCAAATCCCCAATCAACCCCAAGAAATCCTAGATTTGGCCTGTGGTGTGGGTTTAAGTACATTTACTATGCAAGAAATTTATCCCCATGCCAAAATTACAGGCTTGGATTTATCTCCCTACTTCTTAGCTGTTGCCAATTACCGGACCCAACAACGCCAAGCTAAAATTAACTGGCTTCATGCCCAAGCAGAATCTACTGGACTACCAGATGCCTCATTTGATTTAGTCTCAATTTTCTTGATGTGTCACGAATTACCCCAGTCAGCAACCCGACAAATTTTAGCTGAAATGCGGCGCGTGCTGCGTCCAGGTGGCTACTTGGCAATCATGGATATGAATCCCAAGTCTGAAGTTTACCAGAAAATGCCAGCCTACATTTTGACGTTGCTCAAAAGTACTGAACCGTATTTAGATGAATATTTTGCTTTGGATATTGAGCAAGCCTTTGTTGAAGCAGGTTTCCAAACTCCCACTATTACCAACAATACTCACCGTCACCGCACAGTAATTGCTCAGGTGAGTGGTTGATTTTTCTCTACTGCTGTGGTCAGCAATACCACCCTTGCTGCTGCTAGGCTACTACTACTATCGAGTACCATTTGCCCCACCTCTGTTAAAGTTACTGATGTTCTTTGGCATCGGGGCAATATCTGGTATTTTAGCCCTTAGACTTGAATGGAATTTTGAAACTGTAGCCAATTGGGTTGTAGACTGGGAACGGATCAAGCGATCGCTCCCTGGTGCAATCTTGCGGCAGCTTGTAGAAGTAGGTTCAATTGAAGAAGGCTGCAAGTTAGCAGGGGTTGTTGTGCCAACCTACTATTTGCAACGCACGTATCGATTACTTCCCTCAACTGTTTTCCTCTTCACCATAGCCGTTGCCCTTGGATTTACCGCCGAAGAGAACTGGATTTATCTTTTTCACAATACAGGATCAATTCTTGGGCGTACTATCAGCACGCCAGTCCATGCCATGTTCTCTGCGCCTTGGGGATATGCCTTGGGAATGTATATTGCGTCTAAGAATCGGTTAGATCAAGACAGGAAGTTCATTCTTTGGGCTTGGCTGAATTCTGTAATCTGTCATGCCCTAGTTAACATTCTATCTAGTGCTTGCAGTTACTCACCAGCGCTATGTTTCCTTAATTATGGTTTATTTCCGTTTCTCTTGTGGATGTTTTGGCGACTAGAACAATTACTGCGAAAAGTGCAAGGTAAACCTGTAATTACCCTGATTTCAGAACGTACACCCCAGCGACGTTACTGGCAGAGGGGTTTAGTGCTTTTTGCCCTCGTGCTGGGTGGAAATGCTATTTTTGGGCTGTTTCTCTTAGCCAATAAAATTATTCCTTTGAGTCCGTCCAAGCTTTTTGACAGTTATATTTTGTGGTTTATATTTAGTCGCTTTTTGCTAAATCTCTTTTTTGGAATTTTAGCTTGGGGCATTTATCGCTATTTGCGACATTCCGCCCGCCGTCGGTATTTTTAAAATATGATTTAAGAAAATGCTAGGGGGTTTCTATGCAAACAACTCCAGTGCGTTGGACGACAGATGACCTAGAGTTATTCGCTGGCGATTCTCGTTCCGAGACACTTCGTGAACGCAGAAATCGCTATGAGATTATTGATGGAGAACTATTTGTGACCAAATCACCTAGTTGGGATCATCAGGCAAGCTGCGTAAATATTGCTACAGTTCTTAAGATTTGGTCAGATGAAACTGGTTTAGGTAAAGCTGCGTAGATGCGGAGCAGCTTGTCGTCAGACATCGCACCTGGAATCATTTTCTCAGATTCTGACAATGTGATCCCTGATGTGGTGTGGGCAAGTCATGAACGCTTAAAATACTTGCTAGATGAAGCTGGACACCTCACGGGCGCACCAGAGTTAGTAATAGAAGTTTTATCTCCCGGTGAAAAAAACGAGAAACGTGACAGGGAAACAAAGCTAAAGCTGTACTCAGTGCAAGGGGTTCAAGAATATTGGATTTGCGATTCTATACAGAAAAAACTTGAGGTTTATCGACGCGAACAGGCTGCATTAAAGTTAGCAGCTACTCTATTTAGTCAAGATGAGTTGACAAGTCCTTTGCTACCAGGTTTCACCTGCTTAGTGAGTAAACTTTTCTAAGCTTGCATTCTTTCAAATATCCTCTTGACTCTGTGTTCTCTGTGCCTCTGCGGTTAGTTAAATAAATCACTTTTAAACCGCAGAGAACCAAAGAGAATAAAATAAATTTTAATAATTACGAATTACGAATTATTAAAAATGTCCTATGCCGGGATTTTCAATTACCTAAACTCGTGCTAATACTGGCTGATTCACATCTGCGCTGACTGAATCTGATTCTGACTCCGTGCAGTAAATTTCGCAGGAGTTATTAGGACTTTCAATCAGTTTCACTTTGTGAAGTTTAGCTCCCAATTCTTGAATGGGCGATCGCAATAAATTACTAATGTAAAGTGCGATATTCTCAGCAGTAGGCACAATTTCGGCAAAGTAGGGAATGTCTTTATTTAAAAAAGTGTGATCGAATGGTTCAACCACATAATCTTCTATGACTTGATTCAAACCCCCTAAATCGACAATCATGCCGGTGCGTGCGTCAATTTCTCCTTTGACGGTGACTTCTAGATGATAATTGTGTCCATGACCGTGGGGACGGGCGCACTTACCATAAATCTCAGTGTTTTCTTCGTTACTGAGATGAGGATGAGCTAGCCGATGGGCGGCGCTAAAGTGAGTACTGATAGTAAGGTATGCTTCCATTGCGTTTCCTATATAATCTGCCCAAAGTTCAGGATGTTCAAATAACTGCACACGGACTAAAGGCAAATGCGGTGCTAACCTCTGCCAGATAATTCGGGCAATATTCTCAGTGGTGGGTAAAGTTTGTTGAAATTCTGTCCACGCATCGTTGATATAAGAGAAATCCAATTGACTGGTAACTTCTCGTTTGATTACGTGTTTGACATCAGACAAGTTCAGCACCATACCATACTTATCCAATTCCCCCGCAAGGGAGATAAATAAGACATAGTTATGTCCGTGTCCAGGAAATTTAGAGCAAGCACCAAATTTTTCAATATTCTCGGCTTCACTCAGTTCCGGCAACCAATAGCGATGACTTGCCGAAAACTGGGCGCGGCGATTCACAATACATTGCATGAGTACACTATGAGCAGAATTTAAAATTTCTTAATCTTTTTCTGTTTCCAGCATAAACTAATTTGTTTGTCAGTAGTCATTAGTCATTAGTCATTTGTTATTTGACCATGCCCAATGCCCAATGACTATATAACAGATGCTTGTGCTTCACAGTGTAATCTCGTAGCTATGCGGAATAGTTCTTGACCTGTGTGTAAATAACGCTCATCGTAGTTCAAAGGAAAATAAGCCAACTCGTCAAGCCCATCTGCTACTTGATTGAGGCTGTAATAGAGGTTAGCCGCAGTTCCTGCTAAAGTAGAGGGATTCGGCAGAGAGCGAAAAATAATTTGTGCCTGCTTGAGGTCATCTCGACAGGCTTGTAAGTATTCCTGAAATTCATCTAACAACTCATCATCAAAAGGATCGGCAGCTAATTGCTCTATTTGCTCCTCTAGAGAATAGAGAATACCATCAAGTAGATGATTGACTGGTTGATAAACTCGACGCAGCCATTCTTCAACTTGCTCGTCAGCTTCCCGCCCTGTTTTTCGTTTTGTCTGGTAATGCTTTTGCGCCGATGCTGTACGCTGTTGGCGATCGCTATTTAATTTTTGAGAATCATTTTGCAGTTGTTGGTCATAATTGCGGCGATTATGGTTGTCACCTAAGATTTCATAAGCTGCATTGATGAGAATAATCTGATCGCGATCGGCTGTATCCTGATTACTGTCAGGATGAAATAACTTAACCAAGCGGCGATAAGCTTGCTTAATCTCCGCAAGGCTGGCACTTGGACTAACTTTGAGAGTTTCGTAATGGTTAGAAACGTGCTTAGAATTGACCATTAATTCAATGTATCGTTAACCAACGCTAGCGGGCAACCTTGCCTCCAGGTCTTGGAACAACGGTGTACTCAGATACCTCTCACCAAAGCTGGGCTGAATCATCACAATTAAACGCCCTTTGTTTTCTTCACGTTGAGCAACGCGAATTGCTGCACATAAAGCGGCTCCACTGGAAATGCCAGATAGTAGCCCTTCTTCTTTTGCCAAACGCCGACTATAAGCGATCGCTTCGTCATCGGTGATGGTAATCACTTCATCTATCAATTTTATCTTGAGAACTTGGGGAATAAACCCAGCGCCAATTCCTTGGATTTTGTGTGGCCCTGGCTGTCCCCCAGATAAAACTGGGCTATTGGCTGGTTCAACTGCGATCGCTTTAGAACTAGGTTTGCGTGCTTTAATCACTTCTGCTACCCCAGTGATCGTACCACCAGTGCCCACACCCGCCACAACTATATCTACTTGTCCATCAGTATCTTCCCAAATTTCAAGAGCTGTAGTTTCTCGATGCACTTTTGCATTAGCTGGATTGCGGAACTGCTGCAACATATAGGTATTTGGCGTACTATTAACTATTTGCTGCGCTCGTCTAATTGCCCCACTCATGCCTTCCATACCTGGTGTTAGTTCCAGTTCTGCTCCATAAGCCCGCAACATTGCCCGACGCTCACCACTCATGGTTTCTGGCATTGTCAAAATTAATCGATAACCCTTAGCTGCTGCTGTCATTGCTAGGGCAATTCCTGTATTTCCAGAAGTGGGTTCTACTAATATTGTTTTCTCAGGAGTAATCAGCCCCTCCTCTTCGGCGGCGTTAATCATACTCACCCCAATCCGGTCTTTGACTGATGCCGATGGGTTTAGACTTTCGAGTTTCACCACAATTTCCGCAACACATCCTTCTGTTTGAGGAATGCGGTTCAACCGAACTAGGGGGGTACGACCAACAAGTTCTGTAATGTTACGAGCAATCCGCATAATTATAGTCCTTTGTCATTTGTCATTTGTCGTTTGTCATTTTTTATTGTGTCGGAACTAGCTTCGGAAGCAGAGCATCACCTTACCTTTGATTTAGGCACTCATCAACTTTTGATTAAATAATTGTGATTTTACTTGCAGCTTTAATAGCTTTTTCTCTAGCCTCTTGGATATTCAGACCCTTGGCTAAAGCTACTCCCATTCGTCGATATGGATGAGCATTAGGTTTACCAAATAATCTAATATCGACATCTTTTTCTGACAAAGCATCGGCTACACCTGTAAAACCAATAGAATCAGATTTTTCCGAAGCTAAAATTACCGCACTAGCTGAGGCTCCTAGCTGTTCTATATGAGGAATTGGCAAACCTAAAATGGCTCTTAGATGTAGTTCAAATTCATTGAGATTTTGTGAGATTAATGTCACCATTCCCGTATCGTGCGGTCTGGGAGAAAGTTCGGAAAAAATCACTTCATCTTTAGTAATGAAAAATTCAACGCCAAAAATTCCGGCTCCTCCTAAAGCATCAGTAACTTTTCTCGCTATTTCTTGAGATTTTAATATCTTATCTTCAGAAATTAGTGCGGGTTGCCACGATTCTTGATAATCTCCTCGTTCTTGGCGATGACCAATAGGAGGACAGAAAATAGTCGGTGCATTCCACTGTTTAATTGTTAATAATGTTATCTCGATTTCAAAATTAATAAATTCTTCTACGATGACCTTTTGACTGTCTCCTCTAGAATTTGCGATCGCATAATTCCATGCTTTCTCAACTTCACTCTTATCCTGCACTACAGACTGACCTTTACCAGAGGATGACATCACAGGTTTAACAACATTACTAAACCCAATTTCATCAGAAATTGTAATCAATTCTTCTAGGGTTGTTGCATAACCATATTTAGCCGTTCTGATGCCCAATTGTTGATGCGCCAGTTCCCTAATTCTATCGCGGTTCATTGTATAGTTAGTGGCAGCCGCAGTTGGTATAACTGTAATCCCTCGCTGCTCAAATTCGATCAGTTTTTCTGTTCTAATAGCTTCAATTTCTGGTATGATAATATCTGGCTGATGTTTTGTCACTACAGCTTCTAAATCATCAGCACTGAGCATAGAAATCACTTCAGAGGCATCAGCAACTTGCATAGCGGGAGCATTGGGATAGCGGTCAACGGCAATCACATAATTACCAAGACGTTGAGCCGCGATCGCCAATTCTTTCCCTAATTCTCCTGAACCTAGCAGCATCAATTTTTGGGGCAACTTAATATTCATCAACTTATCCAGACCAATCTCGATCCAATCATCTTATAATTTTTTGTGTTTCAATTAACGTCTTTTCAAGAGTTAAATCTAGCCCCGCGCAGTTGTAAATCTTGACGTTGTAGCAGAGTTAAACCAGTACCTAGACCCAGGTGACACTTATCTACTAGAGTCTCTAACCAAATAGTCTCATCCAAAGTTGCACCTCGCAAATCTGCATTTCTCAAATCGGCTTTCATTAAATTTGCAAATAAGAGGTCTGCATTGACTAAACTACTACCTTGTAGATTTGCTCCAGACAAATTGCCTCGGATGAAGTTTACATCATCTAAAATTAAGCCAGATAAATCTGCTCCTATTAGATTTGGAAATTTTAGCTGACTTGGATATTTAAAAAACCGCATCATACAGATGATATTTGCTTCATTTAGGCGGATTTTAGTTAAAAACTCATAACGACCAATTCCCAGTTGCTTAAGAATTTGTAGACGCTGTAGGGGACTTTGTTCTAAAAACTGGATGGCTGTATGGCGTAGGTCTTGAGCCGGCAGATTTAGCATGATTGTCAGGTTATTACTATACTTGTGCTAATTAAAAGTTTAACCTTAATACAAGAACCCCGACTTCTTACAGAAATCGGGGTTCTCATGTATAAAAGTTTACCTAGCGTCCTACTAACAATGCTTTCGTAGCAGATTCACCTGCTAATCTTACCTGCTTGGTCAACTGGAAACTTAACAATGCTAAAACACTCAACTGAACCAGGAATGCCATAAAAATTGTTGTCACCCCAGAATATTGGATCGCTGACCAAGGAAAGGTTGAAAACAGCCATACAGTAGGATTTTTCCACGCGGAGATGCCGAGAAATTCTAGAATCATTGGTGGTAAGAACGTTACCGTACCTATAGTACCTATTGCCCAGAAAGAACGTTTGGGAGTTTTCAGCAAAAGTATTAATTGGGCAATGGTAGCGTAAATCATGATTATGCTGATAGACAAAGCTACAAATGAAAGTGCTTTTAACCTGTTAAAATCGTCACCTGCCCCATTATGGCTATAGTCGGTATCGAAAACAGATGTAATTGAAATCCAGACTAGCAAAGGGATAGTAACAATTGCCAGATTAATAGCGATCGCCACAAGTGCAGGGCTTTTTTCTGACCAAATTAGATCCCGCCAAACACTCTTGCGGTTAGAAACTTCTTGATGTCGATATCTTGCCCAATCTTGTACATCTTGACGATGAGGGGAAAGAATGGCAATCAAACTCAAAAGTAACCCCAAGTTGTATATTGCCAGAAAAACTAAATTTTGCCCAACCTGTTCATAAAAGTTGGAATCATTGTCCCACGATTGTAAGGTAAAGCCCCACATCATTACCTGGCAAAAAGCTACTAATACATAACTTTGCCCCTTGCTTATAATTGAGGCTTGAGGATTACGGAAAGAACGTTTTAGAGCTTGTAAGATTCCGTAACTGCACAATCCCAAATTTAATAAATGGAAACCAACAATACTAATAACATTTGTCCCTAATGGTAAATAGAAAAACTCGAGGTTTTTCAGTTGAGAACCATTGTATACACGTAACAAGTTAGGAAACAGATAATTTATTGTATCCCAAGGAGCGAAAAGCCTTATCCAAGCAGTTGAATTATTTAAAATGTTGCTAGAAGACGATGATGCAAACCCCATTACTGTGAACAAGAAAAGCAATACTGCACCACTACCTAACCAAGGCTGAAAACCGCTAAATAAACGACTAATTAAACCAAATAGCAATGCGGCACTGTAGAAGAAAATACAGCTAGCGGCAAGAATAGCGTAGTAACTCAAAATATAACTAAAGGCAATTTCCGCAGAACGTCCAGCCAACAGATGTAAAGGAACTGCAACTAAGATGACGAGATAAACTAAACTCGGAACTCCTAGTAATTTTCCAGTTAATATACTAGTTTCAGATTGAGGGCTAAGACGGATGAAATTCAATGTACCTCGACTTTCTTCTTTGGCTAAATCGTTGATTAATAAATAAGTTCCTGCAACTAATAGTGTAAATACAAAAATTACACTCAAAGTCAGGAATATATATTCCCAATGATCTCGCCACCACAACTGCCAATCAATTTGATTTTGGGGACAAATATTCTTTGTGAGTAAATCATTGAGGCCAGGAATTTGATATTGATCTGATTGCTGGTAAGTTTGGTTTTGTTGCCGTTGATATACTTGGCTTAAACGACAATATGTGTTTGTTAGCGAGTATCGATCGTCAGGAAACTCCCGTAATTGATATAAAAAAACTACCAGTTGCAGTAGTAACGATGTTGCAACTGCGATCGCAACATTAAAAAATTTCAGCCTACCTTTGAGTTCCCGCAATAGTTGCGGATTCCAATCGCCGATTTTGTCTATAAAATTGGGCATCATAAGAAAAAATTCTCCAAAAATGGGGAGTTATATTTGTTGGCAAATTAAGATGCTTGTTTGTGACCTAATTTTAAGAAAATAGTTTCTAAGTCTTCTTGTGTACAGTGAAAATCAGTCAGAGGAATATCTGCTTTGATCAGCGATCGCAACAACTCCGCACTATCTTCTTCTTTACCCGAAAAATTCACCCGCACGCTATTTTTTCCTGATATCACCTCCCACTCTTCTACTAAATGATGATGTTTCAATTCCTTTAAAAGTGTCTCCAGGTTCCCTAAAGTGGATATCACAATTTGCTGGTGGGAAAGACGTTGGTAAAGTTGCTGTAGGGAAGTACTTTCTACCAAGAAGCCAAGTTCCATAATTCCCACAGATGTACACAGTTCCGCTAAATCACTGAGAACATGGGAAGAAATGATTACAGTCATCCCAGCTTCTTGCAAAGCCTTGATGATTTCGCGAAAGTGCATCCTGGCGATGGGGTCAAGCCCAGAAACAGGCTCATCTAGTAGTAGTAAAATCGGTTCGTGGATAATGGTTCGCGCTAAACTTAAGCGCTGTTTCATCCCCCGTGACAGAGTAGAAATCTGGCTGTGGCGTTTATTTCCAAGTTGAATAAGTTCTAAAACTTCATGTAGACGTTGAGTGCGGCGCGGTTCTCGCAAGCGATAGAGACGCGCAAAATAATCTAGGTAATCCCAGACAGTCAAATCTTCATATAGTGGGTAGTCATCGGGTAAGTAGCCTAGACGACGCTTCAGTTTGGGATTACTCTTGTCACGGAGTAGGCGATCGCCATTAATATAAATCTCACCCGTAGTTGGTTCTTCAGCAGTTGCCAACATGCGGATGAGAGTTGTTTTACCCGCGCCATTGGGCCCAATCAGTCCATATACTTCCCCCGCCTGGATTTCTAAATCCACATCATTAACAGCAACGTGTCTGTCAAATTGCTTAGTTAGTCCACGGGTGCAAATTGCTAATTCTTTTACCATCGCTGCTGGGGTGCGGCTTGTGATTAACACTTAACGTAACCTCTTTCTACAACTTCTGTCAGCCTTGTTTCGGAAATTGAAACTGACTCTCAGGAAATTGGCTACATAAAAAAGTAAGTAAGGCTTATGCCCTACCTACTTATTAATTCTTATTCTGCTATTTAGAAAACTTTGCAAATAAAACCTTGACTTATTGCTCTACTATCAAGTTATTTCTGATAGTGGTGGGATGACATTATTAATTGCATGAGGAGATGAACCGTTAACTGTATAACGGTATTCGGGAACTGGATACCCAGCTTCGCTAAAGGTTTCACGGATAGCTTTATTAGTGTCGAAATAAACCTGCCAGTAATGATCATTATTGCAATAAGGACGTACTGCTAATACAGGCCCTGCAAAGTTGAAATCCTGAATTTCTACATCCGGCGCTGGATTTTGAAGGACATTAGGAATTTGGCTAATTTTCGCTTTCAAAAGTGCGATCGCTTCGTTATGTTTCACATCATGATGGATTTGAGCCACCAAATCAACCCGACGGTAAGGATTGGCAGAATAATTCTGGATATTATCAGCAAAGATTTTATTATTGGCAACAATCGTCAAGACGTTATCAGGTGTATTAATACCAGTTGTGAACAGTCCAAGTTCTGTAACAGTGCCTGTGACACCTCCAGCTGTGATGAAATCACCAACTTTGAAGGGTCGAAAAACAATTAAAAATGCCCCTGCTGCAAAGTTTGCTAGTAGTCCTCCCCATGCTGCACCAATTGCAATGCCAGCTGCTGCTAACAATGCGGCAAAGGAAGTTGTTTCAACCCCAAAGAAGCCGAGAATTGCCACAATTAGAACAATTTTCAGCGTAACACCAATGATATTCAGAAGATAGTTAATCAGTGTCGGGTCAATTTGTTGGCTTCGGAAAGCACGTCGTACTAGCTTCAATGCAAAATCAATCAAGCGTTGAGCAATCAGCCATATAAGGATTGCGCCTAAAACTTTAAGTCCAAACAGAGTTAGCAGTTGAAGGGCAACTTGACCTATTTGATTAAAATTCATAAACCATTTTTGTGTTTGCGTTTATTAACATAAAAACATACAACTAATTGCAACAAAAAATTCCTATAGATAGTTTTTTTTAATTTTTAGATTCTATAGCTGAGTTTTTGAGAGAAGTTCTCATACTTGCTGAGTATCGAAATATTTGCCAGATTACTTCTCCGACTCAGAAATAAATTAACAACTCCATTGGTACACTTGCTAGGTATGATATTTAATCTGTAAGCATTTACCTAGTAATAATTAGCTATGACCCAGAACTACCGCATAACTCTACTCCCCGGCGATGGCATTGGCCCTGAAATTATGGCAGTGGCGGTAGATGTGCTGAAAGTCGTAGGGAAGCAATTTGATCTGAAGTTTGAATTCCAAGAAGCACTTATTGGTGGTGCAGCAATTGATGCTACAGGCGAACCTCTACCATCTGCCACTCTAGAAACTTGTCGTAACAGTGATGCTGTATTACTTGCAGCAATTGGTGGCTATAAGTGGGATTCTCTGCCATCCAATTTACGCCCAGAAGCAGGTTTGTTAGGGCTACGCGCAGGTTTGGGCTTATTTGCCAATTTGCGTCCAGCGAAAATTTTGCCCCAGCTAATCGATGCCTCGACTTTGAAACGCGAAGTTGTGGAAGGCGTGGATATTATGGTGGTGCGCGAACTCACTGGTGGGATTTACTTCGGTAAACCTAAAGGGATTTTTGCCACAGAAACTGGTGAGAAACGCGGTGTAAATACAATGGTTTACACCGAATCAGAAATTGAGCGCATTGGGCGGGTGGCGTTTGAAGCGGCTAGAAAACGCGGTGGGAAACTTTGTTCGGTGGATAAGGCGAACGTATTAGAAGTATCTCAGTTGTGGCGCGATCGCATCACCCAACTTTCACAAGAATATCCAGATATCGAACTCTCTCATTTATATGTAGATAATGCTGCTATGCAGTTAGTACGCGCTCCGAAACAGTTCGACACTATTGTTACAGGCAATTTGTTTGGCGATATTCTCTCTGATGCTGCTGCTATGCTTACCGGTAGTATTGGGATGTTACCCTCAGCGAGTTTGGGTGCTTCTGGGCCTGGTGTATTTGAACCAGTTCATGGTTCCGCCCCAGATATTGCTGGACAGGATAAGGCCAATCCTCTAGCACAGGTTTTGAGTGCGGCGATGATGCTACGCTACGCCTTAGATCAACCAAAAGCGGCAGATCATATCGAACAAGCTGTATTCCAAGTTTTAGAGCAAGGCGATCGCACTGGGGATATAATTTCTCCAGGAAAAAACCTCCTGGGTTGCCGTGCTATGGGAGACTCACTCATTAAGGCTCTTGAACAAAAATAATTTTAAAGTGCAACCTGGCCAATTTGGCAACCTTTGCTATAAGTTTCGGGTAGACTAAAGGGAAATCTAGCAATCAAATAACAGTCGATAGTGTACGCATTACGACAGAATCCAGTAAATTTCACCGCCCCAAAGAACCAATCGCCTTTGATTGATCCTGCTGTAATCAGAGCTGCTGGGCAGATATACTATACTCACTGTGAAGTTCATCCCGAAATCGCTGGGCAACCTTCCGGTGTAGCAATTAATCGTGTTAATCATCGAGGTAAGGTTATTTTTACTAACCAACCAGTTCTTTTACCTCAAGAGTGTTTTGTACCCTTAAGTCAAATTGAATCACACATCTATTAGTCATTGGTCATTAGTTATTAGTCATTAGTCATTGGTCATTAGTCATTAGTTCTCGACAAAGGACTAATGACAAAAGACAAAAGATAAACGACAAATGACACAGAACTAATGACAAAGGACTAATGACTGTATGGACATTTTGTTCGCTATTTCAGCGAGTGTAATGGTCTTTGCTTTGGGTGCATCTATTGGTAGTTTTCTCAACGTTATTGTTTATCGGCTACCTGCTGGGTTGTCAATTCTTTGGCCGCCTTCTCGTTGTCCTAAATGCTTAAACCAGCTAAAAGCTTACGACAATGTACCAGTATTTGGCTGGATTTCATTAAGAGGGCGGTGTCGATATTGCAAAAGCAAAATTTCTGTCCGTTATCCCGTGGTAGAAGGGGTGACGGGCATAATTTTTTTAGCGGTTTTTTTAGTATTTCAAGTTTCGACTTTCACAATAGGCTATTGGGCTTTTTGTAGTTGGTTATTGGCACTATCGCTGATTGACCTGGATACAATGACCTTACCTAATCCACTTACTCAGTCTGGTTTAGTGGTAGGAATTTTATTCCAAATGGTGGTTGGTTATCTATCAGAAGGAAGTTCTGTCGCATTGGTAAATCACCTTATGATGGCCATAGTAGGTGCAGTCTTGGGCTTATGGCTATTTGATGCGATCGCCCTATTGGGTTCAATTGCCTTTGGGAAAACTGCAATGGGCGCGGGTGATGCCAAGTTAGCAGCCATGATGGGAGCCTGGTTAGGCTGGAAATATTTGCTCTTAGCTAGTTTTATTGCCTGTGCGCTGGGAGCCTTAATTGGCAGTGGTCTTATTATGCATAAACGGATACTCTTAGGTCGAAGCAAGCTACGCGCAGCGTCTGGTAGAGGAGCCGCTAATGAAGAGACATTGACACACAGGTTAGGACAAAAGATGCCTTTTGGCCCTTTTCTCGCTTTAGGATCTCTGATTACCCTGTTTAGTGGCGAAGCAATTTTGTCTACCTATCTGCGGTTATTTTTTCCAGCGTCTTGAATTGCAGTCGCGAGTATGGAGAGAAGGGGGATAAGGGGAGTAACCCATATCGAATGCCCTTTCATAAGAAAAATTTATAATTCGTGACTGTAACCAACATTACCCCATCGCCCCTTCATATTTTGATAATATTCTGCTTGTGACTTGTATTACCCTCTTGATGACGATTAACCGTTAGCAAGCACAACTATTGCAACAGATGCCGATCGTTCATAACCTAGCAATACGAATCACTGATTTGGGTGGGAGAGGGAGAGCATCTTATTTGGAGGTTGGTATTCTCATGGCTTTGTCAGTACGTCAATATAATTAAGTCTGCTGAAAATAAAGAGCAGGAGACTTGTATTGGTATAAGTATTTTCGTTAAGCTGGCAACCAAAGATGAAAATTAAGGTCTGAATTGCTTAAAAGCGTAGTTTGACGATGTAGTAATTAGTCATTAGTAAAAAAAAATGACTCGTGACTAAGGACAACCCAATACGGTTTGACATGTTTTCGACCTCATACCCACTTAAAATAAAATAAAAAATGGCTAACAACGAAGAATCACGTGGTTTAAAGTCTCTATTTGATTGGTTTGCAAATCGACGGAAATCAGGATCTACCAGCCTTGAACGACAAGAACGTGAAATTGCTGATGGTTTATGGCATAAATGTTCTAAGTGCAGTGTCTTGGCATATACAAAAGACCTGAAAGCTAATCAGATGGTTTGTGCCGAATGCGGTCATCACAATCGGGTAGACAGCGATGAGCGCATTCGCCAATTGATAGATAATAATACCTGGAAACCTCTAGACGAGCATTTGCGTCCAACTGATCCGCTAGAATTTCGCGATCGCAAACTCTACAGCGATCGTCTGCGGGAAACACAAGATAAAATTGGCTTAATAGACGCAGTTCACACTGGTTTAGGTCAAATCAATGGTTTGCCCATTGCCCTTGGGGTTATGGATTTCCGTTTTATGGGTGGTAGTATGGGTTCGGTTGTGGGAGAAAAACTCACCCGGATGATTGAGCAAGCAACTCAACGGCGGTATCCTGTAGTGATCGTTTGCACCTCCGGCGGCGCGAGAATGCAAGAAGGAATGCTTTCCTTGATGCAGATGGCGAAAATCTCCGCAGCCCTACAACGTCATAAAGACGCGCGACTATTATATATTCCCGTTTTGACCAATCCCACAACGGGCGGCGTTACCGCAAGTTTTGCAATGTTGGGCGATATTATTTTGGCAGAACCCAAGGCAACCATTGGTTTTGCCGGTCGGCGAGTGATTGAGCAAACCCTACGAGAAAAACTCCCCGAAAATTTTCAGACTGCTGAAGATTTGCTCCAGCATGGTTTTGTTGATGATATCGTACCCCGTACTCAATTAAAGACCACCCTAGCCCAGCTGATTGCTCTACACCAGCCTGTACTAACACCACCTCACATGGTGTTGTGGGAAACAATGTCCTTAACTTCTACCGCCGCAGAATAGAACGTGGGGAATGGGGAATTGGGAAGAGGACAAGGGGACAAGGAGAATTGGGGACAAGGGGAAAGACTTGTTTCAAGTTCTCACCTCTTGTCCCCTTGTCCCCTTGTCCCCTGCCCCCTGCTCCCTTATCCTCTCATCGGCTCTTTGACAAAAACGAGTGGAACAAGTGCTGCTAGTCGAAATAGACTAGAGAGGGCAAACAACCCTAGCAAGCCTCCAAACTGAGCAAATTGGACGATGAAGCTGCCTATAGTTGCGCCTAAAGCACCACTCCCTCCAGCAACGGCAGCTGCGATCGCAAAATAGATAGACTGATTTTTAATTGGTGCGATCGCCAATTGTATATTGTTACTACACAAATCAATCGCCGCCCAAGTACCTCCAGCCAAGATGTGTAACAGAGGTAGCCACAACCAAATATCAAAGCGATTAGCACCAATCCCTAGCCATAATAGTGGTGTAGCTGCAACCAAAATTCCAATACAGATGAGGATGGGACGATTGCCTATCTTGTCTGCTAATTTTCCCCACAAAATAAGCATTAGCAAAGTCGCCCCCGCCTGAAGGCTATTGTAGATAGTCACATAACTCACATCTAAATCCAGCGTGTCCAGCATATAGAGGTTAAAAAAAGGAGCGCTGAGGTTCACAGCAAGATTCCAGAAGCTGAAATACAGCAAAAATCTTAAAAAGTTAGAGTTTTTCCAAACACTATTAGTTAATTGGTTTTGTAGTGGATGAATTGATTGAGCGACTTCAGAAGATTCATCTTTTGCAACCTCTGGCTGAATCTCAACTGTTTGAGTTAACTTGTCATAATAAGTATTTTGCGATCGCGGATTCATATCCACTTGGAAATACTGACACCCCAATCCCGCAATTCCCAACACAATGCTTATTAGCAGAATCACCCCATAGCCTTGCAGTGTTCCACCATACCAATGTGATACAGCTAGACCAGCCATTGGTACGCAAACCAAATTAGTGAGGTTAGCAGCACTATTGCGTGTCCCAAAATACCTGCCTCGCAATCGTCGGGGAACTATCATTGCAACCCAACTTAGCCACGATGCGGTTCCTAGTCCTCCCAAAAGATTGCTGAATAGGACAATCAAAAGTGTCAATATCACTAATTGGTGAGTATTGATTGCTTCTAAACTTACGCCTACAATACCAATTACTAGAGCCAGCCATAGCAGCCGACCAATTCCGTGTGTCCGAAGAGAATATTGAAAGCGGCTCGTGCTACGTTCAGACAAGTAAGCACCCAACGGCTGAATCAGATTGACCAACATGGGGATAGAGCAAAGCATCCCAAATACTACTGGACTAGCACCCAGTTCCACCAAGAAATTGCTGAGTAAAATTCCGCCAGTTCCAAGAGAGTAAACTGCTGCTAAGACAGAATCCGCAGTGGAGGCTTTTAAACTTGTGCGAATCGCATCCTTGGGAATTCGAGAGGTTGGAGAAAGTGCTGTTGGTGGTAAAGAAATCTGGGGAATTTCCAGAGCCAGTGGTGCAGTTGTTTCAACCTGAACAAAATCCATAATGTATGTTTATGAGTAAAGCATCCTGACATAAATCAGGTTGTCGAAGAACTCAGTATGCTTTTATCGAAACAGAATTCAGGAGTCAGGAGCCAGAATTCAGAATAAATTTTGATAGCGCAGCGATAGCGAGTCTACGAGCGTCACGAAAGAGTGGATAGCGCAGCATTAGCGAGTCCGCGATAGCGGGGCATTTAGCCCATTCTGACTTCTGAATTCTTCTTTAATAGCATTTTTAATAAGTTTTCGTTATTCTAGCTTGCAATTTTCAACAAAAATTTTAGATAAGTAAAATCTCACTCCTTAACAACAGAAGGTACAAGTGATCAAAAAAAGATTATTTAATTTTTTGGGATTGATAATGGCGATCGCGATCGCTATTGTTGCTTGTCAAAGTCTACAATTGCCAAGCAAACCGTTAGCATCTACCGCAGTTAGTATCAAACTTAGTGGCTGGGGAGGTTCTCCTGTTGAGCAAAAACTCTTGAGACAGGTATTGCGAGAGTTTGAGGTACAACATCCAACTATTAAGGTCAAATATGAGGTAATTTCCGACCAATACATGGATGTAATTAAAACTCGTTTAGTTGGGGAAGCTGCGCCAGATGTCTTTTACCTCGATGCGCTAGAAGCTCCTTTCTTGATGAGTCAGAATGTCCTAGAACCATTAGAAAGTTACATTACCCCCGAATTTGACCTAACGGATTTTGAAGATACCCTACTCGATAGTTTCAAATATCAAAATCATATTTATGGTCTTCCCAAAGACTATTCCACCCTTGCCCTGTTTTATAATAAAAAAGCATTTGCTGCCGCCGGGTTGAGTAATCCGCCAGCTACTTGGGATGAATTACGTAACTACTCGAAACAATTGACAGGCAAACTTAACAAATACGGCTTTGGGGAAATTCCCGAATTGGCACGTCAGGCTTATAAAATCAAAGCCTTTGGTGGGCAACTCATCGATCAAAATGGTTATGCTACCTTTGCCAGTGAAGCAGGTTTAAAAGGTTTAGAGTTAGTAGTAGACCAGTATCAAAAAGACCGTTCCTCTGCCCAAAAATCTGATGTAGGGACAAACTCAGGTAGTGAAATGTTTGGTCAGAGTAAAGTGGCAATGGTGATTGAGGGTAACTGGGCAATTCCTTACTTAACTGAAACCTTTCCCCAAGTAGAGTTTGCTACCGCACCAGTGCCTACGATTAATGGCAAAAAAGGCACGATGGTTTTTACAGTTGCTTACGTGATGAATAATCTTGCACAGCACAAAGCCGAAGCCTGGGAGTTGATTTCTTATCTCACAGGTAAAGAAGGAATGCAGAAGTGGACAGGAACAGGGTTTGCTTTGCCAACACGTAAATCAGTGGCAAAGAATTTGGGCTATGACCAAGATGCACTGCGATCGCCATTAGTGGCGGGAGTAGATTATGCTACACCGTGGCAGGTGGGAAAATATCCAGGTGCGATCGTCAATAACTTTGAGAATCAGTTTATCAGCGCCTTGTTGGGGCAGCAACCATTAAAGCAGGCGATGATTAAGGCACAGAATGAAGCTAATCAGCAAATTAAGGCGATGGATTAAACAATCTTTCTTACCTTCACCAAATTACTTCTGGGTAGAAGTTTGCTATCTCTTTATCAGATGTAATTATTGCAGCTTGATTACTTCTGGCTAGTGCGACGACAACTCGATCTACTGGATCTCGATGACCCCATTCTAAATTGGCACTTTCCATCCAAATATTTTCATCAATAGGTACAATCTGAACAGTACTAGACTTTTTCAGCGTTACTACATACTCGTTAAGATTGACAGTTTTTTATTTTTGATTTTTAAAGCAATTTCCCATATAGCTATAGACGGAACAAGACCATTTTTATCCCTTTCCATCTGGTTGCACGCTTCTTTAGCTTGTTCAGAAAGTTTGGCTGGATCTAAACTCCACCAGATTAGGGCACAAGTGTCAAGGACTATCTTCACAATTGTGTCCATTCCGCAGTGGTTGGTGTAGTTAAATCCTCAAAGTACTTTACTTTACCGCGCATCTCCCCAAATAACTCCTCTGTTGAAGGTGTTTGTGCGTATTTGGAAATTTTCACGACTGGCTTACCGCGATCGGTAACTATAATTTCTTCTCCCTCTGACTCTACAAGTCGTAAGAACTCAAGAAGTTGAGATTTGAGTTTACTTTTGGAAATTGATTTCATAATAACCATAGTCATGACTATAGTCATATTTTAATCGGACATATAGCAGTTCTAAGAGGGTGTTTGAAAAGTCTAATTTATTACTCACTGGGCGACTGGAAGTCGCGGCTACACAGTCAAAACCCACCTCCGTGGGTTAAAACCATTGATTTTTTCTTAGTCCACGGAGGTGGACTTCGTTTGTGTAGTAGCGAATTCTATGAGACTGTTGGTCAGTTCACGATGGGTTAAACCCCTCACCCCTAAACCTTTGGTTTTACGTTGCTTTCCCGCCCTGCAATAAATTGATTGCCCATAGCTAAAGTGCGTTGAAACGCACTGAAATTAAAGAAATTTAAGATGGATTTGGGGCGAGGGGTTAGACCCCTTATCAATTCGCCAACAGTCTCATTCCATTCGCTAAGGCTTAAATAGACACGTATGAGATGCGATCGCCGATTACGAAACTGAGTCTTAAATGGAGAGTGGGAAGCGTAGGCGTAGCCCGTCGTAGACATCGCTCTTTATAGTAGATATTAAACAACTAAGCTAATCGTCAGTCATTTTTTCAGACTGATTCGCTTGTAGTAAGGGCTTTAGCCCTGGTGTTATGCAACTTAAATGCTCATTAGCTTATAAGCAATTCTTTGTCTACATCCCAGCAAAATGCGACAATATAAAGATAAGGTTTACTAATTATTTGGCAATGGAAGTTTTAAAACTTACAACTAAAATCGATGAATCAGGATATTTAAATCTTAATATTCCAACGCAGTTAGCGGCGATGGAAGTGAACGTTGTAGTTGTTTTAAATCCAGTTTCGTCAGAGAAAAAACAGCAACCTAGTTATGATTTCTCCGATTTAGTGGGGCGATTAACTTGGCAGGGAGATGAGGTAGCAATGCAGAGAAATCTACGCGATGAATGGTAATCGCTACATGTTGGATACGAATGTGATAGTGGCTCTGCTTCAAGGAAATTCTCAACTTATTCAATTACTTCAAGATGCTGATTGGATTGGAGTTTCAGTTATTAGCCAAATTGAATTTCTGGCGTTTTCTGGGCTGAGTCAAGAAGATCGTCAACTTTTTGAGCAGTTTTTGCAACGAGTTGAGGTTATCTGTTTGGTGGCGAGTGATGCTGTTTTGATTAACAAAATCATTGAAATTCGCCAGCAATATCGGGTGAAACTACCAGATGCAATTATTGCAGCAATGGCGATCCAAAATTTAGCTACCTTAGTGACTGCCGATCAAGAGTTTGCGAAGGTAACAATTTTAACGGTAATTAATTGGTAGCCTGCTGAGTCAGCAGCAATGATTTAAGCCCATACCGATGGATATATTTCTTACTCTTGAGACTCTACCTTTTGGATAAACTTTTGAATTGCTTGTAAATACGATTTACTTCCAGGTTGATAAATTTGGACATGTTTTCCTTTTGGAATTAATAAAAGTTGTTTGGGTTCAGGGGCAGCATCATATAACTGCTGACTCATGTAGGATGGAACAATGCTGTCATCAGTTCCATGAATAAATAAAACGGGAAGACGTAGAGAACGAACTTTAGAAATAGAATCAAACTTTTGTGTTAGCAGCAACTCGATGGGAAACATCCGTAACCAATCTCTATATTTTATTTCCTCTGCCATTGATGTAAAGGAGCTTTGCACAATTAATCCGCTAGCTTTTGGATGTTTTACTGCCAAATTTATAGCAACTGCTCCACCCATTGATTCACCGTAAATGACAATTTGCTCTGGGGGAATTTGGCGGACTTTTACTAAATAATTCCAAGCTATTTGACTATCTTGATAAAGCTGAGACTCACTAGGAAAATTCCCTTTGCTACTACCATAACCTCGGTAGTCAATCACTAATACAGAAAACCCCAACTGTCGCATTGCTTGAAGTCTGCCTATATAATTGTAGTAACCTTTATTATTAGCAGCACCACAAAAGTATAAAAATATTTTAGGTGATTTTAAAATTTTTACAGGCTCATTTGGAATTAAAGAAACTTTCTCTTTTGGTAATGGTGCTGGAATCCACCAACCATGTATATATTCATTAGAGCCAGTAATAGGTAAACGCACATCTTTGTAAGGAAGAAAAAAGTCGGGCGAACTAGGTAGCGTTAAGATTTGTGGAGTGGGGCTAAATATCAAATAACGCTGCCGAACAAACAAAAATAGACAACTTGAAATGTAGGCGATCGCCACAACTCCGATGCTTCTTAGTAGCAGTTTTTTAGTAAAATATCGCATATTCCTAAAGTTATTTTTCCAACACTACCAAAAGAGCGATGTCTACGAAGGGCTACGCCTACGCCATTTTTATTGAGCTATTGCTAATACAAATCCCATTCTAATTTCAGAGTTTCTAATTTAGGATTCTTCACACTCATTCTTTTACATTCTTCTAAAAATTCCTTGACTTGTTCTTGGTTAAGACTTAAACCACCATCTTGCAGATTATTGATGTAAGTAATCACATCTGAAGTTGTTAAAGCTGAACTTATTTCTTCTAGAAGAATAGCATTTCTAACTTCTCGACAAACTAACTCGATATCTGATGACGTAAACTTCATACTTTTCTCTGCCAGCATTTCAAAGTTAACTAGCTGATTCATATCAATTTTTGACAGGTAGTGTATGAATAGCTCTATTCTTTCTGTTTGAGACGGTGGAAAGATAGGAATCTTCCAATCCAATCTACCAGAACGTTTCAAAGCACTATCTATACCACTCAAATAATTAGTGGCAGCTATTACAATCACATCACTATTTTGAAGATTATTTAGTTCTATGAGTAATTGATTAATAGTTGCTTTTTGGTCTGTGTGGGCGTTGTCTTCGTTACGATTAAACCCAATACTGTCTAACTCATCAATAAATAAAACTGAAGGAGCTTTTTTCTTAGCTTGAGCAAAGATATCTCGAATATTTTTTTGACTTTGACCTATCCAAACACTGACAATATCAGCAGGAGAGAATTTAAAGAAATATCTGCCAGACTCATTAGCAAAAGCATTTGCCAGTAGAGTTTTACCGCATCCAGGTAATCCATAGAAAAGAATTCCACCAATTGAACCCTTGTGTCCCTTAGATTGCAGCTTGAGAAGTTTATCTAGTTTGTCTTTTTCTTCGTTTAGTCCTTTTACTTGGCTAAAGTCCAGCTTAAATTCTTTAACACGATTAGTAACTGGATATGCCTGTAATAAACTAGGTTTTTTAACCCCATACTCAAAGGATGGATATTCAATAGAATCAAATGAGACTGGGACTAATTGGTGTTTTTCATAATCAGGAGCCATGATTACAACCTGGAAGCGATCGCCATAATATCCAGATAACTTATATTCTAAGATTTCCTTAGCTTTTTTTAGTTGGTAATAGTTGCGGGCAATCTCAAAGCCGGGAATTACCAACCAAAGACTTTCTAGTTTATTCGGCCATACTTTTGATTTTCTCAAAACTCTTTTAAGGGGATCTAAAAAGAGATTATTATCCTGAAATTCTTGGTATTTGAGAGTTTCTATCTCAACTACTACCTGATTTTTTACATAGACTTCTATAATTTCACTTTGATACTCTTCATAATCATCTGATGTATCTTCATCTGGTGTTTCCTCATCCTTAGAGGTCAACTCAACTTCACAGCCAATATTAGACAATTCATATCCTAGATTTTCTAAGGTTTTAATAGCAAAATACTTGAGATAGATATATTCTTTACTTTCTTGTTGCCATTTCAGACTGTAAAAATGTTCGGGTTTTATCTTTAAAAATAACTGTGATTCAGCCTGTATCTGAGCCTTTTGCAAATCTACAAAATAATCTCGCAAAGATGCATCATCTTCCTCTATTTGATAATATGGAAGTTCTAGCAATAGACGAAAATGAGCATATACTTCTTCTTTATGCTCAAGAGAGGCTTCATTTGGGTATTTACATCTGAGAGTAAAAGTAAAAGGAATTTTACTGGCAACTCTATCTACCAAGTATCCTAAAGCATCTTCTTGCTGATGAGCTTGGATTTCTAATACTGATGGACAATGAAATAAAATAAAAAACTGTTCAGAATTATATTTATTGGCAGATAAAGATATCTGTTCAAACTGCTGATCGAATTTTTCCGAATCAAGTAACTCTAACCCAGTATTGCCAAGTATAATACTGGTCATAGTTGAGCGATGAAACTGAAAAATATTAGCATCAGAAATGGAACTTTCCTGTTCATCGTCACAATCTTTATCTGAGGCAAGACTTGTAGGAATTTTTCTAGTAGCAGATTTTGGAGTACTAGTATATCCTCCGTATTGATATTTTCTAATTAATTCATAATTAAAAATTTTGACAACAATATCAGAGAAGAAATCTTCTACTTGTGGAATCAAAAAAATACCTACTGGCTGATGAGAATCTAAACATGCTTGGAATCGTTCATATTCTTGTTCCGAGCCAAAATCAAACAAGTAGTAAAAAAAATCATGTTTGACTGATATTGCCTCTTGTAGTTTGACTGAAATTGATTCAGATTCAGCTACTTTATTGATTGCTTCTACACCCTTAATAGAAATAGCAATTTTTGTATCTAGCGGAATATACAAATCCAAGCAAGGATTTGCACAAAGTCCCAATTCATCAAGAGCAGTATTAAAATTATCTATGAATGATTGACTTCTACGCTGGTAGCCAAACTGTTCTATGATAGTTTTTACCCGTAGACTTTTTTGAGTTTTATCAGTTCTCTGAAGTTCACTTTTAATCGAACGTAAGTAGGCTGTATATGACATTTTGTGTCCTCTTGCTTGAGTCGGGTTAATTAGCATCCCCAAGGAAGCTAAATATATAGTTCCCGAAATTACATAAGCAGCTAACTCATACAACTGATATCTCGTAAATCGTCGTTTTGCGTCTAGGCTTTCCAAAAATAGAAACTTAATTTAATTACAGGAGTAGGATCAATAATTATGCATAACCCATCTCTACAGCCGGGTTAGTCCTTGATTTCTCACAAGTGAGAAATCAAGGAGTGTGGGAGGTGTGGGAGGTGTGGGAGGATGGGGAAGAAATCTGACCTCGCACACTCCCCACACTCCCCTTCGTGAGAAATCCGGGTAGTGCTGGATTAAACGGAGGTACTGTAGTGTTTGCAATCAACAGGCGGCGGAGTAACCCCAGGTGGAATATCACAGAAAACTTGGCTGGGTATATGTTCATGATGCCCACCATTCTAGTTTTGGGGACTTTTGTAGTCTTACCCATTCTCTACGCCGTTTTTCTTTCCTTGCAAAAAGTCCGACTTCTCGGCGGTATTGAGTACGAGTTCATCGGTTTTCGGAACTTCACACGATTAGCTGAAGATGAAAGGGTTTGGATTGCTTTAAGAAACACAGCACAATACGTAGCTATTGTTGTGCCAACTCAAACAGTCTTAGCTTTAATTCTGGCGGTAACTCTGAATTCTGGGATTCGCGGTAAAAACTGGTGGCGCATCCTCTATTTTTTGCCCACAGTCACATCTTCAGCAGTGCTGACGCTGATCTTTATGTGGATTTATAACACCGATGGGCTACTAAACGATTTTCTCGCTTTTGTAGGGCTACCTACTTATAACTGGTTGGGCGATCCAGATGTTGCGCTCAAAGGCATTATGATCATGAACATTTGGTCAACTGCGCCGTTTTTCATGGTGATTTATCTGGCGGCCTTGCAAGATATACCCCAAACACTTTATGAGGCGGCGGAACTCGATGGCGCAAATGGGTGGCAGCAATTTATCCACGTTACCCTTCCCTTGCTTAAGCCTGTAACCTTCTTTGTGGTAGCAGTGGGGGTGATTGGGACTTTTCAACTTTTTGACCAGTCTTACATCTTTTCTGGGGGTACTGGCGGCCCAAATAACGCTACCTTAACTGTGGTGCTGCTAATTTACCAAGCTGTGTTTCGCAATTTACAAATGGGATATGCAGCTGCGATCGCATTTTTGTTAGCAGCAGCGATCGTTGCCATCACTTTGATTCAACGGCGACTTTTTGGAGGCGAACGGATTTGACTAAAATCTCTGGCTTAAAAGTCTTGCTATACGTCTTGCTGACACTCTATGCGATCGTTACCCTAATTCCCTTTCTCTGGGCCCTTTCAGCATCATTTAAGCCGCTAACAGAGATTGTGGGTGGTGAACCCAACTTTCTCCCCAAGAATTTTACTCTTGACAACTACAAGCAAATATTTCTTCAAGAACCGTTATTTTGGCGCTGGTTGTTCAACAGTGTGGTAATTGCCGTCAGCGTTACGTTTTTAAACTTGTTGTTAAATTCAATGGCTGGTTATGCCTTGGCAAGACTGCGTTTTGTGGGTAAGCGCTTTTGGTTCTTTCTAATCTTGGCTGTGCTGGCAGTACCAGCGCAAATCACCCTAATTCCGACATTTTTGATTTTAAAAGCGATCGGCTGGCTGAATTCTTATCAAGGCATGATTGTGCCTAGCATGGTGAATGCCACTTTTATCTTTATGATGCGGCAGTTTTTTGTTAATTTTCCTAAAGAACTAGAAGAAGCGGCTCAACTGGATGGCTTAAATACCTTTGGAATTTTCCGACATATTGTCTTACCTCTAGCAAAACCAGCACTAGCAGCACAAGCAGTTTTTGTATTCATGGGAAGTTGGAATAATTTTTTACTGCCGATAGTTATCCTGTTTGACCCAGAAATGTTTACCCTCCCTTTGGGGCTGAATACCTTCAAAGGCCAATACATTAGCTATTGGAACTACATTATGGCAGCTTCTATGGTTTTTACCCTACCAGCTTTAGGTATTTACGCCTTTTTTAATCGTTACTTTATTCAAAGCGTTACCTTCACTGGGGGAAAAGGTTAAACCCCATTCCCAATGCCCTTCAGGAGTGCTGAGTAGTTAGTGCTGAGTGCTGAGTGGGGAATCTTACTTGTTTACTGAGATTTACTCAGAACTCGAAACTCGGAACTCGGAACTGTTTTGCCCCATTCCCCATTCCCCAAACAGTATTTTGGGCAACAAATTGCACTCCTAACGTGATATTGGTATTACAGCGACTCAATCTCTATCTATCAGTTAACAAGCATTATGGGTTTTGCAGACCTATCGATCGCAGAGATAGCAGCCGACTACAGTATACCTGTAGAAAAAGTGTTTTCTCTGTGCAACCAACTGGGAATCGCCTACAAACACCAAAAGACCCGTTTGGCGTTAGAAGATGCAAAGGCAATTATTTCCCAAATATCGTTTGAAACACACCCAAAAGGTACTAGCGACTTGGTGGGTGATGACGAGGACACCTAACGGGTGATCTTGGGCTTTAGCTAATCATTGATAGCTAATGACAAAAAACAATGAGTCATTAGCAATTAGCAGCTTGGAGATTGAGAACCGCTTTCTTAGCTGTGTTGAGCGTCAAAAATTTTAAGGGGAAACATGTTTAGAAGACTAATTGGCGTTGTTGTGGCCACTGTTTTACTCTCGTTTCAGTTGCTTGTCGGTAGCGCGACAGCAGTGGAACTAGACAAAGCTACCCGAACAGTGCCATTAAATGCTCAGGGTGAGACCACCGTACTTAGCCTGAAACAAGTAAAAGAAGGCAAACGCTTATTTAATTACGCTTGTGCCCAATGTCATGCTGGGGGAGTTACCAAGACAAACCAGAACGTTGGACTTACTCCAGACGATCTGGCACTGGCAACACCCAACCGTAATAACATTGAAGGCTTGGTGGATTATCTCAAAAATCCTACTACTTACGATGGGGAAGAAGAGATTTCCGAAATCCACCCCAGTATCAAGAGTGCAGATATTTTCACAGCAATGCGAAATCTGACGGATGAAGACTTGGAAGCGATCGCTGGTCATATTCTCATACAACCCAAAATCGTTGGCACTAAGTGGGGAGGCGGAAAAATCTATTACTAAATCCTGGAACTGAGTCATTGGGAATAGGGCATTGGGAATAGGGCACAAAAAGCAGAGGGGCAGGGGGCAAGGGGGAGATAAGAATTACCTCTTTCCCATCTGCTCCCTACTCCCCATTCCCCATTCCCCATTCCCTACTGATTTCACAGCTTTTTGCAATAAATTACTCCCCATTTCTTAAAAAAAAATTGTATCTATGACAGATTGTCATATTTGGTGTTGATTTTATTTAAAATGAGAAAGGAAAAAAAATTGTTTGTTAGGAGAGAGCCATGAAATTGATTTCGGCAAGCTTGCGACGCTTTAGTTTAGCTGTGTTGACAATCATTTTAGTTGTTAGTAGTTTTGCAGTTTTTACTCCCAGTGCTTCTGCTGAAACCTACCAGGTTAAATTGGGTAGCGATAAAGGACTGCTAGCATTTGAACCGAAAAACTTGACCATTAAACCAGGTGACACAATTGAATGGGTGAACAATAAAGTTCCTCCCCACAACGTTGTGTTTGACCCTGCCAAAAACCCTGCAAAGGATGCCGCTTTAGCAAAATCTCTTTCTCATAAGACTTTGCTGATGAGTGCTGGTAAAAAGGAAACAACCACTTTCCCCGCAGACGCACCCGCTGGTGACTACACCTTCTATTGCGAACCTCACCGTGGTGCTGGCATGGTTGGTAAAATTACTGTCCAAGGCTAGAAACATCCTCGTTGACAGAAGATGATTTCTCTCTGTGAAATTACCTCATAGCAACACGCCACGCTCCTAGAGTGACGCACACAATGGATAAATGGCGGTAACGAGTCTTATCGTCCCCTAAAACGCTAAACAATCTGTAGCGATTGAGGGATGAATTCGTTACCGCCAATTTTGATCAAATTTGACTTAATCAGGGATTAATCACGTTTATACTCTTGCTGGAGGCTTGTTGCGAGGAAATTCTCTTGAGAATACTTTTATTAATCTTAATGATAGCGATCGCTCTATTCAAATTTACATTCATTAGTCCAGCACTAGCTGCCGAAATATCCAACGGTGCTAAAGTTTTCGAGGCTAACTGCGCTTCTTGCCATATAGGTGGCGGTAATATCCTTATTAGCCAGAAAACCTTGAAAAAGGAAGCATTGTCAAAATACCTAGAAAATTATGATAGCGACTCAATCGAGGCGATTATCCACCAAGTCCAAAATGGTAAAAATGCTATGCCTGCCTTTAAAGGAAAGTTAAGTGCTGAAGAGATTCTAGAGGTAGCTGCCTACGTTTTTCAGAATGCAGAACAAGGCTGGTAAACTAGCTCTCAATTGTATGGAATATAGATCGCTCTTACGAGCGCAGCAATACTCATAGGTGTCAACTTAGAGCCAAAGTGAATAAAACTCACGGCTACACAAACTTAGCCACAGGAAGCAGACTAAAGAAAATTTGAAACCCACGGAAGTGGGTTTTATTTGTATAGATGCGGTTTATAACTACCCCTTTACCTAGTTTTTAATCCCAAATCACCAGCAAGTGATTATTTTTCTGGATTAGACTTGTCTCTGTTTTCCTTGACTTCACGCAACCGTTCTACTAGTTTTTTATCGGATTCAGTAGAGGGTGTAGCCTGAACCTTATTGACTCTCGGTAGCACTAAGGGTTTCGAAGTATTAGCTGCCGATGAAGGTGTGAGGTTATTTCTGATTTGCAATTCAGATAATGGTTTGGGGGTAGCTGCGGGTGTTAAGACAGGCTGATTGCCATTTACTCCCGGTGCAGCTAATGGTTTAAGAATACTTGTTGATGAAGGCGATATCTGGTTATTTCTGATTCGCAGATCGGGAAATGGTTTAGAAGTAGCTGCTGGTAAAGGGGTAAGCTGATTGTTATTGATGCCAGGTGTAGATAATGGAGTAGTCCCAGTGCTGTTGCTAGTACTGTTTTGGAAATCTAGGTTAAAGGGATAGGAACTGATCCGTTTATCTCCCTTGGGGGATTGCTTGTTGAAGTATTCCCTAGCTTTTAATTGCAATTCCGGGGAAACTAGCTTGTCTTGAAACTTGATATCTAGAACCTTACCATCAGGGTCTACCACTAATACACCCAAAACAGAGCCTTGAAGATTTGGCTTATCTGTGGGTAACGTTTGGCGAATGACTGGTTTTTGTTCTGCGTTGGGGTATTGTTGCTGAACTTCTTTTCTCAGGTTTGCATAAGAATCTAGCTGTGCGATCGCCAACTCAGTCCCTGTTCGAGATAAATCAGGCGATTGTGACGTGGTTCCCCTAATTAGGGTTAAGCTATCCCCAGCCCTTGGAGCTTGTTTTAAAGAATTTATGAGCTGGTTTTGAGCCATAGGCTTAGACGCATTATTAACCGGCTGCGTTATTTGTGGAGCAATATTTCCCTGTACTGGTGTAATCGGGTTACTGTTAGAAAGGTTCTGAGATTGAGCATTTTGCAGAATATCATTAGGTATTTGCTGCGACTGCAATACTGGCAACCTATTTACATCTAACGGCTTAGATGCCTCGTATTTGGTATCACTGACATTTACACGAGGAACTGATGGAGTAAATTTGGGGCTGCTATTGAATTTAGAGTTGTCAAATTTAGAAGCATCAAATCGCAAATTATCACTAGGAATCATCCGCAAAGACTGTCTTGTAGGCAATGAGGAGACTCGATAGTTATTCGATGATGGGGGTAGCGGAGGCAGTACTAGCTGGCTGCCGGATGGCGGTGCTACCAATGGGGACAATCCAGCTTGGGCGCTAAAGTTAGGCGCAGAAAGCGGCGCTATTGGAGGAAGTTGTTGTAAACCAATTTTGGGGGTGCTTTCTGGCAAACGACTTTGATCCGCTTGGGTCAATTCCAAAAGCCCGACGCTTTTTGATGATGCTGTATCTTTGGGTTTGCTAGAATCCATAGGCATCAATGGCACAATCATCGCAATCGCACCGTGGATACCAAGAGAAGCTATGGCTGCTATCCCAATTGGCTGGCTTAAGAGTTCTGGTATATTTTTAAACAAGGAGACGTAAGACATAGTTGTTATCGTTCACTCGGCTCAGTTGCAGTTGACTAACGATTTTCTCTTCCCGACTATATTGCAAAATATCGCAATATATGCGTCCCTCTAAGGAAATAATAATTTCCTCTCATGGCAATGAAAACGCCAAAATTGCCATTTCTTCAGGTTTGTAATTGTTTAATAACGCTGTTTCATATCTTCAAATTTGAGCTTGCTAAAGAGATATTTGAAAAATTACTACTTTTGATTTGTTATTTTTATGACGCACACAATTAAAATTAATATCTGGGATATTTATTAAAGTTTAAGTCAAGATCCAAGTCTGAGTACATCAAAACATCTGCTGAAGTCGCCTTGTTTTTTTACGCTTTTCCAGTCAACTAGGCTTCTGTAACAGATGGCACATTTGCTTGTCCGAGACTAGTGCCTATGTGAGAATACTACCACATCAGCAACCCCGAAAACTGTTGTAAATTGTACAATTTTATTGACATTCTAGTCCTAAACCCCACCAAAGCTATTTGGGTTTTTATAAAAGGAGTTCAGCTGTGCGATCGCAATTATAGCTTTTGATTTTTGACTACTTCTTTGTAAAAAAGTTTCAAACCTTCAATCATTGCCTCAAAAATTTAAAATGCCGTTACCGACAGTTATTGTACCGGGATATCTAGAAAGCGCGATCGCTTACCGCCAACTAGAACAATCCTTACAACAGTTAGATTTTCCCACGGTTACAGTTCCACTGCGACGGCGCGACTGGCTACCAACTATTGGCGGAAGACCTGTAACACCGATTCTACAAAAACTCGATCTGACAATCAAGCATATATTGCAGCAATATAATGCTACCCAAGTTAACTTAATTGGTCACTCAGCCGGAGGTTGGATATCCCGCATCTACATGGGAGAAAAGCCTTATATGGTAGGCAGTAACGCTAAACCCTCGCTTTGGAAAGCGCATCCTTTGGTTGCAACTCTCATCACCTTGGGTACACCCCATATTAGCCAAGAACGCTGGACACGCTCAAATCTAGATTTTGTCACCAATAACTACCCAGGAGCTTTTTATAAAAACGTTCGTTACGTTTGTGTGGCTGGTAAAACTATCTTTGGGGAAAGGCGGCGTGGTAGCTGGTTAGCTTACAGTAGTTACCAATTAACCTGTGGTAAGGGCAACACTTGGGGAGACGGCATCACACCAATTGAAGCTGCTCACCTGGAAGGCGCAGAAAATCTGGTAATTGAAGGTGTGAGACATTCTCCAAGAAGTTCTGGAATTTGGTATGGCTCACCAGAACCCCTAAAAGCTTGGGTGCAATATTTGAGTCATTAGTCATTAGTCATTAGTTATTGGGAATTGGGAATTGGTTTATCCCTTCACACTCCTTACTCCTTACTCCTTACTCCTTACTCAGCACTCAGCACTCATGAAAGGTATTGAGCTAGTTAGCTTATCGGAAATATTAAAAAAATTTATTTTTCTTTGAAAAGTGCAACATATATTAATATTTCGTAGTTAAAATTAGAAAGTAATAAATACCTAGTTAAGAACAGGAGGGGTGAGCTATGCAAAGCACCCAGTTCGATAGGATTATGCGACGAATAGCAACGATATTGTCAGTTGTGATTCTGACTTTGTGCTTAATTTATGTTTCTACGGGAGTTTTGCTGTCTTTTTACTATGAACCGACAGCAGGCGGTGCTTATAACTCCTTAAAGATGATTAATACACAAGTTCCATACGGGTGGTTGTTTTGGAGAGCGCATAACATTGCTGGTAATGCGGTAATTGCGATCGCTCTGATTCAAATTGTGGTGATGTTTTTAGGTCGCCAATTCCGCAAGAGTTGGCTGACTGCTTGGATTAGCGGGATTTTGTTGACCTTAAGTGCGATCGGGCTGGACTGGACAGCGATGATCCTAGATTGGACTCAGGAAGGATACTGGCGTTTTAACATTGAATTGGGAACCATCGAAGCTATTCCTTTTATTGGTGGACAGCTGCGCGAAATCCTAACTGGGGGTGGAGCGATTAATACAGTTACTGTCGAACACCTTTACACAATACATAGTTATCTCATTTCGGTGGCGACGCTAATTCTTGCGATCGTGCATTTATCTGCTTTACTGTGGCAGGAATGGCAAATGTATCAAGAAGCGCCAAAGCCAGAAATTGGTAATTTGCAACAACCACCAGAAGGCGAATTTATTCCTTCCCAAAGTTAATAAAGGGTCAAAGAAGAGGGGCATTGGGAAGAGGACTTGGGGACAAGGAGAATTGGGGACAAAGGGAAAGACTTGTTTCAAGTTCTCACCCCTTGTCCCCTTGTCCCCTTGTCCCCCTTCCCCCCTACCTCATCCCCCAGAAGCCTCACTAGCGGACAATTGGACGAGGGATAGGTCTTCAACCTCCGCTAACTTTTCTAGAGAGAGGGGAGTAGATTGGGTAGCACCAGATAAACGTTTTAAAAGGCTAGGTCTGGGGTCATGCAATAGGTAAATAATGCGATCGCCAATTTCCCAATCTTGGTTAACTGGCATTACCTGTAAGCGTTCTTCTCGTTCTACCAATAACGGTATCAACACTCCAGTCCGAATTTTTTCTTGAATGCGATCGCACTGAGTGGAAAATTCTAGCTCATTTAGCGTAGTTGTCCCCAGTTTGACTCGCCCATCATTTAAATATTCATTCCAAGTTTTAATCGCTAAGTCTGGGATAAAAGCTTGATTAACTTTATTACTAACCGAAATACTCGCTTGCGGATCGCGGGGGAAAACAGCTAAAACGCGCGGCGGCTTAAATTCCTCGGCTGCTCGTTGAGCTAAAACAAAATTCACCTCGCCATTACTTGTCATCGCCAAAAAAGTGCCCATCGAAGCAAGTCCCGCCTCTTCCAAAACAGCAGCATCTAACCCACTGCTGGCAATCACTCGCAGATTTTGCGCCTCAGCTTGAACAAGACATTCGGGGTCAGTATCAATCATGACCACATTTTCTCCCCGTTCTTGAAAGAATCGGGCAATCAAAAGACTCAATGGGTTACAACCCACAATCACTACCCCAGTTACGTCCTTAGAGGTAATTTGTAACCATTTGGCAACCCAGCCAGCTGTTAGCCCTTGGCAGACAACAGTCATGATAATTGTCAGGAAGACTAAAGCTTTAATCGAATCACCGCCGTTAATGCCACGCTGGGTAAGGGAGATTGCAAAAAAAGAAGCTACAGAAGCCGCAACAATTCCTCTAGGAGCAACCCAGCTTAAAAATAGTTTCTGTCGCCAATTTAAATCACTGTTCCAGGTACACAACAAAATATTAATCGGGCGAACGACAAACATTAATACCAAAACAGTGAATAAACTACCCCAGCCCAAAGCAAACACACTGGCAATAGATAGATCGGCAGCTAATAAGATAAATAGCACCGAGACGCTGAGAATTGTTAGCTGACCCTTAAAGCTCCGTAACAGACGTTCTTCTGGGACAGAGGAGTTAGCAAAGACTGCTCCTGCAACAACTGTTGTCATGACTCCCGATTCACTGCGGATCATTTGCGATAAGGCAAACAAACCCCAAAGTATCGCCAACACCACTAAGTTTTTTAGCTCGAATGACAGAAAACTGGCGCGTTTGAAAATCAAGCTCATCAGATAACCGCCAGCACCACCAATTGCTGCACCAACACCCAGGCGTATTAATAAACCAACGATCGCATTAATTGGATCGGCATCTCCGTTCACAATGGTATCGAGGACAACGAAGGCGAGAATCGCTCCTACAGGGTCAATTAAAACCCCTTCACCTTCCAAAAGTGTTGCTACTTGCCGATCTACATTGATTTGTTTAAGCAAAGGGCCAACGACGGTTGGGCCTGTCACCACAATGATGGAAGCATAGAGAAAAGCTATATTCCAAGGAAATTCACCCAGCCAGTGAGCAGCCATACTGCCACCAAGTAGTGTGATTAGCGTTCCGAGAGTGACGAGCAATTGTAAGCTGACTGAAACCCTGCCTAACTCTCGCAGATCCAAATTCAGTCCGCCTTCAAACAAAATTATTGCAGTTGCTAGGGCGACAATAACTTCCACTCCAGTGCCCAGCAAATGGGGATGCAATAGCCCTATGCCATCAGAGCCGAACAATATGCCTAACAGCAATAACAAGACGATGCTGGGTATGCGAAAGTATGCAGCCAGCACTTGAGCGCTAATGCCTGCAAAAACAGCGATCGCCATCTGTAGGGTAATTTCAAAAGATGCTTCCATGTTGTAGATTTTGAGCGATTTATTTCAAAATCTTTGGTAAAAAATCGTAGATATTAACTCTACAGGGTACAACATCATACCCTTTTGTCCTTGGCAGAATTTACCGTTTTTTCTATCTGAGCTTCTCTCGAAGTTACCAGCACCAGACGTTGATGCACCCTGCGGCTTCCCACAGGAGCTTCTACGAAATCCTTTTTGTTTCTCCATCTCTTTGTATCCTTTTCAAGCTTTAGCCACCACCCAGTTTAGCTGCCAAAAACTTTTTTTCGCAAAAGCTGTTGACAACAGCTAGGAAATTAGTTATTTTATAAAAGGTCTGAGTCCGATGCCCCCATCGTCTAGAGGCCTAGGACACCTCCCTTTCACGGAGGTAACGGGGATTCGAATTCCCCTGGGGGTACTTAAAAAAGTAGAAGCGTGTCTTTCTACAAGTTGATAAATTAAAACGCTCGTTCAGGATTATTTCTGAACGAGCGTTTAATTATATATACGGTTTTTTGGTGGCTAACTCTTCTACACGTTGGTGAATAGCCACAAGATTCAACCGTAGGTCTTTACTCAGGCGGTTTTCAATGATTCCCACTGGCATGGTGAGTTTAGGCCAAACTTGAATTGTGTAGCAAAGATTTGTTCCTATATACTCACCAAGGGAATAAGGCTCTAAACACCAGCTACCAGAAAAACCTTTAAAATCTCCCTCTACCATCCGAAAATTAATTTCTTTGGGGAAGCATTCTTCCAAATCCAGAACCACCCGCGCCGAAAAGTTGAAATTTAGTAAGCGCTGGGAGCCTACTTGCTCCAGTCTAATTCCACCATTGGGATGCTCGATTAGACGACTCTTGGCGAGGTTGGGGAGAAAGTCAGGTAAGGCTTCATAATCTGTCAAAACCTTCCAAATTTTTTCCACCGGTTGGGGGATTTGGACTTTGGCGCTGATTTGTCGCTGTCGCTCTGCTATTTTCTGAATTTGAACTTCTACCTTAGCTGCCAAAGCGACTAGATCAGCGCTCAAATCTCCTTCAAGATTGGTGTCATCACTAGGAGACTGGAAATCAAGGTTCTCTGTTGGGTTCTGTTCTTTAGTCACATTAAGAATTATGGTTTGCTTTCGTCAGAAAATTGGGGCAGAGTCAGGGTGAAGCAAATTTCGCTCTGTTCAGAATCCGAGATTGGGAGACTCTCAACTGCGATCGCTCCATTCAAATGCTGCACTAAAGACTTGACTAGAGCAAGTCCCAAGCCAGTCCCTGGAGTCCAACGCCCTTTTCCGCGACGGAACTTGTCAAAGATGTAGGTTGCTTCTTCTTGGGAGATGGCATGTCCTGTATTCGTCACCTTTATGATAACTTGATCGATTTGTTGATCGACTCGGTGAACAGCTTCTAAATGGACGGTGGTATCATGCTGTGAGTATTTACAGGCATTAGTTAACAACTCTTGCAGGATGCGGTCAAAACTCTCCAGTTCCGTTTGCAGTTTTAGCGATTCTTCTGGTAAATCTACAGAAATCTTTAATCCCTTCTCTGCGAGTTTCTTCTCAAAAGCTATTGTTATATCCTGAATTCTAGTATTTAAATCTATAGATTCTAATTGTGGAGCTTCGTGAGGCGACTCTAGTTTCTGGAGTGTTAACAAGTCATTAATCAAGTTGATTTCCTTTGTGCATTCCTGCTCTAGGATATCCATGTATCTAATTTGACGCTCTGGTGCAATTCCTGGCAAACGTAAGTTCCGAATGGACATCAGCATATTTGTCAAAGGATAGCGCAAGCGATCGCTCATGTTGCTCAAAAATTCATCTTTGAGTTCATTGAGTTTCCGCAGTTGCTCAACATATTGCCGGGTTCTTTCATGCAACTTTGCCTGGAGTTCCAGACTACTCTGGAGTTTCGCTGTCCGCTCATCTACCAAAGTTTGTACTTGACGCAATGTCTGTGACTGAATTATGGCGTTGCTTACTTGAGCGCAAACCATTTCCACAAGATTTAATTCGGCTGCTTGCCAACTGCGAGTAGTAGCTTGCTGTAGCACCAAAAATCCTAAGATTTTACCTTGACTTTCTAACGGCACTAATAAGACGGCAGGCAATTGCTCGATCGCAAATAATGGAGCAGCTACCGAAGTATCATTTTGCTCTGTATAGTTATCAAAGATTACTGCCTTTCCAGTATCTATGAAGGGACGCTGGCACAAACCACATTCCGAAAGCAAAAAAGACTGCTGTTCTAAGGTTTCTGGTTTAGTAGTGCGACAAATTTGTGTTGCCTTCGCCCATTCACCAACCACTCTAGCTTTCGCTTTCGGAATTTGTTTTTTAGCTTGAGTCCTAAATAGTGGATCGGTATATTTTAGTAGTATAAGTAAACCTCGATCTGCCTGTAGAGATTCGGCAGTAGAGGCGATAACTAACTGGAGCATTTGATTAAGCTCCAAGTTACTGCGACTCAGTAATGTTAATTGCTTGATCAAGCTTTGATACTGATCGCCTTTTTGAAGATACTGTTGTTGATGAGTAATTAGTTTAGCTTGCGCCACTTGAGAAAAAGCGATCGCACAAGCAGACTCTACTTCTTTTAGCAGTTGTTTTTCTGATTCACTCCAATCATAAGGTTGGAATTTAATCAGATTAATCACCCCATTATTATTTCCACCAAACCTGGTGGGAATTGCCAAAACAGCTTTTATGGGTAGGGGTAAATACTGACAGCCAATTACCAAACTCTTCTGAATGATGGAAATATCTTCAATAGTCAATGGTTCAGCAGCACATTGCAGCACTGGCGAGTGCATAAGCAATTGTTCCATCGAAAACATTTCTTCTGGATGTGGCAACCCCATATATTGATCGGCACACCAATTCATAGTACTTGCTTCGTCAGATGTTTCACTCGTTACTGAAACTAAGCAGCAACAATCTACTTCAAAAGCAGTTCCTAGCAATTGGGCAATATCTTGCAACATCAAAGCCGTAGATGAGGTATTGGCAATGATTTGGTTAATCTTTTGTACCAACTGGTGGGCAGTTTCTTCCTGATGCTGCATCAGCTTGACTTTGTAAGTTTGTAGTCGATCTATGTCATCTACGTACTGTGTCGGCGACCATAAAGGCTTTTTCATTCTTGGCACGCCCTTGGATAATAAATCCATTGTTTTTGCACCCAACCCATTGGCATATTCTTCACCGTTAGTTGTGTTGCGACACCTTGATAATTGACAAATCTTATATGAATACTTTCTCTCACCTGTTATAGCCCTTTTCTATGGCAGATGGCCAAGTTGCTGCTATATAAAGCAAATTGCTACATAGGTAGTGAGATACTTAGGATATTCTAAAATGACCCAGCCTGATTATTTTTGGCTGCTTTATCTTCTTTATATTGAGATAATTAACTAACTTTGATTTAGAATATCCTGTCTGTAAGTATACATAAACCGTAAATTCTCTGGAATCTCAAGAAAATCCCCCAGTCATGACCGTAAAAACACTGGATTGATTTTAAGATTTTTGTAAAATTTTGTTTTTATTTTAGTCCTTTAAGCAGCTATCCTTTGCTCTGTGTTGCTTTCAATCAAATATAACTAAGCCAGAGCGTCAAACCAATTTTGGATTTGGGATTTTGGATTGAGACAGACTACTCTCTTAGCTCAGAGCGGGGTATGAACCAAAAAATCTAAAATATAAAATTCGTATCCCCTCAGAATTTCCTTTTATTAAGCTACAAATCTTAACAATAAGTTTTACTGATTAGAGAAAATAAAGCTAAATTCTGAATGCAGCCCAATTATTCAGTAATAAGACTTACGTACTGAAAAGCTGAAACTTCGTTTGCGTAGCCCCACTACCCCCTAACAAACACCAATTGCTCAACTTGGGTACCTAAGTTGAGCAATTGGCTTCCCTTAAACAGGGGGTATCTTAAAAGCCCCCTTTTTAAGGGGGTTGCAGCATCTCTTGTACGTCAGCCTTAAATAAAATAACTAGGCTGCATTGCCTGAATTAAGACTATCCAGCCAAACTCTCGACACTCAGAGGAACCATATCGCCATTTCTCGTCAGCCCTAACAGCATTGGTTCTTGGGGTTGAATTAGTTGACCTGTTAGTACACAACGTTCTTCTTGCTGGGCTGTGGCTGCTATGCTAGCTCGAATGTCCGCTCGGGAAAATCGAGGCTTCCATTCACCTGATTTTTGTTGGACATAATTCCAAAGAATATCTCGAATCAGAGCTTGATATCCCTGATTTCCAGCTATTTCTTTGAGCTTATCTTTGAGTTCTCGCTCTAGGCGGATGCTGGTAACTTCCATATCGGTGGTTGGGGTGCGGGCGATCGTATGCATCACTATTTCTCCTTGAAACTATAGACAGGATAGTAATACAAGTGTAGTATGTTTAAAGGAATGTTCAATAGGTGAAATTTTCTGTGAAATCCATTTTCCCCATATTTACTTCAATTTTGTGCCCTACCAATTGCCGAGCCAGTTGGGAATCAGCTGCTATGGAAGTGGAGTATTTATTTATGGGCGATGGTAGCCGAAATTATGGGCAAATCACAGAGGGTAATTATGATTTTAGACATCTCAGCATAAGTGGGTTGATTGCGAAACCACAACTAGATGAAGAAAGCGGGGGGTACAGGCAAAGGAATGCTGTACCAATATGAGACCAGAAAGTTTTCCGGTCAATTATAACCCCCGCTTCACCCAAACAGGAAGCGGGGGTTTTTTTATAAGGAGTGAAGCTGTGACGATATCTTCTGGTGCGTCCGCTATGCAAACAATGCGCGGCGCGAACGCAATGCAAGTGTTAGAGCAATCTGTGGTGGTGTTTTCTCAAAATTACTTGCCACTGTGTCGGATCAATATCAAGCGGGCGATTGTGCTGTTAGTAACCAACAAAGCTCAACCGTTAGGTTTTACCACAGAAAGCGGATGGCGAGTTCACTCACCCAACTTGGTAATTGATGTACCAAAACATATTCGCTTAACAATCACTTCTAATGAGCGGATGTGGAAAGTTCCGCCAGTGAATCGGCGGGAAGTTTTACGGCGAGATCATCACAGTTGCCAATATTGCGGTAGCGGCAAGCATCTAACACTAGATCATGTGATGCCGCGCTCAAGAGGCGGTTCTCACACTTGGGATAACGTAGTCACAGCTTGTGAGAGATGTAACTCCCGTAAAGGCGATCGCACCCTGTTTGAGTCTGGTATGCAATTACGTACCAAACCAAAAGCGCCAATTCACCCCGCGATTTCTTTTGCCGAACAGTTTTGGATAGATATGCAAGGAAGCCTGGAATAGCAGGAGAGCATAAGGAATGCTGAAATTAACTTACACAGAAAGCAGTTTTGATTTGGAATGTCTCACTCTGTCGCTAGAAGAATGGGTAGCGCAGCGAGTGATTTTGGCCCTGCGAGTTGGGCAAAGTTTGTGCATTGAACCCAGTACTGCTTCCTTTTTGCTCCCTGTGGATTTGCCAGGAGTAGAAGTGCTTAAGGCTGAGGTAAAAAGAGATGACAGAGAAATCATTGCTCTCTGTGCCTCTGATACCCAATATATGGAAGTCACTCTGCAAGGTTCTTGGCTATCAGATAGTTCTAAGGATGCTGTAGGTGTGTTTTTCACCACTATGAGCGATCGCGCTGAGTTCTTTTTGCACAAACTTTGGCAGGAAGCTCAAGCTTGTGCTTCTGTCATGAGTGAATAAACGAAATAGTAGGGTGAGAAATTCTCACCCTTTATTGCGCCATTTGTAGCAGTTCGGGAATTGTCACAAATCGATAGCCTTGCTGTTTGAGTCCACTGATGATTTGTGGCAAAGCTTCTACTGTTCTTCGGCGATCGCCACCACCGTCATGCATCAAAACAATAGAACCTGGTTTCGCGCCTTTCAAGACATTATTTACAAATGCTTGCGGTTTGGCATGAGGATCAGTATCAGCTGAAGTTAACGACCACATAATGACAGCATTTTTCTGGCTTTTCGCATAAGCAGCTAGTCCGTTATTTAAAAAGCCTCCAGGAGGACGAAACAGAGCAGTTTTCACCCCTGTAGTTTTGTATATCACGTCAGATGTGCGATCAATTTCACTTTTGGCTGTGGCTTCATCCATTCGCCGATACCAATGATGCCAAGTATGGTTGCCAATGGCGTGTCCCTCGGCCACTACTTGTTTGGCTAGGTCGGGATTTGCTTGCAAAGCTTGTCCTACCCAAAAGAATGTTGCTTTAACATCATTTTGCTTGAGGATATCTAGCATTTCTAGGGTTGTTTTTGGCCAAGGCCCATCATCAATGCTCAGAGCAATAACCTTTTCGTTGCTGCTGAGTTGAACTTTATAAACTGTTTTTCCTTGAAATTTAGCTGGGACTGTAAATGTAGGGTTTTCTACTTTGGTTGATGGCGGTAGTTGGACATTAACTAGGCCCTTTGCTGGATCTTGAACTTGTGCAGTGTGGCTTTTGCTCACTGGCTGGTTCAACCCCAATTGTGGGGAAGTGCCTGGAGCGATACTACAAGCTGTAATACTAGAGGCGATCGCAATAAAACTAATTATTTTTTGTCGCTTGAGGTAGTTGTCTGTCACGTCAGGCTTTTAAAAACTCACCCAAGCATAACTGTAGTTTGAATTTTCAGAGGGGCTAAGTAAGTTCAAACCTAAGTGCAGAAACTCTTCTAGACAATTTCAAAAAAACTTTCTGAAACCCCTTGACACCTTTTGTAGTATTTTGTAGTATAAATGTAGTGGAGCGGAAAACAAGCTTCCCAAGAGTCAAAGTTATGTTCTACATACAACTAAAGGACAGGCTTGGAATAAACCAAAGTCCTCAGTCAACAAAGCTGCTCCTACTGCAAACCATCGGCAGTAGAGGTAACAAACGAAAAAAGTTCTAAGTTTGCACTCATTAAAACCACTGAATACATCCGTAATACACAAAAGGCTTGCTACCTAGAATTTCGGTTGTTTTCTTAACAGTTTCTAACGGTAAAAAGTCAATTATCTGAACCTTGAAAACTAAATAAGAAATGGGCAAGTTCACCAACAAAATCTGTGCCTAAAAACCTCAAAGTTTAAGCACAGATTCAAAAAATCGGGGTGTAGCTCAATTGGCTAGAGCGTTCCGTTGTCTGCGGAAATGTTGCGGGTTCAAATCCCGTCACCCTGGTTGTAGTCCTGTAGGCGAATAGTTTAAGCCGTCAGCCTCTCAAACTGAAGATTGCGAGTGCAAATCTCGTCGGGACTCCCAAATGGTCAGGTAGCCAAGTGGTCGAAGGCGTTGGTTTGCAAAACCGATTAGCGCGGGTTCAAATCCCGCCCTGACCTCTGGTGCGATCGCAGTGTAGCTTAACCAGCAAAGCCCCAGGTTCATACCCTGGTATATGCGGGTGCAAATCCCGCCACTGCCACCAAATGCAGGGATGGTGTAACGGCAACACATCGTGACTCCAAATCCGATGTTCTAGGTTCAAATCCTAGTCCCTGTGTCAGACAATTTTGGATTTTAGATTGCCAATTTTAGATTAAAAAAGTTAATCCCAAATCTAAAATTCAGTCAATTATGCCCTCGTGGACGAATGGTTAAGTCAGTGTTCTTTCAAAGCACAGATGCGAGTTCAATTCTCGTCGAGGGAATGATTTATGGGTCGGTGGCCGAGTCTGGTTGAAGGCGACAGTCTGTAAAACTGTTCTTTTTTGCACGCAGGTACCCTGCGGGAAGCAATCTACAAATCCTGCTCGACCCACTATGGAGAGGTGGCTGAGTGGCTAAAAGCGTCCTCCTGCTAAGAGGAAGCGGGTAATTAATACCCGTCGCAGGTTCAAATCCTGTTCTCTCCGTTTTGAGAGTGTGGTGTAACTGGATAACATCTCAGTCTACGAAACTGAAGATTTGAGGGTTCGATTCCCTCCGCTCTCGCTCGTTACATGATCTCTTCTTCTATCCCTCGGTAGCTCAGTTGGTAGTTAGCGCCTGTTTGTTCGCGTAGCGTGTCTGAAAGACAAGAACAGGAGGTCGTCGGTTCGATTCCGACCTGGGGGGCTTCGTTGCCTCATAGCTCAATGGTAGAGCAAGCGGCTGTTAACCGCGCGGTTGTAGGTTCGAGTCCTACTGAGGCAGCCATTCATTGCAGGATGGACGATTGGCAAGTCGCCTTGACTCTGAATCAAGGAGAGGTTGGTTCAACCCCAATTCCTGCATCCAACATAAAATTAAGGGCATACTTATTAAAAAATAAATAACGTGCGTATGACATAATATGGAGGTATGAGAAGAAATGACATCCTAAAAAAAGAAGCACAAATTAGGCAATGGATTGACGATCATCGTTCTAAAGCTTTTATTTGTCGTCAATTAAATTGCAAACCTCTTACTTTAGACTTTTATCTAGCTAAATTGAACATTGTCTATAAAGGAAATAAAGGTGGACAAGGACGCAAATCAAATAGGCTAAAGCCAGCAAGTGATTACTGTTACAAAGGGTCAACTATTCAGACGCATAGTTTGAAACTCAAGCTCATTAGGGATGGTATTAAAGTTCCAAAGTGTGAGTCTTGTCACACTGACACTTGGCTTGATAGTACTATTCCTTTAGAGCTTCATCATATCAATGGAGATAGGCATGACAATAGATTGGAAAATCTCCTACTATTATGTCCTAACTGTCACGCTTTGACTGATAACCATGCAGGCAAGGCTCATAAAGATTTAGAGCGAAAGTTAAAATTCGCAGAATCAATAAATGAGATTGAGGCTAACGAGCGTTTCATCAGCGTCTTAGTGTTTGATAGTGCAGAAAGTCGCGATCGCTGGCACAAAATACCATTAGTACTAAGACAACTTATTAACAATGGAGATGGCATTTATAGTTGTCAATTTGCACACGGAACTTGCTCGTACTGTGGCAAATTACTAACTAGCCCAGATCAAGATACTTACTGTTCTCAGCAATGTTCTAAATTAGCCTGTAGAAAAACTGTAAGACCTTCTAAAGAAAAACTAGAAAAAATGATTTGGACTAAACCAACTTCTCAAATAGCAAAAGATTTTGGTGTAAGTGACAAGGCGGTGGAAAAATGGTGTAAAGCTTACGGTATTGAAAAACCGCCTAGAGGTTATTGGGCAAAAAAACAATATTCCAAGCTTTAGATGTGATTGATATTCTTTGATTTTTGCCCCTGTAGCCCAATTGGTACGAGGCACTTTATTTAGGGTAAAGAGGATGCTGGTTCAAATCCAGTCAGGGGTATTGGTGAATATGCGGGGATAGAGCAACGGTGGCTCATCAGGCTCATAACTTGAATATCGGCAGGTTCGACTCCTTCCTTGCCCCTGTCACCAAAAATAGTGCTGGTGTAGCTCAATTGGCAGAGCAACTGACTTGTAATCAGTAGGTTGCAGGTTCAATTCCTGTTACCAGCTTGATGCGGGTGTGATGTAATCGGTAGCATCTGAGTACGCCATACTCAGTACGTGTGTACTCTTCCCTCCGGGACGCTCCGCGAACGAGAACGCTACGAGAACAACTCCCTCCACTCGCTTGCGTAGTCCTGTAGCTTCAACGGTAGAGCAAGTGCCTTACAACCCACATTCCGCAGGTTAGTTAAGAAAGAAGATAATATTTTCGACAAGGAGCGCCAAAAAACTGAAGAATCCATTGCCTTTCATGGGTTAAGTTGGCAATTTGCTTGATTTGGGAGACGGTAACCAAATGAATTGACATAAAACATTGGAACACCCAACGTAAGGTGGGAGTAGAAGTTGGTTTACCCAACTGATTATCAATAGTTTTTTTTGCCCGTTCTAAGGCTTGACGTAAAGCTCTTTGACCCAGACTATAAACAAGCAAGCACAAACCCATAATCATTGCTAATGCGGCAACTCGCTCAGTCGAATTGAGAAAGACACTGGAAGTAAAAAATAAAGGGTCTTTGAGAAATCGGAAACCACGCTCAGTAGACTGCTGTGCCTTATATTCACGTAAAACATCTTCATCGCTGAGTTCTTCGGCATCGAGGACATTGGTCGCTAAAATAAATCTTCCAGCGCGTTTGGTTTCGATGGCGATGGCTATTTCCTTGGGTTCTAGCGTGGCATCGACTTGGTAGTAAAAGGTAGGGGCAGCATCCTTACTGGGTCTACCACGTCCAGTATGTTTTTTTACTTCCTTAACCTGGATATTAGCCAGTTGGTGTAAGGGCAACTTAGAACTGAGCCGTTGTGCCGCAATCAGAGCATCTTTTGAGCAAGCAAATTCTTGGTTTGACAACTGCCGAAGTTCGGATTGGGCAACTGATAACTTTTTAATTAAACGTTTTTCCAACTGCTTGAGGTCAGCTTCTTTTCTGGCTTGACTTTCGTTAGTCCCGCCTCATATAATTTGTCCAATACTCGACCCAAACGGTCATCGTTTAAGTGTTCTGGACGTATTCCTTCTCCTAAAAGATGCTCGGTAGCTTTGCCTACGAAAAACTTTTCAAACAAATATAACGGCGCACTCACGAATCCTAATCCGTTTAAAATCATTGCTTTTACAACTTGACCTGCACTGATGATTTCTTGAGAGTGAGTTCCCAGCAGTCGGTTAATTTGTTCTACTAAATTCATCTCATCACAGATGCCTGCGACTATGCCGCAGTGGTCAATATCCTGTACCCTGATATTTAATGATGCTGTCATGCTTCTAAAATGCAGCATTTAGGTCATTTTCAAAAATACAGCATTTACGAGCGCACCTGCGGAATCTGGGTTCGATTCCTCCATCTTCCTCTTTTTCCACCTGGAGCCGAAAAGCGAGGCGCTGTGCTGATAACACAGAAATAGGAGGGGCAGTACCTCCCTGGTGGATTTATATCTAGTGTTGGTGTAGGGCTTGCGATGTAAAAAATATACGATCGCACTTGCTCATTTCTTAAATTAACTAGGGTGGTTGGCATATCGGCTGTGCAGCGAGCTTTTAACTCGCAGAAATAGGTTCGACCCCTATACCACCCACTAAAACAATTAAAAATTTAAAATTCAAAATTCAAAATTAAGAAATGCAATCTTAGTTAGCCTTTTGGCAATCGCTAATATGCAACTTGAATGCGGGTTGGGTTATGAATAGCAACTAGCGATCGCTAATTGAGCATGTTGCAATAGTATATCTTTATCCAAAATTTCTATGGGATATTGCGGTGTTACTGCCAGCAGTTTCTCAATTCTTTCTCTGGCTGCTTCCACTACTGATTCGTCTAAACTACCCTTGCTAAGAGAATCGACGAAATCTTCAGCAATCTGATAAGTTCTTTCAATAGATGATGAATTGATATTGCGCGAGACAATGAACAGGTCACAGCCTGCATGAAACGATCGCGCCACAGTACCAGCTTTCATAAACATATCTGAGATCGCTTTCATATCCAAGTCGTCAGATACAACCACTCCCTGAAAGCCAAGTTCTTCCCTAAGTATGGTTTTGAGGATAGGCTCGGATAGCGTTGCTGGTAAATCTGCATCTATCCTAGGAAATAAAATATGGGCAGTCATGATTAAAGGTATCTGTACTTCGATTAAAGCTCTGAAAGGTACAAGTTCTCGAAGTCGCAGGTCTTCTAAAGTTAAATCCAGTATTGGTAGCTCAATGTGAGAGTCTTTGCTAGTGTCTCCATGTCCAGGGAAGTGTTTGGCGCATCCCAAAATTCCTGATTCTTGAAGTCCAAGGTAGTATTCACGGGCATCTTTTGCGGCGATTTCGGGAGTGTTACCGAAGGCACGAGGCCCAATGACAGGGTTGTGGGGATGGGAAAAAACATCTGCTACAGGAGCCCAAGATAAATTTATTCCCAGTGATTTTAGTTCTGTAGCTGTGGCTTTTGCTACTTCGCGGGCGTGCGATCGCAACAACAATGCGTGAGGAAATCGCGTAATTGGCATTGGTGTACGAATGACACGACCTCCTTCATGATCCAGAGTCATAAACATTGAATCACGTTCAGCATATTCTCGTATCTGGCTGTTTAAATCCTTGAAGCTTTCTAGCCAAACTTGATATGGAGCGCCATCCAAAAAGTTTTTAGCAAAAAATATCACCCCAATCGGCTTTAATTCACTGAGTGCGCGTTTATCATCATCGCTTAGTGTAGTGCCGGAAATACCTAAAATCAGGTGATTTCCAAAGTGTTTTAGCTCCTGCGAACCACTCATAATCTTTTACCTAACTGAGGTGTTTAATAGCAATCTATAACCAGTACCCTAGATATTTTCTCAGATTTAGAGGCACGGATTCCCAAAGAAATCAACTACTTTTGAGATTACCTATTTTCTGTCAAAGGAATTACTTTTGTCTCGTTAAATTTTCTTCACCTAAATCTAGATAAAATACTCGCTAAAACCTATTGCCAACAATGGTATTAGTAATTTTGTTGGGCAGTTGTGCGTAGGTAAAATTCCCTTTGATCAAAGTTTTTTGGGGAAGCGATCGCACAATAACCGTCAAATGTAACAGATTGCAACGTATAATGAGAACGATAAAACCGTTAAGAAATATTGAAGGGCATTAGGGTTAAATGCGAGTAGCGATCGCGGGAGCGGGACTAGCAGGACTTTCCTGCGCGAAATATCTCACGGACGCAGGTCACACACCCATTGTCTTGGAAAGCCGGGACGTACTGGGTGGTCTGGTTGCGGCGTGGAAAGACTCTGACGGCGACTGGTACGAAACCGGGTTACACGCCTTCTTTGGGGCATATCCTAATATGCTCCAATTGCTCAAGGAGTTGGGCATTGAAGATAGACTCCAGTGGAAAGAGCATACACTGATTTTTAATCAACCAGACAAGCCTGGAAGACTCTCACGTTTTGATGTTCCAGATATTCCATCTCCTTTCAACGTCATAGCATCGATTCTTCGCAACAAAGACATGTTGACTTGGGAGCAGAAGATTCGATTTGCCGTTGGTCTACTTCCCGCAGTGGTTCGGGGTCAGAAGTATGTCGAAGAGATGGACAAATATAGCTTCTTAGAGTGGTTGAAAAGGCAAGGTGTTGATGAGCGGGTAACTAGTGACGTTTTTATCGCCGCATGTAAAGCACTCACCTTTATCAATCCTGATGAAGTTTCCGCAACGATTCTCTTAACTGCACTAAATCGTTTTTTGCAAGAACGATATGGCTCCAAGATTGCATTTTTAGATGGTTCTCCCACAGAACGTCTATGCAGCCCGATTGTAGATTACATTACAGAACGCGGTGGAGAAGTGCGGCTAAATGCCCCCTTGAAAGAAATTTTGCTCAACGCCGATGGCACGGTGAAGGCATACTTGATTCGAGGGTTAAATGGGGCAGAAGATGAAGTTATTACAGCTGATTCGTATGTATCTGCCATTTCAGTTGACCCATTAAAGGTGATGTTGCCTAAACCTTGGAAGCTGATGGAGTTTTTTCAAAAGCTAGAAGGTTTAGAAGGAGTACCAGTGATTAACCTCCATCTGTGGTTTGACCGGAAACTTACAGAAATTGATCACCTACTTTTTTCGCGATCGCCCCTCCTAAGCGTTTATGCTGATATGAGCAATACCTGCCGTGAATACGCCAACCCCAATCGCTCAATGCTGGAATTAGTTCTAGCTCCGGCAAAAGATTGGATTGCCAAATCCGATGAGGAGATTGTGGCTGCAACGCTTGCTGAATTGGAAAAACTTTTCCCAGACCACTTTGGGGGAGACAATCCAGCAATGTTGCTAAAATCTCATGTGGTGAAAACGCCGCGTTCAGTTTACAAAGCGACCCCTGGTCGTCAACAGTACCGTCCCGCACAAGTTACGCCCATTGCCAACTTCTATCTCGCCGGAAGTTATACCATGCAACGCTACTTAGGCAGTATGGAAGGTGCCGTACTTTCTGGTAAGCTGACAGCGCAGGCAATTTCTGAGGCTCTCCCGGTAGCAAATTCCTCAAACCTGCAAACGCTCACCCGACCGCCCGCAACGAATGCTGCAACTGCCTGATTCCCCCCCGCGCATGAAAACGCTGGTCTCTGTAGACGAGTCATACAAACTTTGCCGACATCTCACAGCAAAGTATGCCAAGACTTTTTACCTGGGTACTTTGCTCATGAGTCCGGTAAAACGTCAATCTATTTGGTCAATTTACGCTTGGTGTCGCCGTACAGATGAATTAGTGGATGGGCCCGCATCTGCTATTACCACGCCAGAAACCCTAGACCTATGGGAACAGCAGCTGGAATCGATTTTTGCGGGACGACCATTAGAAAATTACGATGTCGCTTTAGTTGATACCCTCCAGCGCTTTCCGATGGACATTCAGCCCTTTCGGGATATGATTGCCGGTCAGCGTATGGACTTATATCGCAGTCGTTATGAAACCTTTGAGGATTTATACCTCTACTGTTACCGCGTTGCTGGCACTGTTGGCTTAATGTCAACAGAAGTAATGGGTGTAGATAGCACCCTATACACCGCTCCGTGGCATCAGAACAAACAACCATATCTTCCCACAGAAGAAGCGATCGCTCTGGGAATTGCCAATCAACTCACCAACATCCTGCGGGATGTGGGAGAAGATGCCAAACGGGGGCGAATCTACATTCCCCTTGAGGACTTGGAAAAATTCAACTACACCGAGCAAGACTTCTTCAAAGGTGTGGTAGATGATCGCTGGCGGGCGCTGATGCGCTTTCAAATTGAACGGGCCCGTCAATTCTATACCACGTCAAACCAGGGAATAACTTATCTAGCATCCGATGCCCGTTGGCCTGTATGGGCAGCATCAATGCTGTACGGCCAGATTTTGGAGGTGATTGAACGCAACGATTACGATGTGTTCAGTCGGCGGGCTTTCGTTCCCCAGTGGAAAAAGTTACGCACCTTGCCCTTAGCTTGGATGCGATCGCAAGTTCTTTAAAAAATCAGTCATTTGTCCCTAGTCCTTAGTCCTTAGTGGTTTATAAATAACCAACGGCTAATGACAAATGACAAATGACTATTGACTCTTAAGAGCAAGTCTGATAACATTGATATTCGTGAGTCAGGAGAGGTGGCTGAGTGGTCGAAAGCGGCAGATTGCTAATCTGTTGTACGGCAGGCAACTCCGTACCGAGGGTTCGAATCCCTCCCTCTCCGTTTTCCAGCTTTTAATACACAGAATATTTTCTGTGTAAACTAATGTAGGCGTAAACATTTCTACTCCCAAAGATGGATGATATGATTTATCCTTTGGAGTCTTGATAAGATCCAACTAACTTACAAACTTAGTTTGAATCTTAATTTTAGGCTCCTAAATATTTGAGGAGTGAAATTGATTTATGAGAAAAATTAGTGCCGCCTTAACCTTGAGTCTAGCTGCCATAGCAACAGGATTCCTAGTTGGGGCTTGTGGTGATAGTAGTACCCCCAATGGTACAGCTACCACAGGAAGTAGTGCGACCCCAGCAGCAAACTCAACTACAACAAGCAGTGATAAAGGGCTAAAAATTGGTTCCCTACTACCGACAACAGGCGATTTGGCTTCTGTCGGACAACAGATGCTAGGTTCTGTCCCTTTACTAGTCGATACGGTCAACGCTTGCGGTGGGGTGAATGGTGAACCAGTTAACTTGGTGCAAGTAGACGACCAAACCGATCCGAAAGCTGGTGCAGCCGGTATGACCAAACTAGCAACTTTAGATAAAGTCGCAGGTGTAGTTGGTTCCTTTGCCAGTAGCGTTTCTAGTGCCGCAGTCTCCATTGCCACGCCGAATAAAGTCATGCTGGTTTCCCCTGGTAGTACCAGTCCCGTATTTACTGAAAAAGCACAAAAAGGCGACTTTAAAGGCTTTTGGGCGCGTACTGCTCCCCCTGATACCTACCAAGCACTAGCTTTAGCTCAACTTGCCAGAAAAAAAGGTTTCAAGCGAGTTTCTACAGTCGTGATTAATAACGACTATGGCGTTGGCTTTGAAAAAGCATTTGTGCAAACTTTTGAAAAATTGGGTGGAACCATCGTTAATAAAGATAAGCCTGTCCGCTACGACCCGAAAGCGCAGACATTTGATACAGAAGCGGCGGCTGCCTTTGCTGGTAAGCCAGATGCAGTTCTAGCTGTACTTTACGCCGAAACTGGCAGTCTGTTTTTAAAAGCTGCGTATCAGCAAGGTGTAGCTAAGGGAGTGCAGATTCTCCTCACAGATGGAGTGAAATCACCTACTTTCCCAGAACAAGTTGGCAAAGGCAGTGATGGTAAATATATTTTAACTGGAGCGATCGGTACAGTACCCGGTTCCGATGGTAAAGCATTAGCAGCTTTCAACAAACTGTGGAAGGATAAAAAGGGTAATGAACCAGGGGAATACGCCCCTCAAGCTTGGGATGCGGCTGCTTTATTGACATTGGCAGCACAAGCTGCTAAAGAAAATACAGGCGTTGGAATAGCTGGCAAAATTCGTGAAGTCGCTGATGGCCCTGGCACAGAAGTTACCGATGTCTGCGAGGGACTGAAGTTACTGAAAGATGGTAAAAAGATTAACTATCAAGGAGCTAGCGGCAACGTAGATGTTGATGCTAACGGCGATGTCGTTGGTGTATATGACGTTTGGACAGTAGGAGACGATGGAAAAATCAAGGTAATTGACAAAGTTACCCCTAAATAGAAAGTTAGGAATTAGGAGTTAAGAGTTAGTAATATTTCATTCATAGCTCTTAACTCCTAACTCTTATAATCCAGTGAAGTTATAACCAACTCCTAACAATAAGCCAACATCAGTTTGATCGAAAAATCCCGCATTGACAGAGGCTGTTGCTGTGAATTGAGGACTTAGAGGCACATCAATGCCACCAGATACCAAAAAGGCAAATTGCGAATCATTACCAGTTTTGTAAGCTGCACCAACTCCAACGTAAGGTGCGATCGCTAACGGTTCGCTAAAAGCATCTGCTGATTTGAAGGTAAAATCGTAGGTGATCGGAAGCAAAATCGTGGTGTTGTCGCCAAATACGGCTGAGGGACGTACCGATATAGAATTTGTCAGTCCGACTTTACTAACTACGGCGAAGTTACCATCGCCCAAAGACGAGCTACCATCACCACTCAAACCAATGTTAGCAGCAACGCCAATATAGCTACTGCCACCACGGGTTGTTCTGCCTAAATCAATATCCGATTGCGCCACTTTGGTAGCAGCTGGTTGAGCAGTCGTTTGAGAAGTCGGTTGGACAAACTCAGAGGTGAGAGTCGCAGACGAGGTTGCCACTGTCCCTGGAATTGGTGTAGACGTTACACTGGCGTTTTGCTGTATTACAGGATTTTGGCTCTGCTGTACCTCAGCTAAATTTGTGGCTGTAAATGTTTCAGTTGTTTCTGTAGAAAGATTTTGGCTTACAGCGTCTAGTTCTGTACTAAACTCATTGGGAGACGCTACGGTTGCGGAAGAGTCAGTTAATGCCTGACTGCTTACCTTGTCTACTGTCTGGGCACTTGCAGATAAGCTGCTACTCAGAACTACAAGAGCAGCTATACCTGGCAACCAAAAAACACCTTTACGAAGAAAAATAGTATTCACGTTCACTCCTAAAACAACATTGCCACGAAAAATAAAGATTTTTGTTGATTTAAGTCAACAAATTCCGGCAATACTCAAAATTTAACACCAAAAAATCGGATTTCACATCCTTACTTTGCTGGATCTATCTATGGTCATAACACACCAAAAATCTAGAATAGTGCGTTAACCTACGGGATAAGACACCCTACAAAACTAGGTTTTTAGGACTTATGTATACACCGTAGTACAGGGAACGTGGAGATATAGGAAAAGGGCTTACCGTCGAGTATGCTTGGTCTATTTACGCCATGCAGGACTATGAATTGCGGTTTGTAACAAAAAAAGTGAATTGTGAAGCAATATTACGAATTTTGCAAAAATATTTAGAAATTGTCTACAAAGCAAACATGGTTCTAACGTAGAACCTATATAGGAGAGACTTGAGGCAAATGTGATGAGCGGAAATAATATTCAAAAGTATCGGTTTGTCTGTACGCTGACTTTTGGTGATATCTACGGTCAAATAATTGTTTGGTTAATTACAATTACCCTAAGTTTGGCATCTGCCTTGGCGCTGATGGGTGCGAAGCGTCCTGTGTACGCTTTAGCAACTGCGGGTTTGGTCGTTCTGCTATCGCTACCTTTCTTGTTGTTTGCGTTTGTCACGACCTTGTTAAATCATATTGAAGTCACTCCTGTAGGGCCGGGAACTAAAATGGAACCCATACCAGGTAATGTGTCTCAGCAACAACCTGTGCAAGCAGCTAGCTAAAGAGAAAATTAGGAATGAAGACCTAACTCTTCGCTTTTAATTTAAAAATTTGTAATAACATCCCTGTCTATAGGCAGGGAATTTTTTTGTAGAGATGCCACAGCGATCGCAACGCACTGCCTGATTAATCACATCTCTACAATAGAACAGCAGTGCTTTGCAATCAGGGGACTAATTATGCTGGAACACGATGTAATTATTGTTGGGGGTGGATTGGCGGGATGTCGTGCGGCGGTGGAAATTGCTCGCACTGATCCTAGTTTAAATATTGCTGTGGTTGCGAAAACACACCCAATTCGTTCTCATTCGGTGGCGGCTCAAGGTGGTATGGCTGCGTCGCTAAAAAATGTTGATTCTCAAGATAGTTGGGAAGCACATGCTTTTGATACTGTCAAGGGTTCTGATTATTTGGCAGACCAAGATGCTGTAGCAATTCTCACCCAAGAAGCGCCAGATGTGGTAATTGATTTGGAACATCTAGGCGTTTTGTTCTCTCGCTTACCCGATGGTCGCATTGCCCAACGAGCTTTTGGCGGACATTCCCACAACCGCACTTGTTATGCTGCCGATAAGACTGGTCACGCGATTTTGCACGAATTGGTTAACAATTTGCGGCGTTATGGTGTGCAAGTTTATGAAGAATGGTATGTGATGCGTCTCATTTTGGAAGAGAATGAGGCGAAAGGAGTGGTGATGTTCCATCTTTTGGATGGACATATAGAGGTGGTGCGAGCCAAGGCGGTGATGTTTGCCACTGGAGGCTATGGTCGGGTTTATAATACTACCTCTAATGATTACGCCTCTTCAGGTGATGGTTTAGCAATGACTGCGATCGCAGGTTTACCCCTCGAAGATATGGAATTTGTCCAGTTTCATCCCACTGGTTTATATCCGGTAGGGGTGCTAATTTCAGAAGCGGTACGGGGTGAAGGGGCGTATCTGATTAATAGTGAAGGCGATCGCTTTATGGCGAACTATGCCCCCAGTCGCATGGAACTAGCTCCTCGTGATATTACCTCACGAGCGATCGCTTACGAAATTCGCGCAGGTCGTGGTATTCATCTCGACGGTAGCGCTGGTGGCCCCTTTGTCTATTTGGATCTCCGCCATTTGGGTAAAGAAAAAATTATGAGTCGCGTCCCCTTCTGTTGGGAAGAAGCACACCGCTTAGTAGGTGTTGACGCGGTAACTCAACCGATGCCAGTCCGCCCAACAATTCACTATTGTATGGGTGGTATTCCAGTTAATACTGATGGGCAAGTCCGCAGTAGTGGTGATGGTTTAGTTGATGCTTTCTTTGCGGCTGGCGAAACATCTTGTGTTTCCGTACATGGTGCGAACCGCCTTGGTAGTAACTCTTTGCTGGAATGTGTCGTTTATGGCAAGAGAACTGGGGCTGCGATCGCCAAATTCGTCCAAAAACGTAAGTTGCCCTCTGTAGATGAGCAACGCTATGTAACGCAAGCCCAGCAAGAAATTCAAGCTTTGCTGGAACAACCAGGAGAGTATCGCATTAACCAAGTCCGTCAAGCCTTCCAGGATTGTATGACTGATTACTGTGGCGTTTTCCGCACTGAGGCATTAATGAGTGAAGGGTTGCACAAACTAGCAGAAATCCAACAGCAATATCCACAAATTTATTTAGATGATAAAGGTAGTTGCTGGAATACAGAACTCGTGGAAGCTTTAGAATTGCGAAGTTTGATGATAGTGGGACAGACGATTTTGGCATCAGCGCTGAATCGGCAAGAAAGTCGGGGCGCTCATTTCCGCGAAGATTATTCCGAGCGAGATGATACAAACTTTCTGAAACACACAATGGCTTACTATTCACCAGCCGGAATTGACATTCAATATCGTCCGGTGGCGATTACTATGTTTGAGCCAAAAGAGCGGAAGTATTAGCTAAAGGTAAATTTATATAGGAAATCGAGGGGACTACAAAAAGTTTGTCTACCTCGATTAAAAATATGAAATGATTAAGTTATCAATCGGAACCTAATTGTTTCTGAATCACAGCTATTATCTTTTCTTCCCAAGCTGGATCATTTAATTGTATTGCAGCATCACGATGACGAGATTTTCGTCTATCCATGTAAGCATAAAAGGCTTCCTTATCATCCTTGTGGGTGAGAAAATAACTCTTTAGCTCTTGGTCGCTCATTGCTGTATAGTTTACCTGATTCATAGTTCTATACTACATTCATGGTTCTATACTACCATCTGGCTTAATTTCTAGCTCTATTCCTTCATCTTGCCCAGCTAATATAAATATATTGAGCGATCGTTCATCTAATCGCACGATGTGAATCGGCTGGAACATCACATTTGTAAGCTGATGGCAAAGTCTATATAAGGATTGTAGCTGTTCTACTCTTGGTTGTAGCTCGTCCATGAATTTTTCTATTTATAAATTTATATGTAACAAATTTAATCATATAAACCCATCCAGCGATGCTCTTATAGTTGTGATTCTCACATCCTATTTAGCATTCCAAATTAACTTCCCCTTCTCACCGGGATACGCTGCTCCCTCTTTGTCACGCCACTCAAAATATATTTCAATTGGCATTTTAAAATTCTTCATTAAGTGCAAAGTGTTACGCCAAGCAAGATTTGAATCTACACCTTGTATCGAAATATTTACCTCTGGCAAGTAGTGAAAACCAGAATTAATTTTTTCACCCTTAACAATATGGGCAAGGGTTAGCTTCATGAGTTCCTCTACAGAAAATCCTTGTCGAATAGCCATTTCGTGTGCTGCATCGACAATCTTATTCCAGTTCGGTTGATGAATTTCCTGACTACCAATTACGGCTCGAAGCACTCTGGTATAGTGCAAATTACTTGGAGTATCAGGTTCAAGAATTTTATAATTCTCGGTTTCAAAAATTTGTTGAGGCTGGTAACGCGCCTCATATTCATTCAATAACTTCTCAATAACAGTGATGGGTGTATCCTCGAAAGGGACAGCCAGGGCTTGGAGCCTTTTGTAAATGGGATCAGGTATTCTGATAACTGGCATCATATATCCTTGTGTATTTACTTTCTCTATATTTATGTGTAACACAAATATATTTGCAATGCCAGTTACTTTCTAATCTGTATCAGTCCATCCAGGTTTTCCGCTACGACCAGAAGTTGAAAACGCTTTATATTCAATAGAGAAACTCAATCAAGCTAAGTGAGAAGCGATCGCCAACCATAACAGAGGTGGTGACTCAGTGATGTAAAATCCTGAAGAGAGAAAAAGGTGATTAACAGAGTCTGAATAGAATGGTACAGGATAGGAAGTCAACGGTTGTAATCACAGGTGCCTCTTCAGGGGTCGGTTTGTACGCTGCCAAGGCTCTTGCTGAAAGGGGATGGTATGTAGTGATGGCCTGTAGGGATGTAGCCAAAGCTCAACTGGCAGCCCAATCTGTGGGAATCCCGCATCAGGGCAGCTACACTATCATGCATATCGATCTTGGCTCTTTGGATAGCGTTCGACAATTTGTGAATAACTTTCGAGCAAGCGGACACTCCCTAGACGCTTTGGTGTGCAACGCCGCAATTTATATGCCCTTAATAAAGGAGCCTTTACGCAGTCCAGAAGGTTACGAGCTAACTGTCACCACAAATCACCTGGGACATTTCCTTTTGTGTAACCTGATGCTAGAGGATCTGAAGAAGTCATCTTCAGAGCCAAGGCTCGTAATTTTGGGAACTGTTACCCACAATCCAGACGAACTGGGTGGAAAGATTCCGCCGCGTCCAGACTTGGGCGATTTGCAGGGCTTTGCAGAAGGGTTTAAAGACCCGATCTCAATGATTGATGGCAAGAAATTTGAACCAGTCAAAGCTTACAAAGACAGCAAGGTTTGTAACGTGCTGACAATGCGGGAACTGCATCAGCGCTATCACGAGTCAACTGGTATCGTCTTCAACTCTCTCTATCCAGGATGTGTTGCAGAAACGCCATTATTTAGAAACCACTATCCCCTGTTTCAGAAAATCTTCCCATTATTCCAGAAGTACATCACCAAGGGATATGTGTCTCAGGAGTTGGCGGGAGAACGAGTTGCGGCGGTGGTTGCCGATCCTGAGTACAATCAATCCGGTGTGTATTGGAGTTGGGGAAATCGCCAGAAGGAAGATGGTAAATCCTTTGTTCAAAAGGTTTCTCCTCAAGCTCGTGATGACGACAAAGGCGATCGCATGTGGCAACTAAGTGCTAAGTTGGTTGGACTGGCTTGATGGGATAGAATTTGGCTTTAACCTTGGACATAATTTATCTATTTATCGATCCACTTTTTTAAATAAATGAGCATTATGTCCAGGCTAAAAATGCTTGAGGTGACTTAATAATCACCTTTGAATTGATTAATAACTTTGTTTAATTGCCACTTTTTTGTGTAAGCTATAACTCTGACATAATCTTCAATAAAAACAAAGAAGATTAATTATATGATGAGTTCTGACTTAGCAAAAAGTGCATTTTTCATAGGACTATTACGAATTACGATCGCGTTAATTTGTCCCTATTGTATATAGCATTTTAGAGAATGGCTATATCACAGTACTTCCTAGATTAGGATTTCCAGTCAAAAAACATTCTCTACTAGAGGCTCACGGATTTGATCCCCTAATAGATTGGCTTTATATCTTTATATAAAGAAAGAATTCAGAATCAATTAATGCAAGGATTCAGTACTGCCATTGAAGACCACTAAAGTAGAGGATCTTAAACCCTTTGATTCATTTGCCAGTTGCTTAACTTTCTTGTTAATTAACGCTCCTGACTTCTAATTTCTTTGTTGATCAAATTCCACATCTTTACTGAGGCTGTTTAATTGTAAAAAAGCGAAGCTAAGGCATTCGATGAGCGCATACTTGCAAGCAAGAAACAGGAGCATTCAACCAACGCCTGATTTCGCTTGTGATTTTTATCCAAAGGTTTAAGGAAAAACGTTTATGGCAGCAGTGGGGGAACTGAACTGTGGAAGAGTGATGGTACTGAAGCTGGTACTGTCCGTGTCAAGGATATCTTCTCTGTTACTGGTAGCTCTAACCCTAGCTTTTTGACCAATGTTAATGGCACACTGTACTTCAGTGCCATCGACAGTAATGGGGGAACTGAACTGTGGAAAAGTGACGGCACTGAGGCTGGTACTGTCCCCGTCAAAGATATTTTCTCTGGTACGGGTAGCTCAAATCCTAACTCTCTGACTAATGTCGACGGTACGCTGTATTTCAGTGCTACTGACAGCAATGGCGGCAATGAACTATGGAAGAGTGATGGTACTGAAGCTGGTACTGTCCGCGTCAAGGATATCTTCTCTGGTACGGGTAGCTCTAATCCGCAAAATCTGACCAATGTAAACGGCACGCTCTATTTCAGAGCTACTAACAGCAGTGAGGGTAGTGAACTGTGGAAGAGTGATGGCACGGAGGATGGTACTGTCCGCGTTAAAGATATTAATACTGCCACAGTCTCTTCTGACCCGTATTTTCTGACAAATGTCAATGACACGCTGTACTTTAGAGCCACCGACGGTAGTGGAGGTAATGAACTATGGAAGAGTGATGGCACGGAAAATGGTACTGTCCGCGTCAAGGATATCTTCTCTGGTAGTGGTAGCTCAAATCCGCAAAATTTGACTAATGTCAACGGCACGCTCTATTTCAGTGCTTCCGACAGCAGTGGGGGCAATGAATTATGGAAAAGTGATGGTACTGAAGCTGGTACTGTCCGCGTCAAGGATATCTTCTCTGGTATGAGTGGCTCTGACCCTAACTTTCTGACGAATATCAACGGCACGCTGTACTTCGTTGCCACCAACAGCAGTGGGGGTCGAGAACTATGGAAGAGTGATGGCACGGAAGATGGTACTGTCCGCGTCAAGGATATTGTCTCTGGTACAGGTAGCTCAAATCCCCAAAATCTGACCAATGTCAACGGCACACTATACTTTAGTGCAACCGACAGCAGTGGAGGCCGGGAATTATGGAAGAGTGATGGTACAGAATCTGGTACTGTCCGCGTCAAGGATATCTTCTCTGGTAAGGGTAGCTCTTACGCGCAAAATCTGACCAATATTAATGGCACGTTGTACTTCGTTGCAACCGACAATAGTGGCGGCAACGAACTGTGGAAGAGTGATGGTACAGAATCTGGTACTGTCCGCGTCAAGGATATTTTCTCTGGTACAGGTAGCTCAAATCCGCAAAATCTGACCAATGTCAATGGCACGCTCTACTTCAGAGGCACTGACATGAGTGGGGGCAATGAACTGTGGAAGAGTGATGGTACGGAAGATGGTACTGTTCGCGTTAAGGATATTGTCTCTGGTAGTGGTAGCTCAAATCCGCAAAATCTGACCAATGTCAATGGCACGCTCTACTTCAGCGCCTCCGACAGCAGTGGGGGAACTGAACTGTGGAAGAGTGATGGCACTGAGGCTGGTACCGTCTGCGTCAAGGATATGTTCTCTGGCACAAGTAGCTCTTACCCTAACAACCTCACTTACATCAATGGCAAGCTCTACTTTTTTGCAGACAATGGGAACACTGGGCAAGAACTTTTTCAGCTTGACCTGAACAATACTCCCACTGACCTGAGCCTGAGTAACACTAGTGTTGACGAGAATGTTCCTGCCAACACAGTAATTGGCAACTTTAGCACCATTGACGCTGATCCAGACGACACCCACACTTACACTTTAGTTTCAGGTATAGACAGCACCGATAACAGCGTCTTCACAATTGTAGGTAACGAGTTACAAATTAATGTCTCACCCGACTACGAAACCAAGAATAGCTACAACATCCGTTTACGCACTACAGATCAGGGCGGCTTATTCTACGAGGAAGCGATCGCAATCGTAGTCAATGATATTAACGATACCCCAAACGATGTAGTCACTGGTGGAAGTGGTCAAGATAGTTTCAAGCTGACTTATCCCCTGACTGGAAACTATGATATCATCACTGGTTTTACTGTTGGAGATGATACTATCTTAGTTTCCAAAGCAGAATTTGGACTGGGGCAATCTCAGGATACAATACTTGATTCGAGCTTATTCCAACTTGGGACTAGTGCGACAACCGCAGGCGATCGCTTCATCTATGATCAAACTACGGGGAACCTATTCTTTGATCAAGATGGCGTTGGTGGTACAGCACAAGTTCAGATAGCGCAATTCTCGAATCAAGCGTTGCTTACTAGTGAAAATATTACTGTGATTGCCTAACCAAAGCAAGTATTGGTAGAGACAGATAATACAAATCACATGTGATGGCTCTCCATTCCCTACTCTTGACTTATTCTTGCAAAAAATGTATAATACATTTTGCATAGAAGGGGAGTAGCTGCTGGCAAAAAAACTTGAAAGCCAGTACATCTGAATCAACATACTGGCGATGAGCCTGGTTCAGATGGCGAATAATAAATATTTGAAAGCGAGACCTTCACTAAGTTCACACCGAAAAGTGTAAACTTGGTGAGGTCTTTTGGTTCTCATCAAGCTTCACATCGGTAAAGGATTCTTCAGGAGCTTGAGAGAGTGTTAACAGCTTTTACCGCAGGTTTATTATTAATTACAGTTTCCGAATTAGGCGATAAAACATTTTTTATTGCTGTGATTTTGGCAATGCACCACCCACGGCGGCTGGTATTTATAGGTGTGACAGCTGCTTTGGCTGCGATGACCATCCTTTCGGTGCTATTTGGACAAGCGGTATCTTTATTGCCAAAAGCTTATATTCATTACGCCGAAATATTTTTGTTTCTTGCCTTTGGTATCAAGCTGTTATATGACGCGAGTAAGATGTCTTCGGCTGCTTGTGATACGGAAGTTATAGAAGAAGCCGAAGCTGCGGTGAAAAAAGCAGATTTGGAGTTACCAAAGAAAAAGACTTCCTTAGCAATTGTCATAGAAGCCTTTATATTGACATTTATGGCAGAGTGGGGAGATCGCACGCAAATTGCCACTATTGCCCTAGCCGCAGGTAATAATCCCATTGGAGTGACAATAGGTGCAATTTTAGGACATGCCATTTGTGCTGCGATCGCAGTTATTGGTGGCAAAATGATTGCCGGACGCATTTCTGAGCGTCAACTCACCTTTGTTGGCGGATGTCTGTTTTTAGTCTTTGGTGTCGTAGCTGCCATTGAAGGAGCATAAGGAGAATTGGGGACAAGGGGACAAGAGGTGAGAACTTGAAACAAGTCTTTCCCCTTGTCCCCAAGTCCTCTTCCCAATTCCCATTACTTCGGAGTACTTTTCAATGAAGGCGCGGCGGGAGATACGGCCGAATTAGGAATGGGGGAAGTCATTCCTGCCTTTTTAATTTCGTCTTTGTACTGAGCAGGTGCTAAAGCTGCGGCACTATCAAATAAGGGTTTTGCATCTGCGTCTTTGCCCTGTTGTTTCAAGAGCATCGCTTTTGCCACAACGGGGCGAAAATCTTTAGGATCTTTCTTAATTGCCTGGTCATATACAGAGCTAGCTTGAGCGTAGCGTTTCTGGGAAGCATGAACAGAACCTAACAACACCTGCACGGCTACTGTATCTACACTTCCAGGCTGAATTGTATTTGCTTGGGCTGCTTTCGAGAGGGTTTCTTGCAGCAAACCAATAGCTGCTTCCGGGCGTTGCTGACTGATTAACAAAGCCACCATTCCTTGCAAAGCCTTCAAATCGCCAGGTTTTGTAGACAAAATTGTGCGATAAGCTTGAGCAGCTCCTTCGCGATCGCCTATTTGCTGTTTAGCTTGAGCTAGTAGCACTGAATATTCTGACTGTTCGGGATTTAGCTTGGCTAGCTTTTCCAGGGGTTCAATGACAACTTGGATATCAGCTGGTTTAACCTCACTTTTTTCTTTTTGACTCAGTAGTTGTAGACGCGCTTGCAATAAGCCCTTAAGCGCAGTCTGATTTTCTGGTTCCCTTTGCAAAACCAGTTCATAACCCCGTACTTCATCTTCCAATTTTGATTTTTGGTCAGCAGAGGGCAAAGTGCCTCTGGTGCTAGCGGTATTCTGGTTTGAGGGTGGCGTATTATTAAATGCTCCAATTATGGGAATCACCGAAACACCCACAAAAGCAAGAACTGCCAGCGCCAATACGACTTGAACTATCCAGCGATTGCGTGGTTGAGACACAGTTTTGTCTTTCTCCTGAACTCTAATGACATTATCATTTACACAAATCGTAAAGTTATAAATTTCCAAAACTTTGCGGAATATCGCCAATTGCCTGTGAATTTTATAACAATTAACTATTTACACTGCTAAAGTAAGTGATGACTTTAGGAGGAGCCGTCAGAATTGTAGCTATGATATGCTTCCGAAACTAGTGTAAAGGCGCTAAATTACACGTTTAATGTACAAACACTAAATTTAGCGCCTTTAGGATTGTGTAGAGTACCCTAGTGTGGATTTGTGAAAAGCAAATATACTTTCATCAATCGCACAAATGCTCTTTCCAGCTACCTTTATAAAATCCCACAATGGGATGTGTCTCCGCCGCAAGGAGTTTTTATGAATTCCGACCTGATGCCGTTGCCTGAATCCTCCAATTCTTCTGCCTCTAACCAAGGCTCAAATAACATAGAGGCTGCCTCTAATGTTCACATAGTACCCAAGCCCTCTAAACTTGAAAATTCGCCTGTCAACCCCAGCGAGACTGACTCAAATGGGAACTTAGTCAATCGACAGCAACCGATTCCGCCTCCCAGCGAACCGATGCAGTACCGAGCGATCGGATTAGTCCGGGGTCGCTATCATGCTAGCAGCGAACAATTTACTCAAGGTACGCTACTAACCACAGATGGTGTAGAACTCAATGCCGTCCTCCTAGGGCGGATTATGAGCTTAGTCAAGAATCATCTAGACTTAGAAAAAGAACATTTGTGGGTAGTATATCCACGTACAAGACAAGAAAATGACACCTTGCACATCCAAATCGTTGGAGTTTGGGAGCCAGAAAATCTGGCTAAAAGCTCAACAGATGAGGACGAATCAGATTTAGAGTTGCAAGAGTCACAGACAGTTGATGATGGCTTATCCGAAAATTCTGAATTAAGCACAATTCCCACGATCCCCTCATCAGAAGTAGCTGATGGTGGTTTTTCTGTTCGTGGTGAAGTAGTATACCAATCTTTTGACGCTAAGAGTTTGGTAGTCAAAATTAGGCAGGCTGCACGCAAACCAACTGATAAACCCAAGTATTTCAAATTGAAATTGAGGGGTGTCCTGACCACCAAAGCAGTAGGAAAGTTCTGGGATTTCCAAGCCAAGCGAGAAGCTGATGTTTTGATCGTAGAAAAAGCTGAAGCGATCGCTGACTTGCCCAAAAAACGCAAACCACCATTCAGAGGTGGCCCTCGTGCTGGCGGTGGTGCTGGTGCTGGTGCTGGTGGTAGAAGACCATTCCCCCCCAGACGCAGCGGCGAAACTCCACGTCCCATCAAGAAAACAGGCACAGGCGGAGACACCTCTGTGGTGTCAAAACCTATACCAAAAACGCCTGCTCCTAAACCCATCAAGCGACCGAAACCGACTCAAGAGTAAGAATTGGGAATGGGGCAGGGGGAATTGAGAAGAGGACTTGGGGACAAGGAGAAAAACTTGTTTCAAGTTCTCACCTCTTGTCCCCTTGTCCCCCCTGCTCCCTGCCCCATTCCCCCTGCCCCATTCCCCAAGATCAAAAATCCGTTCGACGGTCTTGGGGTAGAAAAGATCGCTCCATCGGAATTGGAGAAACTGGCTCTGTGAGGGTAAACGTCCCTGCTTCGATCCATTTTTTCAACTCTAGGGCGACTTGCCTAGAAAAAAACAAACTCGCTAAGGGGGCAGAGCGTACAGCTTTGCCCTCAATAGTGATCCTCCCAGATTTGAGTTGGGCATAACTCACCAAACCAAAAGTGGGACGAACGCGTCGGGGAATGGAAAAATCTACTATTGGGGCTACTAAGTCTTTATCTTGTACAGCGCAGTGTTCCACTACTTGTTCATTTAATACGGGGAGTGGTACACCAACCCCTAACATCAATGAGGGACCATAACTTTTAAAGTAACAACCCCGCACCCAATGAGCATCCATTTGTTTGGCATCACCAATTAAAGCTAAAGTCGCAGAAGGCCCAATTGGTGTACGATTAGCTAAACGTTTTTGTAAGGGGAAGTGCTGAGTGCCTTCCCAGGCGACATAACCAATACCGCCACCTAAAAAAATTCGAGTCCCTATACCAACGAGTTGCAAATCAGGATCGTTGAGTAAGGGGGAAATAGCACCGGGATTAGAGTAAACGGCATTCCCCAAACGCGGTTGTAAAGGGCCCAGATAGGTGAACAGGGGGCGATCGCCACCATTTACACCAACAATAAAATTTTGATAAAGATTACGTGGATTGAATAAATAAAACTGATTTATCGTTTCACGGGTAACTGTAGTCTCAAAACTTGCTCTGGGGTAACAATCTGTTACTTGTCCTTGCGCTTTTACATGTATAGCTTTACCAGCGATCAAATCTTCGATTACATGACCGCCGCCACGTTCTCGGACTTCTTCTCCGTCTGTCGTCTCCACAGCACAACTCGCACCCAAATATAAATCTACTGCTCCAAAACCAGAGTATGCTGGTACGCCATCTAACCAGCAACGACGAATTTTGATCGGAGGGTCAGTGTGTCCGAGATTGATAATTGCACCGCTTGATTCCATCGGCTCAAACGTACCAGTGGTAATTACATCAACTTCTTTAGCCGCTTTAGTAACACCAATTTCTACAACTCGTGCTTTTAACTCTTCAGTTGTCAACACTACCGCACGTTGGCGGATGATTTTCTCGTTAATTTCTGCAATTGTTCGCATCTTATCAGTGCTAGCGCTTCCTGCTATCTTCCTCTCTGAAGGATATCTTGATAAATCAGAGAATCTTGCATAATTTCCTGTCGAAATAGTTGTCTGCCAATCTCGATACGACAGCTTAACACCCCCGATAGGCTTAAAATTCACCAAAAACAATTCGACTATTGCAAAGTCCAAATCATATATTTTTTGGGACAAGCACGTAAATTGTATCAAAAATATTTGACGAGCTACGTAAAATTACTATCAAGAAAGCATTGCATTATCAATCAAATGTATGTATGGTTAGGATTAATTAGACTTGCTGAATCTAGATAATTTTACGTGAACAGAAAGAAACATTTCTGGCTTTTGTAAAGAATCTCAGCCAACTAGTCAATCACAAAATGGGAGCTAATAGTAGATGCTAGAAGGTTTTGCTAAGGGAGAAGCTACTTGAGAACAGTTATACAAGGGATGTCTAAGCAAAAGTTAGAACTCTATATATTTGCGAAGTTGTCCTGACTTCTACCCACTCAGCACAATTAATTCTATTTATTGCTATTCATTTTATCGAAACAGAATTCAGGAGTCAGGAGCCAGAATTCAGTTGGGTATTCTGTGCGACTGGTGGATAGCGCAGCGTAAAGCTTTCTCTACGAGAGGCTGCGCCAACGGCATGGCTTCTCTACGAGACGCTACGCGAACGCTTGAATTGTTAGAAGCTGAACAAGAAAAATTTATATTGGGTGTAACTCTACCTTATCGTTGTTATGATGTGTCTGACGAAAGCCAACAGCAACAAAAGGCAAGTCAAGCATTAGAATACTTTATTGTTCAAGTGAACAACATTCATCTCAACCAATTGCAACAAACGAGTGACACGCAATCAGAGAAGACAGAATCTACTTCTTCATCTAATGAGTCAAACAAAGCGGGAGCAGAGGTAACGAAGTAGAAAGATACTTGATTAGTTAATTGCGATCGCAAATTAGTCGAGTATTAGTTGAAATAGGACAATACAGTTCAGTTAAGGCTAAAACTCTTTGCCAAGTCAATTTTTTTAACGAACCGCATTCGCGCAGCGTCTCGTTAGAGAAGGACGCAAAGATAAGAAAGAAGTCCTTAACTGAACCGTATTGTCAAATAGGATTTCTTCAGACTAACTGGAAAGGCTAAGATTCCCAACTTATTAAAAAAATGGGGAATCTTATTGTTATTTCACACAATTACAGCTTTTGCAAGAGAGGGAAAGGGCTTTTTATTAACCCTTTCCCATTTTGCTGAATTATGTAATAAATCTAATCTGCTAGCTGGGTTTGTGGTTAAAAGTTCTGGTTACAATGTTTTTTTGATTCTAGCAGCGATCGCAGTTGTGATTTTTAAAGTTCTTTGCTTTCTGTGTACTAAAACAAAAACAAAATTTAATAGAAAGACATCATGTCCAAAGCATCTAGCGAAACCACAGTTTTTTCATATAAACCTCGTCTACCTTGAGAACCGTAGTTTTGTAGGTTGGGTGCAGCGATCGCGTAACCCAAGATAAATAAGGTGGTAATGTTAGGTTGCGTTTAACTCCACCCAACCTACATAAATATATCTTTTAAAAAACTCTAGATTTCAACATAGATGAGGTTTATATCATCATTGGGCTGACTTATGTAGATTTGGGTTTAGAGCTTCTACTTGGTTTGGGGATGAACCGAGCCTTATCGCTTTAGTTGCAAAGATTTACAATCAGTAATTATTGTTTAATAACTGTCTTAAATAGTTTAATTATCCGCTTAACTGTCTTAACTGTCTTCTAATTGTTCAATTTTTAATTTAACTATCTGCTTAACTGTCTTAACTGTCTTCTAATTGTTCAATTTTTAATTTAACTATCTGTTTAAATGCTTTAGCCTACGTATTGCTTTTTTTCTATAACCATGAAAGATTATGAGAACACCATAAATTACTAAAAATTCATTTGCCATCATCTGAAATGAGTAATAACTCAAACAGATTTTTCAAATCTCCTATTTTTGGGTATAGAGAACTTGAGCTAAAACTCACATAGTTCTTTATCTGGACTAAGAGCATTTTATCGAAACAGAATTCAGGAGTTAGAATTCATTTTGAATTTTCTACGAGAAACTACGCTATCAGTTGCAGGTTTGAATTGCTTACTGATTGATTATGACCAAAGGCGGAGTATCTTGGGCTTTGCTCCTGAATTCTGACTTCTGAATTCTTCTTCAAATTATTCTCTTGATACAAGCCACCACCAAAAAACTATACGTGGGGACATAGCGCGATTGGTGAAGATGCTCATCAATTGCCAATCTCAGCCACGAAATGAAGACAGCAAGAAGACTCCAGAGGAGGTTACGCGCAGATCATGCAACCCTTTGAACTGCCAGAATTTTACATGCCTTGGCCCGCGCGGCTGAACCCAAACCTGGAAGCGGCGCGATCGCATTCCAAAGCTTGGGCCTACCAGATGGGGATACTTGGCTCAGAAGAGGAAGCGGAAAGCTCGGTTATCTGGGACGAGCGCACATTTGATGCTCACGACTACGCCTTGCTTTGCTCGTATACCCATCCAGATGCGCCAGGGACAGAGCTTGACCTAGTGACCGATTGGTATGTTTGGGTGTTCTTCTTCGACGATCACTTCCTTGAAATCTATAAGCGCACCCAAGACATGGCTGGGGCGAAGGAGTATCTCGGCAGACTACCAATGTTCATGCCGATTTATCCCACCGAAACCCCCCCAGTACCTACCAACCCCGTGGAGTGCGGCTTGGCCGACCTGTGGTCTCGCACCGCGTTTACTAAATCTGTGGACTGGCGACTTCGATTCTTTGAGAGTACCAAGAACCTCCTGGAAGAGTCTCTGTGGGAACTTGCCAATATCAACCAGGATCGAGTCGCTAACCCCATCGAATACATTGAGATGCGCCGCAAGGTTGGCGGCGCTCCGTGGTCAGCGGATCTCGTCGAACACGCCGTGTTTATAGAGATTCCGGCTGACATTGCCTCGACTCGGCCAATGCGTGTACTCAAAGACACATTTGCCGATGGAGTACATCTACGCAACGATCTGTTCTCCTACCAGAGAGAAGTAGAGGATGAAGGCGAGAATGCCAACTGCGTGTTGGTCTTGGAGCGCTTCTTGAATGTGAGTACCCAGGAGGCGGCTAACCTCACCAACGAACTGCTAACCTCGCGGTTATACCAGTTTGATAACACTGCCGTCACCGAGTTGCCCCCTCTCTTTGAGGAGTATGGACTAGACCCAGTGGCTCGTGTGAACGTTCTCCTTTATATCAAAGGACTTCAGGACTGGCAGTCGGGCGGTCACGAGTGGCACATGCGATCGAGCCGTTACATGAACAAGGGAGGAGATAATTCTCAGACATCCACGCCATTTCTGGGAGGCCCCACAGGGCTAGGCACATCGGCTGCGCGGATTGGATCGCTATACGCCGCCTTGGGTTTGGGGAGATTTAAGAGCTTTACTCACGTTCCATACCAGGCTGTCGGGCCAGTAACACTGCCGAAGTTTTATATGCCCTTCACTACAAGCTTGAATCCCCATCTAGATGCCGCGCGGAAGCATTCCAAGGAATGGGCGCGTGAGATGGGGATGCTGGAATCACTACCTGGGATTCCTGATGCCGTCATCTGGGATGACCACAAGTTTGATGTTGCCGATGTAGCCCTCTGCGGTGCGTTGATCCATCCGAATGGGTCTGGCCCTGAACTGAATCTGACAGCGTGCTGGCTTGTTTGGGGAACATACGCTGACGATTACTTCCCGGCGCTCTACGGGAATAACCGTAACATGGCTGGTGCGAAAGTATTCAACGCCCGACTGTCGGCGTTCATGCCTCTGGATGACTCCACCCCCAGCGAGGTTCCGACTAATCCGGTGGAAGCAGGCTTGGCAGATATTTGGTCTCGCACAGCTGGCCCCATGTCTGCCAACGCGCGGACTCAGTTCCGCCGCGCAATTCAGGATATGACTGACAGCTGGGTGTGGGAACTCGCCAACCAGATCCAAAATCGGATTCCCGACCCGATAGATTATGTTGAGATGCGCCGTAAGACCTTTGGCTCGGATCTGACCATGAGCTTGTCGCGACTAGCTCAGGGGAGCGAGATCCCGCAGGAGATTTACCGCACCCGAACGATGCGATCGCTGGATAACTCGGCCGCCGACTTCGCCTGTTTAACCAACGATATCTTTTCCTATCAGAAAGAAATCGAATTCGAGGGCGAAATCCATAACTGTGTGCTGGTGGTTCAGAATTTCCTTAACTGCGATTTGCCGCAGGCCGTTGAAGTTGTCAACAATCTGATGACCTCTAGGGCGCTCCAGTTTCAACTCATCGTCGCCACTGAACTACCAGTTCTTTTCGACGATTTCAACCTGGATGCAAGTACCCGCGAGAAACTGCTCGGATACGTCAAGAAACTAGAGCAATGGATGTGCGGTGTACTCAAGTGGCATATAACGGTAGACCGCTATAAGGAGTTTGAATTGCGTAATTCGTTAGCAGGACGGCTACTTAGCGGGCCCAGAGGGCTGGGTACTTCAGCTAGGCGTATTGGCTCGTTGATCGGTGAGGGGAGTCTTAAATCATTACTCGGTCAATGAAGTTAGGTTTTTTGTCGGTGAGTTAATTCAAGGTCAGTATGCGATCGCGTGAGATCGGTTTTTTTAGTAACTAAAAAGTGGAGGATTAAGTTGTGACGTATTCTAACGACCCCAATTTGAATGTAGAAGATCAGCAGCCCCATTTAACCTTGAGTACAGCAGCGGCGCGTAATTTGGCAACAACGGCCAAATCTGCACCGCAAACCCAGGAAATTACATCGCGGTGGTTATTGAAGTTATTGCCGTGGGTGCAGACAAAAGGTGGCGCTTATCGGGTCAACCGTCGGTTGAGTTATTCCGTCGGTGATGGGCGAGTGACTTTCACCAATACTGGAGCAACGGTGCAAGTGATTCCCCTAGAACTTACTGAGTTGCCATTGCTGCGAGGGTTTAACAACCTTGACGTATTGACCGGGTTAGCAAACCAGTTTGTTCAGCAGGAGTATGCCCCAGATGATGTAATCGTCGAACTTGGCCAGCCTGCCGATCGCGTCATTTTAATTGCTCGTGGTAAGGTCAACAAAATTGGTGTTGGCAAGTATGGCGAGCAGATCGTGTTCGATGTGCTAGCTGACGGCGACCATTTCGGTGATGAAACTGTGGTGCAGTCCGAGGATACTTGGCAGTACACCCTCAAGGCGATTACCAGAACCATCGTTTTATCGCTGCCGCAAGCGGCCTTTGAAAGGGCGATCGCTCAGTCTGAGGCGTTGGGAACCCATGTTGAACAGTTCCGCACCCGCTTGAACCAACCACAGACTCCTCAAGGTGAAGCTGCCATTGAGCTAGCAGCTAATCATCCCCAAGAGGCTGAGTTGCCGGGAACCTTCGCTGATTACGAACTCAAACCCAGAGAATATGAGTTGAGCATTGCTCAAACGGTGTTGCGAGTAAGTACGCGGGTAGCCGATCTGTACAACGAACCGTACAACCAGACAGAAGAACAACTGCGGCTAACTATCGAGGCATTGCGAGAACGTCAAGAACACGAATTGCTCAACAACCGCGAATTCGGATTGCTGCACAATGCGGACCTCAAACAACGGATCTACAGCAGTAGCGGCGCACCCACCCCCGATGACTTGGACGAACTGTTGGCGACAGTATGGAAAGAGCCGGGATTCTTCCTGGCTCACCCCCGGACAATCGCTGCCTTCGGTCGTGAGGCCAACCGCCTGGGTCTCTATCCACAAAGCGTAGATGTGAACGGGGTTCAGGTCACATCTTGGCGCGGCGTACCTATCTTTCCTTCCAACAAGATCCCCATCACCAATAACCGTACCAGTTCTATCCTTTTGCTCCGCACTGGTGTAGAAAAACAAGGGGTAATCGGCTTACATCAAACTGGTATCCCCGATGAATACCAACCCAGTTTGTCTGTTCGATTCATGGGCATCAGCGAAAAGGCAATCATCTCCTACCTCGTCACCGCCTACTACTCCGCAGCCGTCCTCACTCCTGACGCACTTGGCATCCTCGAAGATGTCGAAATCGGGCGCTAAATATCAGGAGTGTTGAGTGAGTAAAAATTAGGGCTGACTTTTGATCCCCTACAAGAAAGTAGGCGGTCTTTAACTCAGGGATTACCAAGAAATAAATTATCCACTCTTGTGGGGTGGACATCTTGTCCGCCCCTTTCCACGGGCTATCGTGTCGCCCACCCCACAAGAAAAGTTGTATATTTTTTTATTTGGAAGTTCCTCAGCACTCTTGATGCACTTTTATTAGTAATTAGAGGATGGGGTGATGACCGATTTTATTGAATCAAATTTAAATGTTGAGAGTGGACAACCTCAACTGAGTTTGAGTAAAGATGCTGCGCGTAATTTGTCCACGACCACCAAATCTGCACCGCAGACGCAGGAAATTACCTCGCGGTGGTTATTGAAGATGTTGCCGTGGGTGCAGACGAAGGGTGGCACTTATCGGCTGAACCGTCGATTGACCTATACGGTGGGTGACGGACGTTTGAGTTTCTCTAACACCGGAGCCGAGGTGCAGGTGATTCCCCAAGAACTTGGTGAGTTGCCCTTGCTGCGAGGGTTTGACGACACCGAGGTGCTGAGGGCGTTGGCAAGTCGGTTTGTTCAGCAGGAGTTCGCACCTGGTGATATCATTGTCCAGTCAGGTCAGCCAGCCAATCAGCTTTTCTTGATCGCACATGGCAAGGTGAACAAGATTGGTATCGGCAAGTATGACGAGCAGCCTCTGTTAGATATGCTAGCTGACGGTGATTATTTTGGCGATCGCGTGTTGGTGGATTCAGAAAGCAATTGGAAGTTCACAGTCCAAGCTGTGACCAGATGCACCGTATTAGTGCTACCACAACAGGCATTTCAGGAACTGCTCAACCAGTCGCAGGCGTTGCAGGCTCAGGTTGAGCAGTTTCGGACTCGCGCAGAACTTCCACAAAACAAGTATGGGGAAGCTGCGATCGCGTTATCAACCAGTCATAGTACAGAGACGACGTTACCAGGAACATTTGTTGACTACGAACTCTCACCCCGCGAATATCAGTTAAGCATTGCTCAGACTATGTTGCGAGTGAATACTCGTGTTGCGGATCTGTACAATCAACCGTACAACCAGACGGAAGAACAATTGCGGCTGACGATTGAGGCATTGCGGGAACGTCAAGAATACGAGTTGATCAACAACCGCGAATTTGGATTGTTGCACAACGCCGACCTCAAACAGCGCATCTACACCCGCACTGGCCCCCCTACTCCTGATGACTTGGATGAATTAGTCACTCGTCGCCGGAAGTCGAGGTTCTTCCTAGCTCATCCCCGGACTATTGCAGCCTTCGGTCGCCAGTGCAACCGTCAAGGCATCTATCCAGACACCATCGACATGGATGGGAGCAAAATAATCACGTGGCGCAATGTACCGATTCTGCCTTGTAACAAGATTCCGATTACCAAGAACCAGACCAGTTCTATCCTTGTACTCCGCACTGGTGAGAAAGATCAGGGTGTGATTGGCTTACATCAAACTGGTATCCCGGACGAATACCAACCCAGTTTGTCTGTCCGATTCATGGGCATCAGCGAAAAGGCCATTATCTCCTACCTCGTTACAAACTACTACTCCGCAGCTGTCCTTGTCCCTGATGCACTCGGCATCCTCGAAGATGTCGAAATCGGTCGCTGAGGGGAATCGGGCATATAGACACTAAGGAGATGACCAAAAACCAGTTAGCATCCAAGGTGCTGGCTTAAAACCTTAACATGATTAATTTCAGCTTTCGGAGAGCATATAATTTTTCCAAAAACCACTTGACTGACGCAAAAGCCCTTTACAAACCTCTTACCTTTGCGTTCTTCTCTAACGAGACGCTGCGCGAATGTGGTTCGTTTGTTCATTCTCTCATTTTTGTCTGAACGCAACACAATAAACCTGCTTTGAAAATAAAACGGTTGGGATACTCCCGCCTTTCGTGCGACAATTGAAAGAGAAATAAGGGTATAGGCAATTTTTGAAGTTGCCTATACCCTCAGATATATAAACTAAGTTTTTGTAGTCGCGTATGAGTCTAAGTTAGCGCTTTAGCAACTACTGCCGAAAGAGATTCGTTTGCTGCTTGCTTCAACAATTCGGCTTTATCGGTCTGTTCCCAAGGCAAGTCTAAATCAGCCCGCCCAAAATGACCGTAAGCCGCGACGTCCTGATAAAAACGTCCGCCTCGTTCACTTGGTAGGTTGCGTAAGTTGAAGGTATGAATAATACCTGCTGGACGCAGTTCAAAGTGTTTGTTGATTAATTCCAGTAAGGTTTCTTCATCAACTTTGCCAGTGCCAAAGGTATCTACCAAAATGCTTGTTGGTCGCGCTACACCAATAGCATAAGATAGCTGGATTTCAACTTTTTCTGCTAACCCAGCAGCGACAATATTTTTCGCCACATAGCGAGCCGCATAAGCCGCAGAACGGTCTACCTTCGTGGGGTCTTTGCCAGAAAAAGCGCCGCCACCATGTCGTGAATAACCACCGTAGGTGTCAACAATTATTTTCCGTCCTGTCAGACCAGAGTCTCCTTGAGGGCCACCAACGACAAATTTGCCAGTGGGGTTAACTAAAAAACGCGTCTGATCGTTAGGCTTAATGTCAATATCGCCAAAAACAGGTTCGACTACTGCCGACCAGAGGTCTTGTTTAATCTTGGCTTGTACAGCCGCCTCATCCGTAATTTCCCCAATAGTAGCTGTATGCTGGGTGGAAATTAGAATAGTATCAATACCTACTGGCCGCCCATCTTCGTAGACCACAGTTACTTGGGTTTTACCGTCAGGACGCAGGTATGACAATTCGCCTGTTTTACGAACTGCTGCCAATCGGCGAGCAATGCGGTGGGCGAGACTGATGGGTAAGGGCATCAGTTCTGGTGTTTCGTTGCTGGCAAAACCGAACATTATACCTTGATCGCCCGCACCAATTTTGTCGAATAGCTCATCACTATCTTGTTGGCGGGTTTCTTGGGCGGTGTTAACACCTTGGGCAATATCAGGTGATTGTTCGTCTAAAGCCAGCAGAACGCTGGTGCTGTTAGCAGAAAAGCCATTATCAGCATTGGTATAGCCAATTTCGGCAATTTTTTTGCGGGCGAGATTGACGAAATTCACATTTGCTTTGGTGGTTATTTCACCAGTGATTAGCACCAAACCAGTGTTAACTACTACTTCAGCAGCGACACGGCTGCTAGGGTCTTGTGTCAGTAGGGCATCCAGAATGGTATCAGAAATCTGATCGCAGATTTTATCTGGATGACCTTCGGTTACTGACTCGGAGGTAAATAGATATCGACGAGACAAAGCAAATTCCTCCTGACTTGAGTTTTTTTGCTGACTAAATATGGTATTCAGTTCAACTACCTAAATTTAACGTGTGCTTCCAACGAACGGCATTCGTTATGCCTTGAGAGAAACAATTTAGTTTCCTAGGAGCCGTCGAACTCACATTAATTTATGAAATCATAACAATATTTATACTTCAGTAGTTAGTATCTTGTTGATATTGATAAAAACCACTCATTATAAGCTAAGTATCTGTAAAAAAAATAAATTTATGGTAATTATTTCGTGGGCAAAATGTATTTAATAACACAAAAAAAGGGGACACCCAGAAGCGCCCCCACAAACTTTGACACAAGTACTGCTGCTTTTAAACCTGAACCGCTAGCTTTGCTTCCGTAGCTGTCAAACGCTCATAGGCAGCACGCATTTTTAAACCTGTAAGTACTTGGAAGAAACCAGTACCATTATTGGAACCTGGATACTCACGGTGCTGGAGTAACAAATGAGTCAATTCACCCTGATATTTGGTGGATGTATTGCTGAGATGGGTTTCGATATAAATTACTTCTTCCAAGTTGTCAAATTGACCATCTACCTCTAGTACTGAGACATAGCGACCGTAGTAAACATCTGAACCGTAGTATAGTTGCATACCAGGATAAGAACAGGTCAGCTTGCGTCCACAGGGAGTCCAATTAATTGTTGAGCCTTCATCAAATAGGTAGGTTGGATCAAAGCCTTCCTTACCTTCCCGTTGGAGCATACGTACTCGTAGGACTCGACGCTCGGTGTCGTTTTTGATCAAGTTGGTGGGTAATACTTGGAGAACTACATCGGCAAATTCTCTTTGTGGTTCGATAAACTTTTCAAAGTCAGGTTTGCGGGAATTGATTTGCGCTAAGACATCTTCGTAGCGATGACCGCGTTCAGCCATATCTCGCTGGATTTTCCAGGCGATTTTGACTTCATCGCTAATATCAAAATAAACACTGAAGTCGATTAGCGATCGCACCCGCTCATCATATAAAGGATGCAGCCCTTCAACAACTATAATGTGATTCGGCTCTACCCGCTCTGGCGGATCGAGCAAGCCTGTTTCGTGGTTGTAAATCGGCTTATCAATCCCTTGACCATTTTTGAGCGCTTTAATTTGCTCATACATTAGGTCAAAATTATTCGCTCTGGGGTCTAGTGCCGTTATCCCAGTTTCTTTACGCTGTTTGCGATCCAAGGAGTGATAATCATCTAAGCAGATGACTGTCATCAAATCTTCACCAAACAAATCTATCAAACGACGCAAAAACGTAGATTTCCCGCACCCAGAGTCTCCGGCTACTCCAATCAGTACCACGCGTTCCGGCTTACTTGTCATAAATCCCCTCTAAAATACTAAAATTGTGTCAATATTTTTTCACACAGCAGATTCTGAAGCCAGGAGTTTACCCCTTTGGTTTATCCTGCGTTCTTGCTACCTAGCACATCTATAAGACACCAAGCGGGTAGGCAACAAAGTAATTAAGTTGCTACTCGTCGGACTAGCCTGAATGTTGGTGCCGGTAAGTATTTAATCCTAGTGGTATATTTGATTTTAACAGAAGGGGGTATCCCATACAAGATTACTGTCAAGAAGAATTAGCGTGGTTCATGAATCATTTTTAGCTAATTTAGTTGTTAATTTAAAAATGGGGATCAGTACCGCTTATCAGCGTTGCAACTTTATTAGACTGCTACTTGTGACTCTATATAATTAAGACTATAAGGTATAATTTACTATTGCCGGGAATTTACTAATGTTCTTAGATTGTAATTCCTACTCGACAATACTTAAGATATTCAAAGCAAAAATCTACCCAACGAATGAGCCAAGAACTTGCATTAGTCAAATTATTGGCTGTAAATTTATGTATATGGTCAAATACAAGCGTTTGGGTTATGGCAAAGTACTGAATAGAGGTTGACAGATTTTTCACATCAAGTAAAACTGATTATAGTTGGTTAAATCACGCTTCTCTCTATTGCTATGTTTGTAGCTGAAGTTGTAATATTGATGTAACTATCTTTAGATAGGTCATAAAATATAGCTAACAACATTTTGAGAGAGCAGTAGATTTGGTGAAGAAAAACCAATGAAAAGAAAACTTTCCGGTATTGGTATTCCCCGATTTAAGTCCTCGAAGTAAGTAAACACAACGGCAAATTTTGGAGGTCAACTGAGTGGTAGCTTCCAGCAATCAAACTAGTTCTCCTATCAATATCTGCTATTGTGAGTTGCTCGTTGGGTAGTCAAGTAAAAAACTATCTCGCTAATGCGGGTGGTAGTTAACAAAAAAAAGATTAAATTGACTCATTATTAACATTCTCCACAAGACTTATCATTTACCTTAAAAGGTGAACAGGTGTGTTTTTTGCTATGCCTGCATGTCTTTGGTGAGTGTACTTAGCAAGGCATTAATTTAATGATGCCGTTTTTCCTTGAGAGCCAGTTTTGTGAAACGAAAATCCGGTAAACTAAAGCTGGCATGGGATAGGAATAGTTTTTTTTGAAAAACGGTTAAGTAAATTATCGGAGTGGTAGAAAGAATGTACAATCAAGGTGCTGTTGAGGGTGCTGCCAACACAGAATTAGGTAGCCGCATCTTCGTTTATGAAGTAGTGGGTTTGCGTCAGAGCGAAGAAACTGATCAAACTAACTACCCAATTCGGAAAAGTGGCAGTGTGTTCATCAGAGTGCCTTACAACCGCATGAATCAAGAAATGCGACGTATCACTCGTCTAGGCGGCACAATTGTTAGCATCCAGCCTATAACTGCTCTAGAGCCAGTTAATGGTAAAGCCTCATTTGGGAATGCTACAAGCGTTGTCAGCGAATTAGCTAAATCTGGGGAAACTGCTAACAGTGAAGGGAATGGTAAAGCCACACCTGTAAATGCTCATAGTGCTGAAGAACAGAACAAGGACAAGAAAGGCAACACCATGACTCAAGCGAAAGCCAAAAAAGACCACGGTGACGTTCCTGTTAACACTTACCGTCCCAATGCTCCGTTTATTGGCAAGGTAATATCTAATGAACCGCTAGTCAAAGAAGGTGGTATTGGTATTGTTCAACACCTTAAATTTGACCTATCTGGTGGGGATTTGAAGTATATAGAAGGTCAAAGTATTGGGATTATTCCACCAGGAGTAGACAAGAACGGCAAGCCGGAAAAACTGAGACTGTATTCCATCGCGTCAACTCGTCATGGCGATGATGTAGATGATAAGACAGTATCACTGTGCGTCCGCCAGTTGGAGTATAAGCACCCAGAAACTAGCGAAACAGTCTACGGGGTTTGCTCTACGCACCTGTGTTTCCTCAAGCCAGGGGAAGAGGTAAAAATTACCGGGCCTGTGGGTAAGGAAATGTTGTTACCCCAAGATCCCGAAGCCAATGTGATCATGATGGCAACCGGAACAGGTATTGCTCCCATGCGGGCTTATCTGTGGCGGCAATTTAAAGATGCGGAAAGAGCCGCTAACCCAGAATACCAATTTAAAGGATTCTCTTGGCTGATATTTGGCGTACCAACAACTCCAAACCTTTTATATAAGGAAGAACTGGAAGAAATTCAACAAAAATATCCTGATAACTTCCGCCTAACTGCTGCCATCAGCCGCGAACAGAAAAATCCCCAAGGCGGTAGAATGTATATTCAAGACCGCGTAGCAGAACATGCTGATGAGTTGTGGCAGTTGATTAAAAATGAAAAAACCCACACCTACATCTGCGGTTTGCGGGGTATGGAAGAAGGTATTGATGCAGCCTTAACTGCTGCTGCTGCTAAGGAAGGCGTAACCTGGAGTGATTACCAGAAGCAACTCAAGAAAGCCGGTCGCTGGCACGTAGAAACTTACTAATTTAGTCATTAGTCATTAGTCATTAGTTTTAGACAAAGAACGAAGGACGAAGGACAAATGGCAAAGGAAGCAGGATAATCAGTAGGTAGGGCAAACGCTCTACCTACAATTGTTCTTGGTGAAATTGGGTGCAAAAATTGTGGGTGTGAAACTAGGAATACTCGGATTAGGCACTGTGGGAACGGGAACAGTGCAGTTGTTGCAAGATAAGGCTGGACGGCACCCGTTGTTACAAGAGATAGAAATCTATCGGGTGGGAGTACGATCGCTCGATAAACATCGGGCAGTGGAATTATCTACAGAAGTCTTAACTACAGATTTAGAATCCATTGTCAACGATCCGGCGGTAGATATAGTTGTCGAGGTGATGGGCGGGCTAGAGCCGGCGCGATCGCTAATTCTCAAAGCTTTGAGTAATGGTAAGCACGTAGTCACCGCCAACAAAGCAGCGATCGCTCGCTTTGGGGCAGAAATTTTCACAACTGCCAATCAAGCCGGCGTATACGTCATGCTAGAAGCTGCTGTGGGTGGCGGGATTCCGGTGATTCAACCCCTAAAGCAGTCTTTGAGTGTTAACCGCATTCACACTGTCACAGGCATTGTGAACGGTACAACTAACTACATCCTGACGCGGATGCAAACAGAAGGCAGCAACTTCAGCGATGTGTTAGCTGATGCCCAACGTTTGGGTTATGCTGAGGCTGACCCTACAGCCGATGTTGATGGCTTAGACGCAGCAGATAAAATTGCCATCTTGGCATCATTAAGCTTTGGTGGACGCATCAACCTACAAGATGTTTATACTGAGGGTATTCGGCAAGTGAGCAAAACAGATATTGCCTACGCCGAAAAATTGGGATTTGTGATTAAATTGTTAGCGATCGCTAAACGTCATACTCCCTCATCACCACTTTCCGTCAGAGTTCATCCGACTTTAGTGCCCCAAGCTCACCCTTTGGCTAGCATCAACGGCGTTTACAACGCCATTCTCGTCGAAGGAGAACCCATCGGGCAAGTAATGTTTTTCGGCCCCGGTGCTGGTGCTGGTGCAACCGCCAGTGCTGTTACATCAGATATCTTAAATTTAGTTGCTGTCCTCAAAACCAATACAGCAGTTGCAAATCCATTAATCGCTTGTGGACATCAAGAATACTGCCAAATTGCGCCGATGGCAGAACTGATAACTCGGTTTTATGCCCGTTTCCTTACCAATGACCAACCGGGAGTTATCGGGAAATTGGGGACTTGCTTTGGTAACTATGGCGTTAGCTTAGAGTCAATTGTCCAAACTGGCTTTCAAGGCGAACTAGCAGAGATCGTGGTTGTTACCCATGATGTGCGGGAAGGCAATTTTAGGCAAGCTTTGGCAGAAATCCGGGATTTGTCAGCGATTGAAAGCATTCCCAGCTTACTGCGTGTACTTTAAGATTAATGTTTTAGCGAGCAATCGCTTTCAGGGGTTCCCATAAGCTAGAATACGTAATTTTTTTAGCTCTTTCTTTACGTCTGTGCTTGCTAAAATCAAGAACAAACCTCACTCATGCGTGAGGTTAGCCCTATGACTTTAGATATTACCGTTACAATTAACAGGATTTACCAATGCAGCCATCCAACGTTGAAATTAATAAAGAATTCTGGAACAATTATGCCAAAACATGGGATAAATCTCAAGTTATTCTAGGTAATCAAAAAATTACAGATGATGAAAGAGATAATTACGTCAATTATTTAGGTGATGAATGGGCGACAGTAGAAGATGCAGTCAATATTGTAAGTGAGTATATTACACCGTTTATTTCTCAAGACAGTACAGTTGCAGAAATAGGTGTTGGTGGTGGTAGGATTGCGGCAAAAGTGGTTGAAAACGTCAAAAAATTATACTGTTTCGACATAGCACAAGAAATGCTAGATAATGCTGAAGCAGCGCTTATGGAATATCCTCAAATAGACTTTCGTTTAATAAAAAATTCTCAATTTGAACCTGAGTTTAGCGAAAAATTTGATTTTGTATATTCATTCGATGTATTTGTACATTTAGATTTACAAACAATTTGGAAATACTTAAATGGTATTTTTGCAACTCTCAAGTCAGGTGGAAAAGCTTTTATTCATACCACTAATATAACTACACCAAATGGTTGGGCAAGGTTTGCTGCATACGATAATGATGAGGTATTGTATCAGCCCACTTCACCAGAAGCAATTAAGTGGTTAATAGAAAAGGCGCAATTTAAAGTGATTAAAGAGTCCAGTCCAAATGGAAAGAACTTTTATTTGGATCGGGATTATTTAGTTGTAATACAGAAGTAGATTAATCTGGATGAGAACTTAAAGGATAATATTAGCGTTCACTTATGGCGCGTAGCTTGCTGCCGTAGGCATCGCTAATATTCCCGCATCCGCATCTAAAGTTACCTCTACACCCACTGGTAAAGCTGCATTGGGACTATCGTGACCAAAAGGTAAGTCAGAGACAATCGGAATACCTAAATCACCCAAGCGATCGCGCAATACTTCTTCTACACTAAAGCTAGAAACAGTTGGCGGCGCTTCACAACGAGTAAAACCGCCTAAAGCAATACCGCAGACTTGAGATAAAACACCACTCAAACGCCATTGTGTCAGCATTCTATCGATGCGATAAGGTGCTTCTGTGACATCTTCTAACGCCAGTATTACACCATCCAGATGTGGCAGGATTGGTGTAGCTAAAAGATTAGTGGCAACAGTGAGATTACCTGGTAGCAAAGTACCAGTCACCACGCCGCCACCCCATCCGCAACCTTTGAGAGGTGCGAGAGGACGACCTTCTACCGAATCGAATAATCTCTCAACTGACCAATCTGGCTCATCTGCCAAAGTTGTCAGTACGGGAGCATGAACGCCGGAAATTCCTGCTATATAAAGGCTCCATAATAAAGCTGTGATATCAGAAAAGCCTATAAGCCACTTGGGAAGGGTTGAGTTTGCTTGCCAATTCCAATCTTCTAAAATGCGAGTGCTGCCAAAACCGCCTCTAGAACAGAGAATACCGCGACAATCGGGATCTTGCCATGCTGCTGCTAATTGCTGACGGCGGGTTTCGTCTGTTCCGGCGAGATAACCCCATTTGTCATCTATCTGAGGACTGATTTCTAGTCGATAACCACGCGATCGCCAAATTTCTATACCCCGTTCAAATGCCTCCAATTCTCGCAAAGCACCACTAGGGGCAATTACTCTCAGTAAGTCTCCAGGTTTTAGGGGCGGTGGTAAGATTTTGGATGGCATGAAAATATTTGGGGGTGAGCAGAAACGCGATTCATCGCGTCTGTACAAGGGGTTAAGAATAAAGACTATACCTTAGAACTCCGATCAAATTTTATTGAAATCATTTTTGAAATTACCGAGTGTTCTTATAATTACGGTGAGGATTGCACAAACTGAAAGTAAACATTAGCAGTCAAAGGCTCTGGTAATGGTTTTCCTTGCGCTTGGTAATCTTCAATCAAAAGTTCCAGCACTTCCTCACCATTATTGAGAGCATCCGCGTAGGTATTTCCATGAGTGTGTGCATAGGGGCCAAACTCAGGTAAGCTGACAATGTACTTTTTATCTTCATTAGACCACTGAATTACAATACTATATTGCCGTTTCATTAGTCCTAGCTTTTTGGGGCAAAAGATAAATACCCCCAGAGATTAAAGTCAGGGCGACAGAAATCCAAAAGGCAAGCAAAGAGGGAGTTTGCCACACTTCACCTAGAGGCGCAATCAAAAGTGCGATCGCAACTATTTGACTAACAGTTTTGAGTTTACCCCAAATGTTCGCCCCGGTAATCGTCGTTTGATTCACCCGCCAACCAGCGATCGCTAATTCCCGCGCTAAAATCAAAAACACTCCCCAAGCCGGCACTTTTCCTAGTTCAATAAAAACCAGCAACGGCGCAAGTACCAGAAGTTTATCCACTAAGGGATCGAGAAACTTACCCAATTCGCTAATTTGGTTGAGTTTCCGCGCTAAATAGCCATCTAACCAATCTGTCAATGCAGCAACGAGAAAAATCGCCAAACATATCCACTGAGCTTGAGGTGTGGGATTATATAAACCATAAAGTAGAAATGGTATCCCCAATAGGCGAGAGAAGGTAATCCAGTTGGGTATGGTCATAGGGAATTCAAAAATCAAACTTCAAAATTAACAACTGTAAAGCAACAAGCAGTCAAGCAAATATGCAAAATCTATGCAGATTAGTGTATCTGAGTGTGACTGCGTGGGAAAATCTGTTTTCTGTAGCTCTCTTAAAACAATACTATGACTGAACACACAGACTCTCAATTCCGCATCGAACGCGATTCGATGGGCGATCGCCAAATTGCTAGTAGCGTTTATTACGGCATTCAAACGCTACGGGCAATCGAAAACTTTCCTATTAGCGGCATTAAGCCTTTAGCTACTTACGTAGATGCTGGATTAATCATTAAAAAAGCTACAGCAATTGTGAATGGAGAACTGAATTGCATTCCCCAAGATATTAGTCAGGCGATTGTGCAAGCAACTGATGAAATCCTGGCTGGGAAGTTCCGAGATCAATTTGTCGTGGATATTTATCAGGCGGGTGCTGGAACATCCCACCACATGAATATCAACGAAGTTTTGGCAAATCGCGCCTTAGAAATTCTGCGTGAAGAAAAGGGCAATTATAAACGTGTTAGTCCTAACGATCATGTTAATTATGGGCAGTCTACCAATGATGTGATTCCTACCGCAATTCGGATTGGTGGATTATTGGCATTATCTAAGACATTACACCCAGCTTTAGAGAAGGCGATCGCATCTTTAGAAAACAAAGCTGTAGAATTTCAAGATATCGTCAAATCTGGCAGAACCCACTTACAAGACGCTGTACCCGTGCGTTTGGGCGAAAATTTTCGCGCATGGGCGCAAATTCTTGCAGAACATCAAAACCGGATTTACACCGCCTCTGGTGATTTAATGGTTCTGGGTTTGGGAGGTAGCGCAGCCGGAACGGGGTTAAATACTCATCCTCTATATCGCGCCCGTGTGGTAGAAGTTCTTTCAGAATTGATTGACACTCCTTTAGAACCTGCACCGCATCTTATGGCAGCTATGCAGAGTATGGCCCCATTTGTAAATGTTTCTGGTGCTTTACGCAACTTAGCGCAGGATTTAGTCAAAATATCTCATGATTTGCGGCTGATGGATTCGGGGCCAAAAACAGGTTTGAAAGAAATACAACTTCCCCCAGTGCAACCCGGTTCTTCGATTATGCCAGGGAAATATAACCCAGTGATGGCAGAGATGACATCAATGGTGTGTTTTCAGGTGATGGGTTACGATAGTGCGATCGCATTAGCCGCACAAGCCGGACAATTAGAATTAAATGTGATGATGCCGTTGATTGCCTATAACTTGATTCACAGTATCGAAATTCTGGGTAATACCATCGCTGTCCTTACAGAACGTTGCATTGAGGGAATTACTGCCAACCAGGAACGTTGTTTAGCTTATGCAGAAGGTAGTTTAGCCTTAGTAACCGCACTAAATACCCACATCGGTTATTTAAATGCCGCCGCTGTCGCCAAAGAATCTTTAGAAACTGGTAAATCTTTACGGCAGATTGTCTTAGAACGCGGATTGATGAATGAGGCAGAATTAGCCACAGTGCTAAATCTAGAACAGATGAGTGGTATTTTACCTCTGAGTCGAGAATCAAAGCAGATCGATTAGTGTCAATTTTTTTAACGAACCACAGAGGCGCAGAGTACACAGAGAGAAAAATAAGTAACTGAGCAAAAAATCTCTCATGATTCTGCGTTCTCTGCGTTCTCTGCGGTTCGTTTTTGGCTGGATTTAATTTGGCGGATCAAAACGATTTACTACTGTAGCCCACAAAATCATTGGTGAACCAACTGCTAAACAAAATAGCCACTGCTGCAAGTTTAATGGTGCTGTTTCAAAAACTTCATTAATTAATGGCACATGAGCAAAAATAATTTGCAAAATAATTGCTCCTAAAATCCCAAAGCCAATAGCAGGAATATCAACGTTTTCTTTAATTGTGCCGTCCATCTTGGCAATCAAATTCGGAATTAATTGACTAATACTCAATAAATAGAATATCCGTCCAGCAATGAGAGCGTTAATCGCCATTGTTCTCGCTAAATCGATATTACCCGTAGTTTGGCGGATATATTCAAATACTCCAAATATGACAATCCAATTAAATAGAGAAATTGCCAAAATTCGTTGTAACCGACTCCCTGAAATTAATGGTTCATTAGGATGACGAGGCGCTTTTTGCATGACGTTTTGCGCTTTTGGCTCAAAGGCTAAAGGCACTGTCATAGTAATAGAATTGAGCATATTTAGCCACAGAACTTGTAAAGATAAAATTGGTAAATCTCTGGCTAGCAATGTGCTAATTAAAATTGTCATTGATTCACCACCGTTGACAGGCAAAATAAAGCAAATTGCCTTGAGCAGATTTTTATAAACTGCCCGTCCTTCTTCTATAGCAGCTTCAATGGAGGCAAAATTATCATCGGTAAGCAGCATATCTGCGGCTTCTTTGGCAACTTCTGTACCAGTACCACCCATCGCAATACCAATATCTGCTTGTTTTAAGGCTGGTGCATCGTTGACACCATCTCCTGTCATGGCAACGATTTCACCTTTTGATTGCAAAGCTTCGACTAAACGTAGCTTTTGTTCTGGGGCGACACGGGCAAAAACTACACCTTCTTGGGCAACTTCGGCAAGTTCTGTTTTATCCATCTTTGCTAGTTCTGCACCTGTGAAAGCCAGAACTGAGCCATTTTTGTTGATGCCCATGCGATAAGCGATCGCCTGTGCTGTGATAGCATGATCGCCAGTGATCATTTTGACCTCAATTCCCGCTTCCTGACAGGCTTGTACTGCCTTAATCGCACTCTCACGCGGCGGATCAATCATTCCCTGCAAGCCGATGAAAATTAACCCGGTATCAATATCTGGATGATCTAGGGTATTTTGCCCATCGGGTACTAGTTTTTTCGCTAAAGCTAATACCCGCAAGCCTTGCCGTGCCATAATATTGACTTCCCGCTCGATGCTGCTTTGCCGTAATGTTTCTACACAATCTAACGGGCGGGGTTGTCCATCAGTGTTCAACATCAGAGTGCAACGCTGAATAATAGCCTCGACTGAACCCTTGACATAAATAGTCTTACCTTGGGGTGTGGCGTGCAAAGTCGCCATGTATTGAAAGTCTGATTCAAAGGGAATCGCATCTACCTTTAGCATTTGCTTAAGTAAGGTAGGCTGACTAAAACCTGCTTTATTTGCTGATGCAATTAATGCCCCTTCTGTGGGATCTCCCATTACTACCCACCTACCATTTTTCTTTTCTAAATGGGAATCGTTACACAACAAGCCTGCGATTAAACATTCTTGCAAACCTTTATGGCTGTTGAGGTTCACGGGTTTGTCATCTATCAGGATTTCGCCTTCCGGTGTGTAACCGATACCAGTGAGAGTATATTGATATCCCCCCGCATAAATTGCCTGTACTGTCATCTGGTTTTCTGTCAAAGTCCCAGTTTTATCAGAGCAAATAACAGTTGCACTTCCCAAGGTTTCTACGGCTGGTAATTTGCGGATAATGGCGTTGCGTCGTGCCATCCGAGAAACACCTATGGCTAGGGTGACTGTCACGACTGCTGGTAATCCTTCAGGAATCGCACTGACTGTTAAAGCGACTGCTGCTTCTAAAGCTTCTTGAAAACCTCGAAAGCTTAATCCCACTACAAAGCAGAGGGCTGCTAATCCTAACACCATATACAGCCAATTCTGGCTGAATTTATTGAATTTTCTAGTTAAGGGAGTAGAAATATCTGTGTGCTGCTCCATTAACTGAGAAATTCGCCCTGTTTCTGTGCTGTTCCCTGTGGCAACTACAACACCAGTACCTTGCCCAAAGGTAACGAAGCCACCCGCATAAGCCATATTTTTGCGCTCGGCGAGAGCAATATCTGGCTTTAAAATTTGAGTATTCTTTTCTACCGCTACAGATTCACCAGTCAGGGCAGATTCATCTATTTGTAAATTTTTAACTTTAATTAACCGTAAATCTGCTGGTACTTTATCACCAGAAGTTAGTAAAACAATATCTCCAGGCACTAACTCACCAGAAGCAATGCGTAATTTTTGACCATCTCGGATGATAGTTGCTTCGGTGGTAATTGCTTTGGCGAGGGCTGCGATCGCACTTTCGGCTTTTGATTCTTGAATAAATCCAATGATGGCGTTGGTGGTAGTCACTCCCCAAATAACACCAGCATTCACCAAGCTGCCAGTTAGCGCCTTTACTAAACCCGCACACAACAAAATAATCAGCAGTGGTTGGTTAAATTGCAGTAAAAATTTTAACCACCAAGCTTTGCTTTTCTTGCCTGTGAGTTCGTTTGCTCCCACTTCAGACAATAAGTGTTTGGCTACTGCACTACTCAAACCATTCTCAGCATCACTATGCAAGTGAGCGATCGTTTCAGAAATTTCCAAAGTATGCCAAACGGTGGATTGCTTTTCTTGGGGTGCGATGGGAGATGCTGCCTGTACCATATTTATTTCTTAAATCTAGTGTTAAATAAAATTTAGCACTAAAAATAAGTGCTAAATAAAAACAAGCACTAATAAAAATTGACTATTATCATCATTACTTTCAATGCTTGCTCAGTAGTCATGGAAGTGAGTATGCTTGCCGTTAAGTGGGGATTAAAACCAAGGGCAAAACTAGGTGAATTTGGATTTGTCTACTCCTTTACAATTAGTTGGGCGATCGCTAGAATTTCAGCGGATTGTCGAAGTACTAGCCCAAGATGGAGACTTGCTGATTACTGGCGTACCTGGTAGTGGGCGACGAACTTTAGTGCGAGGGGCTGCTCAAGAAGTTGGTGCGATCGTCTTGGAGATAGACTGCATCCGCGCGACAGATGGAGAGCGATTTATCCTCCTGCTAACAGAGACAATTAGCCAAAACTGGGAAGCAGCACAAATTCAAGACTGGGTAAGCAACTTTGGGAATGAGTTTTTTGCTTTTCATCCAGAAGGCAAACTTAAGTCATTGCGTTCCCTGAACCAAAAGCAGTTATGGCAAGCATTTGAAATTTTGCTCAATTTGCTCCAAATTATGGCTATTGCTTTAAATAAGCGGGTAGTGCTGATTTTGCAGAGTTTTCCGCACATTCGCTCTTGGGATCGTAATGGTTTGTGGGAAGCCACATTCAGACGAGAAATCAATGTACAAAGTCATGTCAGCTACGTCTTAGTAGCAACCATAGCTGAGATCAGCCATCATCCAGATGAGACAAACTATCCGCTAGAAACTATACAGTTAGCTCCCTTAGCTAATGACGTTTTGGCATTGTGGGCTAGGGAGATATTGCATATACAAGGAATGAAATTTGATTCTCGCTCCCAAGCACTACAATTATTTTTAGATGCCGTCCAAGGACACATTGGCGACGCAATGGCAATAATTCGCCGCCTGCAAACTTTTTCTTATCCTGATGGGTTAATTAGTGAAGCAGCAGTACAGCAGGCAATAGAAGGATTGCTCAAAGACTTGTCTTTAGTTTTTGAATCTTTACTCATGTTATTGCCAGCCAATCAGGTGCATCTTTTAGAATCTTTGGCTTTAGATCCTACAGATAAACCACAAAGTAAAGAATATATTCAAAAACATGGTCTTTCAAGAGGTGGTAGTCTTCAGGGATCGCTGACTGGATTACAGAACAAAGGTTTAATTTATAGTGCTGAACAGGGTTATCAACTAGCGTTACCTTTATTGGCTTTGTGGTTACGGCAGAGGTTAAGCTAGTATCGCAGAGCGGAATTAAAAATTAAAAATTAAAAATGAATACAGCGTAAGCGTTTCGTTGATTTGGAATGGGTGGTTTATTTACGCCGTGCTGTACTAGTGGTCTGTCTCATTAATTCTGAAGGGTTATAAAAGTTCGTAGTAAGGACTTTAGTCCTTGATTTGAGCGATAAATCGCTCACTACAAACCTAGCAAAATTAATGCGATAGACCACTAGTACGCGAGATTTTAGAGAATTGGTATAAATAGGAAGAAGAATATCTTCATTACTGGTAATTTATTATCCATGCAGACTCAAAAATCATCTGTCAGTCTGATTCGGGCTATATCCTACGAACGAGAGGCTTTACGAGAATCTTTAGTTACACTGCTGGAACCTTTTGGAGGAATAGCAGCGTTTGTAAAAAAAGGCGATCGCGTTTTACTCAAACCAAATCTACTTACAGGCTCACGTCCTGGTAAAGAGTGTATCACCCGTGCAGAGCTAGTTTACGAAGTTGCCCAGATGGTAATTGAGGTTGGCGGTAAGCCATTTTTGGGCGATAGTCCTGCTTTTGGTAGTGCCAAGGGCGTAGCAATAGCAAATGGCTATCTGCCTATTTTAGAAGAACTCAATCTTCCCATCATCGATTTTCAAGGTCAGCGTTACCAAACAATTAGTGATAACTTTAACCATCTGCGACTGTCTAAAGAAGCAATGGAAGCAGACGTAGTAATTAATCTACCTAAAGTTAAATCACATGCCCAGTTGACATTAACACTGGGCGTAAAAAACTTGTTTGGTTGCGTCCCTGGCAAAATGAAAGCTTGGTGGCACATGGAAGCCGGAAAAGATGCGAATAGATTTGGTGAAATGTTAGTAGAAACTGCTAGAGCAATTAACCCTAACTTAACCATATTAGATGGCATCATCGGTCATGAAGGAAATGGCCCTAGTAATGGTGAACCTCGCCAACTGGGAATTTTAGCAGCCGCATCAGATATATTTGCTTTAGATCGAGCAATGGTAGAAATCCTCAATGTTCCTCCTGAACAAGTACCTACAGTTGCAGCTTCTCAAAGGCTAGGAGTTTGTCCAGAACTTGCTGCTATCGAGTTTCCACATTTAAATCCCGACTTATTAAAAATAGAAGATTGGCGGCTACCAGACAAGTTGATGCCCATTGATTTTGGTATGCCTCGCGTAATTAAGTCTACCTTTAAGCATCTTTACACCCGATTTATCAAAGAACCAATTAGTGTTTACGGAAGGAACTGAGGAATGGGGAATGGGGAGTGGGGAGTGGGGAGTGGGGACAAGGGAACAAGAGGTGAGAACTTGAAACAAGTCTTTCCCCTTGTCCCCTTGTCCTCTTGCCCAATGCCCAATCTAATGCAAACTTCGTTACAGCAATTTCAATTATTAGCAGAGTAATCTGTAATTACCCTCCGATTGCTTAACCAGACCGCCCTATTATATTTAGTGGCGGTTTTTTTAGCTGATACGCCTCCTTCTAAAATATTATTTACTCTACCTATATATAGATTGACAAAAATGCAGTGACATTACATAGATATTAAGATTTAAATTCTAAAATATTTATTTAGTGTTATCACTGAATCTATGCTGCCCAACACAGTTAATCTATCTGTATTTATTCGGTAATTATGATTGGTTATAAAAAACATTCCTACCATTTCTTCTTTGGTGTCAAATATTTGTGTGTATAACTACCGGATAACAATCGAAACCATTGATAGATATTCAGTGCTTTTGCGGTTTTGTGTCCTGTATCACAAATTAACAATTCCAGTAAAATGACCTTATCAAAGGCATTTTAGGATGTTATAATCATGAAGTATCAGACAAATATGTTTTGCTAATTAATCTTTAAGCAGCGAAAAAATGTAATTTATGATGCTGTCAAAGTTGGCTTTGCGTATGCAAACCATTACACCATACAGGGAAACATCTGAAAATATTAATTACAAAATAAAACATGATTTGTTTAGTTGTAACTTTGTATTAAGAACTCCATGTATAAAAAGGCTATTATGACAGTTGTCTAACTGGTTTAGATTGTAAGGTGCTACACATTTTACAGTTTAAAAATAGCTAACATAGCATTAAGACTCTCAACCAGAGAGTAGACCTACACAGTGTTACGAATAACTTCAACTTTGTATGAATTCAAATAGCCAGTCTGCCAATTCTACCGACACATATTCCCAACGTTTGGCAGACATTGTGGGAACTGCGATCGCTCTGTTGACTCTTACCCTACCCGTATTTGTCATCGCCCACTATTCTTCAACTAATGTTCAAAATAACCAGCAACCCCTGATCCAAAACCTACAAGGAAGTAAAGATTGATAAAGTTTTCCAGTAGCATTTCATCAGGAATAACCTGAATTTGTATCGTGTGACTCCAGGTTTCGGGTGTCTTGACAGAGTAGGGGCAGAAATCTCCCCAACAGCAATCAAGGGCGGGAGAAAATAATACCCTCTTGGAAAAAGCGTTGCGAAGTAACTTCGCAACGCTTTTTCCATTTTTCAGAGGAGTGGTTAGATGAGGAGGACAAGGGAGGCAGGGGAGCAGAGGGACAAGGGGACAAGGTGACAAGGGGACAAAAGTTTAGAACTTACAACAAGTCTTTCCCCTTGTCCCGAATTCTCCTTGTCCCCTTGTCCTCTTTCCCATTCCCAATTCCCAATTCCCAATTCCCCATCAGAGATCCATATTGCCCTAAAATTCTACACGGGGAGCGAAGCTGACTGAGTGCCCCCATGATTCACTGTTATCAGAGGACTTTTTTGTGGATTTATCTCGTATTCCTGCCCAACCGAAACCCGGTTTAATCAACGTTCTGATTGAAATTACTGGCGGAAGTAAAAATAAATACGAATACGACAAGGAACTAGAAGCTTTTGCTCTAGACCGAGTACTTTATTCCTCGGTAAAATATCCTTATGATTACGGCTTTGTGCCCAATACTTTGGCTGAAGATGGCGATCCCCTGGATGGTATGGTCATAATTGACGAGCCAACCTTTCCAGGCTGTATTATTGCTGCGCGACCAATTGGCTTCTTGGAGATGATTGACGGTGGTGATCGCGATGAAAAAATCCTTTGTGTTCCTGACAAAGATCCCCGCTACACTCAGGTAAAATCCCTGAAAGACGTAGCGCCACACCGCTTAGATGAAATTGCCGAATTTTTCCGTAGTTATAAAAATTTGGAAAAAAAGGTGACTGAAATTCTCGGTTGGCAAGATGTGGACAAGGTTGCAGCTTTAGTAGAAAAATCCGTCAAAGCTTATAGAGGATAATAGAAGAGTTAGGAGTTAGGAGTTAAGAGTTATAAATTTTTATTCCTCAATCCTAACTCCTTTACAGACGCGATTAATCGCGTCTCTACTCATAAATTTCATTTGTTACGAAACTGCCACCAAATCCTAAACCAAAATGCAGCGTACTCTCCTTTTGGCAAAAATTCATAATTGCACCCTTACGGGGGCGAATATCAACTACGTGGGTAGTATCAGCATCGATGAAATCCTTTTGGAAAAAGCTGGGATCTTACCTTATGAGCAAGTGCAAGTAGTTAATAGTGCCAACGGTCAGCGTTTTATTACTTATGCGATCCCGGCTCCAGCCCATTCAGGAGTAATTGAGCTAAATGGGGGTGCGGCACGTCTAGGCATTATTGGCGATCGCTTGATTATAATGACTTACGGGCAGTTCACTCCAGAAGAGTTAAAAAATTACTCTCCTACGGTAGTCATTGTGGACGAAAAAAACAGGCTGTTGGAAGTTCGGCGCTACGATGACCTGCTCGTTAAGGTCTAATTTGAAGGAAAATGTCAAATTTTGAGTTGTCGGATTCCCAGAGCTACATACCTGAAAAGTCTGCTACCCTGCCAAGTAGACCAGCAGGTGAGTTTATTGTGCAATTTTGGGGTGTACGGGGTTTGATTCCTACCCCAGACACCAGCACCAACCGCTATGGTGGTAATACTGCTTGTGTAGAAATGGCTGTAGGTGGAAAACGCTTGATTTTTGATGGTGGCACTGGTTTACGCATATTGGGTAAAACTTGGCAAGAACTACAACAGCCAATACAAGCCCATTTATTTTTTACCAACTGCCAATCAAACCGAATTCAAGGGTTTCCCTTTTTTGCTCCTGCATTTATTGGAGAAAATTGCTTTCATATCTACGGCACAGCTGCCTCAAATAGTGCATCAATCAAACAATGTCTGTACGATCAGATGCTCCAGCCCCACTTTCCTTATCCTTTACAGGTAATGCAGTCGGAATTGCAGTTTTACAATCTCATTCCAGACAGTGATGTAAAGCTAGATGATGTCATCATTACAACCGCATTAATCAATCAAACTCAGCGCTCAGTTGGCTACCGAGTTAGTTGGCAAGATTATAGTGTTGCCTACGTCACGGATTTGCACCAAAATGCCGATCAAGTAGAGCGAGAGCGGATTTTAGAGTTTATTAAAGGCGTTGATTTGCTGATTGCCAATGCCACTTACACTCCCCCTACGTCTCACAACCATGACTCTGCTGATTTACTCTGGCAAGCTGCGGTGAATGCAGCTTTGAATGCTGGTGTGCAACGGCTAGCTATTTCTCATCATCACCCAGATGACCATGATGATTTTCTTGATAGGGTTCAAGTCGATATTAAATCTGCCTTTCCTGAAGCAGTATTAGCCCATGAAGGTCTAGTTTTAGCTGTTGGTAAGCTTTAAGCGAATGGAATTCGCGCGCCACTTGCTTCTCCTGTCGGAGACGCTGCGCGAACAAGTCGGCAGAGCCGCCCAACGCAATGGCTTGGCTACACAGGCAAAGTCCGCCTCCGCGGACTAAGAAAAAATTAAGGCTTTGAAACCCACGGAGGTGGGTTTTGTTTGTGTAGACGCAGTTTATAACCGCCCTTTTAACTATTGCTCCTACGAAGCATTTTGCAACTCGGCTGTACGGATTGAAAGCTGCTGTGTCTGATTGCCCCGTTGCACTTTCACCTGTAATACTTGACCAAGACGACTGTCTTCCACAACGTTCTGCAATTGTTCAGCGCTGGTAATAGCTTTACCATCAACTTGCAGAATTACATCCCCGCGCCGGATACCGGCAGATGCAGCTGGAGAATTGGGAACTACTCGCATTACAAAAACACCATTAATTTCTGGTATTTGAATCGGAGAGTTGGGATCGGTGTTATTTTGCTTGGCAAGATCGGGTGTTAAAGTTAGCATTTGCACACCTAAATAGGGGTGAGCAACTTTGCCATCACGTTGCAGTTGCGCTGCGATCGCTTTCGCTTTATCAATAGGAATGGCAAACCCAATACCCATCGCGTCGGGACGAATTGCTGTGTTAATGCCAATTACTTCACCTTGGCCATTTAATAGCGGCCCGCCAGAGTTACCTGGGTTAATAGCGGCATCAGTTTGAATGAAGTCTAAGCGTTTGTCGCTAATGCCAACTTGGGCACTGGAACGTTTGAGCGTACTGACAATTCCCAAAGTAACGGTGTTATCAAATCCTAAAGGATTACCAACTGCGATCGCCCAATCTCCGACTTGGACATTAGTGGAAGAACCCAAGGGTGCGACTGGTAAATCGTTACCAGCGTTAATCTTGACTACTGCCAAATCTGTAACTTCATCAATGCCTTGAACTTTCCCTTCAAAGGTGCGGCCATCTTTGAGTCGGACTGTTACCTTGTCAGCCTTATCGACCACATGAGCGTTAGTCATAACTAAGCCGCTCTTGTCAATAATGAAACCTGAGCCTAAACCGCGTAACTGCTCAGAAGGCGGCATTTGTTGAGAGAAACCGTCACCAAAAAACCGACGGAAAAATGGGTCTTCCATAAATGGATCAACGCGACGAGTAATTGTTCGCTCAGTATCAATGCGAACAACTGCTGAACCGACACGATTCACTGCTGCGGTGACAAAGCTACTACTACCGATCGCACCTGTGGCTGGTGATTGTCGTTGGGCAATCAGTTGTGAAGTATCTCCATCTGTTATTGGGGGTGCGGGTTCGGCTTGGGAGGGCAACACCTGCAATGTGCTAACCGTTAGCACAACTCCGAGCGCGATCGCTAAAACATAACTACTGAGTTGACGGATGGATCTGGGTAATTTGAGAAATCGCATAATCACAACCTAATTTATAAGCCTAATTGTTGCTTAGTCGTGACAAAATCTATTTACAGTTATTTTTACTTCAGGTTTCGCCTGCTTGTACCAATACTGTGGTGTATTTTGCAAGCTACCTGTAATCAAGTTAATAGAAAATTTAACCCAAAAGCTATTATGGACATTTCCCCTTTACAAGTTCGGTTTTTACCCATCAATAAAACTTTTGGGTTGCCAACAATACTACAGCTTTCAAGGTAGTTACCAATTATTTCTTTATTTTACAGAGTCAGTGAATCTATTCGTAGAATCAATCTAAAATCCAAAATCTAAAATCCAAAATTGGATCGACTAACTTTTGAATAAAATTTCATTCCGACTGATTGCACCTAGCTGGGGTAAAGAGTTGATTGCTGAGTGGGGAGTGAGGGCAGTAGGAACGGTTTGAGGTAGTTGTAACTGTTTTACAACACTTTGTAGTAGTTGGTCTTGTCCAGTCCGTAAACCCCAAACATTTGTCCCACGGTTGATAATAGCAAACCAAACCAAACCGCGATCGCGTGTGGGCATAACTCCTGCTAAAGCGCTCACATCTCTGAGAGTGCCAGTTTTGATTACAGTAGACAGAGGAATGTGTCGGGAGTGTAGTGTTCCTCGGTGATCAAACCCAGACATCGGGAACAAGTCAGCCAGATTTAGCTGATGGGCAGATGCCTCACTTTGAATAGCCATAAACATCGCACAGGCAGCCCTGGGGGAAATGCGATTTTCGGGGCCTAGTCCAGAACCATTAATTAACTGAATTTCCACTTGTGGCACTCTCGCAAGGTTAGCAGCAGTGGATTGGACTACAGCTGCTCCTCCCACTGAATCTGCTAGCATTTCTGCCATATCGTTGTTACTGTAAACATTCATTTCCTTGATTAGTTGCTTCAAGGGTAACGAGCGATGACGCAGTAACAAAGTTTGTTGGGGGTTTGGTTGTGCCTCAACTTTCACCGTACCCGAAATGACAACTTGAGGCTTGGGCGTTCCCTTAGCCATGATTGAGTGAATGTAAATAGCAGGGCGGCCCCAAGTTGCACGATTTAGCGTTTGCTTGAGCATCATACCCGCCAGCATCGGCTGCCGTTGGAAATTCATGGCAAAAGTGCCATTAATGATTAAATTTCCCTTTATCTGCTTAATACCCATTTTATTAAGAGTATTACCAAGAGCGATCGCTTCTTCCCAAACAAACAAAGGATCGCCACCGCCTGTAATCACTAAATCGCCCTGCACAACTCCATTTACCACTGGCCCAGTGATACTCACCAAAGTATCAAATTGGTAATCTGGACCCCAAGTTTTCAAAGCAACTAGTGAAGTGGCAATTTTGGTTAAAGAGGCAGCAGGCAGAGGTGTCGTACCTTGGTGATTTGCCATCAGCATTGGCCCTGACTGCATCCAAATTCCCTGACTCTCAGCCAGATTTTGCCCCACCACTTTTGATGTAATCAGCTTTTTCAGATATTCTTGCACCGTAGTTGCCCCAGTTGGATTGGGATCGGGGGCAAGAACTAAGCCAGGGCTACTTTGCCAAGTTAAAGCATCTAAGGCATCTAGAGGTTTGATTTGTACCCCGGCCATTTCCAGCCAGAGTGACACCAAACCTGAACCCAATAATTCCAGCATATTTTATTCCTCTATATGTGTTTAGGATGTTCTATATTATTTCCTGTGCTAATATACACGCTTTTTTATGCAGATCAGCATTGAGTCACAATAACTAGTGCATTAGACATCTGAAAGTAAGGTGAATCACATGATTTTCGTTATACTTTTTACAAAAAAAGACTGACTCTGAGAGCCATGTCTCTTGAAAGCCAGTATAAAGGAGGCAAAGCGAGTTGACTCTTCATATTTCATCATTTTTTATTAAAAATTTGATAATTATTTAGATACATTGTAAATTCCTCTTCAATACCTCTTTCAAATTCATCCTCAAGCAGACATATCAGCTAAGTTAAATTATTGAAGATATCAAAATCATCGGACATTTTTTTCGTTTATCTAGCCTGAGATAAACTGTGAAGATAGCAATCCTATCTGAGTTGTGAAAGTTATTTTGTTTAACGTAAGTAAGTTGGTATAATAAAATCAAACTATGTAAAGAAAAACCCTTCTACCTATTGCCTTATCCCAACGACAATTATTTACGCCAACTTACTCAGATGTGAAGTGACTGTCCGTAGGCTACCACAAAGAACGCATAGATACTTAATACTGAAAAAAGGACATTAGATTGGTTAGAAGTTTGTTGCGATGCCTGCGTTATTATGTCGCTTTCATAGAGTCAAATCTTTAACAATCTAAAAGATATTAAACTGGCAATAAACCTGTCAAAAATATTGGGATATGGGTGGAAAAATCCACCCCTAAACTCTACTTTCTTTCTGGGTGTGCTGCATCTTCTGATGAAACATTACCCATTTGGTTAATTGTGGCAATCATCTGATACAAACGCCCCAAGTCGCGTTGATTGAAGTACAAAATGAGCCGGGGTAGTTCAACCGTTTCATCTTGTGCTTCTTGAGGTAATGCCTGACTTTTTTCAATCCGTCCTTTAACAATAATGTCACTGAAATCAGCATTGAGTTGCTCTACAAGATAGTCTGATATATCTGTCTTCAGACGGATGACTAATTGCTCGCCTACATATCTACAGGAGTGATAAACCTGGTAAAAACGAGTAATAGCGTCACAAGCCACATCCAGGTTGTCTGTCACCGTGTAAAGGCTGGGGTCTTCAGGACTGACAAGACCATTTTGCACTAATTGCTTATCAATATATTCGCTCCAAGACCGCCAGTAATCACCACCAGGGTGGTCAATTAAAACTAGAGGTACTGGGCCAAACTTACCATTCTGGCTTAATGTCATACATTCAAAAGCTTCATCTTGAGTGCCAAAGCCTCCCGGAAATAAGGCTACAGCATCACTTTCTTTGAGGAGAAAAAGCTTGCGAGTAAAGAAATATTTGAAAATAATTAGCTTGGGATCGCCCTCTATAAAAGGGTTTGCTTCTTGTTCAAAGGGTAATTGAATATTTAATCCAAAGGAATTTTCTCGCCCAGCACCTTCGTGACCCGCCTGCATGATTCCACCGCCACCGCCGGTCATCACCATAAATCCTAATTGAGAAACAGCGCGAGCAAACTCAAGGGCCATTTGGTACTCTGGCGTATCTGGCGCTAGACGAGCAGAACCGAAGATGGTGACTTTGCGAACGTGTCGATAATCATAAAAAAGCTGGAAACCGCGTTCCATATCTGCTAACGCAGCCGACAATATTTTCCAATCGAGACGCTCAATTTCGGTATCAGCAAGACGAACAATAGTAGCAAGTGCTTGCTGAATAAATTGCCGATTTTTTAATGTCGGTAGACGAACGACCAATTCAGCGATATCCGCCTGTAAAGACTCTAATGTGTCAAACGACGCAGATGAAGTCATGAGAACTGCCGCAACAATGGCATTATATTCTACGTGAATGACTTACACTCTAGCAAGCGGAATAATAGCCCCCTGAATATCAATATCCCGTAGCATCTGAATAATTTAAAACAGAGATGCTGAGGACGCAAAGGACATAAATAAACCCGGATTTCTCACGATACTGTAGGCAGGGGAGTGTGGGGAGAAGAGGAGTGTGGGGAGAAGAGGAGTGTGGGGGGTAAGATTTCTTCCCCATCCTCCCACACCCCCCACACCTCCCACACCTCCGAAACCTCCCACACTCCTGGATTTCTCACTTGTGAGAAATCAAGGATAAAGATATCACCACGTTCCCTCAGTTCAACCCCAATTCTTCTTTCAATGCCTCCGGGACATTAACTGCTGTCTTTAATCCCCGCACACCTTCCCATTGCTGTTTTTTACCCCAGGTCATTTTTTCCATGTTGGCATCGCTGAGGTCTGCACCACTGAGAATGGCGTAACTTAGGTTACTGTGGCTGAGATTCGCGCCATTGAGGATTGCACCACTCAGGTTACTGCCACTGAGGTTAGCGCTGTTAAGGTTGGCATAGCTGAAGTCTGTACCGAAAAGGATCGCGTCGGTGAGATCGGCACCACTGAGGTCGGCTTCGCTCAGAATTACTCCACTGAGGTCGGCTTCGTTGAGGCTTACCCGACTCAGGTCTACACCGCTAAGGTCTGCGCCTAAGAACATTGCACCGTTAAGTCTGGCATTGTTTAGTTTGGCACCATTAAGTTTGGCATAGCTAAGGTCAGCAGCCATGAGGATGGCATCACTAAGGTTGGTGCTGAAAAGAATTGTGTCGCTGAGGTTAGTACCGTTGAGGATGGCGTGACTCAAATCAGCACCACTGAGGTCAGCGCGGCAAAGATCAGCATGGTTAAGGTTGACGTTGTTGAGGTTGGCTTCACTTAAATTCGCACCAAAAAGGATGGCGTTGCTGAGGTCGGCGCGATTCAGGTTAGTGCTGCTGAGGTCGGCGCGGCTGAGGTCGGCGCGGCTGAGGTCGGCGCGGCTGAGGTTGGTACTGCTAAGGTCGGCGCGATTCAGGTCAGCGCGGCTAAGGTTGGCACAGCTAAGGTTAGCACCACTAAGGTTAGTGCTGCTGAGGTCAGCACCAGTGAGGTTAGCACCAGTGAGGTTAGCCCCACTGAGGTTAGCATCGCCGAAGTTGGCACCGCTAAGGTTAGCACCTATGAAGTTTACGCCAGTTAAGTTGGCATCGCCGAGATAAGCAAGGCTGAGGTCAGCACCGCTAAAGTCTGCCCCGGTGAGGTTGGCATCGCCCAAGTAAGCACTACGAAAGTTACCACCTTTGAGGAATTGCCCGACTATACTGCTAAAGTTGCCAATGTCTAGGGCATCGCTATAGTTAATGATCCGCAGCAGTTGGGATGTGAAAAAATTGTCTGTATCTGGTTGGGCTGATGGATAGAAGGTAATTTTTTCTTTGAGTTCATCTTGCTCTTGGGCGTAGCGGTGTAACTCTAACAGTAAAATCAGTACGTTCAATCCTGTATAGATGTCTACCTGTCTCAGCCCGATCGCAATATTTTGAGTTGCTAGCTTTAATTTTGTTTTCTGAGGCAGGTTATCATCTGGTGTAGCATCAATAAATTCTCCCTGACACCAGCGACGATAAAAATCTTCTAGCCGCCAGAACAGCAATTTTGGGTCAATCTTTTGACTATTTGCAACCAATTCCATTATTTGGTTGACTATTTCTAATTTCAGCGCTCCAGTGCCTAGTAAATCATAAATCTCTTCATGCATCTGGCGGTCGCACACTTTTAAGCATAACTCTGATGGTAGCGGGCCTGATATGCGATCGCCTATCTTAGAAGTCAAACTGCTATTTGATATTGTCCATTTTTCTAAGCTTTCTTGCAGTCTTTGAAACCATGAATCTTCCTGTAAATTACCTTGAGCAAATTTAACGCTTTTGTTTACTTTAATACTTTTTCCTGGAGATAAACCGACTTTAGTTTCCACCGATGTGGTCTTTGGCATCTCTTGTAAGCTTATATCCCTCACATAATTTCTCAGCAGTTGCCAAACTTGAGATAAATATGTTGACATTTCTGTGTCCGTTGTTACATTTAAATTACTGTTTTGATAATCTGGAACTAAAAATTTTTCTTTGTTACTTTGCTTATCATTGCCAAAAATAAATAGTATCAATAAATACTACACGAAAAATATCATGCGTTGTCGATATCTATGATGGGCTACACTGACGGCGTTTTTGAAGGGTGGCTTCTCGCTAACCCTTAGTCACATCAAGCTTCTTCTCTTGATGTAAATAAGTGTGATCGGAAAAATTCTTTCAAAAATCAAGTAATTTTCCGATTTTGGTTTATTTGTTATACTTTTTTCCCCAGATATTTACTAGTCTGATGTAAAAATAATACTTACTCATCGTAATAGACGCAATTGTTAGGAAAAATCCATCTGTACAACAGCGTGAACATTGCGGAAAAATGGCAACTAAAATTGAAGTCTAAACTTTACTGCTTTATATAAAGCAGCTGAAAGAATTAGCAAAAAGCAAGCTACATAACTTTGCAAAAGTTAAAAATTAACTACCGAATCGTTATTGGGGGATTGATGCGATGAACAACAGATTAACTTTTTATATGATTTTGTTACATGGTTTATTTTTAGGAATAACAACAGCTAACGCCAAATCACCATTTGTCAATGGAATTGATCCAGATTTTTCAGCGAACCATAAGGCTGTGGGGGTTGTAAAAGGCGTAGTTACAGCCAATAATCTGTTAACGGCAGAAACTTCTTCAACTAAAATCTCAGCATTATCGCTAAATAATATCAATATTTCTCAGAAACAGAGGCTACCGTCAGGGCAAGTTTGGGTGGTTAATCAAAATAAACACGCACAGCCTCAACCGTTTATTTGGGTAGTAAAAGATTCTAAAAAAGCAGGACAGCAACCATTTTTGCAAGTTGCAAAACCCGCAGAAAAGCCTAAGCCGGCCAAAACACCAGCAGCAAAGGATGATTTAGAGGTTTTTGATGAAGTAGTGAAAGACACCCAAAAGTCAGGGGGGCTGTTCACTCTTTATCGCAATAAAGAAAAGAATAAAATTTATTTAGAAATTAAGCCAGAGCAACTCAATAAAAATTACCTTGCTACGGCAACCCTAGAATCGGGCATTGGCGAAAGAGGTATTTACAGTGGTATGCCTCTACAAGATTTTTTGTTCTATTTCCAACGGGTAGATGATAAATTAAACTTTGTCATCCGCAATGTCAATTTTCGCACTCGTGAGGGAGATCCTCAAGTGCGATCGCTAGCTCGGTCTTTTAGTGATTCTGTACTCTACAGCATTTCCATAAAAAGCATTCATCCCCAACGCAAAACTCTTCTCATCGATTTGGGCGATTTATTACTGACAGATTTAGGTGGATTATCCGCAAGTTTAGGAGTCCCAGCAACCACAGACCAGTCCTATTTTGGTACTGCTAAAGCTTTTCCGCAAAACTTAGAAATTGAGTCAGTTTTAAATTTCTCTGGTGGCGGTACCCCTGACAGTGAAACCCCAAATTTTGGTTCGTTAGCTGATAACCGTGGCTATACCTTGCGCGTCCACTATAGTCTCTCCCAGCTACCTGAAAAAGATTATCGACCGCGCCTTGCTGACGATCGCATTGGCTATTTCATCACCGCCTACCAAGATTTATCCAAAGACGATCGCGGCGATTCTTTTGTCCGTTACATAAATCGCTGGGATTTAGAAAAACAAGACCCAAAAGCATTAATTTCTCGCCCCAAAAAACCGATTGTCTTCTGGATTGATAACGCTGTGCCCTTAGAGTACCGCGATGCGATGAAAGAAGGTATCCTGATGTGGAACAAAGCTTTTCTCAAGGCGGGATTCAAGGATGCAATTGAAGTCCGCCAGATGCCAGATGATGCAACATGGGACCCAGCAGATATTCGTTACAACACAATTCGCTGGATCAACACAGTCGATGGTTATTTTGCAATGGGGCCATCCCGCGTTAATCCCTTGACTGGAGAAATTTTAGATGCAGACATTCTCGTAGATGCCAGCTTTGTCCGAGCGCTTAAGAATGAGTATCGCAAAATTGTCCAACCCAGCCAAACACAAAGCCAGACGACCTTATCAGCTTTGATGCAAAATCGTCTACTTTGCGCCAATGGTTTAGATGGCAAAAATAATGCTGTACCCAAGCAGATGCCAGGGCAACAAGAGTTGTTGAACCGTTTATCTAAAATGGCAGGCGAGTACGATTTATGCTACGGGATGGAAGCTGCTAACCAGTTTGCCCTTGGTTCCCTGGCGATGTCACTATTGCCAGATACCATGGCCACTCCAGAGCAGGTGAAAGAATATATCAATCAATATTTACGTTTAATCATCGCTCACGAAGTTGGACATACTCTTGGTTTACGTCATAACTTTCGTGGTAGTACTCTGCTAGCACCAGAGGAGATGAATAATACGGAAATTACCAAAAATAAAGGTCTGACAACTTCCGTAATGGACTACATCCCCCCAAATATTGCCCCTCAAGGGACAAAACAGGGAGATTATTTTCCTAGTATGGTAGGGCCTTATGATGAATGGGCGATTAAGTACGGCTATATTCCAATTAAGACATCAACTCCCATAGCAGAAAAGCCAATTTTGGAGGAAATTGCCAAACAATCCTATAAGCCAGAGTTGAGTTATTCTACGGATGAAGATGTCTATGACCTTGACCCAACTGCTGATGCTTGGGATAACAGTGGTAATGTGCTGCTTTATTCTCAGTGGCAGTTAAATAATTCGCGGGTGATGTGGGAGCGTCTCGATAAGCGTTATCCATTAGCTGGTGATAGTTACAGCGATGTCAGCGAGCGTTTTAGCACAGTATTGGGTAACTATTTTCAGCAAATATATTACACCACTAAATACATCGGCGGACAGTCTTTTTATCGCATTCACCCTAGCGAAATCCCCTCTGGAGTTGGGCAAAAGCGATTACCATTTGAACCAGTACCAGTTAAAGAACAACGACAAGCTTTAGAAACCTTGCAAAAGTATTTGTTTGCAGAAGATGCTCTGAGCTTTTCACCAGAACTACTGAATAAATTAGCACCTTCCCGTTGGCGACATTGGGGTAGTTCTCCCCAAGTTGGTCGTTTGGATTTTCCTATTCATGACTTGGTGTTACTCATGCAGGGTTCTGTATTGCGAGATTTACTCTCAGGCGATCGCCTCTCTCGCCTCAAGGATATTGAACTTAAAACTAAGGCAGAAAATGCACTGACTCTACCGGAACTATTTGACACTTTGCAATCAGGTATCTGGACAGAAGTAATCAAACCAAAAGGTAAACCAATGAAGATTGCCAGTTTACGGCGAGGCTTGCAGCGCCAATACCTGGACATTTTGACTAATATGGTGTTGCGAAAAGAATATGTCCCAGAAGATGCTCGGACTCTAGCTTGGTATAAACTCAAACAACTAGATGAGAAACTCAAGGGAGTTAATTCTGAGGATGAATACACCAAAGCGCATTTATTAGAAACACGCGATCGCATCGAGAAAGTCTTGAATGCACCGTTGCAAGCGAATTAAAAAAGTTGTAGAGACGCGATTAATCGCGTCTCTTTGGCAAAATCCATCAAGTTTCTGTTTCAGAAATAAAAAACTTAAAATGAGGCAGCAGATGAGCGAGTTTCCTCCTACTACCTCTGCTTTCTCCTAACTACTCAACGCCTTTAAGAACCGTTGCAAACTCTTAAATACATTGGGCTTTCTCGGAGGTGCAGCGTCCGTTGTTGTTTGCGGTTGTCCTTTTAAAAGGATCTGATCCAAATCATCACCCGATGGTTTTGTGGGTAATTCAGCAATTCTTTGATATTCGCCATCGGTTTCCAGCCAAACTTCCCACTGTCCTGGATAGCAGCGAGATAGGGCGCTTTGCTCATCTATGGGGCGCAGGTAATAACAAGATTCAATGGTATTAGTGAAACGCAGGCGAGTTTGCCTTGCTGCATAACCAATGCCCACAGTTCCAGAATCTTCTAAACGGGGATTTAAAAAGACTACAGGGCGATCGCCTATTTCTTGACATAGCTTTTCCACCTGCGGTACTTCTACGGAAGTGGGGGCAATGAATAAGAAAATTTCATCCTCTGGCTGAATTTTTGTTTGCAAGGAAGCAGTCCTTCCCGTACCAATATCCAAAATTTGAAATGGTGCATCTGTCCAATTGCGACGGGCTAAAGCCGCAGCCCCCGCGTCAGCAAAGAAAATCTTCAAGCGGGAATCGTATTCTGTAAACAGTGGCAGAAATTGTTCCGCCACCGGCATAAACTTGAGTTCTGGAAACAGGAACTCAACCTGTATGCGAGTACAACCATCTGCAAGGGCAGCTTGGACGGCTGTACGAGATTGGGCGATCGCATCTTCAAGGGTATTAGGAAGTTCACTCATAGTTTTTTGTGTCGCTTTAGCATTACTTCCATTGTTCCAGTATTGGCTATGATTGAGGGAGTAAACACAAAGCTGTTTTACATTCCAAATTTAGAGTGCGATCGCATAGAAGACACACTCAAAATTTTACCTACTGGAAAAAGACTCGTTTAAAACTTTCAGCGACAATGGCATAGAGCGCCGATCAGATAAAACCTAGATATTTTGATACGCGATACGCAAGCAAAATCCCTGCAATACCACCGATAACGCTAAAGAAGATCGAGGTGAACGATAGCAAACTTCCACCCCACAAGACTGGGATATAGCTGCCAATCGTAGAGCCAATGAACATCCCAATCCCAATGATGAATTTATTCATTCAATAAAAGCCTCAAAAGTCATAAAAATTAAGTCATGCTTGAACTCCTTTATGACTCAAAATATTACCTTTTGGGAAAAACTCGTTTAACAATACCGAAGCTGGGATAACTTTTAATATCCTGTTTTGGGATTATCCTAAAATGGGTTTATTGTGTTCAATGTATACATAGTGCTAAAGCCAAGGCACAATGAAATTTGTTTTCAGCCAGGACTATGAAATATTCCGTCGCTGTATGATTGCGGCTCGTAAGGAAGCAAAACTGACTCAAGAGACGCTTGCTAAATCCTTGAAAAAGCCACAATCTTTCGTAGCCAAATATGAAAACGGTGAACGGCGGTTAGATGTAATTGAGTTTCTGTTAGTTACTCGCTTAATCGGTGTAGATCCTTGCGATCTTCTCAGAAAAGTTGAACAAGGAATATCTGAAGCATCTTGTGAGGAAGAGGTATGAATACACAGGATGTAATCAGGCTTGCATCTCAGTATTTAGATAACTTATCAGGTCATACTTTCGATGTTTTAAATATATCTAAGCCTGTAACTGTAGATGCAGCAGTAAACTTGGCTAAAGTTATCTCAAAGCTTTCACCCTTACTCGGAAATTTAATCGAATTTAACACAGTTGAATTTTTAAATAAACAAAATGAATTTTCTGAGTTTGGGAAGTGGCAGAGGCAAGATCCGGGCTTTCCAGATACTATTTTTGTGGGAAGAGTTCAACCGACACCAGGATTAGAGATTAAAGCATGGTTTCCCTTAGCAACAGAAATAACAGCACGCTTTAAAGATAGCCAAAATCATTTTAAGTACGATCAGACTTATGTTGCGATGCTGGCATGGTTGCCTGAAAAAATTATCTACGGCAAACCTCGTATTCTTGATGTATGTGTTGTCTCTGGTTTGTCAGTAGCATTAGCTAGAGATACACATTATCATAATCCGCCAGATTATCTGGTTTTGGAGCCAGAAGATACAACTCAAAGAACAGCAAATTTACAGCAAACAAACACTAGCGGTTATAAATTTCAAGGTTCTGTTGCAGAGTTGTTAGAAGCTCAAAAAATAGTTGATTCATGGGGGGTCGAAGGAAAAATATATCAACCAACTAGAGAATATCAGCATCTTCTGCGTGAACTTTTAATAAAGTATAGATACAGACTGGATACTAATTTTGCAAAGATGGACAGAATCGTACATCCAGGTATTGAAAAATTTAAGCAGCGTGTCTATAACATTGAAGTTTCTGGTATTACAGTTGGTCAATGGAATAAGCTTCTATCAAGCCGTCGAGAAGACAGCATAAAAAAATATCTACAAGATTATCTAGAGATTAGAGAAGAGAGTATTGATGAACTTCTTGATTAAATCTTTGAACTCCATAGTAAAAATAATCTGGATCAATTTCGCAAGAGTAAGCTTTCCGTCTCAGTTTATGTGCTGCTAGAGATGCACTGAATAGTCCTCCGAAAGGTTCCCATATAACATCGCTCTCATCACTTGATGATTCAATAATAATACTCATCAAATCAAGAGGCTTCTGATTAAGATGTAGTGCTTTTCCAGAAGGAATCTTAACTCTTTCATCGCCCCGTAAAGCTTGGCGATCCCAAACATTTGTAAAACCATGAGGACATCTAAATTTAGAGCGCATCTTACTCCATTCTTGCCTTGTTAAAGATTGATTTCCGTCCAAAGAAAAATAAGGTCTTCCTTCTGGATCACCATGCTCATTTGCATAGTTCACTAACCTCTCAAACATCTCTGGAGGAGGGAAATACCATAAGTGTCCTTGATCGAAATACTTCCTAGTTGCTGCATTAGCTACACCACAAGCATCATTTGCCCGTCGTAGTAGTAATCCAGAACGTTTCCACTCTTTTGGCAACCATTCTTTTAAGGTGAGTTCGTTGACTTTAACTTCTCTTACATATTGAACACACACTTCTGTAACTACAGGGAATCTACGAATTTTCTCTGTATTAACATTTCCTGCTATATGACCTTTTCCTTTGTTCCAAATATTACAATTAGCATAACGCCAACCGTACTTTTCTAAAATTGGATGCACAACAGCCCAGCCAATTTCTGAATTCCAAAACCAGAGTGTTGTGCATGGTATGGCTGCTTTTGACCATGCTGCAATATGAGGTTCATACCAATTAGGTAAATCAATATGATCTGAAGTGTCTCCTTCAAAACCAAGAACACCGTAAGCTCCATCTGAAACGATGACTGTAGGCTGCTCCCAATTGTTGTAATGTTCGAGACTATCACCCAGATATAGAGCAACGCTTTCATCATTCCATGCAGAAAAATTTAAGTTGGTGTTGAGGTTGACTACTTTTCCCCGACCAACTGTGCTGGTAGCCTTGCGTTTTAAAGTCTTGAGGGAACTCGGCTCTGGGTTAGATAGACTCATTTATTGATTTACGTGGCTCTAAAACTTGAGTACCTCTCATTTTATCCTGTTTTGGGATATCTTTTTCTTATTCAAGAAACTTTGGAATCAAATATTTTTTTCTAAATTCTTCCTCTTTTTTTTCTATTTCTTGCTTTGTTAACCCTAAAAATTCACTCTTTTCATATTTAATAATTTCGTCAACAATATTTAATATTGCTAATTCTTCACATAGCTCGTATGCAGAAATAGCAGAAAAATTAACTGATTTACATTCAGCAAGTCCAAAAACATATCTACCAGGACTTACGCAACTGTCACAAACGACGGTGCGGCTGCGCCGCACCGAGCGCCAAACAACTAGACAATAAACATGGGAACATTCGGGCGTTTTAGTTGCTGAACTAAATAATTGGATAATAATCCATGTTTAATTTGATAAATTGTTTGGTAGCTTTGATAAGCTAAATGTTTGAGTCGAAGCCAGACTAAAATAGCACAGGCAATATGGTTTCTTTGAATACGTCCCTTGCGACATTGACACGATTCAATACCAGTTACTTGTTTTAATTCTCTATGAAACTCCTCAACCTTCCATCGAACCTTACACACTTTTTGTACAACGTCCGTAGAATCTTGAGATAAATCGTTAGTAGCGATAAAATCCGTTCTGTCGGTCGAGACAGTTACCCGGAAGAGATTCACTTTTGTAGCTTGGGGAAACTTTTTTATTTTAATTATTTTACCTGATTTTAACTCCTGGCTATCCCAAGATAACAATTCAATTCTTTGATAATTTTTTTGACCTGCCGTATCATCAACAAGTCTATTACGTTTCAGAGGACAATAATAATATTTTCCTAATCCATCAATATATAACATCAATTTATTTGTTGCATACCAAGTATCCATTAAGACAGCTTGGAACGGTAAAGCCTTATGATATATAAGGTTTTGCAGCATCTCTGTAACATGATCTATCTTTGTTTTTCCATCTCTATCTGGGTCATAAATCCGATAATCAACTATCCAAAACTTTCCGATTTCATGATTGACATATATACAATTTATTAGCCCAATACCTTGGATTACACCATGTTGGTTGCCACTATACTGCCTTTTACTGGTCTCTATTTCTGTGGCGTATCGTTTATCAAGTACTGTGTCATCAAAAACTAGATATGCGCTATCACTCACTTGTAAGATATCTTTAACATTATCCCAAAGTAAACGTGGTGTTAACTTTTCATTCTTAAGATAACGGTTAATTTTATCATGACTAATCTGCTCTAAATGCTCTGCCAAATTTGTCAGAGTATAATTAATCTGACTACTTAACAAGTACTGGCAATAGTTAAGTTTTGTAAATCTCATAAACTACAAGATTTATTTTCTGAATACTCAACTCATTTTCTCATGATTTGAAAAATACTTAACACAGCTAATTACTGTTATTAATTTCAGCAATGTCCTCTAGGTACGCCACTTTGACATAGTACGTAAATACTATAAAATTGCGATCGCACTGTGCCAGTTGCGTAAGTCCTGTCTACCATTGTTAAGTGGTAAGATGGCCAAAGTCGCCCACGCAACTTCATCAATATCGTGTCCTTTAATTATTCTGGGAAAGTAGGTTGTGCAAAATTTTTCTTTATACAGTTCATGTAAGTATAGTCTTGACTGTGCAAAAGGATCTTGACCAATAAATGAAGACCAGATAAACGGTTCATCACATGGAACTAAACCATTATTTTGCGCTTCATAAAAAGCTTTTTCTAGAAACCAAATTTCAACAAGCCAGCTTACTAGTGAATCAAATTTTCCTGTAAAAATTGAACGCCTATTGAATTTTGGTAATTCACCAACTTCTTTGAGGAAATTAGTATTAATTCTAAATATAGGTATTTCCAATTTTTTACATATTGAATTTTTTAATTTATCGTTTTTGATAGATGTTTTATATTGTCCATGAGAAGCTTCATCAAATTCTATTACAAACTCTGGAGATAAATGCCTTCCTCTAGTAACAACGAAATCAAAATGAGCTTTGAGCGCGTATGAATACTCATCACGAGTTAGACCGGAATTTTCAATTTTTTCAATATCTGCTATTCTAAGTTTTGTATGCACTTCTGCGTCATATTTAGAAGCAACTTTTTTGAGTTCTTCATTAGTAGATATCTCGTACTTATTTACAAGTAAATTTTTCATTTGCTTCATAACTTTTTTATAAAAAATTAAAAAGGCATTTGACGGGCTTGCTCTTTAAGCTCTTGCAGGGACATAGAAAACACTCCGACAAATGCTGCTGTATCTAAATTTTAGTATGAGCGATCAACGCTTAACTAAAGATAAATCCGGTGTTAGCCTCTGCAAAACTTGCTTCAATACCATTACCGTCCAATCTATATCAGCTTCCGTCGTATCACGCCCTAATGTAATGCGAATTCCACCCAAGGCGGCTTTTTCGGAATAGCCCATCGCTAACAATATTGGGCTAGGGCTAAGTTTACCACTGTGACAGGCAGCACCAGCACTGATGCCGATGCCAGCAAGATTTAGCTGTCGTACCAAGGCTTTACCGCTAAGTTTTTTCCCGTCGGCGTTTTCTAAGCACATACTCACATGGTGAGGTAAACGATCGCAGCCGTCCCCTGTAGGAATTAAACCAGGAATCTCAGCTAATTGGGCAAAGGCGCGATCGCGTAACTCAATTAATCGTGGTGTTTCTGTAGCCAATTCTTGCGCTGCTAATTCTGCTGCTACACCAAACCCGGCAATTATTGGTACTGCTTGCGTACCAGAACGCAGCCCCATTTCTTGCCCACCGCCACCCAATAAGGGCATCAATTCTACACCAGGACGCACATACAGCGCCCCTACACCTTGGGGGCCATATATTTTATGACTGGAAAGGCTAAGTAAGTCTACTGGGAGTTGTTGCACATCTATGGGTAAACGTCCCGCAGCTTGAACCGCATCTGTATGGAACAAAGCACCATGCGATCGCACAATTTTACCCAATGCTGCGATCGGTTGCACAGTCCCTACTTCACTTTGACCGTAAATTATGGAAACTAAAACTGTGTTATGTCGCAACGCCGCCTTTAAATCTAGGGGATTGACTCTACCTTTAACATCTACAGACAAGCGCGTAACTTCCCAACCCCACATTTCTAGCAACCTTACTGTTTCTGAAATTGCGGAATGCTCGACGCTGGAAATAATTAGATGTTGAGGAACAGCATACAACCGAGCCACACCCATAATCGCTAAATTATCTGCTTCAGTGCCGCCGGAGGTAAAAACGATCGATTCAGGACTAGCAGCGTTAATTAAACCAGCAACTTGAACTCTGGCTTGTTCTACAACCGTTGCCGCCCGTTGTCCCCACTCATGTAAGCTGGAGGGATTGCCCCACTGTTGAGTCAGGATTGTTTGTATAACTGCGATCGCTTCTTTTCGAGTGGGAGTAGTAGCGCTGTAATCTAGATAAATTTGCATATAGCCGATAATGGTGAGAACACACTTGGTAATAGGCTGGCGATCTTTTCAGAAGATGCAGTTTACCTGGATAAATCCTGAAAAAAATCTTTGTAATTCTGCATTTAGGAGTGGATTTTTCCCTTTGTTTGGAAAGTTATTTTTCTAATTAATTTAGAATACAAAATTTTGGGAATGATAAATCTGTCCACTCCCAATCTACTTTTAACAGATTACAGTGCAACTTATCTCTAGACAAAGATATTTTTCATATATCTTTTTACTAATATTCTCCCTCGCTGGTTGTCAACGAGTCCAGTCTTTCAATCAGCGTCCAGCACCTTTACCACAAGACCCTTTAGTTCAAGTTTACTTTAACCATTCTGAGTCTTCAGAATACAAAGAAGCTTACCGTCAGCAAACTCGCTTCGGGGATGATTTAGAAAAAGAAATTGTCAATGCTATTATGCACGCTAAATCTACGATCGATGTGGCGGTGCAAGAATTACGTTTACCCAAAGTTGCCCAAGCACTGGTTGATAGACAAAAAGCTGGGGTAAAAGTCAGGATAATTTTAGAAAATATCTACAGCAGACCTTGGAGTAGTTTGACATCTGCTGAAGTAAGTAAGTTAGATAAAAGGGAACAAGAACGCTACAACGAATTTCGCAAATTTATCGATATTAACCAAGATAATCAACTCAGCCCAGCAGAAATCAATCAAAGAGATGCTTTAATAATTTTGCAGAATGCTAAAATTCCCTGGATAGACGATCGAGCAGATGGTTCAACAGGTAGCAGCTTGATGCACCACAAATTTGTGATTGTAGATAATCGCATTGTAATTATCACTTCGGCCAATTTTACTTTAAGTGATACATCTGGTGATTTTACAAATTCCAATACTTTAGGCAATGCCAATAACTTATTGCAGATTGACAGCCCAGAATTAGCATCTTTATTTACAGAAGAGTTTAATATTATGTGGGGAGATGGGCCAGAAGGTAAGCCAGATAGTCGATTTGGCTTGCAAAAACCGATGCGATCGCCTAAAAAAATTACATTAAATCAAACCACAATTACTGTGCAATTTTCGCCTACTTCTCCGACTGAACCCTGGAGTAATAGTAGTAATGGCTTAATTGGTAAAACTTTAGATTCAGCAACCAAATCTGTTGACATGGCCTTATTTGTCTTTTCCGATCAGCGACTTGCCAATATCTTAGAAAATCGCCATCAACAAAATGTGCAAATTCGCGCTTTAATTGAACCACAATTTGCATATCGCCCCTACAGTGAAGCCTTAGATATGATGGGAGTTGCTCTCAGTAATAAATGCAAATATGAAGTTGATAACCATCCTTGGCAAAATCCCATTACTACTGTAGGCGTACCTGTGTTACCTAAAGGCGATTTATTGCATCACAAATTTGGTGTAATAGATAGCCAAACAGTAATTACGGGTTCTCATAATTGGTCAGATGCTGCCAATAATGGTAATGATGAGACACTTGTAGTAATTGAAAATCCCATAGTTGCAGCTCATTATGTGCGAGAATTTGCTCGTCTTTATGCCAAAGTTAAACCCGGCTTACCACCAGCAATTCAAGAAAAAGTTAAATTAGAACAAACACGCTGTCCCCAGATAAAAAGTTCTTCATCAAGTGAAGTACAAGCAATTAAACAAATAAATATTAACACTGCAAGTTTGGCAGAATTAGAAACTCTCCCAGGTGTGGGTAAGAAGTTAGCACAACGGATAATTCTTAGTCGTCAACAGCAAAAATTTACATCTTTACAAGACTTAGAAAGAGTTCCAGGGGTTAAAGCGAAGACATTGCAAAAATGGCGCGATCGCGTGATTTGGTAGCAGTCTTTGTTTAAGGACTGCCAAATTAAAAAACATTCAAAAATCTCATACAACAATCATCTCTCTTCTTCATCTCTCTGTGCCCTCTGCGCCTCTGTGGTTCGTTTTCTTGGATAATTTATTTCTTGAACATCCTTTACTAAAAAATAAAATCCCCCTAAATCCCCCTTAAAAAGGGGGACTTTGACTCAGGCTCCCCCTTTTTTTTAGGGGGGTTAGGGGGGATCGATTCTTAGGCACACAAATTAAATGCGATCGCTAGCTAAACCAATCAAACTGCGTGAATGCCCATTTTTAGAAAATCGTTCTGCTATTATTTTTTGATAAACTGCCTCATAGCCATCAGTCATTTTCTCAACGCTGAAACTGTTTTCGACATACTGACGGCAAGTATAACGGTCTAACTTTATTACCCGATCAATAGCACTGATGGACTCTTGAATATTATTGCAGAGGAAACCCGTCTTACCGTGGGAAATTACCTCTTGAGTAGACCCCAAGTTCATCGCAATCACTGGCGTACCCGAAGCCATTGACTCAACCATCACTAATCCAAAGGGTTCCCGCCAAGTGATGGGGAATAGAGTTGCTACTGCACCTCCCATGAGAGCATTTTTTTGAGCATGATTAGCTTCACCCAAGTACTGAATTTGCTCTCCGTCAATGTGCGGTTTGATTTCCTTCTCAAAATATTCCACATCAACGACATCTACCTTACCTGCCATTTTCAAACACCAACCTGCTTGTTTAGCAATTTCTATTGCTAAATGCGCTCCCTTTTCAGGAGACATTCGACCCAAAAACGCTAAGTAAGGCGGATCTTCTGGTTGGGCGTGAAAATTATAACTGCTGACATCAATTCCGTTGTAGACCGTTGCTAGATAGTTCAACCCTAACCTTGGTTCTCGTTGTGCATCAGAAATACTGACGTAGGGTTGTTTTTTACCAAAACTAAACATCTTTTCGTTGTCAGGCGTGAAAATACCGTGCAACGTATGAACCGTAGGGGTTGTGACGAGATTTGTATAAGCCAGTGCCCCATGCCCGATATGGGAGTGAATAATATCAAATTCTTCTGCGCGTTCATACACTGAAGCGAGATTCAGCATTTCGTAAATGCCAAAATCTTTGATAGTGCGATCGAGTCTGAGGGCACGGGGATGAACTGATACAAGTTTTGCCAGACTGATAGAATCTCCCGATGCAAATAGAGTTACTTCGTGTCCGCGTCGGACTAATTCATCGGTCAGTAACCCCACTACTAACTCTATACCTCCATAAGCTGGAGGTGGAACTCTTTCCCATAATGGAGCTACTTGAGCAATTCTCATCACAAACCTCCTAAAAAATAAAACTAGAATTAGAAGTTTTTTATTTCTGTTGTCGTAGTGCTTGTAATTGATTCACTTGGCATCAGAAAGTAACTTCAGATACTAAACTTACTAACAATTTCCTTCAAATCTTATGCTGTTTCTTCTATATTCCTTGTCTATCCTAGTACGGAAATTACCCACTCCTAAAGAGGTAAATACATTCCTATATCTTAATTTTTAGTTGTTTAGTGTAATTTTGAATATAGATTTTTTGATGAATAATAACTTTATAAAATTGCCAAAACGCACTTTAAATAGTCATATTAGGCGATAAATATCCAATTTAGGTTATCAACTATCGGATTTACAAATATTAATTAAATAATAAAAGGTGTAGGTACTCTTTGGGCGGCTTTCCGTACTCTAAAAGATAAACTGTAGCCGTCCAAAAGACAAATTTTGATAAATTAGGTATTTTGAAATCAAAAACAGCAATTTTGTTAGAAGTTTTATCCAAGTTTTTCAAGGTAACAATCAATTCTGTTCCTATTAACCTTATTTAAAGGCAATAGGAAGTCACGAGAATTTAATTTTTCTACCTCCATGAGTTAGATTCCTAGTAGTCCAAAGGGAGAAAACAGAGTTAAATCATTGACTTATTACATTAAATATGATATTTTGTATTACTATCAATAAAAATCATATATATAAACGTGAATATCTCTCCATCTCTCAAAAAACCGCGTGTCTCATGGCAGGCGGTTTTCTCACTAGTAATATTTGTGTTCATGTACCTGCCTATACTGGTACTTAGCTTTTATAGCTTCAATCAGTCGCCCTATAGCGCAACTTGGCAAGGATTCACTCTCGATTGGTATCGCAAGTTGTTCAGCGACGATCGCATTTTATCAGCCTTGCAAAACAGTATGATCGTTGCTGGTTGTGCAGTTGGGGTTTCAGCCGTGCTGGGAACCTTGATGGCCGTTGGGTTAGCGCGTTACGAATTTCCTGGCAAGAAATTGTATCGGGGTGTTGCTTACTTACCATTGATTATTCCCGATATTGCGATCGCAGTGGCAACCCTAGTTTGTTTAGCCGCCTTTGCCATACCCCTAAGTTTGTGGACGATAGTTGCAGCGCATATCGTGTTTTGTCTAGCTTATGTCGGACTTGTAGTTGCTTCCCGACTTACCAATTTAGATCCCCACCTAGAAGAAGCAGCACTAGATTTAGGCGCTACACCAACCCAAGCTTTCATGCAAGTATTATTACCTCAACTGATGCCTGGTATTTTGGCTGGTTGTCTTTTGGCTTTTGTCCTCAGCTTAGACGACTTTCTGATTTCCAGCTTTACTGCCGGTAGCGGTTCTAACACCCTGCCAATGGAAATTTTTAGCCGGATTAGAACAGGAGTCAAGCCTGATATTAACGCTTTGAGCGTCATGTTGATTTCAGTATCTGCGATCGTTGCATTTATAGCTGAATTAATTCGCGCTTCTGGAGAAAATAAAAGCTAAAAATAAAACTTGTAATTAATAATAAAAATTATGGATAACTTGGTTCTCCATGAACTTTTTTGGATGGCAAAAAAAGCTATATTCAAAGAGACGTTGTAATGTAAACACCTCTACATTCTTCATACTTATGTATTTGTATTTACCAATAGTTAAAAACGTCCCAACATAAATAAATATATAAAATTTATTCATCTTATTGTTCTCGTGTTAAAAGAAGTTTAAGCACATGAATAAACTTCCGTGTTCGCTTCTCTACATAACTGTTTTCAATTAGATAATATTGGGGCTAACTTTGGAGAAAATGCTCTTTCCCCCTCATTATGCAAATCTGCCAAAATCCCAATTGCTCAAATCCATTCAACTCTGATAGCAATAGATTTTGCGTGAGTTGCGGACAAAGCAGCTTTGGCAAACTTCTAAGAAGCCGTTACCGCGTATTAAGACTCTTAGGTGAAGGTGGATTTAGTAGAACCTATGCTACAGAAGATGTAGACAGACTAAACGCGCCTTGCGTCATCAAGCAATTTTTCCCCCAATTTCAGGGAACCGGACAACGCACCAAAGCAGCAGAATTTTTTAAAGAAGAGGCTTTTCGGTTGTATGAACTGGGAGAAAATCATACCCAAATTCCTAGATTACTAGCTTATTTTGAGCAAGGTGCTAGTTTGTATCTTGTCCAAGAATTCATTCAAGGAAAAACTCTCTTACAAGAAGTTCAGCAGCAAATCTATGGTGAAAAACAGGTTTGGGAACTTTTAGCTGATTTATTGCCAGTACTGGAATTTATTCATACCCATAACGTCATTCATCGGGATATCAAACCAGAAAATATTATCCGCCGTGCAAGTGATAAAAAACCTGTATTAATTGACTTTGGCGGTGCTAAACAAGTAACACAAACCAGTTTAGGAAGACAGGCTACAGTAATTTATACCCTTGGTTATGCCCCAACTGAACAAATGGCTGGGTTTGCTTGTCACGGTAGTGATTTGTATGCTTTGGGTGTAACTTGTGTGCGTCTTTTAACTAGATGTTTGCCTTTGCAGGATGCTTCTGGACAGGTTAATGACCCTATTTATGATGCCATGAATGCTAAATGGTTGTGGCGCGAACGATTACAAGAAAAAGGTATTAATATTAGCGACGACTTAGGAAGAATTTTAGAAAAATTATTAAAACATCTACCGAGTGAAAGATATCAAACAGCAGTAGAAGTTATCAACGATTTGAATTTTGCAACATCGAACATTGAACCTGTTGCCCTGAAAATTGTTTCAATGTCTCAACCTATATTACCGCCGTTACCACAGAAAGTAATAGTACCATTACCTCCCTTAGAAACCTTTGAATTTGACGTAGTGACAGTAGACACAGGTGGTAGAGAAGTAAACCGCATGAGTGGTAATGCCAACTTCTTTGCCGAAGAATTGGGTAAATCTGTCACCTTAGAAATGGTATCGATTCCTGGCGGTACTTACATGATGGGTTCACCGGAATGTGAAGGAGATGCTGATGAACGTCCTCGACATAAAGTTACCGTCAAACCGTTTTTTATGGGGAAATTTCCCGTAACTCAAGCACAGTGGAGAGTAGTTGCAGCTTTACCCAAAGTCAAACAAGCTTTAAATCCCAATCCGTCGAAATTTAAAGGTTTAGATAGACCAGTAGAAAATGTATCTTGGTATGAGGCTGTAGAATTCTGTCTCAGACTATCAGAAAGAACTGGACGCGACTATCGTTTACCGAGTGAGGCTGAATGGGAATATGCTTGTCGGGCTGGAACTACAACATCCTTCCACTTTGGCGAAACCATTACCTCTGAGTTAGTCAGTTGCACTATCGAAACAACAAGCAAATTTCGTAGAGAAACAACTAACGTCGGTAGTTTTGAAGTCGCCAACGCCTTTGGATTATACGATATGCACGGGCTAGTTTGGGAATGGTGCGCTGATTCGTGGCACAACAATTACAGCGATGCACCCTCAGATGGAACAGCCTGGGAAGTTGGCGGTGATATTAATCGCCGGGTGCTACGTGGTGGTTCTTGGAGTTTCAATGCCGAACTGTGTCGCAGCGCCAGCCGTAGCTGGAATGAGTCAGACGGTGGGCTAAGAGTTTGTGGCTTTAGAGTAGTATTTTCTGTAGAGGAGATTATTTAGCAATTTAATTTATAGGCTGTAGTAATTATGAAAGACAAAATTGAGAAAGGTGACATAGTACTTATTAATAAAATTGGAAAATATCATAATCAAGTAGGGGAAGTTAGTGGAGTTGATTACAATATTTTCTTTGTGAAAATAGTAATAGTGAAGTTAGGTAATCAAGAAGAAAACTTTGAAGAAAAAGATTTACAATTACAAACTAAAAAGCCGAGTCTTGAAGAAGTAATTGTATCAATAGACAAAATTCTAGAACAAGTTGAACAGATTACTAACTTGCCAGCAAAAGAGAAGGTAGAGCTACCCAACCGTCTGAAATATCTTAAATTAGATATTCCTAAATTAGATAAGCAGGTAATTCAAAAAAACTTTGACGTTATAGATAAAATATTTACAGTAACAAGAGAAGCAGACTCATCAGCAAACTGTTGGCAGGAAGTAGATTCTAATTTAGAGAAAATAAGCTGGTGGATTAGAACAAGCTTGTGAAGCAATAAGTAGGTCGGTAAAAATAAATTAAACTATCTGTTTTGCAAGAGCCACTGAGTTTATTGGTTTCAAATTAACATGAAAGCTATACAAAATTATCTCGTTCTTAGTCTCCGATTGAGAATGCTTAATGTGATGCTCCGCTTCAAGACTTGCGGCAGAACTTCAATGAGTAGCATTTCCAGCCGAGGCTGGAAACGAGGTTTTGGAATTCATTGGACATAATTAAACGTAACTATATTTTTCTCGTGTTTTATATCTAATAGCTTATGCCTCATACTTTCTGACATATCATGAGCAGTGATTTTTATTTTTACCCATCTAATTAAATTTGTATTTTTAACTATAAAACTTAAATGTACCTATTAACTTGATCGTGACTTGATATAAACTTTCAAAAACTATGTTTTTATGTTTTGAGTGTACTTTTTTAACAGTAATGCTTCAGTTTTTAGATTAAATAAGATAATTTTTCGATAAAATAAACTACAAAGATCATCAGGGATATATATGCGTTTTTCTCAGTTTGCAGGGATTGTTGGTTGTACTACCGCAGCTTTTATATCAATTGCACCAATGCAGGTAGAAGCTGCAACTTTTAAAGTGATCTCAGGAGTCACCAGCATCGATCGCGATCATGAAGATATTCTTAAAAGTATTGGGCTAACCTTGACAGGCAACAATAATACAGTTGCACCAATTCCCAGCAATTATTTAGTTGGCTTTGACATTGATTCAGCTACTAACTTTACGTTTAGCGACGAGGGCGGTTTTACTCCGCTCTCAGGGACAATCGAACATACTGGTACTGTTACCTTTAATAATCAAATTACTGTTGGTGACTTTTCAATTGGTTTTGCTCCAGGACGTACCGTTCAAGATGCTAGCGGATTTGTTTTAAGAGACACTTTTTCTTTAGATACGATTTTGTTTGATTTGAGTATTCCAGAACCTGCGGTATTTAATGGTCAAAATTTAACCATCCCTGATGTTAAATTGCTGGTTTCTCCAGAGTTTGCAAAAATACTAGGGAACCCTGAATTGACAGGTTTATTTGCTGGAACTGCACGAATTGATGCTCAAGTTGCTGCCGTACCCGAACCTGATAGTGTACTAGCAGTTTTGGCAGTGGGTGCGGCTCTCTTGGCAACTAGATTTTATAAAATTAAATACACTTGATATCCTGAAGCATAGCTAAATGCTTATTAACTGGTGCAAGGGTATTGGCAGCAATCAGCCCACTAGCGGCGACTGCTGGTAAACCAATGCCGGGAAATGTTGAGTCGCCACAGCACATCAATCCTGATAGGGGTGTGCTGGGGCCAGGAAACATCCCACTTCCAGCCTGAATTGCCGGGCCATAAGAACCTTGGTGGCGACGGAGATAACGCTCGTGAGTTAGAGGTGTACCAACAAGTGTGACTTCGCAACGAAAGCGAATATCTGGAATTATCCGCTCTAAAGCTTGCCACATTACTTCTGCACGCGATCGCTTTTGTTCGGCATATTCTTGACTCCTTCTATCCATTCCCTGCCAGATAGAGTATGGCTCATTACCAGGTGTATAGACATGAATCACGTGTTTACCTGCTGGCGCTAAAGATGGATCGAGAACTGAAGGGATGGAAATCACCACTACATTTTGAGGTGCTGTTACGCCCAATTCCCAGTTATTGACTACGATGTAATGACACCGCAAATTTGACTGTAATCCTTGAGCATCAATCCCTAAATGCAGGTGCATAAAGCTATCACATTCAGGTGTTGCTTGTCGTTTGCTGCGGTACTGTTTGGGTATTGCCTTTTCTGGTAGTAACTTCAGCGTGTCCCAAACCGAGGCATTAGAAATCACTGCTCGTTTTGCACGAATTTCGGAGCGATCGCGCAGACGCACACCCACAGCACGATTACCTTCTACAAGCACTTCTTCCACATGAGCGCCTAGCATCAGCTTCCCACCGTGACGCTCTAACCCTTGTACAAGGCTGTCAACTAAAGCACCACTACCACCAATTGGATATTCAAGAACTGCGTCTGGGCGATACCAGTCTGCAAACATAAATGCTACCTCTGCGCCGCTAGTGCCATCGGCGGGCAATCCAGAAAGGAGAAAACACAGCAAATTCAGCCAGTTTCGAGTGAACGAGTCTTTAACAACCCCATCCATAATCCGGCTGAAGGGGCCTGTCAGCTTGATTATATTCGCCACATTTTTTGTCAGAGATGGCACAAAGGGGCCCACAGTTCTAGCTGCACCAAAATCAAAGCGTAATGCGGCCGGTGGTATGGAAGTTGCAGCCCTAGCAAATGGTTCCATAACGCGCTGGAGTTCTTGCCATTCAGCAACAGCATCATCACCACAGAATTTCATCAGCACTTCACAAAATTGCTCTGCACCAACTGCCGTATCAAAATCACCTTCTGGTAGACAACAACCCCAAGTATCGTAGGTGACGCATGGCAATTCAGAACCAATTGCATCTAACACTTGTCGCAAAGGGTTAGCAGAGGGGCTGTAAGATAGTCCAGAATAGAGAGACGGGCCTGAGTCGAACTTGAAACCATTACGCTCAAAACCATGAGCAGCGCCCCCAGCAATGGAGTGGCTTTCGCAGACTATCACATCAAAGCCATACCGTGCCAAAAGAGCAGCACAACTCAAACCGCCAATACCGCTACCAATAACAACTATATCTGTGTTTTGCATATCCCTGATGTTTTCAACAATAAACTAAAACAGTTGTGGAAACTTGGATAATATCATTCGCTCCTCCATCCAGAAACCGCTCTAATAAGGCAGGGGGCAGGGAGCAGGGGGAGGGAAAGTCGTTGTGATTCTAAAAATTGGATAATTTATTTTTGGAGTTATCTGAAACCGCCAGTGCCGCATTCTTCAAATTAAAGGGTTGATTCACACAGACTAATGAGAAGCTTAAACTAGTAACTGAGTTTACCCAAGCTAAAGTAAAACTTCTGACTTAGCACTAGGGATTGGGGATTGGGGACTGGGGACTAGAAAAAAAAGACAAGGAGAAAAATAATAACTCTTCATGACAAACGACAAATGACAAATGACAAATTCATATTGGAGAGAAGAATTTGAAAAATCAGCAATTTGGAAATTGGCAAAGCACAGTTTTAGGAATTGTGTTAGCAACACTAGTGGTTCTGGGACTAAATTCCTTTATCATTATTAACCCAGGACAAGCAGGAGTGATCAGCATTTTGGGTAAAGCGAGAGATGGGGCATTATTGGAAGGGATTCATGCAAAACCGCCTTTTATCTCAGTGATAGATGTGTATGATTTGACTGTTCAAAAATTTGAAGTGCCAGCCGAGAGTTCTACTAAGGATTTGCAAAATTTATCTGCGAGATTTGCGATCAACTTTCGTCTCGATCCTATCAAGGTAGTTGAAGTTAGAAGAAAACAAGGGACATTAGCAAATATAGTATCAAAAATCATTGCACCTCAGACACAAGAAGCATTTAAAATTGCAGCCGCTAGAAGAACAGTAGAAGAAGCAATTACCAAAAGAAGTGAGTTGAAAGAAGACTTTGATGAAGCGCTAGGCGATCGCTTAGACAAATATGGGATAATTGTGTTAGACACTAGCGTAGTTGATTTAGCATTCTCGCCAGAATTTGCCAGAGCAGTGGAAGAAAAACAAATTGCTGAACAACGGGCGCAAAGAGCCGTTTATGTAGCGCGGGAAGCAGAACAAGAAGCACAAGCAGATGTGAATCGCGCCAAAGGTAGGGCAGAAGCTCAAAGACTTTTAGCAGAGACACTCAAAGCGCAAGGAGGACAGTTAGTTTTACAAAAAGAAGCAATTGAAGCTTGGAGAAGTGGCGGCGCTCAAATGCCCAAAGTCCTCGTTATGGGTGGAGACTCAAAAAGCGGTGTACCCTTCATATTCAACCTGGGAAATGTCCCAAATCAACCGTAAGGAGTTGGCATTAGATAACAAGCTCTCTATTATGGAATTTGCTCTGACTTTCAGACAAATTCTGCAATACTTGGACGATTTGCAATCTCAAATCTAAAATCCAAAATAGTATAAGTTGGGCTAGTCCCAACTCAAACACAACAGAAAAACCAACAAGCTCATCAATCAAAGTTTATGTCAACCTCCAATCCTCACAATCTCACCGCCGAAGAAGCGAAAAAATTACTGAATAAATTTAACTGTCTAGACATTGCGCCTATTCTCAAGCCATCAGAAAAAGAAGTAATTCGTGATGCCCTAATTTTGGTAACTAAACTTGCTGATTATCAAATTTTAGGAATTTGTGCCGATACAGCAGAAGAAGGAATACTGGCTATGAAGACCTATTCTTTGGCTTTGGGTTATGAACCACCAAACAATTTGCTGACACCTGAAGGGCCAGTTTATATCAAATTAAATGGTAAAAATGGCTTGTGCTATCTTGATTCTTATGCTGGACATCATCGTGGAGTATTAGTATCTTGTCAGTCTTACCACGAAGACGGAATCAACGAAATGTATGGACATCTACCCTTGGATTTATTTGTATAGAATTCGGCAAATGTAGGTAAGGTATGTGCTTTACCTACTAACTAACGATCAATGAAAAATTACTAGATTTTATGAGTATTATTACACTCCAGTCGGTTAAAAAAGACTTTGGCATCAAAGAAGTTTTAAAAGATGCCAGTTTTAGCCTTGATGCTACCGATAAAGTTGGCTTAATTGGTACTAACGGTTCAGGGAAATCAACCCTATTAAAAATGATTGCCGGGTTAGAATCCATTGATAGCGGTCAAATTATAATTAACTCCGGTTCTAAAATCATCTACTTACCCCAGCAGCCAGATTTAGATGAAAATCATACAGTTTTAGAGCAAGTTTTTGCAGACAGTGGCGAACATACAGCTTTGGTGCGTGAGTATGAAGAACTATCAGATAAATTAGCTCACTATCCAGATGATAACCAACTGATGTCTCGCCTTTCTGCGGTGATGCAAAAGATGGATACAAATGATGCTTGGGAACTAGAAACGAATGCTAAAATCATCCTCACAAAATTAGGAATTTCTGACTTTGATGCCAAGATAGGCACTTTATCTGGAGGCTATCGCAAGCGCATTGCTTTAGCATCAGCATTGCTAGCAGAACCTGATGTTTTGCTCATGGATGAGCCAACAAACCATTTGGATGCTCTTTCGGTAGAATGGTTACAAAGTTATTTAAATCGCTATCGCGGCGCACTTTTTCTAATCACCCACGATCGCTATTTTCTAGATCGTGTCACCAATCGGATCGTGGAAATTGACCGAGGCGACATTTACACCTATTCAGGTAACTACTCATATTACCTCGAAAAGAAAGCTTTAGCTGAAGAATCTGCCGTCAGTAGTCAACGGAAACATCAAGGCTTATTGCGACGCGAGTTAGAATGGCTCAAAAAAGGGCCGAAAGCTAGAAGTACTAAGCAAAAAGCTAGAATTGATCGCGCTCATGCTCTGCGGGATACTGAATTTAAAGAAGTTCAGGGTAAAGTTGATATTTCGACAGTTGGTCGTCGCATTGGCAAAAAGGTTATTGAATTAAATAACGTTTCCAAAGCATACAATGGGCGCACCTTGATTAATAATTTCACCTACGAATTTAGCCCAGAAGACCGCATCGGTATTATCGGCGCTAATGGTGCTGGTAAATCCACTTTAATGGATATTATTACTGGTCAAATTCAGCCAGATTCAGGTGTTGCAGAAATTGGGACTACAATTCACATCGGTTATTTTGACCAGCATTCTGAAGAATTGCTCACAGCCTTAAACGAAAATCAGCGCGTGATTGACTACATCAAAGAAGAAGGTGAATTTATCAAAATTACCGATGGGACTCAAATTACTGCTTCGCAAATGTTAGAGCGGTTTTTGTTTCCTGGTAATCAACAGTATGCCCCAATTAATAAACTTTCAGGTGGTGAAAAACGCCGTTTATTTCTCTTGCGGGTTTTGATGAGTGCGCCTAATGTCTTAATTTTAGATGAACCGACAAATGATTTAGATGTTCAGACGTTGGCAGTACTAGAAGATTATTTAGAGGATTTTGTCGGGTGCGTAATTGTAGTTTCTCACGATCGCTATTTTCTCGATCGCACCATCGACACAGTATTTTCCTTTGAGGAAGGCGGTAATCTCCGGCAATATCCAGGTAATTACTCGATTTATCTGGACTATAAGAAGGCTGAAGAGGCACAGCAACAAGCTGCTAACGCTAAGGAGAAGCCGAAAAATGTCGAAGTTCAAAATAATGGTGCGGCTTCACCCAAGGATGGAGAGAATACCAAGCGGCGGAGATTATCCAATTGGGAGAAAAAAGAATTTGAGCAATTGGAAGGGAAAATTGCCGAGTTAGAGGCTGAGAAAGAAGAAACCGAGAAAACACTAGCAAATGTCTCACCGGGGAATTATAGCCAAGTGCAGAAACTGTATGATCATGTGGAAAAGCTCAAGCACGCGATCGATGTGGCAACTGAACGCTGGTTAGAATTGGCGGAGATGGAGTCTTGATGTTTTAACGTGACGTGAATTAAGACAAGAGACGCGATGAATCGCCGTCTCTACAAAAGACTGATTGTAGAGACGGCGATTTATCGCGTCTTTGTGATGATTTATTCTGAAGCGGTTTCACAAAAAATCAAATTCGATCTTTCAGAAGTTTTAAGAATGGTTGGCTGTGATTCTAACTAATTATTCAGAATGGAGAGCGTTCAAGGCGATTTCTGATGGATGAACCACTCCGTTAGCTGCTAGATTGGCTTTCTCCAGCCTGCGAAGCACGATCATGCCACGAGAGCGATTCGATGAGGAATCTTTATCTACGCAAGCGGCATATATACGTTGAATTGGGCATTTCCAAAACCGGGTATACCGTTTAGGATTTGTATCTGCGATGGTTATTTCTTGAGTTTTCGGGTCATAGTCTGCCAATAAGGAAAAGTGACCACCTTCTAAACTGGGATTTTCATGGGCAATACGGGTATTGAAGTTAAGAATGTGGACATCAGTTTCATCACAAACGGCAGCTTCAACTTCACGGGTGAATGCTTCGAGGGTCATACTCGGTTTATCAAAATGCTCTACCCGAATGGACACAGGTATTTCTTTTTTTTCAAGGTAAGTTCGACAAGTATCGTAGGTTTCTGCTAACGTCATGCCATCATCTAAAACCGATGCGATCGGCAGTTGGGTAGCATAAAAAATCTCATCAACAGTGGTCAGATATCCCAATGCGGTAAAGGCATAAGCAATTGCAGTGACATTACAACAGTAGATGGGTTGTTGAAACTGATGTAGTTGAATGATTTCCAAATCTCGTTTAGAAATTTGAGCTAAATTATCAAGATCCATTTTTCTGCCTTTTTTTATATATATCGATTAACTCAGGATTTACAGCTTTTTTGAAAACCGTGCTTGTATTATCTAGGACTCGCCATTAAAGACGCAAGGACAGTTAAGACAGTTAAGCAAATTTTTGAGGCATCCATTAGACGCTTTGCTTTGCATGTACGTACTCTCCAACAAACTGAAGCGGTGTTCCTCGTGTTGGGAGCGGTCTTCCTCGTGCTGGGAGCGGTCTTCCTCATGCTGGGAGCGGTCTTCCTCGTGCTGGGAGCGGTCTTCCTCGTGCCGGGAGCGGTCTTCCTTGTGCCGGAAGTGGTCTTCCTCGTGCTGGGAGTGGTCTTCCTCGTGCTGGGAGCGGTCTTCCTCGTGCTGGGAGCAGTCTTCCTCGTGTTGGGAGTGGTCTTCCTCGTGCTGGGAGTGGTCTTCCTCGTGCCGGGAGCGGTGTTCCTCGTGTTGGGAGTGGTTTAAATTTTACCTTTTTATATTAATTAGATACCGAAAAATTACTGATATAACCTGAAAATTTTATAAGCAAAAACTGCGAGTTCTGCTGAACCGAAACGCAGTTTAATTAAGCCAAGCTAGCTTTAGCAGCATCTTAAAGGAGTAATTTTATGTCTCGTCAAAAACGTACATCCCGCATTTTAGAAAAAGCTCAGTTAAGATCCGCCGGACTGAAATCGATTGTTCCAAGCATCAAATTTGACGAAAATTATAATCTGGAAAAACTGATTGAGTCAATTGAGCAGTTACGTAACAAACTTGATGTTTATAATACTGCTCTGTCTGTGGTTGACTCTTCTAAAACTGAAATTGAAGAGATGGAAAAAAACTTGAGTCAGCTTTCTGAGAAGATGCTGATGGTGGTTGCAATCAAGTACGGCAAAGACAGCCGCGAATATGAGATGGCGGGTGGTGTTCGCAATAGCGATCGCATTCGCAAAATCAGGTCGAGCCGCTTGAAAAATGTTGCAGAGCAAGCATCAGATGAAAATGCTAAAACTGCATAAAGGGGCTTAAATCTGTTGTTTGACAAATTGGACGTTAGCACGCTAGCAAAATCAGCACATAATACATATAGTCAATAACAGGCTAGCGTCCACTAAAAGCTACTAATGCCGCAAAATAACCAAACCGCCGTTGAATTCCGCGATGTCACCTTTAGCCGCAATCATCGCCCCTTGGTGTCAAATCTCAACTTCAACATCCGCCAAGGAGAAGCACTAGTATTACTTGGGCGCAGTGGTAGCGGCAAAACCACCACAATGAAGTTAATTAATCGCCTATTCACACCTACACAAGGCGAAGTTTTATTTGATGGTATTCCCACAACTCAATGGGATGAAATTAAACTGCGGCGAAAAATTGGTTACGTCATTCAAGAAATTGGTTTATTTCCCCATTTTACAGTTGAACGCAATGTGGGTTTAGTCCCAGCTTTGGAAGGTTGGCAATCGAAACAAATAAAAACGCGGGTTTATGAGTTGTTGCAATTAGTGGGTTTAGAACCAGCGCAATTTGCAGGGCGTTACCCGCACGAACTTTCGGGAGGACAAAGACAAAGAGTCGGGGTAGCCAGGGCTTTAGCAGCAGATCCACCTGTATTGTTGATGGATGAACCCTTTGGCGCACTCGATCCGATTACGCGGTTAGAACTGCAACAAGAGTTTCGGCGTTTGCAGCAAGAGTTAGGAAAAACTGTTGTGTTTGTCACACACGATATTCAAGAAGCCTTGGTTTTGGCATCGAGAATTGGTTTAATGTATGGCGGAGAATTGGTAGTATTGGGGACAACAGATGAATTTATGCGATCGCAACACCCAGAAAGCCTAGCCTTTCTTAAATGTCTGCGTTCCTTCCAAGACAATTTATGAAAAATTTCTTTCTTGTTAAGTATGCCCCAGAAATTCTTCAGCATACTCTTGAACACTTATTTTTAGTAGGCATCGCTATTGGAATTGCCATACTTATAGGCATTCCATTAGGTATTTTAATTACACGTAAAACTTATCTCCGCCAACCAATTCTCGGCATAGCGAATATTCTTCAAACTATTCCTAGTTTGGCTCTCTTTGGTTTACTCATTCCTGTTCCTATAATTGGCGGAATTGGGGCTGTACCAGCAATTGTTGCTCTGACTGTATATTCTTTGCTGCCGATAATTCGTAACACCTACACAGGGATTACTGGTGTAGATCCAGCGATTCGAGAGGCTGGGAGAGGTATGGGAATGACGGATAGACAATTGTTATTGCAAGTTGAGATTCCCTTGGCAATGGGGGTCATTTTAGCAGGTGTGCGAGTCGCAACGGTAATTGCTATAGGCATTGCAACCATTGCAGCTGCGATCGGGGCTGGTGGCTTGGGAGTCTTTATTTTTCGCGGCATATCAGTAGTGAACGATCAGTTAATTTTAGCTGGTGCAGTTCCGGCGGCGGTAATTGCATTATTGGCTGACTTTGCAATTGGCTGGTTGGAGAATAAATTAAAAATTAAAAGTTAATGAAAAGATTTTTAGTATCGTGCTTTTTAACTTTTGCTTTGTTATTAGTCATCACTAGCTGTACACCAAATGTAAAGAGTAGCAGTGATGGCAATATTATTGTTGCTTCCAAAGATTTTACTGAGCAAGATATTTTAGGTGAACTTCTAGCACAGCAAATAGAAGCAACAACTAATTTAAAAGTATCTCGTCGTCCCCGTTTGGGTGGTTCTTTTGTTTGTCATAACGCGATTACTACTGGCAAGATTGATGCTTATATTGAGTACACGGGTACAGCTTTTACTGGAATCTTAAAGCAAAAAGCAGTTAATGATCCTAAAGAAGTTTATGAAAGATTAAAACAAGCATACTCCCAGCAATTCAATTTGGAAGTGATGCCAAGCTTGGGTTTTGAAAATACTTTTGCGATGATTGTTCGGGGAGATGATGCTAAACGCTACAATATTCAAACTCTCTCGGAAGCTACTCAATATACACCTCAGTGGCGCGGTGGTTTTGGTTACGAGTTTTTAGAACGAGAAGATGGTTTCCCTGGATTAGCTAAAACTTACGATTTACGTTTTGCCAAATCTCCTCAAATCATGGACTTGGGTTTGATATATCGTGCTTTGATTCAAAAACAAGTAGATATGGTAGCGGGTAACTCCACTGATGGGCAGATTTCTAGGTTGGGTTTAGTTGTGTTAAAGGATGATAAACATTATTTTCCACCCTACGAGACTGTGCCAATTGTTCGGCAAGAAATATTAAAAAAATATCCCCAATTAAAAACAGCGATCGCTTCACTTGCTGGAAAGATTTCGGCAGATGAAATGCGACAATTAAATTATTTAGTTGAGGGTGAATTACGTGATATTAAAGATGTTGTCCAGGAGTTTCGCAAATCGAAGGGATTAAAATAATTCGTAATACTTCTCTAGGAGAGGCTGCGCCCTAAGCGTAGCTATGCCGCAGGCTTTACGGCTACGCTCAGTACAAGTTCGTAATTCGTAATTCGTAATTAAGGGTCAGTGTAACGCACTCTACTTGTCAAGTTTAAATTGTTCGTAGTAAGGACTTTAGTCCTTATCCTCTAAGACGTAGGTTGGGTGAAGCGGAGCGCAACCCAACATATATCAGAATGTTGGGTTACGCAAAGCCTCCACCCAACCTACAATTTTTTTGCAACATTTTAGCCTTGCCGCTCCACTACTGTTGTCCATGCAAAAAGTTCTTTAACCACCTAATGACTTCACTTGTTGATTGCTCATTGGCCATTTGGAGACATTGCTGCACAATTTCTCTGACGTTAGGAAAGTAGCTGCTTTCTGTAAGCACATAACTTTCTGTCTGTAATCTATAAATTAATAGGCGATTATTCTTTAATATCCAAACTTCTGGCACTCGATAAGGTAAGTAATCATTAATATCGGTGTAGCTTGTAACGTCTATTTCAATTGCTAAATCTGGTGGTGGATCTGACTCCCAATCAATTCTTTTTTTCCCGACTACTGCTCTACAATTTTCAATGTAAAAGGAATAGTCTGGTTCAATACCACTAATTTCTGGCAAGCTCATGGTAATGGGCGTAAATGACTCGTATATGCGGTTTAAATGATCCAGCAAAACCTTAGCAATATCTGCCAGCAAACTCGCATCTCTTCCGTGTTCTGGTAGCGGTGCCATTAGCAAAATTTCCCCAAGTCTATATTTAATGCGAGGCGAAGAGCGATCGCCTAATTGCTGACTCAATACTTGATAGTCTTGCCAATCTCCCAAAAGCTTCAACACCGCGCCAGGTGGTAACTCGATTCTTTCTGGTGTAATTACGGTATTCATATTAGCTTGCATTGTAAGTATTGCCGTAGATGCGTTGGTGTAGCCTCTCGTAGAAAAGCAGCTTGTCGCCAGACATCGCATTACATGGAGGTTGAATCTAATGAACAAATTATATCAAAGATTTTTGCTTACAAATAGAAAGCCACGGCTCTTTTTAGAAGCTGGATCATTTGTGAGCATTGCTTTCCATAAATCTGTTGTTTTTACCCACACTGGTGGATACTTGTAACGAGAAACATCCAGAATTAAAAATCTATCTGTTTGCTCATTATATGCTGCTACAGGGGAAATATGTCCTCCTTTTTCTTGACCTATTTCTTTGCGTAAATAGTTTATTAAAATAAAATTTTGCGGTTGTTTTAAATTTTCTGCCGCTTGTTTGCGGAACTGCTCTAAACTAGTATCGGTAGCGTGGTAAACATTAACTTTAACGCCATAGCTGGATAGTAATTTTCCTAACTCGTCTAAAGTCATACCTTGGCGAGACACAACTTCAGGAGTTAGTACTTTTTTGGTATTATCATTACTAAAAAAGTTTTCTTGAGTAAATACCCTATATGGCTTGTACTGTGCTGCTTCTGGTGCTGGAATTTGTAACCCATTCAGTACCATAACCATACTAGCAACACCACAATATGCCTGATTAATTTGAGTGGTGAATTGCATACTCAGTGAAAAGAAGTCTTGATTCGACTTACTCTCAAATAATAATTTTTCACCTTCAGGTGTATTAAAACCTATTAAGTTAGAGGAAAGCGGTAATGTTTGAGAAAGAACGCTTCCACTAGAGATATATAATCCAATAGTTAAAGCTTTGAAAAATGTTTTACTTATTTTTCGCAACATAGTATTTATAAGTACTGTAAAATTTTTAAATCATATCATATTAATAATCTCACACTCAGATACTAAGGGACTTCCGGTTAAAAAAATATCCCATCCCTGCGGGATGCTCCATGTTCACGTAAGTTAAATGGGCGGTTAGAAACCCGCATCTACAAGAGGCTTTACCCACCTCCGTGGGTTTCAAACACTCAATTTTTTTAGTCCGCGCAGGCGGACTACCCTGTGGGAAGCTGTAAAGCGTCTATGCTTGTGTAGCCGTGAATTCCATTCGCTGGGGCTTAAGTTGACACCTATGAATACCTTGCACCCCTACATAATAATATACAAATAATTTGGGATAATCTATTTTTTGCAAGTCCCTAAACAAGTATAAAATTTTAGGATAAATGGTAATAAAAATGCTTACTGTTGCTAAACCCAAGCAAGTTGCGATGCCTGCGGCGCGCGTAGCCATCGCAATTTTTTCTTTCACCCTCGTTGTTTATAGCCAAGTTGCATCAGCCGCCTTAACTTTACCCCTACGCAGCAAAAAGGGAATGGTGGTTTCAGCGCATCCTCTAGCAAGTGAAGCGGGAATTTTAATGTTACGCAAAGGTGGTAATGCAGTAGATGCAGCTGTAGCCACAACTTTTGCAATCTCTGTAGTTGAGCCTTTTTCCGCAGGCATCGGCGGCGGCGGATTTTTGCTGATGCACTCTGAGAAAACTGGCTACATGAAAGCTTTAGATTTTCGGGAACGCGCACCCTTGAAAGCTACAAGAAATATGTATTTAGATGCAAAAGGAAAAGTGCGTCCCAATGCAAGTATTAATGGTTATTTAGCAGTAGGGACACCAGGAACGGTGGCGGGACTTTATGAAGTACATCGTCGCTATGGTAAACTTTCTTGGCAAGAGGTGGTGAAACCTGCGATCGCACTCGCTAAAGATGGCTTTATTCTTGGCGATGCCGCAACTTGGCGTTATCTGCAAACAAATAACTCCGCCAAGCAAGTACTTCTCAAAAATCCAGGGATGCGGGAAATTTTCACTCACAACGGTGAATTTTATCAACCAGGGGAGAAACTGGTGCAGCGTGATTTGGCACGCACTTTAACAGCAGTTGCCGAAAATCCCCAAAGTTTTTACACCGGAAGTATTGCTCGTGCGATCGCTTCTGATATGGTAAAAAATGGTGGTTTAATTACTTTAGAAGACCTGAAAGCCTACAAACCAATCTGGCGGACTCCTATTTGTGGCAATTTCCGCAAAGCTAAAGTTTGCTCAATGCCACCCCCATCATCGGGAGGCGTTCACCTATTGCAGATTTTAAATATTATCGGTGACACTGATTTAAAATCTTTGGGATGGCATCATCCTGACGCTATTCAGTTAATGGTAGAGGCAATGAAAATTGCTTACGCCGATCGTTCAGAATATTTAGGCGATCCTGATTTTGTCAAAGTTCCTGTACAAGAACTACTCAGTCCAGCTTACGCCAAAGAACGCCGTCAAGAAATTAATATGCAAGTGGCTAGACCCTCGACCAAGGTCAAGCCAGTAGATAGAAAGACACTACAACGTTTTAGTCAGGCTAATAATCGGAGTTTAGGAGAAAATACCATTCCTTTATCTCATCAGTCTCTTAAACTGCACGCGACGCGGTATGAATCCACTGAAACCAGTCATCTTACGGTTGTGGATGAAGAACGCAACGCTGTAAGTCTAACTTTCACCATTAACCTCAGTTTTGGTGCTGGTGTGGTGACACCGGGAACTGGAATTATCCTCAACAATGAGATGGATGATTTTGCTGCTGCGCCAGGAGTACCTAACGCCTTTGGTTTAGTTGGTAACGATGCCAACAGTATTGCACCCCGAAAAACTCCCTTATCCAGCATGACTCCCACAATTGTCACAGAAAATGGTCATTTTCGGATGGCAGCAGGTGCGCCTGGTGGTAGCACTATCATCACTCAGGTTTTGCAAGTCATCCTAAATGTGCTGGAATACAACATGAATGTTGGCGCAGCTGTTTCTGTTCCACGCATACATCATCAATGGCTTCCAGATGAGTTGCGTGTAGAACCTTGGGGTTTAGATGCTCTGACTCTACAAGAATTACGCCGTCGGGGGCATAAAATTAAGGAAACTACTCCTTGGGGTAATGGTAACGCGATCGCGGTTACATCTGATGGAACTCTAGAAGGCGCGGCAGATCCTCGCGGTGAAGGTTCCCCCAGAGGTCTATGAGCGAGTGAGGGACTGGCGAGACACAGAGATGCACAGAATAACAAATAACAAATGACTAATGACTAATGACCAATGACTATTGATTTTGGATTGTTGACTCTACGTAGCTACTGCTGCCAAACTCATTGGCGCGTGCGCTAGGTACTAATGTCCAACCTGCTTTGAGAAGTTTTTGATAAGTTGCCCAACCTTTAGAACCACCTGGTATTTGATAATCTGGGACTGTGAAATGTCCAAAAGCCGTGTAGGGTCGCCAAGGCTGATTGGGTTCTGTCTGCAAATACAAGATTTTCTCGCCGTCGCCACCAGACTTAGATAACCAGCACATTTGTCGATGCATTGCAAACTCCTTTGCTTTTAGCTAACAACTAACGCATAATATCAGACTTTTGTCAAGTTACTTCTCACCCTTGTGAGCTATTTTTGGACAGGCAGATAAACAGATTTGCCTCACCTTATGTATTAGGGTGAGATTTTTCTAATGTTATCCGCGTTTTTTGCGATCGTGTGTAACAATAACTACTGTTTTCAGCGTAGGTTAGGAATTTGCAATCTGCTCTATTTTTAACAAACAGAAGTCAGGAGCCAAAATTCAGTTATAAATTCTGGCTCCTGATTACGTTGAAGGAGTGTGGGGGGTGTGGGAGGTGTGGGAGGTGTGGGGAGTGTGGGAGGTGTGGGGAGTGTGGGAGGATGGGGAAGAAATCTGACTCCCCACACTCCCCTCGGGATTAGCGGATGGTGCAGCGTGCGATCGCTGTAGAAAAACTCTAAATATTTGGTGGGCGGGTTTTTTGCGATCAAAGCCCAATTTGATCGGGTTTTCCAAATACCATAGCCTTCTCTGTAAATTGAAAAACTTAGCAGCAATACAACCGAGGTTTAGCAAAAGGTCGAGTTGTGATTGAGCATATCAATCTTTGTGGCCATTTTGTCGCCGACAATGCCGCGAATTGTCTGTACTAATTGGGTGTATGCAAAGTCAGACAAAGCTGGCGTTGTTTCTTGCAAGTTAATTGATTGATCTAAATCAATCCATGATTTGCAACCGCCGTATTTAGGGTAATAAGGAATTTCTTGCTCTTGGGTTAGCTTATATGTCCGCAGGAGGAGAATATAAAGGGGCTGACGTGGTTTCCATTTAAGGCGATCGCTAATAAAATGCTCGTTCCAAATATGGAATGGAAGCAAGGCGTTGACAAGAAATTCGTCACTAACTGGCAAAATATCTGTAATTTCAGCCCAACTGCCGATGCGAACTGTCTCTGGATGCCAACCTGATGTTACTGGATAAACACGATTAGCATACTCAGGTTTGAGCATGAAAGCTTGTTGATGTTCATAAGTCGGGTAAAGCAAAATTTGCTTGTGGGCAACTTGGAAATGTCCATTTCGTTCATGAATACCCCCTTTGCGGAGCAACATAATTGTTTTGCCACTCTCCAAGGCATTTACGGCGACTGCCCATTCTTTGAGAGCATGAAAAGTTGTAGTCAATTCCATCAGCATCTACTGTAACTCTGATTTAATTCAAGCTAAGACCGATAAAGTGTGAAACTGTCCAAGGGAATGAATTAGAAAGCAGTTATAAAAAAGCGATCGCTAGCAACCCAGCAGATAATCGTACTAAAAATAAACTGTTTCAATGCGAAAACTTTGAACATGCTCAACAAGCGCTACAAAAATTACGTCCCATAGCCCTTATTTATAATTGTACCCCTGCTCAGTTAGCTTTGCCGTGGCTAATTGCCCAACCTCAAATTAATCCTATTGCAAGGGCACGTTAACCCCAGCAAGCACTAGTACCGCAAGGCGGAATTAAAAATTAAAAGTGACGCTCGCAGACTCGCTAACGCTGCGCTAAAAAAATTAAAAATGAATACAGCATAAGGGTTTCGTTGATTTGGAATGATCGGTTTATTTCCGCCGTATTGTACTAGACAACGCATTAGCCGCCCAAATTAAGCTTTATCCTGGTCAATTGGTAAAAGTTGAGGCAATTAGACGTATTTTTAGCAATTGTCTGGATTAAAGTCAAATTATGTGCAATTGATGACAATGCAGTTTGATTATCTATGCTGAACTCTCGAAGATCCCGTCAAATATCTTAAAAAGACAGCCAGGGATCAAATATCTGGAGCTAGATTGCAAAATTTAACAAAACATCAACTTTAGTAAAGTAAGAGTTGCAACTTAGAAACTGAAGTGATAACTTAAATAGTAGGACACCAAACAAAATAAAACCAAAAGAAAAGGGTAAATGACTTAGTGTCCCCTGTCATCAACCCAAGCAAACTTCAGCATATCAAGATGACAAAAGTGGCAAAAGCCTAATGTAAAAGGCAAAGCCAAATCCCAAAGCGGAAAAACGCAAGAATGTTGAGTTTGTTAGTTGTCTAGTCCACCTTAGTTATTAACCTTCAATTACTTAATCAGTTTAACAATTTGAAATCTGTGAACTCGATAAAACCTGGTCAATCCTGATCAGGTTTTTGGTATTTTATTGTGATATACTTTTTCGGTACGGCAGATAGCACAGGAATTGACGCTTAAAGAGATAGTTGGGAAACTAAAGTCTTTTTAACAAAAGTCAGTTAATGTGCCCAATAAATATCAAACCTTTTGTTGGGTTACTTTATTTATTTTGTATATATAAAAAAGCCTACTAATATGGGCTTTTTTTTAAGAAAATAAGAGGATGTTTAAAAAGTCCTCTTGTTCAGTTGCAAAATGTTTTAGATCCCCTTAAGTCCCCCTTAAAAAGGGAGACTTTGATTCTGGTTCCCTCCTTTTTAAGGGGGGGTAAAGGGGATCAATAAGTACCTAAAATCACAGCTAACTACTTTTCAAACAACCTCTAAACTCAAATTAACTAAGTAATTTCCAAGCAGCGAAGAAAATATAATAGCAATGTATCGTCTTAAAAAAAATGATGAAATATAATAAACTTTCCAATAAAATTACTACAGCTATTATTATCACGCTCCTTTCTTTTTCTTGTAAGTCTTCTATTAGTACAAAAGCGGAACAGGCACAGGCAACAGATAAATCGAAATCCGATCCGAATCTTGTCTATGGAGATTTAATTATTAAAGAACAATCAGATTATATAATGATTCCCGTTGTTCTTCCAGAGCAGAATGAAGATAAAAAAACTGATTTAAGCCTTTCACGTTCTTATGAAAGAAATAACCAATTGTCTAACATCATCTTTTATCGAAAGCAAGATGGTGAATCTCATATTTTATTAAATAAAAAAGCCATTATCGCCTCCTTTGATTTATTAGAGGTAAAAGCTGTAGAGAAGCCGCCTACAAGGGTTTGGTTTTATAAAATCCTTGAACAAGACACAAATATAGATACAAAGCTCAACAGCGAAGATGCTACTGTTGGTTATCTTTCTGATTTATCAGGTAAGAATCTCCAGCAAATTACCCCAAACAATACTCAAATCATCAATTGGGTTGTTGTTCCAAGTCAAAATGCAATTTTTATAAAAATTATCAAAGACTCAGATAATGATAAAAAATTTACAGGAAAAGATAAAACTAATTTTATTAGGGTTAACTTAGATAAACCTGCTATGGGATCTGAGATTATTAGTAATCAGATAGAGCAAGAAATTAAGTCATCCGTTCTTAAGTGATTAGATTTATTGCATTGAATTGGATCCCGCTACGCTAATACCTCTCTACAAGGGTTCTGGACAACGCATATTTAATTTATGGAGATGTCTAATTATGTAGAATCAGTGAAAATGCAGTTTAGATAGTAAAACCTTATCCAAGCCATGATAAATAAGATTGTGGAAGCTCAGGCATGAGTAATGGATGTGAATGGTAACATTACTGTGGTAGCCCAAACTACAGTAAATCCTGTGCGTTCCTGGTTATCAATTACCTCCTGTCATGGTTATGACTAAAACAACTAGGATTTTTGGCGCGAATTCTGTAAAAGTTAAAAGACAGAAGCAGCCAGGGCGTTGGCATAAAACCACACTGGCTCACTTTTTACGTTTGCCTTTGTACTTCCTAATAGCTTTGCTATGCATCTTGGGTTCACCCGTGCTAGCAAAAGTTCCTGGCTCGATTAATTCTTCATCTCAATCACAAATTAACAATTTGCCATCGCTGGCTGTAGTTAATGACCCAGGTTCGCTACTAGAACAGGGAAAATTTTTATACAATTCTGGTAACTTTGCCAAGGCAGTAGAAGTATTACAACAGACTGTCCAAACATATAAGCAGCAAGGAGAAAGCCTCAGACAGGCAGCGACACTGAGTAATCTTTCCCTAGCTTACCAGCAACTTGGTTTATGGAGTCAAGCACAGCAGGCAATTACAGAGAGCTTAAACTTGCTCAAAGGACAAGATGAAAACCAAAATCTTCAAATCTTGGCCCAATCACTGGATATTCAAGGTCGTCTTCAACTGAGAATGGGACAAGCCGAGGCAGCTTTAGCAACTTGGCAGCAGACAGAAGAAATTTACAGGCGAGCGGATAATCAAAGTGGTGTGGTGCGATCGCTAATCAACCAATCACAGGCGTGGCGAACTCAAGGATTTTACCCCCGCGCTGTCAAAACACTAGATCGGGTAAGTCAGACGTTAAAATCTCAACCAGATGCGATAGAAAAGACAGTGAGTTTGCGATCGCTCGGTGATGCTCTTTTGGTAGTGGGCGATTTGGAAAAGTCACGCCTGGCGCTAGAAGAAAGTCTGACGATTGCTCGAAATCTGCAATCAAGCGCAGATATTGCAGCCAGTCTGTTCAGCCTGGGGAATAATGCCCGTAAACAAAAAAACAACCTACTGGCGATCGCCTATTATCAACAAACAGTTGCAGCATCTCCCCCACCTTTAATAAAAGTCCAAGCCCAACTCAATCACCTGAGCCTACTGATTCAAGATCAACAATGGGCAATGGTTCAAACTCTCTTACCATTGATTGAATCTGAACTCGCTCAACTCCCTCCTAGCCGTGCTAGCATTTACGCTCATGTTAACTTTTCCCAAAGTTTGGCAAAAGTCAAGGGTGGTATATTACAAGCATCTAGTCAGCATTACTACTCAGGATTCAGCACCAAAGAATCAGCAGTATTACTTGCCAGCGCCATTGAACAATCCCGCAGTTTAGGGGACAAGCGGGCAGAAGCATACTCACTAAAGAGTTTAGGCAGCTTGTATGAAGAAACAGGACAATTGTCATACGCGCAAGAGCTTACCCGGCAAGGATTAGCTTTAGCGCAGAGCAGCAATGCACCAGAAATCACCTACACTTTAGAGTGGCAGTTAGGTAGATTACTGCGGGCAGAAAAAGATATGAATGGTGCGATCGCAGCCTATGATGCTGCTGTAGACACGCTCCAATCCCTTCGCAGAGATTTAGTAGTCAATAAAGACGTAGTTAACCAGGATGTACAATTCAACTTTCGGGACAGCGTAGAACCCATCTACCGAGAATCAGTAGAGTTACTGCTAAAATCCCAAGAAGGAAAACCAGATCAAAAAATATTGGAGAAAGCACGCCAACGCATTGAAGCACTCCAACTAGCAGAATTGGATGACTTCTTTCGAGAAGCTTGCCTACAAGGACAGAGAGTAGCCCTCGATCAAATGGTGGATAAAGATAATCCCACGGCTGCTATCCTTTATCCAATTATTCTTCCTGACGAACTTCAGGTAATTGTCAAAATTCCCAAACAACCCCTGCAAAGCTACACTACTCAGATTTCTCATACAAAAGTAGAGAAATTGTTAGTAGAACTGCGAAAAAATCTTGTCAACCCCACCGCTACCAAAGCCATCCAAACCCAGGCGCATGAAGTTTACAACTGGCTGCTTCAACCCATTGAGTCAAAATTGCAAAACAGTGGGGTAGATACCCTAGTGTTTGTCCTGGATGGCCCCTTACGGAATTTACCAATGGCAGCTCTATATGATGGTAAGCAATACTTGGTAGAGAAATATGCAATTGCTCTGAGCGTGGGTCTGCAACTCCTCGATCCTAAACCACTGGTAAAACAGCAGCTAAGAGCGCTAACCGCAGGACTGACTCAGCCACCACCAGGTTTTTCTAAGTTTGCTCCGTTGCTTGCGATCAAATCTGAATTTGACGGCATTACCAAAGCAGGAGTCTCGACAACTAGCCTACTAGATGGAGATTTTAAGAAAAAGAATTTAGAGGGTGAAATTAATGCTGCTTCATTCAACATAGTGCATTTAGCAACTCACGGTCAGTTTAGTTCTCGCCTTGAAGACACTTTTATTTTGGATTTCGATGGTCAGATCAATGTCAAAGATTTTGATACTCTTTTTCACAGTCAGGGCAAAACCATAGTAGAGTTACTCGTTTTGAGTGCTTGCCAGACAGCAACAGGAGACAGCCGTGCAGCACTGGGTCTTGCAGGAGCAGCTGTCCGGGCTGGCGCACGCAGTACCATCGCCTCACTGTGGCAGATTGATGATGAATCAACGGCAATGTTTGTTAGTGCCTTCTATCGAGAACTCAAGAGTGGCAAAATCACTAAAGCCGAAGCTGTCCACCGTGCCCAGCTACAACTGTTACAACACCCTAACTACAAAGCACCAAGCTTTTGGTCTGCCTATGTGTTGATTGGCAATTGGTTGTAATTTAGGCACTTTTGGCTCATATAGAGCATGGGAATAGCTGATTAAAGGCTGCTGACTCCAGTAGGGGCGCAAGGTCTTACGCCCCTACCCCAACGCAGGGATGGGATGTTTTTTATATCATGTCTGGTTAATTAGTCATGATTATCTTTCCCCCTGCCCCCTGTGGACTTTATGATAAGTCTTTAAACGGACATGATATTACTGAAAGTCCCCAAACAAAAATAAAAACATATCATATCTAATCTAAACCTCGTCTACCTTGAGAACCGTAGTTTTCCCGGATTTCTCACGATACTGTAGGCAGGGGAGTGTGGGGAGTGTGGGAAGTGTGCGGGGTCAGATTTCTTCCCCATCCTCCCACACCTCCCACACCTCCCACACCTCCCACACCTCCCACACCTCCCACACTCCTTGATTTCTCACAAGTGAGAAATCAAGGTTGGGTGCAGCGATCGCGTAACCCAACATAAAATTTGGTGGTAATTTTGGGTTGCGTTTCACTCCACCCAACCTACATGAATATATCTTTTAAAAAACTCTAGGTTTCAACATAGATGAAGTTTAAAAAATGATTGGTCAATTCACTAATCAAATTGTTGTGGTGACAGGAGCAAATAGCGTATTAGAAAAATGCTGCTGATACATTAATGGCACATGATTTACTGACTTATCTCAAAAGCTCATGAAGGTATGAAAAATACTACAACTTTTGCAAGTAGCTATCACATTAGCTCAAAAATAAGGGAATTTTAATAATTATCTGTTGCAATATGCCATCGCATACATTTATTATTGTCACAATCACCTAATTCACCACAGAAATATATTTATACTGTGAAACTTTCCATACGATTATACTGGTGATTACAGCATTACTGACATTCTTTTTTTTACAGATATTTAAAGTAAATTTATATACTTAAAATTTTACAGTAATAATTTCCATCTTTACTTCAATAAATCCAGCTATAAAAACATTCTCTTAAAATTAACTACTGACATTGCAGCAGTTTTGAATAATAAAATTCAAAGAAAGAATTTATTTAAGTCGTAATTTTACGGTTTTTAATGACTAATATTTAAAGTTACGATCTTACCCAAGGTGGTAAAAGCAACAGTACATTTATATGTACTTTATTGCACCATCGAAAAATAGTTTAGCTTGAGTTTTTGTTAGCTCCTTACACAAATGTGAGGAGAACTATCAGAACATTTTCTGCCATAGTTTATGAGGTACATTGTTTATTTTGATAGCGATTACAATCGCTGTGGCAGCATCTTAAGCTAACAAACTTTCTGACTTTCTCAATAAGTACTGTCTCAGGCTTTTGCCTGTGAAGTGCTATGGCTGACTGGATAACCAAGTCGGTTACAAACCCATTTGTCTATCGTTAGGAATATGAAAATGAAAATGAAATCAATTCTTGAGTTGATTGAGCAGAAGAACCAGGAATATGCCAAGTTACCGTTCTTTGAGTATATGAAAGACGAGTCCATTGATCCACGTCAGAGACTGGCATTTGCACCTGTGATTGCTCCACTGGCACTGGAATTCAGTGAGTTATGCAAACGAGTTCTTAGAGATGAGCCAACGACTAATTACATTCAAGAGATGGTAAATCTGCACACGCACGAAGAACATTTTCACTGGCAATGGTTACTAGAAGACATGGAAAAGATGGGGATTGACTATCCTATGCGGTTTAGTGATGCCGTGCGATTCCTTTGGAGCGATCATACCAAGGTTTCTCGTTCGATGTTTCCTATCTTTGAGCGGTATACTCGGGGAGCAGATCCTATCATCAGATTGGTTGCCATTGAGGTATCCGAGGTGACGGCGAATGTTTTTTTCCGTTCAACCATGTCTGCGGCCTTGCAACTGCAAGAAATGACTCAAACAGAGTTCCGTTACTTTGGTATGCGTCATAACCATATAGAAAATACCCACACTCTTCATACTCCCTCTTCTTTGCAAATCATGAAAGAAATTGAGGTGTCGGAAGAAATTCGTCAACAAGCACTTGAATTAATTGATGTGGCGTTTGTGTATTTTACAGACTTGATCAATGAGTTTTTGGTTTATATTAAGACTCATTCTTATCAAGAACCCTTTTCTAAAGTGTACGAACCAGAGCGATCGCTAACATCTCCCTAAGCTATCTGTTAAATTTTCTATTCATTCGGCGACGGTAAAAGAGTCAAAGCCTTTTATCGTCGTTTCTTTAACAGTGACAGCTACTGTATAAATAGCATTGCGCTCTTGCTGAATTGGTTGAATTACTCCATCACAGTCAGTGGCTCGACTCATTAAGCTATATTGTCCTGGTGTTGGTGGAGTCCATTGAAACGTGAATCGTTGCCAAGCATATTGCAACCGTGATTCAACTTCAGCAGCTTGCCAGGTGATACCACCATCTGTACTAACATCCACCGACTGGATACCCTTGGATGCCCAGGCCCAGCCCGAAAGTGTTTGAGGTTGAAGGTATAATACTTCATTTTGGGAAGGATGAACAATTACAGACTCCGGTGCAACTTCCCAAACGGGTTTTAAAGTCGCATCATCGCCTCCAACTCGATCGTTATAGAAAGTTGTTGTAAAGGGTCCTGGCGATCGCTGATTTGTGACATAAATATGTGAGAGCCACTTGACAAAGTTCGTGCCATAGTAGCCTGGAACCACCAGCCGCAAAGGAAAACCCCGCTCTGCTGACAGAAACTCACCGTTCAGCTTGTACGCCAGCAGTACATCATTATCCAATGCTTTTTCGATAGGAATATCTTTTATATATGAATCGCTAGCAACTCCCTCATAAACACCGCGATCAGTTCCGACAAACCAGACATAACGGGCTTCAGGTTTTACTTGCAATTGATTAAGAATTGCTCTGAGCGAAACTCCACCCCATGTAACATTACTAATGAGTCTTGTCGGAACCTTGGGTTGAAGCGGATTGCCTGAACATTCGTGGAAAACTGTTAATTCACGATACTCCAGACTCAGCAAATTCTGATATGACAACTCAAGATTTTGCTCTACTAATCCCGAAATTTTCAACTTCCATTGCTCAATGTCAATGGCTGGGATTCCTAGATGGCTGAGAACGAATAGATGGTTTTCAGGAGTAATAAAAGACTGGAGATCGTGAACACCCAGTGGAAACTTTGCAATCATTCCTACATAGCTCATGCTCTGATCTTCTAAAGTTTGATCGAACTCATTCATTTAAGCAACCTGCCATTAACGATTTTTCAAACATTTTTTATCGAAACAGAATTCAGGAGTCAGGAGCCAGAATTCAGGAAAGGTATTTTGTGCGACACAACGAATAGCGGTAGTTGAGCGTAGCCGAAACTCGTCAACATAGGTATTTTTTTCATCAGAAATCACCTTAAGACCCCCACTAAATCTGCATATTTAGTGGTGCAACAATTCAGTGGCGAGTCTGAATCCCCCACTGATAGCGCAGCGTCTCGTAGAGAGGAACGAGCGTCTTCATTCTGACTTCTGAATTCTTCTTCAAAATAGTACTTATATAAAAATACACGCAGTAGACGCAAAGCGGCTACTCTGCAAGAATGCCAAAGGCGAACCCACAGAGTATTGTAGCTAAGCTGTCGCGTATTTAATTTGCACAACCAGGGCGGGCAAGATGCCCACCCCACAAGAGATTCATTTTTTTGAGAATGCAAATTAAAATATTTTTAGCTTACCTGAACCGTATTGAACTATACCGGGTTGAGCTAAATCAACCGAATTTCTCAATTTTTTACCTTCAGAAAATTACATCATGAATTGTGATACTTCGAGTTAATTGGGGAAAACTGAACTCAGGTTATCCAGTCGCAAGTTTTATGGTAGAAAATCGAGTCGATGTTCCCGGTTATGGGATTGGTGAAAGAATTTACACCAGCACTCGCACCCTGGTTTACCGAGGTTGGCGAGAGGCCGATCAAACTCCTGTTGTGATCAAACTTCTGAAAAATTCTTATCCCAGTGTGATTGAGTTGGCTCAATTCAGGAATCAGTACTCAATTACGAAAATCTTAAATGTTCCTGGGGTTGTTCGGATCTATAGTCTGGAAAGTTGTCAAAATCGACCTGTCCTGATTTTAGAAGACTTTGGCGGAATTTCTTTGAAGGAGTACACTGTTTTTAGAAGGAAAGGACTCGGTGAGACAGGAAATCAAGAAAATCCCTCATCTCTGCATCCTGATTTTTTGACTGAGTTTTTAGAGATTGCGATCGCACTTGCCGATATTCTGGCCGATCTCTACCATCACGAAATCATCCACAAGGATATTAAACCCGCCAATATTCTGATAAACCCTACCACAAAGCAGGTTAAAATCATTGACTTTAGCATTGCTTCACTGCTGCCAAGAGTTAACCAACTTTCAACCAGCCCGACTGTTTTAGAAGGAACTCTCGCCTATCTCTCTCCCGAACAAACCGGGCGAATGAATCGGGGGATTGATTATCGCACTGACTTCTATTCTCTCGGAGTCACTTTCTATGAACTCTTAACTGGGCAATTGCCATTTCAATCGGATGATTTGATGGAATTGGTGCATTGTCACATAGCAAAACAACCACCACTTTTAAATGATAGAGGAGAGATTCCCCAAATTCTCTGTGATATCGTCATGAAACTGATGGCGAAGAATGCTGAAGACCGCTATCAGAGTGCATTAGGGCTAAAGCACGATCTGCAAATTTGTTTGGAGCAATTGCAGTCAAGTGGAAATATTATCCCATTTCAGCTAGGGCACAGGGACGTTTGCGATCGCTTTGCGATTCCCGAAAAACTCTATGGACGGGAAGCAGAAGTGGCTATGCTGCTAGCAACTTTTGAACGGGTGCGCCAGGGAACTTCTGAAATGATCCTGGTGGCAGGTTCCTCTGGTATTGGCAAAACAGCAATTGTCAACGAAGTTCACAAACCAATCACCCGTCAGCGCGGATACTTTATCAAGGGCAAATTCGATCAATTTAATCGGAATATTCCCTTTTTTGCTTTGGTGCAAGCGTTTCGGGACTTAATGGCACAACTGCTGACAGAGAGTGATGCACAAATTGACCAGTGGAAGACTCAAATTTTATCTACCTTGGGTGAAAGTGGTCAAGTAATTATTGAGGTGATTCCAGAACTCGAACGAATCATTGGAAAACAGCCCTCACTTCCAAAATTATCAAGTACTGCTGTTCAAAGCCGCTTCAATTTGCTGTTTCAGAAATTCATTCAAGTATTCACAACCCAAGAACATCCCCTAGTTATTTTCCTTGATGATTTGCAGTGGGCAGACTCGGCTTCTTTAAAACTTATGCATCTGTTGATGAGTGAAGCCAGCAACTCTTATTTATTAGTGATTGGAGCATATCGGGATAATGAGGTTTCCTCAGCCCATCCCCTAATGTTGACCATTGAAGAAATGCGTCAAGAGGCAATTACAGTTAGTAGTATTGTTCTTTCTGCCCTTACCGAAAGCGACCTAAATCAACTGATTGCAGATACCCTCAAATATTCAACAGAACAAGCAACTGCGATCGCCAATCTGGTGTATCAAAGGACTAAAGGTAATCCATTTTTCACTAACCAGTTTCTCAAGTCGCTGCATGAAGATGGGTTAATCGCCTTTGCTAGCAGAACGGGAGATTGGCAGTGCAATCTGGTTCAAATCCGGGCGCTATCTTTTACAGAAGATATTGTCGAGTTTGTGGCGGTGCAACTCCACAAATTACCACAGCAGACTCAGAATGTTCTCAAACTGGCTGCTTGTGTCGGCAATCAGTTTGATTTAGAAACCCTATCAGTTGTCTATGAAAAATCTCCAGTCCAAACCGCAGCAGATTTGTGGCCAGCTCTCAAGGATGAATTGATCTTACCCAGTGGGGAAGGGTATACATTTTTTCAGGATGAGTCTGTTGTCATGGATGATTTGACAAATGACAACACACCAATAATTATTACCTACAAATTTTTCCACGATCGCATTCAACAAGCCGCTTATTCACTAATTCCAGACTATGAGAAACCAGCAACTCACCTAAAGATTGGTCAATTGCTGTTGAGCAATACCCCGGAAACTGAGCAAGAATTGCTGATTTTTGAAATTGTCAATCAATTGAATATTGGCATAGAACTGATCGCATCTCAAACCGATCGCGATCGACTGGCACAACTCAACTTACTAGCAGGAAAAAAAGCCAAATCTTCCACAGCTTACCAGGTAGCAATTGAGTATTTAACTACTGGGATTCGTTTATTGAGAAGTGACTGTTGGCAAAGTCAGTATGAATTAACACTGGCATTGCACGAATCAGCCGCCGATGCTGCTTATCTTAGTGGCGCGTATGAACAGATGGAGCAATTGACTCAAACAGTCATCCAGCAAGCTAAAACTCCACTGGATCAAGTCGGCATTTACGAAACCAAAATCCAGGCGTATACAGCTAAAAATGATGTGCTGGGGGCGATCGCGATCGCGCGTCAGGGAATGAGTAAATTCGGCGTGGTTTTCCCAGAAACACCTACCCCACAAGACATTCAGCAAGCCTTGCAAGAAACTGCTACTCTGATTAACGGTCGTGATATTGCAGAATTACTTGACTTACCTGTGATGGTAGCCGCAGAGAAGCTAGCTGTCACCCGAATTGTGGCAAACGTTGCTCCAGCCGTTTACATTGCCGATCCTAATCTGTTTCCACTACTGGTTTTGTCTCAAGTCCAAGCATCCATTGAGTATGGCAACGCTCCATTTTCTGCCTTTTGTTATGGCTGTTATGGCATTCTGTTGAGCGGAATTCTTCAGGATATTGAAACAGCCGATCGAGTTGGCAATCTTGCCTTGGCACTAACTGACAAATTTAATATTAGCGACATCAAACCCACAGTATTTTATGTGGTAGGTGCTTTCATCACCTATTTGAAGTCTCCACTGCAAAAATCTTTGCAGTTAATGCTGGATGGTTACAAGATTGCTCTAGAAACTGGAAATGTATACTACGTAGGTTTCAATACCAAAGATATCTGCCAATATTCCTATTTTCTAGGTCGAGAATTGAACTCGCTAGAGGAAGATATCCGGGCTTACTGTCATGTTTTGGAAAATTTTAAGCAAGGTACGACTCTAAACTATTGCCGTATCTTCTGGCAAACAGTTTTGAATTTGCTTGGCAAAGCTGAGAATCCCTGTATTATAACAGGCGAAGCCCTCAACGAAGCCGAATTTGTGAATCAACTGGTTCAAGCCAATGAATTGACAGGGCTTCACTATTTCTTCCTCCACAAATTGATTCTCTGTTATCTGTTTGAAAACCTTTCTCAAGCAGTGGAAACAGCCGCTCAAGCTAGAGAATATCTAGTTGCGGGAACGGGCTATGCCACTGTGCCGATGTTTTATTTTTATGATTCCCTGACGGCTTTAGCAGAGTATCGCACAGCTATAGCCTCTCGCCAAGAAACATTATTAGAAAGGGTTACAGAAAACCAGGAAAAAATGCAGACATGGGCGCACCACGCACCGATGAATTATTTGCACAAATTTGAACTGGTGAAAGCCGAAGAGTGCCGAGTGTTGGGACAGATGGCCCAGGCAGTGGATCATTACGATCGCGCGATCGCACAGGCAAAAGCCAATAGATATCTTCAGGAAGAAGCCCTCGCCAATGAACTGGCTGCCCGATTTTATTTAGAATGGAACAAAGAAGCGATCGCGCAAATTTACCTAGAAAATGCCTATTACATTTACCTTAGCTGGGGAGCGATCGCCAAAGTTAACCAGTTAGAACGCCAATATTCTCAATTATTGCTTAAGGTGTTTCAGCAGGATGAAACTACTTCTTCAACCCTTACTACTACAATCGGATTCAACCAAAGTAGTTCCACTGGGACTGAAGCATTAGATTTAGCAACGGTGATGAAAGCCTCTCATACATTGGCTGGAGAAATTGAGTTAGAAAAGCTGTTGACAACCCTAATGCAGGTTGTAATCGAAAATGCCGGGGCTGATAAATCAGTCCTTCTGCTGCTTCAAGAGGATAATTGGGTTGTTGTGGCTCAAAAAACTAGCCAAGCGATCTTTGAAGAAGAGCAATTTCTGCCACACCCTACGCCTACCGATGAAAACTTAGGGATAATAAACCTGCACTCCCTCCCTCTTTCAGCGAGTCAGGATGTTCCCAAAGCGGTTGTGAATTATGTATCGCGCACCACCGAAACCCTAGTGTTAGATGATGCCCGCAAGGAAACTACCTTCGCCAACGATCCCTACATAATTCTATGGCAACCCAAAAGCTTGCTATGTACACCTATTCACAATCGTGGCCAGCTAATTGGTATCCTATACTTAGAAAACAGTTTGACAACTGGAGCCTTTACCCAAAACCGTCTTGAGGTTTTGCGGTTGCTCACAGCACAAGCTGCTATCTCGCTGCAAAATGCCATGTTGTATAACAATCTAGCTGTAGCAAAAGCTCAATTAGAAGATTACAACCATACTTTAGAGCAAAAGGTGGAGCAGAGAACTTTGGAGTTGAATGATAAAAATCAGCATCTCTCGGAAACTTTAGAGGAACTGCAACACACTCAAAGCCAACTAATTCAAACTGAAAAAATGTCTTCATTGGGACAAATGGTCGCAGGTGTTGCCCATGAAATTAACAACCCGATTAACTTTATCTATGGCAACCTCACCTATACCAATGAGTATTGCCAAGATTTGCTGCATCTGGTTGAGCGTTATCAGCACTATTATCCTCAACCGTTTCCTGAGATTCAACAAGAACTAGAGGCAATAGATTTAAACTTTCTCAAACCAGACTTACAAAAATTGCTGCAATCAATGAAAGTAGGGGCAGATCGCATTCGTCAAATTGTCCTTTCTCTCCGCAATTTCTCGCGTTTGGATGAAGCTGAAATGAAAAGTGTCAATCTTCATGAAGGCATTGACAGCACCCTGTTAATTTTACACCACCGTCTAGAAGAGAAAGCACACCGCCCCGGAATCGATGTGATTAAGGAATATGCACAGTTGCCAGAAGTTAGTTGCTACGCCAGTCAGATCAATCAAGTATTCATGAATATTCTGAACAATGCTATTGATGCCTTGGATTCATCATTCACAAATGAAGAAAGACAAACAAAAATCCCCACTATCCAAATTCGTACCAAAATGACTGATGCTGATACAGTAACTATTCAAATTGCAGATAATGGATCTGGGATGTCTGATGAAGTGAAACAGCGCCTATTTGACCCATTTTTCACAACAAAACCTATAGGCACAGGAACAGGTTTAGGATTATCAATTAGCCACTCGATTGTAGAAAAACATCGGGGACGAATAAGTGTAATATCCGAACCGGGAAAAGGAGCGGAGTTTTCTCTTTCTATCCCTTTACATTGAGTATTTTGGTAAAGTTTTTGGTGTGGTAACTGTCGCAGTTCTGCCTCACTACACTAGCCAGAGAGGAAATCCAAAGATCGCTCTTTGGAATCCCCCGCTATATCAAGAGTAACTGATATAGCGGTGAGAGGATGTAAAATTAGAGCCGTATATTTTTTCCAAATTGGGATGCCCCCGTTTAAAATGCCTTCTTTTTGCGTTTCATCCACAATCCCATTGCACCAGCAACAGCTATGCCTCCCAGACTAATAGGTTCAGGGACAGAAGTAGCAGTTTGCTCAAAAACAATTTCTGAAATGCTGTAATACTCCGGGAAGTTACCACTTGTCTGAAAATTGGAGAAGGTTACTTTATCAGTTACAACGTTTGCAAATATTGAATTAGAAAAATCAATCAGTTCATTAACTAGTCCATTAACATTATTAGGAGGTATTCCTTCTGGCTCAAACCCTATAGTAGAAAAGTTCTCAGTTATTCCATTGATTGTTATATTTACAGTGTCAATGTTGCCAGGAATACCATTTTCAGTAGGGCCAAATGAAAATAACTTGATGTTTGCAATTGCTGATTTTTGGTCAAGGAAAGTAGTAATTGTCGAGTTATCTGACTTTAAAAAAAGATGAGTGTTATCTATATCAGTTCCTATAAAACTATCATTTAGTGTTCCAGAGCCATCAGAGTAGTTATAGGTTCCATTGCTATTACTGTTAATTATTCCATTATAATTATGGTTCCAAGAACCAAATCCTGACAGTTGTGTATTAGTAATATCATAAGAAGAAATTCCTACAGTAGCTGCATTTGCTAATTCTGGAAAAATACTTCCTATACCTAAAATTGAAATAGCTCCAAAGGTGGCAATTGTTATTTTTCTCATTTTTTTAATTATAATTATTTGAGGCGAATTATGTTATTTAAAATAATACATGATTATTATACTTTTATTTTTAAAATAAAAAAATGTTAATTATACAGATAAAAAGAAAATATATACTAATGTTTAGCGATCAGATAAATTTTTTGTTTTCTAGAAATGAGCATGAGTAATGGGGTCAAATAAACTGCATTACGTAGGCTAGCAAGAACCACAGGCATCATTGATATTTTTCATTTTTTCGGAGACAGGAACGAAAAGCGATCGCTTCACCCTAAAAAATTATTAGAGGAGAAATTGGTAAACAGCGATCGCTACCTGTAGTGGGTAAACTAGTCCTATACAGTATTGGTTTATATCTAATTCAGTGATGGACTCACGCCAGAATAGTTAATCAGTCACATTATCCGCAGGTAGAAACTCTTTGAGTGCTTCTGCCTGAGCAGCCTTCAATACTGGAAGAGACAGGGGTAGTGAATTTGCGATCGCAAATAATTGTTCTAGTTGACTCAGACCTGTCAAGCTACCACATAATAATACTTGGTCGCCAACTCGCAAATCCATGCCGCCATCAGGATAGCGAATAAATTTACCATCGCGCCGGATTGCTTGTACCTGTACTCCAAATTGCTTGTTGATATCTAAATCTGCAAGGGTTTTACCTAGCGTTGGCGTATCTGCATTAACTGTAACCCACTGGCAAGCACTATTTTCTCCAGGAACAGCAGCTTGTCCCTTGGCGAATTCTGCCAAAGCAGCCAGTTCTTCATCTGCTCCCACTACCAGCAAGCGATCGCCATTTTCCAATTTGGTTTGATTATTGGGATAATCGATTTCATCGCCGTTAGCGCGACGAATTGCCATCAAACTCGCTCCTGTTAAGTAGCGCATATCTGCTTCTTCTATACTCATACCAATTAAGGGCGAATCTGCTGGGAGAGGATACCAGCGCTGATTTAAATCGCGGGTGGCTTGGCGCAAATCACGAGCAACTTCGGTTGCAGAACGTTCTGGCCGCAAATCTAAATAATGATCGTTGCGGATTAGCTGCATTTCTCGTTGAACGACTGCCGGCGACAACAAGCCTAAGCCAGTTAATAAATAGGTTGCCATTTCTAAGCTGGCTTCAAACTCTGGCTGTACCACTTCTCTAGCTCCCAATTGATACAGTACCTCAATATTTTTATCCTGGGTAGCACGGACAACTAAATCTAATTCTGGGCGCAATTCCAAGGCGCGTTTCAAGCAAAGACGAGTACTCATCGGGTCAGGAAGTGCGATCGCCATTCCTTTGGCATGATTCACTCCGGCGGTTTCTAAAACGTGTAAACTCACGCAATTGCCATAAACATAAGACACTCCAGCCTCGCGCAACTGCTGAATTCTGCTTTCTGATTGGTCGATTACCACCACAGGGAGATTATGTTGCAGCAACAACTTCACCAAATTTTTGCCGACTCGCCCATAACCACAGACTACTACATGATCTTTGAATGGTAAATCTTCTGATACATCCAGTGCCTCTTGTTCTTCTAAGTACGGTTTCAACCAAGGCATTGATTCGGCAAAGTTAAATAAAAATGGTACTAACCGCAAGACAAAGGGAGTCAGCATGAGAGTTACTGCGGTGGTTCCCAAAATTAATAAGTATATCTGTCGGGACACTAGCCCCAAAGACTGCCCTTCACTGGCGAGAACAAAGGAAAATTCCCCAATTTGCGCCAATCCCAAACCGGCGATTATGGCTGTTTTTAAAGGGTAGCGGAATAGTTTCACTAGGGGCGTGATAATCAAGAATTTACCGATGAAAACTAGTGCTACCAGCCCCAAAATTAATTCCAGGTTGTTCCACAAAAACACTGGATCAATTAACATCCCAATGGCGGCAAAAAATAAACTGGCAAAGATATCTCGCAGTGGTTCGACATAAGTTAGGGTTTGATCGGCGTATTCCACCTCAGAAATCATCAAACCGGCGACAAATGCCCCCATTTCAATGGACAGCCCCAAATGCTCTGTCAACAGGGCAATGCCCAAACACAAGGCTACAACCCCTAACAAAAATAGTTCTCGGCTTTCAGTCCGGGCTAACAGTCGCAATAAAGGCGGTATCAGCCACATCCCCGCACCTACCGCACCAGCAGCAAATAAAGCAATCCACAGTAGGGCTGTCAGCACGGCGATGCCAATGGTTTCTGCTGGTTGGTTGAGGGCTGGTAAAACTGCTAACATCAGTCCCAGTGCCAAGTCTTGGACTACCAAAATCCCCAACATCACTTGTCCGTGAGGCGTTTCTGTTTCATTGCGTTCCATCAAGCACTTAAGGACAACGGCTGTGGAAGACAAGGATAGAATACATCCCAAAAACATCCCCTTAGCAGGTAAGGTTCCCCAGGCTCCGCTTAACCCGCATACTAAAACTGTCACCAAAATCGTCAAAGCAATCTGGAGTCCACCTCCACCAAGAGCGATCGCTTTTACCTTCTTGAGTTCCGCAAAAGAAAATTCTACACCCAAGGCGAATAACAAAAAGGCGACACCGAACTGTGCCAGAGTCTCTACTTGAATAACTTCTTTAATCAATCCCAATCCGGCGGGCCCAATGATCATCCCGCCGATGAGATAGCCTAGCAGCACGGGTTGCCGTAAAAGCGCCGCCAACAATCCACCACAGGCTGCAACGCCCAAAACTAAAACTAAATCAACGATTAGCCTAAAATCTTCTTGCACCAGTTTTAAAAGAACTATTTATTAAGACCTATTAATTCAGGATACAAAGTTTTACGATCTCAAACAGCTTGTTTGGAAATTGGATATGGGGAATTGGGAATTGGGAATCCCTTCGGCTTCGCTCAGGGCAAGTGGGGATTGGGGCAAGAAGTTTTCTAACTGCTGCCCAATGGCCATTAAATTTTAGGTGAGCTAAGGGCACTCAGTAATAGGAGTGACCACGGCATTTTAATATCGGGTACGAGCCATGAGTAGTTTCTCAGTATAGGTAATGCAGCAGGTAGCACAAAACGTAAAGAGCGTAGTGATGCGGGGCGATCGCCATTTTCATCGACAATTCCATATTTATCAGCGAGTTCGGCAACAATTTGCACACGTCCTGTACGGCGCATTAAATTTGGTTCACAAGCAAGTGCAGCAATTACCCGTCCAGTTAATAAGGGAGTTTCCCAGTTGTAGCGATCGCTAAGAAATGAGTTTTTTTGCTCAGTAGTATCGGTTTGATTCATCTCAGAAGCAAAACGGGAAAAAAGCTCAGTCCCAACAATACCCGGCCAAATTGAAACAGAAGCGACATTATGGGGTTTTAATTCAACAGCCATATCAGCCGCTAGGCGATCGCAAGCTGCTTTTCCAACACCATAAGCTGTATTAAAGATATAAGACATACTGCCCCACGAGGAAATGGTGCAAATTAGTCCAGATTTACGCTTGGTCATCATTCGCGCAGCAAAAACACTCGCAACGTAGTGGCTACGAAGACCAACGTTGTTGCTTGCATCCCACAGACTTAGTTCACAATCCCAAAAGGGCTGCCCAAAAGCGTTTTTTATTGCTTCAACTCCTGAGTAAGCATTATTCACCAATAAGTCAAGTTGTCCATCCTGCTCGTCTTGGATGCGCTCAAACAGTAAACGCACCTGCTCATCGTCGCTGTGGTCTACTTGGACGGGAATACACACACCACCGGCTTCTTCTATAGTTGATTGGGTTTCACCAAGACTTCCTGAAACCGCATCACTAGAGGAGTTGTTGAGGCTGCGTCCCGTGACGTATACAGTTGCCCCAGCCTCAGCCAAACCAATAGCAATTCCCCTACCAATTCCCCGCGTAGCACCTGTTACTAATGCCACTCTTCCCTCAAGGTGTTTCACGATCACTTTTCCCTGTGATTAATTTATTTAAAGCCGGAAAACCCAGCCTTAAAAAAGGCAAAAACCTCTCAAAGTCCCCCTTTGCTTAGGGGGATTTAGGAGGATCTACAACTACAAATAATGTCTACTACTCAATCTAAGTAAGTTGGCACGAAAAAACCAAGTATGTTGCAAAACGCAAATAGGTTTAAAACCCTCACTAATGACAAATGACGAAGGACAAATGACAGCCCTAGCCAGTTACCTTTAATTGCGCCAACCTACTAACCAATTAATTTCTGCCAGCTAGCAGGCCCGACAATCCCATCGGCATCTAAACCATTTTGCTTTTGAAAGTTCTTAATTGCAACCTCTGTTTGTGGTCCGTAAACACCATCATTCTCAACACCTAAACGGTATTGTAAATATCTAACAACTGCACCACCAGCATGGTTTGGTCTGATAATTCGTTTTGCCAAAATTAAATTTATGGCATTCCATGTAGTTGCGTCGGCAACTCCAGTTGGCTGAACACCGACAATAGCCTGAAATTTTTCGACAGCAGATTTAGTGTTAGCCCCAGTGAAGCCATCTTCTACTAACGCCTTACCATTTTTATCAACTATTTTGAGTCGATTTAAGGATTTTTGCAGTCTGAGAATCGTAGCATCTACATTCTCCTCTTCATCTGGTACAGGATTAACAGGAGTAGTTGGCACTTTACCAGTTAAGCCTTTGACGATCGCATTAGCCATTGCTTCAGGATTAAAAAGATTCATATCTTTTTGCGAATCGATGAAGCAACATTCTATCAAGATGGCAGGCATATCTGTATTTTTCAGAACATACAAGTGGGAACCACTCTTAACGCCGCGATTAAAAAATCCCAACTTGACGATTTCATCTAATACAGGTTTAGCGATTCTTCTACCAGTCTCACTAGTGGCAAATACTTCTGTACCATTAGCTTGGTTATTAAAAGCATTAAAATGAATTGAGACGTAAATATCTACTTTACTTCCATTAGCTGTAGAACATCTTTTTGAGAGTGAGTCACGGACTGTACTAGCACTACTTGGTCTACATACTACAACATCATTACCTAAAGCTCTTAACTTGGCTATAACTCTATTACCTACATCTAGAGTTAAATTATCCTCAAACTTAATTCCTCTGGCTCCTGTGTCTGGTGGACAATTGTGTCCGCTATCAATTCCAAATTTCATGATTTTATCCTCAAATTACTTATTTTTACACTAGTTCAAAACTCTTCAAATTTTAGAGAAAAAGTTTTGTTAATAAATTTGTTGAAGTACTTGTTCGCAATGTCCGCATTGTTTTAAGCATTAATACGCTAGCAGACAAAATAAGTTTTTCTGCGAACCTGAACAGCAAATTTATATGCTAAAATACCTTAATTACAAGGTAAATTGTCACCAAAAACACAACCATTATAATTTATCAAAATCGAGAATAACAAGGTTAATTTTTGCAATAATTTTCAATGCAGCAATTCCCTTCACTATTCAGATAATAGCGCTTTAGAAAAGTAGGAAGCCATAAAAAACATACCTAGTACAGTTCGGCGTAAATAAGCCATCCATTTGAAATGTCTAAAGCCCTTACGCAATGGTAATTACGAATTACGAATTACGCTTGGCGGTACTAGTTAGATATTCAAATCCCTCAACCGACGCACCTCCTGATATGAAAGTGGGCTTATAGAGTCGTGAACCATTTACAGACTCTACCTTTGGCTTGCTGTTAACCCTGAGCAGCTTAACACATAATACTTTACAGTATTAAAGAATACGTGATATTTTCTACACACCTGCGGGAGATTAGATATTATCGAGTTGCATACATTCACAAACCTGTCAGCACAAGAAATTCGTTCGCTGTGTAGAGGTACTACAGGAATTAAAATATCCCAAAGGCATTGGTAATGGTGAAGTTCTAGCTACCTCAAGAAATTATTGAGCGGAATCTGTGGGTAGATATATGACAATCAACCTGAAAGCACGTTTAAGATTTAAGTAAAGAAATATTTCGTAGCTTACAGGTATGAAACGCATCGTCTTGGTTGCTGGGTTTGAATCATTCAACGCTGACTTGTACAGGAAAGCAGCTTTTTTGGCTAACTCTCGCTGTCCTGAGTTGGATATTCGGGTATTTAGCGATCGCAATATTACCAGTCAACGCGCCGAGGTAGAAGCAGCACTTGATAACGCTGATGTATTTTTCGGTAGTCTACTATTTGATTATGACCAGGTTGTGTGGCTGCGCGATCGCGTTTCCCAAATTCCCATTCGCCTAGTCTTTGAGTCAGCTTTGGAATTGATGAGTTTAACCAAGCTGGGTGACTTTGCCATTGGCGACAAACCCAAAGGAATGCCCAAACCAGTTAAATTCATTCTTGACAAATTTAGCAACGGACGAGAAGAAGACAAACTCGCTGGTTACATCAGCTTCTTAAAAATTGGCCCCAAATTACTGAAATACGTCCCAGTGCAAAAAGTCCAAGACTTACGCAACTGGTTAATTATCTATGGTTACTGGAATGCTGGCGGGCCAGAAAACGTCGCTTCATTATTCTGGACACTAGCAGAAAAATACTTAAATTTAAAAGTCGGCGACATTCCCCCATTAATCGAAACCCCCAACATCGGATTACTCCACCCCGATTATCAAGGGTTTTTTGAATCCCCAAAAGCATACCTAGAATGGTATGAAAAGATCCCTCCTAGCCCCCCTTACAAAGGGGGAAATATTAGCCCCCCTTCTCAAGGGGGGTTGGGGGGATCTCAAGCGACAAAACCCGTTATTGGAATTCTCCTCTACCGCAAACACGTCATCACCAAACTACCCTACATTCCCCAACTAATTCGCAGTTTTGAAGAAGCTGGCTTAACTCCTTTACCCATCTTCATCAACGGCGTAGAAGGACACGTGGCGGTACGAGATTTGATGACAACCGACTATGAAATTCAGCAACGAAAACTAGGCAATATAGAGACTCCCTCACTTTCTAGTGAAGCAGTAAAAGTAGATGCGATCGTTTCGACAATTGGCTTTCCTCTGGTGGGTGGCCCGGCTGGTTCAATGGAAGCAGGCCGCCAAATAGAAGTAGCAAAGCGCATCCTGACTGCCAAGAATGTACCTTATATTGTTGCTGCACCACTATTAATTCAAGATATTCACTCGTGGACGCGCCAAGGTGTTGGCGGATTGCAAAGTGTGGTGTTGTACGCTTTACCAGAATTAGATGGGGCTATTGATACCATTCCTCTCGGTGGGTTGGTGGGCGAAAATATTTATTTGGTTCCTGAACGGGTGCAGCGATTAATTGATAGGGTGAAAAGCTGGGTGTCTTTGCGGCAAAAACCTGCTTCGGAACGCAAAATTGCCATTATTTTATATGGGTTTCCTCCAGGTTATGGTGCTGCGGGGACGGCTGCATTATTAAATGTGCCGCGTAGTTTGCTGAAGTTTCTCCATGCACTGAAAGAACAAGGTTACACCGTTGGGGATTTACCTGATGATGGCGAAGAATTGATTCGCTGGGTGAAAGAAGCTGATGAAGCTAATCCTCTTGTAGGGCAGTCGTCTCGCCTGCCCCTAGATAATGGCGGGCAAGATGCCCACCCCACAAGTACTGTAAATTTTCGCACTCTAGAAAAATGGTTGGGATATCTGCAAACTTCCCGCATTGAAAAACAATGGAAATCTCTCACGGGAACTGGAATTAAAACATCCGGCGAGGAATTTCAAATTGGTGGTGTGCAATTAGGCAATGTGTGGATAGGTGTACAACCACCTTTGGGGATACAAGGCGACCCGATGCGCTTAATGTTTGAACGGGATTTAACACCCCATCCACAATATGCTGCTTACTATAAATGGCTGCAAAATGAGTTTCAAGCTGATGCTTTAGTTCATTTTGGAATGCATGGGACGGTGGAATGGTTGCCTGGTTCTCCGTTGGGTAATACGGGTTATTCTTGGTCGGATATTCTGTTAGGAAATTTGCCTAATCTATATATATATGCGGCGAATAATCCCTCTGAATCGATGTTGGCAAAACGTCGCGGTTATGGTGTATTAATTTCTCATAATGTACCACCTTATGGGCGTGCAGGTTTGTATAAGGAATTGGTGGCGTTGCGAGATTTAATTGCGGAGTATCGGGAAGATCCGCAAAAGAATTATGTGCTGAAGGAAGGGATTTGTAAAAAAATTGTGGACTCTGGGTTAGATGCAGATTGTCCGTTTGAGGATGCGAAGAAGTTGGGGATTGCGTTTACTCCTGAGAATGTGCGGATGTTTAGCGGTCATGCTTTTGATGATTATTTGGTGGAGTTGTATGAATATTTGCAGGTTTTAGAGAATCGGTTGTTTTCTTCGGGGTTGCATACTTTGGGGGAAAGGCCGAGTGAGGAGGAGTTGGGGGCGTATTTGGAGGCTTATTTTGGGGAAGAGGAAGAAAACGAACCGCAGAGGCGCGGAGAACGCAGAGAGGAGAGAGAGGAGGAGGAAAGGCTAATAAGGGATTTGTTGATGCAGTCTACGGATGAGTTGACGAATTTATTGAGGGGGTTGAATGGGGAGTATATTCCGCCTGCGCCTGGGGGGGATTTGTTAAGGGATGGGGCTGGTGTTTTGCCGACTGGGAGGAATATTCATGCTTTAGATCCTTATCGGATGCCTTCGCCTGCTGCTTATGAACGGGGGCGGGAAATTGGTCAAAAAATTATCGCGCAGCATTTGGATGAATATGGGAAGTATCCTGAAACAGTGGCGGTGATGCTTTGGGGATTGGATGCGATTAAGACTAAGGGTGAATCTTTGGGGATTTTGTTGGAGTTGGTGGGGGCTGAACCTGTTAAGGAAGGAACTGGTAGGGTTGTTCGTTATGAGTTGAAGCCGTTGGCGGCGGTTGGACATCCCCGGATTGATGTGTTGGGTAATTTGTCTGGGATTTTCCGGGATAGTTTTGTCAATATCATCGAATTGTTGGATGATTTATTTCAACGGGCGGCTGATGCTGATGAACCGGATGATCAGAATTTTGTTAGGAAACACGCTTTGGCTTTAAAAGCCCAAGGGGTAGAAAATGCCTCGGCAAGATTGTTTTCTAATCCGGCGGGTGATTTTGGTTCTTTGGTGAACGATCGCGTTGTGGATGGTAACTGGGAATCTGGTGAGGAGTTAGGCAATACTTGGCAAAGCCGCAATGTATTCAGCTACGGGAGAGAGGATAAAGGTCAAGCTAGACCGGAAGTGTTGAATACTTTGTTAAAAACTAGCGATCGCATTGTTCAAGAAATCGATTCGGTAGAATATGGTTTAACTGATATTCAAGAATATTACGCTAATACGGGTGGTTTGAAAAAGGCAGCAGAAAAGCAAAGCGGTAAGAAGGTTACAACCAGCTTTGTGGAAAGTTTCTCGAAGGATACTACACCCCGCAATTTAGATGATTTGCTGCGAATGGAGTACCGCACTAAGTTGGTAAATCCTAAATGGGCGCAAGCGATGGCAAATCAAGGTTCTGGTGGTGCGTTTGAAATTTCTCAACGGATGACGGCGTTGATTGGTTGGGGTGGTACTGCCGATTTTACCGATGATTGGGTTTATGACCAAGCGGCTGATACTTATGCGTTAGATGCAGAGATGGCAGATAAGTTACGGAAGGCAAATCCTGAAGCTTTTCGCAATATTTTAGGGAGAATGTTGGAGGCGCATGGGCGGGGTTTCTGGGAAGCTGATGCTGATAAATTAGATAAGCTACGTCAGTTGTATGAGTTGACAGATGAAGAGTTGGAGGGCGTTACAGTTTAGAAAGTAGATGCGTTAAAACTTAAAATCAAGACACTAACCATTAATCAAAATTATGGAAAATTCTTTCACTGCTGTATTTGAAAAGATAGATGATTGGTATATCGGCTACGTCCAAGAGTTACCCGGCGCTAATGTCCAAGAGAGAACTCTGGAAGAAGCTAGAGAAAGTCTACGGGAAGCGATAGAGTTGATTCTAATCTCAAATCGGGAACTCGCAGAGCAACAACTCTCCGGTAAAGATGTCGTCCGTGAACAGATTACTGTCAAATTATAGTGAAAAGACGTGAATTGATTCGCTATTTGGAAAAGAAGAGTTAACCAGATTTAAATTTGATTTAGATGAGCAAACAATATAAAATCTATCTTGATGCTTGTTGTTTGAATCGTCCCTTTGATGACCAGACGCAATCCCGTATTTATTTAGAAGCACAGGCAGTTATGACAATTCTAAGTCAATGTCAATCAGCGACTTGGAAACTTATCAATAGCAGTGCTTTAATCGCCGAATTAAACCAAACACCTGATTTAGAAAGACTACAAAACGTCAAAAAATTACTCGATATTGCTAAAATTAAAGTTATTAATAGCACCTTCATTGAAGACAGAGCCGCTCAACTTCAAAAATTAGGATTCTCCAGCTATGATGCCACCCATATCGCCAGCGCCGAAAGAAGTAAGGCTGATGTATTTCTCACAACAGATGACAGACTCTTCAAAAAAGCTCAAAAAAACTCTCAATTAATTAACGTATTGATTAATAATCCCGTTCAATGGCTGGCTGAAGTAATACAAGTCGAGGAAAGTAATGATGAAAACCCAAAATGAAATTATTAAACAAGGCTACGATGCCTTGATCAATTCTCTGGGAGTTCCCGATACTATTCGGTTTATTCAATATTTCAGTCCGGGTAAAGGAGACTACACCAAAGAACGTCATCAATGGCTAGATGAAAAAACTTTGGCGGATGTATTGGTAGAGATTAAAGAATTACCCGAAGACGACACCAATCAATATGATGAAATTATTGAGTAGCGATTTAGACAATATTTGAATTAATCGCGCTATGCCTTTGACAGCTTGAGGCGCACCACTACGTCAAAATTGAGGCATTTCCTAACCAAGCCCTCTTGCCTTGCCCGTTGAGAAATTTTAATTTCCCCCGTTATCATTAGAATGAGTACGTCTTACTAGTGCAAGCCTCAGTATCAGTAACTACCAGGGACATTCGACAGTTAAATAACTACATACTCCAAGCTAATCAAATTACCAAAGATTTGTTGCTATGGCGAGTACCAGAAAACTTAAAAACACTGATGAGAGTTAAAATCAACTTTCTGGTTGGATAAAACCTTTTTTAAACACAAAAACCTACTAAATTTTTTAAAGATCAGGCTATGGCAACCGAACAGTTAACTAGAGACAGCGATAATCTAGATTTAAATCAGCTACTAAGAACGCTGAATGCTGTTAAGCAAGGTGACTTTTCGGCTAGGATGCCTATAGACCATACTGGTGTGGCAGGGAAAATAGCTGATACGCTCAATGATATTATTGATCAAAATGAGCGGATGGCGGCGGAGCTACAACGGATTGGTAATGTTGTCGGCAAAGAAGGCAAAATTGCTGAACGTGCTTCTCTGGGAGATGTTCGTGGTTCTTGGTCAAATTGTGTTACTTCTGTCAATACTCTAATTACAGATTTAGTTCAACCAACAGCTGAAACTACGCGGGTAATTCGGTCGGTTGCTAATGGTGATTTATCCCAAACGATCGCCACAGAAATTGACGGCAGACCTCTTCAAGGTGAGTTTCTCCAAACTGCTAATATCGTCAACACGATGGTAGACCGGCTTGGTTCTTTTGCGAGTGAAGTAACAAGAGTTGCCCGTGAAGTGGGAACTGAAGGAAAGTTGGGTGTTCAAGCCGAAGTGCAAGGTGTGGCTGGCACTTGGAAAGATTTGACTGATAACGTTAACTTGATGGCGGGTAATCTCACCGGACAAGTTCGCAACATCGCCGAAGTTGCCACTGCGATCGCCAATGGTGACTTATCCAAAAAAATCACTGTTGATGTGAAAGGCGAAATTCTGGAGTTGAAAAACACCGTCAATACAATGGTGGATCAACTTAATTCTTTTGCATCGGAAGTAACGAGAGTTGCCCGTGAGGTGGGAACTGAAGGCAAGTTAGGCGTACAAGCCGAAGTTAAAGGTGTTGCAGGTACTTGGAAGGATTTGACTGACAACGTTAACTTGATGGCAGGGAATTTAACAGCCCAAGTCCGTAACATTGCGGAAGTGACAACGGCGGTAGCCAATGGCGACCTTTCCAAGAAAATTACTGTTGATGTCAAAGGCGAAATTTTAGAGTTGAAAAACACCGTCAACATCATGGTGGATCAACTTAATTCCTTTGCATCAGAAGTAACAAGGGTTGCCCGTGAGGTGGGTGCAGAAGGAAAATTAGGCGGTCAAGCAGAAGTTCGCGGGGTAGCGGGTACGTGGAAAGACTTGACCGATAGTGTGAATTTCATGGCGGGAAGCTTGACGGCACAAGTGCGGAATATTGCGGAAGTAACAACGGCTGTTGCAAACGGCGACTTATCCAAGAAAATCACTGTGGATGTGAAAGGTGAAATTCTGGAGTTGAAAAATACCATCAACACAATGGTGGATCAACTTAATTCTTTTGCATCAGAAGTAACAAGAGTTGCCCGTGAGGTGGGAACTGAAGGGAAGTTGGGCGTACAAGCAGAAGTCCGGGGAGTTGCGGGGACTTGGAAAGATTTAACCGACAACGTGAACTTAATGGCGGGTAATCTCACCGGACAAGTGCGAAATATTGCCGAAGTTGCCACTGCGATCGCAAATGGCGATCTATCTAAGAAAATTACCGTCGATGTTAGAGGTGAAATTCTCGAACTCAAGAATACCATCAATATAATGGTGGATCAACTTAGTTCCTTTGCAAGTGAAGTTACAAGGGTTGCCCGTGAAGTGGGCAGTGAAGGTAAACTGGGTGTTCAAGCAGATGTGCGAGGTGTCGCGGGTACTTGGAAAGATTTAACTGACAGCGTAAACTTCATGGCGGGAAGTTTAACGGCACAGGTGCGGAATATTGCCGAAGTAACTACGGCAGTTGCAACAGGCGACTTATCCAAGAAAATTACCGTTGATGTCAAAGGTGAAATTCTCGAACTCAAAAATACCATCAACACAATGGTGGATCAACTCAATTCCTTTGCATCAGAAGTAACAAGGGTTGCCCGTGAGGTGGGAAGCGAGGGTAAGCTTGGCGTGCAAGCAGAAGTGCGCGGCGTGGCTGGTACTTGGAAAGATTTAACTGACAGCGTGAACTTCATGGCGGGAAGTTTAACGGCACAGGTGCGGAATATTGCCGAAGTGACTACGGCGGTTGCAACAGGCGACTTATCTAAGAAAATCACCGTTGATGTCAAAGGTGAAATTCTGGAGTTGAAAAATACTATTAATACAATGGTGGATCAACTCAGTTCCTTTGCCAGTGAAGTGACGCGAGTCGCCCGTGAAGTGGGAACTGAAGGTAAATTGGGTGTACAAGCGGAAGTAAAAGACGTTGCCGGCACTTGGAAAGATTTAACTGATAGCGTGAATTTCATGGCGGGAAGCTTGACGGCGCAGGTGCGGAACATTGCCGAAGTGACAACTGCGATCGCAAATGGTGATTTATCTAAAAAAATTACTGTTGCTGTAAAAGGCGAAATTCTCGAACTTAAAAATACCATCAATATAATGGTGGATCAACTTAACTCTTTTGCAAGTGAAGTGACGCGAGTTGCCCGTGAGGTGGGAAGCGAGGGTAAATTAGGCGTACAAGCAGATGTGCGCGGTGTCGCTGGAACTTGGAAAGACTTAACCGACAGCGTGAACTTCATGGCGGGAAGTTTAACGGCACAGGTGCGAAACATTGCCGCAGTTACCACGGCTGTAGCTAATGGCGACTTATCTAAGAAAATCTCCGTTGATGTCAAAGGTGAAATTTTAGAGTTGAAAAATACCGTCAACACGATGGTTGATCAACTTAATTCCTTTGCAAGTGAAGTAACGCGGGTGGCGCGTGAGGTGGGAACTGAAGGTAAGCTGGGCGTACAAGCAGAAGTTAAAGGTGTAGCCGGCACTTGGAAGGATTTAACTGACAGTGTAAACTTCATGGCGGGAAGTTTGACGGCACAAGTGCGAAACATTGCCGAAGTTACGACAGCCGTCGCAAACGGCGACTTATCCAAGAAAATCACCGTCGATGTAAAAGGTGAAATTCAGGAACTTAAAAACACCATTAATACAATGGTGGATCAGCTAAATTCCTTTGCATCAGAAGTTACCAGGGTTGCCCGTGAGGTGGGAACGGAAGGTAAATTAGGCGTGCAAGCTTACGTCAGAGGAGTTGCTGGGACTTGGAAAGATTTAACTGATAACGTGAACTCGATGGCGGGGAACCTCACCGGACAAGTTCGCAACATCGCGGAAGTTACGAAAGCGGTAGCGAATGGCGACTTATCTAAAAAAATTACCGTCGATGCCAAAGGCGAAATTTTGGACTTGAAGAATACTACCAACACAATGGTGGATCAACTTAGTTCCTTTGCCAGTGAAGTAACGCGGGTGGCGCGGGAAGTGGGAACTGAAGGGAAGTTAGGCGGACAAGCGCAAGTCCAAGGTGTTGCAGGGACTTGGAAAGATTTGACAGATAACGTTAACTCGATGGCGGGTAACTTAACGGCACAAGTGCGCGGTATTGCCAGAGTTGTAACGGCAGTTGCTAACGGAGACTTGAAACGGAAACTGATGTTAGATGCTAAGGGAGAAATTGAAACCTTGGCAGAGACAATCAACGAGATGATTGATACTCTAGCGACATTTGCCAATCAGGTAACTACAGTAGCGCGGGAAGTAGGAATCGAAGGGAAGTTAGGCGGACAAGCTAGAGTACCAGGGGCGGCTGGGACTTGGAAAGATTTGACGGATAATGTGAACGAACTTGCTGCTACACTGACAACTCAGTTGCGAGCGATCGCAGAAGTTGCTACAGCTGTAACTAAAGGTGATTTAACTCGTTCAATTGCCGTCGAAGCATTAGGGGAAGTAGCGATACTCAAAGACAACATCAACCAGATGATTGCCAATCTGCGGGAGACAACGCAGAAAAATACTGAGCAAGATTGGTTGAAAACTAACCTAGCTAAATTTACCCGAATGCTGCAAGGGCAGCGAGACTTGGAAACCGTATCTAAATTGATTCTCTCAGAACTAGCACCCTTGGTAGGAGCGCAACACGGCGTATTCTTCCTGATGGAGTCTGGAGAAAATACACCGTTTTTAAAACTAATTAGTAGCTACGCTTACCGCGAACGCAGACATTTGGCTAACCGCTTCCACTTGGGTGAAGGTTTAGTGGGACAATGCGCTTTAGAAAAAGAGCGAATTCTGCTGACGGATGTACCAAGTGATTATGTCAGAATTGCCTCTGGTTTAGGAGAAGCAACCCCACTTAATGCTGTGGTGTTACCTGTACTCTTTGAAGGACAGGTGACAGCAGTCATAGAATTAGCTTCCTTCCGTCGCTTTAGCGAAATTCATTTGACATTTTTCGACCAGCTTACCGAAAGTATTGCGATCGTCCTCAACACGATCGCAGCATCCATGCGAACAGAAGAATTACTCAAGCAATCACAATCTTTGGCTGAAGAACTCCAAACCCAGCAAAATGAACTCCGAGAAACCAACAAGCGCTTAGAACAACAAGCCCAATCGCTCAAAACTTCAGAAGATTTACTCAAAGGACAGCAAGAGGAACTGCAACAAACCAACGCTGAGTTAGAAGAAAAGGCAGAGTTGTTAGCTATGCAGAAGAAAGAAGTCGAGCGCAAAAATCGAGAAATCGAACAAGCAAGAATGTCTTTAGAAGACAAGGCTGAACAACTCGCCCTTTCTTCAAAATACAAATCAGAATTTCTCGCCAATATGTCTCACGAACTGCGGACACCGCTAAATAGCTTGTTAATTTTGGCGAAGTTGTTAGCAGATAACATAGATCACAACCTCACCAGCAAGCAAGTTGAATACAGCCAGACAATTTACTCAGCCGGTACAGACTTGTTGGCATTAATCAATGACATTCTGGATCTCGCTAAAATTGAATCGGGAACCATGTCAATTGACATGACCCAAATGCCCTTGGTAGAGTTGGGCGAACAAATTGAGCGCACCTTCCGGCAAATCGCTCAGAGCAAAGGACTTGCATTCACAATTGAATTTACTCCCGAATTACCCACAACCATCTATACAGATGTCAAACGCTTACAACAAGTGTTAAAAAATCTCCTCTCCAACGCTTTTAAATTTACAGAGCAAGGGGAAGTCCGGTTGCAGATTGCGGTGGCGAAACAGGGATGGAGCAACGACCAAGTAACTTTAAATCGCGCTCAAAATGTCATCGCCTTCTCAGTTAGCGATACAGGGATTGGCATCGCTCCCGACAAGCAAAAAGTTATTTTCGAAGCATTTCAGCAAGCCGATGGCTCTACCAGCCGCAGATACGGCGGTACTGGATTAGGCTTATCAATTAGCCGCGAAATCGCCCGTCTCTTTGGCGGCGAAATTAAACTAACAAGTCAACCCGGTCAAGGTAGCACCTTTACATTCTTTTTCCCCCAATTGAATCCTGAACCTACATCAACACAACCCCTTACTCCCTACTCCCTACTCCCCACTCCCCACTCAGCACTCAGCACTCAGCACGGGCTAAACCTTAGCTATCCGCTAACATCACTGATTAATGACGATCGCGCTACTATTGGCATGGGCGATCGCGTCTTGTTAATTGTCGAGGATGACGTTAATTTTGCCCGTATCCTCATAGATATGGCGCAACAGCATGGATTTAAGGTGATAACAGCCCAAAATGGCAGTACAGGTTTAGCATTAGCGCAGCAATTCCATCCTTCAGCCGTTTTGCTAGATATCCGAATGCCAGAAATGGATGGTTGGACGGTATTGGATCGCCTCAAACATGACCCAAATACCCGCCACATTCCTGTACACATTATGACCGTTGAAGAAGGGCAACAACGCAGTTTGCAACTAGGTGCGATCGCATATCTGCAAAAGCCCTTAAGCAGCGAGATCATATCCGAGGCATTGGTCAAAATTAAAGGTTTTGTTGAACGCCAGGTAAAAAATTTACTGGTAGTCGAAGACGATGACACTCAACGGCATAGCATTGTCGAGTTAATTGGTAACAACGATGTTTATACTACTGCTGTTGCCACAGGTGCAGAAGCCCTAGAAGCCATCCGCAGCCAGCATTTTGATTGCCTCGTCCTCGATTTAGGGCTACCCGACATGACCGGGTTTGAATTGATCGATCAGATTAAGCTTCTACCTCACGGCAAAACATTACCCATCATTGTCTACACAGGTAGAGACATTAGCAAAGCTCAAGAAACCGAACTGAGACGGATTGCCGAAACAATTATCATTAAAGATGTGCGATCGCCCGAACGTCTCCTCGATGAAACGGCATTATTTTTACACCGAGTCCAAGCAAATTTACCTGCACCCAAACGACAAATACTTGAACAATTGCATTCCATAGATTACTTACTCGCTGGCAAGAAAGCGCTAATTGTAGACGACGATGTGCGTAATATTTTTGCGCTGACAAGTATGCTGGAGCGTTATCAAATACAAGTGTTATACGCTGAAAACGGCAGAGAGGGGATTAACGTGTTAGAAAATACACCAGATATTGATGTCGTTTTGATGGATGTAATGATGCCAGAAATGGACGGTTACGAAACAACAAGCTTAATCCGCCAAAACGAGCAATTTAAATCTTTGCCGATTATTGCACTGACAGCTAAAGCCATGCAAGGCGATCGCGAGAAGTGTATTGAAGCTGGTGCATCAGACTACATCACCAAACCCGTAGATACTGAACAACTGCTTTCACTCTTGCGTGTTTGGCTATATCGGTAAGCTAAATTAAAGGAGGCAGGGGACAGGGGACAGGGGACAGGGAGCCGTTGCAACTATTTCAACCCTAATAGGGATTTTGATTAATTGCAATTACGTATCCCTCTGATAGGTTTTCGCATTGGAATAGTTTCAATCCCTGATAGGGCAATACGGTTCAGTTAAGGCTAAAACTCTGTTACCAAAGTCGTTTTTTTAACGAACCGCCAAGGCGCAGAGAACGCAGAGAGAAGAAAGAGATGCTTAACTGAACTGTATTGCCTGATAGGGATTTTAATGAATTGCAATGAAATTGCGATCGCAGCAGGGCAGGGATTACAAATGTTTCAATCCCTGATAGGGATTTTAATGAATTGCAATTTGGTGTACCACAGATTGAATAATGCTTAGATAATTCGTTTCAATCCCTGATAGGGATTTTAATGAATTGCAATAGGTTTAATTACTGTTTCAATAATGTCTTTTGGAAGTTTCAATCCCTGATAGGGATTTTAATGAATTGCAATAAATAGCAACAACTCTCGCATAATTATCTTTCATGTTTCAATCCCTGATAGGGATTTTAATGAATTGCAATATAAGAATCGCCTGAACCAGAGGCTTTAAAACTGCAAGTTTCAATCCCTGATAGGGATTTTAATGAATTGCAATTGGAAACCATTCAATCCCTTTTCCATGTACCAGTTTCAATCCCTGATAGGGATTTTAATGAATTGCAATGCATCTTAATGTAATTCACATCTATATATATAAGGTTTCAATCCCTGATAGGGATTTTAATGAATTGCAATATATCAACTTCTAGATCGGCTGGCTCTACTGGCAAGTTTCAATCCCTGATAGGGATTTTAATGAATTGCAATAGCGGGACGCTGAAAGCCAAGCTGTATTTAGTTTTCAAGGTACGGTTGCGCGATTCAAGGGCAATCATAGCATTAGAGAATTCGTTTGGAAAGAGCGCCAAGAAAATTTAAAGGCTGAAATCGTATTTTGATAAGCATTTCAGAGATTGCGCGGATGATGATTAGGTAAAGAATGGGTTGAAAGCCTTACTGTACTTGGGATAGAAGCACTTTTTTAGACCTGTGGAATTTGTACACCTACCCTTCCGCGCATTTGAAATACAGAAACCTAGCCAGAAGGGGACTCAGCAAAGAAAATTGTTTCGTCTCGTGGCTGTTCTCCGCCAATACGTTCGACTTTTCGCTGACAGCAGCCACAGAGAAAATAAAAACGAACGCTATCGGTATCGGGTTTAATCAATTTAGATAAACGCGATCGCAGTTTAGCATACTGAGTAGGAGTGATATCGCACTCAAACACACTCAGTTGCATCCATTGTCCATAAGACTTGAGAATCGAATGGATTTTTGTCCGACGCTTATCTTCTGGAATGTCGTAGCTGACAACAATATACATGAAGGGAGTGGGAAGTGGGGAGATGAGGGAGATGGGGGAGATGGGGGAGAATGAATAATTACTTGAGAATTAAAGGGGGATATTTATCGATTTCGTTCATTAGGTATTTACTTAATAACCTTGCCTGAATTTCAAAAGATTCTTGATAGGTGCATTTGTTTCCCATGACTGGATGTTTGAAACTCGATAGTTTCTTTTGTTGGTAGGCGCGAAGAAATGTATGCAGTCCTTCTTTGGTTAAAGACACAGCACCACTGAGCGGTTCGGTGGTAAAGTCAGTTAGGGTTAGCGATCGCTTGTTAATCAGCGACAATACTACAGCATCCACTATTAAAGGACGAAATTCTTCCATCAAGTCCAAAGCTAGGGAAGGTCTACCATAACGTTCAACGTGTAAGTATCCTAGATAAGGATCGAAGCCAACAATATTTAAAGCACTTTGCACATCATGGCGTAGTAATGTATACCCAAAACTCAGTAGGGCATTAACCGGATCGGTTGGTGGGCGGCGTTTTCTGGCTTCAAAGCGAAATTCTGGGGTTTTGATTAGCTGTTGAAAACAACCGAAATAGGCTGCACTACCCGCACCTTCTAAGCCTCTAAGGGAATCAATACTGCTAGTTTTTTCGATTGGTGCGATCGCGTTTTCCAATCGAGTGATGTTATTATTCAGGTCAGTATCAGGATGTTCTCGCTGAGTGCGAAGTAATGTATGGCGATAATTTTTCAATTTACCCCGCACAAATCCTCTAACTAAATGTATCGCTGGTTCTGATTCTCCCACAGCTTGCCATTGGGCTTTACGAACAAAGATATTTTTGGTAACTTCTGGTTCTAAGCGCCCTAAATATCGTCCGTTTTGGGTGAGAAATGTTAAACAGATATGACGTTCTAAAAGTTCACTGACGACGGCGGGAGAAATAGTAGCCCGTCCTAGTACTACAATTCCTTCTAGTTTAATTAAAGGGATATCTAAGATTGTTTTTTGTTCAGCTTTGACGGTGAGACGCTCATCAACTTTACCAATAAAAGCATCGGCTTGTGTTACGTAAAGTGTTCCCATTTTTGATTCTTCCTAGTAATAATTGGTGCTAAAGTTTGAAAAGTATTAGGCGAATAGAATGATGCCTCCGGCACGCCAAGGGCGAACGCTACTACACAAGCAAAGTCCACCTCCGTGGACTAATAATCAAGGGTTTTCTAACCCACGGAGGTGGGTTTTGTCTGTGTAGCCGCGACTTCCAGTCGCCAGGGCTAGTAATAAATTGGATGATTTAATTTACTTCTTGATAACTTTTGACTTTATCGGTTGCTTTGGGCAAACATTGCGAATAAAGGCTGCATCCTTGGCAGCGTTTGCTGTAAACTGGTTTTGGCATTGCTCCTGTTTCTAGGAGATTTGTGACAGATTCAATAGTTGCGATCGCACTTTCTCTTAACTCTGCATTAATCTCTACTAATTGCCGTTGATGCGAGTGGGCATAATAGATATATCCGTTAGTAACAGGTTGTCCTGTCATCTCTTCTAAACATAAGGCTTGGGCACAAACTTGTAACTCATCGTTATCCCATTCGCCTTTGCATCCCCGTTTGTATTCCACTGGATAAAGTTGACCTAATTGTTCTTCAATTAAATCAGATTTTCCGATGAGTTTGTATTGCTCAGACTTCAGCCAAATTGCTCGAATTTGCCAAGTTTCTCCTCGTTGTACATCGCTTGTGGTGTGGACGCGATCGTGTAAGGTTGTGCCTTCAATTGTGTATTGATTATCCGTAAATTCCCCGGCACAAAACATCCGCCAACAACGATGCGGACAATAGGCATATTGATTCAATGCCGCAATAGAAATATATTCGGTTTGGTTCATAACTTAGGTGGTTTTTAAATGATTGTTGAAATTAGGGAGAATACAGCCGCCGCGCCATTCCCATTCCCATAGTTGTTTTGCGACCAATTCCTGCATACAAAGCAAAATCAGCTAAAGCATTAAGTTGCTTAATTTGTATGGGTTCAATTGCCCCCAAAATCTTGTAGTTAACTTCGCCAAGAATGCCAATAAATTTACTACGAGAGTCTGCTAATATTTCTGTGTGAATGTTGACAAAAGAAGGAAATATTGACTCTATGGTAATCTGAGGTAATTCTATACCACTGTATTTATTCCAGCGCGAAAGTAGGGAATTAAAAACAGATTCTCTTGTAGGAAGAGTAGTATCATACTGTCCTTGACGGAAGGCGGTAGGCGTGGAAAAGGTAAGATTAATGGAAGAATGGCGATCGCTAGCTTCTTCGTATAATTGAGCGTAAGTAGTGGCATTTGCCCAAGGTTGAATAGATTGGGGTGTACCCTGAATGCTGGTAATATACAAGTCAGCCGGGCCAAGATGCCAAGGGCGATTGGGATTCAGATTTAGCCAGAGTTGGGTAAGTTTGCTAAATAAAGTGTCATCTAATAAAGAGATGCGCCACCAACAAGGAGTTCCGGCGGGAATGGGTTGCTGATGTGAATATTGCAAACTACTGCTAGTAGAAATTTTAGATTTATATTTACCCCGATCCTGTCCCCTATCCCCTATCCCCTCTCCCTTTATTTGCAGGGGGGAAAGGGTGAAAGCTTTATCTGCGGTGGAATCGTGCAAGCGATCGCCTAATGTGCTATCTACTGAACTAACAAGGGTTAAAAATAGGGCGTGGAGATGTCTACCTGTAAGATACTGTGATGGAATGGGCGATTGGGGTAGCAAATTCAACACTAAACTATGAGGCATACTTTCTTTTTTTGGTTGTAGACTGAGTGCTTCTTGACTCTACAGTGAATTCAGGGATTTCCTGGAGTTCAGCATCACTCAAACTATACTGTTCACAAACGAGACTTAGGCGATTTCCTGGGGTTTTGACAGCGTTAACCGAATGGATTAAATCACCTTGAAAATAAACTAAAGTATTGAATTGGGGCTTAATTTGCCCAAGTTGACGTTTGTGCGATCGCAATACCAGTTCTCCCCCTTCCATATCCGCAGGTACGCGCACATAGAGGACACTGACAACCGCAGGCGGTTCAATGGTTTTGGAGTAGGAACGCAAGGAGCGATCGATATGCGGATCGACGCGGGAGCCTTCTTTGAGTTGTAAAGGATTGAGGTAAAAAGCATTACAACTCGGCTGGAGAGCCAAATCGAGGTAAGGTTTGAAGTAGGGAAACTGCTGTTCTACCTTTGCTAATCCAGAACGCTGAAATACTACAGAAAATCCTTTCGTGGCGACAAAATCGCGGTTGAGGTTGTTGATAGCAAAGTAAGGACAAGCTTGGATTTCTCCCCACAAGTTGTTTAGGTAGTCGCTGGGGAAGGCGTTGGTTTGTTGTTGATAGTGTTTCACTGGGGATAGAGGAGCGATCGCTGAATGTGATATCTAAAATTTTAAAGACTGTCGAGTGATGATAGTAGTATTCTTTTAAGTGAGAAAAACTACATAGTGAGAAAGACCAATGAGAATTGATGATTACAATGCAGCCAAGGCACTAACTGAAAAACTGAAAGAGAACTTACCCATTAAAGCACGTGCCGGGAAGGAGTTTTTGAAGACATTAAAGCAAAAAGGAGTAAACGCCGATCCAGACAGAGAATTTGAGATTGATTTCGTTGGCTATTCAGGAGATGAAGGCGGGATTATGTGCGGACTAAAAGAGCCAAATAATCCCGAAAGTAAAGAACAATATGTTTCTGCGATTACTCACTTAAAAATTGACCCTAATCATTCTCTAGCTGCTGAAGTACAGGCTTACCAACGCCAGCGAATACGTAAGTTAATGTTGCAAGATTCCAGAGGTTTTAAAGCCGAGTTAATGATGATAGAGCCTCGAAAAAATAAAAACCGTGGTAAAGGTTTTGGGAAGTGATTAACTCCGAAAACGATATTCTACCCGAACTGGGATTTTTAAGTTTTGAATGCCATCAAATTGATAGTATTGACCTCGCATTTGGACATTTTGAATTAAGCTAACTGGAGGCATATTCACAACATCATAGCTAATCACTTGATTCGTGAACATCACATCTAAAGGATTTAATGGATGTGTACAAGTGAATATACCTTCAGAAATTTTATGTTTTGGTAATTGTTCTACCGTTACTTCAGCCTTGCTCATCCATTTACCCAAACGAATCCACTTTGGTAATTTGAGTTCTTTTTGAGATATGACAAAAAACTCAAATTTACTTTCTGCTGCTATTTCTTTCGCTCTACCAAAACTAGGGATATTTTTCTGTGTTTTCTCCATTTCAACGTGGTAGTTGTTGTTAGCATACTTCCAGGTGTTGAGGATGGAAGAATGATTGAGCGATCGCGCCGGAGTTACGTAAATTCCTTGTTGATTGAGTGGCGTTAAATGCTCCTCATATTTTGGCACTTGTTCGGGGCAAAAATAGCGATAAGAATGTTCTTCAGCAACGGTAGTAGAGTATATTTGGCTATCAACTAAACCTAGTGCATAACAGAGAGCGTAATTGTGGATTATTGGCTCTGTTTCATACAATCGCCCGATTTCACGAGTTGCGAAATAGAGGCTGTCATGAAGTTCTATTTGACAACGGGAAATAAACACCATTACTCTTTCCCCGCTTTAGCAGCAGTTTTCTTCTTGCTGATATGCTTCTTGGCATAATCTTTAGCTTCTGCATCAGCTTTTTGCAAAATTGCCTGAATACCTTTCTCACTTCCTGTTAAAGTTTTGACTTCATTAATTAGGGATACAAAAGCATCACCAATTAAATCTGTGTGAACAATAAACTCATCAGCCATTAACGCCTCAATAGCATTTTTAGCAGCAGTAATTACATCATCCTCATCTAGTGGATCAGGAGCATTTAAAGTATTATTAGATTTCATTTGGTCATATATTGCCTGAGTCCAACGCAAGTTACTAGTAATTTCTCCATCTGCAAATACAACACCAATTAACTCATTTCTGACACGACCTGTACGGGTAGTTTGCGCTCCATAGTGACGAGTTCGCAGAATATTATTAAAAACGTAAAGAAAGCTAGCTTCAGTGGGGTCTTTCAAGGTGACAATACTAGGAAAGAAAACTTGCGGTCTAATGTGGTCTTGTTGATTGATCCGACTGGTAACTTCACCAGGTTTAGAACCATTTTCACCTTTGGAAGCCATCGTACCATTTTCATAAGGAGCATTGAGGGTGAATGTTTCGTGTGATTCATCAAAAGCTGTAATTGAGAATGCCGTGTCTACCACAACTTTCGATTTTTCAGAACCAGAGTCACCAATAGCAAATCCGTAAATGATGCAATCAGGATTATCCATTGCAAAATTTACATTGTATTCGCATTCTTCAGCAGTCATTAAGCCATAGTTACGCAGCAATTCCCGACCAACTAAACGCTCTGGAGTAGACTGTTTACGCTTGAACATTGACAAACGGCTAATTGTAGTTTTGTCTTTAACTCCTGCTCTTACCCGTGCTTTATTCAGTTCTGCATCTGTTTGAAATAGAGGGTAAGATTCAGTAATGCGAATAGTCAAGAAATGAACATATTTCCCCATTGGTTTGTAAGGAATCTCAGTTTGAAAGAATTTGGATTCAACAGTTTTTAAAATTGCCATGATTTATCTCCAAAAAATTGTTTACTACTTGTTTACTTCTAGAAGAATTTATTCCGGTTCCTTAACATCATCTATTACAGGAATATTTTCATTTTTTCCTGCATTTTCTTTGTCATCTTCAAGACGATAAAGAAATTCGCAAGTATCCCTAATTAAGTTGAGTTGACGGCCTGCTAAACGAGCGCGATCGCCTGCAAATGCGTTATCAAATACCTCCACTACAAAATACTTGGCAAAATCTAGAACAGCTTGCCGTTCTTCCTCTCGTTTGCTCATAATCCAACGTCCTTCAGCAGTAGAAGAATGAACGCGATCCATGAGTTTAAAAACTTCTGCTGCAACAGCCACAACTAATGTTTCTCCCTGAAACACACTTGACTCAGCTTTGAGTATAGTTTCAGCCGCAATATCAACTGGTTTCAACACAGCATTAGACTTAGGATTATAACGCTTATTAGCTCGGTAAAATCTGCGGTATAAATCTGTTAATTTCTTAGGATGATTTAGACTTGATGCTTCTCCCACAATTAATTGCTCCATATTAGTGTCATATTTCACATAAGGGTCAAAACAAGGATAAAAATGATAGGCATAAAGCCGAATTTTCTCGATTCGCGCTGTTTCCGATCCCTGGTTACGCACCCAGCGATTGAGATAAGAAAAGACGTATAGTGGACTGGTTTCAAAATCTTTAGCCAGTTCTGTAAATCTTCCCCAGTTGGCATCGTAACCAGACTTACCCTGTCGCGCATTCACATCTAAATGAATGGCATAAGCGGCGGTAAGCACATTTAAAGGTGCTGGGTATTGAATACCGTTTTCGTTCCAGCCTTCGAGGATGTAGTCAAGACGGAAGCGATCGCGCCTTACTAAAGCACGGAAAGCATGAGGCGCACTATCAAGGAAAACGCTTTCCTCAAATTCAGCCCCATCATTAAAAGGTGGAATTGGTGACTCTGAAACCACAGTTTTAACATCTAAAATCATCGGGAAAGCAAACGCTAACCAAGTTGGCATTACCCAAGATTCTGTATCGGTGCTGTCTCTTCCTGGCGGGAGTGCCATGAAGTAAAATGTTAAAGGCTGGTCTTCAGGATAGGAAAGCTTAAAGGTGCGATCCTTGTCACGCTGGAGGTTTTCATCAATTAAGAAACTATCTACACTTTGGTAGCGATCACGCCCCAAATTCGCCTGTAAATCCTTACTGATAAAATGGTTGCGAACGCTGGTATCAAAGCGAGTTTGAGCAATACCATTGTATGCTTTCTGCAAAAACTTATTAGTCTCTGGAGTAAAGTAATAAGTGGGATAAAAGTAGAGATAGCGATATTTACCATCTTCAAATCGCTTACCTACAGCTTGAGTTTGATTCATCAAGATTTGCCTCAGCATCATCTCTACACCTGCAATACTGGAGATATTGCGTTTAGCGTTAGAACCTCCTAACATTTGCTTGTTTGTATAAACTTGAGGCGTAAATAAAACTGCTGATTCCATTTGCTCAGTAACTGTGTAAGCAGAATGAGAAATTGAGCAGATTAATTGTTTCCCTCGCCCTGCTTTTTTCGCAGCATTGTAATTATCTAACTCATTTAGAAATGTTTCAACTTGCGTTTTAACAGATGGCTCTTGATTAGTGCCTGGTAACATCACAACTCGTTTTACCCAGAGCCTTAAATCATCCCAACCATCAGGTAATTGATACTGAGAAATTATCGGAGAAATTAAGGTTGTCAAATACTCAATGACTTGCTGACAAGCTTCGCGTACATCTTCAATTCCTGGATGATGTTCTAAATATTTAGCCGCCAGATAATACCATTCATAAGGTACTCCTCCCGTATTTCCCTTTAACTTGTTTTCTTTGAGACTTTCGTTAATGCGTTGAATTTCTCTAATTTGGGGTAAACATTCTGCTAAATTCCAAAATTCTGCAACTTTGTGAGTTAAATCAAAATCGGGAACTGCTGGCAGCTTTTTATCTTTCTTCCGAGCATAATCAACGCGATTAACTGTCTCTTCCCAAATCTTCCGGCTAACTAAATCACCAAATTCTGCTATTTGGTCAATACGGATATCGTCTTCAAATTTGAAGTCATAATCAGCAGATAAAACATTTTGTTGCTGAAACTTATTCAGATTTTCGCTGCGACTTTTAGCAACAGAGCCTTTATTAGGGTTTAAGATGCGTAATGTAGCATCTAAAGCTACTTTCATCAAGCCTATATCATCAAAAAATAAATTGTAATATTCGGCATATTTCATGCCTTTGCCATCTCTACCAAATCCTGTTTGTCTGAGGCGTAATTGACCTGCACAAAGCGATTTAATACTGTTAACTACACGGTCTGGTAAATCTTCCGGCGAGATAGCTGGAGCATTGCGCGAAGCCAAGTAAATCACGCCTGTTGGCAGATATAACAAAGGTTCATAGTAGGTATACTCATCAGTATTGAGACTAGTATGAGCCTGAATTAAAGCATTATTCACCACATTAGTTAAAACACCACGATTCTCAGCAATGCTGTGATAGGTAAATTTTAATTGCCCATCACTGAGGCTGTGGATGATTTCTTTGAGTCTAGGATGTTCTGCATCCTGGGGATGTTTAACAATTGAGGCGAGAGAATCAGCTAAACAAGTTAAATCAGATAGACTGCGAAGGGTACGGTCTTTGAGAAGAGGATTCAACCCAAATTCAGAAAAATTCCAGTTAGTATCCCAGCGACGTTGAGCATTATAAGCCATGCACAATAAATCATCTAAATACTCTCGATAAGCTTCAGTATTTTCTGGATTTATAAAGTTATCTAGTCCTAACTGGTGAACTTTTTTATCAATAATTTCGCGATGTTCTGCTAACGGCAACTTGCGGCAGTTTTCAGGTACATCAGGAAACTTTTCAAAATCATGTAAAATAAATCCAGCAATTACCAAACGTCGTTCTCGCTCTTTCACCACTCGCTGCACTGTGGTATTAAGTTTTTCTAAACGTTTCTCAATTAAATTAGCGGGGAATAATCCATTGAGTAAGTGAGTATTCAGCGATTGGTCAGCAGCATTATCTCGTCTGACTTTAATTTTTCCTTCTGCTTCTCGCTGTTGGTCAATTTCATCAAAAAACTTACCGCCTTTCGCAGTTACACCAATTGCTATCCGCAACAGATTTGGTAAAACATATTCACCAAAGTCTGCCATTACCTTATCATCGGGATTTTGAGACTGAATTGCTTCTCGTAATAACTTGAGTGTTAGTAACTCACCTTTAGTTTCAATAGTGCGGTCTGAAGAATCTCCATCAAAACCAAAATCACCTGATAACCAATCATCATTAGACATTTTCAAACTCCAATTTTTTACTCCACGCCTTCTAGCAACTTGGCAACTTGCTCTGGAGCCGGAAGCTGATTTTTTAGTTCTTGAGGCAACGTAGAAAACAGTTTATAAGTTGCGATACCGATTGGTTTATTCGATTCTCTCAGTGCATACTCAACAATGGTTTTATCCTTAGATTTGCAAAGAATAATTCCGATTGAGAGATTTTCGTCTGGAAATCGAGATAAATCATCTAAAGCCGCCAGATAAAATTGCATTTTTCCCACATACTCAGGTAGGAACTCTCCAGTTTTTAACTCAATTGCAACTAGACATTTTAATTGGCGGTGATACAGCAACAGGTCAATAAAAAATTCTTTATCGCCAACTTCTAAGCGATACTGACTGCCAACAAAAGTAAACCGCCCGCCCATTTCTTGCAAGAATGGTTCAACTCTTGCCAAAATCGCCTGTTCTAACTGTCGCTCACTGTGTTCATCTGCTAGTTCCAAGAAATCAAAAGTATATTCATCTTTGACTGCTAGTTTTAATTGGTTACGGATTTCTGCTGGAACAGTTTTATCAAAGTTAGTCTGATTCAACAGAGTCTTTTCATAGGTTTGATTTTCAATTTGGTGAATCAAAACATTCTTTGTCCAGCCAAATTTACGAGTCATTCTGATATAAAATTCCCGTTCTAGGTCATCTTTGCATTTCTCTACAATGACCAGATTGTGACTCCATCCAATTTCTCGCACCATTGGTGCGAGTTTTTCATTGTTGACGTATGATTCATAAAAAAGCCTCATCCGCCAGAGGTTAGCAGCAGAAAATCCGCTAATTCCTGGAAACTCTGCTTGTAAGTCTTTTGCTAACTGTTCTACTACGGATTTTCCCCAACTAGCGCCCTGTTGTTGAGTAACAATTATCTGTCCAATGTCCCAGTAAAGGTTAATCATTTCCCGATTAACTGCTTTTAGTGCTTCGTACTGGGCTGAACGAATACGCTGTTTTATTTCCATTAGCAAATGTCTGTAATTGTCTGAAACGGGGTTACTCATAGCGGAAAAAGTTCAACTTATTCATGACCAACTAGCCGAGACGCATAAACTAAACAGGCTTGCACATCTTCCCGTTCTAACCAGGGATAACCTTCTAATAAGGTTTCGATAGTATCTCCCGCCGCCAACATCCCCAAAATATGTTCAACTGCAAGGCGACGACCTCGAATAATTGGTTTACCACCAAAGATTTGAGGGTTGATTGTGATTCTTTCTAAAAGTTTTTGTTCGTTCATGGATTATGTCAGATAAGGAATTGTTTTTCTTTGCCAATCATATTTTTACGCTAAGAAAAGAAGGAAGCATTCATAAAATCAACTGCTTTAAGATTTTGATGTATACCAGACTTGTACCCAGCTATCTGCCACAAGTTTTGCTTTGTGGTTCTAGGGGGTTGAGACTAATTACGCCTGAACTTAATGCCGTAACCTACTGTTCAGCTTCCCTCTATAGCAAAAAATTCTCTGTTTGACCAAGAAATTCGCTAACACCACATTAATATCGGTTAAGATTTGGGCAAACGATACTTGTGTTTGAGTCCAACTCGCTCTCTGACTATTGGAAAGCCTTTTTTGTCACGAGCTTTATCTACAGCGTCTCCAAAGCGCCAACCGACTTTATCGGGTTGAGCTAGTTCATCACCCCAGTGCCATTCGCCGTCTGATAAGACTTCAATTAACAGCTCAACCTTGGTCTTCTTACGTTTTCGCATCTTTCAATTCTTGAAGTAAGTTTACATACAACTCATTAGAACTGATAGTTTTTTTAACTACCAGTCTTGCCAGTCGCATACTCAGAAGCTAACTTAAGCGAAAGCCGATTGCAAGAAACTAGTGCATTAAGTTTTAGACCTATTTAACATGATAAATATCTGGTCAAATAAGTCAGCACTTGATGGCGGTTACGTTCACCCACTATCTGTTATTCTCAGATCAAGACGGAGACTCACTATACAAATAAGGTGAGATTACTAATCCCTATCAGGGATTGAAATAAATACGTCTGAACTTACTGGCGTAAGCTTTTTCTCCGTTACACTAACCAAAATCCCTATCAGGGATTGAAACCTCAAACAACCCATATCTCATCTCCTTTGCTTTTAAACGTGTATGCAAGCGTATCCAGCAACAGTGCAGAGTGACCAAAAGCGATCGCATAGGGCACAGTAGCATCATGAAAGCTATACTGATCGCTGATGCCATAAATCTGAAAATTCATCGGTAGTCTTAGCCGCATCCGCACTTCAGCAAGAGGACGGCGAATCACGTAACAAACCAAACCTTCCTTTTTTAGGCGTTTGTTAATTTCCCCAACCCAATAGTTGTCAGGTTGCCAAATTTCCACACCAGTCAAAACCTGAACTTTCCAAGCGTCAGCAATTGGCTGCAAGTTTCCAGAATAGGTAAACTTCCAGTTCAGCCGTTCCTCTCGGTAGGAACGCAACTTCATAAATGCTAGACAATGAGCAAATCTTCCTTTGGCAATGGGTTGTCCGGTGCGTTCTGCGGTTTCTTTGAGTGTCCGTATAAATGCCGCTTCCGTCCACATTTCAATTTCTAAATTGCCCAAAATACCGGGTAAATCGTAGTTTTTAAACCTATCTGCTTCGTTTTCTTCCGTTAAGTCGTATAAACCACACTGCAAAGGACTTAAACCTCGAAAACTAGCAGCATCCTCAGCAATAGGATTTCCTGATTTACCAGAAAGTGCTTGCCAATCTTTCGCCCATCCCGAAACACTTCCAGCCGCAGACTTTAGACTTGTTTCAAAGACTTGTTCACAGGCTTCTTGAAACTTGTCTCGGCTTTGGGCATACTGTTGTTTAATTGTGCGATCGCTCAACTGATAAAACAGCCAAAATGATTGCACAGCCCCCCAACGACGATAATAACCACGAAAATCGTTGATTTGTCGATAATTCTCAGTAATTGTATTGTGAAAAAAGGGGCGATCGCAAATACTATTCACTTTTAATGGTGGAGTATCACCCTTAAATAATCGCTCTACCAAAAAGTTAGGAACTAGAGAAAAAGCTGTAAAATTCTCAAACTTAACTATCTGTCCATCTTTCTCATATTCGTCATGCCTTCCTAAGCGTCCTAAACGTTGGATAAAGTTACCTGCATCGGATGATTCAAACATTAGGAAATTGATTTTAAAATCAACTCCAACATCAATTGTGCTAGTACCAATAACCAAGTCAGCAGAAAGACTTCGCTCCTTTTCTCCTTTTCCTGATAACCCTGTATTCTCTCCAACTTTCAAGCCGTAAGGCTGTAAGATTTCCCGAAAAAATTGAGTTAGGCGTTTGACTGCTGCGATTGAGTTAAGAATGATTGCGCCTTTACTTCCTGGATGCTGCTGAAACTGAGCCAAAATCAAATTACTATTTTCTTTTAGCCAGGTTTCCGAAGCTTTAAATGATGGTTCCAAAGGAATGAAATTCAGCGTAATTGTCCGTGCTACTTGTCGCCAGCCCTGTGTTTGCAGTTGCTGCCCTTCTTCTTGTGTATCGGGAAATTGATATTTATTTTGTTTTAGAGGATCAATTTCTTTACAACGAAATCCTGCTTTTTCTAATCGGCCAATTAAGTTTGTATCTGGTGTGGCTGAGAGAAACAGAAATTTCTTGCGGCGATTTGTACAGCGAATTAACAACATTGTGTTAATCACACTAGCAATTTGTGGAGCAGCAAAAACATGAAATTCATCAAAAATGAATAAGTCAAAATCTTTATCAATTCTGCCCCATAACTTATCTGGACTATCGCCACGAATTATATAAGCACCTCGATGTAAGTAGTGAAAAATATCAGGGTTGGTTAATAATGCTTCTCTCTGGTTAGTCAGAGTTGCGATCGCAGCCCCTTTTTTCAATCCTTCATTTTCTGCATAAATCTCTAAATCAGCACCACTGAGTCGCACTACACGCGGCTGATTCTCTGGCTGGAATTTCTCAACATATCCTCTAATCTGCGTTTCTTGATCGCGGGCGAGTTCATTGGTTGGGTAAAGTCCGATTGCAGAAAATTCACCCTGAAGAACTTCTAGGTAAGCCGCAAGACTTTTACCATCACCAGTCATCGCAGTGTTGAACACTACATCAATATTTGGATCGCGCAACGCTTCTAAAGTTGCGGCTTGATGCCAAGAAAGCGACCAATCTTTAGGTAATTTCACCCCGTCAGGTGTCGGGACGGTTTGCGAGTAAACAGGCTTGAGAGTAATTCTGTAATTTTCGGACATACACTTAAATAGTGTCCGTAACTGGTTGTTAAAAACTATATTGGCACGCAAAATAGAAGTTGACAAGAGAGTACAAGTACAAAGTACACGGACATTTTTAATGAGTCGAAAAGGTCAATCTATTACACTGTCGATATCAGAACGCGATAAAGCCGAGCTAGAAGCGATCGCTCGTGAATTCGGTATGATGTGGGGAGAAGAGCCTAACATCTCTAAGTTAATTAAAGCGATCGCTCAACGGAAGTTACTCATCGGTAACAATAACGATTGGAAAGAACCACGCATCAGGGCATTACATAGATGTATCAATGCTTTGACAGACATCGGGCAAATTGAACAAGCGCAAATCATTGCAAACTTACTTCTCGAACGCAGCGAACTATCATTACCGTTGCGAGGCGAAATTGAACGTTTCTTAGAGAATTTGCCCCCATCTTGGCGCTTAGAGATAGACCGCTACATCTTGCGCGAACAACCCTTTCAGCTTTCCTATCAAGATGCAACTGGACGTTTATTAAACTTTACGGTTCGCCACGCCAAAGTAGCACCCCACGAAAAGCGACAATATCTTGATTGCTGGTGTGAGGAAACAGAAGGAAATTTTGATATCCCAGAACTGGTTCACAACTGGAGTTTACGATTAGACCGAATTACGGATGCGGCGGTGACTTTAATTTCCGGTGAGTGGCGTACTAATTTGGATGAGATAAAAGTAGAAATGCACTTATTAGCAAATTTGGCTTTTGCTTATCAAGCTAAACCAGAAGATGATATCCATGAATGGCTACCAGATAAACCAAAAGTTCGACGAGTGATTAGGCGAGTATCTAGTACATTTTGGTTTAGCCGCGAAGTTATGCAGTATGCGCCAGATTGTGTAGTGATATTACCTGAAAATGTGCGCGATCGCCTTAAACAAAAACTCCTCACCCTATGCCAGTTATACGATATCGAAACCAGGTCTTAACTCTTTCCCTCTCCGAGTCGGCTACGGTGTACACACAAGTCCAAGTAAACTACTAACAGAAGGAGTATTATATGTAATCGCCCTTTTATCATAGACTTTTCCTAAAGTCATAAAACAGAGGGTATGGTAAAATTCTTACATGGATGAGGATTTTAGCGCTATTTCAAAAATAGTTATCTCTCTATGATAACCTGCGGAATGTGGGCTTGAACTCTATCCGCTCAATTAATTCACGATGTCTCAGCAACAGCGCACCCTCTTAATTGTCGATGATTCCCCAGAAGATCGAGAGCTATATCGGCGGTATTTGTTGCGCGATCGCGAATATTCTTACACTTTCCTAGAAGGAACCCTGGGACAGCAAGGGCTAGAACTTTGCCAGCAACACCAACCAGATGCCATTTTACTTGATTATCGACTGCCTGATATAGACGGACTGGAATTTCTGGCTAAATTGCAAATCTCAACTCAACAGCAGTGCCTACCTGTGATTGTTGTCACAGGGCAGGGCAATGAGGCGATCGCAGTTCAGGCGATGAAAGCCGGCGCACAAGATTATATTGTCAAAGAGCAAATTACCGCACAAGGGCTACAAATAGCAATCAATGGGGCAATTGAAACAGTGCGGCTACGCACCCAACTGCAACAGCGTATTGAACGAGAGCGCGTAGTCGCGCAAATTACCCAGCAAATTCACTTATCTCTGAATCTGGATGAAATTCTTCAGGCAACTGTAGCCGAGGTGCGGCAGTTTCTCCACACAGATCGCGTCCTGGTTTTTCGGTTAAATCCTGGTGGGGATGGGACAGTAGTGGCAGAATCGGTTGGGACAGAGTGGCGATCGCTTCTTTCCTCTACTATCCAAGATCCCTTCCTAGCTGAGACCTACATCACCTCCAATAGACCGCAACTTGTCAGCTACGATCCCGCCTTTATCAAGAATTATATCGAAGGCTATTATCAGGGGCAAGTAACGGCAGTATCGGACATTCATGACAGCAGTATTGACCCATGCCACGGTGAATTGTTGGCACAGTTTCAAGTCAAAGCTCATCTGGTTGTACCAATTCTGCAAGACAACCAGTTTTGGGGATTGCTAATTGCTCATCATTGTACCTCCCCGCGATTTTGGCAGCCTTTAGAAATTGACTTGCTTAAAGAGTTGGCAACTCAGGTGAGTATCGCCTTACGACAGGCAGAACTGTATCAGCAGGCACAGCGTGAGCTAAAGGAACGCCAACAGGTAGAAGCAGAACTACGCCAAAGCGAACAACAGCTGCGATTAGCACTATCAGCTTCTCGGATGGGAACATGGAACTGGAATATCCAAACGGGAAAAATTTCCTGGTCGGATAACCTGGAAGCCTCATTTGGACTGGAGCCAGGAGAGTTTGACGGCTCATTCGAGATGTTTGCCGCGCGAGTCCACCCTGATGATCGCGATCGCGTTCTAGCAGTCGTCGATCGTGCCATCGCCACCGGAGAAGACTATGACATTGAATTTCGAGTGGTATATCCTAATGGTACTATTCGGTGGGCACTCAGTCAGGGTAAGGTATTTTACGACCAACACGGACAACCGATTCAGATGGCGGGTATCGATCTCGATATCACCGAACGCAAACAGTCAGCCGAAACTCTGCGCGAGAGTGAGGAACGTTTTCGGCAGCTTGCAGAAAATATTGATGCGGTGTTCTGGATCAAAGAAGTATTGGAAAATCGAGTTAGCTATGTTAGTCCTGCATATAAACGCCTGTGGGGATTGAACCCGCAGGAATTGTATCAAGGACAACAAGCATGGGTCGATCGTATCCACCCAGAAGATCGAGAAGCGACAGACAGAGCGTTTCATGAAAAAGCTGTCGCAGGTAACTTTGATGAAGAATACCGGATTATTTTACCCGATGGTAGTATTCGCTGGGTTCACGATCGCTGTTTTGGGCTTCGAGATGAAACAGGAGAGATTTATCGTTTTGCAGGTATTGCCGAAGACATCAGCGAACGGAAACAGGCAGAACAAGCCCTGCGAGACAGTGAAGAACGCCTGCAAATGGCACTGGAAGGTTCTGGTGGCGGTCTATGGGATTGGAACATTGTTAGCAATGAAGATTATTTAAGTTCACGATGGCTGGAAATGCTGGGATATGAGCAAGGAGAGCTACCTGGGCACTTTAACAGTTGGGAGCGACTGATTCATCCTGACGATAAAGTTTGGGTGATGGAACGGTTGAATGCCCATCTTCAGGACGATTCGGTGTCTTACAAATTTGAATATCGGATGTTAACCAAGTCTGGGGAGTGGAAATGGATTGCCAACCACGGAAAAGTGGTTTTGCGTGATCGACAGGGCAATCCACTCCGAATGGCAGGCATCCATTTTGATATCACCGATCGCAAACAGGCAGAGCTTGCTTTGCGCCAGAGTGAAGAATTTAAGAACCGTATTTTAGATAGTAGTTCTGACTGTATCAAAGTATTAAGCCTCGACGGGCGGCTGCTGTATATGAATACAGGTGGACTATGTTTGATGGAAATTGACGACTTAAATTCCTATCTCAATACTGAATGGCTCTGTTTCTGGAAAGGCAGCTATCAACAACAAGCAGAGCAAGCACTCGCTGCCGCTAAAACAGGTGAAGTCAACATTTTTCGCGGATACTGCCCAACTGTAAAAGGCACTCCCAAATGGTGGGAAGTGGTCGTTAGCCCGATTCTGGATGCTTCCGGGCAACTAGAACGAATCTTGTTGATTTCACGAGACATCACCGATCGCAAAAAGATAGAACTCCTCTTGCAGGAGAGCGAAGCCCGGTTAAAATTGGCGTACAAAGCGACGCAATCGGGATTATGGGACTGGGACATTATCCACAATAGCGCTCATGTATCTGAAGAGTACGTCAATCTGTTTGGGCTTGACCCAACCACAAAGGAAATCACCTATGAACTGTGGTTAAGTCTCCTGCACCCAGACGATCGCATCTCAGCTAATGAAGGGGTGAGTCGCACCATCCAGCAACAGGAAGAGTACTATGAAGATGACTTCCGCACTATACATCCTGATGGCATTCGCTGGTTAGCGGCTAGAGGTCAGGTTTTCTATGATGCTGCGGGCAATGCGGTACGGATGGTGGGTAATGTACAGGATATCACCGATCGCAAACAAGCTGAAATCCAACGCGATCGCCTATTTCAGCTAGAGCAAGCAGCCAGAGCCGAAGCCGAACGCGCCAATCGGATCAAAGATGAATTTTTGGCGGTTCTCTCCCATGAATTGCGATCGCCTCTCAACCCAATTCTCGGCTGGACAAAACTGCTGCAAACCCGTAAATTTAGTGAAACCAAAACAGCTGAAGCTTTAGCCACCATTGAACGCAATGCCAAACTGCAAACTCAACTGATTGATGACTTGCTGGATGTTGCCAAGATTCTGCGCGGCAAACTCACCATAGATGCTGCACCTGTGAATCTGGCATTTATTATTGAATCTGCGATCGACACGGTAACTACAGCAGCCATTGCCAAATCAATTTCGTTGCATCCGGTGCTGCCAAATATTGGGCAAGTCTCTGGAGATTCCAACCGCTTGCAACAGATCGTTTGGAATTTACTTTCCAATGCTATCAAGTTTACCCCCAAGGGAGGACGGGTTGAAATCCGATTAGAGCAAGTAGATGAGCAGGCACAGATTATCGTCCGTGACACTGGTAAAGGCATTAACCTTGAGTTTCTCCCGTATATTTTTGAGTCATTCCGTCAAGAAGATGTTTCAATTACTCGCAAGTATGGCGGGTTAGGATTGGGATTAGCGATCGTCCGGCAGTTGGTTGAGGCTCACGGCGGCACCATCATGGCTGACAGTCCGGGTGTTGGCTTGGGAGCCACCTTTACAGTCCAGTTGCCACTGCTGAATCTTCAACCAGAAATCAAGCAGACAGATGAGTTGCCACAACCAGGACTTGAACTCACGGGAATTAGAGTTCTGACAGTGGATGATGACCCCGATGCCCGTGAGCTATTAACAGTATTGCTTACTGAATACGGAGCTACAGTCTTGACTGTTGCTTCTGCGGCAGAAGTGTTAGCAAACCTGGAGTCCTTTCAACCCGATGTGTTAGTCAGTGATATTGGGATGCCTGAAGTCGATGGTTATTCCTTGATTCAACAGATCCGAACTTTAAGCCCCGAAAAAGGCGGAAAAATTCCTGCGATCGCTTTGACTGCTTATGCCAGAGTTGATGATTACCAGCGAGCCATAACCAGTGGCTATCAACGCCACGTTACCAAGCCCCTCGATCCAGAAGAGTTAGTTCAAGCTGTGGTAGCACTCGCACAGATCAAGATTGGCAAATCGGAATCATCACAATGAATGTGGCTCCCTGTCCCGGTTCGGAAACACAATGTAATGTGCCTTTGTGTTTTTCAGCCACAATTTGATAACTAATAGAAAGTCCCATTCCTGTACCTTTGCCGACAGCTTTTGTCGTAAAGAATGGATCAAATAATTTTTGCTTGATATGAGCAGGAATTCCGGGGCCATTATCTGCAATTTTAATGACAACTTGTTTGTTTTCTGCCAGGTAAGTGCTAATCGTAATAGTAGGAGTTAAGGTTTGGTCTTGAGCGTTCGCTTCTTCTAAGGCATCAATGGCATTGCTCAAAAGATTCATAAACACTTGATTGAGTTGTCCGGCATAGCATTCGACTAACGGTAACTCTCCATAAGCTTTGACAATCTCAATGCCTTGAGAATCAGGTTTAGCTTTCAGTCGATGTTGCAGAATCATCAGTGTGCTATCAATGCCCTCATGAATATTGACTTCTTTCATCTCGGCTTCATCCATGCGCGAGAAAGTGCGTAGAGAGACAACAATTTTTTGAATGCGTTCTGCTCCAATTCGCATGGAATAAATAAGTTTGGGTAAGTCTTCTACTAAAAACTCCAAGTCCATCGCTTCGGCTTCTTCTTGAATCTCAGAGTCGGGAATTGGGTAATATTTCTGATAAAGTTCCAGGAGTCTCAGAATATTTTTGGTGTATTCATTTGCATGGCTAAGATTGCCGAAGATAAAGTTGACTGGGTTGTTGATTTCATGGGCAACACCTGCCACAAGTTGCCCCAATCCTGACATTTTCTCGGATTGGATCATCTGGGTTTGGGTGTGCTGGAGTTGTTGCAGGATTTGCTCTAATTCTGCTGTGCGATGATTCAATTGGACTTCGGCGCGTTTGCGATCGCTAATGTCAAAGCTTGTGCCAATCACCCGGTAAATCTGTCCCTCAGTATTCTTGAGTGGGTTGAAGTTGATAAACCACCAGGTTTCCTGCCCATCAAAGGTTAGGCAATGCTCATAATAAAGGGGCATTCCCGTTCTGGCGCACTCAGCAAGCCGTTGTTGGATAGTCTGGGCCTGTGCTGCCCCAAGGACTTCAGTGGGCGTTTTGCCTACGGCATCAGCACTACGAATTCCAGAGGCTCGTTCCGCAACAGCGTTCCATCCGGCGTAATGGAAGCGATCGTTATCCAACACATCCACAACAAAGATGACTATTTCGGCTCCGTTGTAAATGCTGCTCAGAAACTCCTCTTTCTCTTGAAGTGCGGCTTCCGCTTGTTTGCGTAAACGAAGCTCGTCGTAGACATCGCTAATATCAATCACCACCCCATCCCACACAATCAAGCCATCAGCTTGCAGTTCTGGTCGAGAAACACATTGAATCCATTTGATTTTGCCTGAAGGAGTCACAATTCGCCACTCGTGACTAAAAGGCGTTAACATTCGACCAGAATCAGCAACTAACTGTCCCAGCATTGGGGAATCGTCTGGATGCGCCATGAGGTGAATGTTGTGTACCCCTGCCATCACTGCCTTTGGATCAACCTCATACAGGTCATAGCAACCCGAACTGACGTAGGGTGTCCAAAAAGAGCCATCGGTAGCCAGACAGAATTGGAATACCATGCCTGGAATATTGTCAACCACCTTCTGGAAGCGGGCTTCACTGGCACGCAGTTCTACCAGTGTTTGTTGTGTCTGCTCATAAAGTCGGGCATTTTCTAGAGAAATAGCGGCTTGAGTACATAACAGGTTAAGCAGTTCGACGCGATCGCTAGTAAATGCCCCAGTCGTCAAGTTATTCTCCAAATAAAGGATACCTGCGAATTGACCCCGATGGAGAATCGGATTACACAAGATGCTTTTTGGCTGTTGGCTCAAAATGTAAGTATCGCTGGCAAAGACTGGATGATTAGTGGCATCCGCCAACACCACAGGTTGTAAGGAATGTTTGACGTGATAAATCACTCTCAGAGGAATGTCGTGGCTTTCCTCCACTGGAATTCTTTGCAGAACAATGGGTTGAGTATTAACGCTGACAGTCCCTTTAATCAACAAGCGATTGTCCCGCAGCAGCATTAACACGCATTTTTCTGCCCCAGCATTTTCAATTACTATCTGAAGCAGCATCATTAGGAGTTTTTCTAATTCAATTTCACCAGAAAGAGTTTGAGAGGCTTTGAGAATGGTTGCCAAATCGAGCGATTCTGTAATATTGCTGGAGCTAGAGGTTTGAGTCGAATGAAAAGATGGGGCAAAAATTGTGTTAGATGCACTAAGTAATGGTTGCGGGTGTTGCACAATTGCGGTCAAAAGCTGAGGATAGCGCTGTTCCAAGTCAGTTACTTTGGCTTTAGCTCCCCAACGGGCGTAGCAGTAATATGCTTCTTGCATATATGCTTGGGCGAGTTTTTCTTTGCCCCATTCGAGGTAGAATTTGCCTGCGAGTTCATTGCTTAGTGCTTCTTCTTGAATATATGCATTTGCTTTGGCGGATGCGATCGCGCGATCGTAGTAATCCATTGCTTCATACATTCGCCCCAACACCCGATACTGCTCTGCTTCCACCAAATAAAATTTGTGTAAATGGTTTGTAGGGGCGTGGTTTGCCCATTCTTTGAGCTTCTTTTGGTTGCCAACAACTTCCTGGGGCAAACTATTACATTCCTTACCTTGAGCATTGGATAATATCGCCAGACGAGTTAATGAATCGTAAAAGTGAAACACCGGAATCATGAAACAACCGGATACACCATGTAAATATTGTTTGGCATTAACTGCCACTTTTGTTGCTTGTTCCCACTCATTGAACAAGTAACAAAGAATTAGTTTATTAATATACAGTGTTCCCATTGCATAGAGATCGTTCGCCTGCTGATGCTTGGGCAACATCATTTCTTCGTCATAAACCACACCTTTAATTTCCCAAGGACACTTACTCTGTCCCAGTAAATTTAAGACAGATTGGTAAAAGACTCTTAGGTAATTGTGAGCAACTTCCTGTTTAATTTGAGCCAATGCCTGACTGTAAACCTTCATCTCTGGTTCTAAGATTGACAAATCTTTGCCGAGAAAATAGGACAGCGAACAATAATTGTAGGCACAGTAAGCAGCATATTCTAAAGTACCCATCTCCAGACCGCTATGGTATCCGTCAAGCAAAGGAGCGAGTGAATTTTGAATATGATGTTTCCAAGGCTTCACGAAAGGATAAACCATGTTAATCGTGCTGGCTTTAAATTCTCTACTCTCGAAGCGTGATAGTAGTCCCATTGCCAGTTGACCAACGCGATCGCCTAAATCTATTTCTCCAATACCGCACAGAATGACTCCATACCAAGCATAAGCCTGTGCTGATACCCCAGCATTACCATAAGCAACCGATAACCTCACCTGCTTGCACACGATTAACGGCAGCAATTCTGGAACCGCTTGATAGACTGCTGCTGTTACAGTCGCTAAAATTCGGATCACTGCCAGACCTCGGAGGTCTTTCATCTCAGGCAGTTCCAACAAATCTTCTAAATGTTTTCCTTTTAATATATCTTGAGTCTGTTGCAAACTTTCAGTAATATCTGCATCAGTTGGCTGCTCTGGAAACGACACTCCAAATAATTTCAAAGCAGAAAGAGCGGTTTTAATGGCTTTGGGTTGCTGACTCTGAGCGACATCAGCCAAAATTCTCACTTCATAGACTTTCACTTTGTCTAGTAATTGACGAGCATTTTGCAGTACCTCATCAACTATCTGCTCCATTTGCCCAAAGTAACCGCTCAGACAGGTTAATTCTGCGGCTAAATCATGTAGAGCCAACGTTAGCTCATAGCATTGCTGCCAACAATTTGCTGTGAGAAGTTGTATGCCTTTAGTGGTGTATTCAATTGCTGCAACGTAAGCGGTTGCAGATTTTGCTTTTTGGGCAGCAGCTAGATTTAGCTTCGCTAATGTCTCCCGTTCTGTTTCTAAGACAATTAAATCGGCTCCTTTATTTAATTGATTAACAATCTCGAAGATTTTTTCCTCTTTTTTCGTTTCGTTTATTACACTTAAAAGCAATTGCCCAATTTTTAAGTGCATCAGTTGTTTTTGGTTATCGGGGATGAGTGAATAAGCAGCTTGTTGGACGCGATCGTGCAGAAATTTGTAGAAAGCAATCACCTGATTATCTGCTTCGATCTGTCCATTCTCCTCAATCAACAATTCTGATTTTGACTGATAAAACTTGTAAATATCATTGCTGGGAATTACTAATCCTTCCTGAAGGGCTTTCCATAAGTCAGTAGCAGTTTCAGCTTGAGACTTTTCATAGACAATTGCCAGTGTTGCTAAATCAAAAGAGTTACCAATACATGCTGCGAGTTTCAGGACATTTTGAGTGGCAACTGGCAACTTCTGTAACTGCATTGCCATAAACTCTACCACGTCATCTCTCAGAGAGAGCAATTGCACATCACTAATATCACACTGCCAATGCCCAGCTTGAGGATCAAACTCAATAGCTCCTTCTTCATGTAGCGCCTTGAGAAACTGTGTGCTGAAAAAGGGGTTTCCTTGAGTTTTTTGATAAACTAGCTGGGTTAAAGGTTGAGCGATCGCTGCTGGACATTGCAATGTATCTGTAACTAGCGAATTTAAACTTTCTTGACTCAAGGGAGCCAGTGTGATTGTATTGACTGTAGTGCCAGCTTTCTTGATTTCTTCTAACGTCAATATCAACGGATGAGCAGGCGACACTTCATTATCACGATATGCACCAATCAATAACATGAAGCCGCTTTCTCTTTGTCCGATCAATACCTTAATCAAGTTTAGTGATGCTGAATCTGCCCACTGTAAATCATCCAAAAACATCACCAAGGGATGTGTAACTGTAGTAAATACTTGAATAAATTTTTGGAACAACAGATTAAAACGGTTCTGAGAAGCATTACCTGATAGTTCCACCACTGGGGATTGTTGCCCAATAATCTCCTCTAACTCAGGAATCACATCGATAATTACTTGGGCATTTTCCCCCAACGCTGTCAAAATCTTCCATTTCCATTGCTTTAATTGGGTGTCACTTTCGCCTAACAACTGCCCCATTAAGTCACGGAAGGCTTGGACAAAAGCACTAAGGGGAATGTTGCGGTTGAACTGGTCATACTTGCCTTTAATAAAGTAGCCTCGTTGCCGGACAATGGGTTTATGTACTTCATTCACCACTGCCGTTTTACCAATGCCGGAGAACCCCGCCACTAACATGAACTCCGATGTCCCACTGGCAACCCGCTCGAATCCTTCTAGTAGTATTTTAACTTCTTGCTCTCTGCCATAGAGTTTTTCTGCCATTATGAAGCGATCGCTTACATCTCGCTTTCCAATGGAGAAATGCTCAATTTTTCCTATTTCTTTCAGTTGTTCTATGCACAGATGCAAATCCTGCTTTAGTCCCAACGCAGTCTGGTAGCGGTCTTCGGCATTCTTCGCCATCAGCTTGTGAATAATTTCTCCCACAACCAAAGGGATCTCAGAGTTGACATCGCACACATTAGGAGGAAGTTTTGCAATATGACAATGCACTAATTCCATCGGGTCTTGAGCATCAAAAGGCACTTTTCCTGTCAGTAGCTCAAAGAAACTTACTCCCAATGAATAGAAGTCGCTGCGGTAATCAATCCCCCGATTCATGCGTCCTGTCTGTTCTGGTGATAGATAAGCTAGAGTCCCTTCCAGGACATTTGGATTTTGGATTTCGGTGGTTTCTCTCGGTAACAAGGAGGAGATGCTGAAGTCTATCAGCTTTAACACTTTGGTGTCTGGGTGAATCAGGATATTAGCGGGTTTAATGTCTTTATGAATTACCCGTTGTTGATGTAGCTGGTGCAGAATATCTGTTAGTTGTAGGGCTATAATTAGAAATTGCTCTAAGTGTTGCGGCTGTTCCTTAATAAATTGCCGCAGTGAGATGCCACCAAAATCTTCCATCACCAAAGCATAGCCATTATTATAGGGTTCTAGGCTGTAGGGCTTAATAATCCCAGGAATCTCTAGGTTTTTGGCTAGGGCATATTGGTTGCGAAACTGTATGAGTTCACTAAAGCTGGGGTACTCTCGTTTTAAAAGCTTAATTACAACTGCTTGGTTATCTGCTTCTCTGACCGCGCGATATACAAGTGTACGTGAACCTGAGTATAGTTGCTCTCTAATTTGGTAGCCTGACAGTGTTACAGTTACATCCACTTTTGCGCTCATCACTTTTTCAGGGAATTTTTCTAGTCAGTTTAGAATTCCCCACAGGACATTTTTTGTAACAAACTTTGGCAATTATTTACGCTTTGGATGTATCGCCTGATGAAAAACTACACGTTAGCGATCGCTCTTTGTGCAACTGAGTTAGCAGAAAATACAAAAAATATACAACCAATAGAAAAGCAATTTATCGACTTACAAAAAGCTGAAGGCATTAAAGCTTTAATTCTCCATTTTTTGAAAATGATTTTCTGCTTCCTGGCTTATTACTACAGCGATTTCTAATAAGTAAATAGCTGATTATCACTTGATTTCCCTCCAAGGTTCTATCTTGTGGGAAAAGAAGGGGCTTTTTGATTGAAAATGCCTATAACCCGTTCCTGATAATAATTGCAACTATCCTTAACCTCAAATCGAATGTCTGATATATTTGGTTTTTAGCAAACAAACTTCTTGCAAAATTTTCTTCACGCGGTAAAATAACGAAATTTTGCAAGAGTTTTAATCATGAAACCATTTCTTTTTGTAACCGATTTAGATGACACCCTCGTATATCGTACCGTTGGCGATGACAGCGCTTTACCAGAACTAAATCAACTGCTGAGTCAACATCGTCAAGAATACGGCACTAAAATTGTTTATTCTACCGGGCGATCGCCCTTACTTTACAAACAACTCCAAGCTCAAAAAAATCTTTTGCAACCCGATGCCCTTGTCCTTTCTGTAGGGACGGAAATTTATCTCAATGGTACTGATACTCCAGACTCAGATTGGGCAGAAACCCTGTCTCCGGGATGGGAACGGGAAACTGTATTATCTATTACCCATAAATACCGCGAGTTACTTCGGCAACCAGATTCAGAACAGCGTCCTTTCAAAGTGAGCTTTTTTTTAGAACAAGAAGCATCTGCGAATGTTCTACCACAACTTGAAGCAGAGTTGCAGAAATCGAAATTAAATGTAAAGTTAATCTACAGTAGCGGTATTGACCTTGACATTGTACCCCATAGCAGCGATAAAGGTCAGGCAATGCAGTTTTTACGCCAGAAGTGGAAATTTGCAGCAGAACAAACAGTTGTCTGTGGTGATTCGGGTAATGATATTGCTTTATTTGCTGTAGGCAACGAACGGGGAATCATCGTCGGGAATGCCCGAAAAGAGTTACTCCAATGGCATAACGAGTATCCCGCTATGCACCGCTACCTAGCAAAAGGTTTTTGTGCAGGTGGAATTATTGAAGGCTTAAATTATTTTGGTCTCTTGTAATGATTAGTTATCTAAAAGGTATAGTCGCTGGTATCCAAACAATTGGCGCTAATCGCGTGATTCTGACTCTGGAAGTCAATGGCTTGGGGTACGATTTGCAAGTTCCCCAACGGCTAGCAAACCAGTTACCAGAATCGGGAGGCGTGGCGCAAATTTTTACCCATTTCCAAATTCGGGAAGAAGTGCCCTACTTATATGGCTTTGCTTCCCCAGCCGAACGCGATTTATTTCGCCACTTGCTGACTGTCACAGGGATTGGTGCAGCCTTAGCGATCGCACTCCTGGACACTCTGGAACTACCAGATTTAGTCCAAGCAATTATCGCTGGCAATACACAAATCTTAATTCAGGCTCCTGGTGTCGGCAAAAAAATCGCAGAGCGCATCTGTTTGGAACTGAAAAGCAAATTAGTCGAGTGGCGTAAATCAGCCGGGTTCTTCGTCGCCACAGGCGGGCCAGCACCAGGAATTCTCGAAGAGGTGCAAATGACCCTCTTCGCCCTGGGATATACTGCTCATGAAGTCAGTCACGCCCTGCATGTAGTCAGCGAAGACATCGGCCTACCCAAAGATGCCTACGTCGAAGATTGGATTAAACAAGCGATCGCTCATCTCAGTAGCGAACAAGTTTAATTGTCATTAGTCATTTGTCATTGGTCATTTGTCATTAGTCCTTTGTCATTAGTTATTTCTTATTCTCCCCCTGCCTCCCCTGCTCCCCTCCCCCCCTGCTCCAATGACCGACCCTTATGCCTGGCTAGAACAGTCCTTAGCAACAATTCATCGAGCAGACTGGTATCGTTCGGTACAACCTATCAACGGTCGTCCGGGTGCAACGGTGGTTTTAGCTGGGCAAGAGGTAATTAATTTTGCCAGCAATGACTATTTGGGATTGGCTGGGGATGAGCGGTTGATGGCAGCCGCAACTGCTGCGATCGCAGAATTTGGCACTGGTAGTACTGGTTCTAGATTACTCAGTGGGCATCGAGAATTGCATGGGGAGTTAGAAAAGGCGATCGCATCTACCAAACAAACAGAAGAGGCCTTGGTATTTAGTTCCGGGTATCTGGCTAATTTGGGTGCAATTACCGCCCTTGTGGGCAAGCGTGATTTAATTTTATCTGACCAGTACAATCATTCCAGTTTGAAAAATGGAGCAATTCTTAGCGGTGCAGCAGTTGTGGAATATCCGCACTGTGATCTTGAAGTCCTAAAAACTCAGTTGAGTCAACAACGACAAAATTACCGACGCTGTTTGATTCTTACTGATACTGTCTTCAGCATGGACGGCGATTTATGTCCGTTGCCCGCGCTGTTCGATCTGGCTGATGAATTTAGCTGTATGCTGCTAGTCGATGAGGCTCATGCTACCGGCGTACTAGGAAAAACTGGCGCTGGGTGTGTCGAGCATTTTGGGTGTACAGGAAAGCAATTAATTCAAATTGGGACTTTGAGTAAAGCTTTGGGTAGTTTAGGCGGTTATGTGGCAGGAAGTAGCGCCTTAATTGACTTTTTGCGGAACCGCGCACCCAGTTGGATTTATACCACTGGGCTTTCACCTGCTGATACAGCAGCAGCCTTAGCAGCAATCAAGATAGTGCAACAAGAACCGCAACACCTTGCCCAATTGTGGGGGAATATACATTACTTGAAAACTTTGCTGCAACAGTTACCTAACTTAAAATTGCTGCCTTCTGAATCACCCATATTATGTTTTCAATTGCCTAATGCTACAGATGCCCTCAAAGCTGGAAAACAGCTAAGAGATGCTGGCATTTTTGCCCCAGCAATTCGTCCTCCTACAGTGCCCACAAGTCGAATCAGAATATCTGTGATGGCGACTCATGAAGTAGCACATATTGAAAAATTGGTAGCAGTGCTGAAGGATGTTATCTGAATGGGGAATGGGGAATGGGAGAATAAGAAATAACTAATGACTAATGACAAATCCTTTTAAAAAACTGGCAATCGGTTAAACAAGATCCAATAAAAACCAAGCTGTTGGACTGCTTGGTTAAATTGTTCAAAATCCACAGGTTTGACGATGTAGCTATTCACCCCAAGCTGGTAACTCTCGATCATATCCTGGTCTTCAGCAGAAGAGGTCAGCACCACAACCGGAATCATTTGTGTGCGTGGATCGGATTTGAGTTGCCGTAAAACTTCTAACCCACTTATCCTTGGCAGTTTCAAATCCAGCAAAATGACTTTGGGTTGATTCGTCATGCTACGGTGGGCGTACTCTCCCCGACAAAAGAAAAAATCTAGGGCTTCGGCTCCATCTTCGAGCAGTTGAATATTGTTGCCAATTCTACCGCGACGTAATGCTCGGATAGTTAACTCGGCATCGGTGGCATTATCTTCAACTAATACAATGGAAAGTACTTGCTCAAAATATGGAGGCTGATCTATGGGTTGGTCACTCATGGGTTAATTTCCCCTTGAAGGGTGAAATAAAACGTCGCACCTCGATCGATCGCTGCTTCGGCCCAAATCCGCCCGCCGTGGCGTTGAATAATGCGTTGCACGATCGCTAGTCCGATCCCCGTGCCTGTAAATTCTTGTTCGCGGTGCAGCCGTTGGAATACCCCAAACAAATTATCTGCATACCGCATATCAAATCCTGCCCCATTATCTCTGATAAAATACACTCCTTCACCAGCCATAATCTCATAGCCGACTTCAATGCAAGCAGGAGATTTGTAGCGGGTATATTTGATGGCATTTGACAATAGATTTAGCCAAACTTGTTTAAACAAGGAAAGATCAGCTTGACAGATGGGTAAATCAGCGATCGCAAACTCAATTTGACGACCTTCAAAATCTGGGGCTAAATCACTCAGCACCTCTTGAATAATCTCATTCATCAAAACAGGCTGCCGGGACATTTCCTTACGATCCAGGCGGGATAGGTTCAATAGGTCGTCGATCAACTCACCCATGCGTTTGGCATTGTCTCGGACAATTTTCAGATAACGATTGCCTTCCGCATCAAGTTGCTCACCATAATCTTCTTGCATAATTCTCGAAAAACCAACGATCGCCCGCAGTGGTGCCCGTAAATCATGAGAAACAGAGTAGGAAAACGCCTCTAATGCTTTGTTAGCAGCTTCCAATTGGGCAGTTCGTTGTTTGACCCTGATTTCTAAAGACTGGTTCAGTTGATGTAGGGCTTCAATTGCCCTCTGGCGCTCCAATTCTGCTGCTGCTCGTGCGGCAAATACCTTTAGAATTACTTCTGTTCGTTCCGTATCTACCAGTGGTTGTACGTCAAGAATACAAAGATTACCAATTGGGTCGCCATTGGCATTTTTTAAGGAAATACCCAGATAACTCTCTGCCTGCATTACCACTAAGTCTAAGTCTTCCGGGAAAATTTGCTGAACAAGCTTTTTGCAGTAGAATAAGCCGTTTCTCAAGGCAAATTCGCATGGTGTACGGGCCGGAAAGTAGGATATTTGTGGTTGTAATGCCCCATGCGCCCAAAAAGCTAGGGCTTTAAGTTCGCCATTTACTAGTTCAGTAACGAGGGCATAGCGGACGTGCAAGGCTTTGGCTATATGACCAACCAAAGCTGCGAAAAAATCTTGTCCTGTAACCGCAGCCGTTCCCATAACCAAATTTTGCAGCGTTGTTTCCGATCTTTTCAGATCCTCTTCCCGGCGTTTTACCTCACTAATATCCCGGATAATGGTAGATAAATATTCCAGACTGCCATCTGTTGCTTTATGAGCAATGATCATTTGGGAAACCGGAATTTCTCTGCCATCAATGTCCAACAAAGCGGTTTCACCCACCCAGGTACCATCTCGAATCGCCAGAGGAATGCCCTGGTTTTGAATAATCTCTAATGCCCACTGGGGATGGTAGTTGCTGAATGTGCAAAGGTCTGCATCCAGTGGTATCCCTGCTAGTTTCCTAGCTTGAGCATTATTCCAGAAAACATTGCCTTGGGGGGTGGCCATGCCAATATGATCGGTGGATGCTTCAAGAATGGCAATTAAGCGATCGCGGTCTTTTTCTGCTCTTTGGCGTTCGGCAATTTCAGCCCGTAAGGATTGATTCAGTTCTGACTGTTGCTTCAATAAACGGGCATTGTCAATGGAAATAGCCGCCTGAGTCGAAAGTAAACTGAAGATTTCAATTCGCTCTGGGGTAAATGCGTTAGTGGTTAGATTATTTTCTAAAAGGACAATTCCTGTGAGTTTTCCCTGGTTTAATAAAGTAGCACAAAGAATCGATTTTGATTGGCGTTGCACAATCCAGGGTTCAGATTGAAAGTTACCGACTTGAGCCGCATTATTGAGGACGATGCTTTCTTGGGTGCGAACTACATAATTAATTAGGGCAGTTGGCAAGCAAGGAGTACTGTCTGCTGATATTGATTCCAGAGGAATTGATTGCAAAACAGCTATTTTCTCATCGCCAATCGATCCCATTGCCTCAATCTGCCATTTTTCTTGTGTTGGTAAAATTAGATAACCGGTTTGTGCCCCGGCATTCTCAATCAAGATCGTCATTATTTTTGCCAGGAGTTTATCTAACAAAATTTCACTAGCGATCGCTTGGGAGGCTTTCAATACTGTTTCTAAATCAAGTGCTTCTAACTTTCTAGAAGTCGATTCTGTAATGTCAACTTTACCGATGTTAGTTCTTTCAGTTTGCACCTCTAGTAGTTGGGGATAACGTCTTTCCAAATCTTGGACTTTAGCCATTGCTCCCCAACGGCTGTAGCCGTACCTTGCCTCTTGCAGATAGACTTTAGCGATCGCTATCCGGTTGTTTGCCAGATAAAATTTTGCTGCTAGTTCGTTGGCCAGGCTTTCTTCTTGGAGGTATTCGTTTTCTCTCGCCAGGGCGATAGCGCGATCGTAGGCATCCATTGCTTCTACTACTTCACCCAATACCCGATGCCGTTCTGCTTCTACCAAATGCCACTTGTGTAGATAGTTCATCGGGGCATGGTGCGCCCAATTTTTCATTTTTGCCTGATTTTCTGCTACCTGCTCCAGCAACTCGGATTGTTTCGCTGTATCTGTGTTGGAATATACCGCCAGTCTGCATAGGGAATCGTAGAAGTGAAAGATGGCAACCAATGCCGCTCCAGTCATTGCTGGTAAGTACTCTTGAGCGAGGACAGCATTGCCAATTGCCTGATTTGCATCGTCAAATAAATAACAGAGAAATAATTTATTGAGGTAGAAATAGAACAAACCCGCGTGAAAATGGGTTTGTTGCATCTGGGGTAGGTGGATTGCTTCATCATAAACTTGACCAGATAACATCCCAGGATTTGGAACCTTCTGAACCAGGTTCAAAACAGTTTGCCAGCAAATCTCGACGAAATTAATCCCCGCCGAGTGCTTAATTTGTTTCACTGCTTGGGCATAACTTGTTAGATGTAATTGGAGTTCAGCCAGGGGTTGACCGATTGCCAATGAATTACCACAGAAATACATGGCAGCGTAGCCAGCAAACTCGAAATCGCCCTGCTCAATACCAACCTGATAGCAATCTTGGAGTGGTTTCAGGCTGTGTTTTAGGTGTGTCTTCCAAACATTAATCTGGTTGCTAACCGCGAATAGACTTCTGGCTTGAATGGGTTTGGCATCTAGGCGATCGAGCAGACTTACAGCTAGTTGACCAAATTGATATCCTGCTTCAATGTCCAATACAACTCCACAGAGAATAATCCCATAAGCGGCATAAGCAAAGGGAGCTAACATCATATTTCCGTACTCAATCAGCAAATCCACCATCTTGAGTACAACCAGCAAAAATAGGGGAGGAACTGCCAAATAAGCTGATGCACACATACTTGTTAAAAGCTGCATTGCCGCCAGCATTTCTGGCTCAGACATCATTTGTAAGTCAACTAAATCTTCAATGCGTCTATTCGCCAATTTGGAGGCGGTTTCCGAGAGTGCCTGCTGAACATCCTCAAAGGTTGGCTGGATGGGGAGGTGAACTCCTAATTGCTGAAGTAGCTGTAAACTAATTTGAATTGCCTCTAGTAATTGACTTTGAGCAACATAAGTTTGAATTTTGACATCGTAGACTTTTAAGCTGGCTAGTAGGGTTTTGGCGTGGTTAATTACCTGTTGGAATAGTGGCTCTACTTGCTCAAAATTACCGCTCAGATAGGCTGCTTCTGTTGTTGCACTATACAGGGTAAGGGTAAAATCATGGTTTGTTTGCCAGCTATCGGTTGTCAGTAGATCCAAACCAGTCTGCAAATATTGCCACGCAGCATCATAAGCACCTGATGCCTTGGCTTTTTCTCCCGCCATCAGGTTGAAGCGAGACAAGTTATCCTGCTCGGATTGAGTTTTGAGGAGTTTTTTGCCCAGGTTCAGTTGGTTGGTAATATCAAAAATCTGGTGTTCTAAGTTTTCTGTTGGAGTTATTTGTAATAAGGACTGTCCGACTTGCCAATGGATCTTGCTTTGCTCGGCTTGAGGAATCAGGGAATAGGCTGCTTGCTGAATGCGATCGTGGGCAAATTTATATTCAATGGCAGAACAATTGCTAGGGAGTGGTACATCCAACTCAACCGATTTGTGGGCATTACTTAGGGGTAAAATGAACCCTTGAGCGATCGCCATTCTTAAAGCCTGGGCGGTTTCTCGCTGGGATAATTCTGCAGTCAGTGCCAGAGTTTCCAGCTCAAAAGAGTTGCCAATGCAGGCAGCTAGCTGCAACACTTCCTGCGTATTTTTATTAAGCTTTTGAATCTTGAGAGCCATCAAATCGACAATATTATCTGTAATTCCCTGCTGCTGAATTTGCTCGATCGACCATTGCCATTTTTTGGTTTGGTGATTAAATTCCAGTAGCCCTTCAGTATAGAGAGATTTCAAAAATTCGTTCATGAAAAAGGGATTACCACCAGTTTTTCGTTGCACCAGTTCAGCTAAAGACAGGGAATCTTCTGGTTGGCAGTGCAATGTATCGGCGATGAACTGATTGATATGATGTAGGCTCAATGGCAAAAGAGAAAGTTGGTTTACCACTCCTCCACTCTGCCGAATTTCTTCCACCATCTGAATCAGGGGATGAGCGGCATTAACCTCGCTATCTCGGTATGCCCCCATCAACAACAAAGATTGCCCCTTGGTAGCAGTAGCTAGTAGTTGGATCAGCTTCAGTGAGGCATTATCTACCCACTGGAGATCGTCTAAAAATATGGCGAGGGGATGTTCTGATTGTGTAAAAACGCGAATGAAATTTTGGAAAACTTGATGAAAGCGATTTTGGGCTTCCGTTGGTGGTAATACAGGTACTTCTGGTTGATTGCCTACAATCAATTCCAGTGCTGGAATTACCTGGGTAATAACTCGACTGTTTGAGCCGAGGGCAGCTAAAAGGTTCTGTCGCCATTGAGACAGCTGCACTTCGTCTTCAGCCAGTAATTGTTTGATCAGTGACTCTAAGGCTTGAGCGATCGCAAAGTAAGGGATATTGCGCTGATACTGATCGAATTTACCAGAAACAAAGTACCCCCGTTGTTGCGTAATCGGCTGATAAATTTCCTGCACTAAAACTGACTTACCAATACCAGAGTATCCTGCTATCAACATCACTTCAACATGAGAAGCAGACGCGGATAAATCAGAGTTATCTTTCCCTGCTACTCTTTCAAAGGCCGCTAATAACATCTCCACCTCCCTTTCTCTGCCATAGAGTTTTTCAGGGATATGAAACTTATCAGAAATATCCTCTTGTCCTAGCAAAAAAGACTCAATTCTTCCCGTGTGTTGTAGCTGTTTCAGGCACTCTTCTAAATCATTTTTAATTCCCCAGGCGCTTTGATAGCGATTTTCTGCTGTTTTTGCTAATAGTTTCAGTACAATTCCTGAGACTATCACAGGAATTCCTGAATTGATAAAATGGGGTGGAACAGGTTCCAAAGCTAGGTGATAATGAATTAACTCCAGCGCATCACTGGATTCAAACGGCAATCGATGGGTCAACAGTTCATAAAAGGTAACACCTAAAGAGTAAAAATCAGTTCTATAGTCCAAAGAACGGTTCATTCTGCCTGTTTGCTCTGGAGATATATAGGCTAGTGTTCCCTCTAATATCGGTAGATTTCTGAGAGTTAATATCTCCCGTGACAATACAGTTGAAATACCAAAGTCAATAATTTTAAGTTGTTGTGTTCTTGGATTAAAAACAATATTAGATGGATTGATATCTTTATGAATGATATTTGCTGTATGAATCGCACCCAAGGTTTCAACAATCTGAATGGCTATTTTCAGGAAATCTGTTAATGAAAACTGTGTTTTTGTTATGATTTTTGTTAAAGATTCGCCCCCGAAATCTTCCAGAATGATGACAAAACTCCTTTGGTATTGCTGCAAACTATAAGCCTGGACAACACCTTCCAATGACAAGCTACGCGTAATTTCATATTCGAGCTTATAGCGTGTTATTTCTTCTGGTGTCGGGTAGTCTTTTTTTAAAACTTTGAAGATGACAGGCAGATTATTCTGTTGATTAATTCCCCTATAGACCCGTGAATTAGCACTTTCATGAATTTTTATCCGAATTTGATATTCAGGAATTTCCAGCATGGTTAAACTGCCTACAATTGTTAGACATAAAGATAAATTTGGTATGAGGTAATTTTTAATTTCTGACTTGGGATTAAATTATTTAGATTACCAAATATAAGAACTTTTTCAAGTAAATAAATATAAACATGAGAACAAAGCTAAAATCCTAAATTCTAAAAACTTTTATTCAGAGCCACCGCCTTGAGCCAGAGAATAAATCTAAAATTTAAAATCCAAAATCACTTGGCTCACAAACCTGATTATACAAGTTTACTGAATAGTTACCAAGGAGATTCTGGGGTATGAATGAACTGTTGAACATCCTGATTATTGAAGATTCAGAGGAGGATGCTATGTTAGTTATTCATGAATTGCGTCGCGGTGGTTTCAATCCAAACTGGCAGCGTGTGCAAACAGACAAGGAACTACAAATAGCACTCAATAGTCAGACTTGGGATGTGATGATTTCAGATTACCGACTGCCAGGATTCAATGCTCCTGCGGCTTTGGAAATAGCAAAGCAGAGCCAAAAAGATATTCCTTTTATTTTGGTTTCCGGCACAATTGGCGAAGTACTTGCTGTGGAAATGATGAAAGCGGGTGCGAATGATTATGTCATGAAGGACAACTTAAATCGATTGCCAGAGGCAGTGCGTAGAGAACTTCGGGATGCACAGGTGAGAGCGGAGCGCAAACAAGCTCAAAAGCTGTTACAAACATTAGCGTCTAATATACCCGGAATGATTTACAGCTTTGTTCAGTATTCTAATGGTTCTATTGCGTTTGATTACATTAGTTTTGGCTGTCTGGATCTTTTAGAGTTAACGCCAGATCAAATTTTAGAAAATGCCTCTCTTTGCTTTGTACAAATTCATCCCGATGATTATCCAGGATGTTATGCAGCAGCCAACGAGAGCGCTCAAACTTTAAAACCATTTTCTTACGAGTGGCGATTAGTTACACCTTCTGGCAAACTCAAATGGGTACAGGCCAGCGCTCGTCCAGAATGTCGAGAAAATGGGGATATTGTCTGGTATGGTGTTTTATTAGATGTGAGCGAACGACAAGTTGCGCTGCGCGATCGCAAACAAGCACAAGAGTTAATTATCCACAACTCTTTACACGATCCCTTAACGGATTTACCAAATCGCACACTTTTGATAGAGCGGCTAGAACTAGCCATCAACCGAGCTAAACGATTAGAAACCTATCGTTATGCCGTCTTGTTTCTAGACTTAGACCGATTTAAAGTGATCAATGACAGCCTCGGACATCTTGCTGGAGATCAACTGTTAAAGAATATTGCTCACAAACTAAAAACTCATCTGCGGGAAGTTGATTTAGTTGCTCGAATTGGTGGTGACGAATTTGTAATTTTGCTGGAAGATATTTCTGATATTGAAAAAGCTATTCAAATTACTGAGCGTATGCTCATAGATTTTCAAACACCATTGATACTTAATGATACCGAAGTAGTTATCAGTACAAGCATCGGGATTGTTTTAGGAACAAACAAATATTCTCAAGCCTCCGATTTACTCCGAGATGCCGATATTGCTATGTATCAAGCCAAAGCTCAAAGGAGAAACTCGTATAAAATTTTTGATGTCAGAATGCACACTCAAGCCGTAAATCGACTAACTATAGAAACAGATATTCGCAAAGCTATCGAACGAGAAGAGTTTGTTATATATTACCAGCCAATTGTTGACATACTTGGGGATGGGCAAAGCAAAGCAGGACGACTGATTGGATTTGAAGCATTGCTGCGCTGGCAACACCCAACTCGTGGGTTAGTCTTACCGAAAGAATTTGTCCCTATCGCGGAAGAAACGGGGCTAATTGTGCAAATTGATCGCTGGATGCTCTACAAAGCTTGTCAACACCTAGCAAACTGGAAAGCAAAGTTTACTACTCACTTCCCAATCAAGGTTAATATTAACCTCTCTGTTCAAGACATTCGCCAAGGAAACTTAATTGAATACATCGATCAAATACTAGCCCAAACAGGTTTAGAAGGCGACTGTATAACCCTAGAAATTACTGAAAGTATGCTAATTGATAATATTAGTCAGACAATTGATTTATTAAGCCAATTAAAGTCTAGAAAAATTCAAATTAGCATTGATGACTTTGGTACTGGTTATTCGTCGCTCAATTATCTCCATCGTTTACCTGCTGATAATTTAAAGATTGATCGCTCTTTTGTAAGTCAGATGCAGCAAGGAAACCGTAATTATCAGGTAGTTAGTACTATTATTGCTTTAAGCAATCAACTCGGATTAGCCGTTGTTGCAGAAGGTATCGAAACACCGCAGCAACTTCAATGGTTACAGGAACTGGGATGCGAATTTGGTCAAGGCTATCTATTTTCTAAGCCTCTAAGCCACCAGACAGTAGAAGCACTTCTGACGACAAGTAAAATTTTGCATTATATCCTCTGATAATTGCGACTGACTAATGGAAAACTAGCCATTGGTAAATTTTATACCATAATTTTTATAAGCAAATTAGGCTACTGCATTTCTGATAATTGACTATTCACAATCGGCAAATTAATGTTATGGATATAGAAAATTCATAATAAATTATCGCTGACAATACTAGATAACTTAATAATTAGCCTCTAGCAAAAGAGGTTTTTAAAACTGAAAAAAATCTATCTAGAGATAAATTACTAAAACTTGAAAACTAGCTTAGGGTATGTAGAGCCTCTGCAATAAGTATTGGTTGTTCTTAGACATTTTCATGCCTCATATTCATTATTCCCAGTTACTGCGCTATGGAATTGTTGTATTAATTGTCACACTCGCACTAGTGTTAATGTTGATGCTAGACCCTTGGTTAAGCATGAGTGGAACTCCTTTCTTGCTGTTTTTTGGCGCTGTAGTGGTGAGTGCTTGGTATGGTGGTTTTAAATCAGGGCTATTAGCAACTTTCTTGTCTGCATTACTGAGCAATTACTTCTTTCTCCCGCCAGTTTATGAGCTGAGTTTTGACCTATCTAATTCTGTGCGAATTGGGTTGTTTGCATTACAAGGATTGCTCTTTAGTATCTTATGTGAGGCATTAAAGACTGCTAAAAGACGGGCTGATAGAAATCTCCAACAGCTAAAAGTTAGTGAGGAGAGATTTCGATTAGCGTTAAGCAGTTCAGATATTGTGGTCTTTCAACAAGATCGAGATTTGCGATATCAGTGGATTCATAATCCTCAAGGTTTAGATACTGCTGAGGAAATGTTAGGTAAGTCTGATGATGAATTATTTCCAGCTTCAGTAGCAGAGCAATTGAAGGCAATTAAGCTGAAGGTAATAGAGACTGGTATTTCAACCCGTGAAGAGGTTTATCTGACAACTTGCGGAGAATATCGTTACTATGATTTGCTGGTTGAACCACTGAAAGATACAGACAATATTATTCATGGTATTACTTGTGCGGCTGTGAATACTACAGAACGCAAGCAGGCTGAAGAAAGACTCCGCTATATCGCGCAAGTTAGTAGTGTCCTATCTACTTCGCTAGATTATGAAGAAACCTTAGAACAAATTGCCAAAATTTCAGTTCCCCAGCTAGCTGATTGGTGTAGTGTTGACATTTTAAATGAAGATGGTTCCATTCGCCGCCTACCAATTGCCCATGCAGACCCATCTAAGGCGGAGTTAGCGCGTAAACTTCAGGAGTATGCAACAGATTACAAGGGTGCAAGTGCAATTACTAGAGTACTGCAAACTGGGCAAAGCGAATTAATCTCAGAAATATCTGACTCGCTATTAGTGGCAAGCACTCAGAATCTTGAACATTTAGAACTTGTCCGGCAATTGGGGATGAAGTCTGTGATGATTGTACCCTTAATTGCACAAGGGCGAGTACTCGGCACAATCAGCTTTGTCAGCACCCAATCAAACCGTCGCTACGATCGCACTGACCTCACTTTAGCAACAGAGATTACTCACCGTGCAGCCTTAGCAGTAGAAAATGCCCGACTTTATCAAGATATCCAGCACGCTTTAGTCCATTACGCCGAATCTCTATCTCTTCTAGATGCGCTGTTAGAAGCCGCTCCTGTTGCCGTATGCTTTTTAGATCGGGAACTGCGATATATCCGAATTAATCAAGTTTTCGCTGACATTAATGGTTTGACTATACAAGAACATCTAGGACGCAAATTTGGGGAAGTATTGCCAGCAATGGCGGCTGAACTTGAGCAACAGTTACAGCGCGTCTTGGATACTGGAGAACCACTACTGAATGTAGAAATTAGTGGTGAGACAAGGGAACAATCCAGACGTTACGGCTACTGGCTAGGCAACTATTACCCAGTCAACAACGCAATGGGCGAAACGGTAGGAATTGGGATTATTTTGGCAGATGTGACAGCAGCCAAGCAAACAGAAGTGGCTTTGCGAGAAAGCGAAGAAAGATTCCGGGCAATGTTCAACCAGGCAGCTGTGGGTATTACCCTGGTAGCGTTGGATGGAAAATTTATTCAGGTTAATCCTGCCGTATGCGAAATTACTGGGTACAGCCCTGAAGAGTTAATGCAAATAACCTTTGAGGAAATTACCCATCCTGACGACTTAGCAGTTGACTTGGAAAATGCTGGGCGAGTTTTAGCAAAAGAAATTAGTGGTTATTCCCTAGAAAAGCGCTACATCCGCAAAGATGGTTCTATAGTTTGGGTAAACCTAACTTCATCAGCAGTTTGGGATACCAACGGACAACCAAAGTATGCGTTAGGCATTATTGAGGATATTAGCGAACGCAAACGAGTTGAAACAACACAACAGTTTTTAGTCGAGGCCAGCACCTTACTCGCTGCCTCATTAGATTATGAAATCACCTTAGAAAGTGTGGCTAATCTCGCAGTTCCTACCCTAGCTGACTGGTGTATTGTAGATGTTTTCCAGGAAGATTGGTCAAGTAAACAAATTGCGATCGCAATTGCCGATCCCACAAAACTAAATACTTTAGACCAAATCCGACGGCGTTATCGACCCCAAACTAGAGCCAAACAGCTTGTACGGCAGCTACGGCTAGGTATATCTGTCTTTTATCCCGAATTATCTGACTCTCATCTGGTAGAGATGGCTGAAGACGACGAACATCTGCAATTACTGCAAAGTCTGGGTATTTGTTCTCTAATGGTGATTCCAGTTCGTTCCCGTGGGCAATTATTTGGAGCAATCTCTTTTTTCACAGCCGAGTCAAGTAGGTACTACAAACAAACAGACTTAGCCTTAGCAGAAGATATTGCTCGTCGGGCGGCGACAGCTATCGACAACGCCAGACTATACCAAGAAACTCAACAGGCAAAACAGGGCGCTGAAAGGTCTGTCAATCGCACTATACTTTTACAAAGAATAACCGCCGCCCTCTCGGAAGCCTTAACTCCCCAACAAGTAGCCGATGTCGTGGTGAACCAAGGGATTGCTGCCTTGGAAGCTACTGGTGGTTCCGTTGTCTTACTTACTGAGGGAGATACTACCCTAAAAGTTGTGCAAGCAATTGGCTATCCACAAACACTCATCAATACTTGGGCAACTTTTCCCATCACATCACCTAACCAAATAGCAGAAACAGTCAGAACTGGGCAGCCGATTTTTTTAGAAAATTTAGCAGCCATGATTGCTAGATATCCTGAGTTGGCAAATGTTGTGACTGTTATAGGGAATAATTCTTGGGCTTCCATTCCCTTGATAGCAGAAGGCAAAGTCATTGGGGCACTGGGATTAAGCTTTACCACTGGACAAATATTTAACGAAAAAGACCGGGGATTTATGTTGACGCTGGGACAGCAGTGTGCGCAAGCGATCGCTCGCGCTCAACTTTACGAAGCCGAAAAGACTGCCAGGGCCCAAGCTGAGACAGCCAACCGCATTAAGGATGAATTTCTCGCTGTCCTTTCCCATGAACTCCGAACTCCCTTGAATCCGATTTTAGGGTGGGCAAAATTACTCAGAACCCGCAACTTCGACGAAGCTACTAAAATTCGGGCATTGGAAACAATCGAGCGGAATGCCAAGTTACAAACTCAATTGATTGGAGATTTACTTGATGTTTCGCGGATTTTACAAGGTAAAGTCAGGTTAAATCTTTATGCAGTGGATTTGAAAATAGCGATCGCAGGTGCATTAGAAACGGTGCGTTTAGCAGCAGAAGCCAAGTCGATTCAAATTCAAACGGTTTTAAGTAATGATATCGGCAAAGTTCTCGGCGATAGCGATCGCTTGCAACAAGTAATGTGGAATCTCCTCTCCAATGCCGTTAAATTCACACCCACAGAAGGACGAGTAGAAGTGCGTCTAGAGCAAGTTGGCTTAGATGCTCAAATTCAGGTGATTGATACAGGTAAAGGAATCATCCCAGAATTTTTGCCCTACGTCTTTGATTACTTCCGGCAAGCAGATGCTAAGACAACCAGAGTATTTGGGGGACTTGGATTAGGGCTGGCAATTGTGCGTCATTTAGTAGAACTTCACGGTGGTACAGTTCAGGCAGAGAGTCTGGGAGAAGGACAAGGCGCTACTTTTACAGTCAGACTACCTTTGCTGAAAAATTCTGAGTTGCGACTCAGCAGCGATGAAGCTTCTCAAACAGAACTAAGTACTGACGATACATTACTGGCTGGGGTGCAAATCCTGCTTGTGGACGATCAAGCTGACGTGCGAGAGTTTTTTAGCTTTGCGCTAGAACAATATGGCGCGACTGTAACCGCAGTTGAATCAGCAGCCGAAGCCCTGGAAATATTAATGCAATCAAAGCCAGATATCCTCTTAAGCGATATTGGAATGCCCTTAATGGATGGCTATATGCTGCTGCGCGAGGTGAGAAAATTACCGCCAGAGCAAGGCGGGCAAATTCCGGCGATCGCACTGACAGCTTATGCTGGAGAAATCAACTACAACCAAGCAATGGCAGCAGGATTCCAAAAACACCTACCTAAACCCGTAGATCCAGCTGAATTAGCCACAGCGATCGTCAATCTCATCGGGCAGAATCAACCCTGAAGCCGATAGGAGGGATTGTTCAAATAATAGGAAAAAGAGCAAATTCCAGTATCTTTCTCCCCTGCCTCCTGCCTCCTGCCCCTTTCCTCAACCAATGGGGCGATTACCAGGATTGACTGCATGGATATATTCACTACCCGATCCCGGTCTTCCTCGTTTATAGTAAGCTTCTTCTGGTTTACCCCATCCTAGCTGCAAAATCATTTCCAAAAAACTTGAATTTTCCCACTTGCACAAACTTGCCCACTCTGTTCTTTGAACAATTCTTTCTACATCAGATGTGAGAATTTGTTGGTATTGTTTACTATTATTGAAACTCAAATATAAATCCATCCCCATAGAGACTTCATACCAAAATTCCAAAATGGAATTTTTAGCAGATTTTAATATCTCTAAGTCACTAGCAAGAGCTATTAAATCAGTATTTACTTCGGGATAGCTCAAGTTTTTACCTTTAACTGTCACCTCCCGCCAGATAATACCTGAAACTTGATTTTCTTTTTGATAGTCGTGAATTGCAGCTTTGAAATCTTGATAAGCTGTGAATTGTTGCAGCCCATCAGTCCTAATAAACTGGTCAATTACAGGATTGCCAGAGACCGTTATTTCTAACTTTAGGCGTTTTCCGTTGAGGCAAGCTTGGCGTTCGGCTGCCAAAACTTGAATTAGCTCCTGGGTGGTGTAAACCTTTGACATCAGAATACACTCAATACGGGACTAGAGATTACTTTTCTAAATGGTTAACACAGATATTTCAATATTATGCTTTGACATCAGCAGAAATGTAGTAACAGATAGCACGAAAAACTAGGGCAGACCAATTTGGTCTACCCTATAACTTATCTAGCTAACTCACTACTGAACTCATTAAAAGCTCGTCGCTTTAGCTGTGCTGTTTCAGTACGTGGTAATAAATCAAAGATTTTGCGAAATTGATCGTCTATTTCTTCAAAAGGTACTTGACCTTTTTTATCCAAAACTACCTCACCTGCTTTATTAAATACTACGACTTGAGGAACAGACCCAGAATAGTAATATCCTGGTTCTGTAGGGTCGTAGGTTTCTTTAGACGGGATAGTATCTACATTAATCGGCATAATCTCTGCTACCCGACCGTAGAACTCCTGTACCCGTGAGATAGAAATGGCATATCTTTTAGAATCGCTGCTGTCATCCAAATAAAAAGCCAAAAATATCGGTTTATGTTCCGCTAAAGTTTGTGCGAGTGTCTGTCTGGGAGGAACTAATGAACCGTTGCCAGCATAAACAACGAAGATGTTGCCATCATATAAATCATTATCGAGACCAGCATAAGCAGGTTGCGTACTTATAATGAAAAGACTTACAAGCAACAACAGGCATTTCGACAACCACCTTTGCCAGCTAGTAATTTGTTTATGTAAAAAAAGAAATCTTGTGCTATTCATCAAAAGGAACCTTGCAAGCTACTACTTGTCGTGAGTTTGTACTGAATTCGAAAAACTGGGCTGGATATGTAATTACGCCCACACACTATTTTTTAAGATAACGTCTACTGAGATTATCTCTTTTAAGTGGATGATAGAGTTGAACGGAGTTCCGAGGTGGATGAACGGAGTTCTGATATGGATGAACGGAGTTCCGATGTGGATGAACGGAGTTCCGATGTGGATGAACGGAGTTCTGAGGTGGATGAACGGAGTTCTGAAGTGGATGAACGGAGTTCTGAAGTGGATGAACGGAGTTCTGAGGTGGATGAACGGAGTTCTGAGGTGGATGAACGGAGTTCTGAGGTGGATGAACGGAGTTCTGAGGTGGATGAACTAGATTTTAACTCTCCCCTGCCTCCCCTGCTTCCCCTGCCCCAAAATCAAGAGGCTGGCTTTTTCAGTCAGGATTCGCTAAACTCACGCATATTAAATTTGCAATTAAATACTTTCAATTAGCAACGCCAGAAGACTAGGGTACAGATGTGGGAAACAAAATTCAATTCATAGATAGGCTGCGATTGGGTTTCGCGGTGTCAGTGGCAAAAAGTGTGACGTTTATAGTGCGATCGCTCCGTCTGGGTGCTGCTAGTGTATTACCAGGCTCGATTGCTCGTCGCATTGAACCCCGACTTTTAGAATTATTGAGTCAGCAAGTTAAAAATGGAGTGATTTTAATTGCTGGTACTAACGGCAAAACCACTACAGCCCTGCTTTTATGCACAATCCTAGAACGCAAGGGTTTTCGCGTCACTCATAATTCTACAGGTGCAAATCTGGAAAATGGCTTGATGACGGCGCTGTTAGAAAGCACCAACTTACTAGGTACGCTAAATACTGATTACGCCATTTTAGAAGTGGATGAGAATATTGTCCCAAGAGTATTAAAGCCACTCCAGCCGCGAATTATTCTCTGTTTAAACTTGTTCCGCGACCAGCTTGATAGGTACGGCGAAGTAGATACAATTAGTAAACGTTGGACAAAAGTTATTTCCACCCTACCAACAGAAACGGTGGTAATTCCCAATGCTGATGACCCAACTTTATCTAACCTTGGTCAGCAGTTACCGCAACGAGTGTTATTCTTTGGCTTAAATGAACCAGAACATTATTTAGAAGCGATTCCTCACGCTGTTGATTCTATCTATTGCCCAAAATGTGGACATTCTCTAGATTACAAGGGTGTCTATTTATCTCATTTGGGAGATTTTACTTGTCCAAAGTGTGGTTTTACTAAAAGTAAACCGACTTTAGAAAGTAGTGAATGGTCGCAAATTCTAGTTGGTTTGTACAACAAATATAATACTTTAGCTGCTGCTACTGCGGCTATTGAGTTAGGAGTTGATGAAGTAACAATCAGAGATACTATTAATACCTTCCAAGCTGCCTTTGGTCGTGCAGAAGATTTAGTAATTAACGGTAAACGAGTGCGGATATTATTATCAAAAAATCCCGTAGGAACGAATGAAACCATTCGCGTAGTCACTCAAAGCACAGATAAAACCACACTATTGGTATTGAACGATCGCACACCCGATGGCACTGATGTATCCTGGATTTGGGACGTAGATACCGAGAAATTAGTCGAACGCGGCGGGACTTTAGTAGTGAGTGGCGATCGCGTCTACGATATGGCACTACGTCTACGTTACAGCCAAAAGTCCCATGACAGTAACTTAAATTTAATTGTCGAAGAAGATTTGCGACAAGCGATCGCAACTGCATTAGAGCATACACCAGACAATGAAACTCTGCACATTCTACCAACCTACTCAGCCATGCTAGAAGTGCGAGAAGTTCTCACTGGGCGTAAAATTCTTTAAATTTGTCATTTGTCATTCGTCATTGGTCATTTGTGATCGTCTTATTCCCAATTCCCAATTCCCCATTCCCAAAATTTATGAGTTCTCAAAATTTAGAATTAACAATAGGTTGGTTGTACCCGACGCTGATGAGTACTTATGGCGATCGTGGTAATGTAATTACTATAGAACGTCGCGCCGAGTGGCGGGGATACGATGTTAAAGTGTTACCCCTAGATCAAAATGCCACAGCCGCAGATATTAAAACTGTAGATGTCATAGTTGGTGGTGGCGCACAAGATCGTCAGCAAGAAATTGTCATGCGTGATTTGCAAGGTGCAAAAGCCGACGCAATGCGCGAAAAAATCGAAAATGGAACACCAGGAGTATTTACTTGTGGTTCTCCCCAATTACTTGGACATTATTATGAACCAGGCTTAGGACAACGGATTGATGGTTTAGGAATACTCGATTTAGTTTCTGTGCATCCTGGTGAAAATACTAAGCGCTGTATTGGTAACTTGGTAATTGAAGTGACAGCTTCACGCCTAGCGCAAGAATTGCGAGAGATGACTGGAACTACACCATATTTGGTAGGCTTTGAAAATCACGGCGGACGCACCAAACTGGGAAAAGTGGAAGCTTTGGGGCGCGTGGTGTACGGTTTGGGAAATAATGGTGAAGATGGTACAGAGGGAGCATTTTATCAGAATGCGATCGCTACTTATTCTCACGGCCCTTTATTACCGAAAAATCCTTTTGTCGCCGATTGGTTAATTCAAACAGCATTGCGGCTAAAGTATCAGCAGGAAATTACCTTAAAACCTTTTGACGATAGCCTCGCTGCACAAGCACGAGAAGCGATGTTTAAGCGATTGAAAGTGAGTTTACCAAGTGCTGCTGCGGCGAAAGTTTAAATTTTCGTGTTTTTCTCGTTCCCTGACTTCCACAGGGAACGCAATTCCCTGGTTTCGCATGGGAAAGTGTGACAAACGCCTTAAACTCAGCCTTGATTTCATGTTTCCTCGTTAACAACTACTAACCCCACACAGCAACGAGTCGCCGCCTCTGCTAACCGAATATCAAGAGTTGCTAACGGCAATTGTAACCGCAGCGCCAATTCTAAATAAGCTGCGTCATAAGATGCTAAAGCTTCCTGTCGTGCTAGGTTCAAGGTTGCATCCAACGCCTTTGCATCCGTAAATAAGTCAACCTGAATTAATAGTGACTGTAACAAAGCAATAGCTTGCTCAGATTGTTTCTTAGTCATACGGTTACGTCGTTCAGCCACGACAAGGGTATTAGCAATTTCCAACGACCAAATTCCTGGTACAAAAGCTTCAGAATCAGGCATCATTGCGAGTATGTCATTAGCATAACCATTGTTTTCATCCACCAAACACCAGCTAATTGCTACAGAACAATCCAAAACAAACTGCATTAAAATCTTCGTCCCTCTTCAAGCATTTCGCGGATTGAGGTTTTATCTAAAGCTACTTCTCGCCGCAGTTGTTGCATTTTGGCAATTGCTTCTTGAATCGATTTTTTTGTCGTCGCCTTTCCCCAAGCGTTATATTGCAGTACAGTGTCATCGCATGGTGCAAGGTCTGTTTTATCTAACGGCTGCACAACTACCACTACTTCTACAGATGTATCTTTATAATCAGTAGGTGTCTGAATGTGCAATATCCCATCTGTGCCAATATGCGATCGCAATTTTTTTGTTTCCATTTTTACTTCCAGGAAATTATATAATTTTTCGTTTCCTGGATTTGACAAGTAACGCAATTCAGGAGACTCTGCTTTTCATTTTAAATTAACAAAGGGCAAAGTATGACTCAATCCTTAACCAAACAAGTAACATTTGATGAATTTATTGCTTGGTATCCAGAAAACTCACAACGACGCTATGAACTTCATGACGGAGTAATTGTTGAAATGGCTCCTCCCACAGGTGAACATGAACAAATTGTTGGATTTTTAGTTGGGGAAATAGTTACAGAATACAAACGTTTAAAACTACCTTATTTCATTCCCAAAACAGCTTTCATTAAACCGAATCAGAGCGAAGCAGCTTACTCACCAGATGTACTGTTGTTGAATAACTCTAATTTAGTCAATGAACCTCTGTGGAAAAAAGAATCTACTGTAAGCCAAGCGGCATCAATTCCTTTAGTAATTGAAGTGGTAAGTACCAACTGGCGAGACGACTATTTTACCAAAGCAGGTAAATACGAAGAGGTCGGAATACCTGAATATTGGATTGTAGATTATCTAGGTTTAGGTGGTAGAAACTTTATTGGCAATCCTAAACAACCAACTATTTCGATTTACCAATTAATTGAAGGTGAGTATCAAGTTAGGCAATTTAGGGGAAGCGATCGCATTCAGTCGCTAGCATTTCCAGAGTTTAATTTAACTGCTGAACAGATTTTTCGGGCTGGAGAAGTCGCGTAAAAAACGGCTAAAGAAGTAAAAGAACCATCAAAGACTCGTCCGCGAGTATCAAAGACTCATTCACGAGTATCAAAGACTCATCCGCGAGTATCAAAGACTCGTCAGCGAGTATCAAACACTCGCCCGCGAGTATCAAAGACTCGTCAGCGAGTATTAAAGACTCATCTGCGAGTATCAAAGACTCATCCGCGAGTATCAAAGACTCGTCCACGAGTATCAAAGACTCGTCCGCGAGTATCAAAGACTCATTAACGGAGTTCCGAGCCTCATTAATGAGTATCAAAGACTCGTTGACAAGCAAATCTGAACCATTGGGTATGATAAATTATTTTTAGATTCAGTAAAAATTATTAGCACTCGTGTAGTAATACACAGAATAGTAAATTGCTTTGATATCTTGCAGCATTCTTAATTAACACCTACCTTTGCCTGCAACTCAAATTTCCTTTCTCATAGCCAAAGCCCATTCAATGGGGACTAAAACCCAAGTCTGGAAAAAATTTAGCCCTCTTAAGAGGACTTTCGTTATCAGCCAGAGGTTTTTACCCTGTGGCGGTTGTTGGGATTAGTGCAAAATATTAGTGGTTGCGAGATTGCCCAGCGAATCAGGGGCATTACATATAACTTTCGTTGACAGGTGAAGCTCAGTATGGCAGACACGCCTGAACATTTCCTTGAGAAAATCCGAGAAGCAGAAGATGAACATCTAAAAGAATTAGATTTAAGCAATTATTTGGGTACAAATAACAAGGAAAAATTAACAGAGATTCCTGCTGAGGTATTTGAACTAGAATGGTTGGAGGTTTTGAATTTAAGCGACAACCAAATAACGACGCTACCAGAAGCGATCAGCCGCTTGCAACAACTCACCACCCTGGATTTAAGCCGCAACAAATTAACGACACTGCCAGAAGCGATCGCCAGTCTGCAACAACTTACCACCCTGGATGTAAGCTACAACCGATTAATGACACTGCCAGAAGCGATCGCCTGCCTGCACCAACTCACTTCTCTAAACTTAAAAGACAACAAATTAACGACGCTGCCAAAAGCGATCGCCAGTCTGCAACAACTCACCACCCTGGATTTAAGCTACAACCGATTAAAGACGCTGCCAGAAGTGATCGCCAGTCTGCAACAACTCACCACCCTGGATTTAAGCCGCAACCGATTAACGATACTGTCAGAAGCGATCGCCAGTCTGCAACAACTCACCACCCTGGATTTAAGCCGCAACCGATTAACGATACTGTCAGAAGCGATCGCCCGTTTGCAACAACTCACTTCCCTGCATTTAAGCTACAACCAATTAACGACGCTGCCAGAAGCGATCGCCCGTTTGCAACAACTCACTTTCCTGCATTTAAGCGGCAACCAATTAACAACATTGCCAGAAGGGATCGCTAGTCTGCAACAACTCACTTCCCTGCATTTAAGCTACAACCCGATCGAAAAGCCACCGCCAGAAATTGTTCAAAAAGGTATTGAGGCGATTAGAGATTATTTTCGACAACTGCAAGCAGAAGGCACAGATTATCTGTATGAAGCAAAGTTATTAATTGTCGGCGAAGGAGGAGCAGGGAAGACAACACTGGCGAAGAAAATTGAAAACCAAAATTATCAACTTCGAGAGGAAGAGACTACAAAGGGAATTGAGGTCATCCAGTGGGGTTTCCCAATGGAAAATGGGCGAGAATTTCTAGTCAACATCTGGGACTTTGGGGGGCAAGAGATTTATCATGCTACTCACCAGTTTTTCCTCACTAAGCGTTCCCTCTACGTTTTAGTGGCAGACACCCGTAAGGAAGACACGGATTTTTATTACTGGCTGAATGTAGTACAACTGTTGAGCGATAACAGTCCCCTACTAATCATCAAAAATGAGAAGCAAAACCGCCACCGAGAAATCAATGAACGTGAGTTACGGGGGCAGTTTACTAATTTGAAGGAAACTTTACCAACAAACCTTGCTACCAACAGAGGTTTAGAACAAGCTTTAGAACAAATTAAGCATTACGTTAAAAACCTACCTCATATTGGCAGTCCGCTCCCAAAAACCTGGGTTAGAGTCCGGGAAGCTTTGGAGAGTGATGCACACAATTACATCAACTTGGATGAATATCTGAACATCTGCCAACAAAATGGGTTTACCCAAAGAAATGATAAGTTGCAATTAAGCAGTTATCTTCACGATTTGGGAGTATGCTTGCACTTCCAAGAAGACCCACTTTTGAACAAAACTGTCATCCTTAAACCCAAGTGGGGAACTGATGCAGTCTACAAAGTGCTGGATAATGAAAAGGTGATTCGCAACCTGGGTAGTTTCACGCGGTCTGACTTGGCAAACATCTGGTGTGAAGACGAATACGCCACGATGCATGATGAACTGTTGCGCCTGATGATCAACTTCAAGCTGTGCTACGAAATTCCTAGAAGCCAAGGAAAGTATATTGCCCCGCAACTGCTATCTGCTAATCAATCCTCATATAACTGGGATGAAACCAACAACCTGATTCTGCGTTACAAATATGACTTCATGCCCAAGGGCATCATCACCCAGTTCATTGTTGCCATGCATGAGTTGATGAATGAACAACAATGTGTCTGGAAAAGCGGCGTTGTTCTCAGCAAAGACCAGACGAAGGCTGAAGTGATTGAATATTACGGCAAGCGGGAGATTAAGATTCGAGTCTCAGGTCGTTACAAAAGAGATTTGATGACCATAGTTACACATGAACTCGATAAAATTCATGACTCGTATACACGACTGAAGTACAACAAGTTAATCCCCTGTAATTGCGACACCTGCAAAGATAACCAAGAGCCACACTTTTATTTATTTGAGGAATTGCGACAGTTTATTGCCGATAAGCAAGACCAGATTCAATGTCGCAAGAAACCCTACAAAATGGTGAATGTCTTGGGCTTAATTGATGATGTAATGGACAAACACCAATTTATTCAGCAAGAAGAAATCAGACGAAGCGGAGATAATTATTATATAAACGCTAAAGAAGTTCAAATTCAAAAAGAGAATAATCTTATGTCTAATCAATCTCCGCAAGAAGAAAAGCCAAAGTCAGAAGATATTAAACTTCCGTTTGCTTTTCGCAATGGAATGTTCTATTTATTTGTATTTGTAGTTGTATTTTGTCTAATTGCATTTTTTGGTGGTTCGCTACCATTTCATTATCTAGCTTTAGCAATTATTGGAACAGCAATATTTATTGTCTTAATAGGCGTTCTGCAACTCCGTCAAGATAACCGCCTTTCTGAGAAATCTTTTGTAGATTTAACAAAAATGGTACTGGAACAGTTGCCTTTAATTAGTAATATTATTAAGCAGTTTCAAGGCAACAAATAAAAGCCCCGGCGAATGGAATTCGCGGCTATACAAACAAAGTCCGCCTGCGCGGACTAAGGAAAAATTGAGGGTTTGAACCCACGGAGGTGGGTTTTGTCTGTGTAGATGCGGTTTCTAACCGCCCTTTTCCCTTACAACAAATTACGATTACTGTTATTCACCTTTCTCCTGAAGGAGCGATCGCCAATCTTCAATCGCCTTCTCTGTCCACAGCCAATTTTTAGCTAATTTATCAACCTGGAAATTTACTGAATCAGAGTTGAGAACCATTTGCCGTAACTTGATCGCTTCATTAAGATACTGTGTCTGCTTACCACTAGATTGACTAAGTGCAGATTTATACAGTCCAAGAGCTAAACCAGCATAAGAAGTTAAAGCATCTTCAGGAACTGCCGTCTTTGAATCTGTATTTTGTTCTTTGAGAGCTAAATTCAAAGCCTTGAACCAAGAATCATTGGCTCGATTTAGATTGCCTTCTGCGTAGTAGGCAAATCCTAAAGCGTTATTATACAAAAGCGATTCTGGTTTAGCTTTTGCAGCAGTTTCCCAGTAACGGCGGGCATCATCGACGCTATAGTTATTGTCTCCAGTCCCGATAGACTGCCAAGCTAATCGTCCCTTATAAAAGTTGACAGATGGATCATCAACTTGCTTATTTGGAACAAGTTTAAGGGCAGTTTCCGCCGCAGCTAGTGCGCCACGATTGAGTAATTCTTCTACAGCCAACAACCCACCTTGCAAATCTCCCTGGCTCAATTTTTGCGTAGCGCTAGTGGTGACAATTCCAGTGCTTGCTGTTTCTAAATCGATATTTTGCTGTTTTTGGATAGGTAAAGAATCGGTGGGAATTGCTGGGATGTTTGGCAGAGTTGCCAGTTGAGATCGATTTTGCCACCACCAATTTAAAGCGATCGCAGCTACTAAGGCACTGATTCCCACAATACCCACAATTGGCCACAATTTGCGGCGTTGGGTACGATGTCTTGGTGGGGCTGGTTGCGATGCCTGGGTTGGGCTATGCCTACGGGAAAACTCAGAATTTTGCTGATTTCCTTGCAATTTACCAGTAATTACAGGGGGCGGTGCCGGGATTTCTCCCCATAAATCTCCTTCTTCTTCCAGAGAAGTCATCTCTTCTGAAATCTGGCTTTGCTGAAAATTATTTTCTAGAATTTGTTGATCCGGTTCAGTTGTAGCTTTTTGGTTATCTAGCTGACGAAACAAATCGGAAACGATCGCAGAATCTTCCTCATAACTTGGGTCATCATACTCAATTTCATCAACGAGATCGCCCCAAGTATCCTCACCCAGCCAGTCCAACCCAGAAGAGTCACGCGCCAAACCAGCAGGAATCATTTCTTCCATTCCTAAAGGCATATCGCTATCATCTGCGTTGGCGTAGCCCGTCGTAGACATCGCAGAGTACATCGTGGAAGTTATTCCTAAAGGTGAATTATACTGATCCCGCAAGTCTGGACTTTCGGATACCTCAATTTCTTCACTGAGAAAACCGTCAGATTCTGGCTGGAGATATAAAATCGGTAATGCCCAGTACATCTGGTGAGAACCATAAGCAGAAATTAATCCTTGGCGTACCCGACTAACGCACAAATCTACAGGATATCCCTGACTCAAGTTGCGGTAAAACAATTGTGTGAGTGTCAGTGCCACTTCATCAGGAATGCGTTCTGACATAGCCAAAACGCTTCTAATTCCGCGCTTTACGAGACTTTCTGCCAGATTACGTTCACCCGTATCTCCAGATGGATCGGATGCAGCTGTGTACGCCCCCAAGCAGGAATTAAACACTGCCATTTGAATATTATTGTTGACGAGCAGACCTGCCAGATCGTCTCCACTCAAGATTTCCGTTAAGCCAGTTCTGCGACTAACAAGATAAATTTCTCCGCCATTGCCGCCTAAGTTACTATGACCAGAGTAGTGGAGAACTTGGTATCTGCCTTGTTCTAGGGCTTGCGTCAGTTCTTCCCGTCCTGGTTGGTCTAAAACAGTGAGTTCAATTTCTGGGAAACGATTGTTACCTTCAGCAAGTCGTGATGTTTGACGGTGAAGTTCCGCTTGCAGTTTAATCGCTTCCTGTTTCTGTAAGTCAAGGCGGACTTGATCTGAGGGAGAAGCAATTACCATCAATACTTTCACGCCACCTTGTTCTCGTGTTGTGAAACTATTGCGCGATCGCAAAGGAGAACCCCCCAAAATGCCACTTTGGAAGCGAGAAAAAGCCACATAAGGCCCAGTAGCCAGAGGGCGATCGCCTGCGTGCATCACTTCCCAAGGTAGACGAGCTAATCTAGTGTCCTTTAGCCCCAAGCGTAAGCGTAGTACTTGTTGGTGATTCTGGGCAATACCTTGGGCAGTAATCCAACTATCTCTGAGAGTGCCTTGAAACAAGGCGTTATAAAATTGTTGACCCAATGCCACCAAGTTAACAGAGTTTCTGGCGATATTACTTTCGTGCCCACCAGAGGTAAATGGATCTCCCTGCAACACCGACTTCAACGGGTCATTCATCAAATGCCCAGCAGCTATTAACCAATCAGCTACAGGCCAAGTCACCAATTCTTCTGCCAATGGTACCCCAGGCGCGACTTGTTCCGTCCGCACCAAGTAGTCATTTTGCCCTACTGGGGTTACGGAAATGTGAAATTCCTGGGTCACAACTTCTCCTGTCCGCCTCCTAAATCTGGTTTGAAACACGAAAGTTTCAAGTCGATTTGCTCCCTCTGATAACTTAGATGCATCCCACCCCTGAATGTTTCTGATTCGGTGTTGTTTTGCTTTTTCTGCCTTTACAACTTTATCCGGATCGGATTACTTGGATCTAGAACACTTAATTGGTAGATGCACCTTGATCTTCAACTCCCCTAGCTGGCTAACACCTACTAGGGGTTTTTTTCAATTTTGGCAAACAACAGCAACTTTTAACGCAGATATTCTTTACCAAAAAATAGTGCTTAATCCTAGAATACTTGATTACTAGATAGATGTCCCTTGATTTTTAACGTGTCGCGGAAGTCCCCACCTTCTCTGCGAGACGCTAACGCGAACAATGTACTCATAAGGTGGGGATAGGGAGCGGGGGATAAGGATTGCATCTGATATTGATTTTTTGCTTATGCAAAAACAAATATCAGATGTATGACGAATCCCCAGAATTTTCTGATAAAATTATTTGATCTTGACCATCAATGCCATAAGCGAAAACCAAACTAATAGGTATATGTTGCAAGAAAAAAATTTGGGTCTTGGGAACCAGGACTCCTGCCCTTGGAGGGAATGTCAGACTAACTAGAACTCCATAGTTCTGGAAGCTATTCCCGATGAATTGGGAAGCTCCGTCCGTCTTACGGCGGAGTAGTTCACCTCCCCTAATTCAGTTAATATCTACTAGAGTTTCGTTGACACACCTTTCTAATAAATTTATCCGGAGCATGGTGGTTAAACCTAGAACACTTAATTGGTAGATGCACCCTGATAACTAGCTCCCCTGGTTGGCTAACACCCACTGGGGGTTTTTTTATGAAGAAATTTAGCAGCAATCATTTCTGACGCATCAAATTTTTAAGGCAATGCACTGGTTATTTAATTGGTAGATGCACCCTGATAACTAGCTCCCCTTGTTCGCTAACATCCATTGAGGATTTTCTCTGGTGAGCGTCAATTTATCCGGTAGATTGCTCTTTAAGAATCTCTTTTAATCCTCATATAGGCTAGCACCCCCTGAATTCGTGCCAGTAGCCCTATGAGTATCATTTACAGGTAAACGAGATTCTGAAAGACTTTAGCTTCACTTGAAACCAATATCTGATAACTAACTCCTCTGGTTGGTTAACAACTTTGAGGTTTTTTTCTGGTGAGCAAACAACAATAACTTCAACCTCTGCTATTTTATCCGGTAGCTACCCATTTACTTTAGAAAAGATGATCAATAGATGCACCCTGATAACTCACTCCCCTGGTTGGCTAACACCCACTGGGGGTTTTTTTCTAATTACCTAGGCGTAGCCCTTCCTAGATATGGCCGTCAACCCTGATTTTTGCCATTTTCCCCGGAAGATACTCGCTGCCCCTAGAAAACATTAATGGTAGATGCACCCTGATAACTAACTCCCCTAGTAGATTAACATCATCTGGGGGTTTTTATTTTAAAAAATAACTTATCTGTGTCCAAATTATCCGGAGTATGGTGTTTAACCTGAGAACACTTAATTGGTAGATGCACCCTGATAACTAACTCCCCTAGTAGACTAACATCATCTGGGGGTTTTTATTTTAAAAAATAACTTATCTGCGTCCAAATTATCCGGAGTATGGTGTTTAACCTGAGAACACTTAATTGGTAGATGCACCCTGATAACTAACTCCCCTAGTAGACTAACATCATCTGGGGGTTTTTTATTTTAAAAAATAATTTATCTATGTCCAAATTTATCCGGAGTATGGTGTTAAACCTAAGAACATTTAATTGGTAGATGCACCCTGATAACTAACTCCCCTGATTGGCTAACGCTCATCGGGGGTTTTTTATTTTAAAAAATAACTTATCTGTGTCCAAATTTATCCGGAGTATGGTGTTAAACCTAAGAACATTTAATTGGTAGATGCACCCTGATAACTAACTCCCCTGATTGGCTAACGCTCATCGGGGGTTTTTTGTGTAGACACGTAGTGGCTTGTCTTAGACATCGCCCTAGCATTTTCTGCTGATGTAACTAGAATGCACCACTACTCTTGTTGTTACTGCTCTTAGGATAGAGCATAACCTGCTCACTCAATTCCTGAATCGCTTTCTTTTTATTGTGAGCTAGAGATGCCACATCAAAATGATTGCTATGATATTTAATCATATTCTTAATTTTTTTTCTATATTTTGGCGTTTAATTATTTGTCTGCCAGCAATCACGCTTCTTTGCTAACTACATTTGTATATTTCTTGTTTGGATGTTCAACCTGGGAATGCAGTACTGAAAGCTCTGCCTCCCAAAAAACATAGAAACAAGGGCGCAGGAAAACATACTGGATAAGGGTTTCAGCTTTAAGTTGACACTAATAACCAGCTATATGGTAATATTTCATGGCATTATGCTAAAAAACTTTGCTTAGAATCAAAGAGTCGCCAACCCATGAGTTTAGCTGTAATTAAGTTCTCTTCAGAAGAGTGCGGCATCTGCCATAAAATGTCTTTTTACGACAAAAAGGTGGCTGAAGAACTGGGTTTAGAATTTATTGATGTGAAAATGCAGGATACGACTGCTTACCGCAAGTATCGCAAGATTTTATTAACTCAGTATCCCGATAAATCAGAAATGGGATGGCCTACTTACATCATCTGCAATTCTCCAGAAGGGGAATTTCAGATTGTGGGTGAAGTAAAAGGAGGTCATCCCAAAGGGGAATTTAGAAGCCGTCTGCAAGAGGTTCTGGATTCTACAGGTAATCAGAACTAAATTACTTCAAAAGATTTGACCTCTAGGACAGGGCCAATCATGGCAATAGTCATGATATCTTCACGCACCTGTCCTTTTACTTTTGCTTTTTGTCCGGCTTTGAGTAAGCTTTTGTCAGCCCCTTTAAGGATTTCGTAAGTAACGCCCTCTTCTGTAACTAACGCCCATGCGCCTGTGCCTATATCACGGCGTTCGATTGTACCTGTAAGTGTAATGCTCATAAATAGTGCTGAGTTGTAAGTGCTGTTAGCGATAGCGGGGCGTTTAGCCCGTGCTGAGTGGGGGGAGTAGGGAATTAGGAGTTAGGGTTAGGAGTTATAAACATTGATTCCCCATTCTCCATTCCCGATTTATGCGATTTTTTCTTCGTTTTTCAATGCTAAACGAGCCAGTCCATAGCAGATTAGGGCATTAGCGATGAGGAAGAGGCGTGATATGTTGCCACTTCCCAAACCCCAAACAGCTGGATCTAAAAATGCACTTACTGTCAAGCAGGCTGCTACACCTAATGTTGAACCAATGGCAAACCATTTCCAACTAGGATTTCCCAGCAGCAATGCCATTAACAAAATGGGAATCAGTACACTGGCAAATAGGGGATTCAACGCATCAGTTCCCTGGAGGGTATTACCTAGTTCGGGAATTGAACTGCCTAAAACCCGGAAAGGCCATTGGGGAAGATCAAAAATATAGATTCCCTTGAGGAAGAATAACCCGGAACTGCCAGCGATTAGCCCACTAGATAAAGACCAACTCCAACTGAAGGGGAAGTAAACCCGTAAAAACCAAGCCAGTAGATAAGAGCCAACTACCATTAAAATCTTGGGTAATAGTGCCACTGCACCACCATCAATCCAAAAGCCAGGGTTAAGATAGCCGTTATCGCGTAACCACCGAAAGAAATCAGGAAAACTGATTTGTCCACCAAAAGCTAGTCTGACTGCTGCTTCTGCATTGAGTTGTCCAGCGCCATAATAGTTCAAACCATCATCTTGGATAACTCGCGCTGACTGCTTGAGGACTTTTAAAACTTCATCTGGTTCTTTGATACCAGCAGCTTTAATTAATGCTGCCACGCCTGCAACGTGGGGAGAAGCCATGCTTGTACCCTGGAAGCCAAGAAATACCCCTTCGCCATTTTCGTCGATAGTTTCTTGGAGAATCTTACCAGCTTCACTACCACCAGGAGCCGAGATATCTACCCCAGCACCAAAGTTAGAATAAGGCGCTCTTTCGCCATCTGGGCCAATTGCCGAAACGCCGATTACATAAGGATATCGGGCTGGATAGCTTGCGCCATTGGTATTTTCATTCCCAGATGCGGCAATGATAACTACACCTTTTCTATGGGCATACTCGATCGCTTCTTTCATCAACTTGCTTTCACCGCTACCGCCCAAGCTCATATTAATCACATCTGCGCCTTTATCAGCAGCAAATTTAATCGCTTCGGCAATATCGGCAACTGTACCGCCACCATAAGAACTGAGTACCTTAAGTGGCATCAGACTAGCTTCATAAGCAATTCCAGCTACGCCATATTTGTTATTTGTGGCTTGGGCAATAGTTCCGGCAACATGGGTACCGTGGCCGTTATCGTCTTTGGCTTCTTCTCGGTCGTTAACAAAATCATAGCCTTTGACAAATTTTGTCTCATATAAGTCGCGCACCTTAGTAATCCCGGTGTCAATTACCGCAACTGTAATGCCACTGCCTTTGGTTTGACTCCATGCGCCTTCAATACCGATTTTGTGCAAGTTCCACTGCTTGCTGTAATATTGATCATTGGGGCCAGTTAATGACGGGCTTGTCTCATCATCATTTTCTTGAGGTCTCAAAAATTCTCCTAACCAAGCTTTTTCACCTGGTTGTGGAATCTTTGTATAGATGTAATTTGGCTCAATGAATTCTGTAGCTTGGGCAAACTGAGATTTTTTCAGTTCTTGGAGTCGCTGGCGATCGCCTTTGACAATATACACATGATCTTTTTCTGAAAACTTGTTGTCTAATTGGGGTGTAACGTTATATTGTTTGGCGATCGCTTGGAGATTCTGTTGCACCACATCTGATGGAATATCTTCCCGAAAATCAAGCAAAATCGTCTCAAACTCTCCTTTAACTGCCATTCCCTGGAAATTCAGGAAACCAAATATGGCAGCTCCCAGCCCAATGACAAACAAGCACAATAATATAAGCTTTCTCATATTAACTCATCACCGCTTTTTGCCAGTTTGCTCACTACCATAACTTATCTCCATCCTTTGTTGGTGGATTTTGCACTTTTAGTTACAAGTCTCACTTCATTACTCAGGACTTTTTGAAACGATGGAACGTGGTCTTTTGTGGTTGCCGCTATTAGTAATGTTTTTCTGGTTGGCTTGGCAAGGCTCGAAAGAGTATCAAAAAGTTGAAGCCTATCGCGGTTGGGCAGAACAATTTGAACGGGCTAAGTACGATATTTATGCTGTATTAGGTCAAAAAGACAATAATCTCACTTGGGGAAAACCCACACCTCAAGGGCCTATTAAACTAGAAACATTCTCTTTGCTTGATATTAAGCAAATCAACTTTCTAGTAGATGATAAATCGGTAGATGTGGATAATATCCCCCAGAAAGGTCGTTCTATAGAGCTAGAATTTCTCTTTTCCGAATCTAATAAATTGGTGCGTGTTCCATTTACCGAAATCCCTTTGGCGGCGGAATGGGGAAAGTTTTTGCAAGGGCGATTACAAGACTTGCGAACAGAACCAAACAAGTAGTTATATTGAAGCTACAAGTTCTCGATTATACTACTGTTTCTGTACAGAAAATTAGATTGGGTAAACGAGATAGCCTGCAATTATGAAATACTCACAAAGATGATTTTTGAATTATTAATTCTTACTCTAAATTGTCCAATAAAAAATATGCTTCTGGGTAGATGAAAAGTAAGTCAAGGGGTAGCATAAAATACTAAGGCATAGATGATAAAACCGTAAGGAATACGGAATTTTACTACGCTCGATAGATGCGGTTAGAGAACACTAAATGTTAAAGGTTAACCGCTTGCGGCTGCAAGATATATTCAAAATCCCGATAAATTCACTTGTGGCAAAAGCCGCAAGTGTAATACCCATCTTGGTTGGCGGCTTGGTGCTAATTGGCTGGTGGCTTGGAATTGAAGTTTTCAAGCGCGGCTTTCCTGGTAGTCCCGCCACGATGAAAGTCAATACAGCGTTGTGTTTTGTATTGTCTGGTTTATCATTGTGGTTGTTTTTAAAGGCAGGGAATAAGGGGAAAAGAACAATTCAAAACTCCCCCCACTCTTCGACCTTTCGACTTCTCGACTTCCCTGCTCTGGTAATTTCCAGGGTCTGTGCAATAGCTGTCACCACAATTGCTGCACTTACACTTTGTGAATATCTGTTCGGCTGGAATCTGGGTATTGATGAGATACTGTTCCTGGATTCGCCAACTAGTATGACGACATTATATCCGGGGCGAATGGGGGTAAACACAGCATTCAACTTTATACTAGTCAGCGTTGCCCTACAGATTCTGATTAATCCCAAAAACCATCGTAGTTATTGGTCTGCTCAGATTATCGCTCTGATCGCTACTTTAATTTCCTTTCAGGCACTCATGGGCTATGCCTACAAAGTGAAAGTTCTTTATGGAGTTGCCCCTTATACAACGTCAATGGCTTTACATACGGCGGTGTTGTTCATTTTGCTAAGTATAGGTATTTTGTGGGCGCGGGCAGAACAGGGGTTAATGAGGGTAGTTACAAGTGATACTTATGGTGGATTACTGGCACGTCGTTTGTTGGTTGCTGCGATCGCAGTACCTTTTATATTAGGGTGGGTAATTGTTGAAGGTCAACGCGCAGGACAATACGATCCGGCTTTTGCAGTATCAGTGTTTGCGATCGTCCTGATTGTGATTTTTACTATTTTGATTTGGCAAAGTGCCAGGGTTATTGAACGCCTTAGCCATCAACGCGACCTCGCCCAAGAAGCACTAAGAACCTACGAAGATAAATTGGGGAGTTTCGTAGATTCTAATGTCATTGGTATTCTATTTGGCGATGTGTATGGCGGTATCCACCAGGCAAACGACGAATATCTCAGGATGATTGGTTATACGCGGGAGGATTTGTCAACGGGTAGGTTAAGTTGGAGCAATATCACACCATCTGAATATCGATACTTGGATCAGCGAGGTGTTGCCGAAGCACAAAAAAACACTAACGCTACTTGTACGCCCTACGAGAAAGAATATATTCGCAAGGATGGTAGCCGCATCCCGGTTTTAGTTGGTTACGTGCTGTTAGGAGAAAAGCGGGAAGAGTCAGTAGCATTTATCCTCGACTTGAGCGAACGTAAGCTTGCAGAAACAGAGCAACAAAAATTAGTATCGCTGGTAGAAAATAGCTCTGACTTTATCGGCATTGCCACCCTTGAGGGTCAATTGCTCTATATAAATGATGCAGGTCAAAAACTGGTAGGACTTGCTAGCCTTGAAGAAGTGAGGCAAAAAGTAGTATTAGATTACTTCATGCCCAAAGACAAAACCTATTTTCAAAAATATATACTGCCGACTGTACTATCAGAAGGTCGCTGGCAGGGAGAATTCTGCTTTCGGCATCTTCAAACAGGTCAACCAATACCAGTTGATTACAATATCTTCACTGTTACAGACAACAACACAGGTCAGCCAATTGCCTTAGCAACTGTGACTCGTAACATCAGCGAACAAAAACAGGCTAAAGAAAAAATCTTACAACTAAACAAGGATCTACAGCGCCGTATTACTGAGTTACAAACTTTGTTGGAGGTAATTCCCATTGGAATTGGCATTGCCGAAGATCCACTATGCCAAAATATCAAGGTAAACCCTGCTTTGGCCAAGCAGTTGGGGATATCGTCAAATACAAATGCCTCTCTCAATGTTCCTAGTGATCAAAAATCCACAACCTTCAAAATCTACCGAGAGGGAAGGGAACTGTCAGAAGAGGAACTGCCAATGCAATACTCTGCTGCTCATGGTGTCGAAGTTGTGGATTGTGAACTTGAGGTAGTCCATGAAAATGGAAAAATTGTCAACCTGTTGGAGTATGTTGCACCTCTGTTTGATGAAGAGGGTAAAACTAGAGGAAGCGTTGGTGCATTTTTAGATATTACGGAGCGCAAACAGGCAGAAGAAATACTTCTAAATCAGCAAAAATGGCTGGAGGATGTATTAAATCTGATGCCAAGACCCTTGCTGTTTATCGAACCAGGAACGGCGCGGGTAACTTTTGCAAATCGCTCTGCTAATGAATTAGCTGGGGGCGAATTTCCTAAAGGTGTACCAGCAAAAGATTATCACACAGTTTACCACTATACAGATGCGGCAGGCGATCGCATTCCCAATGAACAAATGCCAGGAGTGCGGGTTGCCCTTGGCGAACGTCTCAATGGATTAGAAGTAGATTGGCACACTCCCTCTGGTGTGCGTTCTCTACTGATATTTGCTGATACCTTGCCAGCAATGCACGGTCATCCGGCTACCTGTATCTTGGTGTTCCAAGAGATTAGCAACCTCAAACAGGCAGAAAAAGCACTCTCGTTAGGTTACAAAAGACTAAAGCTACTATTTGACACAGCCAACGATTTACTCTCAAGCCAAGAACCAGTACTACTAATCGATAGCGTCTACCGAAAACTAAGAGAGCAAATTGGAATAGAAGTTTATTTGAACTATTTGGTTGAGGATAACTCTCAAGTAATGCGGTTGGGGTCTTACAGTGGTATTTCCCAAGAACTGGCCAAGGAAATCGAGTCGCTGGGATTTGGGGAAACGGTTTGCGGTACTGTAGCTCAAAACCGTTGTGCAATAGCTCTAGAGAATGTGCAGCAATCAACTGACCCCAAAACAGAATTGCTTCGTTCTTTAAATATTACTGCTTATTATAGTTATCCGTTGATTGCCCAAGGACGATTGTTGGGTACTCTTTCTTTTGGCAGCCGGACTCGGTTAAGCTTTACCGAGAATCAAAAGGGGATGATGCAAGCAGTATGCGACCAAATAGCGATCGCAATGGAACGGGCTAGTTTAATTGCTTCTTTGCAAAAACAAACTGAGCAGTTGCAAGAGGCGAACCGGATGAAAGATGAATTTCTGGGGATATTGTCTCACGAATTGCGATCACCCCTCAATGCAATTTTGGGCTGGGCGCAACTCCTGCAACGAAGCAAGCTGAGTGAAAGCCAAATGGCTAAGGCTACGGAGACAATTGAGCGCAATGCTAAGGCGCAAACCCAGCTAATTGAAGACTTACTAGATATATCACGGATGATTCGAGGCAAGTTACGCCTGAATGTCCGTACTTGTAATTTGGTTCCGATGATTGAGTCGAGCCTAGAGACTGTTAGCCTAGCTGCCCAATCCAAGGAAATCGATTTAAGATTTTCTATCATTCCCTCCAAAGAAACACGAAATGCGCCACCGGAGATACTCCCCGTGGTAACAATCGCGCCAAATTCAGATTTGGGATTAGAAATTAATCACGAAAATGTTGAGTCAAGAGAAGCGGAATCCCAAAGCAATCAACGTTCGAAGGACAGCAGCGAAAATTCCCAATTCCTAGTTTCCGGTGATTTTGAGCGTTTGCAGCAAATTATCTGGAATCTGTTATCTAATGCCATCAAATTTACACCGACAGGTGGACAGGTAGAGTTGCAATTGTCAGTGGTAACTGGCGAAGAAAAACAACATATAACAGAGAAATATGCCCAAATTCAGGTGATTGATACAGGTATTGGTATTAGCCCTGATTTTCTCCCCTACGTCTTCGATCGCTTTCGTCAAGCTGATAGTTCTAACACTAGATCATACGGTGGATTAGGACTAGGATTAGCGATCGTGCGTCATTTAGTAGAATTACATGGTGGTACTGTTCAGGTAGATAGTGCAGGTAAAGATCAAGGAGCAACGTTTACAGTTAAGCTGCCACTTTTGAAAAGTCATCTATTCACAGTCTCGCAGCCTCTCCCCGTTGCCTGTTCTCCTCTTCACTTCGTCTCCCTCCTTGGTGTGCGGGTAGTGGTTGTAGATGACCAAACCGATAGCCGTGAATTTATCACCACAGTTCTCGAACAGTGCCAAGCCGAAGTTAAAGCAGTGGCATCAGTTCAAGAAGCATTGCAGATAATTACAGAATGGAAACCAGATGTTTTAGTCAGTGACATCGGTATGCCCAATGAGGATGGTTACTCTTTGATCCGCAAACTGCGATCGCGATCGCCAGAACAAGGGGGAAATATTCCCGCAGCAGCATTGACAGCTTATGCTAAGGCAGAGGATCGGATGCGAGCTATACAAGAAGGTTATCAGCTACATTTACCCAAACCTATTGAAGCGGCTGAGTTGGCTACAGTAGTTGCTAGTCTTGTTGGACGGACTTAGACAGAATTGGGTATTGGGAAAAATTCTTGCTAGCTCCTGTATACCCTTTTTTGCAATTAGGACTTATACCATTTCTGTATGAAGATACGCTAAACCATATTTAAGTACAAGACAGAAGAAAGAGAAACGAACCGCAAAGGACACAAAGAAAGAAGTTAAAAGGGTTTGGTGCAGCCTCACAAAGAAATGCTATGACGCATTAAGTACGAAATGTAAGAGCAATTCAGCGAAGATTATTTAGAGCTTTATCTTTTTTTACTCATAATACTCAGAAGGCGAAACAAGAAGGATACATATAAATAAGAAAGCGCACTCCCGAAGTGGGAGAGCGCTTTCTTATTTAACTAATCGAGTTAATGCTTGAGAATTAACCGTTGATAGCAGGAGCAGAAAGAGCAACAGGAGCAGATTCAGCAGATGCCAAATCTAAGGGGAAGTTGTGAGCGTTACGCTCGTGCATTACTTCCATACCCAGGTTAGCGCGGTTGATTACATCAGCCCAAGTTGCAATCACACGACCTTCAGAGTCAATGATTGATTGGTTGAAGTTGAAACCGTTCAAGTTGAACGCCATTGTGCTTACACCCAAGGCGGTGAACCAGATGCCGATTACAGGCCATGCTGCTAAGAAGAAGTGCAGTGAGCGGCTGTTGTTGAAAGAAGCGTATTGGAAGATTAGACGACCGAAGTAGCCGTGAGCTGCAACGATGTTGTAGGTTTCTTCTTCTTGACCGAATTTGTAACCGTAGTTTTGTGATTCAGTCTCAGTTGTTTCACGAACTAGTGAAGAAGTTACTAGTGAACCGTGCATTGCAGAGAATAAGGAACCACCGAATACACCAGCTACACCTAGTTGGTGGAAGGGGTGCATCAAGATGTTATGTTCTGCTTGGAACACGATCATGAAGTTGAATGTTCCTGAGATACCCAAAGGCATACCGTCAGAGAATGAACCTTGTCCGATGGGGTATACCAAGAATACTGCGGTTGCTGCTGCAACAGGTGCAGAATATGCAATAGCAATCCAAGGACGCATACCTAAGCGGTAGGATAGTTCCCATTCACGACCTAAATAGCAGAATACGCCAATCAGGAAGTGGAAAATTACCAATTGGTAAGGACCACCGTTGTACAACCACTCGTCTAAGGATGCTGCTTCCCAAATTGGGTAGAAATGCAAGCCGATAGCGTTGGAGGAAGGTACTACTGCACCAGAGATGATGTTGTTTCCGTAAATCAAGGAACCTGCAACTGGTTCGCGGATACCATCGATGTCTACTGGAGGAGCGGCGATGAAGGCGATTACGAAGCAAGCGGTAGCTGCTAGCAAGGTGGGGATCATGACTACGCCGAACCAGCCGATGTAGATGCGGTTGTTGGTGCTGGTGATCCATTCACAGAATCGATCCCATACGTTAGCGCTTGAGCGCTGTTGTAAGGTTGTTGTCATTGTTTTATAAGTGCGGTTAGTGATTTATGAATCAGGATCGTTTGTCTTTGCCTGTGAATACACTTTACAATGCTTTACAATTTTTCATCAACTATTTCACTTTTGTAAAGCTGATGAGTTCCATCAGCTTTGCTTATTTAAAAGCAAGTTACTAGATATTATGTAGAAATTCTGATTTTATTGCCTATTGATCTGGGAACAATAGCTTTGTAGATTACCGCTATTCCAAAAAAAAATTAACCCTCGGCTTACCACTGGGGGTTTTTTCTGTTTGGCAAAATGGCATATCTATAAATTAGGCCGTTGCTATGGTATTTGAGTAGGATACATTCCATGCGAAAAAGTACTGACTTGCATTACCCCTGGCTAACTACCAGGGGTTTTTATTAGAACTTTTACTGAGATATTGCACCATTCCCAATAACCGTAAGATTGGGAGCTTAGGGATTTCCAGTAAAAAACATCCCATCCCTGCGTTTGGTTAGGGGCGCAAGACCTTGCGCCCCTATAAATATACAAATAATTTTGGATAATTTATTTTTTGGAAGTCTCTTAATATAAGTTGATTCTAGAATTTCGTGCTTTTCTGAATTAATCAGGGATAGCGATTTTTATTTAACTAGGGAAGTGTCAATATAGGCTTATATCGGAGTGAAAAATTAAGTGCAATAAATAACGATGATAGAAGCTAAAAATGTAATTGGTGGAAACCTAGAAGCCTGCTGCACTTCTCCCATGACTGGATTTTACCGCGATGGTTTTTGTCGCACAGGTGGTCAGGATTTCGGATCGCACGTTGTATGCGCCGAAGTGACTGTAGAATTCTTGGAGTTCACCAAATTGCGGGGGAACGACCTAAGCACACCTGTTCCTGATTTTAATTTTCCTGGATTGAAGCCTGGCGATCGCTGGTGTTTGTGTGCTTCTCGCTGGCAAGAAGCTCTCGAAGCAGGTGTTGCTCCACCTGTCGTTCTCTCTGCAACCCATGCTAGAGCTTTGGAAGTGGTTTCTTTAGACGAACTGAGAAAAAATGCCGTAATTTCCTCTTGATCGGTCATTGGCAAAGAGGAGGCAGGAGTTCTTTAATTTTGAATTGATTTCTCTCCCCTTCCCTAGTTCAAAATCAACTTACTGGAACTTGAACAGGTAGTTTTAATACACTGGCAACCATAGCAATCAATTTAGTGGGGTCTATTGGCTTAGATAAATACTGCTGAAACCCTGCTGAAAGCGCTTCTAAACGATCTTCTTCCCGCGTATATGCAGTTAAAGCGATCGCTGGCATACATCCACCTTTTTCTGGTTCTAAAGAGCGCAGTTTCCGAATTAGTGTATAACCATCCTGCTCCGACATACCGATGTCGCTAATCAGGATATCTGCTTTTGCTTGCTCAAGTACTGCTAATGCTTCATCAACTGATGCTACCGCAGTGGCGATCGCTCCATACTCCTCAAACATAAAACTGAGCAAGTTACGGGTATCTGCTTCGTCATCTACAACTAAAACTTTTAATCCAGCAAGCGGTGTCGATGCCACTGAGGAAGAAATTTCTCCTGTGGCTTCTCTATTTCCCCTATTGTCTTGTAGCAGTGGTAGTCTCACTGTAAAGGTTGCTCCCTGTCCACTGCCTGGGCTTTGGGCAAATATTGTACCCTTGTGGAGTTCTACTAGATGACGGACGATCGCTAACCCTAGTCCTAGTCCATTGTGCGATCGCGTTGTGGTGCTGTCTGCTTGCCGGAAACGCTCAAATACTTTCGGTAAGAACTCAGAACTGATGCCTATGCCCGTATCAATAACTTGAATTTGGGCATATTTTTGAGTTATTTGTTGTTCTTCACCACAGACTATTGACAGATTCACTTCTACCCTGCCGCCCTTGGGGGTAAACTTAATGGCATTAGTTAGGAGATTCCATACTATTTGTTGTAACCGCGCTGGATCGCCATAAACTGAACCTACTGAAGTATCTAAGACAGTGTTTAATTGAATCTCTTTTGGCTCTGCTAGGGGACGCACTGCTTCTAAAGCTGCCTCCATGACTGAGATGAGATTCACCGCAGAGACATTTAATCGCAACTGTCCACGGATAATCCGAGATACATCTAAAATATCCTCAATTAGTTGCATCTGAGATATAGCATTGCGTTCAATCGCCTCTAGGGCGCGGGAAGTGGCTTTGTCGTCAAGTTTCTTAGAGCGGAGAATTTTTGACCAACCCAGCATTGAGGTGAGGGGTGTACGAAGTTCATGGGAGAGAACGGCAAGAAACTCATCTTTCATTCGATTTGCTGCTTCTGCTTCTTGCCTTGCGGTCTGTTCTCTAATTACTTGAGCGCGGACTTCTTCTGCTTGCTTGCGTTCAGTAATATCTTCGAGAGTGCCTACATATCCCAGAAGTTCCCCTTGACCAGAAAGCATTGGTGATGAGCGAACCTGAACCCAACGAATGATGCCTTGAGCAGTTTGAAAGCGAAACTCTTCAGAGTAGTCACGACCCTCATAAATATAAGCAGACCAACTAGCAACTGCTCGTTCTCTATCTTCTGGATGAACAGATTCTAGCCAGCTTTTTTCTAAACTCTCTACCGCTTTCAGACCACAAATTATTTGATAGCGAGGATTAGTATATCTACATCCTCCTTCAGTATCAATTTCAAAAATGCCAACGGGTGAACAGGTACTTAGCGATCGCAATCGTTCTTCACTTTGCCTGAGTTCCGCATTCATGGCTACCAGTTGTGCAGCTTGTTGCTTGACAGCTTCTGTTTTCTTAAATAGTTCTACGAATACTGTGACTTTAGAAGTCAAAATATTGGGGTCTAATGGTTTGAGTAAATAATCAACTGCACCCAAGGCATAGCCTTTAAACAGCATTTGGTCGCTGGTGCTAAAGGCAGTAAGAAAGATAATTGGAGTATGACGCGATCGCCCCCGATTGCGAATCAAGGTAGCAGTTTCAAAGCCATCCATCCCTGGCATTTGCACATCTAGCAAAATTACTGCAAAGTCTTGATGTAGCAGACACCTCAAAGCTTCTTCTCCAGAAGTAGCTCTCACCAAATTCTCTCCCAGTTTTTCCAGGATTGCTTCTAGTGCTAGCAAATTTTCTAGTTTGTCATCCACTAGGAGGATGTTTACTTTGGGTTCCATCTGCATGGGTTTATTTCCGTGATGAGTGACAGAGCTTGACCATTTGGGAAGCTATGTTTGAGAGTGTCAAAATCCAGTCTACTGTAACAGCAGAAATTGCTGCTTCTGGCATAATATCGCTCTCAGCTGTAGTAGGTTCCTGTACGATGGTTATTCCTCCCCGCGCTTTTATTTTCTTAAGACCTTGCATACCATCTTGATTTGCTCCTGTCAATATTACACCAATAACTTGCTCAGTGTAGACATCTGCTGCTGACTCAAACAACACATCAATAGATGGTCTGGCATAAGAAACTGGCTCATCAGTCGAAAGAGCAAAGTGACCTGGTTCAACCAGTAAGTGATAATCTGCTGGAGCTAGATAGATATGTCCTGGCAAGATTTCGTCTTTGTCTTCCACTTCTCGAATCGGCAGTGAAGTAGATTCTTGCAATAATTCCTGGAGTGTGGTGTTAGATTCCTTGTGACGGTGTTGCACGATCGCGATCGGCACTATGAAGTCTGCTGGTAACTTCCCTAGAATAATTTTTAATGCTGACAATCCGCCTAAAGAAGTGCCAATCACCACAATTTTAAACGACACTTGTTTCGTCCTCACACTTGTAGAATGCAGGTTTCAATTTTAGTGTGACTTTATGGCTCATAAAATCCTTTCAGCTTTCTCCCGTAACACCACAGATACTAACTTACCTTGATTCGTATTTATACCAACTAATCAAAATTATATATTTTTGTCATCAACATTACAATTAAAGATTTTCTCATTGTGAAATACTTAACAGAAAAATATTAACATCTAGGGTTTTTAAAATATTTATCAATGCCAGAACCGCTACATTATAAAAATACTTTTTTGCTAAACAACGAACTTTTAAAATTTTAATTATTATTGTTTTGACAATTCATAAAAATTTACTTAAGCTAAAGGATAGGTTAAGCAAATCAACAAACAGCAGCAATTTAGTTTAGCTCCATCAAGAGTTGCTGTTGCAGACTATTGGCATGAGGAAATTAATCACAATCAAAATTATTCCCTGTCGGCAAGCTCACTAGATTTAGCTGCAAAAAGCTAAGACATGATTAAGCGTATTGCACCGCGCACATATTGAACATATTCCGGTCAATTATCGATGGATACTTATGGTGATATTAGTAAGTATCTATCAATCATGAAAGTTTGACCACAGTGCGGTAGATATGTCCAGGAGAAGACAATGCTTGAGTATTTTACATCATTGAACGACCACAATTTGCCTTATCCAGATACGATTCATCCCATCGTTGTCCACTTCGTAATTGCGATGGTGTTGTTTTCCTTTTTCTGTGACGTAGTTGGCTATTTTACTGGTAAATCCAGTCTTTTTGAGGTGAGTTGGTGGAACATGTTAGTTGCTACGATCGCCATTTTCGTAGCGATCATTTTTGGTCAGTTTGAAGCGGGTTTAGCACAACCTTATAGCCTAGCTAAATCGGTGCTAAATTTGCATACGCTGATTGGTTGGTCGCTTTCGGGAATCATCACAGCGATTACAGCTTGGCGCTATGTAATTCGTTCCCGCAATCCGCAAAAAATACCAATTTATTATTTGGGAGCCGGACTAGTTTTAACCCTAATAGTTGGCTTGCAAGTATATCTCGGAGATGAACTTGTTTGGGTGTATGGATTGCATACAGTGCCAGTTGTGGAAGCAGTAAAGGATGGTCTGTTGCGATGAACTCAGAATTAATTGATCAATTGAGCGGCTCTTTAGGCGCAAACGGATTACCTTACACAATTCCCATTCATCCCAACTTAGTCCATCTGACAATAGGTTTGTTCATCATTGGAATGACCTTTGATATTGTCGGTGTTCTGTTCCCCTTTGAAAAATGGGTCTTCAAATTTTTAGCAATTACTGTGGAACGTCAGAACTTATTTGATGTTGGCTGGTACAACATGCTAGCTGCCAGCATCATCACATTTTTCACAGTAGCAGCAGGCTTTTATGAAATGCTGTTGGCAACACCACCAGCTGATATGAAAAGTGCCTGGGGATTGCAGGCAATGGAAACTATGCTTTGGCATGGTGTGGGTGGTGTGTTCTTATTAGCACTAATTGTTGTCTTGACCATCTGGAGAGCATGGCAGCGCTTCGTTTGGGCCAAACAAGAATATAAACAGACAGATAGAGAAGTGCAATGGATCTATCTGTTGGCAGGCATAGCAATCATGTTCATTCTGTACGTCCACGGGACACTAGGGGCGCAAATGGCTGCCGAGTTTGGCGTACACAATACAGCAGATAATTTGCTGCGATCGCAGCAAGACCTCAACACAATACTCAAATAGTCATTTGTCAATTGTCCTTTGTCATTTTTTTAAAGTTACTAATGACCAATGATCAATGACCAATGACTAATACTTCGACTTCGCTCAGTACAAGTGACCAATGACCAATGACCAATGACTAATGACCATGAAAATCCAGAAGATTTTAAATATTTTGACGCTGCTTACAGGCGCGATCGCAGTGACTGTTACGAGTCTCTGGATCGGCAAGCAGGCTTACTCCTGGCTTCCCCCTCAAGCGGCAGCCGAATCCCTACTAATTGATGATTTGATTAGCTTCTTAGTAACCCTCGGTTCCTTCATCTTCTTGGGAGTCACAAGTACTTTAATGTATTCTGTGATCTTCCATCGGGCAATCAAAGATGACTTCACCGACGGCCCCCCAATTGAAGGTAATATCACCTTAGAAGTTGTCTGGACAGCAATTCCCATTCTTTTAGTGTTGTGGATTGCAGGTTATAGCTATCAAGTTTACGAACAAATGGGAATTCAAGGCCCATCAGAAATAGTTCACCTGCATAATCCATTGGGAATGGAATCGGCTTATGCAGAACCAAAAGATGCACCAGCTAACGCCTTAGCGGAACCTGTAGAAAAAATCGACGTACTAGCTAAACAGTGGGCGTGGGTTTTTCATTATCCCGAAAGAGATATTACCAGTACCGAATTGCATTTACCTAGCGATCGCCGGATACGTTTAGCGCTGAAATCACAGGATGTTCTCCACGGCTTCTATATACCTGCATTCCGCCTCAAGCAGGATATTATTCCTAACCACGCGATCGACTTTGAATTTACTCCCATCCGTCCCGGCAAATACCGATTGACCGATTCTCAATATAGCGGCACATACTTTGCAACGATGCAAGCGAATGTAGTTGTCGAATCTCCCGAAGATTATCAGCAGTGGCTAGCACAAGCTGCAACCCAAAAGCCATCTGTAGCAACTAATCAAGCAGCTTCTGAGTATGCCCAAACATCTAATCAATCAGTCCAAACTGGTTGGGTTACAGTTCCACCTGCTGCACCTCCTCTAGTCAATTCACCTGGTTGAAAGGAAAGTAACCATGACTAATGTTCCTATTGAAGGTATTCTTCTCCCTGATGAGAAGCATAACCACGAATCTCCAACTAGCTGGAAAGAATACTTCAGCTTTAGTACCGACCACAAGGTAATTGGTATTCAGTATCTCGTTACCTCCTTCTTCTTCTTTCTCGTCGGCGGTATCTTTGCGATGGTGATGCGGGGAGAACTGATGACACCCGAATCAGATTTAGTCGATCGCACCATCTACAACGGTATGTTCACCATGCACGGCACTGTGATGCTGTTTTTGTGGACATTTCCCTCACTCGTTGGTTTTGCCAACTATTTAGTACCCCTGATGATTGGGGCGCGAGATATGGCATTTCCCCGCCTCAACGCCGTCGCCTTTTGGATGGTGCCAGTAGTCGGAATTATCATGATGGCTAGCTTCTTTGTCCCTGGAGGTTCTGCCCAATCCGGTTGGTGGTCTTATCCGCCAGTCAGTCTCCAGAATCCCACAGGTAACTTGATTAATGGTCAAGTTCTCTGGCTCTTAGCGGTGGCAATATCTGGCGTATCCTCAATTATGGGGGCAGTTAACTTTGTCACCACAATCGTGAAGATGCGGGCCCCAGGAATGGGTTTCTTCAAAATGCCCTTGTTTGTCTGGGCAGTATTTAGCGCCCAGATTATCCAACTATTCGGATTACCTGCATTGACAGCTGGTGCAGTGATGCTGCTACTCGACCTCACAGCTGGTACTGCCTTTTTCGACCCCGCTAAGGGTGGAAATCCAGTGATGTTCCAGCATTACTTCTGGTTCTACTCTCACCCCGCCGTTTACGTGATTATTTTGCCCATCTTCGGGATTTTCTCAGAAATCTTCCCAGTTTATTCACGTAAACCCTTATTTGGTTACAAAGTAGTTGCTGTTTCATCAATGCTGATTGCAGTAGTTAGCGGTATCGTTTGGGTACACCACATGTATGTCAGTGGTACACCCGGCTGGATGCGGTTGCTTTTCATGATGACAACAATGTTTGTATCTGTCCCCACAGGAATTAAAGTATTTGCTTGGGTAGCAACTATTTGGGGCGGTAAAATGCGGCTAAATACCGCCATGCTGTTTGCCTTGGGTGCATTAGTCATGTTTGTCTTCGCTGGCATCACAGGCATCATGCTTTCCTCAGTGCCAGTCAATGTCCACGTTAACAATACTTACTTTGTGGTGGGACATTTCCACTATGTCCTCTACGGCACTGTGACAATGGGCTTGTATGCAGCCATCTATCACTGGTTCCCCAAAATGACTGGGCGGATGTACTCCGAAAGCTGGGGTAAAATCCACTTCTGGTTAGCATTCATCGGCACAAACCTCAACTTTTTGCCCATGCACCCATTAGGATTGCAAGGGATGTTACGCCGAGTTGCTTCCTACGCCCCAGAGTATCAATTCTGGAATATCATCGCTAGCTTGGGCGGATTTCTCTTAGGAATGTCCACCTTGCCCTTCATATTCAACATGGTGATTTCTTGGATGCAAGGCGAGAAAGCACCCGCTAATCCTTGGAGAGCAATCGGACTAGAGTGGTTAGTTTCTTCACCCCCCCCAGTAGAAAACTTTGAAGAAATCCCCATCATTATCTCCGAACCCTACGGCTACGGCAAATCAGAACCCTTAACATCCAACCTCCCAGAATAAACACAAACTATCGGGAAGACGCAAAAACTCTCCGCGTCCCTCTGCGCTTCCCTCCGCGTACCTTTGCGTTTCAAACTCCCCCTCAAAAACCAAAATGGACAGTTATATCGATTCCCAAGAATTGCACCACACAGCCGCAGAACATACCCACGACGAAGAAGGCAACAAAATGTTTGGCTTCATCGTCTTCCTCCTCTCAGAAAGCGTCATTTTCTTGAGTTTTTTCGCCGGATATGCCATCTACAAAACAACAACCCCTAACTGGCTACCAGCTGGTGTTTCTGGCTTAGAAGTAAAAGAACCGACAATCAACACAATAATTCTTGTCGCTAGTAGCTTTGTAATTTACTTAGCAGAACGCGCCCTGCAACGCCATGACTTAGTAAAATTTCGCCTGTTTCTCTTGACAACAATGGCGATGGGTACTTACTTTTTGGTTGGGCAAGCGATTGAATGGAACGGCCTCAATTTTGGCTTCACCACAGGGGTATTTGGCGGAACGTTTTACCTGCTAACAGGTTTCCACGGTTTGCACGTTTTCACTGGCATTCTGTTGCAGTCGATTATTTTGGTACGTTCTTTCATCCCTGGCAATTACGACACAGGCCACTTCGGCGTGAATGCGACTTCGTTGTTCTGGCACTTCGTCGATGTTATCTGGATTATTTTGTTTATCCTCATCTACGTTTGGCAGTAAATAAGAATGAGGGAGAAATTTCTCCCTCAACTTGTTTTTCTTTACACTAAATAACTCGTATTTGGCACGATCGCAAAAAAGGCATACTCATACCAAGCAGTCCAAATGAAACTACGAATCCATCGCTGGCGTTTTTCGGGACTCAATTCATATTCAAAGGCCCCACGAGATACATCAATGGAAGATAGGTGAGAGTTACAACCACAGCCGTGTTGATAAGTAAAACCGTATTTAGAAGCAATACTTTGCACCTTCATCTGAATCGCAAACACCTTACCTGCATGGAGTATGGCATCCCAAGCACGTTTGTGTTCGATATCGCGAGGGTCAAATCTTAAGGCGCGTTCTTCAAAAACATGATCGCGGTAAATGGGTGCTAGATGCACATGATAGAAGCTGGCAGGTAGTTCATAACCAAATTCATTGAATAAATCTATCCCAATGCGAGCCACTTTTACTTCATCAGCATAAGCTGCCCCCTTTGACTCCACATCACGGAGAATTTCTGCAAAGTTTGGATAGCTGTCTTTGAGAAAGTCTTGCCCAAAAAACTCTAGGGTTTCCCATGCTAGTTGTGCAAAAAGCTGAGAGAATGAGGGTATCAAGTGAGCTAGTTGGGGGCGATCGCTAAATAAGTCAACGTCACCATGCTGTAATTTATATAGAAACAACTGCGCCATCTCAACATAGCTTTGGGCATGGGGAAGTCCGACACTCGTGTTTCCTCTAGCAATGTCTTGCCATGTAAAAGGTAATTGAGAAACGTGAACCGCATTTTCTCCAGCAATGACTGCAACAGGAGGACATTCGAGAAGCTGCATCGACAATCTCCTTTAAGACTTTAATGTGTAATTTACCTTAAGCGATCGCTAAGTGTATCTTCTGAACACAATTAAAAATGTTTTACAGACTGTCTTTTGACAGAATTGCAACTTTATTCTACAATTTAAAATCAAAACTTTTTATTTCATATAGTAGTTCAAGCAGCTTGGATTTTAAGCACCAGCTATTTTTTTATATAGTTTCTCACCTTTGACTATCTCTTCATAGTGCTGTTCATAAGAGGTGAACCTAATGGATTCTTGTTTTCCTAAACCCAAAATTCCAAAGGTGCAGAGGCTATTATAAAATAGTTGGTGTACCCGCTTTTGAAGTGCCTGATTGAAATAGATCAGGACATTACGACAAAGAATAACATTGAATTCATTAAAAGAACTGTCAGTTGCTAAATTATGCTGGGCAAACACAACATTTTCTCTGAGAGATGAGCGAAAAATAGCATTGTCATAAGCTGCGGTATAATATTCTGAAAACGATTTTTTGCCGCCTGCTTTTAGGTAAAGATGAGTATATTCCTGCATCAGTTTTAGGGAAAAAATACCACTCCTAGCATTTTGTAATACCTTTTCATTAGTATCAGTTGCATATATCCGACAACGGTGATAAAGTCCTTCTTCTTGTAGTAGAATTGCCATTGAGTAGACTTCTTCACCCGTAGAACATCCAGCGTGCCAGATGCGAATAAACGGATAGGTTTGTAAGAAGGGGACAACTTGATTTCTGAAGGTATTATAAAAGCTCGGATCGCGAAACATTGATGTTACATTCACCGTCAGAGCAAGCAAAAATCGTTCTAAATAAGCACGGTTGTGGAGTAAACGCTCTTGCAAAGCAGAAATATTAGCTAACCCCTCCAATTGCATGAAGCTTTGAATGCGGCGCTTGAGTGAGGAAAGAGCATAATCGCGGAAGTCATAGCCGTAATACTGATATACCCCTTCCAAGAGAAGATGTATTTCGATATCCTCCAAGGTAGGTTTGGGCAAAGTCATAGTACGAATTAGCATATATGCTGAACCAGCTATTTAAATATGCTGGTAATACAAAGAGTTAAGGTGCTTGGAGTTAATCAAACAAGTGTTTTCCAAAACGCCTTACGGATCAAAAATTATTCACATTCTAGGCTGCTAGAGTTTTTAGAACTCAAGTGCATCTTACGCCTAAAAGAGCTTACTGGATCTATTAAATTTGATAACGGTGCTAATTATGGGTTTCAGTTTAACTTAATTGCTGTCATTGCTAAAACAGCGATCGCTATTATTGAAATCCCAGCTAGCCATCTAACCTGAGAACGCAGATTTTTAATCTCTTGGCTGAGATTTTCTGCCGGTGGTAAGGGATATGGTTGAAGTTCTGCAACTTCAACAGCTACTTGTTGAGGTATGTTTTGGGTACTTCTAAAAGTTACCTGGGTGTGTAGCCAATTAGTAATCAGTTGCGGACAGTTTTTCTTAAACCAATTGAAAGCCAAAGTTCTAAAAACTGGTTTGGACATTCGGGCAATTAATTTCATTACCCTGTTTAAAGGCTTCATGCGAAGCTTTTGGTTGATCAGATTGACTGAACCAACATCATAGAGACAATCCATAATTAGTTTTACAGTGGCTTCTTCACTGTTAATTAAGTTTTGCAGCAAAAGGAGAACGTCATGCATCCGCTCTGCTTCAATAACCTTTTCTGCCAATGTTTCTGGAGTGTTTACTGAAGGACTTACGGTTGTATTTTGGGCGTTTTGTCTTACTATCGTCATATTGGTAACATAGCAGCCATAATAAAGTCAGTACACCTATCTACCGAGAGAAAGATTTTTTATCTAGAGAGAGAATGTAAAAGCTAAAAGTTGTTTGCGAGATATATCACTACATCGTCTCTGGAAAAAAGCTATTTGTCTAGTTCCTATGAATCTTTTATCGACTTCTTTTTATAACAAACCGCAGAGACACAGAGAACGCAGAGCAGGAGAAGGTAAAAGGGGAGAATCTCAGCCTAAAAATGGAAATATCTATCAAGCTTGCGATGACTTGTCAGATTGCTTCGCTTGATGCTGATTTTTTCGATAAATGACGCTTTCCAGAAGAGTTTATATCAGTAATAAGATAAATTTATTAACTTAGCACTTAATTTTATAATTGAAATTATTTCTCAAAATGACAAATCGGCAAAATTCAAAGCCAAGATGAAAGAATATATTAATAATAGTGTTTAATTAGTAGGATGGTTATTCGATCGTAAAAATTAGCAAGCTTTAGCTTTTTGTGAGAATGGTTTAATTACTCAATATCTAAATAAATAAATATTAATTGGTGAAAGTTTTGTGCTTATTTTAGTCTATTTTTAACAGAATATTATAAATATGAGGAAACCTTATACCCATTAAACATGAACATTTTCTAAATTAAAAGTCGTTTAAAATTACTATAAATTATATCCTTCTACTTCTAGATAGATAATATTTAAATATATATTACCTCGCCAGATAGATAAAAATATGATCTTAATTTATTAAATTAATTCAAGGATATGTTATTTAGCTATTTATAGGAGTTAATTTAATAATGCCAGAAAGTTCTGGATTAGGAGAGCAGGCGCTAAATAAAGCCGCAGAGATAGGCTTGTCTAGCCAATTAGATGAAGCCGAAAACTTAGATGTAAACATTAAAACAGACCCGTTGAAACTCGTTCAGGGACAGGTAGATTCAGTCAGCATTGAAGGCGAAGGTTTAGTAATGCAAAAAGACCTCCGTATGGAGGAATTAAAAATGCAAATGACTGACGTTGCCATCAATCCTCTGAGTGTGGCTTTCGGAAAAATCGAACTTACCCAACCTACTGAAGCTAATGCCCAGGTTGTGTTAACTGAAGCTGATATCAATCGCGCCTTTAACTCAGAATATGTGCGATCGCAGCTGCAAAGTCAAAAAATCCATGTTAACGGGCAATTGACGACTATTGAACCACAAAATGTAGACTTTCGGCTACCTGGTGATGGAAAAATAGCACTAAATGCCAGTATAAAATTAGTAGAGACAGGTGAAAACCACCAAGTTGCTTTTTCTGCGATCCCTCAGATAAGCCCTAATGGGAAAACAGTTTCTCTAGAAAATGTTGAGTATGGGGAAAGTGAAGAAATATCGCCAGATTTGACAAAAGCTTTGATAGATGAAACTAGCGAGATTTTGAATCTGAGTAATTTTGATTTAGAGGGAATGAATCTACAAGTTAGGCAACTAAGAGCAGATGTAGGCAAGCTAACTCTAAAAGCTGAAGCTTATATTGAACAAATTCCTTCTGCTTAAAAACTAATTAATTGAGGATACTAAATAATGGAAAGTACAGAAACAACGCAAACAAGTTCAACACCTTTTCCCAATATTCCACCAGTTATTGAAAGTAATGACAGTGAATATCGGGATACTGGCGTACCTAGCACAGTTGCGATCGCAGGACATCCCCTACATCCCCTGAGTGTGATCTTTCCCATCGCCTTTTTAGCCGCCGCCTTGGGAAGTGACATCGGCTACTGGTTAACTAGTGATTTCTTTTGGGCTAGGGCTTCACTATGGTTAATCGGACTCGGATTAGCTGGAGGTTTACTCGCTGCTGCGATCGGTTTGAGCGACTTTTTGAAAATTGAACGAGTTCGCAAGCGCACCGCCGGTTGGGTGCATTTGATCCTTAACGTTTCTATCCTAGTTTTATCACTCGTCAACTTCCTCCTACGTTGGGGCGACGCTGAATCCCGAATAGTTCCCTGGGGACTGTTAATTTCGCTCGTTGTTGGTACGCTGACCAGCGCTTCCGGCTGGTTCGGTGCCGAACTCTCCTATCGCCACAAAATCGGTGTAGTGGGCGCTGGTAGCAGAAGATATCCCTAACAAGACTTAGGCAAACAATAGTCGAAAAGAAAGATGTTCTTCTTAGGACAATTCATGTAGGCGTAAAGCGGTGAGCCATTCCGGTGTATGGGTTCTCCGGCATAAAGGAAGTAGCGTTAGCGTAGCGGTAGCATACCCTTGTGGGGAAGCAAGCTACGCGCAGCGTCTTGTAAAGAGGTACGAGCGTCACCCGCAGGGTATTTCCCCTACAGCGTGTAGTTTTATGTAAGTACTATTAATAAAATACAAAATTAGGAATTCTTAAGAAAGAGCAGTGTAGAGGCTAAAATTTTCCTTAGTCTTTAGCCTTCATAAAATGCTCGAATCTCGTAAACAAACAATATTTATTATTATTTCTATGCTCATCGTTGTACCGATGGGCCTTTTTTCTAAGTTTTACAGTGGGCCTGGTCATCAGTGGTTTAATGACTACGGAGGAGATATACTTTATGAAATATTTTGGTGTCTATTTGCTTTTTGGTTGTTCAGAAGTCGGGCGGCCATAATCCAAATTCCTATATGGGTTTTTGTCATCACCTGTATACTAGAATTCTTACAACTTTGGCATCCGCCACTATTAAATGAAATTCGTGCCACCTTGATAGGTAAATTATTACTTGGTACTACTTTTGTATGGTGGGATTTTCCTCATTACGCATTGGGTTGTATTGCAGGTTGGTTATGGCTGCGACAATTATATAAAATGGGTTATGCAAAAAAAAGTCAAAGTTAAACCTAATTCAAAACAGCAAAAAATTGAGGAACAACCTGATGGTAGTCTGACTGTATATTTAAAATCGCCTCCAGTTGATGGTAAGGCTAATGAAGAGTTAATTAAACTCCTAGCAAAGAAATTTGATGTAGCCAAATCTGATATCAGAATCAAGTCGGGTTTATCCTCTCGGCAAAAGATGATAGAAATTGATACAGATACTTAGTTGATACTGAGTAATGTCTTCTTGAAAAACTTTACCTCTTTGCCAATATAACCCCTACCAGAGGCAATAAATGAGAGATACAAACTTGTAACATCAACTTTTTATACTTCTGTAATGCTGATATATCTTGGTTGAGCTTTGACTCTTTCTATCCAAGCTTGAATAGCAGAAAATGGTGTTAAATCAAACCCACCTTCGTCAGCTACATGAGTATAAGCAAACAATGCAATATCAGCAATTGTGTAACGCTCTCCCACAAAAAAAGTGTTAGAGGTTAAATGTTTTTCCATCAAGCTAAGTGCTGCATAACCTGGTTCGCGTTTTTCCTTGATAGCTTCACTATATTCTTCAGTTTTACCTAAAATAGAAATCCAAAATCTTGATGTGGCAATAAAAGGTTCATGGCTATACTGTTCAAAAAATAACCATTGCAGCACTTGCGCTCTTAAAAAGCGGTCATAAGGCAAAAATTCTGTCCCTTCACTCAGATATACCAATATGGCATTTGATTCTGCTAAGTATTCCCCTGGCTCAATTTCTAGAATAGGTATCTTTCCGTTAGGATTTTTACTTAAAAATTCTGGTGTTCGAGTCTCACCTTTCAAAATATTAAGCTCTACCCTTTCAAAAGGCATACCTAGTTGTGTGAATAAAAGACGTATCTTATAGCCATTACCGGAAGGTAAAAAATCGTACAAACGCAGTAGTTCCATGCTAAAATACAGTTATCAATATGTTGATAAGTGAAGGTTTAAAATACAATATCTTACCAAAATATTTTCCCAAAACCGGATAATTTCTTTTAAAATTTAGCTTTTGAGTACTAGATAAAATTATCTGAAAAAATAAAAAAAATATTATTGATTTCTAGATTGAAATATTTAATTTAGTTAGTGGTTGGGAATAAAACTATGTGTGGAAGATTTACTCTAAACCAGTCAGTAGAAGCTTTAGCCCAAGTTTTCCATGTCGAGCCAGTTCTAGATTTAGCAGCCAACTTTAATATCGCGCCTACCCAAATGGTGGCAACTGTGTTACAAAACCCCGAAAGCGAAAAGCGTGAATTTCAGCAGTTGCATTGGGGATTAATTCCCTCATGGGCAAAAGATGCAGGAATGGGAGCAAAGCTGATTAATGCTAGGGCAGAAACTGTTGCCGAAAAACCAGCTTTTCGTTCGGCTTTTAAACATCGTCGCTGTTTAGTGTTAGCTGATGGCTTTTATGAGTGGCAACGTCAACAAGGTAAAAGTAAAAAGCAGCCGTTTTATTTTCGTCTTGAAGATGGGCAACCCTTCGGCTTTGCCGGTTTATGGGAGAAATGGCGATCGCCTGCTAACGACGAAATAATCTCTTGTACAATTTTGACAACGGCAGCAAACGAATTACTTCAACCTATCCACGACCGGATGCCAGTGATTCTAGAGCCAAAAGATTACGATTTATGGCTAGATTCTCAAATCCAAACGCCCCAAACCCTACAGCAGCTATTGCTTCCCTATCCAGCGCCAGCAATGATTGCGTATCCAGTTAGCACCTTGGTAAACAACTCTCGGCATAATAGCCCAGAGTGCATCATCCCACTCAGAGAGGAGAACGCCCCCACAAATCAGTTAAATTAACTATTGAGCGTGCTAAGGGATTGGGAGATGAGGGAGATGAAGGAGCAGGGAGCAGAGGAGCAGGGGAGCAGAGGAGAAGTTGCAGTAAGTTTTTCCTCTCTGTCCCTTTGCACCTCTACCTCTTGTGCCTAGCCCAATGCCTCATGCCCCATGCCCCATACCTAGTAATACCCAGAGACAAATATGCCAAGAACACAAAAAAACGATAATTTTGTTGACAAATCCTTTACAGTGATGGCAGATATCATCTTGAAGATCCTGCCAACTAACAAAAAAGCTAAAGAAGCGTTTGTTTATTATCGAGATGGCATGTCGGCCCAAGCAGAAGGGGAATATGCTGAAGCATTGGAGTACTATGAAGAAGCTTTAACACTAGAGGAAGATACCAACGATCGCGGTTATATTCTCTACAACATGGGGCTAATCTATGCCAGCAACGGCGACCACAACAAAGCTTTAGAACTGTATCACCAGGCAATTGAGTTAAACCCACGCCTACCCCAAGCCTTGAACAATATCGCTGTGATTTATCACTACCAAGGCGAAAAGGAAAAAGAAGCTGGAGATAACGAGGCTGGCGAAGCACTTTTTGACCAAGCCGCAGACTATTGGATTCGAGCTATTCGCATGGCTCCCAATAACTACATCGAAGCCCAAAACTGGTTGAAAACCACCGGGCGATCGCAGATTGACGTATTCTTTTAGTCATTAGTCATTAGTTCTTTGTCACTTGCTAAGGACTAATGACCAATTAAAAATGAAAAATGACCAATGACAAATAACAATTTATGATTGACCAAGAACAAGTTCATAAAGTAGCTAATCTGGCTCGTTTAGAATTGACTCCAGAAGAAGAGGAACAATTTACTACCCAATTGGGAAGTATTCTGGATTATATTCAACAGTTGGATGAGCTGGATGTCAGTAACGTGCCCCCAACAACACGGGCAATTGATGTTAGCAATATCACACGAGAGGATGAATTGCAACCCTATGCTAATCGTGAAAGTATTCTTAACAGTGCGCCTGAACAGGAAGGCGAATTTTTCAAAGTTCCAAAAATTCTTAACAGCAATGACTAAGTAACAAGACTGTTGAGCAGAGAAAATAATTGCAAAAAAATCTAGATTAGTTATTTGATATCTGGGTAATCAAGAGACAATTAAACCATCCTGGACATAAATCAGTTGTTTTGTTTGATCTGCAATATTTTGTTTGTGAGTTACTATCACAATATTCATTCACTGCTCGTTCAACTCTGATAGCAAATTCATCACTTCTTGGGATATTTTGCTATCTAATGCAACCGTCGGTTATCTGTTACAACTAAAGTCAGCTTATTGACTGACCTTCAGAAAGTTGATTTGGGTGGTTAAAGATTCGTTCTGTTGCAGTAATCTCACCCTTATCAGTGATTTTTCTGTGCGATTCCGTCTTTGATAGATAAATTAATACCTTTAAGTATAGGAATATTAACTTTCCCTAAATAATATTTTTTGTAATAGATTCTAGATAAATTTCGAGTAGTTAGCTATGGCTGCAATGTTGTTTGTTAACCTCAAATCCAGACTGCATTAAGTATAAATACTTAATGCGTTCGATAAACATTTAAGGTATTTTTGTAAAATAAATACATACTACATTTTGAAGTTCCGTCTCTGGGTTATAACAGAAGCCGATATTAGGATAAACTGGCTTTTGAATACATCGAGAGTTCAGCAGGGACTTTTTTTTTACTGCTGGTGACTTATTGCCAGTATCCTATCACCTTTTGCTGTATGAAACTTACTTCAAGCTACGGGAAGTCTCCCTCAAGAAGGTTTCTTAGCATCCAAAACGACTCTCACTCTTTTAAGGCTATAGCCTTAGAATATTTACAAGCTTTGCTTACGAATTAGCTGTCTCTAGAAAAAGTACCGATTTTGCTTTCTAAGCTGACATTACACCCGTTTATATGCGGATTTATGTAGCTTAATAACAAATTAGCGGATTCATTAATATTAAGCCTGTTTTACTATTTAGTTCCTTATCCTGATTTATTAGACAGCTAGAGTGTTCATTTCACTTTGTTCAATAGCTTTTAGCCCTTATCGCTCCCATGCTGACTCATCACCGCAAGCCCGTGTGCTTATCACTTATTTCTACTGACCTACCAATCTGGTCTGTTGTCGAAACTGCTGCGACATTGTATCAAAAAGATACTGATAGATTCCATTTGCTGCTAACTGCACCGCCCCTAATAAGCTGTGAAGTCGAGAGTGTCGTAAGTCCAGAGGATACGCTTCCCCAAAGTAAGAGCAAAGCTTACGCCCCTAACAGTCCGAGAATTTTGTGGCTAGAGATTTCCCCTTATCGAGTCATCATGACTATGCAAGGTAACGCTCAAGTGAGTTACCGTCACTTTTGGGAACAGGGCGTTTATGGTATTAGTCGCTATTGGTTGCCAACTGAGTCGTTGCAACCTAACGACCCTATTCGGTTACGAAATTTTACTAGTAGCCTAACTCTCAACGGACATCCTTTACCAGAGCTTATGCGTCTGGAATATGAATTGTGGGCAGAAAAAGTCCAGTTAGGATGCTACATACTTAATTTGGAAATTAAACACTGATATTTAAAGGGGATTGGGTACAGATTATTCTCTATTAGCTGTCACCTCTCCCCTAACGTCAATACTTGTAGCAATCCTATCTTAGAACAGTGGTATGGTTGCGTTGCGTAAGAGATTGGCTGCAACCAGAAAAGCGCTAAAGCCACCACAAATGATGGTAATGGTCTTAAGCCTGTATTAAAACATCTTTAGATACTTTAGAACTAGTATCCTTTGTGAGCTTTGTGACTATTTCCATAGCAGCAGTTTGTGACTTTAACCAATTAGTAAACAAGTCTCCAATGATTTTCAGTCGTCTTTGTTCGTCTAATTGAGGTTTAATGATTTCCTCAACTGCAATTATATGCACTCCTTTGGGAGTAGTTATTGGCTTGAGAATTTGTGGGGGATTAGCAGCAAAGATGGCTGCTGCAATCTCCGGTCTAAAATCAGTGCGTAGACGTATTCCTTGATATCCTCCAGCCCGGCGTATTTCAGTATTTTGGATGTATTGACGGGCGATTTGTTGAAAACTAATTTCCCCTTCTTGCAGCGCATAAAATAGTTCTAGCGCTAAATCTTCATCATCTAATACAACTTCATAAGTGACTGCTGCAATGTAATCGAGTTGGTGTGCATAAAAAAATTGTTCAGCTTTGTCTGCAAATAAATGATTTGCTAATTTGGCTGAGAGAAGGTTGTTTTCGGCTATTGCTTCAAAGTCGTCTAAAGAAAGATGATATTTTTCTAACCACGCCCAGGTGTCTTCTGCTTTGAGCAGTTGATTGGCTAAACGCAAGCTATCTGCTGCGCGTTGCAGTTCTTCTAAACCAATTTGAATACCTGCCTTTTTCGCTTCCTGTTCAATAATTTTTCTGGTTGCGATCGACTCTAATACATTAGGGATTTGGCAAGCAAGCTTTATGTGGTCAAGAATATCATCAGGAGAAACAGTCAATACATTTGACATCATTTAATTCCTCCAATGGCTAACCTAAATCATTAGGATATTATCAGGATTAATCGGACAATATTAATTACATCTATACTATAATTTTCAGATTTAATTATTTATTGCCTCTGTCTAATAGTAGCCTTAATATTTAATTTTGTGCGATTGTGAAAATCTTTTTATAAAATTAATATTTTTGCATTAAGATTATAAATACCAGTAAAAAATACAAGTAATTAAAAATCAAAATAAAATAATTTTTCACATACAAGTTAGTAATGCTTGATAGAAATTGAACCATGAGGCTCACCCCGACTTTTTTAAGAAGTCGGGGATCTTGTTGTTCATACTCTAAGCTACGGTTTAATTACCTGAAAATTGCTGTAAGTTGGCAAATTTCTAAAGCTCCAAACCACCTTGTTGTAACTTCTTAAACGGATCTAAAATAAAATCTACGATCCGGCGTTGGCGGATAATCACCTCTGCACTTGCAGTTTGACCTGGTGTTAGAGGGATACGTTTGTTGGCAGTTTGGATATAAGGCTGAAGTAGGGAGATTTCCAACTCATAGGTTTCGATGTTACCTTGATTCGTCGTTTGAACTTTCGAGTTAGGCGAAATCCAGCTAACGCGCCCTTGCACTACCCCATAATCTTGGAAGGGATAAGCATCAAATTTGATTTTAACTGGCATTCCTACCTTTAAAAAACCGCTTTGTTGGCTAGGCATCTGCGCTTTGAGAATCAAAGGAGTATTGCTGGGCGCAATTTGGGCAAGCATCTGTCCTGGTTCTACTACAGATCCTGGTTTGTGGATAGGCAACTCGAAAACTGTGCCATCAATAGGCGATCGCACTATTCGTTGTTGCATCTGTAGCTGTAAAGATGTAATCTGGCTTCCTGTTTGAGCAATTTCTGATTGCAGGTTAGTAATTTGTCCTTGTAAATCTTTAAGCTGTTCCTGATTTTTCAGCACCGCTAGTCTACCTGCTTGCACCACACTGCGATAGCTGCTTTGCTGTTCTTGCAGACTAAGTTTTGCCTGCTGAATATCTGAAAGGGCTTGACTCATCAACGACTGATAGCGGTTAAGTTCTTCTTTTAAGCGCAACTGTGCTTGTGTGATATCAGATTTTGCTTGTTCCTGTAAGCGTTGACTTTCTTCTGCAATCTTTTCTAATTCCACAACTTTGATTTGGGGAATTGCACCTTGCCGCAAAAGCTGGCGATAACGCGCAACTTCTGTGACATCTCGGCTGAAACGACTCTTCGCTAACTTTTGAGCAATTTGGGTAGAACTGATATTCTGGCTAGCTTGTTGCACTAAAGCCAATTTTTCTAGTCTTTGTGAGTTATAGGTACTCTGTTTAGCATCAAGATTTTGCTGTGCCTGACTAACTTGAGCAAGTTTTTCTAATTCTTGGGATTTATTTTGTTGCTCTTGGATGTTAATCGTCAAGATAATTTGGTTTTTCAGGAGATCCAGTTGCGATCGCCGATTCAATAAACCTTCCAGTTTTGTCTGCACCTGCTGCAAATCCGTTCGCAGCACATCAGACTCTAATTGAACTAAAATCTGTCCTGCTTTTACAGTTGAGCCTTCTTTGACATTGACGGCGGTAATGCTACTAGTAACTGGACTATCTAATTTTTGGGTAGCTCCTTCAGGTTCCATGCGTCCTCTAGCGCTCCCTGTTTCATCAACTTTAGAAAGCATTGCCCAAGGTAAGATGATTCCAGCAAAGCCTACCAGTAAATACAACAGGGAGCGCGTCCAGAGTTTTGGTAAGGCATCTAGTAGTTCCTCGGTGCCATAAAACCAATCGTTTGCTTCAGATGTTTTCTGTGTCTGAGGATGAAAGATGGCATTTGTGTTTTCCACCAGGTGAAATTCAGTTGGTTTTGGGATAGCGAAGGCGGATGATGAATTATTAGATGGGTTTGGCATAAGAATTGGACGTTGGGGATTAGGGACAGGCTAATTTGTAATTAGGGCTAGATTGGAGATTTTGAGTATTTGGGGTAGATGAATCCAGTTCAAAGGTGGATAAATGAGTATTTGGGGTAGATGAATCCAGTTCAAAGGTGGATAAATGAGTATCTGAGGTAGATGAATCCAGTTCAAAGGTGGATGAATGAGTATCTGAGGTGGATGAATCCAGTTCAAAGGTGGATGAACGAGTATCTGAGGTAGATGAATCCAGTTCCAAGGTGGATGAATCCAGTTCAAAGGTGGATGAATCCAGTTCAAAGGTGGATGAACGAGTATTTGAGGTGGATGAATCCAGTTCAAAGGTGGATGAACGAGTATTTGAGGTGGATGAATCCAGTTCAAAGGTGGATGAACGAATATCTAATTTCCTTCATCCCCTATTTCTGAGTCCCTTTCAACCTGTTTGCGCTAGTTGTTGCTGATTGAGATAAAAATAATGTCCTTTTTTAGCGATTAATTGCTCATGAGTGCCGCTTTCGACCAAAATGCCCCGATCTAAAACCAAAATTAAGTCAGCATTACGCACTGTAGAGAGACGATGAGCAATAATTAAACTTGTGCGTCCTTGAAGAATTTTTGTCAGGTTGTGCTGAATAATCCGCTCAGATTCAGCGTCTAAGTGACTGGTTGCTTCATCGAATATCAAGAAGCAGGGGTTTCCTAACAAAGCACGAGCGATCGCTAGGCGTTGGCGTTGTCCACCGGATAACATACCCCCACCTTCACCAATTTGGGTTTCGTAGCCCATTGGCATTAGCTTAATAAACTCATCTGCTCCTGCTAGCCGCGCCGCTTCAATAATTTCTTCTTGCGAAACTTCTGGATGAGCAATACTGATATTCTCCTGAATCGTACCGCCAAACAAAAAGGTATCTTGGTCTACAACGCCGATTTGGGAGCGGAGCGATCGCAGAGAAATATTAGTCACATCTTGACCATCAATCAAAATTTTGCCATCCGTCGGCAGATATAGCCCTAAAATCAGTTTGGAGAGGGTTGTTTTTCCAGAACCACTACGACCTACAACTGCTATAGTTTGCTCAGGTTTGATTTCAAAACTGAGGTTTTCTAACACGTTAATATCACTTTCTGGATGATAACGAAAAGTCACATTTTCAAATACAATATGACCGCGTAAACTACTTAAAGTCTGACGTGGTTGAAATTGTAAATCTTCTTCTGGCTCTGCTTCTAAAACATCATTAATTCGCTCAGTGGAAATGATCACTTCTTGCAACTGATTCCACAGGACAACGAGTCGTTGGAAAGGTCGAATAACGTTTCCTAACAACATATTGAAGGCAATTAATTGTCCAATGGTTAGTTGATTTTGAATTACCTGCCATGCACCAAACCAGAGTAATCCTGTAGTAACTAGTGATTCGATACTAGAACTGAAAATTTGTAGTTGGTTACTAATTACCTGGCCGCTAAAGGTCTTTTTAATGACATTATTCAGCAGTTCTTCCCAATGCCATCGGACTGTTTGCTCAATTGCCATTGAGCGAACTGAGCGAATACCCGTGAGGGATTGAATCAAATAACTGTTCTCTTTAGCTGAAGCATTAAAAACTTCGCGGCTAATGCGGCGCAAAAAAGGTGTAGCGACCAGCGCCAATAATACAAAAGGCGGGACGATCGCTAAACTGAACAATGCCATTTGCCAGCTATACCAAAACATCAATGCCACATAGACAAATACTGTCATCAAATCCAAACCAATAGACAGTGCTTCTCCAGTTAGAAAGCGCTGAATTTTTTGGTTTTCTTGGACGCGAGAGACAATATCGCCAACGTACCGCGACTCAAAAAAAGCTAGGGGCAAGCGAAAGGTATGCTTAATAAAACCTACCAGCAGTGTTAGTGACAGACGATTGGCTGTGTGATCTAGTAGATATTGCCGCAGTCCATTCAGAGCAACGCGGAAAAAACCAAAAATTAGTAAGCCTAAACCAACGGCGTTTAAAGTTAGGGTACTTCCCTGGACAATTACTCGGTCTAACAGTAGCTGGGTAAATAGAGGTGTAACTAGTCCAAACACCTGAATCAACACCGAAGCGATAAACACTTCTAGCAGTACTTGCGAGTGAGGTTTGACTAAATCAAAAAATTGCCAAAATGCTGTAGTCGCTTCTTGGGTTTCTTTGAGTAAGTCTGTGGGTTGTAATAACAGGGCGTAACCAGTCCAACCGGCTTTAAATTCGCTAGCAGTAAGGGTACGTTGACCGATGGCGGGGTCGCCAATAATTACCCGTTTTTTATTGACTTCATAGACGACAACATAGTGCTTACCTTCCCAGTGAGCGATCGCAGGTAGGGGTTGTTGGGCTAGTTTATCGAAGCTAGCTTTCACCGGACGGCTAGCAAAGCCGATACTTTCTGCGGCTGCTGTCAAACCCCGCATTGATGCCCCACTACGGCTAACGTTAGTTAAATCTCGGATGCGGTTAACATTAAAGCGCTTACCCCAATAGCGACTAATCATCACTAGACAAGATGCTCCACAGTCAGAAGCGCTTTGTTGTTCAAAAAACGGATACCGTTTAGTCAAGCGTCCCAACCAATGCCCAGCCCTTACCTTTGGGCTAGGAAAGTACGGCCGTTGTCTTTTTTGCTTTTGTTTTGGCTCAATGCTAGGAATTGGGGATTGTGGGGATTGGGAAAAGTCTTTCCTAGTCCCCAGCCCCAAATCTCCACTCTCCAGGACAGTTTGAGGCTCTTGGGAATCTATCAACTCTGCTAATTGCGGCCAGTGTTGTAGGGCTGTTTGCCAATCCGCATTACTCAAACTGTAAGCGATCGCTGATTGTGCTACCTGCAAACTTCCCTCTTTGGGATTCAGGTAGATGTTTCCAGGTGTCAATCTTCGCCCATGAGAATCTAGCAGTTCGCCCCGATGCAGCAACCAAAGCTTGATATCTTTAGTGAGATTGGCACTTAAAGAACCACTTTCTAGATTGTGTCGCTCAAATAGAGATAGCGCTTTAAACGTCTCCTCAACGGTGCCATTATGCCCAATTAAGGAGTTGTAACAACATAACAGCAGCAAATCCCAGACCTCTGCGCGTCTTAAAAGGCGATCGCGGACACTAAGCGATGTCCGAATTACCTCTTGTAAAGTCTCTTGGTTGATATAACAAAGCTTTAAATTTGCCGAAGCTCTAGCAACATAAGGACTAAATTCCTTTTCTGGAAATAAAGTCAACTCGCCAAATGACGATCCAGAAAAGAGAGTAGTAATTAAATTGTTAGAGCTATCCAGCAGCCTGACTTTACCACCCAGGACAATATAAATTCCTGTGTCAGTTGTAGTTGCTTGCCAAAACTGCTTTGCTACTTGTGGTTCGACAATCTTCAGCCCTCCAAGACACGTATCAAGTTCTTCCTTTGACAGCGACTTACCCAAGACTTGGGTAATTTGTTCAGCTAAATATTGCTGGGAAAACGCTGATGGCATTTTCTAACCTCCAAAACAGTATTAGTTATTGGTCTGAATTAGATTAAATGACCAATGCAAACTAGGTTCAGAGTTAGATTGCAAGTCACAGATTGTAATGCCAGCATCTTTATTTTTGTCAGTTTCTTGTGGACAAGAATTTTTGCGCTTAGTAGAAAGTCCCATTTTTTTTAGCAGCCGATTAACATGGCGATCGGTAATTGCAATGCCAAATTCATTTGCTAAGTGTTTACTTAACCATTGTGCTGTCCAGCAGCTAAATGCGTAACCATATTCACGCGGACTATTACTTACCAATTCTTTCAAGCGTTCAATATATTGATCGTTAACAGTTTTTGGTCTACCTATCGGTCGCTCATTCCATTTATGTGCTAAACCTGCTTCTGCTACACCAATCCAGTACCGTGCCATTTCTTGGGAACAACTTAAGATTTCACAGATTTGGCTTTGAGATTTACCTTTATCAGCAAGTAACATAATTTCAATCCGCCGACGATATTCTGGTTGTAAATTAGCTTGCAGGTTTTTCAGCAGTGCCTTCCGTTGGAAAGGTGTTAAGAACTTGCTCTCGTGCATGTCATAGCATTCAAAAGCTTTCTCTTGACTGAAATTTTCTGACATAATTTTTATCAGTTTCTACCAAGTATAAAATGTGGGCAAATGTGTCTTTCGCAACTGTTTTTAATCCTGAGATACCAAGATTTACAACTGCAAATTAATTGAGCCTAGGAGGTTAATTAAATATTGACGCGGTGTGCAAATAGCGACAGGTATATATACCCCTAATATTCTGATGATTTAGGAGCGATATTACTGTCTTGATTCAGGTTTTAATAAATTAAAATTGGACGTTAATGGTCTTCACTTGGAATAAAAATACTTCAAACAATTAAACCAATCACTTGTTAGCCGCTAAAATTTGACAGATTTTCCTGAAGCCCGGTGCAATAATGGTATTGGTTAAGACCATTACCCCTAGTTGATGGTAATAGGTAAACACTTTCAAGGCTTCGGGTAGCCCTTATATTGATGATTTTACTGAGTTTTACAATACGGTTTATAGATTAACCTACTAATATTTAAGTAGGTTAAGTTTTGATTACCAACGAAAAATTGGATCTTGTTACGTTAATGGGAAGCGAAAAACATTCAAGGTCAGGTATGAATAATAATCTACTTCTTAGACTATCTAAAACTAGTGGCTTTCTCATCAGTAGATAGTCCTAAATTTGAACCTAATTCGAAGAAAATTGCAACGCTGAAGTGACAGTTACCCAATCTTTATCTTAATCCACTATTACTTATTTAAGGATAATCCTACATCTAGTCAATAGCTTTCACAAAAAATAAAAAATATTTACCAAAACTTGATAATATTTTCACTAAAATATTACAAATCATCGGAATAAAAAAAGTAAGAGTTTAACATAGAGTTTCCGCTTTAATAATAATTGCTCATTTAAAATTTATTATCGGAACAAATGGCAAGATACCTAACTTATTGTCTGCTAAAAAATACAGGATTTTTATGAGTTTATATTAAGTCTACATCTGTCCATAGTAGGAAAACTACATCCCTTACTATCTGCCATATATATGATATATATATCTATCTATAGTATGAAAATATTCTAGTTTGGCAAAAAAGCATTTATAGACGTATTTACGACTAATTTGCTCTAGCTAAAGACAGGTTTTACTAAATTTTTGAAAAAGTTGACAGTTTCCTTTGGTTCAAGAAATATTTTTGCAAGGTCATTCATTAGTTTTTGGCTTAGTATATTTAGACACTTCTAAAGAGTGTGCTTACCCTTAATTTCTTTCAAATCAAATAATTTCCTTCTCTATCTGGAAATGACTGAGGACAAATTGTAGTAACCAATAGAAACTAAATCAGGAACTAAAACCTCTGGAGTCCCCAGAGGTTTTTTCTTTAAACCATGCTCCCCTGCTGACATTTCTATGAGGAGTTAGGTGATATCCGACAACAAGCTGCGGCGTGTAGGCATTCGACAATTCGATACAAGCAAAAATTGTCGCAATGAATTAGGTAAGCTAAATTTAGATATAAGCTACTGGGAGTGAAGATGATGTTGTTGGAATTAAAGCGCATCCATGTTCCACCAGGACAAAGAGTGTTACTGCGAGATGTAACCTGGCAAGAATTGGAAACAATTCTAGAGGATTTAGGGGAACACCGTGTAGCACGAATTGCTTATGACAGGGGAATACTGGAGATTATGGCACCACTGCCAGAACATGAATATGATAAAGAAATTATTGGCGATTTAGTCAAAGCGCTTCTGGAAGAGCTAAATACTGAGTTCATCAGTCTTGGTTCTACAACTTTCAAAAACCAAGTAATGGCTCAAGGTATAGAACCTGACCAGTGTTTCTATATAAAAAATGAATCTAAAATTCGTGGAAAGAAGCGTCTAGATTTAACAGTAGACCCCCCTCCAGATTTAGCTATAGAAGTTGACATTACTTCTCGCACTCATCCTAATATTTATGAAGCTTTAAAAGTACCTGAGCTTTGGCGTTTTAACAAAGGAAAGCTCCAAATTAATGTTCTGCAAGATGGTCATTATGTAGAGTCTCAGCAAAGCCTAAATTTTCCTCAGTTTAAATTAGGTGAAGCGATTACTCAATATCTTGAGCAAACTATAACCGAAGGCAGAAATGCAACATTCAAAGCTTTTCGTCTTTGGGTACAAAAGCAGATATAACAGGGATAATTCGTAATTCGTAATAGGCTACGCTAACGTAATTCGTAATTCAGAATTAATTTTGGGTAATGAGCCGTCTAATTTCAGTTCTATTTTGGTAGGGAACCAGGATGAATAGCGGCAAAGCCGCTTATCCTGTCTCCCGTACATAGTCTCAGGTTATCAAATACCAGATTACTTAGTAATGATTGAGGTTAATACCAGCTTCTTTCGCCATTGCTTCTAACCCTTTAACTTCTAGGGTTTTAATTGCTTTGGTGGACAGCTTTAATTTGACCCAGCGATTTCCGCCAGCCCACCAAACACGCTTGCTTTGCAGATTGGCGTGCTGAAGGCGTTTTGTACGACGGTGGGAGTGAGAAACAGCAAAGGCGTTATTTGCCTTCTTACCAGTTAGTTCACAGCGACGAGACATAGCAAGTATCTCCAGATTGTTATTTTAATACAGCCTTTCCATTCTATGTCTTAGACAACAGAAGTGGAAAAGGGAGTGGGGGAGATGAGGGGGAAGGGGAAGGGGAGCAGGGGGAGCAGGGGAGCAGGGGAGCAGGGGGACAAGGGGGAATTATTGAACAAGTAAGTCTCCCCCCTCTTCCTGATCTCCCTTGTCTCGTCTTCATACCCAATACTTCGGCTTCGCTCAGTACAAGTTCCCCATTCCCAATTCCCAATTCCCAACTATTTACTAGCTTGTTCAGTCAGCTTGGTGAGTACCTCATTCGATCGCTCGACGAAAGATTTCATTCCTTCAGCGTCAAATCCTTTTTGAGACATCAGCGCTAAATCGTAAACGTGTTGACAAATCAGGTTCACTAACTGATCTGTAGACGATTGACCGTCACCTTGGATAATAGTACCTTGGTTCAGATTTGCCAGATTTTGAATTAGCGGGTGAGCAGTATTCACCAGCAAAATGTGATCTTCAGGAAACTCTGCTGTTCCCTGCTGCATCATGGCGTTCATTTCTCGCAGGCGGCGCAGAATCTCTGGTAAAAGAACGATCGCAGGTGGTGTACCTTGAGGATCGTCTGATTTCAACGCTTCGGTACGGATGTTGAGTTTGGGTTTGTTGAGAGATTTCTCAAATAACTCTTTAATCGTCTCACTGCGGGTTTTGTTCGTCTTGGGATCGACAATTTCCTTATCTTTATCTTGTTCCAGCAGAGTATTATCTAAATCTGAGTCTACCCGTGTAAACTTGACATCCTGATATTCCCGCTCTAGGAAGTTGATAAAGTGGGTGTCAATGAAGGAGTCCATAAACAGGACTTCCAAACCTTGATTTTTGTGCAGTTCTATGTATGTAGCTTGGGTTGTTTCATCGGTGCTGTAGAAAACTCGGTTTTCGTTGCGTTCTTTGTTGCGTTCTAGATATTCTTTGAGTGTGGTGTAAGGTGCGGTGGGTGTTGAGTTTTCAGCGCTGGGTGAAGGAGTCACATCTTGCCAAGCATCCCCGTCTGAAGACTGGACTTCAACTACTGGAGTTTCAGCCGCAACTTTTTCTGTCAACTTGGCGGTGGTGCGGAAAACGATGATATCTTCGATTTGTTTTTTGAATTTATCGTCGTTGAGAACGCCGAATTTTACAAAGGTTCCGAGGTCTTTCCAAGCACTAATGTATTGTTCACGATTATCGCGGAAAAGTTCTTTGAGGCGATCGCCTACTTTTTTGGCAATGTAGTCACCAATTCGCTTCACGGTGCGATCGCCTTGCAAGGCACTACGCGATACGTTCAGGGGAATATCAGTGCTATCAATCACACCCCGCATCGGCATCAAAAATTGCGGAATAATTTCTTCGCAGTTGTCACTAACAAAAACTTGATTGCAAAATAGCTTGATCTGACCTTTCGTAACATCTACATCCGGCCTCATTTTGGGGAAATACAAAATCCCGTTGATGATAAAGGGATAGTCTGTATTTAAATGCACCCACAACAGAGGTTCTTCCTGAAAAGGATACAGGTAGCGGTAAAACTCTAAATACTCTTCTTGACTCAGATTACTTGGAGACTCTCGCCACGGTGCTTTTTGCTTATTTAATACCTCACCTTCTAGTTTTATTGGTACTGGTAAAAAGTCGCAGTAGGTCTTGACAAGATTCTTAATTCGTGCAGACTCTAAAAATTCCTCTTCTTCTCCTTGGAGGCTGAGAGTAATAGTAGTACCACGAGTTGTCCGGGACGAATCTTCTAGGGTGAAAGCTGGGGAACCATCGCAAGTCCAGTGAACCGCCTGCGCTCCTTCTTGATAAGATAGAGTATCAATTTCTACCTTTTGCGCCACCATGAATGAAGAGTAGAAACCAAGACCGAAGTGCCCAATTATGGGTTGATCTGATTTGCCTTCATATTTATGAATAAATTCTTCAGCGCTAGAGAAGGCAACCTGATTGATATATTTCTTAACTTCATCTGCGGTCATCCCGATACCGTTATCGGAGATGGATAGGGTTTTGTTATCTTTGTCAATGGCAATTTCAATTTCTGGTTCGCCGATATCTCCAGCGTAATCTCCAGCGCGGGATACCATTTTCAGCTTTTGGATAGCGTCTACAGCGTTGGATACGAGTTCCCGCAAGAAAATTTGATGATCTGAGTAGAGCGACTTCTTAATGATCGGGAAAATATTATCAGTATGAATACTGATAGTGCCTTGTTCTAGCATAATTGGTAATTTTTCGATGTTAGTATCTGAAATGATGATAGTGGCTTATACAGCCTAGGGCGTGTTTTCAAACTATTCGTTTAGCCTCCTAATTTTTTAGATACCCCTAAATCCCCCTTAAAAAGGGGGGACTTTAAGAAATTCTTAGCCCCCCTTTTTAAGGGGGGTTGGGGGGATCTAAGACTTTGAAAAAAAGCCCTAGCCCTCTGCTTTCCAGGATAAACCCGGAGAATACAGAAGGACATGATACCAATTAGGATTTTAAAAGCATAGCTTAGGCGATCGCACCTTTTTTGAGCATTGTTTGCCCCCATTTCTGATTCGGATTTCCCTACTTCCTAGTAGAGACGCGATTAATCGCGTCTCTGCTTAATCTCCATTATTATGAGCATGATTGCTATATTTTTTACCTATGGTTAATAGTTCTGACTTACTCGCAAAACTCTACAATGCCTTTAACCCCTTTGAACCCTTACCAGCAGGCGATCCAAAATATGTAGATTGTCAGGATGTGCGGGGAGATGCGGATATTGAACAAGAGTTGGGAAATCGGATGCGATTAGCAGATACAAATACTTGTCAATTGTATTCTGGTCATCGGGGTGCGGGTAAGTCTACAGAATTACTCAGGTTAAAGAAATATTTAGAAAATCAGGAATTTTATGTTGTGTATTTTGCGGCTGATGAAGAGGATATCGATTCTGAAGATGCCCAATATACAGATATTCTCCTCGCCTGTACGCGCCGTTTGCTCAAAGATTTAAAAGAAATTGCTAGTCCTCGTCCTATACTCGACTGGTTGAAAGGTCGTTGGGAAGATTTGAAAGATTTAGCGCAGACTCCCATAGAATTTGAGAGTCTGGGAGTAGAAGCACAGCTAACTCAATTTGCTAAGTTAACTGCAAATTTAAGGGCTGTTCCTGAATTGCGCCAGAAGATTCGCCAAAAAATTGATCCTTACACCGTCACATTAATTCAAGTGTTAAATGAGTTTCTGCTGGATGCAAAACAGCACTTACCTAATGGCTACAAGAAACTGGCGGTAATTGTCGATAACTTAGATCGGATGGTATTAGTCAAAGATGGAGAACGCACCAACTATGAAGAAGTCTTTTTAGACCGTAGCGAACAACTTCAAGCTTTAGATTGCCATTTGATTTACACTGTTCCCATTTCAATGGTCTATTCTACAAGGGCAACAGACCTCAGAGATATCTACGGCGACCCCCATATTTTGCCGATGATTATGGTAAAAACTTTCGAGGGAGAAGTTTATCAGCCAGGACTCAAGAAAGTTAAGGAAGTAATTAAGAAGCGAGTCCGGCAAATTGCACCAGAACTATCACTAGAAACAGAAATTTTCGACAGTCCCCAAACCTTAGACAGACTTTGTTTGATGAGTGGAGGTCATGTGAGGAATTTGCTATTGTTAACTCAAGATGCCTTTGGACGCACTGAAGAGTTACCTGTTTCAGAAAAGGCGGTGCGACGAGCAATTACTCAAGCCAGAGATACTTATCGCCGCGCTGTGGAAAATCATCAATGGTGTTTGTTAGCGGAAGTATCTTGTTCTAAGCGGATTATTAATGATGACCGATATCGCAGTTTGATGTATAACCGATGTCTTTTAGAATACCGCTATTTGGATGATGATGGAGAAATGCAGCGTTGGTATGATATTCATCCATTGATTCAAGGAATTCCAGAATTTAAAGAAGCCGTAGCGCTAACCGTTCACGGAGGGTAAAAAAATGCCCGATATGAAATTCAATGAAATCAGCAAAAAAACTAGCCTAGATTAGGTTTTTTACTGATTATTCTTAATAATCCAAAGTTCTATACTGTCTTGCAAATCGTCTTTACCACTTTAGGCATAGTTTTTTAATGATACTAAATCGGCTAAAAAGCTTGCTGAACAAAGTTTTGAGGCTTTGTAGTAAATTCTCCCCCCCCCGTGAACGGTTACGCCGTAGCGAAACTTTCATGAACCCAAATTTTAGTGATTGGGATGATGATTTACCCCCAGAACCAGAAGAAGCTTATCAAAACTTGCTTCGCGCACTGAAGCGAAAATCAGGATTTGGTTTGTTTTTTGTCCAATGTACACCTGTGGAAGCAGATAATTTAATTGTCAAACTTACCCATAAAATTCCGCAGAAGAAGATAGCGGTTTTACGCTTGGTTGAAGCAATTGATAATTTATATGAGCGAGTGGCAAACTTTATTAAAGATAAGGAAATTGATATTTTATTGATTAAAGGTCTGGAATATTCTTTATACAAATATGAAAAAAGAACTTTTGGGGAAATTACTGAAGGACAATTTAGCAATCTAACCAGTGTTCCGCATATTTTAAATCACTTAAATCAACAGCGAGAACGCTTTAGAGATGATTTTCCGATTAGCTTTGTTTTTATCTTGCGTTCATTTTCGATCAACTATTTTATCCATCGCGCCCCAGATTTTTTTGATTGGCGTTCTGGGGTGTTTGAATTACCTACAACGCCAGAAGTGGTAGAAAAAGAATCAAATCGACTACTTCTAGAAGCAGACTATAAAGAATATTTGAAACTTCGTCCAGAAGAAAAAATTGAAAAAATCCTGGAAATTAAAGACTTGTTAGTAGAAAGACATCAGACAGAAAATTGTAAGGCTCACTTACTATTTGAACTGGGAACTTTATTAATCACTGCTAAGGAATATGAAGCAGCGATTGCATACTACGACCAAGTACTGAAAATTAAACCTGATTCCCACGAAGCTTGGCACAATCGTGGTTATGCGCTATGTGAATTAGCACGCAATGCAGAAGCGATCGTATCCTACGACCAAGCACTGAAATTTAAACCAAATGACCACCAAGCTTGGTACAGTAAAGGTAATGCGTTACTTGATTTGGGACACAATGAAGAAGCGATCACATCCTACGACCAAGCACTGAAATTTAAATCTGATTTCCACGAGGCTTGGTACTATAAAGGTAATGCGTTACTTAATTTGGGGCGCAATGAAGAAGCGATCGCATCCTACGACCAAGCACTGAAATTTAAACCAAATGACCACCAAGCTTGGAACAATCGGGGCATTACACTAGGCCATTTAGGACGCTTTGAAGAAGCGGTCGCATCCTACGACCAAGCACTGAAAATCAAACCTGATTTACACGAAGCTTGGTACAATCGGGGCAATGCGCTACATGATTTAGGACGCAATGAAGAAGCGATCGCATCCTACGACCAAGCACTGAAATTTCAACCAGATAAACACGAAGTTTGGTACAATCGGGGCATTACACTAGGTCATTTAGGACGCAATGAAGAAGCGATCGCATCCTACGACCAATCACTGAAATTTCAACCAGATTTACACCAAGCTTGGTATGGCAAAGCTTGCTATTATGCTCTACAAGGTAATATTGAGCAAGCAGTAGAAAACTTACAACAAGCAATTAATCTGAATCGTGAAAAATATCAAGAGATAGCAAAAACTGACTCAGATTTTGATAGTATTCGGGAAGATGAGCGGTTTCAAGCTTTAATTCTATAACCGCTATAAAGACTAAATTAATGTAGAGATTAATGTAGCGATCGCCTTCTCATTTCGACTAAAAAGACTAACTAAAATTAACAGCGATGCCTATACATTACTAAATCTAAAGTTAACCGATCTTCAGGAACACAAATCAAATGTCAGAAAATGCCCAAGAGCAAAAACAGCTATCTCTCCAAGAAATTGCTAGCCTATCTTTGGCAGAACGTCACAAAATACTTGAACCTTTGATCGCCGCTATAGCCAAAGATTTTTTGAATGACCCGGAATTAACAGAATTCTCAGTTTTGGATGGTGAAGACTGGGAAACTGAGAATGAAAACATAATTCATGCGGAAGAAATTGAAAGCATCTGTAACCATGATGGCTTTTTGAATGGCTATATATTAAAAGATGAAGGACTTTATGATGACTATGCAAATCAGAAGAAAAATGCTTAAAAGAAGTATGAAATTTGTATATTAAATCTCAGTTTTAAGCAGCTTAAATTAAAAGCGATCGCACATAAATTACTAAATATAAACTGATGTAGCGATCGCCTTCTTAGACTATGTAGCAATCTGTGGTACTGACACCTTCACCAGCACTTTTTTACTAAAAGACAGACCATTTTCATTTTTGTCAATGATAATGGTGTCTCCAGAGATAAAAGTATTCTCCAACAACTTGGTGGCGAGGGGGTTTTCTACTTCTCGCTGAATTGCGCGTTTGAGTGGACGCGCACCATAAACTGGGTCATAGCCTGATTCGACAAGATGATCGCAAGCTGCTTGGGATATCTCAAAGAAGATTTTTTGCTCGCGCAGGAGATTTTCTACCCGCTTGAGTTGAATACGGATGATTTGCCGCATTTCCGTGCGATTGAGGGTATGGAAGAGAATAATATCATCGACGCGGTTGAGAAATTCCGGGCGGAAATGCGATCGCAAACCTTCCATTACCCGCTTCCGCATCGTTTCATACTGGGAATCATCACCAGATACATCCAAAATATGTTCGCTACCTATGTTACTTGTCATGACAATAACGCTGTTGCGAAAATCTACCGTCCTTCCCTGAGAGTCAGTAATCCTCCCATCATCTAACACCTGCAACAAAATATTGAACACATCGGGGTGCGCTTTTTCCACTTCATCCAGTAGCACCACTGAGTAAGGACGGCGGCGAACAGCCTCGGAAAGTTGACCGCCTTCTTCATAGCCTACGTATCCTGGAGGCGCTCCCACTAACCGAGAAACTGAGTGTTTTTCCATATACTCAGACATATCCAAGCGCACCAAGGCATCATCAGAATCAAAGAGAAACTGAGCTAAAGCACGCGCAAGTTCGGTTTTGCCCACTCCTGTGGGGCCCATGAACAAAAATGAACCAATGGGACGCGAGGGATCTTTCATCCCCGCACGGGCGCGGCGAATGGCTGCTGCTACGGCTTCTACAGCCTCTTCTTGCCCAATGACTCGTTGATGCAAATGACTTTCTAGTTGGAGCAATTTTTGCCGTTCTGATTCTAATAAGCGATTGACGGGAATTCCTGTCCACTTGGCGACGATTTCGGCAATATCGGCTTCGGTGACTTGTTCTCGCAACAACGTGGAACCTTGGTTTTGAATTTCTAAAAGGCTCGCTTCCTTGGCTTCACGCTCGTGCTGTACTCCTTCCAATTTGCCATATTTCAGTTGAGCAGCTTTATTTAAGTCATAAGCACGTTCCGCCTGTTCAATTTGCACCCGCAGCGCATCTTCTTCTTTCTTTAAAGCGCTGATCGCCTCCAATATCTGCTTTTCACCTTGCCATTGCTCGTTAAATACTTGCTGTTTTTCAGTCAAATTGGCGATTTCTTGCTCAATGCGCTCCAAACGCTCTTTTGTTTGAGGAGTACCTTTTTCTTCGCCAGCTAATGACAGCTTTTCCATTTCTAACTGCATGAGGCGGCGATCGATGGTTTCCAATTCTGCTGGTTTGGAGGTAATCTCCATTTTCAACTGTGCTGCGGCTTCATCTACCAAATCGATGGCTTTATCTGGTAAGAAGCGATCGCTAATATAACGCGCTGATAGAGTTGCTGCTGCTACCAAAGCCGAATCAGAAATTTTGACGTTGTGATGCACTTCGTAGCGTTCTTTCAACCCCCGCAAAATGGAAATAGTATTTTCCACACTTGGTTGATCGACAAATACTTGCTGAAAGCGGCGTTCTAGGGCGGCATCTTTCTCAATGTGTTTGCGGAACTCGTCGAGGGTAGTTGCGCCAATACAACGTAGTTCTCCCCGCGCCAGCATTGGTTTAAGCAGATTTCCGGCATCCATTGCCCCTTGTTGGCTGGAACCTGTACCGACTACGGTATGTAGTTCGTCGATAAATAGGACAATTTGCCCGTTAGAGTCCATAACTTCTTTGAGGACAGCTTTCAGGCGTTCTTCAAATTCTCCTCGCAATTTTGCCCCAGCAATTAAACTACCGATGTCTAAAGAGATGAGTTGGCGGTTTTTCAGCGATTCGGGAACATCACCGTTTACCATCCGTTGTGCTAAAGCTTCTGCGATCGCAGTTTTACCTACCCCAGGTTCACCAATCAATACGGGGTTATTTTTGCTCCGACGAGACAATACTTGAATTACCCGCCGAATTTCGTCATCTCGCCCAATTACTGGGTCGAGTTTTCCAGCTTTTGCCTGTTCTGTCAAATCTCTGCCAAATTTTTGTAAAGCTTCATAGCGCGATTCTGGGCTTTGATCTGTTACCTTTTGGCTACCGCGAACGGCTTTGATAGTAGCTTCTAGTTTAGCTGCGTCCGCACTAAAGCTTTTGAGGATCTTTCGTCCAATGCGATCATCTTCAGCAAAAGCCAAAAGTATATGTTCTACGGAAATGTAGGAGTCTTTCATCCTGACTCTAGCTTCCTCAGCTTTATCTAGTAAAACGTCTAAACTACGGCTAAGATAAAGCTGATCGCTTTTACCAACTTTGGGCTGACGTTGGATAAAGGCTTCTAACTGCTGTTGAAAGCGGATTGGATCGACCTCAGATCGAGCCAGGATACGTATTGCTAGACTAGTGGGTTCTTCTAACAGGGCAATAATTAAATGTTCAACATCTAGTTGCTGTTGTTGATAAGCACGGACTATATCCTGAGATTTAACAATTGCTTCCCAGGCTTTATCAGTAAATTTATTCGGATCTGTAGGTTGCATCTTTATAATTTTGGAATTTTGATTTTTAGTTTAGGGATTGGGCATTGGGGACTGGATATTGGGGATTGGAAAAACTTTTACTTAGTCACTAATTCCTAGTGCCTAGTCCCCAGTCCCTAATTATCCAAACATTCTCAGCGTATATCCGTGTGTATCTCCAGTGGCAATTTAGGAATGGTAATTTGGTGATAGTTTAATCTACTACCTATTTTCTAATTTAACGTGTCGGGGAAGTCCCCACTTTCTCTGCGAGACGCTAACGCGAACAATGTACTCATAAGGTGGGGATTGTGAGCGGGTACTAAGGATTGCATCCGCTATTGTTTTTTTGTGTAAACAAAAACAATACCGGATGTATGACGAAGCACCAAAATTTTCTGATAAGCTTTGGATTATCTTGACCACCAATGCCGTAAGCGAAAACCAAGCTGGATAGGTATGTGTCGCAAGAGAAAGGTTTGGATCTTAGGAACCAGGACTCCTGCCCTTGGAGAGAATGTCAGACCAATAGAACTACAAAGTTCTGGAGGCTGTTCCCGATGAATTGGGAAGCTCCGTCCGTCTTACAGCGCGGTAGTTCACTTATAAGAATTACTGACTCACAAGTTGCTCTTGTGATTCCTGTTTGGCTGCCGAACCTTGAGATCCTAGTTGAATCAGCTCAATTTTATACCCATCTGGATCTTCCACAAAAGCAATTACTGTCGAACCATGTTTCATCGGCCCTGGTTCGCGCACGACTTTACCGCCCTGATTGCGGATTTCTTCACAGGTAGCGTAAATATCATCAACCCCAAGGGCAATGTGACCGTAAGCATTACCCAATTCGTACTTTTCCACACCCCAGTTGTAGGTTAGTTCAATTACTGCGTTGTCGCTTTCGTCACCATAGCCCACAAAAGCCAAGGTAAATTCTCCCCCTGGATAATCTTTTCGGCGCAGTAATTTCATACCCAAAAGTTCACAGTAGAACTTTAACGACTCTTCCAGATTTGCTACCCGTAGCATTGTATGTAGTAATCGCATATTGACCTTTTCTGTGTAATTGATTTAGTGTTATTCTCTGCAAACATTTTACCTAGCTGACAGTCTTCAGGAGAAATGCCATCAGGGAAAAATTGAAGAAGAATTCAGAAGTCAGAATGGGCTAAACGCCCCGCTACCGCTAACAGGAGTCAGAATGCAAGACGCGACGCTCGAAGACTCGCTAACGCTGCGCTATCCACCAGTCGCACAGAATACCCAACTGAATTCTGGCTCCTGACTCCTGAATTCTGTTTCGATCAAATAAACATTCCCTTACCCATTTTTGGTGTTGTTCCCGATCCATATAATGGAAATCTTCTTTAATCTCAGCCAATAAAGTCTCTTAACAGCATAAGCTAGCGATTGGGTTAGGCAACTGGACTGGGTGCGTAACACACTCGAATAAAGGATAAAGTACAGATGAGTAAATTTTTAGACACTGCAATTGAAGCGATCGCAGCCCGTGAAATTCTTGATTCACGCGGTAGACCAACAATTGAAGCCGAAGTGCATTTAGCCAATGGTGTTGTCGGACTAGCGCAGGTTCCCAGTGGTGCTTCCACAGGCACTTTTGAAGCTCACGAACTGCGTGATGGCGATAAAAGCCGTTATGGGGGCAAAGGCGTACTCAAGGCAGTAAAAAACGTCAAAGAAGCACTTGCACCAAAATTAATAGGCTTGGATGCCCTCAACCAAGAACTGCTAGACCGGACGATGATCGCCATAGATGGTTCTCCTAACAAATCCAGTTTGGGCGCGAATGCAATTTTGGGGGTTTCCCTAGCAGCAGCCAAAGCTGGCGCTGAATCTCTAGATATTCCTCTATATCGCTATTTGGGTGGCCCTTTAGCGAATTTGCTCCCAGTGCCATTGATGAACGTAATTAACGGTGGCGCACACGCATCAAACAACGTGGACTTTCAAGAGTTTATGATTGTCCCAATTGGCGCAACTTCCTTTCGGGAAGCATTGCGCTGGGGTGCAGAGGTATTTGCTACCCTCAGTCAAGTATTAGATGAGAAGGGTTTACTTACTGGTGTAGGTGATGAAGGTGGCTTTGCCCCGAACCTAGAATCTAATCAAGTAGCTTTGGAATTGCTAGTTGCTGCCATTAAGAAAGCTGGTTACAAGCCAGGGGAAGAAGTAGCTTTAGCTTTAGATGTTGCAGCTAGCGAATTTTACAAAAATGGTCAGTATGTTTACGATGGTAAACCTCACGCCCCGGCTGAGTTTATCGATTATTTAGGACAACTTGTTGACCAATACCCAATTGTTTCAATTGAGGATGGTTTACATGAAGAAGATTGGCAAAGTTGGCAATTGCTGACCCAGAAGTTAGGTTCGCGGGTGCAATTGGTAGGGGATGATTTGTTTGTAACGAACGCTACTCGTTTGCAAAGAGGCATCCAAGAAAAAGCCGCTAACGCCATTTTGATTAAACTCAATCAAATTGGTTCTCTCACCGAAACCTTGGAAACGATTGATTTGGCAACTCGTAATAGCATCCGTTCAGTAATTAGCCATCGTTCTGGTGAAACCGAAGATACAACGATCGCTGATTTAGCTGTAGCAACCCGTGCCGGTCAAATCAAAACAGGTTCCCTCTGTCGCAGCGAACGGGTAGCAAAATATAATCGCTTGCTGCGAATTGAAGATGAACTAGGCGATCGCGCCGTTTATGCTGGTGCTGTGGGTTTAGGGCCGAAGTAGAGACTGGGGAGACAAGGGGACAAGGGGACAAGAGGTGAGAACTTGAAACAAGTCTTTCCCCTTGTCCCCAATTCTCCTTGTCCCCAAGTCCTCTTCCCAATTCTCAATCATGGATAAAACCCCAACTTGGGCAACCCCAAAGTTTCATCCCAGCCCATCATTAGGTTTAGACATTGAATCGCTTGACCCGCTTGCCCTTTAATTAGATTGTCAATTGCCGACATGACAATCACCCGACCTGTGCGCGAGTCAACTTCTACGCCGATGTAACAAAGATTGCTGCCGTTAGCCCACTTGGTTTGGGGGTAAATGCCGCTACCGCAGACTTTTACCCAAGGAGAGTTGCGGTAGAAGGCTGAGAAAATTGTGATTAAGTCATCTCGCACTAGACCGGGATCGCTCATCTTGGCATATACCGTTGCCAAAATCCCGCGTACCATTGGGACAAGATGCGGTGTAAATTGGATCATCAGTTCGTGACCAGCTAAGTCACTGCAAATTTGCTCAATTTCTGGGGTATGACGGTGACGGCCGATATTGAAAGCTGCGATGGAATTATCTGCTTCAGATAGTAATAAGTTGGTTTGAGGTTGCCGTCCACTGCTAGATGTGCCAGCCTTGGCATCGATAATAGCTGTTTCTGGAACGATTAAGCCTTGCTTTAAGAGTGGCGAAAGTGCAAGGAGACTCGCAGTGGGATAGGAACCAGGACAGCCAATAAGTTGAGCTTCGGCAATGCGATCACGATAAAGTTCTGGTAATCCATAAACTGCTGTAGCTGCAATGGTGCGATCGCTTCTCTCAATGCCATACCAATTTGTATAAGTTGTCAAATCCCTGAACCGATAGTCTGCACTCAGATCCAGCACTTTACATCCTTTTTCTAATAGTTTGGGCGCGATTTGGCAAGCCAGACCATTTGGTAAAGACAGGAAAACTACTTCACAGCGATGAGCAATTATTTCTGGTTCTACCGCTTCTATTGGTAGATTAGCGGTATGAGCCAGATGCGGGTACAAATCCCCAAAGGATTTACCGATACTACTCTCACCGCCTAAATAAACCAGTTCGACTTCTGGATGATCCATCAGTAGCCGTACTAACTGCACTTCGCCATAGCCCGACGCGCCAACAATCCCAACGGGTACGCGTCTAAATTTGCCCATGATCTGAAATCCTTATCCCATGAATAGTTAATTCGTTCTCAGCTATCAACAATATCAGCGACTAGACTCTTAGCGTACAAAACACCTAAAACCCCTCTACTTTTTTCGGACGGAAAGTAAGAAGACGCGGCGAAGTGACAAAATATTCTATTTGTCCCCCTTATGAATGGCACTAAGAAAACCTGAAACCTTTGTTTGAGGGAGGTGTGGGAGGTGTGGGAGGATGGGGAAGAAGTCTTACCCCCCACACTCCCCACACTCCCCACACTCAAAAGCCAGTTAAATCAAGGGTTTGCGCTTATCTTAATGCCATTTGTCTCCCTTATCCTGTTCATTCTTAGCTGTCGCTGCACTTTAAATCCCCATTTTGAACGGCAAAAATTTTTGCCCTGTTATCAAATCATTGCTAGTCTACTTCTCTGCCTTATAAAGGAGCTACAATCTAAAAGAAGAAATTGTAAAAAAAATTTACGTTGGTAGCTGGAAATCTTTCTGTGTCACAGCCTAATCCTACCCAAGCTTTTAAATTTGATTCGATTGATGCCGCTTTAGCAGACCTAAAAGCTGGTCGTGTAATTGTAGTGGTAGATGATGAAAATAGAGAAAATGAAGGCGACTTAATTTGTGCTGCCCAATTTGCGACACCCGACACGATTAATTTCATGGCGGTGGAAGCTAGAGGGCTGATTTGTTTGGCAATGACAGGCGATCGCTTAGACGAGCTAGACTTACCTTTGATGGTAAGCAACATTACAGATACTAATCAAACTGCCTTCACTGTTAGCATTGATGCTGGGCCAGAATTGGGTGTTACGACTGGCATCTCAGCCGAAGATCGTGCCCGCACTATCCAGGTTACTCTCAATCCAGCCACAAAACCTACCGATTTACGTCGTCCTGGTCATATTTTCCCCATTCGGGCAAAAGCTGGGGGTGTACTCAAACGCGCCGGGCATACGGAAGCGGCTGTAGACTTATCTCGACTAGCAGGGCTATATCCAGCCGGGGTAATTTGTGAAATTCAAAACCCCGATGGTTCAATGGCGCGGTTGCAGCAATTATTTGAATATGCCAAACGTCACAATTTAAAAATAATTAGTATTGCGGATTTAATCAGCTATCGCCTACAGCATGATCGCCTGGTGTATCGTGAGGTAATTACCAAGCTGCCTAGTCAATTCGGCCAGTTTGAAATTTACGCCTACCGCCATACCCTGGATAATACAGAACACGTTGCAATTGTCAAAGGAGATCCAGATAACTTCAAAGATGAGCCAGTAATGGTTCGGATGCACTCAGAATGCTTAACTGGTGATGCTTTGGGTTCTTTGCGCTGCGATTGTCGGATGCAGTTAGAAGCTGCGCTGAAGATGATTGAGGCTGCTGGTCAAGGTGTAGTTGTATACCTGCGTCAAGAAGGACGAGGCATCGGCTTGATTAACAAGCTAAAAGCCTACTCATTGCAGGATATGGGACTGGATACAGTTGAAGCAAACGAGCGTTTGGGATTTCCTGCTGACTTGCGAGACTACGGGATGGGCGCACAAATGCTGATGGATTTGGGCATCAAAAAGATTCGTTTGATTACCAATAATCCCCGTAAAATTGCTGGAGTTAAAGGTTACGGCTTGGAAGTAGTTGATCGCGTGCCATTGTTAATTGAAGCAACCGACTACAATTCTTATTACCTAGCGACAAAGGCGAAAAAGCTGGGTCACATGCTGTTACAGACTTATCTGGTGACAGTAGCAATCCATTGGCAAGATGACCCGGAAGCAGTGACAGAACGTTATGAACGCTTAGAAAAACTGCGACATTTAGCGAAAAGTAATGATTTATTGTTGCAAGAAGAAGCGCGTCCGTTAGCGATCGCTATATTTGATGAGCCATCTTTGACAGTACACTTGGGTTTTGATCAAGCAAAAGTTGCTAGCTCTGATTGGTATCAACAAACTGGTCATCCTTATATACAAGCTATCTTCCAAATTCTGGACAACCTTGCAACCTTGCCATACATCCAAAAACTAGAATTTCTGATTTCTTCTGGTTGCGATCCCTTGAGTAATTTACAAGTCCAACTGGATCGGCAGACATTCTCGGATGGTACACTACCTTCATCGATTAGCGATCGCCTGGAAAAGCAGCAAATATATAGCTTTAGCAAATAGCGTGGTTCAATAAATTTTGTAGTGGCGTGGCAAGACTAAAATGTTGCAAAAAAATTGTAGGTTGGGTGGAGGCTTTGCGTAACCCAACATTCTGATATATGTTGGTTTGCGCTCCGCTTCACCCAATCTACGTCTAATGCACTATTTTAGCCTTGCCACGCCATTACGAATAAATTATTTACTAGCTCTATAAATTGGTCTAACTTGACGAAAAGTATTAAGTAAACTCAGAAATTTATTACCATCAAAATTTATCGGGTCAACTTTTTTACCAGAACGATCTACGAGATGATGGGTAGTAATTCGATAGTCTGGAACTTGACTTTGAGCAATTAACCAAGCAAGAGACTTATATTGAGCCTCCGTGTAGCCGCTATGGGTTTGTTGGCTGTTACTGTCATAACTATCTGGCGGTGTTTCTAAAGAAACGTGGTAAGCAAAATTATTCACAGACGCAGGTAACTTTGGATTAGTCTGCACAGTTTCCAATCCCTGTGGACTCTCAAATACTGAGTTAGCTGCACCAAAAGCCCGCTTTTCTGGCGGTACTAGATAAACCACCGTTCCATCTAACTTGACTAAAGCGTGGTAACTTGCCTGTACACTTTCATCGTTATGGGCTACTTGAAAGAAATTAATCGCGCTGGAAGCAGAATAACCAGTTTCATGGAGGACGATAATCGGTTGATTGTGAAGAGGTATACCATTAGCATCTTGGGCGTACCGTTCTCCATAGTTACTTGGATCAACCGAAGCAACTTGATAACTAGGTCTGTACTGTGCAAAAGCTTGAGTAGTTATGTACCTCGATACAGGTTTGTTAGTCTTGACTGGGGACTTGATAACACGTTGAGATTTCTTCTCTGGCTCTTTCGCTGATTGGAATTGCACCTGCGGATATTGACTGAAGGCCATAACCCGTGGATTAGATAGATGGGATGTTGTCGGATTATTGTGTAATTTTGTCGCTCGTCCAATTAGCAGCACCACAATCACAGCCATGAACATCAGCGAGATTAGTAACACCCTAGTCGCCCAGTCTTTAAACCTCATTTTTCTAATACCCGTAAAACGGTAAATATTAACTTATAGCTAAATTGCGATGTCTTTCGTAGAGGCGCACTTCCGTAAACCCCTACCGTAGATGGTATCCAAACGATAATCACTATAACACTTTAATTCTAGTCAAATATACGTTACTAGTATATGTTGGAATGCTAAATAATCGTTTTAGACGCTTCCTCTGTCTAGGGAGCTATTTAAACTTCATAACTTTTGCCATGAGTATGGAATTGCTGCCAAAGGAATTCCGGTAAGTATACCAAGTAGCAATTATGAATACCTTGTATTCCGAGGCATCTCCTCCCTTAAACGGATATGGTTCGGGTTTCTGAGTGAAAGGATTAACCATATTTGTTTGCCAACATAGACTTAATCTCAGTATTCCCAGGAATTATTTTGGTGTATTGCTCGTTCTATACAAAAGAGCGATCGCACCATCCCCCACCAACTTCGATAAAATCACTATGGTGCTACTTAACCCTAAATCTGATGAAAAGCGATCGCCTCTCTTCCCCTTCTTCTCTTCAACGTCCTGAACTACTTGCGCCAGCAGGTAATTGGGACTGTGCTAAAGCTGCTGTGGAAAATGGGGCAGATGCGATTTACTTCGGTTTGGATCGCTTCAACGCCAGAATGCGAGCAGAAAATTTTACTGAAGCAGACTTACCCCAATTAATGACATTTCTGCACCGTCGCGGCGTAAAGGGTTATGTCACCGTCAACACACTCATATTTCCCAAAGAATTAGCAGAAGCGCAGCAATATCTCCGCACAATTATTGCCGCAGGTGTGGATGCTGTCATTGTTCAAGATGTCGGAATTTGTCGTCTCATCCGTCACCTCTCGCCTGATTTTCCCATCCATGCTTCCACCCAAATGACCATCACCAGTGCGGCTGGGGTGGAATTTGCTAAGTCTCTTGGCTGTCAATTGGTGGTGCTGGCGCGTGAATGTTCTCTTCAGGAAATTAATAAAATTCAGCAGCAGATTGCCCAACAAGAAACTTCGCTGCCCTTGGAAGTTTTTGTTCATGGTGCTTTGTGCGTGGCGTATTCCGGTCAGTGTTTGACTAGCGAAGCTTTAGGCGGACGTTCTGCTAATCGAGGCGAATGTGCCCAAGCTTGCCGGATGCCTTACGATCTAATCGCTGATGGGGAAGTTGTAAATTTAAAAGAACGCAAATATTTACTCAGTCCTCAAGACTTAGCAGGGTTAGATGTTTTGCCCGATTTGGTGAAATCAGGAGTAACTTGTCTCAAAATTGAAGGTCGCCTAAAAGCTCCAGAGTATGTTGCTAATGTCACCCGTGTTTATCGGCAAGCCCTAGATCGGGTGATGGAGGAGATCCCCCCTAGCCCCCCTTCAAAAGGGAAAATAGCCCCCCTTGTTAAGAGGAGTTGGGGGGATCTTCCACTTAATCAAAAACACTACAACCTAGAGATGGCATTTTCTCGCGGACTCTACACGGGTTGGTTTGGCGGGATTAATAATCAAGAACTCGTTCACGCTCGCTTTGGTAAAAAACGTGGGGTTTATTTAGGTGAAGTTACCCGCATTCACAATGAACAGGTGACAGTCAAATTGGAAGCGCCTGTAAAACCAGGGGATGGAATTGTATTTGATTGCGGTCATCCAGAAGCGAAGGAAGAAGGCGGCCGGGTTTATGCTGTGGTGTCTAAGGGTAAAGAAGCAATGCTGACCTTTGGGCGAAATGACTTGAACCTGCGCCGAGTGCATATAGGCGATCGCATTTGGAAAACCAGCGATCCCGAACTTGATAAGCAACTGCGTCAAAGTTTTGCAGGTGAGAACCCACAATTTCAGCGTCCCATTGATGTTGAGGCTTATGGAGAAATTGGTCAGCCATTGATTGCGATCGCCCGCGATCGACTCGGTAATATTGTCCAGGTAGAATCTGCAATTTCTCTAGTGGAGGCGCACACCAAACCCTTAGATACAGAACGTTTACAAGAACAATTCGGTCGTCTCGGTAACACCCCTTTCGTTTTGGAAAAACTAACCAACCACCTCAGCACTTCCCTTATGCTGCCCGTAAGTGAGTTGAACCGGATGCGGCGGGAAATTGTGGTGCAGTTGGAAGAATTGCGAAGTCAACCTAAACGCTGGCAATTACGTTCTGATGTCTCTTTCCAAGATTTACTCCACTCCTCATCTTCCTCTTCTCCTACCCTGCGGGAAGCTAAAGCTACATCTCCTTCACTCATCGTCTTAGTACGAAACCTCAAGCAACTCCAAGCCGCTCTCAAAGCTGGGATTGAAACACTTTACTGTGAATTTGAAGATCCCCGCGCCTACCGAGAAGCGGTGCAAATGGTTCGCCAACAACAGCAAAAAAACAAAGCAGACAATTCTTCACTTTTAACTGATAACTCACCACTCCCCACAATCTGGGTTGCACCACCCCGAATTACTAAACCGGGTGAAAATTGGATTTTGCAGCAGGTACGTGCCTGTGAAGCAGATGGCTATCTGATACGGAACTATGACCAATTGCAATTCTTTGCTCAAGACCGTTGTATTGGAGATTTTTCGCTCAACGTTGCTAATCCCTTGACGGCAGACTACTTTCAGCAACGCTTTGCTTTAGAACGGCTGACGGCATCTTATGACCTGAATATTGCCCAACTACAAGACCTGCTCACCAGTTGTCCACCCCAGTGGTTTGAGGTGACAATCCATCAACATATACCGATGTTCCACATGGAACACTGCGTATTCTGTGCTTTTCTATCGACAGGTACAGATCATACTAACTGTGGAAGACCTTGTGAAAAGCAGGAAGTAAAATTAAAAGATCGTGTAGGCAGCGAACATGTCCTCAAGGCAGATGTAGGTTGTCGCAACACTGTATTTAACAGCACAGCCCAAACTGGAGCCGAGTACGTACAACGTCTCATAGAGTTGGGATTACGTCACTTTCGTATCGAGTTTGTAAATGAAACCCCTGGCCAAGTGACCAAAATAATACATCGCTATCGTCAATTATTGCAAGGTGAAATTACAGGTTCCCAACTATGGCGCGAGTTGAAGCTGCAAAATCAATTGGGCGTAACTCGTGGCCCTATGGGAGTATCTGCATTGCGCTCATAATTCATTTTATGAACACCCAGCTTGGGAAAGTGCTTTAGGAGCATTTAAGAACATCTTTATTGCATGAAATAATTTTGCCTTAAAACCAACAAAGTCAACAGCCTAGCTTCAGACCCCTTCTGAGCAGGAGAGGTATTTTCTTCCCCCCCTGCTTCTCTTCTTCTCCTGCCTCCCCTGCTCTCTTCGGTGAGCAACAAATACAATTAATTCGCGTCGTGGAGGAATATCTCAAGCCGACGCTGTATTAACAAGGAAGTTAAACATCAGACTATCGAATAATTCGCATCGTTGCCATTAAAGTTTAAATTGTGCGAATTTTTACTAATGCCTTAATTACGAATTAGTATCAGCTATGCATATACCTAAATTGTGCGATCGCCCTACAGCCCCTTGGAAATCCTACGGCAGGTGTTGGCGCAGCGATCGCCAAACATCATTTTCATTACTACTAACCATTGCCCTCACCACTTTACTAATCCCGTCGCCCTCGCTAGCGCAAACCCGCGCGATACCGTCGCCTTCGAGTGCGCCTTTAGAACTAGATTTATTGACCAAGCCAAAAGACTATGTAATCACAGCTAACACAATTCATCCACAAGGATTAACTGTTCCGAGTTTATGGTGGGCACAACAAAACTCTGAGAGAAAGCTATTGGATAATTGGATAGCATATCCAGCTTCTGGTAAGGAAGCTGCAAGAGTAGACTTGATCGTAAATCAGCAAATTTGGAGCTTACTAGAGTATATAGAGCGCTACGACTTTGTAAATCGCTTGGGTAGTGCTGCACGAAACTTTGGTTACAACGTCCGGGTATTTAACTATCAAAAGGAACCCTTAGCAACTTATACTTGCAACTTTAGTACAAGTCCAGCTTTATGCAGTATCCAAACAACTGTTAAGAACAAGATAGGCTTACAGCGTTCTCTCCAGTAAATAGTTAGGAGTTAGAGGGAAAAATTATCGCCCTTACCTCCTAATTCGCATAATGCCCAATTAAACCTTCATTTTGGCGAACAAAGACTCGTATTGTTTTATGGCAGATGGCGGTAAGGGAAGCAAAAATTCACTTTTATCTAAAACTTCGCGATCGCTCTGCAACAAACTCCGTAATGGTTCTTGGATGTCGGAAGCGGCAATATTTGTAGAAATTGGCGAATTACTTTTAGTCAGCACCGAAATTTGTTTAGCTGTACTTGGTTGCCAACAAAAATCAATCCATTGATCTGATAAAGTACCCTTATCAATACCTGCGGGACGCACCCACAAGTCCGCCCACATTGCTGTTCCTGACTGGGGTATAACTGCGCCAAGTTGCGGATAACGTCCTAAAACTTGCAGTACATCGCTTGACCAACCAACCGCTAGCCAAGTGTCTCCCACAATTAAAGGTTCTAAGTAGTTATTGGAACTGTAGAACTTCACCTGTTGGTTTAATGTCTGTAATTCCTTTTCCAAGTTTGGTACTTGGTCAAGATTCTCTGTATTGTAAGATTTGCCTAGCTTCTTTAAGACCAGACCAATAACTTCTCGTGGTTGATTAAGTAGAGAAATGCGTTGCTGCATTCCATCTCGCCACAAATCACTCCAATCTTTGGGTGTCCAACCCAATTCTCGCAACTTGTCACGGTTATAAACAATCACCGTGGTACCCCACCGATAAGGCGCACCCCACACCTTCCCTTGAGTATCCAAGTTACCTTGGTCGTCGCGTGTTACTAATTTTTTCCACTTTTCATCTAAAGCAGACCATTGCTTTAATTGGTTTCCCTGTAACTCTTGAAGTGGTTGAATCAGTTTCTGCTCAATAGCTGCTTTTAGCCAGTAATCTCCCAATGTCACGAGGTCTGCATCAGCCGTTTTTTGACCTTGCCTAAAGGGTATAAAGCGACTCCATCCTTGCTCATCGGTAGCTTTTGGTTTTTTCTGCCAATTTTGTAATTGCTGAAATAAATCCTCTATCTGCTCGACTGGGGCAAACTTTAACTGCACCTGTTGCTGCAAACCTTTGTGGAACTGATTCACCACCTGACCAGGTATAGAACCTTTTAATAACTGTACTTTTAGTTGCGTCTGCCTGTTTCCACCACAGCCAAAAAGCAGTTGTGAAAGTGCCAGTGTGCTTGTACCTAGCAAAAAAGACCGTCGATCCATTGATTTTGGATTTAAAATTTTTGATTATACCTAATATTAAGCAGAGATTCACCAGAGGCTGACTAGGTGAAAAAGCGGAGTTGGAAAATTATTGGAGTTTTCTGTGGTTAATACCGATAATTTGGAATATTTGACTCAAAATAGCAACTTTATCAGGAAATTACTACCTAAAAGTGAATTTATCTCCATAAATTTCATTAGTGGTACTTGTAGTCAATCTTTACCTACATTTAGAAATAATGATTTAAATGTCACATTTGCACCAAAAGTTATCAATACTTAAATAATCCATAAGTATCGTTAAGGTTGGGAGTAAATTGAATAACATATAGAAAATGTACGGATAAAGGTATTAAATGGAGCTATTACAGCAACAGATCCTGACTTTAAGCGAAAAACTGGATGCCCTCTGTCAAGTAATTGAGCAACTTGATGCTAAAGTCACTCAAACTTTCTCAGAGTGTTCTATAGCCAATACACAAGCAAAGGATAATTATCAGGAAAATGGTGCGGCTGGAGGCTATCAGCTCAGACGTATCAGTTTAAATCCAGAAATGGAACACAAGGATGTACTAACAGATGGTATTTATCTAGATATGCATCGTCAAAGTGGAGATAACATAACACCAGAAATTCAAATACAACGACTAACAGCGCAGTTAACAGCAGCATACAATCGCATTGCTGCCTTGGAAGAACAATTACTTAGAGAAAGAATTCATTAAATTTAACCTGAGTTCAACGAATTAAAAAATGCCTGTAAGTATGAAAGTCAAGCCTTTAGGCTCAATATCAAGTGATGGTTTCGTGGGCATATATTTAAGTATAAGCAACTAATCCAGCTATCAAATTGATGAAAAGTAAAACACACTATTACGTAAATATATGTAATAGTGTGATGTGTACGATAGTAAGCTTTTAGTGCATTCCTCACTATGAAACAAATGGAAATTTTTAAGAAAGCGCAGAGGGATGCAAATTCCTGACAAAACTAATGAAATGCTGTACTTAGCCGTTCAAGCTGAGATTCAATAGCTGCTAAAAGTTTATCTTGCTGCCAATTTTGGCTAAGATGGGCGGCTATGCAAGCTGCCCCAGCACCCATACCTTCTTTCACAAAGCCCTGCTCATAAGCTCTCAGTTGAGGATAACGAGAATCAGCAAAGCTGAGAGCAGTTGCTAATAGGGGAGGGGTTCTTCCACTCGGAGTCAAGTTGCCTTTTTCTAAGCTGAGGGCTAGGTCAACTGTAGCCCCAGTAGGATCTTCTGCTACCCAACGAGTTGTGCCTATAACTACTGCTTCTGGTTGCCATGATAAGGCGTAAGCTTGAGCGATCGCACTCATCAGAGCATAAACCGCCAGCATTTGCGTCCCACCGGCAAGCATTACACCACAACTACGACTAGCTGCGATCGCCATCCCAGCTACCACCACCTGCATGGGATCGCCTACGGCTGCGACAAGTTGTAGAGGATCGACAGAATTTTGGATTTTAGATTTTGGATCTTGGATTTTAGATTGGAAGTTTATCTCCCCCTGCTCCCCCTGCCTCCCCTGCCCCCTGCCCCCTGCTTTCTCTAGCCCTGTTTGCACTAGTGCCCACTTTTGCCCGTGGTTACAAATAGGGTGGCTACTGTTAACTTTTCCGGCAGCATCTATACCCAAAGCAGTTAAGATTGCCAGGGCAGTTGTAGTACCTCCGACGACGCACTCACCAAAAATCACATAACTCTGTTGCATATTGGCAGCAAGGCGTTCTCCCCAAAGTAGCCCTTGTTTAAACAAGTGGTGTACCGTTGTAATTTCCATAGCAGCGCCTCCACTTAAACACTTAGCAGAAGCGCCACCCAAGTCAATTAATGGCACAGCCGGAGGGTGGGGTAAACCAGCATTAAACAAATGAACTGGTATCTTTAGCGACTCAAAAACAGCGCGAGAAATCAGCACAGGTGAAGCCCCAGCCGCTAATGGTGGTAGAGGATGTTGGGGCTTATGTTCTGGGCCGTAGTACAAAAACTCGGCATCGGCACAAGCGGTATATTTTCGATCCTCTGGAGTACGACCGGCTGCTGAAATCCCTGGAATTAAACCAGTTTCAGTAAATCCTAAAACACATCCAAATACGGGCAGAGAACCACGATATCGTCGTAGCCATTCTTCACCTTGTTCTTTTTGGGTATAAATACGAATTTGGGAATTGGGCATTGGGAATTAGTTAGGACTAATTATTTAACCAAGGACAAAGGACAAATGACTAATAACTATCCCTCATAATCCATGAGGACTTGTACCCAGCGTGGTGGACGGGGAATAGGGTTGCCCAGACGGTCAAAAAGAAACCATGCTGCGAGGTGTACCACAAAAAGGTAGATAAAGTTGTTGAGTAAAATTAGAGCGATCGCTCCCACTTGAATCAAAAACACACTGGGACTCGCTAATAAACTCAGCTTCAAAAATACCCACTCAATGAACTCAGTCACTTGGGTAATCACATAAATCCACAGGTCTTCACCCGACAAAACAGACAGCAACCACAGTCTAAAAAAGACCCCCAAAGTACCCAACAGCGTACCCAAGGTGATAGAAACAATCCAGGGAACACGACGACGATACCATGTCGCTCCCAAAAGCACGCCCATAAACCCGTAGGGCATGACAAACAGCAAACTACGGGCTGGCCCCATCAGTACAGTCAGCAGTAACCCAGAGGTGAGTGCTGCCATCCATGCCGCACGCTTGCCCCAACGCAGATAAACTAGAGCGATGGGAACCGGAAAAAATATCCGTAAAACTGGGCCCAAGGGAAAATAGAAATTAATAAACCAAATTAAGCTAGCAGTACTGGCTAAAAATGCCGTTTCGACCATCCTCAACGGCGCATCAGCCTTGAGTTGAGGAGGCATTAACTGTTGTTCTTTGTTTAACCAATGATTGTGGGGAGTTGAAGATTCAGTTGATGGTTCTTCCTCCGGTTCATCTGGCAGAGAATCTAAAATACTCATATTTGACAAGTTCTTAAACTATCATTCTTTCCAATGCTGACAAATCGGGAATACAAATAGTGTCTTGATCCCGTTTAATCAAGCCTTTTTTTTCTAGCCTTGTCAATACTCGTGTCACAGTTTCCCGTGCCAGTCCGCTCAAACTACTCAATTCTCGATGAGGTAAATTGGGGATTTCGGTTCCTGTTTGCCCTTTTTTTCCCTGTCCCTCTGCCAAAAATAGCAAGGTATCTGCCACTCGTGACTGGCTATCAGATTCCCGCAGACGCAATCGGCGATTGACTTGCCGCAAACGTCGTGCCATTAATTGTGCTAATCGAACTCCAGCCAAGGGTTCTATCTGAAGTAACTTGACAAAATCCTGAGCAGGCATACTGCCAATTACTGTTGGGGCTAAGGTAATCACATCTGTGGAGCGAGGAACTTCATCTAACGCCGCCATTTCACCAAATAATTCCCCTTTACCAAGAATATTTAGCGTTACCTCTTTTCCTTCCAGATTGTAGGTGCGGATTTTGACCCATCCGTCCATAATAAAATACACAGAACCACCCCAGTCATTTTCTAGCAGAATTACCTGATTGGCTGGGTGAGTGCGGGTAACAAGATGGATAAGGGCTGATTCCACAGCAGGTTCTGGCAACCCTTGAAAAAAGGGAGCGGAGGTGATCATCCAGGGATTAGCCTGTGCTTGCAAGCTATATCGGTCTTCCATTACGACATTTTTATTGAAGCTGCTATGTACACACAACAAACAAGAGCGCCATTTCTAGCCTTAGTCATCAAAGCACAGCTCCCTATTAAAAGAGAAAACTAAACTATGCTACATAAGAATACGACAAGAACCTTTTTCTAAAATAATCTTTACCTATAAGTTTAAACGGGGTAAAAGTTTTGCAAAAAGTAGTTTATAGCCGACAGTTATATTGCTCAAGGGCTAGCTGCACTGCAAACTTGATTATGATGAACTACCACACACCAACCGCTAGGCGGTGTGGTCAGGGCTTCTCAATTAATCACGAATAGCCAAGAGAACATCATAGTCCTATTGTCTTGCATTCCCTCCAAGGGCGGGAGTCATGATTCTCAAGACTCAAATAAATCTTTCTTTTGCGACGTGTACCTATGAGCTTGATTTTCGCTTACGGCATTGATATCAAGATGTACAATTATACCAGAAAAAGAGTTTGTTTCCCCATGTCCATTTTCAAAAATGGGCAACCAATCAGCGGCAAAACAAAGCTTCTTAAACAAACGCTGACTCAAGATTGCCACAACTCCCAGTAATCCATAACATAATGACAGTCACAAGTCCAAGCAGAAGCTTTTGCCACTCAAAACTTCTCAGATGGGAGCTTACTTCCTCGCAGGGGTACGGTGACTGTAAATTAATTGTCACATTAGTTGATATACGTTTTTAGGTAAGGTAATAAAAGTGACTTCCAGTGCAGATGAAATTCAAAAGCTGATCGCAGACATTGACAACTTACTTGCCAGTGGTGGCAAGCGCTTGTCTAGATTTCTGCCTGGTCAGGGGCAGGAACCTAAAGAAGTTTTAGAACGAATTCGCAACTTCTTGGTGAGGCTCCAAGAAAAAGAAGCATTAGAGAGCGATATCCCAAATAATTCTTCCGAAGAACCGCGTTCGCCTTTATTAACAAAATTTGTTGAGCGAGGTTATAACCAGTATCCCCTACCGCCGCTCGAATCCCATCAGGAAGAGAGTCCTGTTGCAGCCGGACAATTAAAAAGTGAATTTTCGAGCTTGATCCAGCCATTGCGATCGGAATTAGAAGGGCTATTGCAAGAGCGAGCCGCTCTCATGCAAGAAATTAGGCAACTAGAGCAAAGGCGATTGCAAAACTACTCCTTAGCGCAACAGTTGACAAACCAAGATCAAATGATTACCGAGTTTTTACAGGTACTCATGAATCGGCTGGTGCCCACTGTAACGCCACTGTTAGCACAACCGGGGGAAAATTCCGCCATTTCTCCAGAAGTAACTAATCACGCCACTTCTGTAACTCAACCTTTATTAGAATCAGTAGACCGTGTAGAGCAGTTAACCCAGCTAGCCAGGGAGTTGGATCAACGCCTATTATCACTAGATGGGACTGTGAATGTAGTCTTTGAGGCACTACAGCGCAATATTAATACTTATTACGAATCACTGTCGCAAGCACTGGCAAGAATGCATAGCAAGGGAATGCAAGGCGAAGAGTTGATGGCCAGCTTTCTCAACAATTTGACCCAGCATTTACAGCAACAATCCCCTATTTCCCCGCCATCTTTGCTGAGGGTAGAATCTGATATATCACCATCATTGCCTGAACCAACTGCGATCGCTGTTGAAGTTGCATCTCAACACCTGGAGGCAATCCTGCCAGAAACTTCATCTCCACTCACAATCAATTCTGAGCAACAGGATACTACCCTCACAGAGGATCTAGATGCAGTGCTGTTGCAGCTTGGTATAGACTCGTCTCAATCTTCCGAAAACCTGACCGAATTATCGCAAAATATTTCTGCATTAGTTGGTGATGAAGTAGACCAACTTTACGCCAGTTTATTTGGTACCGGTGATGTTAATAACCCAAATCTTGATGTATTGACAAATGACTTATCTGCTTCCACAGCCTCCCAATCAACGTTGACAATCGCTGAGAGTCCATCTGTCCCTCAAAACGTTGATTCTGCGGTTGTGACACCAGATACAGGTATTTCAGCTCAAGAGACTTTAGTAGAAGCCACAGATTTATTATCAGAGCCACAGGAAGAACTATTTTTTGCAGAAGATACTGATCTAGATTCGCCTTTGAGCTTTTCTACACCACAAACAGACAGTTCCCCCACGCAACTCGACACTCAGCCAGCTAGTTTTTTTGCAGAGGATACTGAGCTAGATTCGCCTCTAAGCTTTTCTACACCACAAACAGATAGTTCCCCAACACAACTCGACACTCAGCCAGCTAGTTTTTTTGCAGAGGATACTGAGCTAGATTCGCCTCTGAGCTTTTCTACACCACAAACAGACAGTTCCCCTACGCAACTCGACACTCAGCCAGCTAGTGTTGATACAATTAATACACTAACTGATCTATTGACTGATGCAGGTAGTGAACAGGAATTGCTGGAAATATCATCCTTTTTGGATAATGGCACAAGTACAGCACCAGTTACTCCGAAAGCAGCAGAAATTGCTTTGGCATACCCCCACGGGGAAACAAGCTACGCGCAGCCTCTCGTAGAGAAGCCCACCGAAGGTATCGCTCCACCAGAAATATTGAGCAACAATGCTCCGCCAGACCCTTTTTTAGATAACTACATTGCTGCTTCACCACAAGAAAACTTGCTTTCTGTTGAGTTAAACCAGACTCCAGTTGTACCTGAGATTTCTTTAGATGAAGAACAGTTGCAGCAATTAGATCGAGATTTGGCTAATTTTGACCAGCAGCTAAATTCTGATTCGCAACCAGCTACCAATTTGGATATTGCCTCGGAACTAATTGATAAAACTCAAGACACAATCCCTACAACTTACCCTGAGCCGCAAACAGAAAATACCTCAACAGAGGATTTATCAAGTTTGACAGTTGCCCAGGTAGAAACTGAAGAAAAAAAGGAAATCACAACTCCTATTCAAGACAGTTTTTTATCTTCAATTTCCAACTCCATCAACAATCCAGAAGTTTCGCCCAATGTTCTAGAACCAGTTTGGTATTTAGGAATTGATTTAGGTACAACCGGAATTTCTGCCGCATTATTAAATAGATCGACTTTTGTTGTACATCCTATTTACTGGTCAGCAGAAAATCCGCCGGGAACAAGTTCATTCCAGGAATCATTTCGTTTGCCAACAGAGGTTTATCTTCCTACAGCTTCTATACCCCAGGGTGAAAGTGTAAATATAGAAGTCAATGAGCAGACAGCACCTGCGGCTGTTGCTCAAGATAAAGCACCTGACCACTCGGTTCCTCCTACAACACGTAAATCAACAGCAGATTCGACAACAAATAACCTTTACTCGGCACAGTTGAAGCCCTATTTACAAGTAGCCATTCCTTATAAGAAGGAACGGCAAAAATGGGAACCTGTTTTACAATTAAATGAATTTTCGGCAGGGCCTTTAATTTGGGTTGTGCGATCGCTCTCTAAACTACTATTAACCCTCAAATCCGAAAAAACTTGTACCACCCCTAGTTTAATGGCTGCTGCTGTTGGGATCGGCGAACAAGATTTTCCGCAGATTATTAATAATATTGCTGGTGTGATTTGCACCTGTCCATCTAGCTGGTCGGAACAATACCGCTTTAATGTGCGGGAAGCTTTACTGACCAGTAAACTCATCCAACATCCGCAGCAAGTCTTTTTTGTCGAAGAAGCGATCGCTAGTTTACTCCCAGAACTCAATGCTGCTAACGGTGAGCAAGTAAAATTAAGCGAACGTCAAGGTTCTCAGCCGGCAAAAACCAGCGAACATCCGATTGTTGGTAACACTCTGGTAATCAACATTGGGACAACTGCCACAGAAATGTTGCTAGTTGATGTCCCAGAAAGCTTACCGCAATTGACATACAATGATTTTATGCTCCATAGTTTTGCTTATGCTGGCAAGGGAATTGAACAAGATATTATTTGCCAGTTGCTATTACCACCTAAATCTCGGCAATCACGCCTAGAAACACAAAGCGACCGCAAAACTACTAGCAGTAATCCTTGGCAATGGCAACCGTCAATTCCCGGTTTAGACCAAATGCGCTGGCAGAGTTTAGGGTTGGAAGAATTAGAACTACCGAGAGTCGGAGAACCAGATATTACCGCGCGAATTCGTCTTCAGCAGCGTCTAGAAAGTTCTCTACTGGGACAGGCGGTATTAGATGCGGCACTGGCTCTGAAGCTGATTTTGCAGCACCAAGAATCTTTTACCCTGGAATTAGCCGATCAGCAGTGGATTTTGCAGCGACGAGACTTAGAAAGCCAGGTATTTATTCCCTTTGTGCGCCGCCTGAACCGAGAACTCAACAAATTATTGGTAGCTCGTGGTATCCCGACAGAATCTATTAATCAAGCTATCCTGACTGGTGGTGTGGCTTGTGTTGGGACAGTAAACCGTTGGTTAAAGCAAAAACTCCCCAGCACCAAGATTATTCAAGATTTATATCTTGGCGAAAATGGCGCTCCTAATTGCAGTCGGGTTGCTTATGGTTTAGCGATGCTGCCTTTACATCCCCAGATATTAGATATACCCAGACAACAGTACACTGATTATTTCTTATTTACCGAATTGCTGCGGCTGCTACCAGATCGGCCCTTATCTTTCGGTGAAGTTATCCAGTTATTTGAGAGTCGCGGGATCAATACTCGCACTTGTCAGCAACGCCTGCTAGCTTTTTTGGAAGGTGAACTCCCTTCAGGATTGATACCTTCAGCTATAGATTCAACTTGGCTAACCCAGAGTTCACAAGAAAATCCTGACTATCAGGCGATCGCCACAGCACCACTTTTTGAAAAACAAGGGAGCCTTACCTATCGTCCCAATTCTCAACAACTGTTGCATTTGCGTCGCTATCTAGATGCTATCAAGGCTAGTAACCAGCAATCATTAGAAGAACCATATACAGTGAATTTCGCCTTAGAGGTTCATGATTGAGACTAGTACATCTCCCTAGAAATAAGGATACTATTCAAAATTCAAAATGCTTATAACTATTAAATCTGAGCTTGCTCCAGAACAACGGGATATTGTCTCAAGCCTGATCAAGCCTGATTTTGTGTAGTTTCACAAAGGGTTAGTATTATGTCATAAGCATTTTGAATTTTGCAAAGTACTACTAGTACTTAAGTATGGTAATTTTTTGATGTGTACCATTAGCAATAGCTTTTTTATTTGATGGATGAAAATACTGTAAATTTACAATCTATAACTTCAATTGGAAGATTCTGTAAACTTTGGGTTTTCGGTTTTTATATTGTTTAAATTTTGTGTATATTAACACTCGGTGGTAAAGACAAGAGCAGTAAAAATAAATCGTCTATCAATTATCTCCACGTCTACACTACTGATGCTAAAACCCCTGTTATAAAATAAGTTAGACCTTGTGAATAATCTTTCTCTTTATTCAGTTAATTGTTCGCAACAGCCTTTACACCCTTCAACTTTAAGCCTAAGAAAACGGTTAATTGACATTGTTGGAGCCATTGTGGGGCTAATAATCACGTTTCTGGTAGCAATTCCTGTGGCGATTGCTACCTTTATTCATGAGCCAAGTCCAATATTTTATTCTCAAATTCGCTGTGGTTTGAACGGAAAAACTTTTCGCATCTGGAAATTCCGCTCCATGATCGTAGATGCTGATAAAGTCAAGCATTTGGTTAAAAATCAAGCCAAAGGTCACATCTTTAAATCTGTTGACGATCCTCGCATTACTCCTATGGGTAAATTTTTGCGGCGTACCAGTTTAGATGAATTTCCCCAATTTTGGAATGTTCTGGTAGGGGACATGAGTTTAGTTGGGACTCGTCCACCCACTCCTGATGAAGTCAGCAATTACGATCCACATCACTGGGATAGATTACGAGTCAAACCAGGCATTACCGGAGAATGGCAGGCTAATGGTCGTTCGAGTATTACAGACTTTGAAACCATCGTCAAAATGGATATAGATTATCAACGCAAGTGGTCTGTAAGTTATGATCTGAGTCTGATTATTAAAACTATCTCGGTAGTATTGAAAAAAACTGGTGCTTATTGAATAAGTCATTAGTTTTTCTCTTGTGTTCCCTTATCTCAATTTCTTATTCAACCCTTAACACCGCTACCTGTTTCTGTGGGTACAATGTAACGTTGTAAAAATAAAAATAGTAATAATACTGGAGCGATCGCAATTATAGAACCAGCAGCTACCAACCGCCAGTCAAGAGAAAATGTCCCTGCTAGCTTTGCGACTCCCAAAGGAAGAGTGTATAAATTTTCGTCTTGGATGACAATTAAAGGCCACAAAAAGTCACTCCAAGCACCAATGAATACGAAAATAGCTAAAGTTACTAATGCTGGGCGAACTGCTGGTAACATCACATGCCACCACAAACCTAACTCCGAACTGCCATCCATTCGGGCGGCTTCTTCTATCTCTTTGGGGACACTCATGAAAGCTTGGCGTAACAGAAAAATACCAAAGGCAGAAGCCAAACTCGGAAAAATTATCCCTAAATAACTATTTCTCAAACCCAACTGGACTGTCAAAATATAGAGGGGAATCATCACGATTTGGAAAGGAATCATAATCGTCGAGACAATCGCCACAAAAATCCAGTCTCGCCCCACAAATGACAATCTTGCCAAGGGATAGGCAGCTAAAGCGCAAAACAGTAGATTTAAGCCCACAGTCAGCACTGATACCAAAGTACTGTTATACAGGTATTGTCCAAAAGGTAGAGAGTTCCAGACACTAAAGAAGTTATCTAGTGTCGGTGACGCAGGCAATAGCTGTGGCGGCGACTGCAAGATATTTTCCGTCGGCGATTTCAACGCTGTGCTAATTAGCCACAGTAAAGGAAAGAGCATCACCAGTGCGATCGCTCCCAATAGCGCATACATTAACAGATTTTGCGATCGTGATTTTTTCCAGTTCAGCATTTGATTAATAACCTAAATACTCTAAATTGATTGTGCTTAGGAGCTTACAATAACAAAATTCAATAAGTCGGAATCTAAATCCATATAGATGTAGAGAGTAGAGACGTAAAATCTTACGCCTCTACAATAGTTTTGGTTGCAAAACTTATAACTTTGATACATCAAATCAGCAACACCAAAAGTCGTATCTAATCAAGTAGGCTTATAGCCTATCATCCTACAGTTTTAAGCCAATTCACAGTGGTTAATCTTCAACCGCTACATAAGGTTGTGGTTCCAGCAAACGTTGGGCAATTTGTTCTCGTCGATACTTTGCAAGTTCGCTGTAAAGCCTCTTGCGAGAGAGATTCACACTTCCAACAGGCTCATGGTCTAGCAGTGTATGCCAAGGGGAAAACAACATCCCCTCATCCAAGCGTTTGCGTTCTTCAAAATCAAATTTCTGACTAAAAATGCGAACAGTTGCAACTTTAACAAACGGTGAATCTGCTTCTTGCCATTCTTTAACATGGTCTTCAATGGGCGTTTTTTCATCATCTACATAAAACTGAATAAAGAAGTCAAAAGATGCTTCTTTACCTTCTTCAGTCAAATATTTGACTATTGCTTCCCGGAGGTAATTTTCTGATTCTGGAAGTTTTTCGGGTGATTGTTCAGGCTGTTGAGATTTAACAGACAATCTGACAATGCGATTTCCAAACTTAAAAGGAGCCATACTCCAATATTGAATCAAAAGCGGATTTCCTACTTTCTGGCTGCCAATTTTTTGCAAGATTGCAAAGGCGTAACCAAGCTCCTGAATGCGCTCTGGGCTAAGTTGTCCACTACCTGCCCTCGATAGATCGGCGTAATCACGAACATCTTTGGTCAAGAAAATAGGATAATTGTTGAGTATAAAATCTTGAGTTTTTTCTTCATCATCCAGCACTTTTTGCCCGTCTACATTCATCACCTTGATGGCAATACCGCGAACATCCGGCTGGTTATCGGAGTGGAATTTACCACGCTTTTCAGGAGAACCACCACTAGAGAAACGAATCCACGCAGGATAGGTTTGGGGCTTTTTGAACAAACCTACTCTCAAGTCTTCAGGAAGATTGGGTTCAATAATAAACTCTCCTCCAAGGAGTCCATGACTTTTGCTATGAATTTGGCGGAGGTCTGGGCCTGTTTTTTGTTGAGCTTGGAGGCTAGTTGCTATTATCTCGTCGATTATTGCTTCCTGCTCAGTGGTAGATGACGTTGGATTAGTCATAAAACATTTGATAATGTGTCTTCATTATCCTGAATGCTTCAACCTTTCCGAGTCAATCCGGTTTCTGTAGAAATAGCTTGTAGTGGTTTATCCCAGGATTCAATAGGTATTTGGGATAAATAGGCGAAATCAAAGACAATTCCGATAGTCGGTTTTGTCTGCCACTGCGGTAAACTGAGCAAGCGATCATAATATCCGCCGCCATAGCCCAGGCGATATCCTTGATAGTCGCAAGCTACACTGGGGACAAGAATCAAATCCACTTCGGCAGCATCTAAGATTGGAGCGTCAGGGTGCGGTTCAATAATGCCATAAGTGCCACTTTGAATAGAATCTTCAGGTGTCCAAATATGCCAACACAAAGATTTATCAACGCAGCGAGGAAATCCCCAACGATATTTGGTGTTTGCAAATAGTGGACTGAGGTCAGGTTCTTGGCGAAAGCTAAAATAAGCGAGTATTGTTTTTGCTTGGGTAAATAAAGTAGAGTTTTGTAAATGAAAGCATACGCGATCGCTTTTTTCTCTCCATTCTCCAACAGACATTGATTGGCGTGTTTTGAGTAGAGTGCGGCGTAGTTTTGCTTTATTTAGTTGATGATTAACTTTATCCATGAAAATTTATAGCCTCAAACAAATAAGCTGGGCATCGCCCAGCTTATAACACCCTACATTCACTAATACATTGTTATGCGGCGTGTTGACGATACCACTCAATGGTATTCTTTAACCCTTTCTCAAAGCCCACTTGAGCAGTGAAATTAAAGGCTTGCTTTGCCCGTTCAGTATCCAAACAACGACGGGGTTGACCATTAGGCTGGTCAGTTTGCCAAACAATTTCACCCTTAAACTCCATCAATTCACAGATTAGAGTTATTAAATCAAGAATGGAGATTTCATAACCCGTTCCCAAGTTAACTGGTTCCGATTCGTTATAGAATTGAGTCCCCATAACAATCCCCCGTGCTGCATCTTCTGAATACAGAAACTCGCGGGTGGGACTACCATCACCCCAAACTGGAAGTTGCTTTTCTCCCTTAATTTGGGCTTCGTGAACTTTGCGAATTAATGCTGGAATAACGTGGGAACTTCCGGGGTCAAAGTTATCTTCTGGGCCATATAAATTCACTGGCAGTAGGTAAATTCCATTAAAACCGTACTGCTGGCGGTAAGATTGCAATTGAACTAAAAGCGCTTTTTTAGCGATTCCGTAGGGGGCGTTGGTTTCTTCTGGGTAGCCATTCCAAAGATCGTCTTCTTTAAATGGCACTGGGGTAAATTTAGGATAGGCGCAGATAGTACCAACACAAACAAATTTTTCTACTCCAGCTTGATAGGCAGCGTGAATTAGGTGCGTACCCATGATCAAGTTATCGTAGAACAACTCTGCGGGTTTTTCGCGGTTTAGACCGATGCCACCCACATGAGCTGCTAAGTGAATAATTATGTCTTGCTGGTCAACTGCCCGTTGGCTATTTTCCCAGACACGCAGATCGCAATCGCGCGATCGCACTATTGTAATCTTCTCATGATCAGCACCTGCTTTACACAGTTGATCTATCACCTGACGACCTAGAAACCCCGACCCACCAGTGACGAGAATTCGTTGATTTTTTAGTTCTAAGGCGGTCATATTTTTATCCTCTGTGGTGCAAATCAGAAGTGCAAAGCGCCTAGTTCTTGACGAACAGTGGCAATATCCAATGGAAATTGCGAACCTTTTCCATTGGGTGAAGTATGACCCAATGCTTGTAAGTCTGCTTCTACCATTAAGGAAACTAATTCTTCAAAGGTTACTGATGTTTTCCAGCCCAACTGCTGGCGTGCTTTCGTAGCATCGCCAATCAACAAATCTACCTCAGATGGACGCAGGTAACGCTCATCAAACTCTACATAATCTTGCCAATTGAGATTTACGTAACTAAATGCTAGCTCCAAAAATTCTCGCACTGAATGGGTTTCACCAGTAGCAATTACATAATCTTCTGGCTGGTCTTGTTGTAACATCAACCACATCGCTTTCACGTAATCCTTCGCGTAGCCCCAATCTCGCTTAGAGTCTAGATTACCCATGTAAATCTTTTTCTGCTTGCCAGCAACTATACCGGCAACTGCTCTAGTAATTTTGCGAGTTACAAAAGTTTCACCACGTCTTGGCGACTCGTGGTTAAAAAGTATACCATTGCAAGCAAACAAATCGTAAGACTCACGATAATTTACAGTTTGCCAGTGGGCGTAAACTTTTGCACAGGCGTAAGGACTGCGGGGATAAAAGGGCGTTGTCTCACTTTGGGGTATTGCTTGTACTAAACCATACATTTCTGAAGAACCCGCTTGGTAAAATCGCACCTGAATTCCAGTCCGGTGTTGGTAGTCTCGAATTGCTTCCAACAGACGCAGTGTCCCCATTCCTACAGCATCCACTGTATATTCTGGTGAATCAAAGCTTACTCTGACATGGGATTGAGCGCCGAGGTTGTAAATTTCTACTGGTTTGACTTCTTCTAAAATACGTCGCAACGTCGTACCATCTGTCAAGTCACCATAGTGAAGAAACAACCGCACTCCCTGTTTGTGGCAGGGCTGATTCATCCCCTAAAACCTGTAAAATAGCAAGTGTTTAGGGGATAAAAATTATGGGTGCGAATCTAATCGAACAGTTAAAGCAAGTGGAAGACTTTAGGACAAAAGATGGTCGAAGACATCCACTTTGGTTGGTTTTATTGTTTGTAATAATGGGCACTATGAATGGATATGTGGGATATCGTGGGTGGGGAGATTTTGTGAATAGGCATAGTCGGGTATTAATAAAGAAATTTGGTATCCAAAAACATGGAGTTCCATCTTATTCAACTATCCGACGTGTAGTGATGGGAGTAGAGTTTGATAAGCTGGCGGAAAAATTCAATGATTGGGCTAAAAGTTATGTTGAAATAGAAGAATTAGAATGGTGTGCTATGGATGGGAAAAGTATTAAGGGGACGGTGAAAGACTACAATTCATCTCAGCAAAATTTTGTCAGCATAGTATCAGTATTTGCTTGTAAAAGAGGGCTGGTCGTCGGGATGAAAAAATTTGAAAACCATGATAAAAGCGAAATCCAGGTTGTACAAGATTTAATTACAGCAATGGATCTACAAGGTGTGGTTTTCAGCTTTGATTCCTTACATTGCCAAAAAAAACTTGTGAGATGATTATAAAAAGTTGTAACGATTACGTCATTGCAGTTAAAAATAATCAGCCAAAACTACATAGCCATATTCAACGCATTGCTGCTCTGAGAAAACCAACAAGTCGTATAGTTGAGACAGAGAAAATTAGAGATAGATTGACAACACGTACTGTAGAAGTATTCCATGAGATCAAGGGAATTGATCCAAAATGGATAGGGATAAACTCTTTAATTAGAGTGGAAAGAGTTGGAACAAGAAAAGGCAAAAAATATCACGAAATTGTCTGTTATATTAGCAGTCTGCTCGGTACAGCTAAAGAATTTGCTATCGGTATTCGCGGTCATTGGGGTATCGAAAATCGCCTCCACTGGGTGAAAGATGTTGTTTTCAAAGAAGATAGTTCCACAATCCGTATGGGTAATGCTCCGGCAAATCTTTCCATTACCAGAGCAATCGCACTCAACATCATTCGCCGCAATAGTTATGCTTCTATAACAATTGCTCACAGATTTCTATCTCATGATATTGACAAACTCCTTGCCCTTGTGGAATGAATCAGCCCTGCTGTTTGTGGGGGTCTTCGTAAATGTGATCGATGCGGTCTGTATTGAAGGTAGAAGTCCGGCGAATGATGCCATGAACCTCATAGCCTTGTTCCAGTAAAAACTCACTTAGATATGAACCATCTTGACCAGTGATACCAGTAATCAACGCTCGCTTCTGTTGCGTCATGCTCAATTATCCCTGTATATGTATTAAAAAGTTACAGCCAATCTGATACAACCTAGCAGTTAATCGCTAAATTGCCTAACGGGAAACCTACGAGTTCTTGTTGTTATGAGACTTTTTCCCGTAAATAAATATACTTAATAAAAAGTAATTTAACACCTAAGTTAAACCTTAGATAGACCAAGATTTTTTAAGTATGTATATTTTTCTTTTACCAGATATATCAAGATTCTTTTTGTGTACGTTATTTTTTTGTCAAAATTTCATATATGTCTGGTTTTGTGAAGACTGAATAAAATAGGTATTTGAAATTAGAATTTTAGGGGCATTAACTGCCCCACAAAATCGCCCCTAAATATTGACTCAGTATGCCCCGTTATTTTTGGGTAAAATAACTACATCAACAGTTTTCAATATGATCCATAAATCAAGCCAGAAATTCCTAAATTTGACATAATGCAGGTCTATTTGGACTCGCCGAGGGTAGGGAATGTCATTACGCCCAGATACCTGCCACAAACCAGTAATTCCTGGACGGATTGTTAAAATCTCATCAATGTGACAACCGTATTTTGGTAGTTCTTCTGCTACTAAGGGCCGGGGACCGACTACACTCATGTCCCCTTTTAAAACGTTCCAGAACTGGGGAAATTCGTCTAAGCTAGTAATTCGCAAAAATTGACCAATTTTGGTAATCCGGGGGTCTTGTTTCAGCTTAAAACTGCTTTCAAATTCTTGTCGCAATTCGGGCGATGTTTCCATCATCTGCATGAGGATTTCGTCTGCATTGCTTACCATTGTTCGGAATTTAATACAATTAAACGCTTTGTAATTTTTTCCTACCCGTTCCTGGACATAAAATATTGGGCCTTCTGAGCTGAAGGCAATCAGCAAGGCCAAAATTAAGTAGACGGGGAAGAACAAAATCAATACCGACAGCGAAAACACTATATCGAACAGTCGTTTGGCAAACTCTCCGTTTAAACCCTGAAAAGATAAACCTTTGGGTTTAACTTTTGGCGTCTTTGTTTTTTGACCGCGTTTTAAGAAAGTACGCGTAGACGCTCTAGTGTCTTGCCGTACGCCTCGCTTGCCGGAGAGGAGTGAGCTCTGGGCAGTCATCATACTCCTTAATAATCCACACCACACATAGTCCCAATATTAAAGCCAAAATGATGTGCTTCTGGGGAAAATTGCCAAAAGCCTAAAAAAATAAGACATTAACCAAGACCATCATTCCGAAAACGGTCTTTTTCGTTGCACTTGTTTACAAAATTTAGATAACGATCTGCAAAGATTTGCGGTGAGAACTGCGCGGCGTGCGATCGCATATACTCGGAACTGAACGAACCCTCATACACTTCAAACTTTTCTACTGCCTCCACTAAAGCCGCCTCTGTTTGCGTCTTGAAGAATATACCTGTCCCTGTATCTACACAAGAGCGGATATCTCGCACTGTTTCGAGAGCCCCTCCTGCACCGTAGGCAATTACTGGTGTACCACAGGCTTGTGCTTCCACTAGGGCAATCCCAAAATCTTCACAAGCTGCATACACAAAGGCCTTAGCCCTAGACATATATTTTTTTACCACATTATCGGGTTGCCATCCCAGTATTTGAATATTGGAGTTTGCCATCTCGCGAATCTTATTCATTTCATCTCCTGTACCAATGACTACTAATGGTCGTTTTAGTTGATTAAAAGCCTTGACAATCAACGATATTTGCTTGTAACTCACTAAGCGGGAAACTGTCAGGTAGAAGTCCTCTTTCTCAGACAGAAATGGAAATTCCGCGATATTCACTGGTGGGTAAATGACTGTTGCTTCTCGCCGATAGCAACGCCAAATCCGCCGAGCCGTATGTTGCGAGTTAGCAATGAAGTAATCAACGCGATTGGCACTCAATACATCCCACTGGCGCAAACGATGTAATAAATATCGCGTCACCCACCCAGGTAAGCCACTACCCAGTTTGCTGTAGCGAAGATAATCAAAGGTCAAGTCCCAGGCATAGCGCATAGGGCTGTGACAGTAGCAAATATGCATCTGTTCGGGAGTGGTAAGGATTCCTTTGGCAACAGCGTGAGATGAAGACAGAATTACGTCATAATGCCGCAAATCAAGTTGTTCAATTGCCAAAGGCCACAAAGGCAAGTATTTTTGTATACCGTTGCGGGCAGATGGAAAGTTTTGGAGAAACGTCTTGCCAATTTGACGTTTATATAAATAACTTTCTTTATTGCTGGATTCAAAATCGATCAGAGCATACAAATCAGCATCAATGTGATTCAAAATTTCTCGGACAACGAGTTCAGAACCACCGGTGGCTTTGGGTGTCAGCCACTCATGAACCAGAGCATATTTCAAGGGCACAGCTAACTTGAATAAATGGAAGATACAAAGGCTAACTTGATGACGTTAACTGAAAAGTTTCCCCTTGTGATTAATTAATGGGAAGCGCCCCAGATTAGCACATAGGACGCAATTTTTCCGTTAGAGGTTCCAGATGGATGATAACCTCAGATTGGGTATGGGGCATTGGGCATTGGGCATTGGGCATTGGGCATTATTATTCCTCTGCTCCTTCATCTCTCCCACTCGCTTCCTCGCTGCCTACTCCTGTAACGACAACTGATATGCAAAAGGTGAATTTATGCGAATTCTAATTATGGGTGGTACTCGGTTCATTGGTGTCTATTTGACTCAATTACTAGTGGAACAAGGACATGAGATGGTGCTGTTCAATCGTGGAAATCGGGCAGCACCTTCTTTACAGGGAGTAGGACAAATTATAGGCGATCGCACTGACCCTACCCAATTAAAAGCAAAGTTATCACAAGAAAGCTTTGATGTCATTTTTGACAATAATGGGCGGGAACTTACTGATACTCAACCACTTGCAGAGATTTTTCAAGGTCGAGTGCAACATTTTGTATATATGAGTTCTGCCGGAGTGTATCTCAAATCCGATCAACTACCCCATGTCGAAGGAGATTTAGTAGATCCCAAAAGTCGCCATAAGGGTAAGCATGAAACAGAAGCTTATTTGACTCAATTGGGATTGCCCTTTACTTCCATTCGTCCTACTTATATTTACGGGCCTCGTAATTATAATGAGTTGGAAGGGTGGTTTTTTGACAGAATTGTGCGCGATCGCCCGATTCCCATCCCCGGAAATGGTTTGCATATCACCCAGCTAGGTCATGTAAAAGACTTGGCACTAGCAATGACTCAGGTTTTGGGCAATAAACAAGCCGTAGGACAGATTTATAATATCTCAGGCGATCGCTTTGTCACCTTTGATGGTTTAGCCCGTGCTAGCGCTGTGGCGGCTGGCAAATCACCCGATGCTGTAAAAATCGTCCATTACGACCCGAAAAAGTTTGATTTCGGCAAGCGCAAAGCTTTTCCGATGCGGGTGCAGCATTTCTTTGCTTCGGTGAATAAAGCGCAAAGAGAATTAAACTGGCAGCCTGAATATGATTTGATTTCTGGGTTGCAAGACTCTTTGGAAAATGATTATTTGGCTAATGCAAAAGATAAAGCCGAAGTAGATTTTTCTGTAGATGACGAGATTTTACAAGCTGTTTAAAAACAAGATTCACGCTTTTTTATCGAAGTCGGGAATCTCAAACTTAGCCAAAAGGAAGAATTTTTTCTTTTACCTGGGGAAGACGCAATTCATCGCGTCTTCAGTTTTTACTTGAATTTGATTGAAGAAGAATTCAGAAGTCAGAATGGGCTAAACGCCCCGCTACCGCTAACAGGAGTCAGAATGAAGACGGTCGTTCCTCTCTACCGCTACGCTATCAGTGCGGGATTCAGACCCGCCACGGAATTATTGCACCACTAAATCTTTGATTGGGGGTCTTAAACCCCTGGATTCAGACGCTCTCTACGAGACGCTAAAAGCGAACGCAGACTCACTAAGGCTGCGCTATCCACCAGTAGCACAAAATACTCAACTGAATTCTGGCTCCTGACTCCTGAATTCTGTTTCGATAAAATTTTTTCCTGTTGCCTATATGGTGTTATTGATTGATAAAATGAACGAGTTGCAATATCCACTCCACAATGTTCTAGAAGCCCGCGCCCGCTTGGGTGAAGGCCCCATCTGGGACTCTATCCGAAAACTACTATACTGGGTCGATATTTATAACCATCGAGTGCATCAGTTCAATCCTGCTACGGGGGAAAAGGGCTTTTTTGATGTAGGAGACGTGGTAAGTGCGATCGCAACAGCAGGTGCAGATAGATTAATTATGTTGCTGCGTCATCACTTGGCATTCCTCAACACTCAGACAGGTTTAGTTACTCCCATTTTGGAAATTGAAGCAAATCTTCCAGATAACCGTCTCAATGATGGTAAATGTGACCCTCAAGGACGTTTCTGGTTTGGTTCAATGTGTTCTATAGAAAAACCTCAAGCTAGCCTTTATCGCTATGATACTGATGGTTCATTGCATTTAATGGAAACGGGATTGACTATTTCTAATGGTTTAGGATGGAGTCCCGATCAAAAGACATTTTACTTAACAGACTCTCCTCAACAAAAAATATATGCTTACGACTTTAATTCAGTAACTGGAAGTATTACTAATCGTCGGATTTTTGTTGATTTAACTCATGAATATTTCTATCCAGATGGGTTGACAATAGACGGTGAAGGACATATCTGGTCAGCTATGTGGGATGGATGGTGTGTGATTCGTTTCAATCCCAAGGGTGAAGAGATATTGAGGATAAAGCTACCTGTGCAATTGCCAACTAGCTGTACTTTTGGCGGAGATAATTTGCAAACCCTTTACATTACCACTGCTTCAGTTGGACTAAGCCAAGCAGAGATCGAAACAAGTTTCTACTCTGGTGATTTGTTTGCTCTCCAAACTGATGTTACTGGATTACCTACTTATGATTTTTATAAAAAATAGCAAATATACTCGGTGATTAGAAATCGCCAGAGCATTTTGAGGTATTCTCTATTTATTCTTTCCACTGCGCCACTTGCTGCTTGAGTTCTCTCATATCTAAATAATCGCTAGCAAAAGCTTTTCGTAAAAGTGGATGAGGAATAAATTGATCATATTTTTGAATTTCCGGTGCTTCTGAAGTACTGAGTAAATCTTCTGAGCTAATTCTTTGTTCACACAATGAAGCAATTTCGGGATAAAGATATTTAAATTTATCTTTGCCTAATTTGATTGTGAAATAATAGGGATTTAATCCGCCAATACTTGTAATTTCCAATGATCCTCTACAGTAGGAATTGAGTAATCTTTCTAGGGTGCGATAAGCAACCGTACCCATCCAGGGAAAAATGCAGCATTTACCTTTTTCTAATTGCACAATATTTTGTTTATCTAATCCAATCTTCTGTACCAGTTGACGAACTTGACGTAAACGTTGTAAAGCATTTTTTTGCAAATAGCTGTACTCGGTATTTTCAAACAAAATCTGTTGAATTCGTTGTAAAACTTTAGTGTGAATAGTGCCACTACTACCACGCCAATAAATACTAGCTTTACCCTCGGCTTGTTTAACAAAAATAGTCTTCTTTCTAAAGTCAACTTCTACAACTTCCCAACTTCTGCCAGCTAAAGCAAATTGATTTCCAACAGCAGGCGGCGTGACGATACTGCCAATTTCCGTTGCACCTTGCTTAACAATATATTCTTGCTGTTCAGCAAAGACAGCATAAAACTGAAATTTTCTCACAATCTTTTCTCCTGCCAAACCCAGGATTAATTTACCTTGTTCAGTATGCTGAATATGACCAATATTAATTAAATAATGTAGCAATAATTGAAAATCTTCTTTGGAAATAGCAGCAAAGGGCGGCAGACTAAAAATTTGTTTAGCTAAAGCATTAGGTGAAAGTTCTCCTGTTGCTGTTAAGATACTCATTGTCTGATGATAAAGCAAACTCAAAGGATATTTAATCGGTCTGATTGGTTCAATCCATTGTTCCTCTAAATAAAGTTGAATGATAGCGATAGACTGTAACAACTGCCAGGGTATTTGCTCTGGTAGAGAAGCTTCTGTTAATGGTTTTTCTTCAGCACAGATAAAGCGCATATCGGCAGCTTCGCCTCTCCTACCACTACGTCCTAAACGCTGTAAAAAGCTAGCTACAGATAAGGGTGATTCTAACTGAATAACTCGCTCTAAATGACCAATGTCTATGCCTAATTCTAAAGTTAGAGTGGCGGCGGTAACTGCTGGCTTGTTGGGTTCACGCATTGCATTTTCAGCAGCTTGCCGCAAGCTAGCAGATATACTCCCATGATGCACATGATATATATCTGGTAATCCTTGTTCTATGGCAATTTGTCGCAAAGATGCAATAACAGATTCGGTACGTGTGCGATTATTAGCAAATATCAGACATTTGCGAGATTTGCTGAGGTTGAAAATATATTGTTCATAAGCTGTTGCCTCGGATTCATCTACTTCATCAGTAATATAAAAATGTTCTAAAGCTAATTTTATTTGGCGTTTTATGCCATCAGTTTGCGTTGTAATCACTGGCTTATCTGTTCCTGAACGCAACCAATCTTCAGCTAGTGAGTAATCACCAAGAGTTGCCGACAAACCAATACGGCGCGGTTGTTTTCGCGTTAACTGTGCTAAACGTTGTAATTGGCAAATAATTTGACAACCACGTTCTGAACCCATAAAAGCGTGAATTTCATCAATGATGACAAATCTTAAGTCACCAAATAAACGAAGGAGATCATTATTTTTGTTGATTAACAAACTTTCTAGAGATTCTGGTGTAATTTGAAGAATTCCTTGAGGATTTTTTAAAAGTTTGTTTTTTCGACTTTGAGAAACATCTCCATGCCAGTGCCAAACTGGAATATCTGCTTCTTTGAGTAAGTCGTTAAGACGCTCAAATTGATCGTTAATTAAAGCTTTGATTGGACTAATATATAATGCGCCGATGGTGGTAACAGGGTTGGTATGTAATAACGTCAAAATTGGTAGGAAGGCTGCTTCTGTTTTACCCGCAGCAGTTGCAGCAGTAACTAGCAAGTGAGCATCAGTGTCAAATATAACCTGACAAGCGGCAATTTGAACTGGTCGTAACTCAGTCCACTGATGATGATAAATATATTCTTGGATGAAGGGTGAAAGTCGGCTAAAAGCATCACTCATTTTTCTATGAATAATTGGATTAAAGAATCGGTCACGTATCTGTAAGATATGATGGGCAATTAAATAAATTTCTTAATTATATATAGGACTAGCCCTTTCAAGGTGGGTAAAAATTTTTTTCAATAAATTCCTTTTTAAGCTCTTTACTCTGTGTCCTCTGCGCCTCTGTGGTTCAATAAGAGACTTTTGAACCGCAGAGGCGCGGAGGACACAGAGAGAAAAAAAGAGATTTTAGCAGTCAGATTGAAAGGGCTAAATTAAATGGTATTTTGAAAAGTTTTGCCGATTTTCCTCCTGTTGACTCAAGACAGATTAACATCCATAAATCAAACTGAAGTAATAGAGACAAGTATATAATCAGGCAAAACCATGAATAAGTATAAGGAAATATTACGTGTAGTTCTTGCTATATCTATCATTGTGGTTGGAGTGACACATTTTGTTGTTCCAGGAGAATATGTCAAAATTGTGCCGCCACAACTACCTTACCCTTTAGGATTAGTTTATCTGAGTGGCTTTTATGAAATTTTGGGTGGTATCGGCTTATTAGTCCCGCCTGTAAGTCAAGCTGCTGCTTGGGGACTTCTTGCTCTTTTTATTGCTGTTTACCCTGCCAATATTAATATGGCGGTTAATCTGATTAAGATTGAACATATACCAAATTCACCTTGGGTACACGTAGTCAGGCTTCCCTTGCAAGCAGTTTTAATTGCTTGGGCTTGGTGGTACACGAAATCTTCTGATTGGGAAAAACAAGCTTCCATCATTCCCAAATCACTCATTCCCAAAGAATTAAAATTGAAATGAGTGCGTTTTTTATATTTGAATTATGCGTGTTGCAACTTTATTTGGGATAACCCTTTCGTTAGCAATCGGTATTGGGGGAGTAACGCTTCCGGTGACTGAAGCGGTGCAGCTTAGAGATGGTACAGTCTACTTTGTCCAACCGCCGAAACTTGTGAATGCAAGGACTACTTACAAAGATGTGAATGTTTGGGGTGGAACTTACTATTTCACTATCAACCTGCCGGAAAATGCTGGAGAATCCCTTCAGAAGGTAACGATCGCACAAAGAGAGGGAACAGAGAACATCCCCTACAATCTTAATGATACTCGCGCCTTTGTCGGAACGAGCGAGCGCAAAGAATTTCGGCTAACACTAGGCCCAGTCACAGACGAACGCGACACACGAACCGTTACTGTGAATTTTGATCCGCCTGTCACTCCCGGACAAACAGTGACAATCGCCCTCCGTCCTGTGAGTAATCCCAGCTTTTCTGGTGTCTACTTACTAGGTGTAACAGCATTTCCAGTGGGTGAAAAATCCCACGGACAATTTCTCGGCTTTGGACGGTTTCAGTTTTACAGCAATAGAAATAGCTGGTGGTTTCCATAAGTAGTATTACGTCAATGCTATGAACAACACAAGTTTCTATGGTATTGACAGTTTGCTGTAAGCCGTTACGGAGTTGTTATCGCAAATAAAATTTTTATCCCCAAATTATTTGCAAATTTAAAATAAATCTTTGAAAAACATCTTCTCCTGATAATTCTTGTGGAGATGCTAGTATTTCTACTGGTTTACCAAGACGATAGATTTATACCTGACGCATTTTCGGATTAATTAAACAGCCTAATTTAACTCCGTTGTCAATATATTCCTGCATTTTGGCTTGCGTTTCTCGCAAACTATGGTATTACTGGGATGGCAATTATTCGAGCGATCGCCGATGGAGAAAGAGACCCAAAGAGAAACGTAAAGGTGGACAACCAAAAGGGAGTAAGAACAAGAATAAAGTCGAGGTAATTTTCACATCTGAATTACTTCGAATTCAGAAATTGATTAATTCATTATTCCAGTTATTAGAGGTTGTTTGAAAAGTGTTTTGCTGTGACTTTAGGCACTTTTAGATCCCCCCTAACCCACCTAAAAAAAGGGGGGAACCACAGTCAAAGTCCCCTTTTTAAGGGGGATTTAGGGGGATCTAAAACTTTTTGCTACCAACAACAGGACTTTTCAAACATCCTCTTAGACGGATTTATTTCTCTTTCTTACTTAGTACTAAATGGTATTTTTGGAAATTATAATGCCTTGCAGATGGCTCGGCAAGTTAACTTCCATATAATTTCCAAGCTTCGTTACGATTCAGTATTACATATACCTTATAAAAATCCTGACTCCAATAAACGCTTTCGTCGTCAGTCTGGTGAGAAGATTGATTATGGTAATGTATCTGACGAATATTTATGTAAAAGTACCATTGAGCAGGATATTAAAACAGATATTTATGAAGCTACTTGACTCTACTAGGAATTTGCTCAAGCACTCAATTATTCATCCCGTTTCTACGGGCGTTGAACCCTCGTAAATTGGCAGAGTATTGGAGAATAGGAAGATTTATTTTGTCGAAAGCCATATCTAATAAGGATCTCGGTGAATTACAATCTCATTCTGGCTCGTCAATATTTTAGATGTGTTTGCCTAGATGCCTAGCCTAGATTAATGGAAGAGTGATAGTCATCGCATTTTGAAGTAATCACATTTCGAAAATTTTCTAAGCCGAATAAATACTGAGGTTGTTAGTTAGATTTCTAATCTATTATCTCTAGCATATTTCAAGAGTCATTAGTAGATGTAATAACTAGCAGCATGTTAACTGCGGCTAGTTGATTTATCTTTTGATTCAGCAACGCCGTTTAATTTCGGAGGATAAATGATGTGAACTATAAATTAAGCAGATTCTTTCTGCACACTGCTATTACGTTACTGTTACTACTGAGTTTATCCGGCATTAGTCATGTATTAAATATTCCGGTTTTGGAGCCACTGAAGGTTGTAGCGGCTACCAGCACATTGACTATTCCGTCGAGCGCATCGGCACCTTGGCCTGTATTTAAGCGTGTAGATGCTCTCAACTCATCGTTTCGTTCTGGACTAAACACAGCCTGGGGAGACTATTGGGAGCGTAGCGAAAATCCTTTTGATATTGGGTATACAGAGCAAACCCAGGAACTAACCAACACCGCCAATGGTAACTATGCAATATACAACAACCTTGACTTAGGTAGTGGTGTAGAGGCATTGATGCTGCGTATCGCTTTACCTTCTGGGACAAACAGCGTTGAAGTGCGCTTAGGTTCAGTTAGCGGCACTGTGGTGGGAACCTGTACTATCAACAGCACTGGTTCTCTGTCAAACTATCGTACAGTTCCGTGTCCTTTGAATAAGAGCCTTGCAAAAGGAAAACAAAACCTGGTCATTAGGTTTCCAGGCTCTAACCGTTCTATGCGCTTTAATTGGTTTGCCTTCTGGGCAAAGGATACAGAGCAAAAAATTGACGAGATACAAAAAATCCAATCCAATAATGTAAACCAAGGTTCGCCTGTTATTCCTATTTCTGGCAGACCGATACGAACACAAAACCAACTGCCAGACAGTTCTCAGATTCTGGCCAAATCCTATGGGCTGTGGTCTCCTGGCAAAACATGGGAATGCCCCAAGTGGATGCATGATACTTATTTTACCAAGGCCGAGGATAGCAAAGTCTACCCCACATGGCATCCGCCTGTAGATTTCAACCCTGAAACAAATACGTATTGTACCTACGGTCACGAGCATGGCGACGATCCGCTCAGTTCAGAGGTATTTAATATTGCAGGGATGCCAGCTTTTGGCTATGTAAATGAGCAACTAGCAACTAATAATCCATCTAATCCATCTCTTCATAGAAATGAAGATCACTTTGGTCATAAGGTTCTTGTTGCCAACAATTGGCAGATGTTCGATGAAAGCAACACCAGTTTAATTAAATCCTGCGACGTGAGCTTAAAACTGCACATGGGTACACATTCGCCGGATGCGCTAGTAAATACAGCCCATGAAATGTTTGCATCTGGTAAATGTGATGGGCTTGAACCTTTCAATTTCAAGCATTTTGCTTTATTTGGTGCTGCCGGAGAATTTAAAGAACCTGAAACTTCTTTGTGTAACTTATCGGTAAATCCTGGTATTACTCCCTCCCCTACGAATCAACCCTATGGTGATGCCCATCGCGCCATTCCTACTGCTGGTTGTTACCAGCGTGGGACAGTTGATCAAAAAACGGCAGATGTAAATACAAGAAATAGTGAATATTGGCTTACTGGCTTTGCTGAAAAAAGTTTTTACTTTAAGGTCACAAATCCTTCCCGTTTTTATGATCCATCTACCACAACGAAGATCAATAGGACTGTGAATAGCTGCTACGACCCGACACATCCTCTTTCTACAACTCTAATTTGCGAAGAAACATTAGCCGCTGGTAGCAAAGTAGAATGGGACGACCCCCGATCGCCCTTCCGAGGAACAACTCAAATAGAAACTCACTTTTCTGGTCTTGCATTTAGCGATTCTGCAAATTCAGTAATCTATACAGATGCTTATGGGAGAAACCCAAGAATATCACCCGCTCCCGCTCAAGGGATTACGTTCAAGCAAATTGTTCCTGTCAAAGGATTTAAGTATGATGTAAATGGTCAAGCTAGCCTCTTCCCACCCAGAGACTATTCTGCATTGGGACAAAATGGGGTAAGAGCGCCTAATTAAAAGAAACCGAGCAATTCTAAATCCGTAAATCAGGGTGATCGTCCCTGCATTCCATAGAAAACTCAAAGTTTCAGTTTCTCCATCCGCCGATGTCACGTCTTCAACCGAGTGGCAATAGCCTCATTAGACTATCTGTCAAGGTGTGGCACAGGCAGTTCAAAATACTATCTTTCCAGGACTTACGCAAATAATAAATAGCAATAGGGGTAATTTATGAATTGCCCCTACAGCGTCTAGCTTTGTGTAAGTCCTCATATATGTTCAATGCGATCGCTTACTATAGCGTTCGTTTTCCTACTTCGCACTCACCACTTTATGACCAATATCTCTCCGGTAATATATGCCCTCAAACTGAATATATTTGATCCCTGCGTAGGCTTGGGCGATCGCTTGCTCAAAATTTTCTCCGATTCCAGTCACATTTAATACTCGACCCCCATCTGTCACAACTTCTTGTTGCTGGTTTAATTTTGTACCTGCATGAAATACAGTTGCTCCTGTTACCTCTGCGTTGTTAATGCCAGTAATAACCTTACCTTTCTCATATTCTCCGGGATAACCACCTGAAGCGGCAACGACAGTGGCAGATGTTCCTTTTTTCCAAGCAATGGGCGGTAATTCACTTAATCGCTGTTGTACACAGGCTAGAAGTAACTCTTCTAGGGGTGTTTCTAATAATGGCAAAATCACCTGGGTTTCTGGATCGCCAAAGCGACAGTTAAATTCCAAAACCTTCAAGTCGCCATCGGGTGCAATCATTAAGCCAGCATACAGCACACCCCGGTAATCAATGCCTTTAGCTCGTAAGGTTGCGATCGCTCTTTCTAAGACTTCTGTTTGAATCCGTGCCATCAACTCTGGTGTCGCAATGGGTGCTGGGCTATATGCTCCCATACCACCAGTATTCTCGCCTGTATCGCCCTCACCAATTCGCTTATGGTCTTGAGCGGGTAGCAAGGGACGAATCGTTAACCCATCCGTTAATGCTAAAACTGATACCTCTTGCCCAATTAAACATTCTTCAATGACGACAAATTCACCAGCACTACCAAATTGTCCCTGAAAAATTGCATCAACAGCACTTTCTGCCTGTGCAACTGTTTCAGCTACTATCACACCCTTACCAGCTGCCAAGCCATCAGCTTTAACGACAATAGGCGCTCCCTGAGATTTGACGTAAGATTTTGCTGCTCCTACCTCCGTAAATACCGCCGCCCGCGCCGTCGGAATCCCTGCTTCTTGCATCAGGGCTTTTGCCCAAGCTTTACTCGCTTCAATTTGCGCTCCCGCTCTGACTGGGCCAAATACCATCAATCCTTTATCTTGAAGGTAATCTGTGATTCCCTTAGATAGAGGTACCTCTGGCCCAACTACTACTAGAGTTATGCCATGTTCTAGAGCATATCGGCTGATGTCTTCAAAATCATCTACTGCTAGGGGCAAGTTCTGGCAACGTTCCATACTTGCTGTTCCCCCATTCCCTGGTACACAGACAACTTGCTCAACTTGCTTAGATTGCAACAGTTTCCATGCCAGAGCGTGTTCGCGCCCTCCATTACCTACAACTAAAACTTTCACTGATTTCCTCGTGCGTCCCTTGCAAACGAGAATACCTGATTAGGCTCTCGCGATCAATTTTTTCACCAATTATCACACTTGTGCAAGCCTCATTATGACCAGAAGAGTCAGGGAAAGGGGAGAAATAATTATCTACGTTTCAGGATTTGTAATTATACATCCATTGCCGTGAAGAGATAGGGCATTCTAGCGATCGCTTTATTTTTGAGGTTTTTTGTAAAGCGATACCTTTCCTGCGGAACGCTAACGCACTCACTCTTCTATAACAGGCGACAACATTTGCTATTTCAGCGATCGCATTTGCTATTTCAGCGACTACATTTACTATTTCAGCGATCGCATTTGCTATTTCGGCGACAGCATTTGCTATTTCAGCGACTACATTTGCTATTTCAGCGACTACATTTGCTATTTCGGCGACTACATTTGCTATTTCGGCGACTACATTTGCTATTTCAGCGACTACATTTGCTATTTCAGCGACTACATTTACTATTTCAGCGACAGCATTTGCTATTTCGGCGGACGCTGTTACATAAATGATTGAGTTCATCCCGAAACAATAAGCAAATACAGATGGATAGATTAGTAAAAATACAGATAAACTCTCAAAATTAACTCTTAATTAAATCCACAAAATTACTCATCTCACGTAGAAAGGCATTCCGCTATGTTGAGATAGAACTATTCAAGAAGTATCTACCATGTCTTTAAAAACTCGCGGTTCTGCGGCTGTAGACAAAGCTCAACGCCGTCTTGCACTGCTTAAATCCATTAATGAGAACTTGGATTTAGGGCACGGATTAACAATTGAAGCTTATACCCGCTTCATTGATAATACCCGCGCCACGCTAGAAGCCCATAATACCCTGCTGTCTCATCTTGAGGAATCTCGTAAGACGATGAATCAGATGGATAGAGGACTCTCGGAACTATCTGAGAGGATGCTTAGTGCAGTTGCAACTGTCTACGGCAAAAACAGCATGGAGTATTCAAAAGCAGGTGGCTCTAACCGAAAGCGGAGTACGAGTAAAAAATCTATTTCACAAGTTCCTATAGTTGTAACGGTTCCCGTCACTCAACCCACCCAAACTGTAACTAACGGCAAAGGCAGATTGAGCGATGTCTAATGACAAACTTTATGCGTCTACGTCTTGTTTTTAAGGTTTTCTGCAAGGCGTAGGCGTAGCCCGTCGTAGACATCGCTCCCGATCAACTATCGAAGCATAAAATTAAAGCATGTCGTTTGAAATACAAATCTCTGCAAAAATTAAATTCTAAGTAGCTGAGTCTGAGCGTTCTATTTGCTGCCGAATGGTATCAATAGAAGCATTAATGCCAGCCAGTTTAGACTCTAAATCATCTCGTATCCAAATCAAGAATTTTAATTTCCGCTCTAAGCTAGCTTTGTGCGAAATAGGTTCGCTTCCATAGCAAGGATTACCCCAAAAAGGAAACATAGTTTACCTCTATATTTAGCTTTGGTAAGAGTGCAATCTATTGCACCACTTCATTCTGACTAATAACAATCAGACTAATGTGGGTAATAACCGACCTAAATTTTACGTGCTTAACGAATACAGAGATATTAATGCTATTAAAACTACAGATTGTGCATATACCATAATATATTTTCCTTATTTTATCTTGGCTGGGTAGTGCTTGCTGTTCAAAACTCTCATAAACTCTCTGCACCCACAAGAAGTAAAATATAAACTTTCAAAAAAACTGAAAATAAGGGTTACATCGATTATATAGCGGTTCCCAATTGCATGGAATACAGACCTAACCCCCAGCCCCTTACCTTCAAGGGAAGGGGAGTAAGATTCAAAGCATCTCTCCTTTTAGGTGAGAGGTTTGGAGAGAGGTAAAAACTGTACTGCACCCAAGCAAGAACCGCTATATTATGTATAAAAATGGTAATTATTGCTTAACTACTTTATGTCCATTCAAGTTTACGGAATTCCCAACTGCGGCACTTGTAAAAAAGCTCTGATATGGCTCCAAAGCAATAGCATTGAATATGAATTCATCAATACTAAAGAAACTCCACCCAACAGTGAGATGATCGAAAACTGGATGAAGTCTTTGGGTTCTGCTCCCATGCGAAATACCTCCGGCCAGTCTTATCGAGCTTTAGGGGATGAAAAGAAGACTTGGACTGAGCGACAGTGGATTGACGCATTTACTAACGATGCAATGCTGCTAAAACGCCCAATTTTCGTTAAGGATGGAACAGCAGTGTTAGTAGGCTTTAGAGATGAGGTGGTAATTAAAACAAAATTAAAGCTTTAATTCAGATGGCAAGTGGCTTTGACTCTTGATTTTCAGCACATTATAGTAGGACTTACGCCAAAACCCTCTAAAACTCTCATTCCTCCGTGACCTCTGCGCCCTCTGTGGTTCGTTTTCCTTACCCGTGCCTAAGTCCTATATAGTTATCTCCTTATATAGATTCTTATAAAGTGCATTTACTTCAAATAAACTTTCAATTCCAATAAATCCTAGCTAAGTGGTTAGCTAGAAAAATCTGCTTGCTGAGATAGCTAAACTTACTTTAATGCCTCAAACTGCTGCCAGCAAAGATACAATGCACGCGGTACGTGAAAACATCCTTTCCATTTGCCACCTTTGAGGTTTAACAATACTTCCCCTCGTCGATTGAGATAGCCAAACCACTCACCGTACTCTGAATCGGCAAAGTGTGACCAGGTATAATCGTGCATCTTTTGATACCATTCCCAACATACCTCACGCCCTGTTAGGCGATAGCCCATTGCTAATGCGACCAAAGACTCTAGGTGAACCCACCACAATTTTTGATCCCATTCCAATTGTTGTGGAGGATGACCGTCTGCATCCATAAAGTAATACAATCCGCCGTACTCGCTATCCCAAGCAAAATTTAGGATATTTAGCACCACATCAACAGCTTGGTTAATAGTTTTGGTGTCGTTTTTCCGGTGGGCGATATCCATGATAAACCACATAGCTTCGATACCGTGACCAGGGTTAATTAGCCGTCCCTCAAAACAATCTATGTGGGAACCGTCAGGGGCAACATTTTCGTACATTAGTCCCCGTTCTGGGTCGAGAAAATCGGTCATCACTTCACGGACAGTCTCAGCTAGGACATTTTCTAGGGTTTCTTTTGGTAGCAGCCATTCCATTTCTAGAGTCAGGTTGGCTAAAATCATTGGTACAGCCAATGATTTCATCAGGCGTGTGCCGGGATAGGTTTTATTATATTTGCCTTTCGGGTTATCTTTACGGCGTAAAACGTTGTTATAAGCCTGCATTGCCACATCTTTTGCCCATTCTTCGCCTCCAGCAAGTGCATATTTACTAAATGCCATCGCTGCAAAGCAATCAGAAAAGATGTTGTAAGGCTCAACCAGTGGTTTTCCTTCACGGGTGAGAGCAAAGTACCAGTTACCATCACTATCTCTACCATGTTGGGCAAGAAAATTAGCGCCATTGCTGGCAATTTTTAGCCAGTTTTCGCGTTTTTCTAGCTGGTTGTAAAGCATGGAAAAAGTCCATACTTGGCGGTTTTGCAGCCAGATGAATTTGTCTGTATCATAAATTTTGCCCTCGCGATCTAGGCAAGTGAAATAGCCGCCTTGTTGCCAATCGAGAGAATATTTTTCCCAAAATGGGAGTACGTCATTGAGGAGGGCGTTTTTGTAAAGTTCAGCGAGTGCTTGAAAATTATACTCCATAAATTTTCACCCCTTTTGTGCTAAAGCTAACAGCTTAACAGTTATCACATTTTGGCTCGAACATGGAGCGTTCGCGTCAGTCTTTTACAAGATTTAGTCAGCAGCAGTTATACTTCTATCTTGTATCTTGCACTATTCTCAATAACCGTCGGGGAGACAGTGAGGTTGTTATGAGTGAGATTAAACGAGTTGCGATCGTTGGAGGAAACCACGGTAATGAGTTAACAGGAGTATATCTAGTCAAAAAGTTTCAGCAGTATCCAAATTTAATCAACAGGACAACTTTTGAAACTCTGCCATTACTTGGCAATCTTAAAGCTATTGAAGAAGGTAAACGATACATTGACAGAGATTTAAACCGTTGCTTCACCAATCAAGGTTTACAAAATCCTCAACTCTCAAGTTATGAAGATACGCGCGCGAAAGCAATCCAACAAGTACTGCAACCGCAAAATCAGCCATTTGTAGATGTAATTGTTGATTTGCACAGCACAACTGCCAACATGGGGTTAAGTCTGATTTTTTGCGATCTGAATCCTTTCTTACTTCGGTTAGCTGCTTATTTAAGTTCTATCAATCCGATGGTAAAGATTTTTGTAAATCAGCAATCTAAAGAAGGTGGTTTTCTTCGTTCTTTGTGCGAATTGGGTTTTGTTATCGAAGTTGGTGCTGTGGCTCAGAATATTTTAAATGCCGAATTATTTCAGCAAACAGAGCAGCTTATTTATGCAATTTTAGACTATTTTGAAGGGTGCAATCAAGGTAATATTCCGCAGACAAGCAGCCAGCTTACACTCTATCAATATATTGAGACTATCGATTATCCGAGAAGCGATGCTTACGGCGGGCTGCAAAGTGGGGAGATTCAAGCCATGATTCATCCCCAGCTTCAGTTTAGAGACTATGAACCTCTGAATCCAGGCGATCCAATGTTTCTGACTTTTGCAGGAAAAGATATTTTCTATGAGGGAGAGTCTACTGTTTATCCTATTTTTATTAATGAAGCTGCTTACTACGAGAAAGGAATTGCGATGTATCTTAGTCAAAAGTTGCAAGAGATAGTTTAATTTCTTTGCTCTTTTAACCAAGATTGCAAATCAGCTAGTAAATACTCAACCTGCTAGCCGATACATAATCACTTTTCCTTTCCAGTTTTCTTCTACAAATACCAGATACTCGCCATTTGAACGACGGAATGCGCGGATACCATAAGGTATATCAATCCAGCCACTTTCGCTGCCAACTTCTGGGCCTGGTTTTAACTGTTGTACTTGCGCTCCCGTCTTGGCATTATAGACATATACCTCTGCGGTTTTGACTGTCACGGCAAATACCCGATCGCCCGCCACACTCATGGCTGCTGTAGACACTTCGCGTTTGCCAGTGGTGTCGTAGGGAATCACAATTCGCCACTTGGGAGTACGATTTCCTTTACTCCAATTGTCAAAACGGGCAATTTCAGATCCAGCAACTCCAGTATCGTCACCGAAGGCGGGGTGATCTACTGTGAAACCTGACAAATACATACTATCTGTTTCAGGGAAATATTCGAGCCGCCGCAAGTCGTTAAATATTCTGGGAGTAGTTTGCTTTTCCATCGAACCATAGTTGTAGATGGGGTTGCCTTTAGCATCTATTCCCTGTAAAGGATAGTGGCGAATGCCATCTTCTGTTCGCAAAGCTTTCCAAACATCTCCTTTGCTGTCTACCCACCATCCGCCGATATAAGGATAATCTTTGCTGGTATCATATTCGTTCTTTTCAAATTTGCCATTACCGTTGCGATCGCGCCAGATCCATTCGCCTTTTTGTGGTTGATTTGGCGGCCAATTTCCGGCTAAAAATGGTTTGTCTGCGCCATTGCTACCGACAAACATTCCGGCTGGAATAGCAATTTTTCCGTCTTTGTCTGGATTAAAACGATATATTTGCAGGAAGCTGTTGTACATATCTGTGAGGAACAAGAACGGCTTTCCTTGGATGCGGCGCACAAAGGTTCCATCGGGTGATGTATGTAGACGTGGATCTTGAGAATATTTGAAAGGATTTAAGGTGTAAGCTTTGTAAGTCCATTGCTTACCAGCAGGCTTACTGTAATCCATGAGATAGTGTTCTTGTTTGGTGAATAAATCTACACCATCAGTTTTAGGATCGGCATCTGCATTATCGACGAATATCAATCCTAGCGATCGCCATATTAGTTTTCCCGATGGCGAAAATTTCCGTAAATCTGTTCCCGATTTGTTGAAACCATTACTATTTATATAGATATTACCTGAAGCATCTGCACCAACTCCGGTAAGTCCGTAAAGCTTCAAATCTCCAATTTCACCAGTAACTCCTGTGTAGATACCACCCTTAGAACCAAAACTACCCGTCTGTACTGGCTGATCTTTGATGTCATAAATCAATATTTGCTGACGCGGGCCATTTTCTGCCACTAACAGCTTACCTTGACGATCAATTGCGATCGCAGTTGGTTCAACGATATCTGCAATCTGTTCGGGCAATTGCTTTCCACTCTGGGAATAATGTAAAATTTTGGCGGGTTTACTACCATTTTTGCTTTGAATAATCCACAGATTTTTTTGTGGATCAACAGTTATTGCTCCTGGATTAACAAAGGTAAAACTGCGTACTTGCTTCATCGTATCAGTATCATAGACACGAATGCGGTTAGCAGCAAAATCACTCACATACAACTCGCTTCCTACTGTTGCTAATCCAGTAACTTCACTTTTTGCGCTGGTAATTAACATACTTTTATCCCAGCCACGCCCTTCAGGAAACGGTGCAGGTTTTCCCGACAAATCATAGCGTCTAACGCAATGCCAACTTGTACCTTCAGGGGGGTAATCTTCATCAGTTTTCCCCTTCGATCCCTGAGTCATGGCAAGGTAAATATATTTACTATTTGCTGTTACAGCGATACCACCTCCACGACTCCAGCCGTGAGTATCGCCAATAGCACCAATAACCTTACCATCTTTATATATGGCTGCCTCCATTCCCGCCTCATCCCAATGGCTGTTGGTATAAACTGTGCCATCAGGAGAAACATACATTGCTTCAATATTGTTTTGTACCCGTAGATTTCCACTACCAATAGTGTTACCTATCCACGATGTTTTGTAAGTAAGCGTGGGTGTTTCAGTATTGTTTTGTACCAGCAGATTTGTATTATCAATAGAATTACTTGTCCACGATGTTTTGTATGTAAGCGTGGGTGTTTCTGTTGTTGCCCAGTCTGTTGTAATTCCAAGGGTAGTAACAATGACTCCAACAGTCAAACTGAGTAAAAAGCTGAAGGTTTTACTTTTTTGTAAATATCTAAGTTTAGATAATTTTTTGATGTGCTGATTAAGCTTATGACGGAGTTTTCCTAACTTCGTCATTAATTTATTTATCATATAGTTTTTTAGCTTTTAATTATTCATATACAATCATTTTTTGGGAAATCAGTAAAAAATATAATTATTATAAGTGAGCGATAATTTTACACTATCTTTATAAAAACCATTTTATTATTTAATTTCTCAGCCAATATCTATAAAACCTTCTTGAAGGTATTAATAGCTACTGTTTGATAATCAAAAATGGTAAATATTAATACATGATATTTTTACAATTATTAATTTATAGTGATTTTTGGCTCTCTATATCTAGCATTTACCCTTGTCAATTGACAAGTATCATATATATCCTAATCGGTATTATGTAGTTTATAAAAACACAAGGTTTTATCCCTTGTTGACGTTGACATATAAATAGTTTATAAATTGGTGTTCTATATAAAAATCTTATTGGGAATGTGGATTTGGAAATTCTATTAATTAATCTTTGGAACATACTGTAGGGACTTACAGTTGTACATCCTACTGTTTTCATATATTTATAGGAGACATATTAGTGAAAAATAAACCAGAAGACTTAGCTTCATCATCTGCATCTATTCTCACATTGGGATTAGGCTGGTTTCCCAAAAATCCTGGAGGATTAGAAAGATATATATATGAACTAACTCATAAATTAGCAGCCAATAAAGACCAGGTTGAATTATGCGGAGTTGGTCTACCAGAGACTGAACTAAATTTACCGATTAAGCTAACTAACTTGGCTTCTCCCGATAGCGCTATTTGGCAAAGATTATGGTCTATTCGCACAAACTTTCAGAAAACAAGAACAAATAAACCAGATGCCATTAATCTACACTTTGCATTATATAGCTTTCCACTTTTAGATATTTTACCAAAGGGAGTACCAGTTACTTTTAATTTTCATGGCCCTTGGGCTTCTGAAAGTCAACAAGAGGTAGTTAATAAGAATCTTAGTCTTTTGATTAAGCATCACCTAATAGAAAAAAACACATATAATCGCTGCGATCGCTTCATTGTATTAAGCAAAGCATTTGGTAAAATTCTACATGATCAATATCAAGTACCGTGGAGCAAAATTAATATTATTCCCGGTGGAGTTGATATCAACTGGTTTCAGCCAAATTTATCACGCCAGGAGGCTTGTAAACAGCTAGGCTGGCCAAATAATCGCCGGATTATATTTACATCGCGCCGTTTAGTGCATCGAACGGGAGTTGATAAATTATTACAAGCTTTGGCTATAATTAAGCCCAGAATACCAGATGTTTGGCTAGCGATCGCAGGTCGTGGTCACATCCAAGCTGCACTACAACAACAGGCTACAGAATTAGGATTAGACGACAACATTAAATTTTTAGGTTTTCTCCCTGATGAGCAATTACCTATAGCTTATCAAGCTGCGGAATTGACTATAATGCCTAGTCAATCTTTTGAAGGCTTTGGATTAGTAATAGTCGAATCTCTAGCCTGTGGTACTCCTGTTTTATGTACCCCAGTTGGCGGAATGCCAGAAATTTTGTCAGAGTTTTCACCTGATTTAATTACGACTTCAACAGAAGCCTCAGCTATTGCTGAAAAATTAGAACAAGTGCTTTTGGGAAACATTCCCACACCTTCACGAGAAGCCTGTCGTGAGTACGCGACTACACACTACGACTGGAATCAAATTGCTCAACAAGTGCGAAATGTTCTATTAAATTAAACTAGAGACGCGAAAATTGCTTTGTAGAGACGCGATTTATCGCGTCTGAATCGTATTGTATTATAAGGAAGTTTTATGAGAATTTTTTTCTTAGACCAAAGTGGTAAACCCGGCGGTGCAGAATTATGTTTAATTGATATTGCTAAACCATACTCTCATCGCGCTTTAGTAGGTTTATTTGCAGATGGACAATTTAAAGATTTACTACAGCAAAATCATATCCCAGTAGAAGTTCTCGCAACTCAAACAATCCAAGTTCGCAAAGAAAGCAGTTTGGCACAAGGATTAAAGAGTTTAAAACAACTTGCACCTTTGATTACTAAAGTAATAAAAAAAGCGCGTGAATACGATTTAATTTATGCCAACACTCAGAAAGCATTAGTTGTCGGAGCATTAGCAAGTTTTTTTAGTCGTCGTCCTCTGGTTTATCATTTACATGATATTCTTTCCACAGAACATTTTAGCCAAACTAATCTTCGCATTGCGATTAACTTAGCTAATCGTTGTGCCTCATTAGTAATTGCTAATTCCCAAGCTAGTAAAACAGCCTTTATTCAAGCGGGAGGACGCTCGGATATAGTCGAAGTTGTCTATAACGGCTTTGATCCAAAAATTTATCAAACTGATGAATCTGACATTAATCAATTACAGCAAAAGTTAGGATTGCAAGGAAAATTTGTAGTTGGACACTTTAGCCGTCTTGCACCTTGGAAAGGACAGCATATTTTAATTGATGCTCTTGCCAAATGTCCGCCAGAGGTGACAGTAATTTTAGTGGGGGATGCACTGTTTGGCGAACAAGATTATGTAAAACAATTACATCAACAAGTTGCCGATCTGGGACTAGAAAACCGCGTCCAATTTTTAGGATTTCGTTCAGATATTCCCCAGTTAATGGCAGCTTGTGACTTGGTGGCACATACCTCTACTTCCCCAGAACCCTTTGGTAGAGTGATTGTTGAGGCGATGCTATGTGGAAAACCTGTAGTTGCAGCAAAAGCTGGGGGTGTAATGGAATTAGTAGAACATGGACTTAATGGTTTTCTAGTGACACCAGGAGAACCCCAGGAACTTGCACAGGTAATAATCACCTGTCTTCAGGAGACGGAAATAACTGCAACTATAGCTAATAATGCCAGGACTACTGCTAGTCGGCGTTTTGATGTTGCAACTATTAATCAGCAAATTGCTCAACTTTTGTCCCACACATTCTAGTACACGCTGGAATTAGGGGATCTTGTCCAAGATCCCCTATAAATCATTTTGGATAATTTGTTTTTTGGAAACCCCTTGTCTTGCGTTGTCTAGTTGAATGATATGAGTTATTGAGCGATGCCTACGGCGGCAAGCTACGCTAATCTTGCTCTCAATTTAGCTACACTAAATTGATTATGCAGATGTTTCAAGCGATCGCATTAAGCCGCTTCCCGCAGTTGTGGTTGTGACTGCACACTCACCTCTGGAAACGAAAGCGAGAGTTGTTCTGCTTGAGGGACTGCGGCTTGCTGCAAAACTTGAACTTCGATATTCACGCTTACCAAATAACTGCCTGTATCAGCACCAACCGCTTCAGCAATTAGTTTAGCAATGTCTGGGCGTTTGGCAGTTAGCGGATCGCGTAAAATACACCGATCCCATTCATGTTTGGCAGTCGGATTGAGGTTGAGAATGTAATGCTTCATCATCGAACTAACCCTTGAATCCATCTTCCAGAAGGTTTTCACACAGCCGTTAGGCATTTAATTAGGCTTTGTGGACGCTATATCTATTATAGTATATTTGTACTAAAAAACCATATCTGAGTGAAAAAGTAGTACACCTGTGTGCTGTTATCATATTTGCGTGCTACATCCCATTGTTTTAAGGGCAGATGCGAAGAATCGAAGTGCGATGTCTAGGTTGGCCGAAGCTAATGCTAAATTTAAGCAAGTGGGTGTAAATAATTGTCGTTGGGATAAGGCAACAGGCATAAGGATTTTAGCCTAGTTGATTTTTTTTACATAGTTTGATTTTATTGTGCCAACTTACTTACAGGCGTTTGCAAGTAAGTGAGATAGAAAATACAAGACTCACGCATCAAATATAAAGATGTTTCTATCTCCTGCCTCATACCTCAAAAATTGTAGCTTTGTACTTAATGCAAAGGGATTTCCAAATAAAAAAACATCCCAAATTTTCTTGTGGGATGGGTGTCCCCACCCGTCCCAGATTTAAGGCGGGCAAGATGCCCACCCCACAAAATAGATAATTTATTTCTTGGAAGTCCCAAAGGAAAATTGCTTTATCTATTCCCTTTTTTTCTAATTTGGTGGCGCATCTAAATCTCTAATCCTTCATTCCAGAAAATCTGCCCATAGGTAATGCTAATAAAAAACTATTGCAATTAAGCTTACAAAGTAACGCCTAATTTTATACAAATCGCTATATGGTAGATATCTATATTATTGACCTATTTGTAATTGGTCTACTTCTGCTGATGGTAACATTAGGGTCAGGTTGGATTGCTCGCCTACCTCTTTCTTTTGCCATTATCTACCTCATAGTTGGTATTTTTCTAGGCCCTTATGCCTTTGGACTGATTCAATTACGTCGAGATGAAGTTTTTAATGCCGAACTACTGGAAAAAATAACAGAACTTGTAGTAATTATTTCTGTGTTTAGTTGCGGTTTAAGAATTGTCCGTCCTCTAAGGTTGGGGGTTTGGGATATTACAGTGCGATTGATTGTATTTTTGATGCCCATTTCAATTTTTGCTCTGGCTGTTGTGGGTAAATTATTTTTAGGGATGAGTTGGGGAGAAGCAATTTTATTAGGAGCAATTCTTGCACCGACCGATCCGGTATTAGCATCAGAAGTACAATTGACTGATATAAATGACCAAGATGAGTTGAGATTTGGTTTAACTTCTGAAGGTGGGTTAAACGATGCTTTAGCTTTCCCCTTCGTTTATTTTGGTCTTCATGCCTTAAAAGATGACAACTGGGGTAACTGGTTTAAACAGTGGATTGCAGTTGATTTAATTTGGGCGATCGCAGTTGGCATTATTATGGGGATTGTTGTTGCCAAATCTATAGTTTGGATTGAAAATAAAATTCAAAAACGCCGTCCTGCCGATAAGTTAATGGAAGATTTTATTGCTATCAGCACAATTCTTATAACTTATTCTTTAACAGAAATGGTGAATGGCTATGGATTTTTGGCAGTATTTGTAGCTGGATTAGTTGTCCAACGCAGTTACAAAAATCCTGAAAAACCACTAGCCCAATTGGAATTTATTGAGCAAGTTGAAAAGCTGCTGGAGGTTGGAACAATTTTACTATTGGGTTCAATATTGTTGCTAAAGCCAATACTCAATTATGCTATGCAATCTTTGCTAGTAATAATTTTATTATTCTTAATAATTAGACCTATAGGAGTTTGGATTAGTACTATAGGTAAAAGACCTTTAGACTCACGCCGCCGAACCTTTCATGCAGAAACTCGTTGGTTATTTGGATGGTTTGGTATTCGCGGTGTCGGCTCTTTATATTATCTCGCCTATGCTTTTGGTAATGGCTTAAAAGGTGAAGCTGCCGAACAAATTGCTTGGATAACTTATACCACTATTGTTGCTTCTGTGATTATTCATGGCATTAGTGCAACTCCATTAATGAAGTGGTATGAGCGCAATTTTGCTAATCGCAGAAAGACCACTCCTCCCGACACAATTGATGAATTTGAATAAAAAAATTGTAGGGTGCGTTACGATACAGTGATAACACATCCTACAATTTAATTTGATAAACCTATGATTCCAAACCATATAGAGGCTTTTAATATTACTCACCAAATCTACTAAGTGAGGGTATTCTTAGGTCTATATTCTCTATTTACCTGTCACCTTGTCAATAACCTCTTTCGCTTTTTCACCAAAAGTTTCTGGGGGATTTTGTTCTTGTTCAGCCTTCAAATTTCTTTCGTAAGTTTTTTCTATAGTATTAAGATTCTTTGAATCTTTTATCGCTTGCTCATAAGCTTTTTGTCTTTCTTCTTCTTGAATACCAACACCTGGGTCGTATTCGTTAGCACGATTAATTTTTTCTTCAGAATTTGGTTTAAACTGTGGAGGTATTAGCTTCAATTCTTCAAGAGTAGTTGCATAACTAGTTTGCTGAACGAATAGAAATGAACCTGATAAGCTGATAGAAACCATCAAGCAAACAACCAAAAAGCTTGAGCGTAACGCTTTTTTTAAAGTTAATCGAATTTTTTGCATGGAATAATACTCCTAGTTTTCCTAATGAGCCTTGGTCATGTATAAATACATTCAATATTTAAGACTCACAGGCATCCTAAGTGTTTAGGTACAGTTCTTCCTTCTACCGCAGGGTATATTAATTTTTACCTGTAGTTCAGTTAAACCTATCTGAAGCTTTTAGGAGCTGAGGAACTAAACCCAACATTTCCGGGCTTTTGTTGGGTTGCGCTTTGCTTAATCCAAGCGTATTGGATTATAACCAACTGTGATTGATTTTAATTCCTCGGCTTTGCATTACTTCTTCAAATAAATCTGTTTGGAGTGCTTCTTCCACAGCAAAAACACCTGGTTTATGGAGTTTTCCTTCTAGTAACAATTGGGCAATACTACCTGTGCCACAACCAGAAGCCACGGCTGTATTTTCATGCACTACCGTTGAACAATAAACGGCAGTTTTACCATCTTTTTGCCCTGTAACTTCTGAACGAACTGCTACCCCAATTCCACTAAAATTATTAGTGAAATCTGTCATCGAATGGCTGACATGAGATAGAAATTCAATCATGTAACGACGCTGCATTAACCATTTGGGAAAAATATGTGCCGCAATCCAAGTTAGGTGATTGTAAAAATCGGGAACAGAGCCAAACTTAGTAATTACAGTTTTTACTGATGGGAAAGCTTTGGGCAATGTAAAGGTTTCTGGCATATCAAACCAGTAAACTCCGGTGCGTTGATATGGGGATGGAAACTCAACTATTTCTCTTTCACTATAAGGCTTGATTATTTCCCACTTCCCATCTATCCAAGCCTCAAAAGGATACTGCAACCCAAGAAAAGTTGTCCGCATCACTGTAATGCCAGCACCACCAGAACCAGAAACTAAATAACTTAAATGGATCTTCTCTGGTTTATCAAATTCTTCAACACCTTGACGCACCATACTGTTAGAAATACCAGGAAAAATGCCAGTATTAATAATTGCCGTCACACCAGCAGCAGCAGCTTTTTTACTAAAATGGAGAGCTTTGCTGGTATAGGAACGATGGTCACTGACATCTACATAATTAACGCCTTTAGCAATACAGGTTTCGAGAACATTAGTATCTCGATAGTGAAATGGGCCAGCACAATGAATGACTAAGTTAGAGTTTGCGATCGCATCTCGCAATTTGTCAACTTCTGCCAAGTCCAATACCAAAAACTGCACTTGTCCTCCTGAAGACAAGCTGACAGCCTTCCCAAACTCCGCAGAACGTCCGGTAATTGTAATTTGAGCCTGCGTATGGTTAGCGAGATCCTGAGCAACACTGCTACCAATCCGCCCCCGTCCACCAAGAATTAAAACTCTGTCTGCCATTACTCCAGATTCGCAACACTAACCTTATTTCATCAGTTTTGCGTCCTGTTTGCCATCGGTTATAAGTATGATTTATAGCATTTCACGGTGTTATGTAAAGTAGCACAGATATGCGCCTTTACATTTGCGCCTCAATTTGTCTAACTACTGTCAGCGCCGAATAACTCACCCCAGCCGTACCTTCGCCGGGATGGGTGGAATCACCAACTAACCACAAATGCTGGATGGGTGTACGATTAGCGAAACCAAAGGGGCCAAAGGTAGGAATCCTTTGACCAATACCGCCAACTATACCGCGATCGCGGGCTGTGAAATGAGCAAAGGTGCGGGGTGTTGCGGCTTCTTGATGAATAATCGTTTCTGGTTTGAGATAGAAGTATTGGGCAAGACGAGCGATCGCTTCTTGGGTAAACTTTTCTTTTAGTCCTTCATAATCTTCAGTCTGCCACCACTGTGCAGGATCGACAAATGAAGAAGCAATAATTGTCGCTTTCCCCTCCGGTGCGCGGCCATCTCCAGGATGACTGACAGAAACAAATAGGGAATTATTCTCGCCAATGGGGCCATTGACATCGTACAAAAATTGTAAGTGCGGAGGGCAACCAGGCGGAATCGCGCTAGCATCTACACCTAAATACACCACAAACGCACCCGATGCTTGGGGTAGTTTTTCCACCCGGTTTTTATATCCAGATGGCGCTTGTTCTCCCAATAACTGCACCAAGTTTTGCACGGTGACATTGCTAACTATGTGGTCGGCGGCTTCTGTCCAGACTTCGCCTGTTTTCTGATTTCTAATGACAACAGCAGTAGCTTTGCCGTTTTCTACTTTGATTTCTTCTACAGTGTGGCGCATCAACAACTTGCCGCCATCTCTTTCTAAAGATTGTACCAAGCGATCGCTTAATACTTGCATACTTCCCTGGAGGTGAAACAATCCTTGGGGCAGTTGGGATACACTCAACGCTGTGGCGGCATAAAGTAACGCTGTCTCGTCTGCATCTACCTGGGAGTATAGCTTCAGTTGTAAATCTAAAAAAGTCCTTAATCGCTGGTCATTTCCCAATCCACATAACCGTAAAGCATCTCCTACCGTAAACAAAGTAAAAGGTACGGTAATTAATGTACTGGGACGCACCGCTTGCGCTAGTTGCCACAAATCCCATAAATTACGTGGTGGTAGCACTGGATCGCGTCCTTGAAATTCCCAACTGGCATCAAACAAAGTTGCCATCAATTGCCAAAACGGTTCGCTACCAGGAAACTGCCTTTGTCGTTCCTCTTGCCATTTCTCTTGGTCGCGCCAGACATTAATTGGTGTGCTTTCCCCAGGTAAATAGACCGCACAAGCAGGATCGCAAGGCGTTGCTTGTGGTAAATCTATTTCTAATTCTGAGAAAATGCGGTGGTGAATCCCCCCTGGTTCCAACCCCGCCACCTGAGTTGCGCCAACATCAAAGGTAAATCCCTGCCGTTTAAACGTCGAAGCACAGCCTCCCGGTACGAGAGCCTGATCCAAAACTAAGACGCTGTAACCTCTATGAGCTAATAATGCTCCAGCAGTCAGTCCACCTATTCCGGCACCGATAATGACGACATGAGAGTTACTTTTGTCAAGAGTAATGCTGGACATTGATTATTTTCTTTAAAATTCTTAACATTTTTACTTATAATTTTACCTTACTCTCTAAGCGTAGGCGTAGCCCGCCGCAGGCATCGTAGATAAAAGGGCGGTTAGAAACCGCTTCTACACAGACAAAACCCGCCTACGCGGGTTAAATAAAAAACCTTAATTTTCTTTTATTAGCCTACAGAGGTGGGCTTTGTTTGTATAGCCGCGAATTCCATGACTCTGTTGGCGAATTCATGTAAACCACAATTGTATGGGGTGAGGCGCTACGACATCTCAATGCTTTGAGGGTAGCGATCGCAATTCGCCAACAGTCTCATTCCATTCGCCAGATTTTAATTTGACACCCTACCCTAAACCTAAAAAAGTTGAAATTAGTGGTAACAGATTGCTGCACTGTTCAACCAACTTTGTAGCACTGGGTAAGCTAGAAATTGTACCTTTTAAAATCTTTATAGCCGTTTTCGCCGCCTTTTGCATCGCCCCCTCATGAGGATTTTTCCCCGCTTCTGCTAAGGCTTTCACTTGCTCTAATGCCTCAGCTTTATCTTCTTGCGGTAAGTTTGTATCAGCCTCAATTGCTGCTTGCAATTGCGTCAACAGTTCCTTAATTCCCGGTTTATCTGGTTCGGGAGATGCAGATAACTGGTTGATAGTATTTGTTACCGTACCACTTATGTCGCCTAAATTCAAAGCTTGTCCGCTAGCATTAAAATCTCTGCCAACACTGCCAATTTCAATTTTACGGCTGGCATCATTGCTGTTAGTCATATTTTTATTCTCTACTTTGTTGTCAACTTGAATATTAATCGGCTTATTCGCTAATAAGTTAGTAATCTCTTTCATATCTGCGCTTTGTTGGCGATAGATAATTATTTGTTCATCTTTAGCTTGTAATTGTGCTTTATATTTTTCTTCCACAGCTTGCAATGCTAGCTGATAATTTTGCGTAAAATCCCTATGAATCTTTTCTTTATCGGCACCATCAGGTACACCGACCTTAACGACAACAACCCCATCACCTTTATTTTCAATACTCTGTAGGGCTAACTCTGTATCTTCATTTTGGTCTTGCACTGTTTGGAAGGCGTTAACAAAAGCTTTCCAGTCTATGCCATTGTGGAAAATTAAATCAACAGTATTTAAAACCTCTTCAAATAGCTTAGTAAATTCTCCTGGTTGAAATTCGCCACCACTGGGACGGCGTTCGCGGTCATCGGTTCCAGGCTTTGGATGTTCGAGAAGATAGATAAAGCGACAGTCTACATTATCTAACTTAGTTGTACTTTCAATATTCCACGCTTCTACACAAGCACCTGTCATTTGGGCGCTTGTAAAGTTAGTACCTACAGCTTGAGCTAGAGTCAGATTTGCCCACTCTAAACAAGCGCTTTGGAAGGTTGCTTCTGTAATATCAGCATTTTTTAGATTTGCTTCTTTTAAATTTGCACCAATGAGGTTTGCACCTTTTAGGTTAGCACTAGCATAAGATTTTCCTCTACCATTGCCAGTTACTAGCAAATTGAGAACACCTCGGTTAGCTAATATCGAGTTGTCTACTCTAGCAAAGTCCAATTTTTTAGCATCATAAAAACGAGTGCGTGTTAGGTTGGCCTTTCTAAAATCTGTATTTCTTAGAATTGCACCAGTAAAATCTGCATCTGTTAAATCAGCATTACTAAAACTTGTACCGCCTGTAGTTGCAAAAGCAATAGCAGTTGAGCGAACCCAGGCATCTTTTTCATCTCCAGCGAGACTGCGCCACCCAATGTAAGCACCAAATTGTGTGATGACGACGGCTCCGGCTGCGGTAATAGCGACAGCTCCGGTATTAGCTCCGGCTCCGACGATAGCTCCGATGATAGCTCCGACGATGGCTCCGATGATGGCTCCGATGATGGCTCCGATGATGGCTTCGAATCCGGCGATAGCTCCAGCGATGGCTCCAGCGATGGCGACGGCAATAACTCCAGCAATGGCGATGCCGATGGCTCCGGCAAAGGTAAAGACTCCAGCAAAGGCCAAGGGGCTGGCTCGAAAGATAATTATGGCGACGGCAAAGCTGATGACAATGGCGGCGGCAATCGCTATGGCAAACGCGATGGCTGTTAAACCCTTACGAATAGTTACAATAAAAAAGACGGCCAATACAATTAAGGCGACTACCCCAGTGATGGGGTTTTGAGTGATTCTGGTGTCAAAAATAGATGCTATCAATACACCAACTAAGGTTGATAAAAATCCTGATAGTGCTGATAGTAACCATGAGATTATTAGCAACCCAATTACCCAACGCTTCTGTAGTCCAGTTTTAGCACCTGTGAAGTCAGCATCTTTGAGAATAGCGTTGGTAAAATCTGCCCCTCTAATATCCTGATTTTTAAAGTTGGCTCCAGTAAGGTTTTGACCTTTAAAAGAGCAACCTTGGAGATTTTGACCGGAGTAGTCTGGCGGCATAATCACTAATTCGTAATTCAGAAAGTTAGATTAAATCTGGGTTTAGAGGTTTGAATCTGGTGACGGATTTTAGAAACTTGTATGAAATTTTATACAACTTTGCTGTGCAATATTTCAGATTTTGGCAAAAAAAGGAAAATACAGAAATTTTAGATGTTACATGCAGTATAAGATCATGACTGCATGTCTTTACCTTTAAATGCTTAAGTTGCCGCCAGCAATTTGGTGTCACTATAGTTAAACTGTAGTTATCAATATTGCAACTGTAGCGGTTCCACGATTCACTGGAGCGGTTCCACAATTAACGGGAACGGTTCCACGATTCACGGGAGCGGTTCCACGATTCACTGGAGCAGTCTAACTCATAACCAGGTAGTCTGCTTTGCAACATTACTCACTAATTGCGGTGCTTCAAGTTCTGCTTATTAATTCAGTCACAATACAGGAGCATTGGCGAAGTCCGTCGTACACATTGCTTTAGCAATACGTTTGAGAATTTGCAATATTTCATACATCTCTCTAGCAGAGGAAAACAAAGCAAACACCCGCAACAGATCATATCGAGGAGTAGGTGTTTGCATTATAGTGTGAGATTATTTCATTTTTTATTCAATTAGAACTACTACAATTACTATTGATGCTAGATAATGGGAAGGCTTTGACATTTTCTTCCCAATCTAGCCCGGAAACAATAACTAAGACTTATGCGAACTCACTATTGCGGCGAACTCCGAAAAGAACATATTGGAGAAACAGTTACCTTTTACGGATGGGTAGACCGTCGCCGCGATCACGGTGGTGTGATATTTTTAGATTTACGCGATCGCACTGGAATTGTCCAAATCGTCAGCGATCCGCAACGCACCCCAGATTCCTACGAACATGCGAACGCCCTGCGAAATGAATATGTTGTCGCAATCACTGGTAGGGTAACACAACGTCCCGAAGAATCGCTGAATACCCGCATCCCCACAGGCGAGGTAGAAATCTACGCTGATAAAATTGAACTCCTCAATGCTGTCCGCAAACAGTTGCCTTTCCAAGTTTCCGTAGCTGACACCGAGACAGTGCGGGAAGATTTGCGGCTGAAATATCGTTATTTGGATTTGCGACGCGAACGCATGGCGCAAAATTTGCAACTGCGTCATCAAATTGTCAAAGCCATGCGTCGTTATCTGGAAGATTTGGAAGGTTTTATCGAAGTCGAAACCCCAATACTTACCCGTTCTACCCCAGAAGGGGCGCGGGATTATGTTCTACCCAGTCGCGTCAATCCTGGTGAGTGGTATGCTTTGCCACAATCACCCCAGCTATTTAAACAATTGCTGATGGTATCCGGCTTGGATAGATATTATCAGATTGCCCGTTGCTTTCGTGACGAAGATTTGCGCGCCGACAGACAACCAGAATTTACCCAGTTGGACATGGAAATGAGCTTCATGTCCCAAGAAGAAATTATCGAACTAAACGAGAACTTAGTTTGTCATATTTTCAAAACAGTTAAAGGCATTGAGTTACAGCGTCCTTTCCCTCGTCTAACTTACGCTGAGGGGATGGAACGTTACGGTAGTGATAAACCAGATACCCGCTATGGTTTGGAATTAGTTGATGTCTCAGATATTGTCAAAGACTCTGGTTTCAAAGTCTTTCGGGACACTGTTACTAATGGTGGTATCGTCAAAATCCTCCCCATTCCTAACGGTAACGATGTAATTTCTAATGTCCGTATTAAACCAGGTGGCGATTTATTTAAAGAAGCCAGCGAAGCCGGTGCTAAAGGTTTAGCTTATATCCGTGTCAGGGATGATGGCGAAATTGACACCATTGGCGCGATTAAAGATAACCTTACTGAAGAACAAAAACAAGAAATTTTACGCCGCACAGGTGCTAAAGCTGGACACTTGCTGCTGTTTGGGGCTGGTGATGCTGCTACAGTTAATAAAACTTTAGATAGATTACGACAAGCGATCGCTAAAGAATTTAACTTAATCGATCCAGAAAAAATCAACTTACTCTGGATTACAGATTTCCCGATGTTCGAGTGGAATGCTGACGAAAAGCGTCTAGAAGCATTGCACCACCCGTTTACAGCACCCCATCCTGATGATTTGAGCGACTTAAAAACCGCACGCGCCCAAGCTTACGACTTGGTACTCAACGGCGTAGAAGTTGGCGGCGGAAGTCTACGGATTTATCAGCGAGAAATTCAACAGCAGGTGTTTGAAGCGATTGGTTTATCTCCAGAAGAAGCACAAAGTAAATTTGGCTTTCTCTTAGAAGCATTTGAATATGGTACACCGCCGCATGGTGGCATCGCCTACGGTTTAGATCGTTTGGTAATGTTGCTAGCTGGGGAAGAATCCATTCGAGATGTTATTGCTTTTCCGAAGACACAACAAGCGCGTTGTTTGTTAACAGATGCACCTTCAAGTGTAGATGCTAAACAGTTGAAAGAATTGCACGTTGCTTCGACTTATAAACCAAAGTCTTAGTGAACTAAATAATTGTCTAATTAAGGTGGGCAATGCCCACTAGCCTTTTCAAGGTGGGTAAAATTTTCGGACAATAATTCCTCTTCTCTCTGTGTTCTCTGCGCCTCTGTGGTTCAATAAATCACTTTTAAACCGCAGAGCCACAGAGAGCGCAGAGAGGAAACCAGAGATTTTAGGAGTGAATTTGCAAGGCGTATTGCTTTAAGAGCGCAATTACCATAGAAAGCAAACCCTCTAAAAACAAAAAAAACCCGCTACAGCGGGTTACACAACAAACTAAGAACAATGAAAACTTGATTTAGCTGGAATATCTCATTTCAGCTTCAAGTTGACGAATCAGTTGTTCGTCGCCCTTTGCTCTGGCTACTTGCAAGCGATGCTCTAGGCTTTTTTGAATATTCTCTCTGTGAGCTTCTTGTGCTTTCCTGCCACTTTGTAGTCTATTTTGATTCATAGTGATTACCTTCTTTAATTTTTCACTTTATGTCTTCTATTCATAACATAGCACATATTTTGTAGCTGTTGCTACAGAATTTTATAACTTAATGTAGATTTTAACAAAAATATGTCTGAAAAGCAGATAGATCAACAACGACTCATGACTTTTCTAAGCGATTTTGGCGATCGCGATATTTATGTAGGCGTAATGAAGGGAGTCATAGCCCAAGCCAATCCCAGGCTGAGGGTGATAGACTTAACGCACCAAATTCCACCGCAAGACATCGCCGCAGCTAGATTTTGCCTGATGAATGCTTATCCCTATTTTCCCGTTGGGACAGTGCATCTGGCAGTAGTAGATCCGGGTGTGGGAAGCAAGCGACGAGCGATCGCAGTAGAATTTGCTCAAGGGTTTCTAGTCGGCCCAGATAATGGTATCTTTAGCGGCGTACTTAGTCAAATTCTGGCGATGTCTACGACGGGCTACGCCTACGCAGCCGTCGAACTTACAAATCTTAACTATTGGCGAACTCCTCAACCAAGCAACACTTTTCACGGTAGAGATATTTTTGCACCAGTAGCAGCTAGTCTTGCTAGTGGTGTTTCCCTCAAACAGCTAGGACAAGAAATTGATCCAGCAAGTTTAGTCAAACTAGATATAGCCGAGTGCAAGCAGATAAGCAATGGTGTAGTGGGTTGCATTCAATATATTGATCACTTTGGCAACCTAGTGAGCAATATTCCAGCGAGTTACGTACAAGGCAAAACTTGGTATGTGCAAGCTGCTGGGCTGAATATACCAAGTTGTAAAGCTTACAGTGATGTCAACGTGGGAGAGATACTAGCTTTAGTTGGCAGTCACGGCTGGGTAGAAATTGCCATTAATAGCGGTAATGCTCACTCCCAGTTGCATTTAGATTGGCAAGCACCCCTTCAAGTTGTTCTAACGTGAACCAATCACGCTGGCTAAAACTCTTCACTTAGGTGAGTTACAAAACCCACGAATCAGGGATCATATCAAATATGGCGTTGCATATTTGCAAAATGATTTGGCAACTTCTAAAATTAACTCCTGCCCCCTGCCCCCTGCAGGGCTGTTTCATTCGATCTCTTAGAGATTTTGTCAAGAGTAGGAGTCAGAAATTTGCTTGATTTGCTAATCGAAAAGCTACCACCTCAACGACTAAATTTCAGTGTGATCGCGATTTTCTTGCCCAATCAGATTTTTTAGTCACCTGACTTTTTTTCCTGAAACGCTTGTAAATCAGAGCCTTTTAGGGAATGAAACGGCCCTGCCTGCCCCCTGCCTCCTGCCCCTTCACATCCACCCCCCAACTTCCGCATCAGTTAAAGGTTTCTCTAACTTGCTATATTCCGTCTGAGCAGCCCGTAATACGTGTTTCATCTGCACTGCTTCCCCGGCATCGGCGGCGAGGAAAGCTGCATTTAAGGCTATGTTACGGATATTACCCCCAGCGACATTTAGCCGTGCTAGTTGCAGAGCATCTAAGTCTGCGGTTGGGGTGTCGGCGGGAAAGACGCGCCGCCAAATCTCGGCTCGTTGTGTTGTATCGGGGAAGGGGAATTGCACCACGAAGCGAATCCGGCGCAAAAAGGCTGTATCAATTGCACTTTTCAGGTTTGTTGTTAAGACTGCTAAACCTGGGTAGCTTTCCATCCGTTGCAACAGATAGCTAACTTCAATATTGGCATAGCGATCGCGGGCATCTTTAACTTCACTACGTTTGCCAAATAAAGCATCAGCTTCATCAAATAACAAAATCACCCCGCCTTGTTCAGCAGCATCAAATACCCGGCGCAAATTCTTTTCTGTTTCGCCAATATATTTGCTAACTACCGATGATAGATCAATCCGATAAAGGTCGAGGCGCAATTTCTGGGCGAGTACTTCTGCCCCCAAGGTTTTACCAGTGCCGCTAGCACCTGCGAATAAAGCACTAATTCCCAATCCTCTAGCACTCTTGCCACCAAAACCCCAATTGTTATATACAGTACTGCGTTGACGCACATGAGCCGCAATTTCTCGGAGAACTTGTTTCTGTGCCTCTGGCAATACCAAATCTTCCCAATCACCAGATGGCTCAATCCGTTGGGCGAGTTCATCCAAACGCGGACGTGCTTGCACACGGCAGGCATCCCATAAAATGCTCGTGATATCGTTGTCTGGTTTTTGTGCTAACTGTCCTGCGGCTTCTGCACAAGCAGCCCGGATGGTTGCGGCACTTAGGTTAAACTGATCCACTAGGGTTTTAACTTGCCCGTTCATTTGTGATGCCATTGAACCTAGGGCATCTTGCCAAACTGTACCTTGTTCTTTGCTAGTTGGTTGATGTACGTCAAAATTAACTACCAGGCGTTGTCCTAGTCCAATCCGTTCTCGACTCGTAACTATTAAAAAGCCCTTGGTGCGTTCGATGAAACGAGCGATCGCATTCAGCCGCGCCATATCATTATTATCTAGTTCGTTGCAGTCTATGAGTAACGCACACTTACTTAAAATCGTCTCACGAGTCCATAGGCGGATGAGATTATCTAACTCACTAGGTACTAAGGGAATCAGTTGTGCAGGCATTACCCACAAACTTAAACCCTGGAGTTGACAAATGGCCGCGGCAATGGCGCGTTTGCTAGTTGTTTCGCTACTACATAGCTGCACGATTGGTAAGCTATTAATTTTGTCAGCTTGCGACCAAACTGCTGCAACTCGCTCTGCTAAATCTTGGTGCGAGGGGACTAGATCGCTAACCTCTGGTAATGGTTCAATGATGCCAGCTAATCGTTCGTCAAGATATTGAATGCCCGTGAGATAATGTAAAATTCGTTCGTCAATTCTGACGGGACTGAGAGTCAAGGCATGACCATCACCAATTTGAATTAACCGCCAATGACGTAAGGGAGCATTTGGAGCGATCGCATCCCAGTGGACGTTAGGTAAAGCGGACAAACCTAAACTTAAAGTTGGGTAAGCTCGTTGTAAATCTCCGTGTGTTATGGCACACAATTTAGCAAAATCTCCATTCAACTCCATACCTGCACACAACAACAACAAATCACGTTCAAAGGATGAGAGGCTAAATATTTTGCATACTCTCTCCAATGCCGATGGCGCAGGCATTGCAGCCGCCGCTTCCTGTAAAGCTTGCTGTAAATTCTCTTGATTTTTCTCTACAGATTCATTTTGCTCTTTTGCTGTGTGATTTTCTAAAATCCCACGCACTACGGCAAGGGCTGCTGATAGATAGCGGTAGTTTGCCTCATCCCAATTGTGATTTGTTGTAGCATTCATAAGATTGTCACCTGTGGCGAATCATAAGCTCCAGACTGATTCTTCTTGTGCAGTGGACTTTCTGCCCCATCTACTTGCACCCGAACAATATAAGTCCCTGGTTTTACATTTTTGACAGGAATAGTAATTGCATCGGTGTCTTCAGTGCGTGGTGCAACCAAGAAAGAGTAAGCTACCGGACTATTAACTGATACTTCATTGAGTAGCAAAACTACTCGCTGTGCCTTACCAACTTTGGGCTGGAATTTAACGGTAATTTCTGCTGTGCGTAAATTTTCACCGCTATTTTCCACTTGAGCGACAAATGCCGTAATTGTTGGATGGATGACAAAAGCTGCAACGTTTGATTCAAATAGATAATCTGTTTGTCCTGCATTGCCCATTGTTAGATGTACAACTTGGATAGTCTGCACACTTGCGTATAAATCTGATGGGATTAACAGGCTAATTTGTGTTTCTTTAACATCATGAGGTACTAATAAAGTCTCCCGATGACTCAAACGGATTCGGGTAATCTCACCGCGTAAACGTTTACCACGAATTACTAATGTTGTGCCCGTAACAATCGTTTGCTCCGTCTTTGCCGAAGCCATAACTTGCTCTATAGTCGGTTGAGACAAGGGCATTATGTAGACTTCAGAATTTTCAGGTTTGCTACTCTCAATCAATACCATTGATGCCAGATAGGTAGCTGAAGGTCGATAGTGTGTTTGTAACGCAGACCATAATTTAGAAGTTTCTTCCATGTTAAAAAACTCTGGAGTCAGTTTAATCTGACCAATTTGTTCAGCTAAATCAGGTACAGATACACTTGCTACAGCTTGCGAAAAAGCGCTTGAGGTATTGGTTGTAGAGGCATTTATCAGAGTATTCTCAATAATATCCGATGTGATGGCTGGTGTTTTGTGTAATAAATGCATTGCATAGCCCAATAAAAGCTCCGCCTGAAAATCCTTAGCTCCATACGCTGTTAGTAAGTAATGGAGATCAAGAGCTAGTGGCGGGCTTTGAGAGGATGTGTTTCCATTTATACGTGAATGCCTGCTGCGAAATTCCTGAGATACCCAATCGACATTGCGGTTCTGTGTTACTTGATAAAGAAACAGGTTGATTTGAGCCCGCTCGTCAGCTTCAACTGAAATTCGATCGGGCGGTAGGGCAGTTACAATCACATCACCAACACTCGCAGCGATCGGATCGCTGACTAAGCCATTTTCCAGCAAGACTTTTAGTACTGCTGTCACGGCGGCTATAGAGAGTACATTACTCATCCTCGTTCCTCATGGCAATAGCACATCTTAATCATGTACGCCAGAGTACATTGACAGAATATATTTTGCAAAACTTTAAATATTCTGTAACAGAGACTATCCGCATGGCATACGAAGTATCAGCACTAATGAAGCTAAAGACCTCGTATAATTCGCGTCAACTTCACATTAGAAACCAATTTAAAGTACCCTAGGGCTTAATTTTAAACATTTTATCAAATTGCTAATATTATTTTAAGTTAGTAATATGTTAAGCTGAGTATAATCAGATAAACGCTAAGTAATATATATTACTAATATTCATCTAAGTTACCAAGTAAGCAAAATATTTGTAATACTAGTAGTATATCTGAGCTAAAGTCAAAACCTTAAAGTTACTAGAATGGGTTCCCCCAGATGAAATCCCCACCTCCTTCAAATTCTTGGATTGGTCGCTTGGTAGGTGATAACGAGCGATATCGTTTAGACAAACGGTTAGGCGGGGGTGGCATGGGAGATGTCTTCCTGGCAACGGACACCCGTGTGGGTCAACAGGTAGCATTGAAGTTGCTCAAAGATACGCTGGTGGCATCACAAGAAATGAGAAAGCGTTTTGAGCGTGAGGTAGCAGTTTGTGCTGCTTTGCAAAGTGACCACATAGTTAAAATTAGTGATTGTGGATTCACCCCAGAAGGCTTTCCATTTTACGTAATGGAATATTTACGCGGGCAAACGCTCAGACAATTACTGCTGCGCGAGAAGCGGCTATCTGTTGAGCGGGCGGTAAAAATTATGGCGCAAGTTTGCAAAGGTTTACAGCTTGCCCATCAAGGGGTTACTCTCCAACGGGAAGGCGGAAAAAGTACTGAACATATTCAGGTAATTCATCGTGACCTGAAACCAGATAATATATTTTTAGTACCTACAGATTTGGGTGAGTGGGTGAAGGTTTTGGATTTTGGTGTTGCCAAAATTCGGAGTGAATCTTCAGAAAATCACAATATTACAAATATTACCAGTACTTTTATTGGGACATTTCGTTATGCGCCTCCTGAGCAAATCCAAAGCGATAAAAACCTGGATGCAAGGGGTGATATTTACAGTTTAGGAATTATCCTTTATGAAATGCTGAGTGCTGCCGATCCTTTTGGAATCAGCATTAAGGGTAGTCATGTCAGCGAGGCTTCTTGGGTATTAGCTCATGCCTATGAACCACCAAAGCCACTGCGATCGCAGCCAGGTTGTGAGCATTATTCCACAGAATTGGAAGCGGTGGTGATGAAATGCCTCCACAAGAACCCAGCTAACCGATTTGCAACAGTAGAAGAACTCAATCTTGCTTTGCAAGCTGCTGCCAAATCCGTCACAAACACTATTAATTTACCCAAAAAAGCTACCGGGCAATCACAACCCTCCTATAATCAGGGTTCAAACAACGAAACTGTTCCCAGACAATCAAACGACGACACCGTTTACCGTCCCCCATCTGCATATAATCAGGGTTCAAATCACGAAACTGTTCCCAGACAATCGAACGACGACACCGTTCTCCGCCCTCCATCTGCATATAATCAGGGTTCAAATCACGAAACTGTTCCCAGACAATCAAACGACGACACCGTTCTCCGCCCTCCATCTGCATATAATCAGGGTTCGAATCACGAAACTATTCCCAGACAATTTAACCCGATTGAGCAAAACCAATCTGAGGAAACAGTTCCTCCCCTTCAGCCTGGATACAACCAAGGTTCAAATCACGAAACAGTTCCGAGGCAGTTTAACCCAGTTGAGCAAAGTCCACAGAGTCCTGTGAATAATCCCAACCCCAGAAAACCGGACGTGACCTTGTATCAACCAAGACCTGGAGCTAATCAAGGTGGACAACAAGTGCCACCAGATAAAACATTGTTTCAACCGCGACCTGGGGCTAATCAAGGTAGACAACAGGTACCACCAGATAAGACATTATTTCAACCGCGACCTGGGGCTAATCAAGGCGGACAACAGGTACCGCCAGATAAGACATTATTTCAACCGCGACCTGGGGCTAATCAAGGCGGACAACAAGTGCCACCAGATAAGACATTATTTCAACCGCGACCTGGGGCTAATCAAGGCGGACAACAAGTGCCACCAGATAAGACATTGTTTCAACCGCGACCTGGAGCGAATCAAGATAGACCACAAGTACCGCCAGATGTGACATTGTATCAACCACGGTCTGCATCCAGTCAAGGCAGACGACAAGTACCACTAGATGACACTATTTACCAACCAAAGCTAAGTGAGCAGCTAGCTACGAAAATTACTCCCAATTTTTTGCGAATCTTGGGAGTAGTGTTGGCCATTGGGCTGACTTTAGCCTTGGTGGCCTATATTTATACTCAATCTCGTAAAGAACCTAGCAACCAGGAAAGTTTACCTAATAGCGATCGCATTCAGAACTAATTAGCTAATAGCTTACCTATGTTCATCCCAAGCTACAGGAAAAGAATAATCTGAAAACGCCGAGAAATCATGATTTTCACTGCGGGTTTCTTCATCCAAAAACTTGACAACTTTGTTATAAATATCTTGTGCTTGTTGCGGAGAATCACCGATGCTGGTTAATCCTAACTTGCCAAACTGCGAAAGACAACCCATGAGATGAAACACTGTGCCAGTCTCTGTACCAGTGTCAAAGTGTAGTCTATGTTCAGCGATGATATCCATCAAATCATTAGGTAACAATCCCTGATAGCGCTCTTTTTGCAAATTATCAGTAGCAATGTAGTATTTTGGACGACCTTGCTGACTATAAAATAAGCCTGTGGAAAGGTCATAGCGACCGTTTGTTAATAATTTCAGGGTCATGAATGGATGAGTTGTGCCACCTTTACGCAGATTAATTTCGATCGCTTGAATATCCCACTCACCATTACCCTTGTCAACGGTGATAAAATCTACGCCAAATCGCTCTAAAGTACCTTTCTCTGCTAGCTTTCTACCAACTTGTAGTCCTAATTGTTGTAATTGCAATCGATAGCTTTCATCAGCCGGGAAGCTACAACCAAGATAAATCTGACCGTCTGGGCCTCCGAGAATTTGGTCGTGAGTTGAAAGGATTTCCACTTTACCAGTGGGTGTGATCCGTCCTTGGACACTGGGCGATCGCTTTATTTCCCCTTCTACAAATGCTTCGGCAATTGCCCCTAATTCCGGGATTCTTCCCGAAAAATTATCCCAAGTCTCAAGTTTTGCTTGAAAACGCATTGTTGAGAAGCGATCGCTAATTGCTGCTACCCTTTGAGCATGAGTACCAATACCTGGTGCTAAATTCTCAATTGGCCTCAGATCGAGCAAGGCATTTCCCTCTCCCGAAATGCCTTCGTTGAGTTTTACCACTACCCGTTTTAATGTTGGTTGTCTTTCCCACAAATCACTGGTAGCTTCTGCTAAATCTGTGTGGTTCCAAATTTTTTCGCTACCATCTGGATGCGGAACTCCGCTTTCAGCGAAGATTTGCCGACTGCCACTTTTTGTCCCCCAAATCTGTAAATCTGGTGCAGCAGCATACAGTGGTACACCCAATTTTAAAGACAATTCGCCTTCCCAGTGCGAAGAGTTGTAGCAGATCATAAATGATTTATCTAGCCTCAAAGATTGATGAATCCGCTCTAGTAGACGGGGGCGTTCTAAAATCTTTTGACTAAGAGGTTTAAGGGAAGAATCGTAAGTAGAAAGTAGCAGCAAGCGATTGCGAGCATGAGAAAAGGGAATTCCTGGCAAAAGTTGCAGATAATAATCAATGATACTAGGATGCAGTGGTACTGATGTTACATAAACCAGTCGAGTCCGGGGATTCTGCAACCGAATTAAAGAAAATAGTAATCTTTCTTCATAATGTTCGCACCCTTCAATCTTTTGGAGTTCGCGCTGGTCAAGACTCAGGGAGGGAATAATTAAAATATCCGCTTCACTATTGTCAAATGACTCGATCGTTTTCCAGCGATCGCGCAGGGTTAATTGTAATTGGCGAAACTTTTCAGCCTGCTCTAACTCGGAAATATTTAGTATTGCCATAACCCCTGCCCTCTAATAATCCCAATGTAGCGCACCACGCAGGCTTTTGGCCTATTAGTTTGGTAACTAGTAAGCAAGTACTTTATCCTGCAAAAATGTGGCTATGCAGATATCAGCTTAAATTAATACTAATGAAGCTCGAACGCATAATAATACTATTATGTCAAGCTACTTTGAAAGGTTTTTAGTAATGAGTTTATTACTTAGAAAATAAGGACTAAACTCATTAATCTAAAATTGTCCCTAGGATTCATATTTTATTACGTGAAAAAACTCCGTACAATTTAGAAAGTCTTCTTTCCTATTGCTTCTTGCCTGCATACGCAAGTAACTATGGCTACGCCACGCTACGCGAAAAAATCAAAGTGGATTCCTATATCTATAAATTTAAACTTGACAAACTGGTAGGTAGTTGTGCATCTACAAAGTGAAAAAGTATAAATCTATATTTTCATTTATTGAAAATGGCACGGTTATTGAGTGAGCTAGAAGAATCATGATTAACTAATTGAATAATTTTTATTATTTAACTTATTTGGTTCATCCGTTACTTTTATGGAGAATTAATAGAAAAGTGCCAGTTTAATAAACTGCGTAATCGAAAATTGCTAAAATTCCGAAAGCCATACCCAAGTCTTTTAATTAACTTGAGTTTATTATTAATTCCTTCTACAGTACCACTGGTAGTTCTGCCATCAAAATAACCGACTATTTCCCCAAACCATCTCACCATTGTCCCTAGACTTTTCGGAAAGTATGAACGTGCATCATACATCCAATCTAATAATTGTGTTATGCTATCTCCCCAAGATTTAGTGGTTTCAAATATCTGGCGGAATTGTTCTTTAAGTGCGTGCATTTTAGCCAGAGTCGGCGACACCTATAACACGGAGTTTAATTTTGATTTTTGCTTTTCGTTTAAAGAATCTTCATTTTTAATTAAACTATATTTGCTTTTAGTTAATGCCTCTAGTTGGCGAGATTTTTCGGATTTATCTTCTAACGACATTGCTGCTTTCTTCTCAGTTTTACGCATCCGATCTAATTCATCATTTACTTGTTTCATCACATGAAACCTGTCAGCAGTTATGTTAGCATTTGGCATTAAATCTTCTACTAAGCTTTTATAAGGCGACCAGAGATCAATACTCACTTCAACAAGCATGATTAAGTACTTCAAATCCCCAGCCAGCAATTACTTCACGGATATCTTCTATTCGTCGTGATTGCACTATTTCAATTGGCTTATGAGTATCTAAATCCACTAATACTGCTAAGTAGTTTCCTTGACCTTTAACTAAAGCTATTTCATCTATACCTAACTTTTTTACCTGGCTTAGATTAATATTTAATATTTGTGAAGCTTGCTTTTTTAACATTGATTCTACTTCTTCATCACTCAATCCATTCCTTTCGGCAACACTATGAATATTACTATTTAATACTTGTTGTACTATGTCTGTTGCTAATCTTTTTGTATATCCTTTACTTTTATCTACAAAATCCAATTTCTCACTAAAGACTTTTTTACATTTATGACATTTGAACTGGCGACGATTTATTTTTAAGAGTACTGGCTTTTTACTCCAAGATAAATCATGAATCATCCGCCAATGATTTTGATGTATACTCTGAGTATTTTGCCCACAAGATGGGCAAGTCGAATAGTTAACGCTTTTTTCTATCGTTATAATTATTTCTTCCCCTTCAATTTCTTGAAAATCTAATACTTTCATATCGGGCAGATTCAGGATTTGCTCTACAGTAAATTTCATAGCGATACCTACGGCACACTGCGTGAAAGCCTTAATTTTTACTGTGTTATAGTATAAATCATGCTATTTGGATTATTTCAGTATACGTGAAACTGCTACAATGCTTACACAGTCTATGTTTTAAGGATAAATATCATTAAAATGTAGTTAATAAAATTTACTACAATTTAGTAACCACCATAAAAGCACCGGAAGAACCACTTATTTTCCGTCTTAAGATTGAGCAAATTTTAGCTTAGTTTACCTCTATGGAGCGATAAATTACAGCAACTTAATAGTTAACTTAATAGCAGATGAAAGAGATAACTATTTCATCGAATCATAGTTTTTATACTTGTTTTTGCCGTCAGGTGAATAGTGTCAGTTATGTTTGAGTATAAATAACGTCATCTGCCTACAATTGCTAGAAACAAATGCCTTGGTTACAAATTCGGGATATGTATACCCGAAAAATTGTAAATAGCAAGTAGGAGCCAAAACAGAAAATAGACCTTGGGTTAAATTTTTGATCCAGGGTTTGCTTTTGAAAATGGCTAATGAGAAAGGTGGGGGTAATACATGCCCAATTCAATATTCAATTACCAATAAAAAACCTATGCCTAAATCAAAAGACAAAAAAGAGAAAACATTGCAGCCGCCACAGCAGCAAGAAGTACCAGGTGTTGAATCAGAAATGACACCAAAACCGAAAGCAGATGATGCCCAGTATCGAGGTAGTGGCAAATTACAAGATAAAGTAGCATTGATTACGGGTGCAGACAGTGGTATTGGTCGTGCTGTAGCGATCGCATTTGCTAAAGAAGGTGCAGATGTGGCTATCCTTTATCTGAATGAACACGATGATGCCAAAGAAACAAAACATTTGGTAGAAAAACAAGGTCGTCGGGCAGTAACTATCGCAGGCGATATTGGCGATGAAACTTTTTGTCAGCAAGCTATCCAACAAACAGTTGGTGAGTTTGGCAAACTCGATATTCTCATCAACAACGCCGCCGAACAACATCCTAAAGAAAGTATTGAAGAAATCACTAAAGAACAATTAGAGCGAACTTTCCGCACTAATATTTTCTCAATGTTTTTTATGACTAAAGCTGCACTCAAGCATTTGCAAACAGGCAGTGCTATCATCAATACCACATCGGTAACAGCTTATAAAGGTAGCCCACAACTGCTAGATTATTCTTCTACAAAAGGTGCGATCGTTGCTTTTACCCGCTCCTTATCACAAAATTTGGTGTCAAAAGGAATTCGCGTTAATGCTGTCGCGCCAGGGCCAATTTGGACACCTTTAATTCCCTCAACTTTCCCAGAAGAGAAAGTTGAGAATTTTGGGAAACAAGTACCAATGCAACGAGCCGGACAACCAGAAGAAGTTGCCCCCAGCTATGTATATCTAGCATCTGATGATGCTTCTTATGTCTCTGGACAAGTTCTGCACGTAAATGGTGGCGAAGTTGTCAATGGGTAATTGAAGAAGAATTCAGAAGTCAGAATCAAGACGCTCGTTCCTCTCTACGAGACGCTGCGCGAACGCTGCGCGAACGCTACCGCTACGCTATCCGCTTTTTCGTACAGAATTAATTCTGTTAGCGGATAGTTAAGGTTTAGCCCATTCTGACTCCTGAATTATGTTCAAGAAAAAAGTTAGGAGTTAGAAGTCATAGAATTTGGAATTTTATATTTTTTGTTTAATTCCAAATTCAAAAACTAAAGTTATCAGAGTTCAAAATTATAACTTATTAACTTCTAACTACTAACTCTACCCTCATTGTCTTCCATTAGAGGGATGAGTAAAAATTGAAATATTGATAGTCTATTCAGCAGCATACATTTAGAGATAACAACTACGTCTATGGCATCTCCTACACCACTATATGGCACAGAACTAGTAGATTGTGCTAGAGCAAATGCCAAGCAAGGAATTGAAACTGCTGCTTATCAATGTGGCTATGGTCAAGACCTCAACAAATTTGCCCGAGAACTCAGACAAGCTTGTGAAGAAATGAATTTACAAGTAAAAGAACTCAGTGGATTAATTACTGAACAAGACATGATACTGCAATTGGGTACTGGCGAAATTGTTGCTCCAGTGACGGAATCAGAATTGTAAAAAATAGTCATTTGCCGTTTGTAATTTGTTATTGATTAATGACCAATGACTCCTTTCGTAACTTTAAAGTTAACTGCGCCAAATTGAAATAAATCAAAATGCCTACGACATCAACTTCTGTAGTAAGAAATGGTGCTGACATCAATGCCGGATCTCAACGGAGGTAGTAAAATAGAAACGGCAGTGCTGAACCGGACATAGAAGTTAAAACAAAAATTGCTACCAGGCACATGCCGCGATCGCTACTTCTAATCGCTTTTGCAGAAAGTAAGCCTAGATAGTAGCGATCGTTTCGTGGCCAACTATCTGCAATCTGCCAAGCGATCGCATTTCATCTGTGTTCATCCCTCAAATCACCACTGTAAGAAGACTGGGCACGCACATTACCACTAGCACCAGTCAACAAAGAGACAAACGCCCTCAGTCTTACCACTTTTGTTAAGATTTTCTCTTGTGACTTAATAATTGTTCCTGTAATGGTGTATTGGTTATAAGTAAAACCAACAACCCATACAACCCGCTTCTGAGAAATTTCTAATAAATTCATCTGAAAATAGTTGTCGGCCCCGACTGCAAACTACCACCCAAGGTCTAGATATCTTCGGTGGTTTGTTGTTGTCCTCAAATCAGCTTGAACATTCCCACTTACACCCTAGTTTAAGAGCAATACAATTCAGATAAGGCCAAAACACTTGTAGAGACGGCGATTGATCGCGCATCTCAAAAACCCAAAATTTTTGCCAGTAGCCCTTAACTTAACTTTATTGAGTTTAAGAGGATGTTTGGAAAGTCGTTAAGTATAGTATAAACCCCGCTTCCATTCCTCTTTGCAAAAGATCGAGAGGCTTTGAATTCCCCCTTACCGCGTCGAGAAGGCTGGTGGTTTCATACAAGTTGAGAAAACAACAACTGGGTTGCAAAGCCTCTCTCCTTTTTCTTATCACAAAGATATGAATTAATAGTCAAGATGAAGCATAAATAAATATTACTTTTTTAAATCTTTAAATATTAAAAATTTTCTTTATATAATTTTCATTTCATTAAGAAATATGAGGCTAGAAAACATGACATAATTCCTTATATTGGCAATTTTTATTTAAAAATCATTAAAACTTTTATATTCCTTTAAAAAGGTATATAGCAATATGAATATTTAAATAAAGTTCTATAAAAAAGATAGACATAACACCCTCATATAGTGTCAAATGTGTAGTTGATCAATCTAATGACAGTACTTAAGCATACTCATGTAAAATATAATCTTCGACTACTTAAGCATTTATCTGACATCTTGGGTTTTGCTTTGTTTCAACTTTATGTAACTGCTTATCAGTTAGATTAAAAGCTCTCAAGAGAGGTTACTTATAATTTTTAATTAAATTCGCCAAAGTGAATTTAATCAAAAATCATAAGCTTGTCAAAAAAAATAACCATTTATAAGGACTATAGGACTCATATTTGATTTCTGAACAAAACTCAGTACACCTTTATTCCTTCTTCCCAGTCCCCAGTCCCTTACCTCTACGAGTGATTCAGAAATCAAAGACGCTCGATAGCGCAGCGTTAGCGACGCAGGAGCGTCTGACTCGCTACCGCTTCACTATAGAATTGCTATATTGCACCCTTTTGCTAATTAATATCTGGTATTTCTTGTAGCACCAATTCTTCTATATAATCTATCTTTAAAGAATATATAGAAAGGTACATCAGGTCATAGCCGTTCATTTTGAGGTTGACACAAATAGGCAGCCCATTAGAAAGGGATATGAGCGAAAAAGCATATATAAAAAATATAGTTTCTATCAGCGATTAAGAGAAAATATTATATGCAACAAATATATTCATAAGAGAAATTACTGTTATCTTATTAATATGTTTACACCTAGTATAGTTACGCCTTTTTTGTTGGAAATACCCATTATAAAACTAGTTCCACAACATTAATTATGGAATTAGTTCTAGCATTATTGTGAGGCATATATTTCAATGAATGAATTACAGAATCAAAATTCTAACCCAACAGTAATTGATAATAAATCTCTACAAACTCTTGATAAGACGCTGCTGCCAAGTATTTCTTCTCAAGCTAGTGCCAGTCTGCTTTCTCAGGGAGATGGACTCAAAGCAGAGTACTACGACAACATCGACTTCACCAACCTGAAGAAAACCCGCATAGATTCGACGGTGAACTTTGACTGGGGTCTTAGTTCTCCAGATTCGTCTATTGCTCCAGATACCTTCTCAGCACGTTGGACAGGTCAGGTAGAAGCCAAGTACAGCGAGACTTACAACTTCTATACCACTAGCGATGATGGTGTGCGGCTGTGGGTAAATGGTCAGCAAATCATTAATAAGTTTGTCAATCAATCACCGACAGAAAACACTGGCTCAATCGCTCTGGTTGCAGGTCAGAAGTACGATATTAAGCTTGAATACTTCGAAAATACTGTCACTGCCGTTTCCAAATTGGCTTGGTCAAGTGCTACTCAGACCAAAGAAATCATTCCTCAGTCACAACTTTATAGTCAGAGCAACGTACCTGTTATTGGTAATGGCAACGGACTTAAAGCAGAGTACTACGACAACATCGACTTTACCAACCTGAAGCAAACCCGTACAGATGCGACAGTGAACTTTGACTGGGGTCTTAGTTCTCCAGATTCGTCTATTGCTCCAGATACCTTCTCAGCACGTTGGACAGGTCAGGTAGAAGCCAAGTACAGCGAGACTTACAACTTCTATACCACTAGCGATGATGGTGTGCGGCTGTGGGTAAATGGTCAGCAAATCATTAATAAGTTTGTCAATCAATCACCTACAGAAAACACTGGCTCGATCGCACTAGTTGCAGGTCAGAAATACGATATTAAGCTTGAATACTTCGAAAATACCGTCACTGCCGTTTCTAAACTGGCTTGGTCGAGTGCTTCTCAAACCAAAGAAATCATTCCTCAGTCCCAACTTTATAGCCAGAGCAACGTACCTCCTAGTGGTAATGGCAACGGACTCACAGCAGAGTACTACGACAACATCGACTTAACCAACCTCAAGAAGACCCGCATAGATGCGACGGTGAACTTTGACTGGGGTCTTAGTTCTCCAGATCCGACCATTGCTCCAGATACCTTCTCAGCACGTTGGACAGGTCAGGTACAAGCTAAGTACAGTGAGACTTACAACTTCTACACCAGTAGCGATGATGGTGTGCGGCTGTGGGTCAATGGTCAAGAAATTATTAATAAGTTTGTCGATCAATCACCTACAGAAAACACTGGCTCGATCGCACTAATTGCAGGTCAAAAGTACGATATTAAACTTGAATACTACGAAAATACAGTCACTGCCGTTTCTAAACTGGCTTGGTCAAGTGCTTCTCAAACCAAAGAAATCATTCCTCAGTCCCAACTTTATAGTCAAAGTGCTAATGGCAACGGCAACGGACTCAAAGCTGAGTACTACGACAACATCGACTTTACCAACCTGAAGCAAACCCGTACAGATACGACAGTGAACTTTGACTGGGGTTTTGGTTCTCCAGAATCGTTCATTGCACCAGATACCTTCTCAGCACGTTGGACAGGTCAAGTGCAAGCCAAGTACAGCGAGACTTACAACTTCTATACCACTAGCGATGATGGTGTGCGACTCTGGGTGAATGGTCAGCAAATCATCAATCAGTTTGTCAATCAATCTGCCACTGAATTTAGCGGCTCGATCGCACTAGTTGCAGGTCAGAAGTATGATATTAAGCTTGAATACTTCGAAAATACCGTCAATGCCGTTTCCAAGTTGGCTTGGTCGAGTGCTTCTCAGACCAAAGAAATCATTCCTCAATCACAACTGTATTCACCAGTTCTTCAGACCACAATCACATTAGGATCATCTTCCACAACTCTAAACGAAGGCGCTGTTAATGCTACCATAACTTTGCTCAGGAGTGGTGATTTAAGCAGCACATCTTCAATCAAGTATGCAACCATAGCTGGTACTGCCACAGCAGGAGTTGACTACGGAAGTGATGGTACCGAAAGCGCTGGAACAATTATTTTTGCGCCGGGTGAAAGCAGCAGACAAGTATCAATTCCGATCAATGACGATTCATTAATAGAAGTAGATGAAACCTTTAGTTTTGTTATCGATCAGCCAGGGGGAGCAACACTAGGGCTCCAAAGAACTCTTGGAATTACGATTCAAGATAACGATCGCTCTGGCATCGATTTTAGTGCGCCAGTAATTAATGAGGGTGCTGGTACAGCTACAGTGACAGCTACACGGGGTAACACTGTCGGGGCTGCTAGTGTCAACTACACAACTGTGGATGGAACTGCTAAAGCTGGATCTGACTACCAAAGTAAATCTGGAACCTTGAGTTTTATCGCAGGACAAAGCCAGCAAAACATTATTATCCCCATTATTAATGACAACGTTGAGGAATCAAATGAAACATTTACTCTCAACTTTAGTAATGCAGTTGGAGTCCAACTAACTAATCAACAAACAACTATCACGATTCTTGATAATGACTCTACTAAGTTTGCTTTAGATACAGTAGCTTCTGGTTTGAATCAACCCGCAGCTTTTGACTGGACAGCTGACCAAAAGCAGATGTTCATTGCTCAGAAAAATGGGGTAGTGCGAGTCTTAGACAACGGCAAATTATTAGCAACACCATTTATCGATATTTCTGGACAGGTAAATGACACGCGCGATCGCGGTCTTTTAGGCATTGCTGTACATCCAGATTTTGGCAAAAGTCCAACTGGCAATAACTATGTTTACCTATTGTATACTTACGATCCACCAGAAACTAATCCAAACAACCCAAAGAACAATCCCAATAGCACATTGGACAATCCCGATCAGAATGGGAATCGGACTGCACAGCTAATTCGGGTAACAGCTGACCCGAAAACAAATTACACTACTGCCATTGCCGGCAGCCAATTTGTGCTACTGGGTACTAATGCCACTTGGGATAATATTAGCCGTCCAGATGGAAATAGCACAAATGTCTCACTTGGCTACGCACCATCAGGAATTATTAACAAAGATACTGGTAAGCCGTTTACTAGCTTGCAGGATTATCTCAATAATCTTGATAAAGTCCAAAATGTCCAGAATTTTATAGCCAACGATAGTGAATCTCACTCAGTTGGTGCTGTGCGCTTTGGCACCGATGGTTCTCTGTTTGTGAGCTTAGGAGACGGGACTTCCTACAACGGGATAGATCCGCGAGCAATTCGCGTTCAGGATATCGATAATCTGTCCGGCAAGATCCTGCATATTGATGCGATTACTGGTCAAGGTCTATCAAGTAATCCTTTCTACAACGGCGATCCCAATAGCAATCGTTCCAAGGTTTATAACTTAGGTTTACGTAACCCCTTCCGTTTCACAATTGATAAGAAGACCAATACCCCTGTTATTGGTGATGTTGGCTTTGATACTTACGAAGAGGTCAATGTCGGAAAACCAGGAGCTAACTTTGGCTGGCCGTTCTATGAAGGAGGTCTTGATGCAAAAGGCAACATTGTCAGCCTGCAACAACCAAAATATGCAACCCTAAATGCAGCAAAAGACTTTTATAGTAGTGGCAAAACTGTTACAGCACCAGTTTATACTTACAAGCATTTTAGTTCCAATTCGATTACTATGGGTGACTTTTACACAGGCAATACTTTCCCCTCAATCTATCAAGGTGCGTTATTCGTTGGTGATTTCAGTCAAGGAACTATCGATGCTTTGACATTCGATAGCCAAGGCAAACTTGTCTCTGTTAAGCGGTTTGCTTCCTCAGCAGACACGCCAAATCTAGGAGTGCCTACACAAATCACTACTGGAAAAGATGGTAATCTGTACTACGCAAACTTGACCGGGGGTGAAATTGATCGCTTCCGACCTGCTTAGAGATCAATACAGTTCAGTTAAGCATCTCTTTCTTCTCTCTGCGTTCTCTGCGCCTTGGCGGTTCGTTAAAAAAATGACTTTGGTAACAGAGTTTTAGCCTTAACTGAACCGTATTGGCTTAGAGATGACTTGAAGGAGGCAGGATAGCGCAGCGTTAGCGAGTCCGCGAGCGTCGGCAGGAGGCAGGAGGCAGAAAGAAGGAAGTAAACTTTTTATGTCTGATTTTTTGAGTCCTGTACTTCATACCTCATTTACTTGAAAACTGCTGTATCAATTATCAGTGAACAGTTATTCGACTGTTCACTGATTTTGGTCAAGATAACTTTGTCAGAAATCCCAGTAATTTTTTGGTATTTGATGTCAAGAGTGTGCGGCGGTAAGCATCAGCTGCTTTTTTAATAGCTTCGGCTTGAGTGGGATAAGGATGAATTACACTGCTTAACTTACTCAAACCGAGCTTATTCACCATTGCTGTAGTTAATTCTGAGATCATCTCACCCGCGTGACTGGCGACAATAGTTGCACCAATTATTTCATCAGACCCCTTTTTATGATGGATTTTGAGAAATCCTGATTCTTCACCATCTGCGATCGCTCGGTCTACACTACTAAAAGGTATTTTGATTGTCGTCACCTCAATACCCAATTTCTGCGCCTCGTGTTCGTACATCCCCACGTGGGCAATTTCTGGGTCAGTATAAGTTACCCACGGCATCACCAAACTACTGAGTTTCGAGCGTCCTAAGCCAAAGGGGGAGAACAGCGTATTTTTAATTACAATCCGCGCTGCGGCATCAGCAGCATGGGTAAACTTCCAGTTCATGCAGATATCGCCAGCCGCATAAATTTTGGGATTCGTCGTCTGGAGGTAATCATTTACCTTTACACCTTGGCGCTTGTCGTATTCTACACCCACAGCTTCTAAATTTAGATTTTCGACATTTGGCGATCGCCCCGCACCGACTAAAATTTCATCTACTGTCACCGAATCTCGATGACCATTGGAGGAAAAGTAAAGTCGTTTCCCCTCAGTAACAGTTACCACTTCTTCTAATTTGGAATTCAACACTACGCGAATTCCTTCCCTAATCAAAACCTTTTGCAGAACTTCAGCAGCTTCAGCGTCTTCTTTATTCAAAAGATGAGAACCGCTATGGAAAAGTACCACCTCAGAACCCAAGCGGCGGAAAGCTTGCGCCAATTCGCAACCAATGGGGCCGCCACCAATCACCGCTAAACGTTCCGGCCGTTGAATTAGGGAAAAAACCGTCTCATTCGTTAGATAACCCGCCTTTTCAATTCCCGGAATCGACAGTTGTGCGGCTCTTGCGCCAGTAGCAATTACAGCTTTTTTAAACCGCAGGGTTTTACCGCCAACTTCCACAGTATTCTTACTCGCAAATCGACCGCTACCCAAAAAGACATCGACACCCAACTTTTGAAACCGCTCCGCCGAGTCGTTAGGGCTGATATCAGACCTGATTCGCCGCATCCTTGCCATGACTTTGGGAAAATCCACATCTATATTATGTTGGGGAATATTAACTCCCAAGTTTTTAGCATCCCAGATTTCGCCAACTACACGGGCAGACCGAATAATAGTTTTAGATGGTACGCAACCAACATTTAAGCAATCTCCACCCATAAGATGCTTTTCAATTAAGGCCACTTTTAAACCCAAATCTAGACCCGCAGCCCCCGCCGCCACCACTAATCCCGCCGTACCAGCCCCAATTACTACCAAATCATAAACATCGGCAGGTTGAGGATTAACCCAATTTTGCGGATGCACGTAAGATACCAACTTTTGGTTATACTCATCCGTTGGGCGAACCGTGACTCTCTCTAAATCTGAATTGGTCATTGGCGAAACCTCTTTTAAGAATTGAAAATACTAAAGTCAACTACCTTTGGGAGGAATTGAAAATTAAGAATCCTGATAAATTTAGTTGGCTCAGTCTCTTGTTTTTTATGTTTGTTTAATAATAAATACAACCTTTGAATTGTTTTGTCCGTTTGGGAATTGACAGATACGATTAAAGTTTTCCTGTATAAACGTTTCAACAATCGATAATTTACAGCAATTTGCTGTTGAATAAACGACACTACTAGAGTAAGCTAAAAATATTTTAATTTGCATCCTCAAAAAAATGAATCTCTTGTGGGGTAGGCATCTTGCCCGCCCTGGTTGTGCAAATTAAATACGCGACAGCTTACCTACAATTCCTCTTCTAAAGCTTTACGTGCAATCCGGGTTATATAAACTGTAACGGCTACTGTCGCAATCAAACCCAAAATCCGAATTGCCCATTGTAAAGTTGGGTTAGTAGGTTGAGCTTCAGTACCAATCATGGCAAGATTACTTGCAAGGGAACCTATATAAACGTACATAATGGTTCCAGGAATCATCCCTACAGAGCCAATGAAATAATCTTTAAGTGAAACTCCCGTGATGCCAAAGGCATAATTTAATAAATTGAAAGGAAATATTGGCGAGAGTCGCGTTAGCAGGACAATTTTTAATCCTTCTCTGCCAACAGCTTGGTCAATAGCGGCAAATTTTTTGTTATCTGCAATTTTACCAGCAACCCAACCCCTTGCTAAATAACGTCCAACGAGAAAAGCAGCTGTAGCGCCAAGGGTTGCACCAATGAAGACGTACAAAGAACCCCAAACTACGCCAAATATAACGCCAGAACCCAAGGTGAGAATAGAACCAGGGAAAAAAGCAACGGTGGCGATAATGTAAAGGGCAATAAAAGCTATGGCTCCCAACGCACCCAGGCTATCAATCCACTGCAACGAATTCCGTAAAATGGTTTGAGGATTGAAATAATTTGGATTTGCAGATTCTTCTGCTAGAGCCGCGTCTGTGTTTAATGCGAAAGCACTCGCCAATATCAATAATATTAATACACCTAGGCTAAAAAGCTTCTGTAAGTTTCTGGCATCAATACTTTTAAATATCTGAATGATTGTTATTTTTGTCATGGGTTGTTATTTCTTCTAATGCCACACTTTGAGCTAATGCTTTTTGAGAAACTTTTGTGATATATACAGTCACAGCAACGGTAGCAATCAACCCAACTACTTGCATTATCCATTGCCAGACTTGAGTTTCTGGAGTAGTTGGTTGATGAGACGTGTTAATCATGGCAAGATTACCAGCTAAAGAACCAATATAAACGTACATCACAGTACCAGGAATAATGCCAAAGGAACCTAATATATAGTCTTTGAGAGAAACCTGTGTGACTCCAAAAGCATAATTTAATAAATTGAAGGGAAAAACGGGACAGAGACGAGTTAGAAAAACTATTTTCCATCCCTCTTTAGCAACTGCTAAATCAATTGCTTTAAATTTAGGATGTTTGTCCATTTGTCGAGAAACCCAATCTCGTGAAAGGTAGCGTCCAATAATAAAAGCTAAAGTTGCTCCGACTATTGCAGCAATTAGCACATATATTGACCCCCAAAATACTCCAAACAGACAACCACCTTTGAGTGTCAAGAGAGAACCCGGTATAAATAATAATGTTGCCAAGTTGTAAATGAATATATAAGCGATAGGCCCTAAAACTCCAAGACTCTCAACCCAAATGATTGATGTGTGTAAAAGTCCCTGAAAGTTTAACTGTTTAGCAGCAATTATTAAAGTGAAAATCAGGCAACTTAGGAGTAGTAGTTTGAGTTTAGAAGTTAATAAAGGTTTTTTCATTTTTATAAGTTTGACCTTCTGAGGCTCAAGTTTGAAACCTAGATTTTAAATTCACTGCTCCTAAGATATAGTACCCAGATGAGAAACAGCTTAAATTCTTTTAAATTTTTCTCGGCGATACCAACAACGAATTCGCTCAGGTGAAACGCCGAGTAAATAAGCAATAATTACTATTTGATTAAGCAGCGTAGTTTTGAATACTCCCTTTTGCAACCATCTACGGGCTGAAGTAACAACCAGTGTAGGAATAATTACAATTCGTCCAATGGGTTTTAAGCAACGTATGAGTTCAAAGTCTTCCATGATAGGCAATTCAGGAAAACCACCAATTTGCTGAAATACTTTTTTGGTTAAAAAAATTGCTTGGTCGCCGTAGGGCATTTGGCAAAAATGCGATCGCACATTTACTCCCCACTCCACCCATCGTAAACTTAAAAGTGGGGCATCAATCCGCAACTTAAATGCACCAGCTACAATCCCAGGTTGTTCTAGCGCTGTGCGAATCATGTCATCAAACCCAGTCGGTAAACGGGTATCTGCATGAAGAAATAAGAGAATATTCCCGCTAGCCGCTACAGCACCCGCGTTCATTTGCACAGCACGACCGGGAGATGATGAGATAACTTTGACATTTAAAGACTGAGCTATTTCTATGGTGTCATCTTTAGAGCCACCATCTACTATGATTACTTCTATATTTGTATTGGGTTGAGTAGTTACAATTGCTTCTTTGATATTCCCTGCTTCATTAAGAGTCGGAATAATAATAGAAATTCTAGCTGCGTCAATATTTTGACTCATAAATTGTGATTTTTATGTTACTGACGGATGGAAAGTTTACCCTCAGTTTATTGACCCTCCTAACGTCGCTACCGCTTTGCCATCGCAAAATACTATGTTATTCTAAGTCCGTAGAAATATTAAAATACTCTATTCGATGATTACTTCACTACTTGAAGTATCGTTTTATATCGGTGTTTAATTAATTCATACCGCACTCAGCAACGTCGAAAAATCTTGCGATGCCTGCGGCGGGCGGAGCCATCGCTTCGTATACAAAAGCTTTAGAATTCAAAAATGGCAAAAGTTTTTGGAGAGTGACAAAAGCGGTTGATGGTGATTGTCATGCTTCTAAAATGCAGCATTTAGGTCATTTTCAAAAATACAGTATTTACGAGATTACCTGCGGAATCTGGATTTAAATAAATCTCCGTCTGAAAAAGTCTTTATAATTAACAACTCATCATGAAAAATAGTATTTTTCACCGCCTGTGCCACACCCTGACAAATGGTCGAATGGGGCTATTGTTGCTCGGTCGAAGGCGCGGCATCGGCGGATGGAGAAACTGAAACTTTGAGTTTTCTATGGAATGCAGGGACGATCGCCCTGCATTACAGATTTAGAATTGCTCGGTTTCTTTTAATTAGGCGCTCTTACCCCATTTTGTCCCAATGCAGAATAGTCTCTGGGTGGGAAGAGGCTGGCTGCACTATTTACATCATACTTAAATCCTTCGCGAGGAACAATTTGCATGAACGTAATCCCTTGAGCGGGAGCGGGTGATATTCTTGCGTTTCTCCCATAAGCATCTGTATAGATTACTGAATTTGCAGAATTGCTAAATGCAAGACCAGAAAAGTGAGTTTCTCTCTGAGTTGTTCCTCGGAAGGGCGATCGCGGGTCGTCCCACTCGACTTTGCTACCAGCAGCTAATGTTTCCTCGCAAATTAGAGTTGTAGAAAGAGGATGTGCTGGGTCATAGCAGCTATTCACAGTCCTATTGATCTTCGTTGTGGTAGACGGATCATAAAAACGGGAAGGATTTGCGACCTTAAAGTAAAAACTTTTTCCAGCAAAGCCAGTAAGCCAAGATTCAGTATTTCTTGAATTTACATCTGCCGTTTTTTGATCAACTGTCCCACGCTGGTAACAACCAGCAGTAGGAATGGCGCGATGGGCATCACCATAGGGTTGATTCGTAGGGGAGGGAGTAATGCCAGGATTTACCGATGATAAGTCACACAAAGAAGTTTCAGGTTCTTTAAATTCTCCGGCAGCACCAAATAAAGCAAAATGCTTTAAATTGAAGGATTCAAGCCCATCACATTTACCAGATGCAAACATTTCATGGGCTGTATTTACTAGCGCATCCGGCGAATGTGTACCCATGTGCAGTTTTAAGCTCACATCACAGGATTTAATTAAACTGGTGTTGTTGGCATTGAACATCTGCCAATTGTTGGCAACAAGAACCTTATGACCAAAGTGATCTTCATTTCTATGAAGAGATGGATTAGATGGATTATTAGTTGCTAGTTGCTCATTTACATAGCCAAAAGCTGGCATCCCTGCAATATTAAATACCTCTGAACTGAGCGGATCGTCGCCATGCTCGTGACCGTAGGTACAATACGTATTTGTTTCAGGGTTGAAATCTACAGGCGGATGCCATGTGGGGTAGACTTTGCCATCCTCGGCCTTGGTAAAATAAGTATCATGCATCCACTTGGGGCATTCCCATGTTTTGCCAGGAGACCACAGCCCATAGGATTTGGCCAGAATCTGAGAACTGTCTGGCAGTTGGTTTTGTGTTCGTATCGATCTGCCAGAAATAGGAATAACAGGCGAACCTTGGTTTACATTATTGGATTGGATTTTTTGTATCTCGTCAATTTTTTGCTCTGTATCCTTTGCCCAGAAGGCAAACCAATTAAAGCGCATAGAACGGTTAGAGCCTGGAAACCTAATGACAAGGTTTTGTTTTTCTTTTGCAAGGCTCTTATTCAAAGGACACGGAACTGTACGATAGTTTGACAGAGAACCAGTGCTGTTGATGGTACAGCTCCCCACCACAGTGCCGCTAACTGAACCTAAGCGCACTTCAACGCTGTTTGTCCCAGAAGGTAAAGCGATACGTAGCATCAATGCCTCTACACCACTACCTAAGTCAAGGTTGTTGTATATTGCATAGTTACCATTGGCGGTGTTGGTTAGTTCTTGGGTTTGCTCTGTATACACAATATCAAAAGGATCTTCGCTACGCTCCCAATAGTCTCCCCAGGCTGTGTTTAGTCCAGAACGAAACGATGAGTTGAGAGCATCTACACGCTTAAATACAGGCCAAGGTGCCGATGCGCTCGACGGAATAGTCAATGTGCTGGTAGCCGCTACAACCTTCAGTGGCTCCAAAACCGGAATATTTAATACATGACTAATGCCGGATAAACTCAGTAGTAACAGTAACGTAATAGCAGTGTGCAGAAAAAATCTGCTTAATTTAGGGTTCACATCATTTATCCTCTGAAATTAAACGGCGTTGCTGAATCAAAATATAAACAAACTAGCCGCAGTCAACAGGCTGCTAGTTACTACATCTACTAATGACTCTTGAAATATGTCAGAGCTAATAGATTAGAGATTGAACTAACAACTTCAGTATTTATTCGGGTGGAAAAATTTTGAAAATGTCGTTTTTTCAAAATGTGATGACTATCACTTTTCCATTAATTTAGGCTAGGCATCCTTCTTTCGTTACTACGCAGAGAGTATATCAGGGATCAAACCGTTCGAGAACCATATATAATTAATTTTGTAATTTTGTCTGATTATTTATAAGCTTAGATTCTGACCTATTTACAACGAAAAATGTCTTAAAGTACCATTGTCAGTTTAAATTTACGTTAAGAGTGCAATCTGCGATCGCCTGCTTGAAGCTTTTTGCACAGAGGCTTTGCCTGTTTTCAGATATGTTTTATTAAAGCTTTCGTTGCTTGATGGGTTGAGCCGGATTACCTGCATAAATGGTCATCGACTGTAGTGATTTTCCAGCAACGCCACCTAATGTTAGTACTGCTCCTCGACCAACAGTGACTCCTGGCCCAATTACAGACTTGGCAGCAATCCAACTACTCTCTTGAATATTGATTGGGGCAACAATTAATTTAAAATCGGGATGATTCCAGTCATGATTTCCGGTGCAGAGATAGACCATTTGAGATAGGCAAACATGGCTTTCAATGGTGACATAAGCGAGGTTATCTATCCATACATTTTCCCCAATCCAAACAAAATCACCAATGTCTAACCGCCAGGGAAATTTTACCCGCACTCCAGGTTTAATACGGACACCTTGACCGACTTTAGCCCCAAAACTGCGGAGTACCCAAATCTTAAAAACTGAAAATGGTAGCCAATAACTTTCAACTAAGGGCGATCCAATAAAATACCAAAGAAGTTGCTTCCAGTATGGTGCTCCTGGAGTGTAGTCGTTAACAGTATATTGATTTAGGCGCATACGGTGGTTAAATTTATCGAAATAGCATTCAGGAGCCAGAATTCAACATGAATTCTATACGACTGGCGGACTTTGACTTCGGTGTGACACTTCAACAAGGCTCAGTCGAACGCTGAATATATGGTTTTAAGACCCCACCAAATCGTAGATTTAGTGGTAAACCTTTGTAGCTGTAGGTCTGAATCTCATATTGATGGTTACTGAGTGTATCAAAGTATTGTAAATATTTATAATATTTAAAATAAATTCTTAATAACTACTGACTAATTAAGTTTTAAATTTCTCAGCTTCTATAAGTCGAATGCTCAAGAGTATTTCTGCCAGAACACGCTGAAAAGCATAGTACCAACCATGCCAACCATCTAGAATACCGCCTTTGATAATCAAGCAATAAAATAAAATTATAAAAGGTGCAATAATTTTTTGTTTGCGGATGCGATCGCCTAAACTAAGTTCACTAGTAGGAGTCTCTAGTAATTTTTTTACTTCCAATACCATATAACGCTCCTGTGCCCATAACCAACGCTTTAGGGGTTTGCGATCATCGTGGTGAATATAGGCAGAAAGTGTTGCAGAGTTACCAAACATCTGCAAAAGTTGTGTGTGTCCATCATCGATGTACTTAGCCTTGCTTTTACGAAAAAGTACTTGACGAGGTGGAAGTATACAATTACGCATTGGTTTACCAAACACACAATACTGGAATCTGGCAAAATAGCCATCAATCTTTCCATCAATCGGTAGAGCAGCAATTTCAGAAATTAACTCATTAGTTACTATATAGTCTGCATCTAGAGAAAGCACCCACGGCGACTGAACTTGCTCTAAACCATAATTCCATTGCCTAGCATGAGTCTCAAATTCCTGTTGGAATACATGAACTTGTGGGTAGGAGTTAAGAATTTCTAGAGTTTTATCACTACTATAGCTATCAATAACTATAATTTTCTCTGCCCAAGTGAGTTGCTGGAGTGTGCGTTCAATATTTGGGTCTTCATTATACGTGAGAATAAGAGGAGTAATCAGCTTTAGCATATCAAAAATAAATCTCTCAGAATCAGATCAATTACCGAGTAAAGTACTAGAACAAAGCATAGACTTCCAAAGAAAGGGAAATCTACCTGCAAACTTAAATTTAATGTTTGTAATTATATTCCAATATCATCTCCATCAGAGGTTTTATGAGATCAAGATAATGATGTGATTGATTGGAAGATTGATATTCCTATTGGTTAGTAATCTTTGAATTTATATGTTTAATCACCTATTATTTATCATTTATGTTAACGGGTAGTAGAAACAGTCTGACTTTCAATGATCTCAGTATAAACTGAGATTTGTTTTGATGCGATACGATCCCAAGTATAATTTTCTAATATAAATTTACGGGCGCGATCGCCTCGCTTTTGTGCTTCTTCGGGACAATCCAAAACCTGCTGTATAGCAGCCGCGATCGCAGTTACCTGTAGTTCTGTAACATAGCCCAGATGTTGCTGTACAACCAGATCAGCTAAAGCGATGCCAGGAGTAAGTAAGACTGGAAGCCCGACAGCTAAAGCTTCTAAAGCTGCTACTCCAAAGTTTTCAGAGTAGGAAGTAAGAGCAAATAAGTCTGAGCCTTGCATTATTAAATCTTTGATTTCTCCCTTAACAAATCCTGCAATATGGGTGCGGTTTTTAATGCCATTGGATACGAGAAGTGATTTAATTTCACTTTCATATTCTTGTGAACCACTACCTGCTAACACAAATGTAAAGCGATAATCAGATAATTTTCCTAAAGCTGGAATCAAGTATTCTAAACCTTTTTTGTGATGCAGGCGAGATAAAAATAAAATAATTGGTTCATCGTTTGGTAAGTTTAAGTATTGCCGCAAATGCTGACGCGCGTTAGGGTTGATATTAGGAATATCAACACCGTGCGGTAAAATAAAACTTGGGGAACTTAGATTTAACTGCGAAGCTTCTTGTTGTTCTTGTTTTGAGGTAAAATGTATGGATTTACTATAATTGAGATTGGCTTTTTCTATGAGTTGGAGATAAATTTGCTTTTTGCGAGAGCTTTGTTGTAAAGACCATTCACATAGCTGTCCTAAAGGGCGAACGATGTAAGGAACTCCTTGGAAACGAGCGATCGCCATTGCTACTGTAGAAGGATAGGAAAAAATAGCGTGGACGTGTAGTAAGTCATACTTAGAAACATTTTGCCACAACCATATAGTTAGCTCTCTAGAAAAGGCAAATTCTCTAATGGAGCCAACTTTAGGAGAAAAGCGCTTAAAGAAATTTACTGGCACTTGGTTGTACTCAATACGCCTACCAAGGGGTACATCAAGCAAATCATTACCATTATCATTAGTAGTAACAATTTCTGCTTCAATATTTTCATCTCTTAATGCTTTAACTACCTCTATTACTGCTTGACTTGGGCCACCTCTTACTGATGCTATTGAAGGAATAATATGAAGAATTTTCATTTTTATTCAAAATTGTGAGGTTTTTAACTATTAATCTAACTTTTTTTGGCAGTCCTCACAAGTTACCTTTAAAATTGAAGAATTTTTAGGCATAAGTTCGCTCTAGCCAATGTTGTAACATCATCAAACTCCAGTGCCGATACCAATGAGTAAGAGAAATATTATCGGGAACCTTTACATTATTAAAATGATTTTGTAAATCCCCAGAAATCCACTTGTCAACGGGAACATAAAATCCTTTTTTAGGACGGTTAACAACCCATTCTGGTAATTCAGGAACTGATTGAATTAATAGTTTTTTGCCAATTGCTAAACGCATATTACTAGGAATAGAAGCTACTGCCTCAAATAGATTACGATCAACTAGGGGAACCCGTAATTCTAATCCCCAGTTCATGCTCATTACATCACTATCCCTTAATAGTTGATTACGCATATAGCAGGTTATTTCTAACAAACTTACTTCATCTTCTATTGTCAAATCTGCTTTATGAGTATCGGCTGATGGAAAGATATAAGTAGTTAAAGGTTGATGAGGAATATACTGCTGCATAATTGCACATGCTTCTTGGTGAGAGAAAATTCCTCTGAAAGTAGAATAGGCAGATGCAGAACTTGGAGGCTGTTCCAAAAAATCACCCAGGCGTTTTAGTTTTGGTGATTTTCCCCAACGCGATAATCCTTTACCTATATTCTTTCCTAGAACAGGAATTGTTTGCAATGTTTTACCCCATGCTAGCATCTGAGGAATTTTTTCAAATGATTTATATCCACCAAAAATTTCGTCTCCACCTAGCCCAGATAGGACTACTTTCATGCCGTCTTCGTGGGCAATCTGTGATACAAAAAAAGTATTAAATCCATCAATACTGGGCTGATCAATAGCTTGTAGGAATTCAGGAAAGAACTGTTTGGCAATAGAGGCCGTAACTTTATATTCTGTGTGTTTTGCTCCAAATAAATTGGCAACTTTTTTTGCAACTTCGCCTTCATTCCATTGGGTTTCTTCAAAAGCTATAGAGTATGTAGATATCTGTTTATTCTGCACCTTTGTAGCTAGAGCTAGAATAGCTGTAGAGTCAATTCCACCACTAAGAAAAATGCCAACAGGCACGTCACTTACCAAGTGATGTTCGATTGTATCAACTAAAGCATTACGAACTTTTTCTTGGGCTTCTATTGGTGAAATTGCTTGTGGAGTAAAGTTAATTTGCCAATACTGTTGTTTTGTGACACGATCGCCTTGCCAATACAACCAATGACCAGCTGCTAAACAATGAATATCTGCAATCAGGGTATATGGTTCTGGAACTGAACCATATACCAGATAGCCATATAATCCTTCTGGACTCAAGTTAAGGGCAGGTAAACGAGATGCAAGGATAGCTTTTAGCTCTGAAGCAAAGACTAAAGTAGAACCAGATGACCAATAGTATAATGGCTTGATTCCTAAAGGATCACGAGCCATAAAGCAGGTTTTTTCCCAGTCATCCCAAATAGCAAAAGCAAACATACCTCTTAAATGTTCTAAACAATTAGAACCCATTCTTTGATAGAGCTTGAGGATAACTTCTGTATCTGTTTGGGACTGGAACTGCTCTCCTTGAGAAATGAGATTTTGCCGCAGTTGTGAAAAGTTATAAATTTCACCATTGAAAGTAATCCAGTACCGACCATCAGGTGTAGACATTGGCTGATGTCCAGCAGGGCTGAGATCCAAAATTGACAGACGAGTATGAGCAAGGGCTACTCGTCGATCCTCTGATATATAAGTACCTAAATCATCTGGGCCACGGTGCTTAATAGCATTTTGCATCTTTAGCACCAAATTTTCCAGATCATGATTTATTTCTGTTTTAGTTAAAATTCCGGCAATACCACACATTTAAGACCTCTTAAGAAATACAGAAAATATAAATATGAAAATTAATAGTAGATTAGCTTAATTTAGCGGCAAAGAATCTACAATCTTTCTTGACGCTAGCTACTCTTTGTACGACAGAGGTACTTATGGATTCGCGTAACTTTCTTATAAAAGCAAGCTCTGGAAAGAAGTTTTTGAATCTTCAAACTTTTAGGAAACTTGATTGTTTTCCTTAAGTCATAACGAATGCTGTTCTTTGGAATCTCACCTTAAATTACCATCATTTACTTACTTTTATACAAAATTCATTCTATTCCACAGCAAAGACACAATATCAAGTCTGGGAAAACTGCTTTTCTAAGTAATAATTAAGGCGTTGTTGAAAGCGTTCAAAACCAAATTTATCAATTACCCGCTTTCTTAATTCTTCCGGTTGATATATTAGAGGGTTAGGATATTTACCTTGTAGTATTTGAATTATAGCTTCAGCGATCGCCTCGACATCATCAGGGTCAATCAGTGCGCCTAATTCTCCTTGACATAGAGCATCAACACTTCCATCTTTATTCCCAGCCAAAGTAGGTTTACCACACGCTAGTGCTTCTAGGTAAACAATACCAAACCCTTCACCTCTACTTGGCATAGCAAACAGATCGCAAAGATTATAATAATCTCCCAGTTCTCGGTCAGGAACATAGCCAGTTAAGGTTACACAATCTTGAAGTTGAGACTCGGCAATTAACTGTTCAACTGCTGGTCGGTCAGTTCCCTTACCGACTATAACATAGTGTACATTTGGGATAGCTTGACGAATTTGGGGTAAGACGCTAAGGATTTTATTATAGCCTTTGTATTGCTCTGATTGAGAAAGCCGAGCCACAGTAAGAATAATTGGTTGTTGTGCATTTAAGCCATATCGTTGGAGGAGATAATCTGGTTTGGGTGCAATCCTAAAGCGATTAGGAGTGAAAGTATTAGGCAGGACGACAACTCGATCTGGCTGGAGATTTTGTTCTTTGAGTAGGCGATCGCGAGTGTAATTACTAACGGCTAGAATTAAGTCAGCATTCTTGAGGGCTTTTTTAAGGGTGGGATTTTGGATGTCCCAGGCTTCGATTCCATGCGCTGCAACCCAGTAGGGAATGCCAATTAATCGTTTCAATAGGTACGCTATCACACTAAAGTTGAGATGAGTTGAAAAGATGAGTTTTGGTCGTTGCCAAAGACCAAGACCAATCATTTGCGCTGCAAGTATTGGAGTACGTAGGGATAAAGGCCAATTACCGGTTGCATGAAAACACAAATTAGTTGATTTGGATGGCACATCTGTATCATGCTTAATTAAAATATCGTAAGCACAATCGGGGTAGAGACTTTCAAATGCTTTTAAACACAAAGAAGAGTAACATTCAATTCCACCTGTTGAGTTGAATAGTCCAGGAAACCAGAGATGATAGTGTTGGTTATGTTTACTAAAGTTTTTCTTATTCACTTTTTGTTATTAACTATCAGCAAATTCAGGGTAGGAAACTTTTTAGATAAGGTTTTTATTTATTTAGTTGGAACTTCTCCTTGCTTGGCGCGATAACATATTGAAGCGCCTGTTTTAAACCCTTGCTTGCATGAGTATAGCTGTATTGAGACACAATTTTTTGGCTTTCCTCTCCCCAGCGCCGCAAACGCTGACGATCAGAAAATGCTTCTTGCAGGCTACTGACTAAAGCTGACACATTACCAGCTGTAAATACAAGCCCATTGTGTTTGTCATGAATCAAATCTTGGGCACAACCCACGTGGTTGCTGACAATTACTGGGCGAGATAAACACATTGCTTCGTTAATTGCCAGTCCCCAAGTTTCTGAAGCGCCGTAACTGGGCAACACAACTAAATCAGCAATAGCATAGGTGCGGGGCATCAAGCTTTGATTTTGAAAAGGAGCAAAATAGATATTTGAATGGTGTGCAGCTGCGGTTTTTAAATCTGCTTCTAAAGAACCCGCACCGACAAATAGCAGCGATACTTGAGACAGGTTTGCTGCCAAAAAAGCTTGCAGTAAATCCAAAGGACGTTTTTTGGATTCAAATTTACCTGCAAATAGAATCACTGCATGATCCGATGGGATACCTAATTCTTGCTTCCATATAGTTGCCTGGTGTTTGGCACTCTCAGCTTGAGTAAAAAAGCGATCGTTATCAACAGCATGGGGAGCAAAAAATAGATGATTACTGGGTACACCATGATATTGAAAGTAGCCATAATTAGCTTTACCTACATAAAGGCAAGCAGCAAAACGGCGATAAATCTGGGTAATAAACTGCTGACGCGCCCATGCTTTAATTCCAGTAGGTTGTAGTAGTCGATGGGAATCACCTCTAAATAGCAACGGTATCTCAGATGAATTCCATTTCCAGAGAAATTTATAGATGCTAGCGTAGTTGTAGGTCATCAAGAAGACTGCATCAGGATTATAAGCTTTCACTTGTGAGATTAAAGATGGATTTTGTAACCCCCAAAAATGATGAACTCCTGGTTTATAACTAACATTTGGTACAAACTCGTATTCATATCCATCTAAGAGGGGGATATCCCACTGTAGGGCTTGCTGGAAGCCTGTATCAATCTGATGTGTAACACCGAAGTTCCACAAGTAAAATACCTTAATCTGCAAATCACCAGCACTAGCCAGGTAACGAAACCAAGGTGCGTAGTATTGTATTGGGTGAGATGTGATAATTGCCAGTTTTATCGTATTCATAATTTAATTCATTTGTCCCCCTTGAAAAGCATGTCGTGAAACCCGCTGCTTTTTCATCAAAACTAACGAAATACCAGCAATTGTTGTGCTTGATTGAAATAAAGCAGCAACATATACCCCAGCAGAAAATTCAGATTGGAAGGAGTATGACATCATCAGTACAGCAAACAGAGACTGGAATGATAAAATTGGAGCATTCATACTCCAACGAGTTGCTTTTCCATAAGCTGCACCCAAAATAATAGCCAGTCCTCCACAGCCAATTAATCCAAAATTGGCATAGGATTCAGCTAGCAAACCCCAGCCAATAGTAGTTTTCACACTTTGTTCGTATGTCTGTAGTTTATAGTGTACGTTTAAAATGCTTGTACCTTCGTGAGACCTGATTTTATTAGAGTTTAATATGCGAGGGACTAAAAGTTCTGGTAATATTGCATAGGTCGCTCCGTATAAATAAGGTATTCTATCGGGACTCTTTTCCTGAGCTAAAAGTAGCATTTGGATTACACTAGAACGTTCGACAAAAGAAGCTTTTTCTTCGGAATTACTAGGTAAATTATCTTCACTCTTATTTCTATTTATATAAGTTAGTGAATAGCCTATCCATTCAGAATACCAAGCAGGATAATTCCAGGGTTGAACATAATAAGAGCTATTTTTAGCAAACCAATACTTCGATCTCATCTCGGATTTGCCATAGTGCAAAAAATTCAATAGAACCAGAAGAATGATAATTGATATTATCGGTAGTTTTTTCCGAGAAATAACAAAGGAAATTATAGCGAGCAAAGCGATACTAGAAGCAGAAACAAGCAGCAATGTAACTGTACTTGTCACTAAATTGGCAATTAGAAATAATATAAACAATCTAGCCTGTAATTTTGATAATTCTTTTTTTCCTAATTGATAAGAAAGGACAAAAACACCTAGTGCGGTTAATCCTAAAATCGTACCGCGCACTACAGCAATTGTTCCTGCATTAATAGATTCAAGCCAGCCAGCATTACTATATACATTAAATAAAACACTGGTTATCAATATAAATAAGAAAAAGTTAATGCCTTTACGAATGTTCAAACTCCGATAAAATTTAGGCATTGGAGGAATAGATTTGACAAATCGGAACCAGACTAAGGTTCCTAGCCCTAAAAACCCAGTGACCGTCAGACTAGCAAACAAATGGCTACTGGGAGAGTAAGTAATAACGGTTGGATGATTACTGACAAGTGGTAAGGCATAAGTCCAAAGGAAAGTGAGAGCAAAAAATGGGAAGATAGGCATTCCATGAGCGCGACCTGAACACCAAAGATAGCTAGGTATCAGAGAAGCAATAGTAATCAATACTGCTCCAGCTTTGCTAAGTATAGAGGTATTTTCATTGAAGAAGATTTCAAAAGTAAAAAGCCCTAAAGCGATTATCCAAAATACTCTCAATAGCTGATCTTGTTTCTTCTTTGGGGGGCGAGGAAAGTATTCCCAAGGCTGAGGATTAGACTCAAAGTATCCGTTCATAATGATTAGTTAATTTTGGCAGAAGTAAGACAATTGTCAAATATACTACACTGCTTTTTAGTCATTTCTCTAGCGGTATAAGCTTGAAAAGCAGACCAGTTAGTTTCTGGTTCATAACCTTTTGGGATAGATAATAACCAATTGAGCTGGTCAACTATCTTGGGGAGCAAATCTGCTGGTTTGTTTTGAGAAGTGAAGGTTACAGATTTACCAGCTTGGCAACTCTGTAATATATTGACTACAGAACTTTGCTGGTGAAAAATTGCCAGAACGGGTTTGCGGGCTAGAATGCAAGGATAGAGTTTAGAAGCGGTATAGTCTGGGTCATCAGAACCAATCATTAGAATAGCATCGCTATCGACAAGAACTTGTAGCGCTTCAAAGTAAGGAATACGATGGACATGTTCTCGAACTAAGTCGGCAACACCTAATTCTTGAGCAATCGGCTCTACGGTTTTGACAGCGCGATTTCCTGGTGCATAACTAGTACCTACAAAATGTAATTCAACTGCTTGCCATTTTTCAGGGTGATGGTGACGCTCTGACTGGATGCCGAGAAATAGAGTGCGTAATGACAAAGCCATATCATCACCACCTCGACCTACGTAAACCCAATGACGTTTACCATCATGAGGATTAAATATTTTTTGTTGAATATTGAGGTAGGGTAGTTGCTCAAAATCAGGCTCAGGCGCACCAAAGGGTAAAACAGTAAATTGTTCTGAAAGCAAATGTGGATATCGCTGTTGTAGAGTTTTTGGATAGGCTGGTGATACGCTAATGACATGACTGACTTTGCTCATAGCTCTGGGTTCGAGCAGTTTTGCTTGGAGTTGAGAAAATCCATATTTCCAGCGTCCCCCTGGTGGAGGTGTGCCTGTCTGTTTGTAGTAATCGCTTAACCAGGGATCTTGAAAGTCCAAGACGTAAGGTATGCGGAAGCGGCGATACCATCGGGTACCCAGAGCCATTGTGATAAATACAGTTGTTGAAAAGTATATTAAATCAAATTTTGTTTGCTGAAGTAAGCGATCGCCAGCTTTGAGTAAATAGGGAAAACTTCGTATACCCAGGCTACCTAGGCCAATACGCTGAGTTTGTTGCAGAGGTAATGCCTTTGTATAAGTTACAGGGATGCGATCGGGAATTGTTTTTGCTAGTAGAGAGTCTTGAATACCTGCAACATAGTCTGGTTGAACCGTGAGAACGTGAGCTTCCCAACCAAATTGTTCCATGTAGGGTAGAGACATTCTTACCCGTTGATGATCAGGGGCATTAATGGGCGGGAAGTGGGGACTGATGATTAAAACTTTACGCTTTAAACTAGGATACATTGCATATTACAATTTAATTAGGCAGGAAAAGTCCGTTAGTATGACTTGGCAATTGACTTGGAGAATATATTTTACCTCGTGAGTCAAACAGGTAACAGCTATAGCCAAACTGAGTAAGATAATCTCGAATTCGCTGCCCATTTTCATCTATCATCTCTGCGTAAATAGCTTTTATCCGTTGCTCCTTTAAAAATGCTTCTGCACCCTGTAAGGCTGAAATTTCATAACCTTCTACATCCAACTTCCACAAATCTACTGTTGTAATAGAACGTGCAGCTAATTCGTCTTCTAGACGTACTATCTGAATTTTTTCACCTTCAGTTTCAGATATTTGGCTCCAAGCACCATGTCCCAAGCTATCTCCAATATGGTTGAGACGTAATTGAGCCAGAGATGCACCAAGTCCTGCCTTAATTATTTCTACGGGCAGTGTGGTGTTAATTGCTAAACATTCTTTTAGCCAGTTGCCTGCTTCAGTACCGGGTTCAAATGCTAGTATTTTACCTTGCGGTAGCCACTGAGCTAAGTACATTAACATTTGGCCGATATTTGCACCTGAGTCTACAACAATACCATCGCTAGGGAGAAATTTTTTCGCCCAGTTTAGAAATGCTGCTCCTTCATATTTGCCATAAACAATCCAGCGATGGGTGGAATTTGTCAAATCAAGCTTCCAGGGAATTCCTGCTCCGGTTTCCACCCAACAAATGCCTTTTAATGCGATCGCCTCACCAAACAATCGTTCGCAAATTCCCAATTTATGTTTAAAATCCAGCGCTTGTATCCAAGTTAGAGGTAAAGGTAAAGAAATTGTTTCTATGCTCATCTTCTTTTAACTAAAACAAAAGGTTATGATAAAGTTTTTCGTACTGATCTAAAATAACAGAAGCTGAAAAATGTTTTTCAGCCCGTTGACGACATTGATAACGATCAATATTTAGTAATTGGTTAACAGCAACAACTGCTTCGTCAATACTGTTAATTAAGTAACCGTCAATACCTTGACGCACAATCTCTGGCAATGCACCTCTAGGACATGAAATTACCGGAGTACCACAAGCCAAGGCTTCAGCAAAAACAATACCAAAAGGTTCTTCCCATTCAATTGGTACAATCATGGCAGCAGCTTGTCCCAATAGATCATTTTTCTGAGCATCGTTGACAGGCCCAACATACTCAATTCCATCTTTTCCTAGGTGAGGGAGAATTTGTTGTTGCCAGTATTGACCTGCTTCCCCAGTTGTGGCGTGATTACCAGCAATGATTAAGTTGCATCCGGTTTTTTTAGCAATAGCGATCGCATTATGCGCTCCTTTAATCTGCTCTACTCTGCCGAGAAATACCAATGGTGCATCGGGAGCTACCTTTGGTTGGAAAGTGTATTTTTCTAGTTCCACACAGTTGTGGATGGTATGCCAAACTCCCCCGGCAGTTCGTCCGATGCTACAAATATAATCACTACAACCTGTAAAAGTTAGAGAACCCTTAGCAAGCTTTGTACCCCAGCGAGTGGTGCGATGGTTGGGATCTCGCTGATAAGACATCACCTTGGGGAGGCTAGATGATAACAGAGGTAATAAATAGAGGATGCGAGAGAAACTATGGATAATGTCGGGCTGAAACTTCTTTACTGCTGACCCTAGGGTGATTGTATTCTGCAACGCATCAAATTTGTTTTGCGATCGCTTCCCCGGCCAAGGAAAGAATTGAGTTACTTTTGAGGTTGAGTCAGGGTGAGCAACTAGTCCCACGGTGTTACCACGAGTTTGTAATCCTGTAACCAATAAATCAACAATGCGCTCAATACCACCATACAATTTTGGTGGTACTGGTAGTTCAGGATCGGCAGTGAGTAGAATACGCATTTTAGGTTGCCCAACGCTTATCAGATATTAGAGAACTATGACGTGGTACAAAAATGAAACCCGCAGAAATATCTACACCTGTTGACAACCTCTTGAATTTACAAACTATCCATCCTCTTTTATAGATTTGATTTTTAATTTCTTCTTTTAATGATGTTAAAAAATTATTCATAACTTTAGATAATGACTAGGGTTTTTACGAGCATCTGTCACGCATTAAAATTGTAAGATGATCGCTATGAAGCCATTGCTGTTAGGGACTCAGCCCAAAAATTAAAATGCCGATTAGCTTATTTTGTTCAAAGCTAGTTTAGCTAGTGCAGCGACATCAAGAACAGAAGGAGATGTTTCTGAGGCTAGGATTAGTTTTTGTCTGACTAAAGATATATCATATTCTGAGTCCTTGCCACATAAATAAGAAGAATACTCGTTTATTGCATCGAATCTAATCACATTGCCTTTTTGCCATGTGTATCCTCTACAACCTACTTCAGTGGTTAGGACAGGTATTTGCCACTCCAGCGCATCGGCTAGCTTAGTGCTACAGCCGCGAGACCATATAAATAAAGGATGAATGAACCATGTCCAAGTTGATGCTTCATTTTTAAGGTCTTCGTTATCAAGGCGACCTAGATATTTAACGAAATGAAACCGCTCTTCTAAATATTTGCCCAGTTGTTTTGAACTACTGACTATTCTGATAGTTCCTTCAAAATCTTTCCTATTTTGCAAGTTAGTCAATATACTTAGCAGTCCTTCATAGTTTGGTTGATGATCTAATGTGCCAACAAACCCTGCACGACCAGCAATCGGTCTCCAGTCTAGAGGCTTTGGTGAAATAATTCGAGGCAGCCAACTTACGGACTTTGCGCCTAGCCAACGCTCAAATGCGACTTCTTGCTCACTTAATGTAAATACATGATCTATATGTTGCCTAAGTTGCATCTCATCAAGAATTGTATTAGCTAGGTGCGATCGCTTCCTTGAAGATATTGAAGTCTGATTCTGCGCTGCCAGAAAATCATCGACAAACTGCGCCCCATGAGATAACAAGACAATCTTGACATCTGGTACGGCACTTTTTAAGTATGGTGCAATACATAACGCATCCACTTGATTGAGAAATACGTAAGGAATATGTTTTGATTGAACTTGTGCAATTAAGGCATCAATAAAAGATTGCGGAATGCGATTATAAAAGCTCGATGGTTTAAGTTTGCGGAAAATTCTCGCCTGCCATCGGCGATCTATTTCATACGCTAAAACTTCTAAGCTCCAGCCTGCCGCTTCAATAACTTCTTGATATTCCTTTGTGCAGCGCTGTACTCCACCAAAAGCACTATTAACATAGACGGAAAAAGTTACAAAAAGACCTTTCTTTGTTTTGTCTGACAAGTGATTTCCTCTTTTTTATAGCAATTAAAATTATAAAAATGACTACACTGGAGTTAATAAACTATTCAATAATTTATTTGATAGCGATATCGATAGTAAAATCTTTGCAAATTCATTGCAGCCTTCCAACCAAAAATATCTCTCAAGACTCTAAATAGTGAGCCACCGTCTGGCTTGAGATCACAACCGCCAAGTTCAGTAATTTTCTTCTCTGCATATTGCACTAACTCTGGTAAACGATGATAAGCAATAAAAACAAAGTACTGCCAAGCGCAAGCAGTGGCATAACGTGTGCGATCGCTATTTTCAACACTTAATAATCGTTCTGTACTGAGTCGAATGACTTCATATTGAGACCACAAGGCTTTTTCAGAGCGTTGTCCACTCAAGCTAGGGTTTCCTGAGCGATAGTACCATTTAGCTTCAGGGCAAAAAACTAAGCGCCTACTGGCAAGTACGGCTCTTGTAAAATATTCCATGTCATTATTCAGTGTTAGTTCCTCATGCCATAAGCCAGTCTTGTCAATAATTTCTCGTGGATATAGCCAAGAGCTTGGGGGCATTGTTCCGTGACCTGTCCAACATTCCACCAGCCAAGCGATGGGATCATCAAAGTCGCACCAGTCGTTGTTGGGTACAAATTTAGCGGTTGACAAATCATTTTGATAAAATCTTGCCCAGGGTGCGATCGCCAGAGTACCGCTAGGTTCTTCTAAAAGACGCTTAATTTGTACTTCAATTTTTTGTGGTTCTAAAATGTCATCAGCATCAAGGTATTGAATAAAGTCACCCTTTGCTTCTGCCAAACATCTATTTAAAGCAGCCGTTTGTCCTTTATTTTGACCTTGAGAAATCACTTTTACACCCTTTGATTCATAGCTTTTAGCTATCGCCAAGCTGTCATCTTTAGAGCCATCATCAACTAATATTATTTCTAGATTTCGCCAAGTTTGATTTAGAGCTGAGTCTAAAGTTTCTCGCAGATATGGCTCGGCATTGTAAACAGGTATGAGTATTGAGACTAATGGACTTATTGACATTTTAATTGTTATTTGTAGCCAATTCTAAAGAGCGAAATGCTGATTCCTGACTGATTCTTGAGCATTACCTACTAAAACTATTAGATAGCCCGTAAAATCTTGCCCATCCACATCCAGCAACAAATTTAGAGTCTCTCAGACCCAGTGATTATTTGCTGGCGAAGCTGTGGCTTAAGGAATCTGATTAACCATTCTCTAAAGCGAATGGCAAAATAAGGATTAAAATTACACAATAGCCGGAATAAACCACTTAAATGATTAGGAGTTTTACTGTGGAGGGAGAAAGCTAGATTCACACAGCTATCAGCAGTGTTCCAGTCTAAATAAGCAGCAGAAACTCCAGCAATTCCCCAAAGTTTTTGAGAAATTTCATTAGAGTATTCCCCTTTGAGAGATTCAGATACCTTCCGCATAACATGAAATTGTGCTTGGGCACATTTAATTTGGTTAGCAGAGGACATAGAATTAGCTCGATAGTAATTAATGATTGTAGTTGTCGGTTCAGCCGCAAATTTTAAACCTGCGATCGCCATCCGACAGTGAAATGCTACATCCTCATTGTAAAGTACTAATGGATCAGTGTCATAACCACCCGCTTGCAAGTATGCCGAACGACGATATAAACCACAAAAGGGATTAATTTGTTTTTGAATAGTGTATGCGATCGGATCTCGTCTCAATTCAGCATCATCAAACTTGTAAATGCCGAGCAACTCTCCAGTATCATCCCGTCGCCATTCATAATTGAATAGCACAACATCTGGCGGATTCTCTAACGCCATCCATTGATGAGCTTGTTCTACAAAATTAGGATATAAAGCATCATCGGCATCATGAAAATGAATCCACTCACAAGTTGTTTGCGCTGCTAAGACATTCTTACCATGAGAACAACCACGATTGATCTCACCTCTAATCACCTTTGCCCCAAACTCTGCGGCAATTTTTCCTGTTTCATCTGTACTGCAATCGTCGTACACCCATATTTCATCAAATTGGATTGTTTGAGCTAAAGCAGACTTAAGTAATCGAGGTAAGTAAGCTGTAGCATTGTATGCAGGAATACATAGTGCTAAAGAAGGATGGCTCATGGCTAGCGTTTTACCAATTTTTTAAGACTGCGTTCTAGCAAATAGTTTGCTAACTCCCGTAAAGGTAGGTAATCTAAAAATGCTAAAGGTTTTTCTAAAGGTTTTTGAGGGGAAACAGCTTCAATTAACCAAGAGTTGGGGGAAATGGAATATCTGCCATGTTTAATCAGTTTCTCATAAACTTCTAGTCTTTGTTGAGCAATAAGTTTGGGATTAAGGAAAGTTTGTATAGTCTCTTGAGCAGCTTTGCCAATTTTTTCTTGCTTTCCTTGACTCCAACTCAGTAAGATATCCAACCTATTGGCTAAACTTTGGGCATCGCCTGCTGTGAACGTTAGCCCATTTACTTCATCAGTAATCAAATCTGCTGCACCAGCACCTAGGGAACACAATACAGTCTGTCCTTGTGCCATTCCTTCTACACATGTGTAGTTAAATACGTCCCAAATAGACGGTACAATTATAAACTTTGCCATTGCTTGAAGTTGGCGAGTTTCTTCTGGTGAGAAAGTGCCGAGTGGCTGTGCCTTGTTTCCCCAAATATCGGGATAAGTCTGGGCAAGATAAGCAGCCATAGAAGTGTTGGAATCACGATAAGTTGTATCACGACCAATCCAATCTATTATTGGTGCTTTTTCTCCTAATAATCGCAAAGCTTCACAAACAATTGTTGTGCCTTTCCAGTATTGAATCCTTCCTACTACTAAACCATGAGCAGATTTTTTGAATGGTTGAATATTAGGTACAAGCGGCATAGCGGGAGGAATATAGCTAACATCTCTCCCAATTAGTTGTTTCCAGGCTTGAGCATTAGATTGACTGTAGGTCTGTAATTGGTCTGCAACTGAGAGTAAGTTTACTTCTAATAAGCGAACTAAATTGCCTTGCAGTTGGCTATCAACTTGGGGATCATAAAAATCTATTTGACCAATACTGGCGTGAAGTTGCACAACAGTAGGCGGACTTTCTGGTGATATTATCCAGGGAGCAAACAGCATACCCCAATCTGTTGTTTCCACTAAGTCATAACCCTGACCTTTATTTACCTGTTCCCAAGCAGTCCAAGCTGCTGCTAAATGGCGTTGAAATTCTGGGATGGCTTGGTAACGGTTGAACTTGTATAAATTGGACGAGATTAAGTTGTCATTTAAAAACTCAACGTTAACACCATCTTTCTGATAACTTGGCAATTTGGATGTAAAGGCACTTCCTACTAAAACATCAACTTGATGACCCTGAGCAACAATCTCTGGCAATGTGTTGCTATAAAAAGTAGCAATACCACCCCCAGAATGGGGAGGATATTCAGGGATGATAAAAAGTAGCCTCATAAATTAATTTAACTTCCAGAAATAAACTAGTTGATTGATTGTTTTACTAACCCATTAATTTTGCTAATTACTGCAAGTTCTGATTCAAACTGAGACTGAATAAGTTCAGGATTGAACTCCCATTGAGAAACTCTTTGACACTGGTTGGCCATCTTAGTCCATTTTTCTTTTTCTGTTAGCTCATAGAGAATTTCTAAAAGCATTTCTTCATCCATATTTGTCAGATAGCTATCCCACTTATGCCTGATTGCCCAATTTCCTAAAGCAGTATCTAACGGTGCAAGGATAATAGCTGGTAAACCTAGATGAGAAAACTCAACTAACTTGCTAGGAAAACAAGTAGCGGCCCAAGGGTGTTCAGCAAGATCAAGAGGATAAGGTACCAATATACAACTAGCTTTTTCCGCCAAAAAATTTATAACTTCTACATTAGTAGCGAATAGTTCTCGATGCTCTATATTTGGGCAATTATTGATTAAATCTGGTATACCCGGCCGATTTAGAGGAGTAACGAGTAGCAAAGTACCGTTAATTTTTTCAAGCAAGGAAGCAATTTTATAAAAACTAGATACTTGGCTGGGATAAATACTACCTGCATAAGCAACAACAGGAGAAGTTTTAAATTTATCTTTCCACTCCACGAATTTTTGTTGCCTTCCTTCAGGAATGGGAAGAAGAATACTGACTTTACTAGTATCCATAATATTATAGGTATTAGCAAGTTCTGATGATACTGGCCAAACTCTTGTAGCTTGATTAAGCACAGCCTGCCAATTCCGTTTAATCCAATGATACTCTAATTCAGATTTTGCCCAAAGCTCTTCTTGATCATGAACAATTACCGACAATGGAACTTGCCAAATTTTAGAGAGATAGGCAGCAAACACAGAATAAATATCATGAAGAACAGTAACAATTGCTGTTGGGCGTTCTCTTAAAAAAATCTTTTCACACTCCATCTGCCAACACAAAAATCTAGTTTCAAGTAATCTTGGTATTTGACGACGATAAGGAGGCCACCACCATCTACGCATTGGTATAGAAAGAAGCTGCCATGAATCAGGCATATTTGTATCAGCAAAAGATTCCTCTGGTGCAACGATAGATATTTGCCAACTGCTTGGCAGCCGCTTTAGATGACGATCAATAATAATAAGGCTACCAGGTCCTTGTTTTGGAGCGCTACCTAGTGAAACAAGAATGTGTTGATGCTGTTTCATAAATAAAATAATTGAGTAAATTTCACAGTCAATTATCTTGCTGTGGTGGGAATAATTGAATGTTTTTTGGGAATGTAAAAATTATACAAATATCGATTTGATAACTCACAAATACTACTAGCTTGTCTAGACTAAAATGTTATTATAAAACCTTTTGATAGGCGTTCCTTAATGTTTTTCATCTAAATCTAATGTGAATTAGAGCTAACCGATTCCTCCTCAAAAACTGCATAAAGATGTTGGACATTGCCTAGTAGAAATATGAATTGAGGTCATCTACTGTGCAATGTCCAGACTGTGAGTCTACGAAAATTCGTAAGAACGGAAACGCCCTCTTTTGCTTATGGCGATTGCAACACCTGTTGGTATAGCTCAATGTATCTTTTTGTTTGCAGTTCCAGGGTATACTCTTGAAGTGCGATCGCTCGACAATTTTCACTCATTTTGTGCCGTTGCTCTTTGTCTACTAGTAATTGGACAATACCATTACAAAAATCTTGTGTATCTTCTGGTTGAGCTAAATAACCAGTTATTCCTGGACGGACTAAATCAGGTACACCACCAACTTTGAAAGAAACCATTGGCGTACCACATGCCATACTCTCTTGCAGTACCAAGGGTAAATTATCCGCACGAGTGGGGAAGATAAACACATCAGCCGCAGAGTAGGCTATTGACTTCATGCGATCGCCACTTACATATCCCAGGTTTAAAGTTGGTATTCCCACTACTTCAAGAACTTTTTCGCCTCCACTACCCAAAGTTAGTAATAATGTTTCCGCTTTTAACGCTTTAGGTAAAGTTTGGATCGCTTGCACAAGTAAATCCCCACCTTTACGAGAATCCTGTAAGCCATCTGCACAAAACATGATAACTTTTTTCTCGGCAGGAATACCTAAAATATTTTTACATTTGTCTTTATCTAAAGGTTGATAAGCATCAGTGTCAAGACCATACGGTATGTGATAAATTGAAAATCGGTTAAACATACTCTTTTTTGCCTGCTCAGTCAGCCATTGACTAGGAGTCACTATCGTGAGATTAGACTTACTGTAAACCCAGTCTTTCAGTTGCCATTCTAGACGAGTATTATCTCTTGCTATCTCTGGATAAGTTTCAGGGTAGGGACATTGACCACAACCTTGTTGCCAGCGATCGCAATCGTAACTATAGGCGCAATGTCCGGTAAAGCTCCACATATCATGGAGGGTAAAAATAGCAGGTTTACTTTTGGTTAATCCAGGAATACCTAAATAATTAAAATACCCTGTGTGCAGGTTGTGGAAATTAATAATATCAGCTTGTTCATAAAAATCATGCTTCCAGATGTCAAACGTGCTTAGTAAATGGAGGTAATTTAATCCTAAGCGCCTAGTCAAACGCAATAATTGGTTTTCTACACGATACTTATGACCTACGGCAGCAACAAGGTTACTATCAGTTTTAACTTTGCCAACTAACAGTTTTGAGTTAACACCTTGTTGCAATAAACCTTGATGAAGGCGATAGCCTGCGATCGCCGCACCGCCACCAATATCGGATTGATTAATATGCAGGACATTCATATATTTGATTGGATTATAGTTTTGTTTCGTAACTTTGATTGATGTGACGCGATCGCTAATTATTTTGATTTTTCCTACCAGGAAACACGAATTAATATCTTGAGCTAGACAGCCTTTGCTATTTTAAAAAAATAATAGCAATATAAGGCTATTGACTTATAATGTCTTTTCACTAAATAGAATTTTTTAAATTATTTTTTCAGATACTACTTTACTTATAAAAGTATACTTTACTTTTTTTAAAATTTTGTATAAAGCTGGAAGATAGATATTCATTAAAAACGAAGTTTTTAATGATAGATCGCTTAACATAAGATTGTTTAAAAAGTCTTGTAATAAAAATTTATTTAGAAATTTGCGAGCATTTTTTCTATCATCATTTTGCATATAATCTATACATAATAATTTATAATTTTCGGATATGACTCTTCTTATTTTATTCTGGTATTTAGAGTCTAGATAGTTTTCGATGTAATGATATGCTTTCAAGATTTCCAAGCGCATTTCTATTTGAGTTCTCCAAGACCAATTCCCATTAGGATGAATTCTATATACATTCATGGTTTCATTGATGTATCCAATATTTCCGTGCTGAGCAAGTAAAATTTGCAATATCCAATCAACAAAGTTTATATCGTACATCCAGTCTGGAAATTCTTCTATAAAACCCTGTCGAAACACTATTGAAGCAAATGACATAATGTTTGAGCTAAGTATATCTTCAAGAGTAAAAGTATTTTTCCAATTTTCTGGAGGCATAAAGCACTTTGTACTGCCATCCTGATAAAGATATAAGGCATTATGAAAACAGATTGTATAGTCAGTATGTGTATCTAAAAAATCTACTTGTTTTTGTAGTTTGTCCGGAGAAGTCCAGTAATCATCTCCTTCAAGAAGCGCTATATATTTACCTCGGCACGCTTTAAAAGTTTGAATGAAATTATCATGCATTCCCAAATTTTTCTCAGGCAGTAACAAGCGGATTTTCTCTGGATGTTCTTGTTGATATCCAATGAGAATATCTCGCGTATTATCTGTAGAGCAGTCTTCGCCAATCACAATCTCATAGTCAAAATCAACTTGCTGTATCAGAACACTATCTAGCGCCTGAGTAATGAATTTTTCATGATTGTAGGCGAGTATTAATACACTTAGTTTCATAGGAATACTGTCTAAATAATGTTGACTCAAACAAATTGCCCTCAGACTGAAAGTCTGGGGCCATACAAACTAAGTCAGCTGTCACGGACTGAATTATCCTAAATTGCCGAGACCGGCTTCGTTTGTTTAATCGCAATTTCTCATTGTCTGATTTTTCCTAAGTGGAATATATTTGTCATCGACGTGTCCGTATCAATTCCTCAGATGCATCAACTAGTCTTTCCTTGACTTCACGACTATGCTGAACTACCAACCGAATAATCTGACAGATTTTATTGATTTCCTCTGTACCAACCGCCGTACCTGTAGGCAGAACCAGTACTCGTTTGCCCAAACTTTCAGTCTCCGGTAGCAGCAGTCCTGCATGAGGAAAGTAGGAGCGATAGGGTTCCATACGATGACATCCAGGATAAAAGTAGCGTCGAGCTAATATATTTTCAGCCCAGAATATTTTTACCAATTCATCTCGGCTGATGTGAGTAATTTCCTGGTCAATTTCCAGCACAATATACTGATAATTGGATTTTTCAGCCTCATCGTAGGTTAATAATTTAACACCTGGGATATTCCTTACTTCGTGTTGATATTGTTTGTAATTTTGATAGTTGACAGCCACGAATTCGTCTAAACTTTCCAAACCTGTTAGCCCCATTGCAGCACAAATTTCGCTCATTTTGCCATTGGTGCCGATATAACTGACATTCTCAAATCCAGAAAAACCAAAGTTTTTCATCAGACGAATTTTGCCAGCGAGTTCATCATTATTGGTAGCGACGGCTCCACCCTCAAAGGTATTGAAAAATTTAGTTGCATGAAAGCTGAACACCTCTGCATCGCCAAAGTTACCTATCATTTGTCCGTTGTAGGAACAGCCAAAAGAATGGGCTGCATCAAACATCAGCTTGAGGTTATGCTTGTGAGCTATTTCTGTTAAGGCTTCTACATTACAAGGTTGTCCCCACAGATGAACGCCAATGATTCCGGTCGTGCGGGGTGTAATCATTGCCTCAACCCGCCACGGATTGATAGTGTAAGTGTGAGGATCAATATCACAGAAGACTGGAGTTATCTCTTGCCACTGTAATGCGTGAGCAGTAGCAATGAAGGTGAATGAAGGAATAATAACCTCTCCCGTGAGTCCTGCTGCTCTAATAGCAATTTCTAAAGCAACAGTTCCATTACACATAGGAATGCAATGCTTGACCCCAATCATGTCAGCAATGCGCTGTTCAAACTCCTGAACGTAGCTACCGTTATTAGTCAACCATCTTCTATCTAGTAGGTCGTTAATTCGTTGGAACAGGCGATCGCGGTTCCCAATGTTAGGGCGACCCACATGTAGCTTTTCATTAAAGGCAGGAGCCGCACCGAATATTGCTAAGTGTTCCAATCGAGTTTTGTTACTCATTTGCTGTAAATAACCTTTTAGTTTATGTCTGTTTACTAGGTGAGATAGAGAACCAATAGAGTTCTCGAACAATTGCTATGAATGATTTTTATGAACCAAACCTAAAAGCTAAAATTTCCAGTGTGCTGGTACATCACTAACAGCTTGTTTTATTTTTTCAACGACTTCGGGGTCGAGTGCGCCAAATTCTACAGCTTGCAAGTTAGCTTTCACTTGTTGAGGATTTCTCATTCCTGGGATAACGACTCCAACACCTGAATGATATAAGACATAGCGCAACGCTGAAACTGTAATTCCTCCTGGCAATTCATCTAGAAAAGCTAATTTTCTGGCACTTTCCAGTAACCAATTTTTATCTATTTCGGGCAAATAATGCCGCCAATCATTCTCAGCAAATTCTGGAGCTTTATACAAATATTTTTGATTAATAAAACCGGAAGCTAAAGGCACTCTAGCTATAAATTGATATTTATCATCTAAATTATTAAATAAATATTCTTCGGCACGGCGATCCAATACATTAAATATGGCCTCAATCTTACTTCCAAATTTATCTTCTGCTACTTTTAATGCGCCTTTAATACTTTTTGAACTCACACCATATTCCTTAATATATCCTTTCTGTTTAAGGCGTTCTAGAATGAATTTATCGTAATTTTTCCAATCAAAATTATCTGGCGGACTATGAAATAGTAAAACATCAATGCAATCAAGTTTTAAACGTTCAAGGCTGTTAGTTACAGCTTTTTCCAGCCATTCCGAAGAAAAATCCTGAAAAGAGTTACCTTGATTATCTTTTCGATTGCCAAACTTCGTACAAACAATAAAATTCCCACTCGGATAGCTTTGAAAAGCTTTACCTAAAATTTCTTCCGATCTACCCTCTCCATAAGAATCAGCTGTATCAAAGAATTGGATACCGCCATCAAGAGCAAGATGAACTGCCTGAATAGCTTCTTTATCGTCAATATACCCCCATCCTTTATGCTGACCAGCAATAAGGGTTTCGCCGCCAAATTGCCAAGTACCAAAACCTAATTTAGCAGTTGCTGTTTTCATGCTGGGCAAAAAAGTTCTAAATTCTTGTGTTTTCTTGAATGCAAAATTACAGAACCTTTAAGGAGAATTCTGTCTCCTTTATTAGGAGTAAAAAACGCATTTCTACCGTGCAAAACTCTTTCGTCATGGAAGAATACAGCATCTCCTTTTGTTAATATGATATTCGTGTAAATTCCGCTATGATGAACGCGATCTTCAAGGAAGTGCTGAAATCTTTCAACTAAATCTTTAGCTTCTGGAGTGTTATCTTTATCTAAGGGGTAATAATTATAATTTAAGCGAAGCCCTAATTCGTCTTCTGTAATAATAGGCTTAGTTTTGCTGACACCTTCTTTTGAAAAAGATACAGGAATTTTTTTTAGGTCTTCTAGTAACTGATGCTCATTGTCTAGCTCCAAAACTTTAATGAGCAATTCGCTATCTAAGAAAAAAGTAGCACCTCCCACTTGCGCCTGAGATAAGCAATAAAAATAATTCACCGCATCATGATGATTAAGATAAGAATTATCCGTATGAAGAGGCTGCCTAGTTTTACTTGAGCGGTACTTATTTGGACGTGCGGGATCGTAGCTAATATCTATCCAACGTTGACCCGTTCGTTTACCTGTGTCTTTATCTTCATCCATACTAATCACTAGTCCTAAAAAATCACTTAGTTCCGTGAAATAGTCGTGAATATCTATTTGAAAATCAAACCCGACAAAATGAACTATTTTATATTTATCGAGTGCTTCTTGGATAGCTTTTTTAGTTTCTTCAGGAGAAGTGTATTGTATTTTTTTATAAAATTCCATAATCAGCCTCACCAAATAAATCAATCTTCCTTATAAGTCAATTTTTCTGATTACTCTAGCCGGAACACCATATACTAAGACACCATCAGGAATATCATTGACGACAACCGCGCCAGCCCCGATTAAGGCACCTGCACCTATCCGCACGCGGTCTATGACCGTCGCTCCAATTCCTACACAGGCTGCACGCCCCACAGTTACTCGTCCAGCTAAGTGAACACCTGGGCAAATATGCGCTCCATCTTCTATCACGCACTCGTGATCAACACTCGCAGAAGTGTTGATAATGACATTTTGACCAATCTTTGATCCGGGATTAACAACCGCTCCAGCTGCAATTACGGTTCCCGCCCCTATAGACACGTCAGCAGCAATTACTGCATTTGGGTGGATAGCAGTTGCTAAAGAAAAACCTTTTCTATAAATTAATTCAGATAACTTTAATCGCGCCTGACAATCTCCGAATCCAAAAATTATATACTTAATACCTTTATCTTTACAATAATCTAACTGTTCTTGTCCTCCCAGAATTTTAGCTCCGCAGAAGTTTTCACCATAACGTTGTGGATTCATATTATCAAGGAAACCAACAATTTCATAGATTCCTTGTAAGCGGATTATGTCTGCGACCACTAAAGCGTGCCCTGAAGCACCCCAGAACAGTAACTTTGATATCATAAAAATTTACTAAAAATCTTCGTTGAATTATCTATGTCTTAATTCATCTTCAACATTTTTTAGTCAAAAATTTAGCAGGACTTAGATGCGAATATTTCAACAGGAGCAAACCTCCATTTCAAGTTAGGGCGAACTATTCCTTGCCATTTGCCATACCATTTGAATTCTCTCTCAATATCATGTACAGTAAAACTCAGTAAATTTTCACATGTATAAAGGATAGTTGAAGTATCTTGAACGACCATCATTGTAATTTGATAACTTCCATCATTAAAAAAATCTTCAGGAATGTAACAAACTCCTCTGATTAGACCTGAAGTACAAGGAATCGATCTTGAGATTGAATTAAAAACACAAACTCCCTCCAGCGTGTAGATGTGTAAGCTCAAATTTAAATGAGCACCATCGAGGTAATTCCAATACTCAAATTCAATCCTGAGAGGGGTTTTAACTGTAATCTCATCTACTGAATCATCAGTATCTGGAATTACCTTGATTTGATGTATTCGAATTTTATCGTTTCCGGGAGCAGTTTCAATATCATCCCACATTCTTTCAAGAAATTTAGAGTCATTGTCAGACTCCAAATAACGAGATACGACCTGATGAGTTTCTCCATGAGTTACTAAACATCCTGACTTGAGCAGGATGGCTTGATCGCATAGACTTTTTAATGCTGCCATGTTGTGGCTAACAAACAAGACGGTACGCCCTTCTTTTTCAGAAACATCATTCATTTTTCCCAAGCACTTCTTTTGAAATTGGGCATCTCCTACCGCCAAAACTTCATCCACAATCAAAATCTCTGGCTCTAAATGCGCCGCTACGGCAAATGCCAAACGCACATACATCCCTGATGAATAGCGTTTAACAGGTGTATCTAAAAACTTCTCCACTTCAGCAAAAGCGACAATCTCATCAAACTTTCTTTTAATCTCTGTTTTGCTCATCCCCAGAATGGCACCGTTGAGATAAATGTTTTCTCGACCTGTCAATTCTGGGTGAAAACCTGTGCCCACTTCTAAAAGACTTGCGACTCTACCCTTGAGAGAAATACAGCCGCTGCTTGGTTCAGTAATGCGGCTCAAAATTTTGAGTAAAGTTGATTTTCCTGCACCGTTGCGACCAATAATTCCAATGCTCTCGCCCTGTTTAATTTCAAATGACACATCCTTCAATGCCCAAAACTCTTCACGGGCTGGATTATATATTTCTTTGCCAGAAGACTTCACCAATTTTTTACCCAGTGAACTGACTCTATCACTGATGGATTCTCGCAAAGATTTATATCTGCTACTTCCTTCTTGTTGATGACTCAACACGTATTTTTTACTGAGGTTTTCAACCCTAATTACTGTATCAGACATTATTAAATTACTCTCAGTAGATCGAAAACTTTTCTCTTAAAACACCCAAGTTGCTATGGTGTACCACGGACAGGCCAACCGTAGACGAGGCTCGGCTTACTGGTGTTGATAACGCCGCCGAAGTTTAGGAAGATTGCCCAGGCAGAATTACCAGCCTCCTGGTAAGGGCCCGTAGTACTAGACCAGTAGTTGAACTGGATACCAGTAGCCCACTGCGTCCCCTGGGCAAAGCAGCCTGAACCCTCTTGGTCTACCAATGTCGGATTAGTACAGTTTAGATTTGAAGGAGGTAATAGCGCCGTAACCTCGTCTTTGGTCGGCAAACGCCAATCGCCAGGAGAAGAGTTATCCGACAGATTGCAGTCGCCGCTTTTAATCTCAGCTGCTTTGTAATTGGCTGTTGCCCAATCTGTTGCTTCAAGACAATCTGCCTTCTTGAGCCATATAAGTCGAGTCACAGTATCAGTCACCGTGCCATTACCACAGTCTACATAGCGATCGCTGTTATTGAAGCAGGGGCCGGAGGCTTTGACCACAGTTCCCACGGGATGTTGGGTATTGATGTAGTTTCTATGTTTCCTGGCTTGTACCGACACAGGAAGAGTAAAGGTAAAAGCCAGAAAAAATATGAATACAGCCCCGTATAGTATTTTGATAGCAAAACCAGGTAAACGAATGTGGAGCATATTTTTCAACTTCCAAACATCTAAGCGTGCAAATCTCTGCCGCTTGCTTCGTGAATCGGTTCTCAGAGATTAAGAATAAAATACTATAAACTACTTTGACAGCAATCTTTTTGTCATACTTGTATATGATAATCACTGAGATAACAAGGCCTTCTTAGGCTCGCACAAATAGAATTTTATCGACCGCAAATTTTCTCACCAGAGTCATAGCTCCGGTTTTCATATCCACGGTGAACAGGGAATTTGTTCCCTCATATTTGGGGTCAGCAAGTGCAAATAGTTGACCTGAAGAAGAAAAGGCTAAACTTGCTAAGTCATTTTCCAAAGGTTTGTTCTTGAAGCTTAATTCCACCAGTCTGATAATCTTTCCTCTACCACTAACTACTGCCCTGTTCTCTAGGTCTAGTTGCACTAAACTTAGACCACTACCTTCACCGCCGACACTAGTAGCGTAAATTTTTCCATCTAATGGAGATTGAGCAAGATTACTGAGCCTCTGCTTGGGGGAAATATATGGTAGACCTGTTGCAACACTAGAATCTACTTGTCCTGAGTTTTGGTCAATAAATGCCAACTCAAAAGGAGGGCTACCTTCTGCAAGACTAATTACACCAAGTAGTACCTGCTTACCTTTTATAGTGGTTGATAATAACCCTTCAACAGTACTATACTTCTTATCCTTGTTTTTTTTGATTTTCAAGCCTTTTGGAGGCTTAATTCCACTCTTTTTAGGAGGTGTAATAGATATCAGGCGACTGAAATCGCCTTTCTTAGTGGCTGCAACAGCGGCAATAACAAATGTGTTATCAGGTAAGACAGTAAAAGCAGTTATCCGCTCGCTGGGCTTTTTAACAACCAAGGCTTTTGCAACACTCTCAGTGGTTTCTAGGGAGTTAGTAACGCTGTCGGCGGCGATTTCGGCAGTTAATAACACCTGACCAGTGGTAAAGTTTATAGACTGAAAGATAATTCCTGGTATGGCGTTAGCAGCAGCAGTGTCAACTAAGTCTTGTGTTTTACTTTTGCTAGCTGAAGAAAGGCTCACTCCATAAAGCTGCTCCGACTGTTGGGCAAACACCTTAGATGTAAATTTAGCACTTGCTGCGGTGACAGCGCTGACGATAGCCAACTGCCCAAATCTTCGTCGTCTGATTCTCAAATTCATAACCTACTACCTAAGCAACTGGGATTAGTATTTGCTCAATTATGAAAGATAACTGTGGTGCATCCATTTATGTGGTACAGACAGTACTCCAGCAAGGGTAGAGCATAATATTTGTGAATTTTGTTACGGTTTTTCAAGGCACAATTATGCCGGAACCGGGAGTCAAAGGTCTAGCTCCCATGTCTGCTAAGATATTGACAACCATTTGCTTGATGCGAGTATCTTCGCGAGGTCCGCTAACGCCCTCGCTGTCTAACCCCCACATAAACTGAATAGAGCCAGTCGAAAAGACCTTAGCACCACTAGCAGAAGTGAAGCTAACTGCTTGGGAAATCCGTGGGTCTGTTCCAGCAGGAAAACCCTCTAGTTCAGCTTGATCAAAGTTTTGCGACTGTACTGACTCACTCAGAACGACCAACCCACTTGGAGATGCGTTGAGATTGATTGCATCCCATTCAAAGCCCACCAAACCACTTAATTTATCCCCATCATTCAGGTTTGTGTTGGCATAGTAGGGATGAGTACTGTTTTTAACCACAAAATCGAACCCATCAAAAAAGAAATTCTGCCACCTACCTCCAATGTACATATTGCCTTTCAACGCACTCTCTGGCTTGTTGTTTTCTGGACTGCGGAATTTGTTGGTTGGCGCAACAGGATCTGTGGCATCTTTGTAGCAAGCCATAGCCCTGTTAGCTACCCCCGTACTAGAGTTTTCAAACCGAACTCGCCAGTAGACACTGTTCGCTGAGAAAAAAGCCTTGTTGATGCTGTTGCTCTGGACACTATTGAACTCCTCTAGCGACCAGTACTCATCGTGACCGACTGACAGAAATATGTTGTGCTGTTGCAGCAAACTTGAGTTGGCGTGGACATCCACGTTAGTTACGTAGGAGATGTCATAGCTTTGGGACTCCAGCCACCGCACCATATTGTACTCCCAAGACAAGATAATGTTGTTGTAAGGGTTACTACCACTTAACGTGCTATGTTGTGCGAATGGTCGATCGTAAGAAAGCTTAAACGCTCTTTGACCTCCGATACTCTGTTCTGGGTATAGAGAGTAACCGCCACTGAGATTATAAGCCTGCAAAGTATTGAAGCTGCTCTGGAATAATATGTCAGACCTTTCACTGTCATGACGAACAACAAACACTACCTGGGACTTACTCCCACTTCTCTGGTCAGTTAGCTTGGCAATATACAAACCACTAGTCCAGTCATTGCCAACTTGTAGCGTGTAGGAAGTTGACCAGTTTTCACATGACACTGTGCGGGTAGAACTGTCGAAATTACATGCGGGCTGGGTAATTCCGTTAAGCTGACCGCTACTCAGTACTAGCCGGCCGCCTTGTCCTCCGTAGTAACCTAAGCGATACACATCAATCGTGTAATTTCCGGCCTGTGCTAGAGAAACTTTGATTGGCAACGAGCCACCCTTGTTTACACTAGTTGCTGTCGCATAGCCAGCAATATCCGATTGACCTACTTGGGGAATCTGCCAATCTGTAGTGCCAGGTTTTTGGTTTTCTAAATAAATCGCATTAGTGTTTGCTGGGTTAGCACTGGCACTGAAGGTCACGCTGCCTATGTCAGAAGCTGTTGCACTCACAGTGTTTGTTATGCCAGCTGTTGTCCCTAGAGTTAACACTGTGCTGGCTTGACCATCGTTACCAGTTACCGCACTAGCGGATGAAACTGAACCTCCACCACTGGTGATAGCAAAGTTGACTGTCACTCCTGACTGAGGATTCCCACTACTATCTGTAGCTTTCACAACGAACGAGTTGGCTAAGGCAGAACCTGCCGTACCAGTTTGATTATCGCCGCTTACTTTAGTCAGACTGTTGCCAACCACAAATACTATGTCGCGGAAATAGTTACTGTTCTGATAGGAATTAGTTGGGAAAGAATTTAGACTACCAAAGACTGAATTGTTGCCATCAGCAACTGAACTGAGATCGCCATTCACAACTGGGCTGGCTAATGCGTTATTAGTTACACCAAAATAGCTATTGCAACTGACAGTCACTATATAGGTGGTATTGGCTAAGATACTGACTGGCGTGCTGAGATCCTGCTGCTGCCAACCCGAAGCAGTTTCATTCGAGAAAGTAACACTTCCTAGTATAGATCCTGTTGCCGACCAGATTCTCCCTATATGATTCCCAGTCTCATTGACCGCTTTCCAATGGCGGATTGCGGTAACTTGACCACTCTTGGCACTTTGGAACTTCATTCCAAGTTCATAGGATACACCATCACTCCATTCAAACCCAGGTACTTGAGTGGTAAATAAAGTTTGCGAGGTGTTCAGAGATTGGGCTAAAAGTATTTTATCGAAATCGTTTTGCTGAGTCATTGCTGTTCAGAAATTTAATTTTCTTAACACGTTAGTTAATATAAAAAAGTTGAAGTAAAAACTCTTTGAGTTGGTAGTAGACTAACTGATCGATGTGGTTATCATCAAATCTTTCAAATCCCTCCTAAATCACATCAGCAAATGTCCGTTCCATTTTGCGGAAGTACCAAATGCCACTTACCAGTAACAAAGCAACTAGTCCTAGAGATAGCGTGAATCCAGTCCAGTAAAGTTTGGACTCTCCCCCTAAAATTGCCCAGCGAAAGCCATCAATTACGCCTACCATTGGGTTCAAATAGTAGAGCAAACGCCATTGCTCTGGTACAATGCTGCTACTAAAACCGACGGGTGATACATATAGGCCAAACTGCACAATAAACGGCACAATGTACCGGAAGTCTCGATATTCCACATTCAAAGCTGCCAACCACAGCCCTACTCCTAGTGAAGCAGCAAAGGCAATGCCAATAAATAACGGTAATGATAATATCCGCCAAGTGGGAACAAAATTATACCAGGCCATAAGCCCTAAGAGAATCATTGCAGAAACAAGAAAGTCCACAAAGCTGACAATCACTGAGCTAGCAGGTACAATCAAGCGCGGAAAATAGACCTTAGAAATCAAATTGGCATTACTAATTAGGCTGTTGCTACACTCACTTAGAGCATTGGAAAAAAATTGCCAGGGTAATAAGGCAGCAAATACCAGTATTGGATACGGTGCTGCCCCCTCTGAAGGTAATTTTGCCAAACTTCCGAAGATAACGCTGAACACGATCATCGTCAAAAATGGTCGAATGAGTGCCCAGAGCATACCAATCACTGTTTGCTTATACCGCACCAGAATGTCACGCCAAGCAAGAAAATAGAATAATTCTCTATAGCGCCATATATCTTTCCAATACTGCTGTTCTGTACGTCCAGCTTCAATCACTAACTCCTGTTGGGAGACAATTTTTGGACTATTCATAGTTCTTGATTGAAGATTAATATTTTTAACTAAATGACACTAATAATTCTTAACTTACAAACTGGAAACCTCTAAGACCTTGATAACCAAATTGCCTGGCGCTTTTACGAGTAAACTCACCAACGGAAGGGTTCCCTAGAGAATCAATTACTCCTGTGACTTGCCGCCATAGTTCTTGTGGTGCTACCAAAATTTCATAATTACTATCATCACACTTACGAATGTGATACCAAGTTGTTTGCTGACATCCTTCACACCAAAAAGCTTCTAACCATTCCCCTTCTATAGGAACTGTGGTTTGGTTCGCTACTAACATCAAAGCATTCCGCCTGCTCATACCTCGTTGCTGTAATTGACCTGCTTGGTCAGCAAACATTTTATATTTTTGACTGACGCTATCTATATAGCAACTATGAATCGGGCAGTAAATTGCTCTTCGCTTGGAACGTTTGCGATTTCGGTCACACCTCATCTGTAATTTCACCTCCTGTTATAGATAAAAACCATGAGCAAGGAAGGCTATGTTGGAGGGACTGAGATCAATAAGACCATCAAAGCCCTACTCCTAAAAAATACTGTAAAAATATTCAATTATAAGTGATAATTTTGTTTTTATCTTACCTTGTTTTTTAATTAATTTACTTCCTTTTGAATTGAAAAAAATGATTTTGCAAATAGTTAGCTTTTGACTAAATCAAAAGATTCTAATGCTCTATTTTTCTCCTAATAGTCTTATACCATGCAACCAAAAATTTGTAGATCAAATTGTTTAAGGTTTATCAAAATCATAGAAATTTAATAAACCTAAATATGCTTACTTTACATCGCTTCGAGACATGGTGATTATTTCATCAAATACTGCCTGCTGTAAAACATGCAAGTATTGTTTAGAGATCACTTTAGGCGTGAAGTGCGATCGCAAATACTGACGACCTGCTTTGCCCATCTGCTCTCCTATTTGGGGATCTCGATTCAGAAAGCGAATAAATTGCGCTAGACCTTGACCATCTCCATTGTCAAATGTGCTACCACAACTAGCATCAGCTACGAGTTGTCTCAGATATGAAGTCTGGGAGCAAATTACTGCTATTGGTCGCCCAGAGGCTAAAGCTGAGTAAAGTTTGCTGGGAACAACTAAACCCTCTGTAGTTGCATCTACACTCACTATTGATAGATCGCAAGCCGTTAAGGAATAAGGTAACACCTGCTTATCTTGATAAGGTAGAAATGTAAAATTGGTCAGCCCTAACCGATCCACCTCCATCATTAATTCTTCGCGTTTGGCACCACCACCAATGCAGACAAACTGAATTGGCTCATCTTGCAATTGCTTTGCAGCTTCCAACATGGTGTCAATATCATGGCAACGACCCATATTGCCAGAATAGAGGACGGTAAATTTGTTAACTAGGTTATACTTCCAGGCAAACCAGTTTTCTTTCTTAGCAATCGGCACGATCGCTTCTGGGTTAGCCCAACTGTGAATTACAGAAATTTTATCAGCTACTTGGGGACAATGTGCCACTACCTGTTGTTTCATTGCTGGGCTAAGTACTATGATCCCCTTGGCTTTTAACCAAACTTGTTTGTTGATTGCACGCCACAATTTCACCAGCCAGTTACTCTTTGAAATTACACCTAGTGCGATCGCAATATCAGGGTACAAATCATACAACACGCATACATAGGGCAACTTGAATAATATATAAGCTAGATATCCGATCACTGGCAAAAATGGGGGCGCTGTAGTTAGCAACAATACATTGTTGCGACGCGAACCTCTCAGCAAATAGAGCGTCGCCCGCAAGGTGTACAGCACACCATTAATCGCTTTGCCACGAATTCTTCCCGGCCAGAGTTGAGCAGTACGCGATCGCTGAATTCGGATTTGGTCAGCCCATTCAACTGCTGGGGCCGTATCAGAACGAAATGCATATCCTGGCTGACTTGTAAAAATTTCAATATCCACTCCTTGCTGCCCTAACTGTTTCACCAATTCTTCAATCAGCTGCCCTGTAGCGGCATAATCCGGAGGGAAAAATTGGGTAACTACAGATAACTTAATTGATTGTTGAGCTTTTACAGAAGGCTTGTTTCTTGTATTTTTTTTTGCATCTAAAGGAGTAGAAATGGATTTCAAAAAATTTTGATTAATCCATTGATTAAGTCTCATAGTCTATAGCCTCGTCTGAAATAGAAAAAACTGTTATCCAAAACCTGTATAAACTCGAAATAATCTAGAAAACACATCTAGACTATATTGTAAGAATTTACAAATCTGGCTTAATATTCACTAAGAAAGCTTGAATTAACAAACTACAATTTTCGTAAAGTTAAGTCATTGATATAAGGTACTATCAAGACCAATTTTGTTTCGGTATGTTAGCCACAGCTTGGCAACACCCTAACTAAACTGAAAACCTTGTAATCTTGTTTAGTTCACGCTCCCAAGTAGAGTCTAGTTAGTCACACCACAATAGCTTAAGAGACCTCTGAACCTTGCAAATTTAGGCATGGTCTTATAACTCTATTAAGGCTAACTACTAGAACACTCTTTCTAGTTTATATACACACTTCTCTAACAGATACGAGAACACAAAAATGATGAAAATACTTCTAGCCGAGAACAAATTATTTTAGAGAGAAGGTAATATTCTTATGTGGTAAAGCAAGTCCTTGACAGGTTGAGCAGGTACTTACTTAAACTTCTAAAAAGAGATTTAATAGTTGGTGGCAGTCTCTATTGTTTGATTAATATTCAATCAACTGAGATATCTGGAGTTATAATTACTATTCACAATTTGATTCTAGAATGTTTTGTTTTGAGCAGTGTTTAGTTTTTGTTTGAGTTTCTCTAGTTACATATAACTTTATAATCAAAGCATTTAGGCTTTATTACTTTTTATATGCAACACTGAGAACTTCACAATATCATGTTTCCATATCGAATCATTTACTTCATTAAAAATTTATATTTTTAAAGTATATCTAATCTAAAACTTTATAAAATAATAGTTTTATGGGCTACGGGGACTCCTGTTTGATTGTTGAACAGGATTTAGATAATATACTGAGAAAATAAAAGTATAATAAAAATATATACTAACCTTGTATTAAAATGTACTTAATATTTATTCAATAAAATGCAAGTATGCAAATAAAAAGATCGTCCGAGGAATTAATTATTCAGTGGATTTACTTAGGATTTAATAGAAGTCAGCATTTACAAGCTGCCACAGCCGCAATAGAGGGAGGTATGGCGAAAACTCCACTTGATGCCAAGCATCGATAATTTATATCCCTTAATTATTAACTTAAGCACTTAAGTATTGCCTGTGTTTCCACTGAATCCAAAAATAAATCGTTTTTATGAGAGAATAATTTTGGATATCATTACCAAAATTCACGTTTATTAAGTAGAAAATTTAAATTTTTGTACTCTCTTATACTTAAATTAAATTGCTTGTATTATTTCATACTATTTAACGAGCCTAACTAGCAGCTTGCGTTATTTGTGTAATGGATTAAAGAATAAAGACTTGTAATTTCATCATAAGTTTATTAAGTAAATATCAAATATAGTATAGATTGTTGGTCGTATCAAAATTTATCTTACAGAAGCTTATAAAACTCTTTCTACTAAATTCTGTATAACTTATTACCAAATATTAAGAATATGATAGAGAATTATCCTTCCCAACCTTCCAGTTCTGATAGTAGTAATAATTCTGTGCCTCCATCTCTTCAAAATCAACAAAATCAACTTGTTCCGTGGGTTGAAGAGGAAGAAGAATGGAGTGTGCAAAAATTTCTGGGTGTTTTACGGCGAAGAGCGCTAGTTATGACAGGTGTAACTATTACTGTTATGACAATTGCAGTTATTAGCTTAGTGCTAAAGCAGAAGCCCCCAGAATATGAAGGCAATTTTCAACTGTTAGTAGAACCTGTGAATGATGACTCCACAGATGTGGATGTTGTCAAAAACTCTAACTCACAGATGTCTAGTCTAGATTATGAAAGCCAAATTCAGGTTCTTAAGAGTCCTGAACTGATGAGAGATACTCTTAAACGGCTACAAGCTTCTTATCCAGAATTAAGCTATTATTCTCTGATCGATTCTCTAAAAATTACTCGATTAGGTGAAACCAAGATTATATTAGTTAGCTATCACAGTAAAAATCAAGATCAAACTCAAGCCGTACTACAGAGGCTCGCTAAAGATTACTTAGACTACAGCAAAATCAGGAGGCAAACCAAATTACGTCAAGGGCTTCAGTTTGTTGAATACCAATTACCTTTAACACAAAATCGGGTAGATCAACTCCAAAAAGAGTTGCAATTTTTTAGACAAAATTACAATTTTGACAATCCAGAATCCCAAGCAGAGCAAATCTCATCACAAACCGTTGAATTATCTCAAAAAAGACAAGAAATTGATCTACAGTTAGCTCAAACTCGTGCTAATTTAACGAGTCTAAAAGAAAAAAATGGCGCAACAGCAATACTGAATAATGCTCCTTTATATCAGCAGTTAATTACTCAAATACGTCTATTTGATATTCAGATTGCAACTGAATCAACTCGTTTACAAGACAAAAACCCAACCATTCAAACATTGAAAGAGAAACGAGCTAGTCTTTTACCTTTGCTACGTCAACAGGCACAGCAATTATTGGGTGTAAAATTTGCAGAAGTAGAGATGCAACTTCAGAAATTAGAAGTGCAAAGTCAAGAACTTACCAAAATAGAACAGAAACTTGCACAACGACGCAACCAACTGCCAATTCTAACAAGACAGTACACTGAATTACAGCGTAAATTGCAATTTGCAAATGAGAGTTTGAATCGGTTTTTATCAACCCGCGAGAATCTCCAAATTCAAATATCCCAAACAGAGCTGGGCTGGCAATTACTTCAAGTACCAACTACACCGGACATTCCTATTTCTTCTTCTGATACCCTACGCAGTTTCGTATTAGTATTAGTTGCAAGTATCATCTCAGGAGTTGGTATTGTCTTACTAATGGAAAAGCTAGATAATGCCTACCATACTGTCGATGATCTGAAAAGAAAAGTTAAGCAGCCATTGTTAGGAAATATTCCTTTTGAACAGCAAATTCAAACTAAGCAAAACCGCACTTATCAGCAAAGTTTTTCCTTGTTAAGGATACCAAATTTTCTTTCTAAGAAGATTGCTAAACTGACTGTTTTACCAGAGGAAGAACAGGGTGAGTATTCTTCCAACTTTTCGGAAGCTTTAAGGGTAGTTTATACAAATATTAAACTACTCAGTTCCGATAGCCCGTTTCGTTCCATAGTTATTAGTTCAGCTATGCCTGGTGATGGCAAGTCTACCATAGCCCTTCATCTAGCTCAGATAGCTACAGCAATGGGGCAACGAGTCTTACTTGTAGACGCTGATCTTCGTAAACCCACAATTCACAATCTCTCACATTTAAATAATCTCTGGGGATTAAGCAATTTAATCTCTACAAACTTGCCAGTGGGAGAAGTAATTCGACAACTACCTTCTATGAGCAAACTATCTGTAATCACAGCTGGACCAGTACCATCCGATCCCGCAAAGTTGCTCTCATCTTCAAAGATGAAGCAATTAATGACAGATTTTCAGAAGAATTTTGACTTAGTGATTTATGATGCACCTCCCCTAGTGGGATTAGCTGATGCTAGCCTGATAGCACCCCACACTGATGGACTATTGATAGTAGTTCGAATTCACAAAACAAATTCTTCAATACTAAAAATAGCTTTAGATAACCTGAAAATTTATCGGTTGAATATATTAGGCATAGTTTGTAACGGTCAGAAAACTAATTTCAATGGTTTGTATTAAAAGGGAATATACTTGATACTCGCCACATTACATTTATAGAAGCCTATGACCTTGTAATTATTGACTCTGCTTCATAGATTCAATTTCCAGGATTGTGAGGTGAAAAATAATTAATTAACAATCCAATCTTGAAAGGATACTATTGGGATCAGCAAATAAGATAAGGGCAACAAACGATTCAGGCGTTGCTGAATCATGGGATGATTTAGCCAAATTTTTTTGGAACGAGTTATCAATGCTTTCACCCGCCAATTCATCCCGTATTTATACAACCCCCAATTTTAGATTCTGCTTTCCCAATCTGTTCAGAATGCTTTCATCACATGAAAATAGTTTTATATTGATTTTCCAGACTCAGAATGCTCTACTGTGTCCAATCTTTGTTTTGATGCTCCTGGGCAATCTCACGAAATTCACTAGCTAACTGCTCTAATGTAATTGCTATGTGGATGCCTAGGTCAGGAGGGTAACTTCGTAACTTTTATTGGTAAATTCCTTTTTATAAATCACTTTATATACGTTCGCTCTCGCCTAAACCTCCAGTTACAAAAAAACTTGTACCAAATTGGCGTGACACATAGAACTAAAATTTGGTATAGATTTTATAGTTCAATATAGTAATAACAATAGTTACATTTAGTTAAATACAACGTAATTATTACTAACTTTAATTTTTAGGTTACACAAATTCTAACACCGCTCAATTACCAATGTGATGTTATTAGGGTAAATTTTAGATATGATTTTCACTCTTTGTATAAAGATAGCAACGCCACTAATGTACAAAACAATCAATCAATAAATTACAAGTAAGGTGTAGTCTTATATACAATAAGATGTTAGTTTATATATCCGGTTTTTCAGGACATAACTTGTCTAAATTTATCAAGGGAAATTATAACAATTAAACAATTGCTGAAGATAACTCAAGCATAAATACAAACTAGTGCAAAGATAGTAGTTGCACCATCCAACCAAATTCCGTACTTAGAGGATGTTTGAAAAGTTTGCGGTTTAGTAGACCTCTTGCAGAATAATTTTATGGTAAGGTAGAGAGTTTTGACATAAATTTGCCAAAACTTTTGTGCAAGAGGTCTACTCAAAAAAGCTCTTAGGATATAAGCTGTAAACAAGTAAATATAGCAACTATTGAGAGCTATGAGTAAAGCATATTCCAGTAACCTGGGCAAAGACCAGCAAAAATGTGCATGGGCATTTTTTTGATTATTAGCTATGTCCATTTCTAGACAAGCCAACTCTAATATAGATGTAAAAATCAGAAATCAGGAAATTAGGAATTGATTTAAAAATTAAATTTTTGTTCATTTATAAATTATCAAATGGACAAAACACTTACCTATGTCAATTCTCTAGAAATGATTACTTAACAAGACGTTCCAGGCACACAAACATCATTTTTCAAGTTAGTTGGCGATATTAAATATTCTCTGAAGGGACAATATTTATGTACAAAAGGGATGATTCTGTAGCTTGCTCAGGAGGTCTTTTGAAGTATGAAACTCTTGCTTAGAATCTTTCAAAAATTTAGTGCCAATTTATTAACAAAGCTGCTAGAGCTAAAAAATACGCACTTGTTAATTTTTGATATCATTATTTTTTCAATTACTCCTTTATTAGCGCTGCTTATCCGTTTAGACGGCTCTCTCGAGATTCAAGCAGACATATCACAACTAGGAATCGCAACTCTATTATTTTTATTAGTTAAACTAATTGTATTTTGGAGTTTCGGTTTTTATAGGCGCTACTGGCGCTATGCCAGTGTTGATGAACTGACATATATAGCCATGTTGATGGTAGGTGCAATAGTCATCCAAAGCACGATATTTAATCTTCTTAATCACATATTGCCTTTTGTAACAGATAACCTGCCGCGATCGCTGCCATTTATTGATGGATTACTGTCATGTATTTTCATAGGAATGTTACGTTTCAGTTTTCGAGTTATAGAAAGATTTATCCAACGTCAAGGAGTATTTAATCCACGAGAGCGGGTGCTGATTATTGGTGCTGGTAATGCCGGAGTTTCCCTTGTGCAAGATATGCAAAGCAAGCCTAAACTAGGCTTTCATGCTGTTGCCTTCATTGACGACGATCCACGGAAATTAAATGTCCGAATTCGTGGTATTCCAGTCGTAGGCAATCGCCACCAAATTCCTGATACTTTGAAATCTCTCCAAATCCACAAAGTTATCATCGCTATGCCTACGGTTGCTGGCCATGTTATTCGAGAAATCGTAGATATTTGCAAAGCAACTGGAATACAAACTAGTACTTTACCTGGAATATATGAAATCCTCAACGATCGTGTGCGAGTAGATAGCATTCGAGATGTCAGGATTGAGGATTTGCTCAGGCGAGAACCCATACAGACTGATATTGAGCAAGTGCATAAATTTATCAAAGGTAAGACAGTACTGATTACAGGTGCAGGAGGATCAATTGGTAGTGAACTTTGCCGTCAAATTTTCAAGTGTCATCCTGCGGAAATGATACTTATGGGACATGGGGAGAATTCTATATTTAATATCCAACAAGAGTTAGAAAAACTGATCCAAATACTCAAAAATGATGGGAAAGTACAGCGATACACCCCTCGTATTTATACTTTCATTGGCGATATTCGTTATAGCATTCGCCTAAAACAAGCTTTTGAACAATTTCAACCTAACGTGATTTTTCATGCGGCTGCTCATAAGCACGTTCCTCTGATGGAATTAAATTCATCAGAAGCAATCACTAACAATGTGCTTGGAACAAAAAACTTATTGGATATGGCGCTGCAATACAATGTTCAAAACTTCGTGATGATTTCCACGGATAAAGCTGTTAATCCCACTAGTGTCATGGGTGCTAGTAAAAGAGTTGCCGAAATGCTAGTGCTGCAAGCTGCAAAAGAAAGCGGTAAACCTTATGTTGTTGTGCGCTTTGGCAATGTTTTGGGTAGTCGCGGTAGTGTAGTTCCCACTTTCAAAAAACAAATTGCTTCAGGTGGCCCAGTAACCGTTACCCATCCAGATATCTGTCGTTATTTCATGACTATCCCAGAAGCAGTGCAACTTGTTTTACAAGCTGCGGTATTGAGTCGTGGTGGTGAAGTTTTAATGCTGAATATGGGCGAACCTGTAAAAATTGTTGACTTGGCGAAGGAATTAATTCGCCTTTCGGGATACGAGGTAAATAAAGATATTGACATCTTATTTACAGGCTTAAGACCTGGAGAAAAGTTATTTGAGGAACTGTTTATCGAGGGAGAAGAGTACGAACCAACTCAACATGAAAAATTGATAGTAGTGAAAAATGGCAGTCGGATTGTTTCAGAAAATCTCGCCATGACTGTAGAACAATTGTGTGCCGCAGCAGGTAAAAATGATATTAAATACATCATGTTATTACTGGAACAACTGGTGTCAGGATACAAACCTAAGTACTTAGAAAATAATGAGCGAAGAAACAGTCTAAAGAATAGTGCTGTAATCAGATATTCAAATAAAAATAAACTTGCGAAAGTGGAATCGGGAGGAGCTAAATAAAATAGAGGATTTGGACTCTAAGTCGATGGCTAATTCATCAAATAACTCTACATTTAATTTAGGGAATCAACATGAAAACTATCTATGGCTCTCACGGTTTATTACAAAAAATAATCCGATATACCCAGGATGATGAGCATTTGTATGGCAATCAAGTGAGAGCATTTGAAATTACCGATTTGACAACAACAACTTATAAAGAAAAAGCGTTTAAAGATAATCCAATTATCAATGCAAGTGGTTATGGGTGGAATAAAACCGGAATGCATAATATCGATCCTCACAAGCTTGAGAGCGGCAAATGGATAGCCTGCGTGGATGGTTATCAAATCATTGTTGTGTTTGGTATCAAACTGCAAAATTGGATGAGGTTAATGACTAAAGCAGATGCAACAACATAAGCCTCTAACACTGCGCGGCAACTTTTCTTGGACTTTCGCCGGTAATTTAGTTTATGCAGCTTGCCAGTGGGGAATGTTGGTGATACTGGCTAAACTTGGCAGTCCAGAGATGGTAGGACAGTTTACCTTGGGGCTGGCGATCACAGCACCTATAATCATGTTTACAAATCTTCAGTTGCGAATTGTCCAAGCAACAGATGCCAGAAAACAGTATTCTTTTAGCGATTACTTGGGGCTAAGACTAATCTCGACAGCTTTAGCACTTGCGATCATTACGGTTATTAGTTTGTTAGGCGGCTTTCGATGGGAAACATCTCTAGTTATCTTCTTGATGGGTTTGGCAAAGGCATTCGAGTCTATTAGCGACATATTTCATGGACTGATTCAGCAGCATGAACGCATGGATCGGATTGCAACATCGTTGATGATTAAAGGCCCTCTATCACTGCTACTACTGGGCATTGGAGTATATATGTCTGGCCATATTCTCTGGGGAGTGGCGGGGTTGGTCTTTGCTTGGGCAGTGGTGTTGGTCGCTTGGGACATTCGCAGTGGTATCTTGATGCTATACAGGTCACAATTGCAACCGCGTTGGCATCGAAAAACCCTAGTAAAGCTGGTATGGCTCTGTTTGCCTCTGGGGTTTGTGATGATGCTAATTTCACTCAATACCAATATTCCCCGTTACTTTATTGAACGATATTTAGGTGAGCGGGAATTGGGGATTTTTGCAGCCATTGCCTACCTGATGGTGGCAGGAAACATCGTAGTAAATGCCCTAGGAGAGTCAAGCATTTCTAGACTAGCTAAGTATTACGCGGCTAAAGATGCTATTGCTTTCCATACACTCCTACTCAAGCTGGTAGGAATCGCTGCTTTATTGGGCGGAACAGGTGTTTTGATAGCTGTTGTAGCTGGACATCAGATCCTGACTCTTCTGTATCAACCTGAATATGCCGAGCAAACAAATTTGTTTATCTGGTTGATGGTTGCAGCTGGAATTAACTATGTATCGTCCTTCCTGGGCTATGGAATGACGGCATGTCAGTACTTTCGCATCCAAATGCCTTTGTTTGCGACTGTAGTAACTATCTCAACCATAGCCTGTCTATTGCTGCTACCCAGTTTGGGGTTGCTAGGAGTAGCGATCGCACTAGTTATTGCAACTATTGTTCAAACAATTTTTAGTTTAGGAGTTATCTTCTATGCACTACACAAACTCTAGAGATATCCAGAATGTCGATGAGCATTCAATACGTATCCTCCATATTGTTGCAGGGATGAACAGGGGTGGAATCGAAACCTGGCTAATGTACATTTTGCGGCACATTGATTGCGATCGCTTCCAGATGGATTTTCTGGTTAACACAGCCCAGCCCAGCGCTTACGATGAAGAAATCTGTGCCCTTGGTAGCAAGGTTATTCTATGTTCTCATCCGTCACGATCCTGGTTTTATGCTCCTAATTTCAAACGTATCTTACACGAGTACGCAACAGGACTACCTTGTGTGTTCTCAAAGTCATAATATTGGTACAAATTAATGTCAAATATGATCATTAAAAAAACATTAAATCAGGATTTTTGGAATAACGTAATTCTTTTACCTATTGACTTAATTTTGATTTTTTGTTCGACATTTCCTGGAGAGAATAAAACGGTGTATGAAATTCCTTTATTTTTTGTTTTTTGGACAATAGTTTTTGTCCTGAGAAGAAACTTTATTTTAAGCCCAGCAGAAATTTCTGCTCAAATATTCATTTTTCTCGCTCTTTTACCTATTTTTATTCAATTTTATCAATACAATTTTGACTATTATTTTGGCGCTATATCAGGAATTTTATATGTTAATATTCTTGTTTTTGGCACTCATGTAATCGAGCGATTGCTCAGTAATAGTCCAGGTTGTAAGATAGTTCAATGGCTGCCTGCCATGACACTAATTTTTCTTGGAGTATTATCTCAACAGTTTTCTGGAAACGAGCCAAGACAATCCTTTATATTTGGGCCCAATATTTACTACAGAATTATTGGAACTATTTTCTTGCTAAATCTCGTATTGGTTCATGAAAATTACTCTAGCAAAAAAGAAAAAATTTCAATACTTAGCTTAATCACTACGATATTTTGTTTAGTTATTGCATTGTCTCTAATGGTTAAAACAGGTTCTAGAGGTGCAACAATAGTAGGAATTGTTATGACATTATCTTTTGTTTACACAGTACTATCTATCAAATTGAATTGGCTAAAATTTGCTACTATAGCTACAATATTTACTCTTTTTATACTCGCTATAAATTCAAGCTTTTCTAAAGCTATTATTGATTCTAGAGTATTTTGGTTTTATGACCGTGGTGCGTCCTCTAGTTCTATTGCAGTCAGGGAAGGATATTGGCAAAATTTGACATCTTTTTTTATAAAAGATAATTTTTTATTCGGAGAAGGAAGCCAATATATATATTCCTATCCTCACAATATTTATCTAGACCTGCTATATAATGGTGGCTTTTTACCCTGTGTTATTCTTATAGGATTTACGGCAATGTATGGAATACTTTTATGGAAAGGAAAATTAAATAAAAACTGGAAAATTATAACTATAATTTGTTCACCAATTTATATAGGTTCTCTATTGTCTGGAACATTATATGACAACTATTCAATTATAAGCCTAATATTAGCACTACCAATTTTGATACAAAACCAAGTTCCTACTATAGCTACAAAAAATCAAAGGGTCTAATAAAGATTCAAATCTATAGTTTGAACAGGAGAGAATCAATTTTATGTATGAATTTGATTTGTTGATACATACCTTCCGTTTTGAAGGACATCCAATAGCAGTATTAGAGGCTTTATCTTATGGAATACCTTGTCTACTCACACCTGGTACTAATATTGCAGGTGAAGTGGAAGCGGCTGGGGCTGGATGGTCTGTGGAAGATACTCCAGCAGCGATCGCTAAAGGTATGCAAGATGTTTTAGCCGCGCGATTAGAACTTTCAAAAAGAGGACAGGCGGCACGAAATTTAGTAGAAGAAAAATATTCTTGGAACCAGATTGGCAAGCAGTCACTTCAAGAATATTTCAACTTATTGCATCCAAATTACAAAATTGCAGATGTAATTGTTAAGTCAAATAATTCTCCAGAGGTTCAACGTTGATGGATACTCGCACATTAATTTATTTACATCAATATTTTTCTATTCCCACAGTTTCTGGAGGCACAAGATCCTGGGAGTTTTCGACTCGTCTTGTCCAAGATAAATGGCAAGTTTGTATGTTTTGCGGTGACTCGGAAATTCATGGAATTCCCGCCGTTAATATCCTGAAATTGTTCAACACCAAAAATGTTAGTTTTAAATTAAATGTTATTCCTTTGAAGTACAGTAATTACATGAGCTTCTCGCGGAGAATTTTGGCATTTTTGAGTTTTGCTGTAAGGTCTTCTTTACAAGTCCTGCGAGAAGAAAAAGCTGACCTCACTTTTGCTACTAGCACACCGCTTACTATTGCAATACCAGCTTTATTGCGAAAATGGTTACATGGGACTCCTTATGTTTTTGAAGTCAGAGATCTCTGGCCAGAAATGCCAATAGCGATGAAAGCTGTACGCTCACCATTAGCTATATTTTTGGCTCGGCAATTAGAACTGATAGCTTATCAAAATGCTTCTCATATTGTGGCGCTTTCTCCTGGTATGAAAGAAGGCATCGTCAAACAGGGTATTCCTGCTGAGAAAGTAGAAGTGATTCCTAATGCTTGCGATAATGCACGTTTTAACATTTCAGAAACAATTGGATTAGAGTTTCTCCGCCAGCATCCCGAATTATCTGGCGGGCCTTTGATTGTTTACACCGGTACATTGGGGCATATAAATGGAGTCAACTACTTGGCTTATTTAGCAAGTCACATGAGAAATATCATACCTGAAGCTAAATTTCTGGTGGTTGGTTCAGGTGCCTGTGAAAGTGAAGTCAGAGAAGCTAGTAGTCAATTAGGGATTTTGGAAAAAAACTTCTGGATGTGGCCACCTATTCCCAAAGCTGAAATGCCAGCACTTCTTTCTGCATGTACCGTTGCCACCTCCTTGTTTAAGCCAATTCCTGAGATGGAGCATAATTCAGCTAATAAATTCTTTGATGCCCTAGCAGCAGGCCGTCCAGTCGTAATTAACTATGGCGGTTGGCAAAAAGAAATTCTCGAACAGTCTGGTGCTGGTATTAGCATTTCTAGCAACGATCCAAAAGTTGCTGCAATTCAACTTGCAAAATTTTTAAATAGCTCTGAGTGCTTACAAAGCGCTCAGGCTGCTGCAAGAAAACTTGCAGACACAGTATTTGATCGGGATATTTTGTACAAGAAACTAGCAAATGTTTTTCAGAAGGTTTTAAATGAAACGCATTCTGGCATTTAAAAAGTGGAAACATTGGTCGAAAATAAAATTCTTACGTTGTGCTGATAAGTTACTAGCAGCCGTTGGAATTGTTGTTGCGTCCCTCGTCTTTACAGCAACAAATACAGAAGTTTTTGGACAAGATATATACCCTAAGAGTAAGCAATTTCCGTTAGGACTATACTCCATACACGAAGCACAAGATATGCAGAGAGTGCGGCAATTCGGATGGAAAATCGCCCAGACATATCATTTTACCCCTTCTTTTCTTGAGACTGTAGCTAAGGGTAAGATGCTTGCTCTTGCCAGCCTGCCAGGTAAATCTGAGCCGATACCAGAAGTGCAAGCGGCAAAGAAGATAACTGCTCTTGCTAAGAGCGATCGAGTAGCGTGGTGGGAATTTCCTGAAGAACGGCGCTATTGGAGAGATGGAGAAATGGCGATAGTCACCAATTATGCGAGTTGGACACGCAAATATGACCCAAAAAAGCGACCAAATTATATGTACATCCCCGGTCACTATGATGCTACAAGTGTCCAGCAGTATGTACCTTATTTGGATATCATTCCCTCCAGTGTTTACACAAACTATATAGGGGTGCCACATGCATGGGTGCGATGGCGGATAGAAACCACACTAAAGGGGATCAAGCTAGCAAAAGCCAAAATAGGCCCTGATTATCTGAATGGAGAAAAAACTCCTGTAGCAATTCTGGAACTTTTTCACGAATCGGGCAATGCGATCGCCACAACTGAAGGCGCCTATCACGATTTCTGGCAGTCTATTGTATCTGGTGCTAGGGGGATTCTCATTTTTTCTTACTGGCATGAGCGTGACCATCCAAATCTAGAAAGTGTTTTGCAAACATATCATAAGGCTGCTGGAGAGATCGTAGGGCCAGAGCAATTGGGCTCGGCTATCTTGTATGGCACGAGGCTAGATAATGTGAGCTTTGAGATTATCGCTGGGCCAACAAGGACAGAGAAGTTCTACACCTATGGTATGAAACAGCCACTCAGCTTTCCTTCTATTAATCTCCTGACAACTGTTTGGAATCAATCTACCTACGTTATTGCCGTCAACTCAGCAAATGAACCTGTTTCGGTTATTTTTACTGGTCTTCCGAATACGCCCACCGAAGCAACTGTTCTATTTGAAAACAAGACAGTTCCGCTTACCGATGGAGTGTTGAATACCGAATTTCAACCACTTGGTGTACATATCTTCAAAATTGCTAGCAGCAGTAGCAGCAAAGTCTTGAAAGGGGAAAAGCAAAGTATCTGCGCTCAATTTTTTCGATAAAAGTTATATACCTTGATTACTGATTTTAGTTGACAAAAGTGAAGAATATAGCTATGAACAGCAAATATTTACAGCAACATATTTCTATAAAAAGTAGCAGATTAATCAAGTCTATATTAGATAGATTTGTAGCAGCGATCGCCCTTTTAGCTCTTTCTCCAGTGATATTGATAATTGCGATCGCTATTTATCTCCGTATGGGTTATCCAGTTATTTTTATCCAACCCCGTCCCGGTAAAAATGCTCGTATTTTCAATTTTTACAAGTTCCGCACTATGACGGATGAACGCGATGCCAAAGGTAATCTTCTCCCTGATGAGAAACGCCTCACGCCTTTTGGTGAATTTCTTCGTCAAACCAGTTTGGACGAACTCCCACAACTTTGGAACGTCCTCAAGGGTGACATGAGTTTGGTAGGCCCTCGTCCTTTACTGGTACAGTATCTTGACCGTTACAGCCTCGAACAAGCACGTCGCCACAATGTCAAACCGGGTATCACAGGTTGGGCGCAAATCAATGGTCGCCGATTATTAGATGGATGTTGGGAAGAGAAATTCAGATTAGATATTTGGTACATTGACAATTGGAATCTATGGTTGGACTTGAAAATTCTGGTTTTAACTCTGTTCAAAGTTTTGAAAAAAGAAAATATTAGCCAAGAAGGCTACGCTACAGGTGAAGAATTTCAAGGTAGTACTAGAGAAGTATGAAATATTATTGTACAAACTCTCAATAAATAAGGCAGAAGACTGAGAAAAGTCTGAGTGAGGTTTTTCGAAGCTCGTGAACTCGCTAACGCTTCATAACTTCGCCAAGACAAGAGATTATCTTCACAATAACGAAAGAAATTTCTTGTAATAAATCCTATTATTTCAGGTTAATATTTATGGAAAAAAGATGGGAAGTAGGTTCTGAATTTGATTGGTCAAATGAGTTTTTAATGGCATCTAAAACTAACAATTTCCTACCTAAGCTATATGAACTTTTTTCCACTGGTACAGCTTGTTTGATTTCTCTCAACAATCTATTAAATCAGAATCAAGTCCGTCAGCTACGACTGCATTTGCCATCTTTTTCATGCATGGATTTTGCAACAAAACTCAAAAAATATTTTGAGATATGTTGGTATCGAGATTTGCCAACTGAAGAATCCCCAGATTTTAACTCCCTCAATACTTTCCCAGGTGATTTAGTTTTAGCAGTTAACTTATTTGGGGTTAGACAAAGAAAATGTTGGCAAGATTGGCTATCTAAACATAATGAGATTATCTTAATTGAAGACCATAGCCACGACCCTTTTTCTTCTTGGGCACAGCAAAGTAATGCTCACTATGCTATAGCTTCTCTACGTAAAACTCTGCCAATCCCAAATGGAGGTATTATCTGGTCACCCCAAAATATTAAGTTGCCAAAAGCTTCTTCAGAATCACCAGCTAGTTGTAAAAAGCTGACTGCGATGCTGTTAAAACGAGCTTATATTAGTGGTGCAAATATCTCGAAAAATATCTATCGGCGACTAGAGATTGAAAGTGAGGAAGAGCTTGATTGCGAAACTAATTATGCAGCTTCAACTTTTACTTCTAATATTTTAAACTGCCTAAACATTGGAGAATTTAGGCGAAAAAGGGAAAAAAATGTCAAACAATTTTTAGCTTGGATATCAATTACAAACCATCCTAATTGGACACCCCTTTTTACCTCTTGGCCCGATGGTTCTGTGCCATTCAACAGTATAATTGTCTGTAAAGATCCAGAAAATCGAGAAGCTTTACGTAACTACTTAATAAGTCAAAATATATTTCCACCGATTCATTGGCCGCAAACGCCAGAAAATTCATCTAATGACCCTTTAGCAATAGATTTGTCAAAACGCATTTTAACAATACCAACAGATCAACGTTACTCTTTAGATGATATTAGTCGTGTGGCAGCAAAATTTCGAGAATTTTTTCAACAATATGACAATCTTGCTATCTCCATGATTGGAGGATGAAAAGTAATTCAAAATTCAATAATTTATTGTTGTCCGCACAATGTTTTGAAGTTTTGAAAGTAAGCAGGATCTATTACATGAAAACTTTTACTTACAAATTATCACAAGATCAGCTAGCTCTTTTACCCACAGAGTCAGATATTGCTTTTTATGAAGAACACGGCTGGTTTATTAGCAAAAAAGTTATACCTGATGAGATTATAGATGAAGCGATCGCAGGTAGTGAAAATTTTTATCGCGGAGAGCGAGACGCAACACTTCCCTATAGTACTGGTTACAGCGACTGGAAGCCTGGAGATGGAGACGCTGTACGCAATAATCAACACGTTTCTTATCGGAAAAAAGAACTACGCAAGCTCGTTCTTCAGCCAATTGTTGGGGCGATCGCCGCGAAACTAGCTAGAACTACAGAAATTCGATTATTTGAAGATACGCTAATCTATAAGGCACCCATCACGATTAGCAATCAAGGAGGCGTAGTTGGCTGGCATACCGATTACTCTTATTCTTCTAACTGCACCTCTAAAAAAATGCTTTCCGCTTGGATACCTTTCCAAGATATTGATGAAAATAAAGCACCACTCGTTGTTCTTGATGGTAGTCATAAGTGGTCAGATACTGAACATCTGCGTTGCTTCAATAACCAGAATCTCAAAGAGATAGAAGAGAAATTTACCCAAAAAGGACGAGAAATTGTTGAAGTACCTATCATCCTCAACAAAGGTCAAGTTAGCTTTCACCACTGTTGTACTATTCACGGTAGCTATCCCAATTGCAGCAATTCAGTACGTTTAGCATTTGCTTTATATTTACAGGACTATGCCAATCGCCATCAACCTTTTTGGAATAACAAAGAACAAATTCATCACTTTCTTGACAGTATCTGTCGCAAACTGCCCAACGGCAATCCAGATTATAGTGATCCAGCAATATTTCCTATTTTGTGGTCAACAGAAGATAGATAAAAAATAGTCAAATATAACCAAATAACTTGGGAAAATAAGATGAATTTGCAAGTACAAATAATAGAATTAACAAATGATTTGTGGTTAAAAACCCTGCAAGAAATCCGTCATGATTTTTACCATTTGCCTGAGTACAGCTATTTAGAAGCTAAAAGAACTGATACTATCCCCGAAGCTATATTAATAACTGAAGGTGAAAAAAAGTTTTTTGTCCCTTATTTACTCAGAAAATGTAATGATATCCTCTTTGAAGGACTACAATCAGCAGATATTTTTGATGTTGTTTCCCCCTATGGCTATCCGGGAATCTTGCTCAGTGAAGCAGCTCTTAACACACCAGGATTTCTAGATGCTGCTCTAGATATCATGAAGCAGGAATTTCACTCTAGGGGAATATGCTCCGCTTTCTTTCGTTTGCATCCAATTCTTAATGAGAGTTTCACCAAAGTCTCTCAAACGGAAACTTTGAAACTTACAGGCGAAACAGTCTCAGTTGATTTGAGGCTTTCTAACTTGTGGACTCACACCAGAAAGGGTCATCGTAGCACAATTAACAAGTGTAAGCGCCTCGGAATGATTGCCAAGATGGTTCCATTCCAAGATTATTTGGACGAATTTGTTGCAATCTATGAAGAAACCATGAAACGTGTCAATGCAACGACAGGATACTATTCCTTTAATTCCGAATATTTTACTCAAATGAATGATTTGTTAGGTGTTAGTCTTCATCTATGCATTGTTGAACACGAACATCAGATAGCTTGTGTTGGTTTATATACAGAATGTTGTGGAATTGTGCAAAGCACACTTGGGGGAACAAGAAATCAGTTTGTTCATTTATCACCAGGTAGTTTAGAAACCGACTATGCAAGATATTGGGCACAGAAACGCGGTAATGAATTTTTGCACTTGGGGGGTGGAGTTGGTAGTTCAAATGAGGATAGTTTATATATTTTCAAAGCGGGTTTCTCTCAACTGACTCACAAGTTTTTAACATTACGCTTAATAATTAATGAGGAAAAATATTATAAATTGGTGGACTTAAGAGCGAAAGTTATAGGTAAAACAGCATCAGAATTATTGGAATCAGACTTTTTTCCTGCTTATCGTTCACATTGAATAACCACGATCGGAAAATTATGCTTTTCATTTTTCATATTGGTTAAACAATTAAGTTTGATAATGCTTCTAGTATTTAAGTTTTGAAAATTTACATAAATCATAGTCAATGAAAATTCAACAACCATCCGTTTTAATTCCCGATCCATGCAACAATCCTCTCGCGTACTATGCAATACGCTGTCTTAAAAAAGCTAATAGTGAATTTAAGATAAATGTGATTGTCTCTTCAGACCAAGTATCAGATGAGAATCAATGGTTATATTTTTACAAGCATTCGGCATATATTGATAGTTTAGTTATTTCGAAAAATAGGATGAATTCAATAAAGTATTTAGATGAGGTAATTAGGACAATCGAAACTCAAGGAATAAATATTATATTTCCGGCTTCTGAAGAAAGCTTCAAGTTTGTTTCAAAATATAGAGATAAATTGTCAAAATTGTGTAGAGTAGTAGCATTACCAAGTGAAGAAAATTTAGATACAGCCTTTGACAAATGGAAGTTGCACCTTTTATTAAAAAAACATAATATTCTAACACCTGAAACAGTTTTACTTAAAGAGATTGAGAATATTAGCCAATTTAATTATCCTGTAATACTCAAACCAGTTGATGGCAGTGGTGGAAAAAATATACAAAAATTTGAGTCTTTAGAAGAAGAAAACTTTCAGGCTCTTTGTAACTATCCCAACGATGCCTATATTGTTCAAAAATATGTACCTGGTCATGACATAGGTTGTAGTGTTCTTTGTCAGGATGGGCAAGTTCTTGCTTACACAATACAACAGCAATTAGGGTTAACAAAAGGATTTACTCCCAAAATTGACAAATTGAAGTTTGTTCATGATTCTGCTGTTATTGATATAGTCACAAAAACTATGAATGTACTTAAATGGAATGGTGTTGCTAATTTAGACTTAAGATATAATTCTCAGACAGGGCAAATTAATGTTATTGAAATCAATCCACGGTTTTGGCAATCTCTAATGGGTTCTCTCTCAGTTGGTGTAAACTTTCCGTATATTTTATATTTACTATCAAATAACATCAATTTTGAGAAGATTTCCTATAAAGAACAATATTATGCTAAATTCCATAGGTTTATTCAAGATGCTTTCAACGGCTCTTTAGAATATAGTTTGTTTGATACGAATGTTAAATATTTTTTATCAGATCCAAGTGGTATACTCCATTTCTTATTTTATAAGCTTATTAAACAGAAGTTACTTCAAAATATGAAAAGTATATTCTCTTTGCAATCTCAGAAATTACAAAATGTTAAATAACAAGTAAGTGTAAAGGTTTTTAAGTCATCAACAATACTTTGAGGAGTTTATCATGAAAAAATCTGAATTATTGCAGCCTTATCAGATAATCCAAACTACTGAAAATAATCATGACTAAACCAATCTTGCTCTCAACTCCACACATGGGCGATCGCGAGCTAGAACTCATCAAAGAAGCTTTTGATACTAACTGGATTGCACCAGTAGGCCCACACGTAAATGCTTTTGAGCAAGAATTTTGTCAAGAAACTGGGGCTGGGTATGCGGCGGCTGTTAGTTCTGGTACAGCAGCTCTGCATTTGGCTTTACGGTTAGTAGGTGTCCAGTCTGGAGATGAAGTTTTTTGCTCTACCCTGACATTTATAGCTACCGCCAATCCAATTGCTTACCTAGGAGCAAAACCAGTATTTATTGATAGCGATCGCACTTCTTGGAATATGAATCCTGACTTATTGCAGGAAGCGCTAGAGAACCGCGCACGTTTTGGTAGATTGCCTAAAGCAGTGGTACTTGTGCATCTGTATGGTCAAAGTGCAGATATCGATCCCATCCTGAAAGCTTGCAATCAATATGACGTTCCTTTAATTGAAGACGCAGCTGAAGCTTTAGGTGCTACCTACAAAGAGCGTTCCCCCGGAACTTTTGGGCGCATTGGCATTTACTCCTTTAATGGCAATAAAATCATCACTACCTCCGGCGGTGGGATGTTGGTTTCCGACGATCCACAATTGGTAGCAAAAGCCCGTTTCTTAGCAACCCAAGCACGCGATTTATCTCCCCATTACCAACACTCGGAAATTGGTTACAACTACCGTCTGAGCAATGTTTTAGCTGGTATTGGTCGCGGTCAATTACATCTTTTGAGTGAGCGAGTGGCGGCTAGAAGACGCAACTTTAAGATTTACCAACAGGTTTTAGGAAATCTTCCAGGCATAGAATTTATGCCGGAAGCTATTTTTGGCTGTGCTACTCGCTGGTTAACCTGTTTAACAATCGATCCAGCAACTTTTGGAGCAGATCGAGAACAAGTCCGTATCGCACTTGCCGCACAGCAAATTGAAACTCGTCCTGTATGGAAGCCTTTGCATCTTCAGCCTGTGTTTGCTGAGTGTGAATATATTGGAGATACAGTCGCTAAAGATTTATTTACACACGGTCTTTGCCTACCTTCGGGTTCTAATCTTACAGACGAAGATTTGGAGCAAGTGATTAGTGAAATTCTAGCAGTTCACCATAATAGTTCTAAAACTCATACTTATATGTCTCTATCTAATCAGTAGCTTGGCTTGACAAATTATCTATCTTATTTCTTTTACTTGTTTGCAATATTGAGTCATTCAATCTTAATTACACCAATCATTAAAAATTCAGTTTAAATTTATGGAATCTCGAACAGAAAGCATTATTACGTTTAACACCTATTTGCAAATTTTGAAGCGCCGATGGTTGTCTTTTATAGTAATATTTTTCCCAACTTTGCTAATTTCATTGTTACCTTTGTTATTAAGACAACCTAATTATATGGCAGAGGGAAAGCTGCTGTTCCACAAAACAAATATAACTTCTTCCCTAACGGGAGTAGGAACAGAAATAAACAAGCTAGAATCAGTATCTCAGGATCAAACTAATCCTTTAAATACAGAGGCAGAAGTTATACGCTCTATACCTATAGCGCAAAAAACTATAAAAAAACTCAAGTTGAAGGACGACAAAGGAGAGCTTATAAAACTCCAGGCTTTTCTTAAAAAGTTGACTGTGAATAATATTAATGGAACTGATATTTTATTAGTATCCTATCAAGATAATAACCCGGAAATTGCAACAGAAGTTGTTAATAAATTGATGGATGCTTATTTAGAATATAATGTATCCGCTCAGAGGAATCAAACTACGGCTGCTCGCAAATTTTTAGAAAAACAGATGCCGAATGCAGAATTAACTGTTCTAAAAGCAGAAGCCGATATCGCCAATTTTAAAGAAAACTATAAAAGTGTTTCCCTGCCAGAGGAAGCAAGTAAGGCAGTAGAAAATATTGCAGATTTACAAAAGAAATTTAGTGAAGCTCAATCAAGAATTGCTGATATCGATGCACAATCTAAAGAAATCCGCGAACAATTGGGTATGAACTCTCGGCAGGCAATGATTAAGACTTCCCTTAGCCAAATTTCAGGTGTACAAAATATTCTCAAAGAAATCCAACAATTAGAGTCGCAACTTACGCTCAGGCGAACTGTTGTAAAAGACACCCATCCGCAAATTATAGATTTAGAAGACAAATTAAAGTCTTTAAATGAGCTACTGCAACAACGTATAAAAAAAGTTACAGGAACGAATAAACTACAACTAAATCAAAACTATGAATTAGGAGAGCTACAACAGCAACTCTCAGCGAAGCTTATAGAATTAGAGTCAACCCATCTGGGTTTAGAAAGCCAAGCTGCTGCTTTATCTAACTTACAAGCTAGCCACAAACAACGTTTGAGTTATCTTCCGAGATTAGAACAACAACAACGCCAGTTAGAACGTAAAGCACAAGTTGCACAATCTACTTATTTACTTTTGCAACAAAAGCTAGAAGAAAGCCGTTTAGCGGAAAATCAAAACTTAGGTAATGCAATTATCCTATCCGAAGCTCAAGTTCCTCAAGAGCCTATTTCTTCTCCTTTTATGCTTGTGAGTGCTTCTTTATTGGCTATCCTGGCTACTTTAGTGGCTATCTTTATTTTGGAAGCAACAGATAAATCAATTAAGACTGTTGATGAGACCAAAAGTTGTTGGGATTGACTTCATTAGGGATTATTCTTTCTTTGAGTAATACCATTTCACGAATATTACTGAATTCTAAATGCAAACTTCCGAATCAATTTTATGGAGCTGCTTAAGTAGAAAATTCCAACCGATGTGCAGTACCATTATCTAAAAAACTCTGTTCACCAACGCCGACTAATTCCACAATGGTTTCACGTGTTATAGGTGAGAACTCACCTTCTCTGGCTGAAATCTCAACAATGGTTGTTTGCTGCTCGGAATAAACATGGTAAGTTGTGGTGCAAAAGGCTCCTGTTTTGTACTCAAAAGTATGACCATCATCTTCATAAAGGGTAAACTCACCAACACCCTTCCAAATCCGCAGTCTCATTTGATTTATGGGATGTTCATCTACATATTGCATTACTGGTGCGATCGCAATAATGGAGCCAGCACGAACATATAACGGCATTTTCTCCAGTGGTGCATAAGCAAGAATGTGAGCTGGCCCTGTAAATTCCTCTCCACTCCACCAATCGTACCAACAACCTTCAGGCAAGTACACAGCACGATGTTCAACGCCTGGACGGTAAATAGGTGCTGCTAGTAACGAGGGGCCAAGCATTACTTGATCGGCAAGAGAAAAGGTTTTTGGGTCATTGGGGAAATCATACAGAAGTGGGCGAAGAATTGGTGCGCCAGTAGTTGCAGCTAACCAAAAAAGACTGTAAATATAAGGTAGTAGTTGATAACGGAGGTCAATATACTCGCGGCAAATTTTTTCGATGCGATCGCCAAATACCCAAGGCTCATGCTGTGCAGTAGTTAATGCAGAATGCCCACGCATCAAGGGGTAAAGCATTCCTAGTTGCATCCAACGCGCATATAGTTCAGCCGTAGCATTCCCCGCAAACCCCCCAATATCACTACCAACAAAGGGAATGCCCGATAGACCCAGGTTACAAAGCATTGGTATGGACATTTCCAAGTGTTCCCACAGAGATTGATTGTCTCCTGTCCAGATAGCTGACCAGCGTTGAATGCCGGCATATCCAGAGCGTGTCAATATAAAAGAGCGTTCAGTCGGACGAGATATTTTCGCTCCTTGATAAGATGCCTGTGCCATCATTAGCCCATAAAGATTGTGAACTTCTTTGTGGGTGGTTATTTCCTCAATTGGCCCCTGTGGTGCATCAAGGGGAAAGGAAATTTTGTTACCAGGGTCGCCGAATGGACGGTCATCCAGTGCGGGTTCATTCATATCGTTCCAGATGCCGGCAACACCAATATCAGTTAAACTTTTTTGCCAATTTCCCCACCAATCTCTAACTTCAGGACGTAGGTAATCAGGAAAGACGGCCTTGTCTGGCCAAACATAGCCGTGGAACAATTGACCATTAGTTTTTCGGATGAAATAGTTGTTTTTTAATCCCTCGTCAAAGACTTTGTAATCTGCTTCTGGCTCGTATTTGACTCCCGGATCAACAATCGTCACTACTTTAAATCCATCTTGTTTGAGATTTTGGATTAATTTTTGAGGGTCAGCAAATCGCTTGGGACTCCAGGTAAAAACCCTATAGCTATTCATATAGTCAATATCTAAATGAATAACATCACAGGGAATGCGACGCTGACGAAATTCATCAGCTAGTTTGCCTACTATATCTTGTGACTCGTAACTCCAGCGACATTGGTGATAACCTAATGACCATCGAGGTGGCAAAGGCATCCGTCCAGTTAACTGCGTATAAGTCTGGATAATTTTCGCAGGTTCAGGCCCATAAATAATGTAGTAATCTAGTTCACTCCCTTGAGTTTCCATCTGCCAGACTCCAGGCTGCTGTGCGCCCAGATCAAATCGGCTCCAATAAGTAGTATTAAAAAAAAGTCCGTATCCCAATCCAGGACGCAAGGCGATGAAAAAGGGAATTGCCTGATACATACTGTCTGTCATGATGCCGTAATCGATCGCATCTGATGCCCAGTTGGTTCTCACTTTTGATCGCTGATCTAGTAAACCAGTTGGTTCACCAAAACCATAGAAATGTTCGTCAGATTCAATCCGTTTCCACCCAGCAACCTCCCCTGCCCGCCACCCCATCCCTAAATCTGTATCTTGTGCAAAAGGCTGTCCTGCTGAGTCAAAGCACTGGATACGACACGGATTGCGGGACACGACAATAGACAATTGCTCAGTTTCAATTTCTATAGTCTCTGGTTTTTCCCGCACTTCAAACGGCACAGTAGGCCATTCTTCATCCGCAAGTGTCACTGCCCACGATCGCCTAGAGAGAAATTCACCACTTGGGGCCATCCGTACCCGAATTAAGTTTGGTGCTAGCACACTAACTATTAGACAGGGGTCGCCGCACAGCAATAGGATATGGCGCTCATTCTGTTGTATTGCTTGTACTGCTCCAAGGATTGACCAAGGCGCTTCAGTTGTGTGCAGTTGTCCAAAGTATTGTGGCATAATTTCTGATTTTAAGATAACTATTTTACCCAATTGAGATTCACATAAACTACTACTCAAAAGCGTGTATCTTTAGGCATAGCGTATATTGAACTTTATTTATCACTGTCCTAGTAGTCTGCCAAGGAAACTTTGCATGGTGGTTAGCAGAGGAGCAGAGGGGCAGAGGGGAAAGAACTTGTATAAGCCTCTCCTCTGCTCCCCTGCTCCCCTGCTCCTCTGCCGACTTCCACCCAACAATTTTGGGTTGGCGAACTACTAGGCAATCAAAGCCGTGCTTTGGAGCCAAAAGTAGTAATATCTGCGATCGCAGATATTATCCCTTCAAGAGCGATCGCTTTCTATGCCCCACGATTACCCGTTTCTATGTGAATACGAAATTCTGATCAAAATCTCAAGGTGGATGAAGCTATGAGCTAAATTTGTTACTGTTGGCTAAAAATTACAATTGAGTAAATTTGATGAGTGTTCGAACAGTACGCTCCTACGCTTTCCTATCAATTGGGGCAGCAGTTGTTACTATTGCTTTGAAGTTTGGGGCTTATCTGCTAACCGGATCGATAGGGTTGCTTTCCGATGCAATTGAATCGTGTGTGAATCTGGCGGCAGCATTGATAGCACTGTGGGCAGTAACTTATGCTGCCAAACCAGCCGATGCAGAACACACCTTTGGGCATTCTAAAGCGGAATATTTTTCCAGTGGAGCAGAAGGTGCATTGATTATAGTTGCAGCAATCAGTATTGGAGTTGAAGCCTGGGGAAGATTACTGCACCCAGAAGCGATCGCTCAAGTGGGATTGGGTTTGGCTCTATCGATGTTGGCAACAGCAGTCAATGGAGGAGTTGCTTTTGTCTTGCTAAAAGCGGGACGACGTTTGCGTTCGATTACACTGCGAGCTGATGCTCACCACCTATTTACTGATGTCTGGACTTCGGGTGGTGTGATAGTGGGAATCTTTTTAGTTCAGGTAACAGGCTGGCTAGTACTTGACCCAATCATCGCTTTGTTGGTAGCAGTCAATATTGTCTGGACAGGATTTAGTTTGCTACGAGAAAGCTTTTTTGGATTACTGGATACTGCCTTGCCTATTGAAGAAATAGAGACAATCCGGGTTATTCTCAGTAAATATGAACGCCAAGGTATCCAGTTCCATGCAATGCGTTCTCGGATTGCTGGAACACGTCGGTTTATTTCCTTTCATGTTTTAGTACCTGGAGTATGGACAGTGCAGCAAGGACATGATTTATGCGAAGCAATTGAGTTGAGCATCATTCAAGCATTGCCAAAAAGCAGCATCACAACTCATCTGGAACCATTAGAAGACCCTGTATCTTGGGACGATCAGGAATTGGAGCGGACTAGTAACCAATGACATGAATCACTTGCAAGTACTGTTCAAGAGGTTAAATAATAGGTGAAGCACCTTCTAAACACAAAACAGCCACCTCTGCCCCATTCAACGATCCAACATCAGCAGCATTTTTTGAATAAGTGTATGTATGAGGCGGTAGCCCCTAGAGACGAAAAAAAGCAAGTACCTCTGAAAATCTGCATAATTATTTACCTAATTACACAGAAGTTACAGTTAGTAACTTCTGTGTAATTAGCAATTTTAAAAATTTTAACTATTTCCTTAACTGTCTTAACTGTCTTAACTGTCCGCTTAACTGTCTTAACTGTCTTAATTGTCTGGTTAGCTATCTTAAGCATCCGCTTAACTATCTCCTTAACTGTCTTAACTGCTATTGCATTTTGTAGATAAAGCTGAGATGATTTGTAGGCTGAACTTCAGCCTGTTCTTTGAAATGCAGTTATTAAATTGAAAAATAATCTAATTTAATAAATTTATTGTAGAAATCTATCATAATGAAAGTTTTTTCCGATATTAAATAGTAGGAATAAACGGTAAATCTTATCTCATAAGCAATCCCTAATCTATCTCAAAAAACTATGGAGTTCACACCAATTAAAAATATAAAATACTTGTCATTAATGAAGTACAGTACCAGGAAAATTATACCAGCATAAATAGAAAAGCGAATACTAAAAATAATTTTTACTTTGTTAGATTTAATTGCTAATATTTAAACCGGAGGTGTTCTTACAATCAGACTAATAGAATTTTATTAACCTTAAATAAATCTCATACATTTCCGAGCGCCAAATTATAGTGTTTAAAATCTCCCCAAAAATATCTTTAGTATAGAAATGAGATATTTTACGAGCTATTATTTAAACACATAGTTACTTTAAAAAAGAATATATTATTCTCATGAAAATATTTTTCTGAATTAGATACTTAAGTCGTGTTTTCATCAGCATCCAAGTGTAAGGATTTTAGGTAATTATTATAATGGATGACATAGTTAAAAAACTTGCTGGTCTGGGTCTTCCTGGTGTAATACTCGTGATTCTAACGGTAACAACAGGGGGGAGTTCTGCTGCTGTTGCAGCTATTCTGACAGCCTTGGGAGGGCCGTTTGGCATCGTCGGAGGTATAGCCCTGCTAGGTCTAGTAACTGTGGTAGGAGATACTGTAACGGGATATGGAATTGAAGCCATTCTTAAAGGCATCTATACAGAACGTAGCAAAACTGAATCTGTGATATTTCTCTTCAAAGAAATTCAAGGTTTACCGATTACAGAGGAGCTAAAACTCAAACTGAAAAATCAACTTAGCGTAGCAATGATTACTGATACTAAAGAGGTTCGATATCTAAAAAAAATTGAAATCATCGAGAAATAGTTTTTATAAAACTGTACGTTGGTCAACCTAAATCTTGACCAATGTACAGCAAAATAATACTATTTTTCTCAAAGGGGACTTTAATAAGGATATAAAAGGAATTCGCACTCGAATTGTGAACAATCTGAGAGTAAATCCCGATTATTTGATTCCACTAGATAAAGAAATTATTCCTAAAACTGCAATTGGCAAAATTCAGCGATCGCAACTTAGCCAGCGCTTTAATGCAGGTGAGTTTAAAGCAATCATTAAACGGATTGATATATTACTGGGTAATGCCAATACTATTCCTGACTAGTTTTACCGTAAAGTATGAAAGCAAAATTACAAATTTATTTTTTTGTGGAGATTAAAATCTTGTGACAAACCAGATATATAGCCAATCAGTACTAACATTTGATGGTCAAGATGATTACATAGATTTTGGCAAAAACGATTTTGCTGGTGTTTTTGCTCAAGGAAGTTCAGCCTTTACGATTTCAGGATGGGTGAATCCTCACAAACTAACAGATAAAGCCACCACTTATGGAACGCGCAACGTTTTTTTCGCTCGTTCTTCAGATCGATATAGTGATAATTTTGAGTTTGGCATCAGTGAATCAGGGAACCTAGATGTATACATTGACGAGAATGTTGAAAAATTTATCAAACCCTTTGGTAATGGAGAATTAACTGTCGGACAATGGCACTTTTTTGCTATTGTTTTTAATAAGGGTCAAGTAAGTATATACCTTGACGAAAATGAGTACTTTGGCTACTTCACAGGTGACTCTTTAAACAAAGCAACGAGTTCTGTGACTCTGGGCGCGACTTTACACAACAACATATATTTCACCGGTCAATTAGCTAACATTAGCGTCTGGAATTACCCTTGTCCCCCAGTGGAAATCCAGAGGCATCGCTATCAGCCTTTAGTTGGCAATGAACAGGGATTAATCGCTTATTGGGCATTAAACGAAGGGCAAGGGACAAGTGTAAAAGACCAAACTGGAAATGGCCATGATGGAAAATTGCGTGGCGATCCCAGTTGGGATGTTGCACAACTTCCCTTTGGAATTACACAATCATCCAGCGAGAGTGAGACACAAGACCAGATAGCAAGTAGTCCTGATGGGGAACAACCAGAGGAAACTGTGGTAGTGGATGAGGAAAGCCAGTTGATTGCACAAGTTATCCCCACTGAAGTAACTGCGATCGCTGAAGATGATTTGCGGCAACTATCCGTTGAGGTTCCTCCGGTTGTAGAAACTGACATCCCCACAGAGAAAACAACGAAGGGAAAAAAAGGGGCAAAAAGACAGACCGAAAAATCTGCAAATATTCAAACTAACCAGCCAAAGGGACAGAAATCAGAAACAGCCCAAACAGTTGCAGTCAATATCCAACAACAGGAACAACCACAAACATTAACTCAGGAGCGATCGCCAAAAACTATGAATACTAAAGCCAATTCCAAATATAAAATCCTTGCCATTGACGGAGGCGGTATTCGGGGCATTATCCCCACCATGATCTTGGCAGAAATTGAAAAGCGGACACAAAAGCCGATTTTTAGTTTGTTCGATTTAATTTCTGGTACTTCTAGCGGCGGAATTCTGGCACTCGGATTAACTAAACCCCGATTAGATTTAGAGGCCACTGATACCTCACCCACCGCCCAATATAGTGCTGAGGATCTCCTGCAAATATATATTGAGTATGGGGCTGAGATATTTTACGAGCCATTCTGGGAAAAAGTACTCGGTCAAATAGAGGATATATTCGTTCAACCAAAATATTCTTCCGAAGGAAGAGAAGAAATTATTAAGCAATATTTTGGTGATAGTCCTCTAGAAAATAATCTCAAAGAAGTATTTGTAACTAGCTACGATATCGAGCAGCGAATTCCGATATTCTTTACTAACAAACTGGAAAAACAACAGACAGAATCGAAAAAGTTTCGTAAGTTATGTGCAGGTTTTACCCTCGCAGATGCGGCATTAGCAACTAGTGCAACTCCAACTTATTTCGCTCCCTATCGCGTTTCTAGCTCCCATAATACCAACGGATTTTATACTTTAGTCGATGGTGGAGTAGTTGCTAATAATCCAGCTAATTTGGCTATTTTAGAAGCACAAATCAGTAGACAAGAAACCAAACAAGCCCTGAATATAGAGGATATCTTATTAGTATCCTTGGGTACTGGTTCCTTGACCAGTGTCTACGCTTATGATGAAGTCAAACAATGGGGACTATTACAATGGGCAAAACCACTGTTAAATATTGTACTGGATGGTGGGAGCGAAGTAGTAGCTGGAGAATTAGAACGGTTATTTGAGGCTACTAATAAAGGGAGTAAAGCTTCTTATTATCGATTCCAAACATTCTTAAAAAGCGAACTTGAAGCAATAGATAATGCCAAACTAGAAAATGTCCGACAGTTACAAACTTTAGGTAGCATACTGATTCAAGAAAAAAGTCAACAAATCGATGAGTTGTGTAGTATTTTAACAAGCTAAATCTGAGAGGATGTTTTAAAAGTTGCCTTGGCGATATCAAAAGTTTTAGTTCCCTCTAAATCACTCGATAAATTGGGAAACTTTGATTCCAGTCTCCTGCCTTTTTAGGGGGATAGAGGGAATAAATTAAGTGTCTAAAATCACAGATAAACACTTTTAAAACAACCTTTGAGGCTTTCTGAGTAAGTATGTAAAACAACGAGGTATTGGAGTTGTGGCCAAATGGAGTCTTTAAGTAAAGCATCTTATCGAATTGTTGCCATTCCTGGAGAAGGGATTGGGCCAGAAGTAGTGGAAGCTTCCTTAAAAATTCTGCAACACGTTGCTAAAATTCAAGGATTTAGCTTACAGGTAGACTATGGTTGGCTCGGCGCAACTGCCTTTGAACAACTGGGTAGTTACTTCCCTCAAGCCACCGCCGAACTGTGCGATGGAGCCGATGGGATTGTATTTGGTGCAGTTAGTCAAGGCGGATTGCTGGAACTCCGAAAGCACTTCGACTTCTTTTGCAATCTTCGTCCAATCCTCAGCGTTAACAGTCTTGTGCATAAATCTAGTCTTCGACCAGAGAAAATTCAAGGACTTGATATTCTCATCGTTCGAGAACTAGTCAGTGGAATCTATTTTGGCCCATCTGGACGCTCTTGCGATGAACAAGGAAATTATGGATACCATACAATGCGCTATTACGATGAAGAGATTCGTCGAATTGCTCACAAAGCATTAGAAAAAGCGCAATCTCGCCGAGGATTACTAACCGTAGCTCATAAAGAAAACGCTTTACCTCATTTGCCTTGGACTCGTCTAGTTCAAGAAGAAGCTAGACAATTTCCCGGCGTTGTTGTTGAGCCAATGTTGGTAGATAACTTAGCCATGCAAATGGTTTTAAATCCCCAACGCTTTGATGTCATTTTGGCTGGTAATTTGTTTGGAGATATTCTCAGTGATATTGGCGGTGCATTAGTTGGTTCAATTGGCTTATTAGGATCGGCAAGTCTTAATGCTAATGGATTTGGTTTGTACGAGGCCATTCATGGTACGGCTCCAGATATTGCAGGCTTAGGAATTGCTAATCCTCTCGGAACCTTGGGAGCCTGTGTTTTAATGCTTCAGCAATGGGGAGAAGTGCAAGCTGCCCAACATATTATTGCAGCGCAAGACCGAATTTTAGCTAAGGGATACCGGACAGCTGATTTGTTTACCCAAGGAGAAGAAATTTTAGTTAACACTGCAACCTTAGTTGACCTTTTACTTGAAGAACTTTCAGTTGTGCAACATTCTCAATTAGGAGTGCTTCATGAGTCAAGAAAATAAAGTTTTACACCTTGGAGATGATATCAATACCGATGATATTATTCCTGCCAATCGAGCTACAAATGATGACTTAGATAGCTTAAAACATTATGCTTTAGAACATGTGATTGGAGCAGGTGAACTGCTAAAATATGATCTGATTGAAGCAGGAGAAAATTTCGGCTGTGGTTCCAGTCGAGAAATTGCTCCTATTGCCCTCCAAGCTGCTGGAATTACAAAGATTCGGGCGCGATCGTTCGCCGAAATTTTTTATCGTAATAGCATCAATATTGGACTTTCTCTAGAAATTTTAGGGGAGAAACAGGAGAATCCTGTCGTTGATGCGATCGCAGCAGCAGGTGGGTTAATGTCTTTTAATCAGCTGCGTCGTCAGGGTCAGATTACCATTCCTGGCAGCCTGACCCCGCCAAGACCCATGACTTTAGTAGAAAAACTTTTGGCCAAAGCCTCTAGAAATTCCTACGTCCAGCCTGGAGAAGTGGTTTTTGCTCAGGTCGATTTAGCATTATCCCATGATGCTGTAGCCGGGCCTGTAGCTAAAACATTCTATAAACAGTATGGAGAAGGAACAAAGTTATGGGACTCCCAAAAGGTAGTCTTAGTAGCAGATCACTTCATCCAAATCAACGACATCCGTGCTGATGACAAAGCATATCTGATGTACGAACAGATGATTGAATTTGCTAAATTCCAAGGATGCCACTTATTTGATGTGGTTTCCCCAGGTGAAGCAACAGGCATCTGTCACGTTTTACTCCCAGAAAAAGGGTTTGTCCGACCAGGGATGATAATTGCCGGTACAGATTCTCATACCTGCACATACGGGGCATTGGGAGCCTTTTCCACAGGGGTGGGAACAACAGATATGGCTAATATCTATGCCACAGGAGATATGTGGATTCGTGTTCCTCCAACCCTAGTATTTGAGTTATCTGGAACCTTACCTCCTAAAATCAGTGCCAAAGATATTATCCTGTTTATTTTGGGACAAATCGGCTGTGCTGGTGCTACCAGTAAAGTAATGGAGTTTAGAGGGTCAATCCTCACACAACTACCTTTTGATGAACGGTTGACTTTAGCCAATATGGCCGTGGAGTGTGGTGCAATCTGTGGGTTGATTGTTCCTGATGAAGTAACCCGTGAGTATCTAAAAAACCGAGTTTCAGAAGAATTTCAAGAGATTATCGGCGATGCTGATGCTGAGTACGAAAGGGTTTATCAATTTGACCTCAGCAGTTTAGAACCACAAGTTGCACGTCCCCCAAAACCAGATCAAGTAGTTGCCATTAGTCAGTTAGAAAACATTCCGATTACCAAAGCCTTTATTGGCTCTTGTACTGGAGGAAAACTCTATGACTTAGCTCAAGCAGCCGAAGTTTTAAACGGTCGCCAACTAGCAGACGGTGTAAACTTGTTTATTGTACCTGCAACCATTGAAATTAGAGAACAAGCTCAAGAATTGGGCTATCTCGACATTTTTGAACAAGCAGGGGCACAAATTCTCAAGACAGGTTGTGGGGCTTGTATCAATTCTGGATTTGGGGTTTTGGCGAAAGAAGAAACAGGTATTTATGCAACCAATCGCAATTTTAAAGGACGCAGTGGCGATCCAACGGGCAAAAATTATCTAGCCTCACCAAGAACAGTAGCTATCTCTGCTGTAAATGGAAAAATTAGCGATCGCTTTGATTAAAGACTGAGCTATCAGATGAGGTTGAATTAGAGATAAAACTCAAAGAATATTAACCCAATCTGAACGTGAATTACTCTTATTTAGCTTAGTCTAGGTTTTAAGAGAAGTTTCTTGATTTACAAAGACTCTATCCTCTTACCCTTAGTAATGTCTTAACCAAGAAAAAAGGATTTTAGGTAATTAAAATGGACGAAATCGCTAAAAAACTTGCTGGTCTGGGTCTTCCTGGGATAATTCTCGTGATTTTAACAGTTACATCAGCAGGTAGTAATGCTGCTATTGTTGCTGCCCTCACAGCAGTAGGAGGCCCATTTGGTATCGTTGGAGGTATAGGTTTACTTGGTCTAATTACGGTTCTAGGTGATACTGTCGCGGGATATGGAATTGAAGCTGTTCTCAAGGCTGTCTATACAGAACGGAGTAAAACCGAATCTGTAAGATATCTCCTGAAAGAAATTAAAGATTTACCCATTTCAGAGGAGCTAAAACTCAAACTGAAAAATCACCTTAGCCCAGAAACTGTTACTGAGGTGGAAGATGTTCAGCCTCCACAAACAATTGAAATTGTCGAGGAATAATTTCACGGTTAGATTCGGTAACATTTAAAATCAAATGGTACAACTCCTATTTGGGATTTTAGATTAGGGATTTGGGGTTATTAAAAGCTGACTGGATTTTGCTTTAAGATATCCTTTGGATTCTATTTAAAATCAGTATCAGTTAACCGATCGCACCAAATTTCTATGAGCAAAGAAAATGGCCTCTGAGTCTAATCTCACCGATTCAACCCTCAAAGGCCTATTTTTTGGGATATCTATGCAATAAATGTGTTACTTCGCAGAAGCCCAAAAATCGCTCTAAATGCTTGTGAAAAAAATAACTGTAAAGCCTGGGCAAACATATAGCAAAAAGTTACAAAAATAGGAAAATATTTACTTTCTGTACCAAATTCATTATGGAAGAAACTATCATTAACTCTATTCAAAATATTAATAATTTGTCTGCCTTAACTGAGCAGGAGCGACATAAAATATTGGTGGAATGGAATCATACAACGGTAGATTATCCAAAGCACTTATGTATACATCAGTTATTTGAAGCACAAGTAGAAAAAACTCCAGACAGCATCGCTGTTGTGTTCAAGGAGGAACAACTAACTTATCAAGAGTTGAACCACCAAGCCAACAAAATAGCACATTATCTACAAATTTGGGGTGTAAAACCAGAGATGTTGGTAGGGATTTGCGTTGAGCGATCGCTAGAAATGATTATAGGAATGTTGGGTATCCTCAAGGCGGGTGGAGCATACATTCCACTAGATCCAACGTATCCGAAAGAGCGTCTATCGTTTATGCTCTCAGATTCGCAAGTCCAAGTGGTGTTAACCCAAGACAAATTTGTTGAAGAATTAGCTGCAAGTGGGGCGAAGTTGATTTGTCTGGATACTGGTTGGGAATCTTTTCAGCGAGAGAGCAACGAGAATCTTAGTAGTGGGGTTGCACCAGAAAATCTGGCTTATGTAATTTATACATCAGGGTCAACAGGAACACCTAAAGGCGTGCTGATTCAGCATCAAGGCGTGTGTAATCTAATCCAGGCACAAATAAAACTGTTTGAAATACACCAAAACAGTCGTGTTCTTCAGTTTGCTTCTTTCAGCTTTGATGCTTCAGTTTGGGAAATTTTCATGGCTGTGTGTTCAGGAGGTAGCCTTTACATTGGCACTCAAGATTCCTTACGCCCAGGAACAGATTTAATTGAATTTTTGCGTGAGCAATCAATAACTCAGGTAACACTACCACCCACAGCACTAGCAGCGTTACCAAAAGAGGAATTGCCAAACTTGCAAACCCTCATCGTCGCCGGAGAAGCTTGTAATCCGAAGCTGATTGCTGAATGGTCAAAAGGACGGCGCTTTTTTAATGCTTACGGGCCAACAGAATCAACAGTCTGCGCCACAGTAGCAGAATATACTGGCGACACTCAACTGACAATTGGTCGAGCGATCGCTAATACACAAGTTTATATCCTCGACAACCATCAACAACCAGTTCCGATTGGTACTCCTGGAGAATTGTATATTGGTGGCGACGGCTTGGCTAGAGGCTATCTGAACCGCCCAGAGTTGACTAAGGAGAGATTCATCACCAATCCCTTCCAAAAAAGCAGAGGAGCAGGGGAGCAGGGGAGCAGGGGAGAGAAAGAAGACCAATCCTCAAATTCGGAACGTCTTTACAAGACTGGTGACTTAGCCCGCTTCTTACCAGATGGCAACATTGAGTTTTTGGGGCGAATCGACCATCAGGTGAAGATTCGCGGTTTTCGGATTGAACTGGGAGAAATTGAGGCGCTTTTGAGTCAACACCCAGATGTACAGCAAGCGGTGGTAATCAGCCGTGAAGACATCCCTGGTGATCAGCGTCTTGTCGCCTATATTGTCCCTAATCAAATTGATGTGAGCGTGACTACCCTCAAACGCTTTCTTCAAGAAAAACTGCCTAACTACATGGTGCCAGCAGTCTTTGTAATCCTAGACTCCTTGCCCCTTACTCCCAATGGTAAAGTTGATCGTCAAAATCTTCCAGCTGGCGATCGCTCACGCCCCGATCTCGAAGAAACCTTTATCGCACCTCGTAACTCCACTGAAGCAACACTCTTCAGCATCTGGGCTGAGTTACTGGGACTTGAGCAGATAGGAATCGATGACAATTTTTTCAATTTGGGTGGTCATTCCTTAATAGCAGCTCAGATGCTTTCCCGCATCCGCGAGGGTTTCCAAGTCGAGTTATTCTTTCACCACATTTTTGCCAATCCTACCATAGCGGGTCTAGCTGGGCTGATTGAACAGCACAGCCAACTCAAACAACAGTTGCAACGTCCTGCTATGCAGCCAATTTCACGGTCAGGATACTTGCCTGCATCCTTTGCTCAAGAGCGAGTATACTTCATCCAAGAAGTAGCACCTGAAAGTGCTGCCTATCAAGCTCAGGTAACTCTGCGATTCACCGGAAAACTAGATGTGTCTGCATTAGAGCAGTGCCTCAGTGAGATTGTCCGACGGCATGAAATCTTCCGCACAACTTTTCCGGCAATAGATGGACGGTTATTTCAAGTAATCCACCCAGCCTCACCACTTAAGTTAACAGTGGTAGACCTCCAGACATTTCCTGAGTTTGAGCAAGAAGCAGAAAGTCAGCGCCTATTTGACGCAGAGGTGCAAAAGCCCTTCTACTTAAATCAACTGCCGTTAGTTAGGTGGTTATTGTTGAAGTTGAGCGACCAAAACCATCTTTTGATCCACATCGAACATCACATGGTTCATGATGGCTGGTCTTTCAACAATGTGTTCTTGAATGAGTTCCTGGAACTTTATCAAGCCTTCTGTTTGGGAAACCCTTCTCCACTACCAGAATTAACATTCCAGTTTGGAGATTATGCTCATTGGCAGCGAGAGTGGGTTAAAAGCCAGGAAGCCGAAGCTCAATTAGCTTATTGGCAGCAACAGTTATCCGGCAGTCCGCCCCTGTTGGAATTACCATCAGACCGCCCGCGACCAGCAGAACAAACTTACAACGGCGCTCAAGTCAGGGTAGAGTTGCCCATTAGCTTGTGTGAATCTTTGAGAGTTTTGAGCCGTCAAGAGGGAATCACCTTATTCATGACGACGCTAGCAGCTTTTTTAGTAATATTGCACCGATACACCAGACAGGACGATCTCTGTGTGGGGACAGCTGTTGCCAATCGGCGGATGCGCGAGACAGAACAATTAATTGGCATGATCGTCAATAATTTGGTTTTACGCACCGATTTGTCTGGAAATCCCACGTTTCGGGAGTTACTAGATCGAGTCCGCCAAGTCAGTCTAGAAGCTTTTGCTAACGAAGATTTACCCTTCGATAAAGTCGTGGAGGTTCTGAAACCAATACGCAACCTTAGTTATAATCCCCTGTTTCAAGTGATGTTCAGCTTCCATGATTCTCCTCGTCCAGACTTAACTCTCCCAGAGTTGAACATCACCACGAATGTAGCCCTCAGCAACAAATCAACAAAGTTTGATCTTGATGTCGTTCTGATCCCGCAACATGGTAGGGATAAGGGAATTAGTGTTATTTGGGAATACAACACCGATTTATTCGACGCTGCCACAATCCAACAGATGGCAGAGCAGTATCAAACTTTACTAGTGGGAATTGTTGATAACCCAGAGCAGCGAGTTTCTGAATTACCACTGTTAACGCAGACTCAGCAGCAATTACTGGTGGAGTGGAATCAGACTCACAGAGATTATCCGTCTCAGCAATGTGTCCATGATTTATTTGCGGCTCAGGTAGAGTTAACGCCCGACGCTGTAGCTATTCAACAAGAAGGTCAACAGTTAACTTACCGCGAATTGAGCGATCGCGCCAATCAACTAGCCCACCATCTGCAAAGTTTGGGAGTCAAACCAGAAACCTTAGTCGGTATCTGCGTTGAGCGTTCCCCAGAGATGATTATCGCCTTACTTGGCATTCTCAAAGCTGGGGGTGCATACATTCCTCTTGACCCTGCCTATCCCGAAGAGCGACTGGCTGATATTCTCGAAGATACACAACTAAGTATTCTGCTGACTCAAGAAAGATTCCAGGGCAAAGTACCAAATTATGCCGGAAAAACCATCTGTTTAGATAGAGATTGGGAAATAATTGCTCAACACAGTACAGCCAATCCGATTACTAACGTTCAACTCCATAACCTCGCATATATTATTTACACCTCTGGTTCCACAGGTAAACCCAAAGGGGTGATGATTGAACAGCGATCGCTAATAAATTTTGTCATCACTGCCACTCATGAATATGGAATTAATGCGGGCGATAATATTCTGCAATTTGCGTCAATCTGTTTTGATACATCTATTGAAGAAATCCTACCTTGTCTTTTAGTCGGTGCAACATTAGTGCTGCGAACCGAACAGATGTTGCACTCCAGCGATGAATTTTGGCGGTGTTGCCGAGAATGGCAGTTAACTGTTTTGGATCTTCCCACAGCGTACTGGCATCAATTAGTCGCAGAACTTACCCCTGAAGACTCCCGAATTCCCGAAAGTATCAGAATAGTGATTATTGGTGGGGAAGAAGTTCAACTCGAAAAAGTGAAGCACTGGCACAGTAGTGTTGCTCACTTCTGGCATCCACCCCAATTACTTAATAGTTATGGACCAACAGAAGCAACGGTTATAGCCACCTTAGATTGCTTAACCCCATCAGCATCCTCTGTTAGCATTGGACGACCGATTAAAAATGTTCAGGTTTATGTCCTGGATAAATATCTGCAACCTGTCCCTATAGGAGTTCCCGGAGAACTGCATATTGGCGGAGCCGGATTAGCTAGAGGCTATTGGCAACGGACTGAACTTACCGCAGAGAAATTTATCCAAAATGCAAAATTGGATCGCCTCTACAAAACAGGAGATTTAGCACGATTTCGCGCAGATGGCAATCTAGAATATCTTGGTCGAATTGACGATCAGGTGAAAATTCGCGGCTTCCGCATTGAGTTGGGAGAAATTGAAACGGTTCTGAGACAACACCCACAGGTGTTTCAAACTGTGGTCATTGCTCGTGAAGACATTCCGGGACAAAAGCGGCTTGTAGCTTATGTTGTACCGCACGAGCCGCAACCAACCACTGATGAACTGCGCCATTTCCTAAAAGCAAAGTTGCCTAATTATATGGTTCCTTCAGCTTTCGTGCAGCTAGAGACGCTGCCGATGACTCCGAACCGCAAGATAGACTACCGCTCCCTACCAGCACCCGATCTCTCTCGTGGCGCAGAAGATAACTTTGTTGCACCCCAAACCCCTACAGAAGAGAGATTAGCAGCAATTTGGTCGGAAATCTTAAGACTAAAACAAGTCGGCATCCACGATAACTTCTTTGAATTGGGCGGCGACTCCATTCTCAGCATTCAGGTAATTTCAAGAGCTAATCAAGCGGGTATCCAAATTGCCCCTAAACAGCTATTTCAGTACCAAACCATTGCTGAATTAGCTGCTGTGGCAGGCATGACTCGCTCTGTCAAAGCCGAACAAGGATTAGTAACTGGCAAGGTGGCGCTAACACCTATCCAACACTGGTTTTTTGAGCAGAAATTGCCCGAATCTGATTACTTTAACCAGTCAGCCATGCTGGAAGTGCCGCCAGATTTGCAACCAGAGCTATTGCAGCAAGTTGTACAAGAATTGTTATTGCATCACGATGCTTTGCGTCTGCGATTTGTACAAGAAGGGGAAAACTGGCAGCAGTTTAACGCCCCTACTCTAGAAGCTGTGCCATTTAGCGTCATCAATTTATCGCACCTATCGGCAGAAGAACAACAAACAGTAATGAAAGCGGCAGATGCTGAACTCCAAGCTAGTTTGAATCTATCGACTGGGGCGATCGCACGAGTAGTACTGTTTAGGTTGGGCAACGATCAACCTGGTCGGTTACTGTTCATCATCCATCATTTAGTAGTAGATGGCATTTCGTGGCGGATTTTGCTTGAAGACTTGGCTATGGCTTACCAGCAAATCAGCCGTGGTGAAGCCATTAAATTACCAGCTAAAACAACTTCTTTTAAATATTGGAGCGATCGCCTCACAGAATACGCCCAATCAGAGGCAGTCACAGAGTTGGATTACTGGCTAAGTCAATCTAGTATTCAAGTTACAGCTTTACCAGTAGACTATCCTTCCGATAAAGAAAATAACACTGTAGCCTCAACTGCGTCTGTGTCACTTTCTTTAACTGAAGAACAGACCCGCGCCCTTTTGCAGGATGTACCCTCTGCCTACAACACTCAAATTAATGATGTGCTGTTGACTGCCCTAGTGCAAAGCTTTGCCCAATGGACGGGAGAACGTTCTCTGCTTGTTGATTTAGAGGGACATGGACGAGAAGACTTGTTTGAGGATGTGGATTTGTCGCGGACTGTAGGTTGGTTTACTACTTTATTCCCCGTTCATTTACAGCTAGAAGAAATTGACCATCCAGGAGAGGTTTTAAAGTTAGTTAAAGAACAACTGCGGCGCATCCCCAACCGAGGAATAGGCTATGGCGTGTTGCGATATTTGCACCCGGATGACACAATTCGCACGAAACTACAAAGTTTCCCCCAAGCACAAGTAAGTTTTAACTACCTTGGTCAATTCGATCAAGTGCTTAAGGCTTCTACCGCCTTGGGTTTGGCTCAAGAATTCAAAGCTGAACAGAGTTTACTTAATCAGCGCAGCCACCTGTTAGGGGTAAGCGGATTCATTCGTGCAGGAAGGCTAGAGATGACTTGGGCTTACAGCGAGAAAATTTATAAACGAGACACTATTGAGGGTTTGGCCTTTGGATTTATGGAGGCATTGCGATCGCTCATTACCCACTGTCAATCCCCTGATGCGATCGGTAATACACCTTCAGACTTCTCAGCAGCCAGACTCAGCCAAAAACAGCTTGACAAATTTATGACCAAAATCAAAAAAAATAAAACGAAGTAGTCATTTGTCATTTGTCATTGGTCATTAGTCAAGAATCATTTTTTATTTTCCCCATTCCCCAGTCCCCACTCAAAGGTATTTTCATGAACAATATCGAAGACCTTTATGAACTTTCGCCCATGCAGCAGGGGATGCTGTTTCATACCCTTTATGCGCCAGAATCGGAAGTTTATTTTGAGCAGTTGCTTTGTATCCTCCAAGGAAAATTAAATTTTCCTGCCTTCCAGCAAGCTTGGGAACAGGTTGTTACACGACACCCAATTTTACGCAGTTCCTTTTATTGGGAGGAGATAGAAAAGCCCTTGCAAATGGTTAGTAAGCAAGTGAATCTCCCGTGGGAGGAATTGGACTGGCGGCATTTTACACCTGATGAACAACAAGAGCATTTAGAGAATTTTTTGAAATGCGATCGCCAAAAAGGATTTGAACTAGATGTTGCCCCTCTGATGCGCTTCACCATCATCCAGCTAGAGGACTATACTTACCAATTTATTTGGAGTCATCATCATATCCTCTTTGATGGTTGGTCGATGCAGATTATTCTCAAAGAAGTTTTAGCTTTCTATGAAGCACATCAGCAAGGCGAACATTTACGCCTCCAACACGTTCGCCCCTATCGAGAATATATTCAGTGGTTACAGCAACAGGATATTGATCAAGCAAAGAATTTTTGGCAAAAAACTCTCCAGGGGTTTGAAGTTCCTACACCTTTAATAGGAAATAGGGGACAGGGAACAGGGAACAGGGGACTAGGAATATATAATGAGCAACGTTTTCAATTATCCCAAACGGTAACTGAAAAATTGCAATGTGCGGCGCGACAGCATCATTTAACTTTGAATAATTTGGTGCAGGGAGCATGGGCGTTACTAATTTCCCGCTACAAAGGGGAAAGCGATGTGGTCTTTGGTGCAACTGTATCTGGTCGTCCACCAACGCTTGTGGGAGTGGATTCGATGGTGGGGCTATTAATCAATACCCTCCCTATACGGGTACAAATTACACCAAAAGCAGAATTATTACCCTGGCTCAAGCAATTACAAAGTCAAGCATTTGAACAGGAACAGTATGCTTATTATTCACTGGCAGAAATTCAGCGTTTGAGTGATGTTCCCCCAGGAATGCCTCTGTTCGAGAGCCTTTTAGTATTTGAAAATTATCCGCTAGATTCTGCTGAACAGGAAACCAAAAAAACTTTAGAAATTAGTCATCTTCGTTGTTTTGAACGCACTAATTATCCGTTAACAGTGGTGATTAATCCTGAATCACAATTGTCTGGAAGGATTGTCTATGATATTGGTCGTTTTGAGCTAGAGACAATTGAGCGGATGATTGGACATTTCCAAACATTGCTATCAGGGATGGGAGCCAATTTACAACAAGATATTTGCCAATTATCCCTGCTTGGTACAGCCGAAGAGGAAAAGATAATTCTACAAGAGAATAATAAAAATATAGATTCTATTCAATACAAATGTATTCATATTTTATTTGAAGAACAGGTAGAAAAAACTCCTGATGCAGTCGCACTTATATACGAAAAGCAACATTTAACTTATCGGGAGTTGAATAACCGCGGCAATCAATTAGCCCATTATTTAAAAGGGCTGGGAGTTAAACCAGAAATACGGGTGGGAATTTGTGTAGAGCGATCGCTAGAAATGGTAATCGGAATACTTGCTATTCTCAAAGCGGGTGGGGCTTACGTTCCGTTAGATTCCGCTTATCCTTCCGAAAGACTGGCGTTCATGCTAGAAGATGTACAAACGCCCATCTTACTAACACAAACTAATTTACAAAATAGACTTCCACTCAATAATCAAACCGTAGTTAATCTTGACTCAGATTGGGAAATAATCGCTCAACAGAAAGAAGACAATTTGCTCAATGAAGTTAATCCAGAAAACTTAGCTTATATCATTTATACCTCTGGCACGACGGGAACACCAAAGGGAACGGAAGTTACTTATCGTAGCATTATTGGTTTTATGTTTGGGGTTGATTATATTCACCTTGATGCAGAACAGATTTGGCTACAACATTCATCAATTTCTTGGGATGCACTAACCTTAGAACTTTGGCCGCCATTGCTTTACGGTGGGCGTTGTGTACTTTATCCAGATAAAATTCCCACACCAGAAAGCTTAAGCCAGATTATTCAAGAACAAAAAGTTAACACCTTATTTCTGACTACAGCCTTATTCAATCTTATGATTGAGACAATGCCGCAAGGATTGTCAGGCGTAAAACAACTACTGTTTGGGGGAGAATCCGTTTCTGTAACTCATGTTCGTCGCGCCTTAGAACTATTGCCAGGAACGCAATTAATTCATGGGTATGGCCCTTCGGAATGTACAGTTTTTACTTGTTGTTACCCGATTCCTAAACAACTGGCTGAAGATGTGAATTCAATTCCCATTGGAAAGCCCATCGGTGACAGGATAGTTTACTTACTAGATGGGGATTTACACAGAGTTCCGATTGGCATTCCTGGAGAACTTTATGTGGGTGGGGCGAGCGTTGCTAGAGGTTACTTAAATCAACCAACATTAACTAGTGAAAAATTTATTCCTAATCCTTTTATTAAGGGAGATACGCTTTACAAAAGCGGAGATTTAGCACGCCGTCTCCCTGATGGAAACCTGGAATTTGTCGGTCGAATTGATACACAAGTTAAAATTCGCGGCTTTCGCATTGAATTAGGAGAAATTGCGGCATTTTTAAATCAGCATCCTGACATAAAGCAAGTTGTTGTTATTGTGCGAGAAGATGAACCTGGTAATAAGTATTTAGTAGCTTATCTTGTCACCAAAGATAATCAACCAACGCCTAGTACACTGCGAAACTTTCTCAAGCATAAGCTACCTGATTACATGATTCCCGCCGCCTTCGTATTTCTAGAGGCATTCCCTTTAACACCTAATAGTAAAATAAATTACAGTGCTTTGCCCGCACCAGATACTTCCCAAAGAAATCTAGAGGTTAATTTCGTTCCTCCTCGCACGCCTACTGAACAAGAATTAACCAAAATTTGGGCTGAAATCCTCAAAATAAAACAGATAGGAATTAACGATAATTTTTTCGACTTAGGGGGACATTCTTTACTCGCTACCCAAGCCATTTCTCGATTAAGAGAAGCCTTCTCTCTAGATTTTCCTCTCCGTTATCTGTTTGAAAACCCGACCATTGCTGAACTTGCCCAAAAAGTAATTGCTCAACAGATTGAACAAGCAGAAAATGATGCTATAGCAAAAATTTTAGGAGAAGTTGATCAGTTATCAGAGGCAGAAGTAACGCAGCAATTACTTTTTTAATAATTAGATATAGCAATTTGATGATACCAAAGGACTAAAAAGATGAATCAGTCTATTAGCTTATCAAATATTACCGCTAAAAAGGAATTAATCATTACTTTGTTTTGTGCTGTTGATTCTTCTGATTGGGATTTATTATTGAAATGTTTCGACAAAAATATTATTTATGAACGTCCAGGTTATCAGCCTTTTATAGGACTTGAAAAACTACTCAGTTTTTATAAGAATGATAGAATTATTGCGGATGGTAAACATAAAATTGAGCATATTGTAATTGAAAATAATCATGGTGTTTGTTGGGGGCAATTTATTGGGATACATAAAAATAGCTCTCCCATTAATGAACGTTTTGCGGATGTATACTCTTTTGAGAATGGTAAGTTTAAAAGTCGAATAACTCACTTTTTTAGACCAGCAGTCTAAGTTATATCCAACAGTCTATATAGCAACTTTTCAAAGTCTATCTCTGTATCTCTGTAGTTCAATTAAACAACTAATTTTCAACAATAATTATTATTATGAGCGATATACTAAAACGTCTAGAAGCTCTTTCACCAGAAAAGCGAGAATTAGTTTTACAAAAGCTGAAAAAGCAACAACAATCTACACAAAATAATAACAGGCTAACTCCACCCCTAACACCCGTTTCAAGAGAGCAACCCCTTCCCCTTTCCTTTGCCCAACAAAGACTGTGGTTTCTCGACCAACTAGAAGGCGAAAATTGTGTCTATAACGTACCGTTTTTCTGGCAAATTCGCGGATTTTTGAATATAACTGCGTTAGAAAAAGCGATCGCAGAAATTGTCCAACGTCATGAGGTCTTACGTACTAGTTTTTCTGTTGTCGATGAGTCACCGATACAGGTGATTCACACTCACCCGCAACTGACAATGCAACTGCTAGATTGGCGACAATTGACACAAGCAGACCAGTTAAGCAAGGCGCAGCAGTTAGCAGCAGAAGAATTACAACAGCCTTTTAACTTATCAAACCCTCCTTTGCTGCGGGTAAAGTTGTTGCAACTCGCCGATCAATCTCATCTGCTGTTGCTGGTTATCCATCATATTGTTTGTGATGGCTGGTCAATGGACATATTCCGTCGTGAATTATTCAGCCTCTATACCGCATTTTCCGCCACAAAAGCTTCTCCTTTACCCGAATTATCTCTACAATATGCCGATTTCGCCCACTGGCAAAGACAGTGGTTGCAGGGAGAGGTACTGCAAACCCAACTCAATTACTGGCAAAAACAATTAGCCGGAGTCGCGCCTCTGTTAGAATTGCCCACAGATAGACCTCGCCCATCAGTGCAAAGTTTTAGGGGACGGAGTGAGTTTTTAGAACTCAATCAAGATTTAACGCAGAAGTTGAAGCGTTTGAGTCAGGAATCAGGAACTACCCTGTTTATGACAATGCTTGCAGCATTTACGCTGTTATTGTCGCGCTACAGTGGTCAACAGGATATTGTAGTTGGTTCTGCGATCGCTAATCGTAATCGTCGTGAGACAGAATCTCTAATTGGCTTTTTTGTCAACACATTAGCATTACGTACCAATCTGCAAGGGAATCCAAGTTTCTTAGAATTACTCGAACGAGTCAAACAAGTAACCCTAGATGCTTATGACCATCAAGACTTACCTTTTGAGAAACTAGTCGATGAATTGGGTTTAGAGCGATCGCTTTCTCATCATCCCCTATTTCAAGTGGCGTTTGGTTTGCAAAGTGGAACCCAAGAGAAACTAGAAACTCCTGGATTATCTCTAACCCGTTTTGAGTGGGAAAACACAACGACGCTGTTTGATTTGTCGCTGATGTTCCGTGAAACTCCTCAAGGCTTGGTAGGAGAATGGGAATACGCAACCGATTTGTTTGACGCTAAAACCATTCAACGGCTGACGGGGCATTTTGCCGTTTTACTTCAGGGAATTGTTGATAATCCTCAACAAAATATTAATAATCTGCCATTAATCGCAGAAAGTGAACGTCAGCAACTCCAAAACTGGAATCAAACTAAAACTGATTATCCCCTAAATCAAACTTTGGTTGACTTGTTTGAAGCTCAAGCTGCCAAAAACCCTAATAATCTCGCTTTAGTATTTGAATCTCAAAGCTTAACCTACCAACAACTTAATCAAAAAGCAAACCAACTAGCTCATTATTTAATTCAAAATTATCAAATTAAGCCAGACACTTTAATTGGTATCTGCGTTGAACGGTCTTTAGAAATGATTATTGGTTTACTCGGTATTCTTAAAGCAGGTGGAGCTTATGTACCGATTGACCCCAATTATCCCAAAGAACGGATTGAGTTTATGTTAGAAGATTGTGGGTCATCGGTATTGCTGACCCAAAGTCACCTTAAAGAACAATTACCTCTAGCTAAACTCAAATACCAGGTCATTTGTTTGGATGAGGAAACTTTTGCCCAAGAATCAATAGATAATCCCAATTCTAAAACTACTCCTGATAATTTAGCTTATATAATTTATACCTCTGGTTCAACGGGGCGACCAAAGGGGGTGATGATTGAGCATCGCGCAATTGTCAATCTCAGCTTAGTCTGGGCTAAAACTTTTCAAGTTCAAGACAATAGCCATTTGCTTCAGTTTGGTTCTTTTAGTTTCGATTTATCTGTCGCTGAAATTGCAACTACCTTTGTCACTGGTGCTTGCTTATATCTTGCTCAAAAAGATACCTTATTACCCAGCCAAATTTTAGTTGACTTCTTAAGCAATCGCAAAATTACCCACAGCTTTTTATCTCCTTCGGCCTTATCTGTCTTACCTCAAGCGACCTTACCCGATTTACAATGTCTAACTGTTGGTGGTGAGGCTTGTTCAGCAGAATTGGTAGCACAGTGGGGAACAGAACGGCGTTTATTTAATTGCTACGGGCCTACGGAATCTACGGTTAGTGCTGCGATCGCTCTGTGTGATCATAATGGAAAAAAACCGCCCATTGGTAAACCGTTGTCTAATATCCGCATCTATATATTAGATGCTCACAATCAACCATTACCCGCAGGAATACCTGGGGAATTGTGTATCGCTGGCGTTGGTTTAGCACGAGGCTATCTCAATCGGCCTGAAACTACCTCTGAAAAATTTGTTGAAGTTGAATTATTTGGCAAAACTGAGCGAATTTACAAAACTGGCGACTTGGCAAGATGGAGATATGATGGAAATCTTGAATATCTCGGTCGCATTGACGATCAAGTTAAACTGCGGGGCTTCCGAATCGAACTTGGTGAAATCGAATCGCTATTATTACAGCACTCTTTAGTTAACGAAGCTGTTGTTATTTTATATGAAACTGATAATAATCCCAGGTTAGTAGCTTATGTCACGGCATCGGAAAAATCCAGCAATTTAGCGAGTCAACTCAAAGACTACCTGAAAATTCGCCTGCCGAATTATATGATTCCTAGCCAGATTATGGTGTTGGATCAGTTGCCCCTTACCCCTAACGGTAAACTAGATCGTAGAGTATTACCAGCACCAGATGCAGCTACTTATACTAACTTTGAAGCCCTTGCTTCTCCAACTGAAGAACTGCTGGCTACTTTATGGCAAAGTCTTTTAAAAGCTAAGTCTATCAGTCGTCAAGATAACTTCTTTGAACTGGGGGGACATTCTTTATTAGCAACCCAATTAGTTACTCGTATTCGTGACAGTTTTGGGGTAGAAGTGCCTGTCCGCAAGGTATTTGAGCAAAGTGTTTTGTCTGAGTTGGCAGGAGAAATTGACAAGGCTACTTCCAGTGTCACCTTACCACCCATTACACCACAGCCTGAAAATGCTCCAAAAATTTTGTCCTATTCCCAATCAAGACTCTGGTTTTTAGACCAACTTGAAGGCATAGGAACCTCGGCTACCTACAATATGTCAACAGCGCTGCAACTTGACGGCAAGTTGAATATAGAGGCGTTGCGTGCAAGTTTTGATTATCTCCTCGATCGCCATGCCATTCTACGCACTTATTTTCCAGCACTGGAGGGAGAGGCGCAAGTAGTCGTCCAAAATTCAGAGGATATAGAAGTACTAACAATCGCAGATTTACAGTCACTCGATCCTCAGTCTCAAGCAGAAACTGTACAACGTTTAGCCGATACCCATGCTCAAGAACCCTTCGATTTGAATACTGGCCCCCTGTTCAAAGCACAACTATTGCAACTTAGCGAACAGAAAAATGTACTGATGATTAATATGCACCACATTATCAGCGATGGCTGGTCAATGGGTGTATTTAAGCGCGAATGGGAACAAGCTTATGCTGCTTTTGCTGCGGGGTATACTCCGAATTTGTCACCATTGCCGATTCAGTATAGCGATTATGCAGCTTGGCAGCGCAGTTGGTTACAAGGGGAGATTTTAGAAAGCCAGGAAAACTACTGGAAACAACAACTAGGCGATGCTCCCCGATTGCTGGATTTGCCTACCGATCATCCCCGTCCAGCGCAACAAAGTTACCAAGGTGGGCGTGAGGAATATCCCTTAAGCAGCGAACTGACTCAGAAACTCAAAATTGTCAGTCAAAAACACGGGGTTAGTTTGTTTATGACCCTGTTAACGGCTTTTAGTATTTTACTATCTCGTTACAGCCGTCAAGAGGATTTATGTATTGGTTCTGCGATCGCTAACCGCACCCATAGCAACACAGAATCATTGATTGGTTTTTTTGTCAATACCTTAGTATTACGGAGCAAAATTAAGCCAGAGCAAGGATTTAGTCAGTTACTCCAACAAACCCGCCAAACTTGCCTAGATGCCTACGCTCATCAAGATATTCCCTTTGAGTATTTAGTAGAACAGTTACAACCAGAACGCAGTCTGAGCCATAATCCCTTATTCCAAGTGATGATGGTGTTCCAAAATACTCAAGAAGCGGGGAAAAATATTAGTTTATCAGGGCTGGATATTCAATATTTAGAGCAAAGTTTACCATTTGCCAAGTTTGACCTAACACTGGATCTTTGCGAAAGGGGCGGCCAACTGCATTGTATGTGGGAATATGCCACAGATTTATTTGAAGTAGAAACAATTCAACGGATGGCGGGACACTTTGAAGTCTTGTTGGAAGCAATCGCCCAAAATCCCCAACAACCAATCAGTAAACTACCCTTAATCACAACCGCAGAAATTCAACAACTGCAAATTTGGAATCAAACCAATATCAATTATCCCCAAAATCAGACTTTGGTGAGTCTGTTTGAACAACAAGCAGCACAAACGCCCGATAACATTGCGGTGGTGTTTGAAAATCAAAGCCTGAGTTATCAAGAACTCAACCAACAAGCTAATCAGCTAGCCCATTATTTGTTGGAACTCAAAAGGGAGCAACAATTACCTGATAATCCTTTGATTGCGATTTGTGTGGAGCGATCGCTCTTAATGGTAATTGGCTTGTTTGCTATCCTCAAAGCGGGTGGTGCTTATGTGCCGATTGATCCGAGTTATCCTCAAGAACGCATTCATTTAATGCTGGAAGATAGTAATGCTTCTGTATTACTAACAACAAACTCCATCAAAAAGCAACTTCCCCTAGAAAAACTAAAAAACCCCTGTCAAGTAGTATTTCTAGAAAAAGAAACATGGGTTAATCAGTCAACAGATAATCCCAATTTGCAAAGTAGTCCTGATGATTTAGCTTATGTAATTTATACTTCTGGTTCTACGGGAAGGCCAAAAGGTGTAGCAGTTTGTCACTCTTCACTGACGAATTTCTTATATTCAATGAAGGAAAAGCCTGGAATAGCCGCGTCCGATACTCTTCTGGCTATCACCACTATATCCTTTGATATTGCTGCACTGGAAATTTATTTGCCTCTTATAGTAGGAGCCAAAATTGTTCTAGTCAGTCGTGAAATTGCTTCTGACAGTTTACAGTTATCAGAACAATTGCTTAATGGTATCACTTTCATGCAAGCGACTCCAGCGACTTGGCGCATATTATTAGCCGCCGGATGGAAAGGTTCAACACAACTAAAAATCCTCTGCGGCGGTGAGGCTTTAACGTGGGAACTTGCTAATCAACTACTAGAAAGAAGTGCTGAACTCTGGAATCTTTATGGCCCGACAGAAACCACTATTTGGTCAGATATTTATCAGATAAATACTTTTGAGAAAAAAAACTATTCTCAAGGCGCTGTGGTATCTATCGGGAAGCCCATTGCTAACACCCGGATTTATATTCTAGACACCTATAACCAACCCCTTCCTCCTGGTATTCCTGGGGAACTCTGCATTGCAGGTGCGGGTTTAGCACAGGGCTATTTGAATCGTCCCGATCTGAGTGCTGAAAAATTCATTGACCTCAATCTCTTCAACCAAACTGAGCGGATTTATAAAACTGGCGATTTAGCTCGTTGGCTACCTGACGGCAATTTGCAATATTTAGGTCGCATCGATCGCCAGGTCAAACTTCGTGGTTTCCGCATTGAATTAGGTGAAATTGAAGCGTCTTTACTCAAACACTCAAAAATTCAGGAAGCAGTTGTCATTATACGAGAAGACAGTGATTTCGATCAACGTCTAGTAGCATACATTGTCCCAACAGGAACAGAGGATGAAGACCTTCAAGGTGAACAGGTGGAATTATGGCAACAAGTTTTCAATGATGCTTACCATAAATCACAAGATCCAGAAGATGACCCAACGCTGAATTTGGCTAGCTGGAATGATAGCTATACAGATAAACCTTATCCCAAAGCTGTAATGCAAGAATGGCGGGATAAAACTATTGACCAAATTCTGGAACTTGCACCCAAACGGGTCTGGGAAATCGGTTGTGGGACAGGGATGTTATTGTTAAAAATTGCTCCCCATTGTCAAAAGTACCTGGGTACAGATATTGCCGCAGCAGGGTTACATTATATTGAACAACATCTTCCACAGCAATCTCTCAAAGAAAAAGTTACTTTAAAACAAAGTGCAGCTAACCAATTTAACGGTATTGAGAAAAATAATTATGACCTGGTAATACTCAATTCTGTTATTCAGTATTTTCCTTCTTTGGACTACTTGTTAGAAGTTATTGGGGGTGCTGTTAGTGCGGTGAGGAATCAAGGAAAAATATTTATTGGAGATGTGCGAAATCTCCATTTACTAGAGGTTTTTCATACCGCAGTTAAATTTAATCGCGCCCCTGATGAATTATCAATTAAGGATTTGCGTCAACAGATTCAAAAAAGTATTCACACCGAAGGCGAGTTACTAATTGACCCTAATTTATTTATCGCCCTAAAACAAAAATTTCCTCGGATTAGTCATGTACAAATCCAAATGAAACGAGGTTATGGGCAGACGGAAATGAACCGTTTTCGTTATGACGTTGTTTTACATTTGGATCAAACAGATACTCCAATTGCAGAACCTGAATGGTTAGATTGGCAAACTGAGCAACTCAATTTAGAAAAAATCGAGAGAATTTTAACAACTCAGCAACCCGATTTTATAGGTATTAAGAATATTCCGAATGCGCGTCTAACTTCAGAAATGGTGCTGTTAGAAAAAATTAGTCAATTGGATGGTACAGTTTCAGACTTAAAAGCCGCAGTTGCCGAAGTCAGATCAGGGATAGAACCCGAAGCATTTCGAAATTTAGTACGAGATTTGCCCTATACGCCTTTTATTCAATATAGCCCCACAGAATTTTCTGATTACGATGTTGTTTTTCAACGGAATATTCCTGGGCAGGTGACAATACCACGATTTAATCAAGAGGGAAATTTGCGGTTGAAACCTTGGCAACATTATGCCAACCAACCATTACAATATCGCACCAATCAAGTTGAGCCAGCGTTATTAGAAGAATGGCGAGATAATCTGGAAAAAACTCTTCCAGATTATATGATTCCTAGTCATTTTATTGTTTTAGAAAAACTGCCACTAACACCAAATGGCAAAGTAGATCGCAAAGCTTTACCCGCACCAAATGCAACCATTTCATCAACAAACATTGAATTGCCTGTAACCTCGACAGAAAAATTGCTGGCCGAATTGTGGGCGAAGCTGCTTAAATATGAAGCGATCGCCCGCCATGATAACTTCTTCAAGTTGGGAGGACATTCCCTACTAGCCACCCAAATGTGCTACCGCATCCGCGACACTTTTAAAGTAGAACTGCCACTGCGTCAAGTATTTGAGTCTCCTATCCTCAGCGAATTGGCAAATTATATAGATAGCTGCATTTGGGTTAATTTCTCCACAGCAGATATACAACCTTTAAACTCAGACGAAGAGGAAATTGAACTATGACTATGACACAAAATCAGCAAATAGTTTCTTTAATGCTTCGTTTGCAGAACATAGGCTGCAAAATTTGGGCTGAAGATGATAAGTTACGGCTTCGTAGTAGTAAAAACGCCTTAACTTCTGAACTCAAGCAAGAAATTCAAGCCAACAAAGCAGATATATTAGCGTTCTTAAATTCTGCCAAAGCCGGCTCTGTCATGGCAGAGGAAATTCCAACTTTACCAGATGATGTCCCCAAACCCCTTTCCTTTGCTCAACAACGTCTCTGGCTGTTAGGGCAACTCCAAGGCCCATCAGCTAGTTATAATATGCCGATCGCTTTACAACTGGATGGAAACCTCAATATTGATGCTTTGCATTCTAGTTTGGCTTATCTGCTGAATCGGCACGAGAGTCTGAGAATGTATTTTCCCACAGTGGCAGGACAACCCCAGGTTGCGATCGCAAATTTAGACGACATCGAAGTTTTAACGTACCAAGTACTGGGGACTGGGAATCAAGAAACAACCGTTCAGCGTTTTATCGATACTCATGTTCAAGAACCCTTTGACTTAAACACTAGCCCTTTATTTAAAGCAAAACTGCTGCAATTGAAGGATCACAAATATGTGTTGCTCATAATTATGCACCACATTATTAGTGATGGCTGGTCAATGGGGGTCTTTGTCCGTGAGTTACGGGAAGTCTATACTGCCTTTGCCCAAGGTCATACCCCAACTCTTGCACCATTACCCATTCAATACAGCGACTACGCAAACTGGCAACGCCACTGGTTACAAGGAGAGGTATTAGAAACCCAGATCAACTACTGGAAAAATCAACTCAGTGATGCTCCTCCATTACTGGAATTGCCTACCGATTATCCTCGTCCAGCACAGCAAAGCTACCGAGGCGATCGCGATCGCTATTCTTTATCGGCTGACTTAACTCTTGCCATTAAAACTCTAAGTCAACAGCAAGGGACTAGTTTGTTTATGACTTTGTTGGCGGCTTTCAATATTTTGCTTTCTCGTTACAGTCGCCAAGAAGACGTATGTATTGGTTCTCCTATTGCTAACCGCACCCATAGCCATACGGAAGGATTAATTGGCTTTTTTGTCAATACTTTAATACTGCGTAACCAAATCAAGCCTGAGCAAAGTTTTATCGAGTTCCTGCAACAAACTCGCCAAAATTGTTTAGATACATACTCTCATCAAGACATTCCCTTTGAGTATCTGGTAGAACAGTTGCAACCAGAACGGAGTATGAGCCATAACCCCTTATTCCAGGTCATGTTCGCACTAGAAAATAATGAAAGTCCCGACCTGAGTTTACCAGGCTTAGAGATTGAATGGCTCCCATTAAGCTATCCGTTTGCTAAGTTTGACCTAACACTTATGGTAATAGAATCTAATAACCAGTTAGATTTAACTTGGGAATACGCCACCGATCTTTTTGAAAAGGCTACTATCCAACGGATGGCGGAACAGTTTGAAGTTCTGCTGAAGGGAATTATTGATAATCCTCAACAACCTATCAATACTTTACCTTTGATGACAGCGCCCGAACTTCTGCAACTACAACGCTGGAATCAAACTCAAAACGCTTATCCTGACGATAAAACTTTAGCTGAGATATTTGAACAACAAGTTGCTAAAAACCCTAATAATCTCGCTTTGGTGTTTGAATCTCAAAGCTTAACTTATCAGCAACTCAATCAAAAAGCGAACCAACTTGCTCATTATCTAATTCAAAATCACCAAATTAAACCAGACACTTTAATTGGTATCTGCGTTGAACGGTCTAGTGAAATGATTATCGGTGTACTCGCTATCCTGAAAGCAGGCGGGGCTTATGTGCCGATTGATCCTAATTATCCTAAAGAACGTATTGAGTTCATGTTAGAAGATTCGGGGACATCAGTGTTGCTGACCCAAAGTTTTCTGCTAAATCAATTACCAATCGCTGAACTGAAAAAACCCTGTCAAATAATTTGTTTAGATAAGGAAACTTTTACCACGTTAAAAGAAAATCCTAGCTCTCAAAGTATGCCTAATGATTTGGCTTATGTAATCTATACTTCTGGTTCGACGGGACGACCAAAAGGGGTAATGATTGAGCATCAAGCAATTGTAAATTTAAGCTTGGCTTGGGCTGAAACTTTTCAAGTTCAACAAAACAGCCGTTTACTTCAATTTGGTTCCTTTAGTTTTGATCTATCTGTTGCTGAAATTGCGACTACCTTCGTCACTGGTGCTTGCTTGTATCTTGCTAAAAAAGGAACCTTGTTACCCAGTCAAACTTTGGTTGACTTTTTAACTCATCACAAAATTTCCCACAGCTTTTTACCTCCTTCGGCCTTATCTCTCTTACCTCAAGCGACCTTACCCGATTTGCAAACCATAGGCGTTGGTGGTGAGGCTTGTTCAGCAGAATTGGTGGCGCAGTGGGGAATAGAGCAGCATTTATTCAATTGTTACGGGCCTACAGAATCTACGGTTAATGCTGCGATCGCACTTTGTCATCCTAATGGAAAGAAACCACCCATTGGTCAACCATTATCTAATATCCGCATCTATATATTAGATCCTCACAACCAACCATTACCCCCTGGCATACCTGGAGAATTATGCATCGCTGGTGTGGGTTTGGCACGAGGCTATCTAAATCGTCCTGACTTAACCGCTCAAAAATTTATTGAAGTTGAATTATTTGGTAAAGTTGAGCGAATTTACAAAACTGGCGACTTAGCAAGATGGAAATCTGATGGAAACCTTGAATATCTGGGTCGCATTGACGATCAGATTAAATTACGGGGTTTTCGCATTGAACTCGGTGAAATTGAATCGATTTTGTTGCAACATCCATCAGTTAAAGAAGCAATTGTAACCTTATATAAAACTGAGAGTAACCAGAGTTTAATTGCTTATGTAATGGGAATCACCAATGATTTATCTACCCAATTAAAAAATCATCTAAAATCCCGTCTGCCCGATTATATGATACCTGCTCAGATCATCGTATTGGATGAGTTGCCTTTAACTCCCAATGGCAAAGTTGACCGAAAATCTTTACCTACTCCAAATGGAGTAATTGAGGGCTTATATGTAGCTCCACGTAACGAAACTGAACAACAACTGGCGCAAGTTTGGTCTGCTGTACTCGAACATCAAAATATTGGGATTCATGATAACTTTTTCGATTTGGGTGGTCATTCTTTATTAGCAATCAAACTGCTCAATAATATTCAACAGGTATTTGGACAACATCTTTATTTAAGTAGTTTATTTCAGAATCCTACTATTGCTCAACTCGCAGAACAACTTTGTAATACTGAGCTTCAACAGTCAAATCCCGATTTACTTTTATTCCAACCTCAAGGAAATGCAACCCCTCTATTTTTTCTTCCTGGCGCAAACGGACATGGCTTCTATTTTCGAGATTTAGCAATTAATTTAGGAACTGAGCGACCAGTATATGGACTCGAAACTCCAGGAAGAGACGGCTCTAGTGCACTTCCTGAATCAGTAGTAACCCATGCAAATCAATTGATTGATATATTGCGTCAACAGCAAGCGAAAAGCCCATATATATTAGCAGGATACTCTTCAGGTTGTGCCGTTGCTTTTGAAATGGCTTCCCAACTTGAACAGCAAGGTGAAACGGTAAGTTTACTAGCTATCTTCGATGCTGGACTGGTTTCTCAGCCTGAGTATTTTACTGATAGAGCAGAGCTTGATTGGATCTGGCAATTAATTCGACGAATTGAAGTTTTAAAGGGAGTTTCTTTAGGACTACAATACGACGATTTAGCTGCTCAACCTAATGACCTAGCTAGGTGGAATTTAGCGGCAGAGTATTTGTACAGAAATAATGTTTTACCGGAACACTCCACACTTTCTTTACTCAAAACCAATATGAAAGTGATGAAAGGACTAACACTGAATTACGCTAATTATCAGCCTAATGATCCAATTTCTGCCCCGATTGTTTTATTCCGCGCTCAAGAAGTTAAGGAGATTGTCTTGCAAGAACTCCAAGCTTTTTCTGATTACAATCTACCCGATTGGGGATGGCAACCCTATACTCAAAAGCCTGTCAAAGTAATTTCTGTACCTGGCAACCACGGTCAGATGCTTTATGAACCCAATGTCAAACTATTAGCTGCACAATTACATAATTTGATGGTAAATACAGCAGAATAGAGTATTTCAATAGTCTATTCTTACCTTTTCTTTAGCCCACTATAAAATGATTCTGCAATAGGTATAATGGAAACTATTTCTATCAGAATTTCCGATGAAACCCTGCGTGATGGAGAACAACAAGCAGGCATCTTCTTCTCTTATCCAACTAAACAAAAACTTGCCTATTCCATTGCTCAAACGGGAGTCGATGGACTCGCTATCATGCCCAGTGTTTGTAAACAAGAAGAAGAATTAGTCAAATCATTAGTATTAGAGGGATTTGATAGTCTGCTCACTGCTTGTACCTTAATGGGAAAGGAGTACATTGATAAAGCAAAAATGTACGGAGTTAAGCGCATTATCCTTTTTTATGGTCTTTCCGATCGCCTGCTGTTTTTGCGAGATCCTCAGATCCGTTTGTTGAACGAGTTTAAAGGAAAAACCATTGATGACGATATCCCTAAAAAAGTAATCGAAATAATTCGCCAAAACGCTATTGATACAATTGTCGAAAATTTACGCTATGCCACTAAGGTTGCTGGTCTTAGGGTAGACTTTGCCGCCGAGGATGCCTCAAGAGCCGATTTTGACTTTTTAGTGCAATGTATCCGCTCATGTAGCCCTTATATTGAAAACTTTTTGCTTTGTGATACAGTCGGAATCCTCAGTCCAGAAAAGAGTTATATCTGGGTTAATGATCTGCTCCAACGTACAACAGGCGTTGCTTTCGGGGTACACTACCACAATGACATGGGCTTGGCTCTCGAAAATACTCTCCAGTCCGTTATGGCCGGAGCGACTTTAGTATCGGGTACATTTTCCGGGATTGGTGAGAGAGCCGGAAATGTTGCGATTGAGCAGGTATTAAATGGGTTGCGAGTCCGTTTCGGAATCGAAGTCAAAGGGATTAATTATGATGCGATCGCCGCAGTGACTAATTACATAGAGCAACTAGGGATTCGTCCTGCTCCCCCTTACTCTCAAACTGCTCAACGTCACGAATCAGGTATCCATGTCAATTCTTTGTTTAGCGATCCTCAAAGCTATGCTGCTTTGCGTTACAGCACTATAGAAGTTCTCTTCGGTAAATGGAGTGGAGTCAGCAATTTTCAATATCTATTTGAAAAGCAACTACAAAATCCCCAACCCAGAAATCAATATGAAAAAATGCGCTCAGTAATCAAATCTCTTGCTGTTGAGCAAGAACGTTATTTTACAGCCAACGAGGTATTAGAGTTATGGAAAAATGGGGTCTTTAAATAATCTATGTTCTCGTATAGTAGCTCGCTACTGTCATGGGATGGGAAAAAATATCCGCGAGCTACATCCTACAGCTAAAACATATAGACTTTGTTTGCACATTACTGTAAAACCCTAAAAGCATTGCAAAACAAAGAATGTAGTCAATATAGTAAAATACCAAAATTATTCAGTCAGCCTTAAGAGTCTTAACTGATTTCGAGAATATGCAATCTAAAACCGTTCATAATCAATCCCTAACCAATACCCCTTCAGCTTTTACTCAATTTTGGGAAGATATCAAAGCGATCGCAGGGCCTTACTGGTATCCCACAGAGGCATTGGGACGAGCATTTTCAGACGTGATTCGTGCATGGGGAATGCTCATCATCCTGATATTATTAATAATAATGCTTGTCGGTGTAAGTGCCTTTAATAGTTTTGTTAGCCGCTATTTGCTAGATATCATTACTGAAGAAAAAGATTTTAATGAATTTATTAATACATTATTAGTTTATGGTGCTGCCCTTATCTGCGTAACACTCTTAGTAGGATTTTCTAAATTTGTTAGAAAAAAAATCGCTCTTGATTGGTATGAATGGCTAAATAATCATGTTTTAGAAAAATATTTAAGCAATCGTGCCTATTATAAAATCAATTTCAAATCCGATATTGATAATCCAGATCAACGAATATCCCAAGAAATTGAACCTTTAATCAGAAATGCTCTCACGTTTTCGGCTACTTTTCTAGAAAAAGTGCTGGAGATGGCAACTTTTTTAATAATTATCTGGTCTCTCTCCCAATTTGTTGCAGTTGTATTGGTTGTTTATACGATAATAGGCAATTTAATTGCTGTTTATTTGGCTCAAGAATTGAATAAGATTAAACAAGAGGAACTCGAATTTGATGCAAACTATGCTTATAGCCTGACTCATGTACGTAATCACGCTGAATCAATAGCTTTCTTTCAGGGAGAAAAAAAAGAATTAAATATAATCCAGCAAAGATTTAATAATATTATTCAAAGTGCTAAACGCAAGATTAATTGGGAGTTAACTCAGGATATTTTTAACAGAGGATATCAGGCGGCTATCCAAATATTTCCATTTATAGTATTCGGGCCTTTACAGATTAGAGGTGAAATTGAATTTGGAGAAATTGCTCAAGCCAGTTTAGCTTGTAATTTGTTTGCTACTGCTATGGCAGAATTAATTAGAGAATTTGCAACTTCGGGACGATTTTCTAGTTACGTTCAACGTTTGGGTGAGTTTACAGATGCTTTAGAATTTGTTACCAAAGAACCAGAGAAAGTAAGTACTATTAAAACAATAGAAGAAAACCATCTCGCTTTTGAGAATATCACTTTACAAACACCCAACTATGAACAGGTGATTGTTGAAGATTTGTCACTTGAGGTTCAACCTGGAGAAGGCTTATTGATTGTTGGGCCTAGTGGTCGAGGTAAAAGCTCTCTATTGAGAGCGATCGCTGGCTTGTGGAATGCAGGTACTGGTCGTCTGGTGCGACCTCCATTAGAAGAAGTGTTATTTTTGCCCCAACGTCCTTATATAATTTTGGGAACTTTGCGTGAACAATTGCTCTATCCCAATACAACTCGTAAGATGACCGATGCAGAACTCAAAGAAGTTTTGCAACAAGTCAACCTACAAAACTTGTTGAGTCGAGTAGATGGCTTTGATACAGAAGTTCCTTGGGAGAACATATTATCACTAGGAGAACAACAACGCCTTGCATTTGCACGACTACTAATTACTCATCCTAGATTTACTATATTAGATGAAGCAACAAGTGCTTTAGATTTGAAAAATGAAGAGAGTTTATATCAACAGTTGCAAAACACAAAAACAACTTTTATCAGTGTGGGACATAGAGAAAGTTTATTTAATTATCATCAATGGGTTTTGGAACTATCAGGAGATTCTAGCTGGAAAATTATTAGCGTACAGGATTATCAACTACAAAAAGCAAAAGAAGCTGTCATTAATCTTCCTAAAAAGCCTGAAATTACAATAGATGTTTTACCCAACAATGAATACCAAACTAAACCAGAAACATCTATTGAGATAAGTACAGTCGAAGGTCTTTCTCATAAAGAAATGCAGACATTAACAGACTGTAGCATTAACACCATCAGAAGCAAGGCTAGCCTTGGGAAGTCCATTACTGCTAATGATGGCTTTACCTACCGCTATGACAAAGACCCAAAGGTGTTGAAATGGGTAAGAGCTTAACGAATATTTTTACTTTTTAAAATCAAGGTCATGCTAACTAAACAGCAAAGACAACTAATTACTTACAAGACTATTTCCATTTATGAAAGAACCTATCAATTACCAGTTCTAAAAAATAATGCTGTAAAAATAGTTCAGAAAAAAATTAGAGAACGTCAAAGATTAATTAAAGAAGGCGTTCGATATCGTCATCAACTTGGCGGGATAATTAAGCGAAAAGAAGAAATTAGCCAAGGAGAAGTTTTTCAGGAAATCCAATTATTTATTAAAGATTACAGCCATATTATTGATTTTTTAGAAAATTACAAGGACAATTATCATGATTTTTTATTAAATCTTGCGGATGACTTAAAAGAATTATTTAAACAAAAATATTTGGCTATAAAAACCTTAGAAGACGAAAGAAGTAAATTAGAGCTAAAAAACCATAACAATCCGAAAATACTTGATGAGCTAACATGGGAAAAGCAAGAAAATCTCAAAGCAGTTTTGCTATTGAGTAATGCTTATTTCTTAATGCTAGAAAAAATAAAATTGCTTGGTGAAGGGATTAAAAACCTTGCAGAAGATACAAAAAATCAAAAAGAAGTTGTTCAACAAATAGTAAAAGATTTAGAAGTATATCAAGAGATTTACGAATATCAAAGAAAAGCCTATAAAATTCGTCAAGAAATAGCTAAAATTGCCCACACTGCAATCAACCTTGAAAATTCTTTACAAGATTACTTTAGTCCCTTTCAATCTTTAATAGATGAAGTCATAAAAGTAGATGAATATTTTTATGCAACTGTTGGAGATATTAAAAATTTAGGAGATAATATTTTAAAGTATCAATCAAACTTGTTTAACCTGGAAAAAAACGAGGCTATTTCTGAAAGTTTTCTCGATTTTATGGTGACAAGTTATGAGAAAAAAGCCAGATTAAAAGATGCTTTTATTCAATCTCAATTATTAGATTGGCAAATCCATAATTTTGATTTGAGCGAAAATGGTGTCTTTTTAGACAAGGGCATTGATCTAATATCTAACTATATATCCAAGCAACTAACAGATCAAAGAAAAGCGCTAAGTATAGCAGAAGTAAATTTTGTCTCTACAGATTCTCTATCTCCTGTTGAAGAAATAGGATTGATAGGGCTAACTAATAACAATGTTACGTTGCCAAAAAAATTTCCCAGCAATAAAGGTATTGATTATAACCAATTGCGGGATCTCCTAGCACAACATCATTGGAAAGAGGCTGATATTGAAACCACTAAAATAATGTTAAAAGTCATGAGTAAAAATTATTGGAATGAAGTTTATAAGGAAGATATTGATAACTTTTCTTGTCAAGACCTTCACACTATCGATCAACTTTGGGATCAATATAGTTATGGCTATTTCGGCTTTACTGTTCAGCAAACTATCTGGAGCGAAATGGGTGGTCAGGTAGACTACGAAACAGAAAAAAGACTTGGCGATCGCCTTGGTTGGCGAAAAGAGGGAAACTGGTTAGACTATGAGCAACTAACTTTTAAATTGTCCCCTATGACACCGATGGGACACTTGCCAGCACAATGGTTACACTACGATCAACATAGTTTTGACTTATCCCCAAAATCATCTACAGAACACCTTTCAATGGGAGCTTGGCGGGTCAAGTCTTGGTTAGTTTGGCAGATGCATTTATTCTTTTCTCGTATAAAAACTTGTAACGAAAGTTTCTTATGCGATAATCGCACATTTATTAAGAATAGGAAAAATTAGAGCTAAAGCTAATTTGAGGATAAACATGAGTAATAGTAAGCATTCTGATATAGAAATAGAAATTTTACTTTTTGGAAAATGGCGTTTTGATACGTCCTCCGAAAAAGTTACTATTGAATTTAAAGATGATATGACTTATGAACAAACCACAGTTCAAACATTGCTTTTCTCTAAACCTAAAGAACTTATAACAGGTAATAAATTTACTGGGGTATGGTATGTAAGTCAAAAAAAATTGTATTTAAATGTTAAAACTATGCCAAAATCCTTTTTGAATTTAAGGATACCACTAGTTTTTAAGATATCTATTGCAGATATGGTGGCTACTTTAGGTTCGGTGCTTATGGTAGAAAATTATGAAGTTATGAAAATTAATAGTTCTAAATTTTTAATGAAGGATAAAGAGCAATCAATTCTGGGGACAAAAATAAATAATATTAATATTAGAAAGTAATTTTATTTTGTCACTCTGGGTATGCTTACTGCGGGCTTAAACACGTTATTTTTGGTGAAATTAACTCTCAACTATGATGCAATTAGAATTACGGGCGGTAACATTTCTAAAACCGTAATGCTCAAATCAGGAAACTCTAAAGGTGAAATAGTCGCATCTTCTGCCAAAATCACTTCACTTTGATAGCCATCCTGAGTTGGTTCTCGAAAGACGTGCAATTGACGACTAACCACATCTAACACCCAATAATCTGTAATTCCCGCTTGCGAGTAGGCTTTAGCTTTGATTTCGCAGTCTAGTTTCAGGCTGCTATCTGCTACTTCAATAATCAGATAAACTTCTTTTGGAGTGGGATGGTGGTCTGCGTAGTCTAGTGGATCTACTTTAACGACAGCTATATCCGGTTCTGGTTCAGATCGTGCGTTTAACTTTACTGGGTCTTGAATACATACCCAAGCCCGATTTCTCAAACTATTTTGCAGTAATCTATCTGTTCTCCCCACTGCTGAACGATGGGCTGTCCCTTTAGCAATCATCCAAATAATCTTTCCTTCTAGGAGTTCTACTCGTTCATCTGCACCAAAAATCCCAGCCTCAGCCATCCGATGGTATTCTTCAACTGTCCACAGGCGAAGCCTTAACGTCGTTTCTGTGTTTTGCATGGCTTGTTTCGCAATTGTGAGAAGTAATTAATATTTTAGCCTGTTTTACTTGACATAAGAAAAATAGTATGATAAATGCAAGATATTTCGCTTTAGTCAACTTAACCTAAAATCGGCTGTTAGAAACCGCGTCTATAAAGTCAAAACCCGCGCAGGCGGGTTTCAGACTCTTGATTTAACCTTAGACCAAATCGGTGTAACTCTTGTTTGTGTGCCCGTAACCTCTGCGAATTCTACTTGTTAAGGCTGCTAATCTTCTAAAATTTGGATTTCATCAAGTTGATTAATCACCACATCTGCACCTCGGACATTATCTGACTTACCCACCCAAGTGATACCAATACAACCTGCGGCTTTAGCATTACGTGCCATTTGCATATCGCCAACTGCATCACCTACCATCAAGGTAGCACCTGGTTCAACTCCCAATGCTTCGCAAGCTTGCAAAAATAGGACTGGATCTGGTTTGCTCGGTCCCTCATCTACTCCCATTTTTAACTGGATATAATCGCTTAATTGGTGATGCGCTACAAACTTATTTACTTCATCAGTTGTTGCAGCTGAGAGGATACCGAGTTTTAAGCCTCCTTTGCGTAAGTATTTCAACAAGTCTAAGCTACCCACAAATAGCGGTGAAGGAGTTTGTTCGATGTATTTTTCTGCTTCATCCAAAGCTTGACGGGCTATTTTTAAGGACTCAAACCATCCTTTCCCTGTTTCGGCAATATATGCCGCAGCCGCAACTTCTGTTTCGCGGCGACTCGCTACCGATATTAAGCCTGCCGGATCTAGAAGATTGCCATTGATGCCAAATGCCATTAATAGGGGTTCCCCAGTTCCAGGGATTTGAGCATCTATTAATCTTGTTGCCTTTTGTGCGAGCGATCGCAAATACGTTTCTGAATCTTCTAGAGTACCGTTTTTGTCAAACAAAATTGCTTGAATATTATCAAAAGTGATTTTTCTACATTTAATAGTTGCCACAATATTTCACCCCACTTATTTAGTCAGAAGTTATGAGTTTTTATTCCTAACCCCTAACTGTTCCTAATTTTCCACATAAAAAAAGAGGGTTTTTCCCTCTTTATACAATGATTTAATACTCTTACTTAAAAACAAGTAAAACTATAAAATGTATTATTCTTCAATAGCTGCTGGAATTTCTTCTTCAGTTTCCGTGGCTGCTGGAATCTCTTCTTGAACTTCCGCAACTACTGGGGTTACTTCCTCAATTTCTGCTGCTGGTGGAATTTCTTCTTCTAGTTCTGCTGCTGGTGGAATCTCGTCTTCAAGTTCTGTTGCTGGTGGAATATCTTCTTCTGCTAAAACATCAGCAGGTGCAGCAGGCGCAGCAGTAGCACCTTGTTGCTTGGCTAACAGTTGTTCACGATATTTAGCAGCCATTTCTTCTGCCTTATCGTAAACCAAATCCCGGTTTTTAATCATGTCGCCGGGTTCGGGTTCTAGCTGCTTGGTAGATAGGGAAATGCGACCCCTTTCTGCATCCAAGTCAATGATCATCACTTTCACTTCATCATTGACATTGAACACACTATGAGGTGTATCAATATGTTCGTGGGAAATCTCAGAAATGTGTAGTAGACCACTGACACCACCAATGTCGATGAAAGCACCGTAGGGTTTGATACCGCGAACTGTACCAATTACTACTTCCCCGACTTCTAGGCGGTTCATCTTGCGTTCAACCAACGCCCGACGATGAGATAAAACTAAGCGGTTACGTTCTTCATCCACCTCTAGGAATTTCAATGGCAGTTCTTCGCCTACCAATTCTTCTTTAGGTTTGCGAGTACTGATGTGAGAACCTGGGATAAAGCCACGTAATCCTTCAATCCTTACCAATGCACCACCGCGATTGGTTGCAAACACGCCAGAACGGACAGTGGCATCTTCTGCTTGCAGCTGTCGCACACGTTCCCAAGCCCGCATATATTCAATACGGCGAATGGAAAGGGTTAATTGACCATCTTCGTTTTCATCGGTAAGGATGAAAAACTCACGCGTTTCGTTTGACTGTAAGACTTCTTCCGGGCTATCCACCCGGTTAATAGACATTTCTTGTATAGGAATATATGCTGCGGTTTTAGCACCAATGTCAATCAGAGCGCCGCGCGGCTCTATACTGAAAACTGTTCCTGGCACAACATCGCCAGGGCTAAAATGATAATCGTATTTGTCAAGTAGAGCAGCGAAATCTTCGTGAGTGAATCCAATTTCTGTAGCGGTTAAATTCTGATTGACCATGCTGATTTGTTCCTGGTTCTAGTCTCCGTAAAGGTTGTGCGACAAGCGCGATGTACTATGTAAGCAGTTCTATGGCAGTTTACACCTAACATCCTTTTTCATCCTAGCGCAGAAAAGCTAGTATTAACACATATCTACTCCCAAGATTGGAAATTATATCACAATATAAAAATGATTGGTTATTTACTTAGTATTTAAAATTAACAAAGGACAAACACAATAATATCCGTTGCTCCTACAATTAGTAGCAACGGATACTAACTTCTTTAAATCAGCTAAAGGTCTGGTAATTAGGATCTACTTATCTTTTGGTTTCTCAAAGCGAGGGGGTTCGCGAAATGCGATCGCAAAAAAGATAGTACCTATACACAGAGTAAAAATCAAGATGTACGCAACGCTTTCCATATTATGAATTCCTGCCTATCCAGCCAGTAATTAAAGTTCTGAGTACTGAGTCACCGAATGCTGAGTCAGAGCCTTAACTCGAAACTCAGCACTCAGAACTCAGCACTGAAATTAGAGAGCTTCCTTCCGGCGGGTTGACTTGTCACCCACTTTCTGGAACAGCCCCCACTCAACTTGCTCTTCTAGATCCGCATCAACACCGGCAAATACGTCTCGGTAGATTGTCCGAGAGCCATGCCAGAGATGACCAAAGAAGAACAGCAGAGCAAATACAGCGTGTCCAAAGGTAAACCAACCTCTAGGACTGGTGCGGAATACACCATCAGAGTTCAAGGTTTCGCGATCAAATTCAAAGATTTCGCCACCTTGAGCTTTCCGAGCATACTTCTTCACATCAGCTGGTTCTGTAAAGGTTTTACCATTCAGATCGCCACCATAGAAGCTGACGGTGACACCAGATTGCTCGAAGCTATACTTTGATTCTGCCCGACGGAAGGGAATGTCAGCGCGGATAATTCCATCAGCATCGGTCAAAATTACTGGGAAGGTTTCAAAGAAGTTGGGGAGACGACGCACGGTCAATTCCCGTCCTTCAGAATCTTTGAATACAGCGTGACCTTGCCAAGATTGGGCAATGCCATCACCCTTCACCATCGGCCCTGTACGGAATAGACCGCCTTTAGCGGGGCTATTACCGACGTAATCATAGAAAGCCAGTTTTTCAGGAATCTGCGACCAAGCTTGGTCAAGGGTTGCACCTTGAGCAACGTCAGTTTGGACGCGGCGCTGAATTTCTTGACGGAAGTAGCCTTGATCCCATTGGTAACGGGTAGGGCCAAACAATTCGATGGGAGTGGCAGCGTTTCCGTACCACATAGTACCAGCAACAACGAAGGCAGCAAAGAAGACTGCTGCAATACTGCTAGAAAGTACTGTTTCAATGTTCCCCATCCGTAGGGCTTTGTAGAGCCGTTCAGGGGGTCTAACTGTGAGGTGGAATAAGCCTGCAATAATACCAACAACACCAGCAGCAATGTGGTGAGCCGCAATGCCACCAGGGTTATATGGGTTAAAACCATCTGGGCCCCATTCCGGTGCTACTCCCTGGGCAGCCCCAGTTATACCATAAGCGTCAGAAACCCATATCCCCGGCCCAAATAGTCCGGTGACGTGAAAAGCACCAAAGCCAAAACAAAGTAGACCAGATAAGAACAGGTGAATGCCAAACATTTTTGGCAAGTCTAGAGCAGGTTCACCAGTGCGGGGATCTCTAAATAGTTCCAAATCCCAGTAAACCCAATGCCATACGGCAGCTAGGAATAAAAGACCGGAAAGAACAATGTGAGCCGCAGCAACACCTTCAAATGACCAAAAGCCAGGATCGCTTGCTGGGCCACCAGTAACGTTCCAACCACCCCAAGATTGGGTAACGCCCAAACGCGACATGAAGGGTAGGACGAACATCCCTTGCCGCCACATCGGATTGAGAATCGGATCGCTAGGGTCATAAACAGCCAGTTCGTAGAGTGCCATCGAACCAGCCCAGCCTGCTACTAAGGCTGTGTGCATCAGGTGTACAGAAATCAGTCGCCCTGGATCATTCAGAACGACTGTATGTACTCGGTACCAGGGTAGTCCCATCGACTACGCTCCTCCTCGATGAGTTAGTTTACAAAGCAATTTTCTTACTGAGATTCTAAGGAACGAAATTCGCCACTCAGAAAACTCTCTCTTGTTTTTTGTTATTGCCAGAGCCAAAGTACTACCACAGTTAGTCTTATAAGTTAGACAGCGTGGGTGCTTTGGCAATGCTTACTCGCTTCGGGAGGTTTACCTTGTAGGGTAGCCACCGCCAAGCAAAAAATGAGAATGTTTTAAAAAGTGTAACTATTGATGGAATTGTTTGCAAGCGTGTAAATTGATGCGATCGCGTAGCATCTCAAAGTTTTTTCGCTACCAATCCCTCTTGGAGATTAAATTTACTTATCTTTATGAGAGGGGCGGGGAGAAAGGGGGCAGGGGAGACAAGGGGACAAGAGGTGAGAACTTGAAACAAGTCTTTCCCCTTGTCCCCAATTCTCCTTGTCCTCTTGCCCATGCCCAATTCCCAATGCCAATCCTACTGAACCACCAAATGGATATTTTGCAGTTGGCACTTCGCCTCAGCTGTGTTTAAGCGTTCAATTACCTGTTCAGCACTCATCAAACGCTTGAGTACTACTTGACCTATGGTAGTACCGACTGTGACTGGTATTGTCGGCTTCACTTCTATGGTTAAAATGGCTTCTTCAACTCGATAAAGCCATAGCAATTCGTTTTCTTCCACTAAACAAATATTCATTCGCTGAATATCTGGTTGCCGTCGCCATGCAGTTACTTGCCAGAGTCCATCAGATGCCCAGACTCTAGCAACTGCCCATCCCTCAGATAGAAAGAAATACTTCACGCTCTTAGTCTCACTATTAAACTTTCAATCTGCTGTTTACGATTACGATATCGTATATTATTTGTTAATTATGTATAACTAATAATAATTTAAATCAAAGACATTTAAATTATTGTTGCTCAATTTTAATAAAAATAAATTCTTCTTTGTATTGAATGTAGCTCAGTACAAAAAATAACAAGATCGCATATTTAAATATTTAGCTAATAATTGTATTTTGTTATTAAGTTTACAATAAATTTCATGTATGCTTTTGATACCAAATACAAAACATAAGCTTAAGAATATTTAGGGAAATTATGAACAAACCGATAAACTCACCATTTAGATATCCTGGTGGCAAATTTTATGCTCGACATTTGATTCTTAATCATATTCCTTTTCACTCTTGTTATGTTGAACCTTTTGCGGGGGGTGGTTCTATTTTTTTTGTAAAAGATAAAGTAAATATTAATTGGCTCAATGATATTGATGAATTATTAATAAATACCTTATTAATAATTAGAGATCAACCAGAAGAATTAATCAAATTTTTAGCAGGGGAATCCGCTACGAAAGAAAGACATACATATTACAAAAATGAATTCATCCCACAAAATCAATTAGAACAAGCTGGTAGATGGTTTTACCTTAACAGAACCTCCTACTCTGGGATTATGAAGCATCAAAATTGTTATTGGGGGTATGGTGACAAATACAGTATGCGTCCAGAGAATTGGCCCAGAAACATACGTCGAACTTCAGAGAAACTTCAAAACGTTAAAATTACTAATCTCGATTTTGAAGAAGTTATCGAATCTGTACCTAATGGATCTTTTTTATTTATCGATCCTCCTTATTTCAATGCAGATCAAGATAAACTTTATGCTCATTCATTTTCTAAAGACGATCATTTCAGGCTATGCCAAATATTAAATAGATATAAGGAAAAAATAAAATTTCTTCTAACTTACGATAATAACGACACAATTAGAAATCTATATGAATGGGCATTGGAAATACACGACAAAGAATGGAATTATACAATTAGTAGAAGTGATGATCAAAAAAATGGGAAAAGTAAGCAAGATAACTTGAAAGGCGAACGATATAAGGGGAAAGAAATTTTTATATTAAACTACTCTTCTCTTGACTCTACTTCTCCCAATTCGGAACAGTTAATTTAGAACTTTGAATTATTATGATGAGGTAAAGTTCTGCATATTATAGTAAGCATTTAATTATTTTTACTTAATCATCCTGAATACACATAAATTTATCTATCTTAGCAAAATCCTCTATAAAAAGTATCTAAAGTAGTAATTAATTGTAAAATTTTCTGTAAAACTAGCAAATTTATAGTATAATCACTGACTTCTCATTACATGAAATTTAACTGTATGACCTGGTTTTCCTTGTCCGTGCAACGGTGGGGTCGGATTACACAATTCCTATCTTTGTTCTGTCTATGCTTATTTTTAGTTGTTAGTTGCGCTCCTCGTCCACAGCCTCCTACGCCACCATCGGGTTCTGTAAGTAGCCCTACAGGTGATGGTCGTATTACTATAGGTACAACAGCAAAGCCGAGAACCCTTGATCCAGCTGATGCTTATGAGTTGGCATCCTTGGGTTTGGTGTTTAATATGAGCGATCGCCTCTACACCTATGAACCAGGAAGTACGGAAATTAAGCCCCAGCTTGCTACAGCATTACCTAAAGTCAGTCAAGATGCCTTAACTTATACCATCCCCTTACGTCAGGGAGTGGTTTTTCATGATGGGACTCCCTTCAATGCCCAAGCAATGGCGTTTACCATCAACCGCTTTATTCAAAATAAAGGAAAACCTTCATTCTTGCTAGCTGATGTAGTAGATTCGGTAAAAAGTACAAGTGATTATGAGTTAACCATTAAGCTGAAAAAGCCCTTTGCAGCCTTTCCTTCACTGCTGGCGTTTCCTGGAGTCTGTGCAGTTTCGCCAAAAGCTTACGAACTCGGTGCTGGTAAATTTAAGCCGAATATTTTTGTGGGAACTGGCCCTTACAAGTTAGCGCAGTATGGTACTGATTCAATAAGATTTGATACGTTTGATAAATATTGGGGGGAAAAACCAGCTAACAAGGGTGTTAACCTCCAAATTCAAACTAGTCCAGTCAATTTGTTTAATGCTTTCCGTACAGGCGCTGTAGATGTAGCTTATCTTTCGCTACAGCCTGATCAAAATCGGAGCTTAGAAGAAGGTGGTAAAAAAGGGGATTGGCAAGCGATCGCAGCTGAAGGTAGTGTAGTAAGCTATCTGGTATTGAACCGGAATCAAAAGCCTTTAGATAAATTAGAAGTCAGACAAGCGATCGCATCAATAATTGACCGTCCACTCTTAAATGAGCGGGCCTTACTTGGTCAAGCAGATCCGCTATATAGCATGATTCCCACAACATTTAAAGTTTCTGTGCCATTATTCAAAGATGCTTATGGCGATGCTAACTTTGATCAAGCTAAAAAATTGTTAACTACTGCTGGTTTCTCGAAAGAAAATCCGGCAAAAGTCCAGATTTGGTATCCTTCTAGTTCGCCTACTCGTAGTTTGGCAGCACAGACGCTCAAATCTCTTGTGGATGCCAAGATGGATGGAATTCTGCAATTTGAAGTTACCCCTGCGGAAGGCCCGACATTTTTTAAAGACATTGCCAAAGGATTATATCCAGGAGCTTTACTTGATTGGTATCCAGACTTTTTAGATCCAGATAATTACGTTCAGCCATTTTTGTCTTGTGACAAAGGTTCAGTTGCTAAAGGATGTGAAGATGGAGGCAGTCAAACTCAGGGTTCGTTCTACTATAACGAAGCGATGAATAAACTGATCGATCAACAACGCAAAGAACTAAATCCTGAAGCGCGTCAGAAAATTTTTGCAGAAATTCAAAAGCAAGTAACTGCTGATGTACCTTACGTTCCCTTATGGCAAAGCAAAGACTATGTATTTGCTCAAAAAGGTGTGAACAGTGTACAACTTAACCCAACCCAAATTCTGGTTTACCAGACAATTAAAAAGTAGTCATTAGTCCTCTGTCATTTGTCATTTGTAAAAATAAATGGCAAATGACAAATAATAAATAAGTAAAATATGTCTCGCTCTAAAGCTTTACAATATTACATAGTTTCTCGGTTGCTTCTTGCACCACTCCAGCTATTAACAATTATCACCATTGTCTTTCTCTTATTAAGAGCAACACCAGGAGATCCCGCAGATGCAATTCTTGGTGGACGTGCGCCGGAAGCTGCTAAAGAAGAATTGCGAAAACAACTAGGTTTAAACTTTCCTTTGTGGCTACAATATCTCAATTATTTGGGAAGCATACTGCGCTTTGACTTGGGAACGTCTTTAATGAGTCGCGGACAGAATGTTTGGGACATAATTGGGCAATATTTCCCGGCGACGGTGGAGTTAGCAGTATGTAGTATGGCGGTTGCACTCATCGTCGGAATTGCGGTTGGGACTCTTTCAGCTTCTCGTCCTGGGACATATTTCGATGTTGGTGGGCGCTTGTTTGGGATCATCACCTACGCACTCCCCATGTTTTGGGCGGGAATGCTTTTACAGTTGATTTTCTCAGTCCAACTGGGTTGGTTTCCCAATTCCAACCGCTTTCCGCCTAATCTTCCGGCTCCCACTCCTGTGACTGGGTTGTATACAATTGATAGCTTACTTGGTGGAAATCTCAGCCAGTTTTTCACATCTTTGCACCATCTTGCCCTACCGAGTCTCACTTTGGGAATTTTGCTGAGTGGGATTTTTGAACGAATTGTGCGAGTGAATTTAAAACAAACCTTGCAAGCCGATTATGTAGAAGCCGCTAGAGCCAGAGGTATTGGTGAAAATAAGATTTTAGCCTCCCATGCCTTAAAGAATGCTCTAATCCCAGTAATTACAGTCTTAGGATTAACTTTTGCCTCTCTGTTGGGTGGGGCGATTTTGACAGAAGTGACATTTTCTTGGCCTGGGTTAGCTAATCGACTGTATCAAGCGATCGCAGATCGCGATTATCCCACAGTCCAGGGAGTGCTAGTCTTTTTTGGTGCGATCGTTGTTAGTGCCAGCATTTTAATTGATATTTTAAATGCTTATGTAGACCCACGAATTCGGTATTAGCAAACAGTTATATAATTCTTTCTAACCTTCTTGTGGGGTGGGCAGCGTTCGACTGAGCGCTCACGCCGAAGTCTTGCCCGCCCTTTTGTATTAGATGAAGCAGTAAAATCTAAGTTGGGTTAAGCAAAGCGCAACCCAACGCAAAACTATCATTTCGTTTGGGAAATATTAGGGATTTGAGTTATCTGACCAAGAGATACTTTTACAGCTAAGATCGGTATAGCCGTAGCTGCAATCAGAACAGCAGTAGCCAGGATAATTGCAACTGGTTTACCACCATATTGGACTAAGACCTTAAAAATATTTTCTGCTGTCTGACCCCCAGCTTGAACTAATTCCACTGTATCTGATTTGCTTAAGGCGGCAGTAATATTTTCAGCGATATCGAGAAGTTGTTCTGTATTGTTTGACTGACTGAGAACATCTAGAGATTGAACTATTGGCTGTTGCTGTGTGGCTAAATTTTCATTTACAGGATAGTAAGTAGACATCGTTTTGCACTCCTATGTTGTTTCGATGTCTCTATATTCGCCTGTAGTCCATAGTTATACGTAGGATGTAGGTAAACGTAGGATTAGGTCATAAATACAAAGAATATCTACATAGACGTAGGATTATGTAGGTTTTGCTGTAAAATACTAAACTTATATCCAAGTATTAACTTTACTTTACCAACTCAACCAGGTTAAATGGAAGCTGAAGAAGCATTAGAATCTATTAAGCACATATTTGAGGAGAGAAAAGGAAAAGTAGTATCACTGAGCAAGTTAGAAGAAAAAGTTTTTCTACTAAGTTGGCAAGGTATGGATTATGGCGATATGACTTGTAAAATATATAAACCTACTGGCAAACCATATACAGAACAGTATTTCAGAGAAATAGGTAAAAAATTAATTGATAAAATTAAGAAAGTTTTAAATATAGACGACCTTGATAAAAGAAATTTTAGGGAAGAACTTGAAAACTTTTTTGATAAAAATTATAATTACCCTACTAAAAAACTATCTTATATCACTGCGCCAGAACCAGATTATACTAGTTCTCCAGAGTTACCTAATAATACTCTATCTGAGCTAAATCAAAATCCCTTCATTCCCCTTAATGCCAGAGTAGAAGAAAAGAATCTATTTTTTGACCGAGAGCGCGAAATCCGGCGAATATTTGAGGTACTAAATAGCGGTAGTAGTGTTGTTTTAATTGGGGAAGAGGGAATCGGCAAATCTTCGCTGCTATGGATGATTAACCAACAGGCGAAAAATTTTCTCAAAAGTGAACGTCAGCCAGTTTTCTTAGACCTAAATTTACTTCATAATGAAAGTCAATTTTATAGTGAATTGTGCCACGAGATCGGTATACCTGACAGTAAAGACTATCAGTTAACCCGCAATTTGCGAAGTTGTAAAATACTACTGGCTATAGACAATGTAGGAAAACTTACAGGCGAAGGTTTTACTCGCAACATAAGGGATTATTTGCGCGGTTTAGCTGAAGGAAGTAATGCTCCGTTGAAGCTGATTTTAGCTGCCACCGAACCTCTGAACAATCTTTTTAGGGATAGTCAGGAGCAAGGTAATACTTCTCCGTTGGCAGGTATTTGCCAAGAGGAACATATTCATCTTTGGGATGAAGCTACTATGCGTGCTTTTATTACCAATCGTTTGGCTAGAAGTTCAGTGAGTTTTACTGAAGAAGAAATCATCCAACTCATCCAAGAAAGTGGCGGACATCCTCGCAAACTGATGCAATTGTGTTATCGAACTTATTCGCGGTATGTGGAGAGTTTGCAATGAATGACACCGCTTTGACCTCTCCCCTACAAGGGGCTACGGTGTACACACAAGTTATCGAATTACCCCACCCTAGCCCTCCCCTTGGAAAGGGGAGGGAACTAGATTTTCTTGTTTCCCCCCTTTACAAGGGGGGATTAAGGGGGGTAAAACCCGGATCTCAAAGTAACTCCGATTTGTGTGTACACGGTAGCCTACAAGGGGAAGGGAGCAAAATTACTCCTATTCTCCCTTCCGTCATGGTGAAGAGGGTTGAGGAATTAGGTTCTTCACGGGTGAAGATGGAGGTTGAATAATGACCCCTGTACCCCGCCTAGATTTAGCGCCCAAGTTGAAGCGTCGCCTCTATTTGTGGAACCCCTTGGATTATCTGCGCCTTTTGTACTGGGTGTTTTTCTTTCCCCAGGCTTTGCGGTGGTATGTAAATGAATTCGGGGGTGGGTATATTCCTGAAGGGGAAATGAATTGGCAGAAGGGATGGGAGTTATTGCGTGAAAATGCTATTCAACGTCAGTTACTTTTCCAAGGATTAGTTTTAACAGTAGTTACACCTGTAGCTATAGGTCTAATTTTTCAGACTGCAAATGTTCGCATTAACTGGTTCGGCGTGGCGTTCGGCGTAGCGGGAGGCGTGGCGTTCGGCGTAGCGGGAGGCGTGGAGTTCGGCGTGGCGCGAGGTGTGGCGGGAAGCGTGGCGTTATGCGTGGCGGGAAGCGTGGCGGGAAGCGTGGCGGTAGGCGTGGCAGGAGGCGTGGCGCGAGGCGTGGCGGTAGGCGTGGCGGTAGGCGTGGCAGGAGGCGTGGCGCGAGGCGTGGTGCGAGGCGTGGCGGGAAGCGTGGAGTTCGACGTGGCAGGAGGCGTGGCGCGAGGCGTGTCGGTAGGCGTGGAGTTCGGCGTGGCAGGAGGCGTGGCAGGAGGCGTGGCGTTTGGCGTGGCAGGAGGCGTGGCGGTAGGCGTGGCAGGAGGCGTGGCGTTCGGCGTGGCGGTACTGCGTCCAGAAACTTGGCTTATTGGCTCACCTTTAAACTTGCGAACAATTCAAAACAGTAATTGGCTACTCCCCCGCATCACTCCGCTTCCTCTTCCTAATCTTGTTTGGCGCTTGGAAAATTGGTTGCAAAATGATTGGGAAACAGGTTTACATAATATTAATGAACTGCTGGCATATACCCTACAATTCATTCCTGTTATCCAAGCAGTTAATAGGGTACTTGCCAAAATCCCTTCAGACCAACTTGTTTGGACTGTCTCTCGACTGGCAGCAAATCCCTTTGATTGGGATATAGTACGTTTTACTTCGGCTTCTCTAAATGAAACCCTAAAGTCAAGGTTTATCAAAGATTTCTTCTCATTCCCTTTGTTCTTTTTCTTTCCTCATTCTTGGCGAGAAGGTTTACAGGCTCGTCTTAACACAGACACTCGTTTAAATACTCCTGCCCGTGCTGCTGCTGCTGGTTTCTGGCATCTGCATGAAAAAGAATCAGCCAGAGCAATAGAGGCTTTTACTGTAGTACGTTCTCTACTTTATGGTGAGGAAATGTATACCCTTGCCCAAACTTTAACAACGTTTCAGAAAGCTCAAAAACCAGCCTCTATTGCTGCTATCCAAGTTCCTCCTTTTCCACAGGAACCTCTTTTACATCCAGTTACCTGGAAAATTCTTGCTAATTTGCGTCGAGTTGTTGAGGATGTGCAGTTTGTTAATCGCAGTGTCTCACGTTCAGCTAGGTCTTTAGCCCTCAATCGAGCATTAGGCGAACTGACAAAGATCCTGAATCAAGCCAACACCTTGCCGCAAGCAGAGCGAGGCTTAATTATAGATATCGCTGAAACTTGGCAAGAAAGCCTTTTACAAATCGCTGGTGAAGTGGGAGAAATTTCCATCACCAAGCCTGTGGTTAATCCTTATGTTGTAGGCGACCCAGTTCAAGGTCATCTCTTTGTTGGGCGAGAAGATATCATCAGACAGTTAGAAGAACTTTGGGTGATGGGTAATCAACTCCAGTCTGTAGTTCTCTACGGTCACAGGCGCATGGGCAAAACTTCCATTCTGGTTAATGCTGCTAATTGTCTAGGCTCACAAATACAGCTAGCATACGTCAACTTGCTACGTTTGGGAGATAGTCCCCAAGGTGTGGGTGAAGTACTAATGGCAATTTGTGATGAAATTTCTCAAACTGTAAAACTTTCACCACCAGCTGATGCTGATTTACTAAATCTTCCCTACCGGACTTTTGAACGCTATTTAAAACAGGTTGAAGCACAGCTAGATGGTGGGTTAATCATCGCCTTAGACGAGTTTGAGAAAATTGAAGATTTAATTGAAGCGAACAAAATTCCTATCGAGTTTATGGGTTTTCTGCGCGGTTTGGTGCAAATGAGTTCTAAAATCGCCTTTGCTTTTGCTGGTTTGCACACTTTAGAGGAGATGACAGCAGATTATTTTCAACCCTTCTTTGCCAGCGTCATTCCTATTCATGTAAGCTTTCAAGAACGTGCAGCTACTCGCCAAATTCTCGCTAACCCAGATAATGAAGACTTCCCCCTCGACTACATCCCGGAAGCTTTAGATGAAATTTATGCTTTGACACACGGTCAACCATATTTAGTGCAACTGCTGGGTTTTCAGCTAGTGCGCGGCTACAATGACTTTGTTTTTGAGCAAGGGCGATCGCGTGACCCAGTTTTCACAATAGAAGATGTGGAAGCAGTTATCAATGACCCTGAGTTTTTCAAGCGGGGACGCTACTACTTTGATGGGGTTTGGGGTCAGGCGGCGCGGGGTGCTGAGGGTCAACAAGCAATTGTACGGGTGCTTGCACCTTACCCAGAGGGTTTAAGTCTGGATGCCTTAGCTCAGTCTACAGGTATGAACGATGCTGATTTACAAGAAGCGCTGAATACTCTGAAGCGTCATGATGTCGTTGAGGAAACTCAGGGAAGTTGGCGGATTATGGTAGAACTGTTTCGCCGTTGGGTTTTGCAGTTTTGCAGCAAATAGAAGGCGAATAGAATTCGCGGCTACACAGGCAAAGTCCGCCTTCGCGGACTAATTTCAGGGAAAGCATTTGTTACTTCGGGGTTCGCATTTGTTACTTCGGGGTTCGCATTTGTTACATCGGAGTTCGCATTTGCTACTTATGGGTTCGCATTTGTTATTTCGGCGATCGCATTTGTTATTTCAGCGATCGCATTTGTTACTTCAGCGATCGCATTTGTTACTTCAGCGATCGCATTTGCTATTTCAGCGTTCGCATTTGTTATTTCGGCGACAGCATTTGCTATTTCGGCGATCGCATTTGTTACTTCAGCGATCGCATTTACTATTATTGAGGGCTTATCTTCTCAAACTACGAGGGTCAAGAGCATCTCTCAGCCCATCACCGAGTAAGTTGAATGCTAGCACTGTGAGAATAATCAACACAGCCGGCGGCCAGATTAACCAAGGTTGCAGTACCAAAATGGAAGCATTGCTAGCCAGAGAAAGCATATTGCCCCAAGAGGGGTCTGGTTGTTGAATTCCCAAGCCGATGAGACTTAGTATTGCCTCTGCGCCAATAAAGCTGGGAATTGCAAGAGTAGCGGAGATAACTACATAACTAGCCGTTTGCGGCAAGACGTGGCGGAGGATTATATAAAGTGGGTTTGCACCCATCGCGCGTGACGCTTGGACAAATTCTCGCTCTTTAATTGATAGTACCTGTCCTCGAATGACCCGTGCTAAACCTGCCCAGCTAATCACCGAAGTAATCACCACAATCAGCAAAAAGCGCTGGGTACTGCTTAAACCAGGTGGTAAGACTGCTCCCAAAGTTACCAAAAGATAAATACTAGGGAAAGTCATTAGAACTTCTGCCAAGCGCATAATGACGCTATCAGTCACACCGCCTAAATAACCGGAAATTCCACCGATGAGCAAACCGAGGGGATAGGTAATAATAATGCCAAAAATCCCAATAAACATACTGATGCGACCGCCATGTAAGAGGCGACTAAATTGGTCGCGGCTTTGGTCATCAGTACCTAAGATATTGACTTTTGCGTCAGTTGTTGTGCCAAATAAATGCCAATTTAAGGGAATACCAGGAAAGATTGTGACTTCATCCCACTTGGGGGGTAGTGGCAAACTCATCTGCAACAATCGGTATTCTGGCCCGGAAACAAATAGACGCACAGGTGATGGCTTTTTGAAGTCTACAATGAGTTGGCGATCGCCTGTTTCTAAATTTGTGTCTCCCTGAGTTGTGGGATAAACATGGGGCCCGATAAACTGTCCTGATTGAGAAACCCAGTGTATCTTAGTTGGTGGCAGCAGTGAACCATTAGGCTGTGAGGCATAAGGGTCATAAGGAGCCACGAAATCTGCTGCAATTACTGCTATGTAGAAAATTAACAGCAAAATCGCCCCAAATTGTGCCAAAGGATTTTTCTTTAGTCGTCGCCACCAATCCATAGTAGTTAGGAGTTATAAGTTATGAGTTTATGAGTTATTAAAGTTTTATCTTAATTCATAACTCATGATTAATAATTATTAACTCCTAACTTTTAACTCCTAACTCTCAACTCCCCACTCCTAACTTCTCTAAATACTTCTGCTGTTCTTGCTGTTGTTTTTCGTGTTCTACAACAAACACGTTTGAGTAGAGATTAGCAAGAATTTGTTTGCCCTGTTGTGTCAATGATAGGTAATGCAGCCCTTCTTGGATATAGGGATAGACACCATTCCAGTAAAACTTAGCGTAGTTATTCCGTAAATCGGCAGGGGTTTTATAGCCTAAAACTTTATTTACACCAGTTTCTTCAAACTCGTAAAATAAAGAAGTAATTTTCTTCAGGTAACGTGGATCGCTTAGTTGACCAATCAAATCAGCAGCCCGGACTAAACCAGCAAAGCACTTTGTATCTTGATGATCTTCTGCCGCAGGCACGGGAAATCGCGTCAGTTCAATATTGCTCTTAATTGCCTCAGCATCTATTAACTTGTGACCTCCAAAACGCTCATCAATAAAAAGCTTGGCTCTATCAACATGATACGGCGTGAGACTGGCATCAGAAGCGCCAGGAGCTACAGAAACCATTTTGCCATTTTTACCTGTGGAATATAAGCCTACTGCTTCTTGGTCTAGTCGGCAAACCCCCTTAACGTAGCCAATATCATGGCTCACTAAGGAAATAATACAATGCAACCAGTCTTCACTGGAAACACCGCCTTCTCTGATGTGTTTGCCACGTAATATTTCTTGCCCCACAAGGGTGACAAGAACTGTGTGTTCAACATTGTGATAAAGGGCATCGCTGTTGGCAATATTTTCTAAAGCCATGTTACCAGCCCAGGCGATAATGTCCTGATAATCATTTTTGAAGCAGCCATAAGTGCGACGGTAGCCTTCTCGAATTTCATTTACAAAGGCATCAATTAAAATTTCAGTGGCATTGAACATATCTGGTGACTCTGGTAAATATCAATTATTTATTGATTTGATTGATTTCACAATTCCACTATCAGGATCGCCCTGGCTGGAATTTACCTGGATTTCTCACAAGTGAGAAATGAGCGTGAGTGTGGGGGGTGTGGGGAGTGTGGGGAGAAAGAGGAGGAATTGAATAACTGCACATCAATGAACGCTGCATTGCCTCCCACACCTCCCACACTCCCCACCCGAACCACACAATACGTGAGAAATTCGGGTTAGGGTAATGGAGTTTGCTCATTTGTAACTCACGTGTAGCTGTAGACGCTAGCTTGAACTATCCCTGGATGTACGACTTTTTGAAAAGACAAAGGCTTTAGAGGAATTAGGATTTGCGTAGATAAAAGCTTTTACTGGTTTAATAACATACATTGATAGTTCAAATTTTTAATTAAATAATTCTAGATTAGCTTTATCAGTTTTTCATATATAAGCATTGGTTGACGGTGATCTAAATGGGTATATTGTGTGATTTAGAGTAGCTAGATGAAATGAAATAATTTCTTGTATCATAATCTACATAAAGGCTTCAAGTATTTAGATGACAGTAATTTTTCTTAGGAACTAAGTTCTATTATATACGGTTAAAAATAAAAGACATTTACTATGAAATGCGTCATAGTTGATGGGAAGTAAATAAATTTCAAGTTTTCTTAAGAAAATACCAATATTGGTATGCATAGACAGAAAGTGGAGGTCGGACTGTGAGCGATGAAAGTGTTTCAGAAATCGAGGTGGAAGAACCTATAACCTCTGAAGATGCTGGCTTTTTGAGCAAATCAGAGCAAAAACCAACTAGGGCATGGTTGAAGCCATTATTTTTGGGTGCTGGTTTAGGAATTGCGATCGCCTTTGGTGGCATGAGTGTATTAAGTCATCTTCCATCCCGTCAAAAAAGCGCGGTAGCAGATAAAAAAATTAACCCATCAATGACAGTTACCATCGCCACAGTAGAAGCCGCCCGTGTTGTGCGTACTCTTAAAACTACTGGAACTGTTGCAGCACGTGATTTAATTCCGGTTTTACCACAGACAAACGGTTTACAAATCAAAAGTATCCCTGAAGATGTGAAAGAAGGGGTTTTTGTCAAAAAAGGTCAAGTTTTGGCGGTGTTGGATGATTCCATATTGCAAAGCCAAATTAGCCAAGCAAAGGCAGATGTCGAATCAAAACAAGCCGATGTGGAATCGAAACAGGCAGATTTGGCATCCAAACAGGCAGATTTGGCATCAAATAAAGCCATAGTCCAACAAAAACAAGCAGATTTAGCTCAAGCGAAGGCAAAGCTAGAAGAAGCCGCTAAAAATTATCAGCGCTATCAACAACTGGCTGATTCTGGAACCATTAGTAAGCAAGAACTTGATACTCGTTCCTACGCTGTAAAAACTGCCATACAAGTTGTGAATCTATCCCAAGAAAACCTGCGTAGCGCCCAGGCCAATATCGGCAGCGCCCAGGCTAATATTAGTAACGCTCAAGCTATTATCAACAAAGCCAAAGCTGATGTCCGCAGCAGTGCCGCTAGGGTGCAACAACTACAAACTCAGTTGGAACAAACTGTGGTGCGTGCGCCGGTTTCTGGAGTCATCGCGGAGAAATTGGCCAGAGTCGGTGATGTGACTGGTGTACCGCCGCAAACGCAGGTGGGAACCGTGATTGGTGGCACACAAAAGCTATTTTCGATTATCCGAGATGAAAAGTTAGAACTTCAAGCGAAGGTTCCTGAAATTCAATTAAATCAGGTGAAAATTGGCGCATCTGTGCAAATTACTTCCGATGTCGATCAGCGCGTGCGATCGCAAGGACGAGTCAGAGAGATACAACCACAGGTGAACGATCAAAGGCGAGAGGCTACAGTCAAAATTGACTTACCGCCAACAACTTTACTTAAACCAGGGATGTTTGCCAATGCTGCAATTACCGCTAACTCAGGTATGGCGATGGTAGTGCCGCAAAAAGCAGTCCAATCCCAAGCAGATGGAAGTGTAATTGTATTCACCTTATCAAGTGGAGATATAGTTCGCAGCCAGAAAATAGACTTAGAAAATCCTACAAACGGCGACAAAGTAGAAATCAAGAGTGGGTTGCAGTTAGGCGATCGCATCGTAGTTGATGGTGCAGGATATCTCAAAGATGGTGATAAGGTTCGAGTTGCAAATTGAGGGGAATGGGGAATGGGGAATGGGGAATGGGAGAAATAACCAATGACAAATGACCAATGACCAATGACAAATGACAAATGACTAATGACTAATGACTAATGACTAATGACCAATGACAAATCTAAAATTTTCTCATGTCCTTTAATATCTCAGCTTGGTCGATTAAAAAACCTGTTCCTACGATAGTTTTATTTTTAATTTTGACGGTTGTGGGTTGGTTCTCCTTTTTATCCTTGGGGATTGATACTAACCCAAATATTGATGTCCCAACAGTTTCGATCAAAGTCACTCAACCAGGTGCAGGCCCAGCCGAACTAGAATCCCAAGTGACGAAAAAAATTGAAGATGCCGTCGCGGGGTTGGGCAATATCGATTTTATGATTTCCACCGTCAGCGATGGGAATTCTAAGACGACAATCAATTTTGTTTTGGGTACAGATAGCGATCGCGCCACCAATGATGTCCGCAATGCGATCGCTCAAATTCGCCAAGATTTACCCCAAGAGATCAACGATCCAATTGTGGAACGTCTGGACTTTGCCGGCGGCCCGGTAATTACTTACGCGGTTAAATCAGATAAGCGTTCTGTAGAAGAATTAAGCAATATTGTCGATCAAACCATTAGCCGCGCCTTATTGGGAGTTCGTGGTGTCGCCCAAATTCAACGTGTGGGTGGAGTTGACCGAGAAATTCGGATTAATCTGAGTCCCAACCGCTTACAATCTCTGGGTATCACCGCCACTCAGGTAAACGACCAAATCCGCGATTTAAACATTAACTTACCTGGCGGACGGGCTGAAGTCGGCGGTAGCGAACAAAGTATCCGCACATTAGGAAGTGCCGCCAGTGTGGATATTTTGAAAACCTACGAAATCCTCTTACCACAAGGCGGTTCCGTACCATTATCCAGTTTGGGAACTATAGAAGATAAATTTGGTGATGTGCGCCAAGCCGCTACCTTAAATAATCAACCTGTGGTAGCTTTCCAAGTGTTGCGTAGTACTGGCAGCGTTCTGGTGACAGTAGAACAAGGAATTAAAGCAGCAGTCAAAGAACTGGAAAAAACACTTCCCGCAGATGTCAAGCTAGATTTGATTTTTACTAGAGCCGATGTTGTTCGCCAATCTTACCAAAGCACCATTGATGAATTAATTCAAGCTTCGGTGCTGGCTGTCATCGTCATTTTAGTATTTTTGCGGGACTGGCGAGCAACATTAATTACGGCTGTTGCCTTACCCTTGTCAATAATTCCCACCTTCGCAGTGCAGCAAGCCCTTGGTTACACCCTCAACAACATGACTTTGTTGGCATTAGCGCTGGCGGTGGGCAACTTGGTAGATGATGCCGTGGTGGAAATTGAAAACATGGAACGGCATATTGCTATGGGCAAATCAGCTTGGGATGCTGCTTTTGAATCTGCCGACGAAGTAGGATTAGCGGTAATCGCAAGTTCAGCAACCATTATTGCCGTGTTTATGCCCGTTGCTTTTATGGGTGGGATTCCGGGGCAATTTTTCCAACCATTTGGTGTTACCGTTGCCGTTTCCACAATTTTCTCAACTCTTGTCGCGCGGATGGTTACGCCGATGATGGGGGCGTATCTTTTAAAAGAGGCAGGGGAGCAGGGGAGCAGGGGAGCAGGGGAGCAGGGGGAGCAGAGGGAGCAGGGGGGCAGGGGAGCGGGGGGAGTAATAAGATTGTTTAATTTCAAGTTTGCACTCCCAAGTAGAAAGCAGGGAAATAGAATACTCAGAACTGAAAATCGTCGGGGGTTTCAACCTTATAGATCGTTATTACAATGGGCGTTACGCCATAGATTGACAACAATGGCGATCGCTTTAGCTTTCTTTATTGCCAGTGTGATGCTGGTTCCTTTAATTCCCAAGGGTTTCGTTGATGATGGCGACTTTGGGATTTCTAACGTATCTATAGAACTACCTCCAGGTTCGACATTAGAAGACGTTAACAAGGTAGTCACACAAGCGACTGATCTCATCCGGCAAAATCCAGTAGTTGAACGTGTACTAGCAACCGAAGAGATCAATTCTGCAAGCCTGGCAATTAATCTCAAACCTAGAGAAGAACGAAATATTTCTCAAAAACAATTTGAGGAACAAGTACGCCCTTCCTTTGAGCAAATACCAGGAGCTAGAATTAGCTTTCAAAGTCAGTCACCAGGCGACAGTCGGAAAGGTTTATCAATTGTTCTCAGAAGTGAAAACCCCGAAGCATTGAATCAAGCGGCTGATGCCCTAGAAAAACAGATGCGATCGCTAGCAGGATTGGTAGAAGTGTCTTCGACTGCAAGTTTGGTTAAACCAGAGATTTTAGTAATTCCGAACCCACAACGGGCAGCAGATTTGGGAGTGACAGTACAAGCGATCGCTCGGACAGCTTCTCTGGCCACCATCGGCGATAATGAGGCCAACTTGGCAAAATTTAATTTAAGCGATCGCCAAATCCCGATTCGCGTGCAAATCGATCCGAAAGTTCGGGCTGACATTAACACAATCACAAATCTCCAAGTCCTCAGTCAAAATGGCAAATTGATTCCCCTGGTAGCTGTTGCAGATATCCGTTTTGGTAGTGGCCCTGCAACCATCAACCGTTACGATCGCGCCCGTCAAGTTGCCGTAGAAGCCAATTTGCAAGGGATTTCTTTGGGAGAGGCAGTAGAAACAATCAACAAACTACCTGTGATGCAAAACTTACCGCCAGGGGTAGTACAGCAACCCTCCGGTAGCGCCAAAATTATGCAAGAAATTTTTGGGCGTTTTGGTGGCGCGTTAGGGCTGGCATTAATGTGTATCTATGCAATTCTGGTGTTGCTGTATAACAACTTTCTGCATCCATTATCGATTATGGCAGCCTTGCCCTTTTGTTTAGGCGGCGCATTGGTAGCTTTGATGGTTGCTCAAAAACCATTGGGGATATATGCCTTGATTGGTATCGTGTTGCTGTTGGGGATTGTCACCAAAAACTCGATTCTGTTGGTGGATTATACAATCATCAACATGCAAGAAGGCAAAACTCAGCGTCAGGCACTCGTAGAAGCTGGCGTGTCACGTCTGCGTCCGATTTTAATGACTTCTCTGGCAACAATCGCCGGTATTCTGCCCCTAGCGTTAGGAATTGGCGCAGGTTCTGAAGTTCGGCAACCAATGGGAATTGCCATTATGGGCGGTTTCACAACTTCTACTCTGCTGACACTGGTAGTAGTGCCAGTGATATTTAGCTACATTGACAACTTCCAAACTTGGATTATGAATAGATTGCGCTATGGATTTGGTAAGAAACCATCGCGTTAATAAAAATAATAAAGACGCGATAAATCGCGTCTTCTTAACCAAATCGTATTGCTTCCTTACAGCGTAAGTTTTACCCCACCCTAACCCTCCCCTTGGAAAGGCTACGGTGTACACACAAGTTTGCCCAGAGCGAGTTTCCACCCAAAAAAGGTGGATTCAAATTGCTCAAGACCGCGAACCAAAGTAGTAATACCGGGAGGTTTTTGAGACTTGTAACCAGACCAACCACCAAGCCGAGCAATAATCCAAGTAGCCCAAGGAAGAGAGGAAGGAAGATAGGGATTTTGTTGCAATTGAGTTTTCCCCTCTAAAGTTGGTGAAATGCTAGACAAGCAATGCTGTTGCTCGTGTGAAAAAGCAACAGTAGCAGGTAAATTAGGGTTATCCCGTCCCTGAATCAGTTGTAAAATTCGCACGGCGACTGACAAAGCTAATACAGTCAGTCGTTGAATGGCAGCAATCGATTCTAATTGGGTAGCTTCGAGATTTAAACCAGCAGTTTTGAGGGTGGCAAAAAGTTGTTCAATTCGCCATCGCCAGGTGTACCATCGAATCACCTGTAAAGCTTGTTCTAAACAAACAACTTGGTGGGTGGTGAGCAATCGCCAATGAATCGGTGCTTGACCTGGTGGTGGGTTGACCTCCACGGCTTCCACGGCATAAAGTGTCACACTCGGAGGATAATCTTGTCCATTCAATTTATCTGGACGTTGAATTTTCACCATTGCACGGCGAACAATTAATAATGCCTCTCTTGCGGTTCTACTAGTGCGTGCATCTGCTGGGACATCTACTGTGTAAGTCCCCTCGCTCGGCTGTTGGTTTAAGTATGTATAAAATGATGAGGTCTTTCCCACCAGGCGACGGTCAATGCGCGCTCTGACCAATACATGATTGTCTTGATTTGCGACTGTCACAAATTCCTCATACATATCACTTTCTCGGTCGCCGATATGGGTAATCATTTTGGCTTCACCAACATTGATGCACTGTTGAGTTTCATCAGCTGAACGCAGCCATTTGTATGATTCTTTCTCCTCTATTGGCAATTGGCTATAGTTTCGTTCATGTTTATCTTGATGGTTGATATCTCTAGTCCACAGTTTTACTGTACTTATCCCCAAGGGAAATCCATTTGCTGCATCTAATACTAGTGTGGGATGAATATAAAATCCTATATCCCTATTGTTTCCTACTACACCTAGACCCAAAGCTTCCAACCTGCCTACATGAGACTGCAAGTTAATTTCGCTGGTATCACTGATAGCTAATATATGCTTTCCTTCTACATGAGATACGCAGTGATCTGATAGGCTTCGCACTAATTCCCCTACTGTCACACTCTTATTCTCCAAAAACCGATAGTATCCTATTTGTTCGGCTCTATTTTTACTTATTTGTCGAATGCTGACTGATTGATGTTTTCCCAAAGCTTCGTACAATGCTGCCCCCTTTTTATCAGTCTTGGGTCTCCAAATGCTTTTCCCTCTACTGCTTGCGCGTGTATTCTGATTGGATTTTCCATCGCCTTTTACTCCCCACAACTCCTTCCCTTATTACTTTACTTGGACTTGTGTGTACACCGTAGCCTTGGAAAGGGGAGGGAACTAGATTCTCTTGTTTCCCCCCTTTCCAAGGGCAGGGCTGTTTCATTCCCTAAAGAGCGCTAAATATCAAGGGTTCTAGCGATTTAAAATTGATTATTTTGTTACCAGCGTGCCAAGAAAATGAACAATTTTACTGTTGTTCAAGTGCTTAAAAGTTCATCTTCTCGTCACCTTCACTTACAATTTTCTCGCTAACCATCTTGACAAATCCTGTTTGAAATGGAATGAAACAGCCCTGCCCTTGGAAAGGGGGGATTAAGGGGGGTAATTCGACTTGTAACACCAAGAGGTTAATTTCCCTACTCCCCATTCCCTTAAATACTGTGCGATCGCATTTACCAGTGGGAATCATAACAAACAGATTTACCACAGTAAATAACCAATGCCTTACCAAAACATTACCGCTTCCCTTTCCTCAGCAGATATCCAAGAAATTAAAGCAGCCTTTGCGACTATCCAAGCAAAGATGCCTTTTCTCGTTACCCTGAGTGCAGAAGAACGACGCAACTTATTTAAGATGGGCGATAAAAGACTAGCTTTTGTCAACAATAGCCTAATTGCTGCCCAATCTAACCGAGACATTTTACCAGCCAGCTTTGATTTAGATGAATTTGTGCGGGATTATCAACTAGCTGCCAACCTCACCGAAGTTTTGATTGGACTGCGACAACTGACAGAACAGGTAGATGATACCCTGATGGCAGTCGGTAGTAAACTGCAACCCTGGCAAATTGACGGCATAGTAGCAGCTCTTGACGACAGCTAGCTCAAAGTGAAGCAATATCGACTAAGGCGCGATAATATTCAGCTTCAACATTTTTGGTCAGGATAAAGACAAATTTCTTGTGGCGAACTTCGGGCAACGATATATTCCATCACTTCCTGCCCGTAATTAACCGGACAATGCACGACACCAGTTTTAATATAGAGGAAATCGCCTGCTTTGATATCTACAAATGTATCATTCTCAACACCTAGCAAAACTCTGCACGTTCCCGTAATAATGTATATCGCAGTCTCAAAAGGATGGTAGTGTGGGGTTGCACCTGCTCCTGGAGGAATTATGCCGTGAGCCATACTAAGGTGCTTCGATCCGACAGTTTCTTCAGTTACACCCCAGCCTCGAACATAGCCATGATCTGTATCACAAATTCTTTCTGGTTCCTGAACAACTACAACACTACTCACTTGCTGTGAGATGCAAGTATCTAAAATTTCAGAACTCATAAACTATCACCCTAAAGACTATACTCTTCAAAATAAATTAGTTCTTAACATCTCAGACTCTAAATAAGAATACAAGGACAGTTAAGACAGTTAAAAAATATTTATTTAGGAGCGATATTCTAGTTATTCATTGCTTAAAAGTGAAGCTGATACCTCATCAGAGAAATGCCCAAAAGCCCTGATGATTGCAAAGAATAGTTATTAAACATTGTCTAAATTGGCTCAAACTAGGCAATGTTGATTAATAACTAATAAGTACCGTATAGCTAAAAGCTGAAAACCTTATCAGGTAAGGATTTTTAGCTATATGGCAGAATTTTTTGTGAATCGTTGCACTACCCAAGCTTGGATCGCTTCAGTCTGGCAACGACGCTTGAGTAGGTCATCTTGTCTTGCTGCCGACAACCACCGTATTATCCCAAACGTCGCCGTACAGCCAGTTGCCTCCCGCATTTTGGTCGCTACTGGTGTAGTATTCCTGCCACGCAATCAGGAGTTCATCGACTGTAAGCTGTCCGTTGCCGTTGCTGTCGAGCTTCTGGAAAGCTAGCTGGCTGTTCGCCGCCTTACAGCCAAAAGCTTGGTGGAATTTGGCGAACTCACTTTGTTCGAGGAAACCGTTGTCGTCTCGATCGCAGATTGTGAAAATCGCTTTTGCAAGGGGATGGAAGGCTGATTTATAGGCTTCTGAATCTTCGGCGAAGGACTTTAAGCCATTGCGCCATTCCTCTGGAGTCACTTGGCCATCGTTATCAACATCCATTTTGGCTTGTACATGAGTCCAAAAGTGTTCAAACGTTTGGAACAGTTTCTGTGTTTTGGGACTGCCCATAGGCTCGCCGAGATAAGTAGCAACACGAGCGGCGAGAGCGAGTACATCGGCTTGTTCTAGAACGCCGTTACCGTTCACGTCAGCATGAGTAAAACAAACATCGAATTTTCGATCCAACAAATCTTGAGTTTCAACAAGAGGCATATTTAATCTCCGTATATATGAAATGTTGTATCAACTTTGCTGTTCAACTATTCCGCGCGGATGAACTTATTTGAGAGTATTTCACAATATTTTATTTAAAACAAGGACAGTTAAGACCAGTTAAGACAGTTAAGACAGTTAAGAAAAATATCAAATTAAATTTCATTTAAAAGCAAGGACAGTTAAGAAAAAATATAAAATAAATCGTAACCGCTCAGGGGGGTTGAAGTTATAAATTTCTATAGACCGGAGTGCCCCAGCTTTTAAAAATTGCAATTAAAAGTATATCCCTGACATCCTTAACTTTTAGAAGGAGATTCCGGTTTAGGCAAGTCGATGTTTCTCCGTCATCTCTTGCAAAACTCCCAGCGCAAGATAAGTGGGCATTGGGCATGGTTATTTTCCTTGTGTTTTAGAGGACGTTTGAAAAGTTCTTAGTGATGTATTAAATCCTTTTAGATCCCCCTAAATCCCCCTTAAAAAGGGGGACTTTGAGAGCTTTTTGCCCCCTTTTTTAAGCTGACTTTTCACGGCATCTGGAAAACCTCTCTCTAAATCTCTTTCCTAAAAGGAGAGATACTTTGAATTTTCCCCCTTCCCGATGCGGGAAGGGGGTTAGGGGGTTAGGTTTTTAGTGGACTTTTCCACATAACGTGAAAAGTCAGTTTTTTAAGGGGGTTGGGGGGATCAAAAGCTTATGGGGCAACTCTCAAAGACTTATGTGTACACCGTAGCTTTTTAAGGGAGGTTAGGGGGGATCAATAAGTGTCTAAAATCACAGCCAAATACTTTTTAAACAACCTCTTAAGCAAAGTTGCATAGCACCACAAAGTTAACTTAGGGGATAATGATAACCGATCACTCATGTTCTATTGCGATCGCTCTTGGGGCATCGCCAACAGTTGCCAGTTGCACTGTAAATGTGGAACCTTCATATAATTTACTTTTTACAGAAATAGATCCCCCACAGCGCAGCAGCAATTGTTGTACTATTGTTAACCCCAAGCCAGCACCAGCATAATCTTCTGTAGATCCTGTACGCACACGATAAAATCGCTCAAATATTTTCGAAATCTCGTTTTCGGCAATACCAATACCTGTATCGCGGAATTCTAATTGGACATAATCGCCTTGAAGACGGGCACGCACCCATACTTCACCCCCATTAGGAGTAAATTTAATGCTGTTGTGCAGCAGATTAATTACAATCTGCCTCAGCCCACCACTCACACACCAAATAGATGGGAGTTCAGTGGGTACGGTGTAGGCTAGCATAATCCCTTTTTCTTGGGCTAAAGGTTGGTACGTACTCACTACCCCAGGTACAATCTCTGAGAGCCGCACCGACTCCAAAACCATCCCCTCCAAATTACGTTCTAGTTGCACCAGTTCCAACAAACCTGTAATTAGAGAATTTTGTTGATCGCACTGGGTATTTAACATCTGTAAATAACGTTGTCGCTGCGTAGGTTTGAGATTAGGAGAATTCAATAACGAAAGTGCTGTTTTGATATGCGTCAGGGGTATACGCAATTCCTGACAGAGATTTTTCAGATATTCATCTTGAAATTGTTCTTTGTTGTGCAGTTCTTGATTTATCTGCTGCAACTTGGTAGTGCGAGCAGTGATGATTTGGCGATTAACTTCATCCTGTCGCAGGAGTTGTTTTGTAAACAGTTGACTCATGGTTGCCGCTTCCGGCATCGTTGGACAAATAAAATCAGCAGGTACAATTGGCAATGATTCTGGCGCGGAACTGCCTGGCAGATGGTCGCTAGATATCGCTTTTTGGATACCATTTAATACTTGCTGAATTACTCTCCCCTCAACAGTAGTGATAATCAGCAATGGCTGATTTTTATTAGTATTTACCTTCCCCGATGTCTGACTCTTGCGTTTTTTAAGTGGCCGATGAGCCAAAATTAAACTACAAAACTGGGGCGATAACACCATCAAAAAGTTTTCCCGTCGCAGTTGGCTATCTGGTGTCAGGTGGACGGTGACATGATGAGTGGATGAGAAAGATGAGGAAGTCTTTTCTTCCCCTGCTTCATCATCTTCCCCCGCTCCCTGTTTTTCATTCTCGTCAATCTGGCAAGTATAGATAATACTAGACGCACCTACTGAGGATTGATAACGCGCTAATTCTGATTGCCAAATTTTTTCTGGTGGTAGCTTCACCCATAAAGTGGCTGCAATTTGCTGCTCAATTAGTAAGTCAATTTGCGCTCTCACCAGTGATAGCAGAGTCGCAGGACTGAGAGACAATGGTTTTGGAGGCACTTGCACTCCCATAACCAGTTGATAAACAGACAGATCCTTAGTCAGAGAAACATTCATGAGTCAAGCACAAAAAGGATGAAGCAAGAAATAATTCTGTCTCGATTTTCACCTTTATATGTCCATCTTTTACAAAAACCCCACGGAAAGAAACATTAAATATCAAAAACTACACCCATCAGGGGCGGGGAAGAGGCAGGGGGGACAAGGGGACAAGGGGACAAGGGGATAAGAGGGAATGGCACTAAGTTAATCGCAAAGCCCTGATATAACTTGCTTTTTGAGTGTGGGGAGTGTGGGGAGTGTGGGGGTAAGACTTCTTCCCCGTCCTCCCACACCTCCCACACCTCCCACACCCTGCCCTGACCAGATTTCAGCTTTTCTTAGTGCCATTCGGGACAAGGGGTGAGAAATTGAAACAAGTCTTTCCCCTTGTCCCCAATTCTCCTTGTCCCCTTGTCCTCTTGCCCATGCCCAATTCCCAAATAAATTAAGCTTGGCTATTAAGTCTTTGCTGTAAAGCGTCGCGTGCGTGTTCTCGGTCATCAAAATGGATTTTTTCGGTGCCGAGAATTTGGTAGTCTTCGTGACCTTTACCAGCAAGCAGCACTCCATCACCTGGTTGTGCTTGTAAAATAGCAGTACGAATTGCAGTAGCGCGATCGCAAATTACCATTGGTTTTACTGTTTGGGCAATTCCTGCCAAAACGTCTTCTAAAATCCGTTCTGGGTTTTCTGTGCGGGGATTATCTGATGTCACTACTGCCACATCAGCTAATTCAGCAGCAATTCTACCCATAATTGGGCGCTTGGTGCGATCGCGATCGCCGCCACAACCAAATACACAAATTACCTTCCCAGGTATAAATGGACGTGCAGCTTTCAACAAGTTTTCCAAGCTATCGGGTGTGTGGGCATAATCCACAATCACGCTAATATCCTGGTCAGAATTAATCTGTACCCGTTCCATTCGTCCAGGAACTCCGGGAAACTCAGGTATTACAGATGCCACTAATTGCAAATCTAGCCCTAAGTGTAAAGCTGCTCCTACGGCTGCGAGAAGATTTTCTAAATTATATTGTCCGACTAGTGGCGATCGAAAAGCTACGTCACCTTTTGGTGTATGTAATGTCCCACTGACACCATTCGGCTCATAAGTTAAATCACTCATCCATAAATCAGCACTGTTGTCGTTGACGCTATAACTCCAAACCCGTTCGGCATCTAACGAGGCAATTAACCGCTTTCCGTAAGAGTCATCAGCATTAATTATTGCTCGTCCCTTGAGATAATCAGGGCTAAATAACAACGCTTTAGCGGCAAAGTAATCTTCCATATCGCGGTGATAGTCGAGATGGTCTTGAGTAAGATTACTGAACACCGCTACCTCAAATTGACAGCCCAGCACTCTACCTTGAGCCAAAGCGTGAGAACTTACTTCCATCACCCCGAACTCACTACCAGCATTTACAGCCTCTGCTAGCTGCTGTTGCAGTTCTACTGCAAAGGGCGTAGTGTGGGCAGCAGTTTGCTCAAAACCTGCCCAACGGGTGTAGAGAGTCCCCATCAAAGCTGTGGCGAGATTAGCTTTGAGCAGGAGAAATTCAATAATATGGGTAGTTGTAGTTTTGCCATTGGTACCAGTCACACCTACCAGCTTGAGTTTTTGCCCTGGATAACCATAAAAAGCACTAGCTATCTGGGCACAAGCTTGAGTTATGTTACTTGCACTGATGACCACAGCCTCATTTGTGGGAGGATTTTTTTGTGCAGCTTCAGGAGAAACGATCGCAGCCACAGCCCCCGATGCGATCGCACTTTGCCAAAATTCCCCACCATCAACCCGCGTTCCTGGCATCCCAATAAACAAATCTCCCACACCACAAGCATGGGAATTGGTCTTCAAACCCCTAACTTCCACATCCTGCAAAGTCGGATGGCTAGGCAATTGTTCAACACTGTCTACCGCCGTTAGTAATTCCCGCAATTTCATGTTGTGAACCTCGTCACATTCTTAATCTTGCGCTTATTCTGCATTATTTTTTTCTAATTGGCTAAATACTTACGCAACATTTGCTCCAACTGTTGCACACTACCACGAGGAGAAGGACGCGGCAATAATTTCTCACTCCCCTCTGCGTCCTCTGCGCCTCTGTGGTTCGATAAATAAAGTACTGGCACTTCATACTCATACGCAGCAAACCAATCGTCACGAGTCGTAATATCCCTAATTTCCAACTCGAAACTGAGATTTTGGATTTTTTCTAGCTTTTCTTGCAAGCCTTCACATAAATGACAGCCGGGTTTACTGTATAAAATTAATCGCATTTCAGTTGTGATAAGAAGTTATAAGTTTAAGATAACGAACCGCAAAGGACGCAAAGGGCGCAAAGGAAGAGAGATGAGAAGAGAAGGGTTTGATGTGGGAGAGTATGTTGATCTTATGGCGTTGTTGTTGGATTTGCAGTTAAGAGATGAGTATCGGGATGGGGTGGTGGCAAATTTTGAGAGAATTAGTGCGATCGCAAATATTGTAAATTCTTTCCCTTTACCAGAAGAAATTGAAGTTGCACCAGTTTTTGAACCATAAGAGCTATTTTAATGTTTAAGCAATTTTACTGAGTTTTCAGTATAACCAACAATACTAAGATATAGCCGACTATACCTTGGAAAAATCAGATGAATAATTTCAATGCTGTTATTTCATTGAAGTCTGCGAGTATCGGTAGATTGTTGGTGCGGTTACTTTGGGTGCTGCTAGGATTTGGTGTTGCTTCTACGCTATTATCTTTGTTGCAATTAATAGCAAAGCCACTTTATCAGCTACTTGCTTCTCTAGATGCACTGATATCAATAGTTACATTACTTTTCAGTTTAACTTCAATCATTGTTTTTATGATTTGGCTATATCGTCTCCATGCTGATTTAAGGGATATTTTCAAGGAATATCCGATTACGCCAGGAGGTGCGATCGCCCGATTTCTAATTCCTATATATAGCCTTTGGGGAATAGCCAACACGTTATCTACTTTTGCTGATCGATTTAAAGGTGAAGGTGAGGATTTAACACGTTTGAGTGAACAAGTGCGATCGTTAATCGGGCCGCTATATGGTTTTATGATTGGGTCAAATCTTTTGAATCGGCTCGCTTTTACAGAAGCTGTTAAAAATCCCGAAGATAAATTTCTGCCCTTTTGGTTTTTATTCTCTTGTATTTTAGATTTAGGTCTTACGGCTATTTTGCTACAACTAGCAAAAACTATGCAGACTGCTATTACTCAAAAAGCTAAAAGTGCTATCTCCTAATATTCCAGCATGAATTTTGATTCTGCCGATGCCATAACAATATCAGATGCGGTGCGTGCAGCCAAAGTCAGCGCGGTGGAAGTTACCAAAGCTGCGATCGCACGAATCGCAACGCGAGATCATCAACTCAACTGTTTTACGGCTGTGACTGCTGAAACAGCTTTAATAGATGCAGTTCGCATTGACGAAGAAATTGCCCAAGGTAATAATCCTGGTTTGCTTGCTGGTGTGCCTTTTGCGGTGAAAAATCTCTTCGATATTGCTGGTTTAACGACTCTGGCGGGGTCAAAAATCAATGCAGAGAACCCAGCCGCTACCCAAGATGCAACCGCAATAGCGAAGCTGAAACAAGCGGGTGCTGTGCTAGTTGGCGCTTTGAATATGGATGAGTACGCCTATGGGTTTGTTACGGAAAACTCCCATTACGGTGCTACTCACAACCCCCATGATTTACAGCGAGTTGCTGGTGGTTCATCGGGTGGTTCGGCGGCGGCTGTTGCTGCTGGGTTAGTACCTATGACGCTGGGTTCTGATACTAATGGTTCAATTCGGGTTCCGGCGGCGTTGTGTGGCGTTTTTGGTTTTAAGCCTACTTATGGAAGGTTATCTCGTGCTGGGGTAGCTTTATTTTCTAGCAGTTTTGACCACATTGGCCCTTTTGCGCGTTCGGTGCAAGATATTGCTACGGTGTTTGATGTGCTTCAAGGAGAAGACGATCGCGATCCAATTTGCACAAAGCGTCCGCCTGAATTGGTTTTACCACAACTTAATCAAGATATTTCTGATATCCGAATTGCCATTGCAGCTGATTATTTCACCAAAGGTTCAGAACCGGAAGCTTTAGCAGCAGTGCAAAAGGTAGCCGATGCTTTGAATGCCACTCAATACGTAACCATACCAGAAGCACACCGCGCCCGTGCAGCAGCTTTTGTGATTACAGCTAGTGAGGGCGCAAATCTGCATTTGGAAAAATTGCGATATCGTCCTCAAGATTTTGATCCAGCGACACGCGATCGCTTTTTGGCTGGGGCGTTAATTCCTAGTAGCTGGTATCTGCAAGCACAACGGTTTAGAAGCTGGTATCGCGATCGCGTTCGAGAAGTATTTCAAAATGTGGATCTAATTATTGCCCCAACTACACCAATTTCTGCACCGCTAATCGGTCAACAAACTATGATTTTGGATGGGGAAGAAATTCTTGTCCGCCCTCATTTGGGGCTATTTACTCAACCATTATCTTTTATCGGCTTACCCGTTTTATCAGTACCAATTCAGCGTCCAAATGCCTTACCTTTGGGTGTGCAATTGATCGCAGCACCATATAATGAAGCTTTAATTTTACGGGTTGCGGCTGCGTTACAAACAAAGGGCGTAGTTGCGGCAGTTATAGTGTAATTATAGCAGATAATAAATGTTGGATATATATGCGATATTGTTCTATTTTTCCAATTCTAAAATCACCTCATTGTTAGGCGTAAATAATACTATACTTCCTCAAAAGCAGCCGGATAAACAACCTTACCTTTATACTTTTTTTCATAGCTTTGCAGTGTTTTAACCATGAAGACATCCTCTGGTACTAGAAAAGGAGACTCGATTTCATAAATAATAGAAGGCTGAAAGCCAAAACGATTATAGAAATGAGGATGACCAAGTACAATAACTACGGCTTCTTTCTTTGCATCTGCTTTTTCTAATCCTGCTTGTACCAGTGCGCTACCAATACCTTGTTGTTGAAACTGTGGATGAACCGCTAAAGGTGCTAGACCGATTACCTGTAGTGTTTCTTCACTCACTAGGTTAATGTAGCTGAATAAAATATGACCGACTACAACATTTTCAACTTCTGCAACCAGAGAAAGTTCTGGAATGTAGCGGTCAGAACGGCGAATTTTATCTACAAGTTTAGCCTCATTTTTCTGCCCAAAAGCTAATGTATTCACTTCAGCTATTACTGTACAATCTGCCAGAGTTTCACAACGAATATTGATCATTTTAAAACTAATTCCATAAAAATCCAGTTTGCTCGATGTTCGAGTAAGCAAATTTTATACCTCCGCTAAGTAATTACACAAAAATCGGTATAAAGAGAATTTACTTATAAGTTAATCTGTGCCAATTAAAACTCAATATCGAGATTCTACCCAAGGGTGAGGGACATTATACATTATAAATTTCTGTTGTAATTAGTGCTGAGTAGAGCTAGCGTAAAGTGGACAATTTGACAATCTTTAATACTCAAACTACTTGGCGTATAGTCATAATCTGTCCGCACGCAACAAGAACGCAAGACACTTAATATATGGTTCGAGAGCTAGAAAGAAAACGCCAGAGTGCAAAGTTTCCCGAAACAGCACCGGCTGCGAATCCCGTATTTTTTAGAACCTATAGCCGCCGGACAAAGGCGGGACTAAGGGAAACATGGGATGAGGTATGCGATCGCACTCTCCTCGGCTTAGTCGAGTTGGGAAAGCTCACTCAAGAAGAAGCTGCCATACTGGATAAGATGCAGCGCAACTTGAAAGCTATGCCCAGTGGACGCTGGCTATGGGTTGGTGGCACAGACTGGATAACCAAACCAAAGAATTTTTCCGGCGCTTATAATTGCACCTCTACCAATCTCGAAGACTGGAGTGCCTTCGGATTAATGATGGATCTGGCAATGATGGGCTGTGGTACCGGAGCCGTCCTAGAACCACAATTTATTAACCAGTTACCTCCTATCCGTAATCAACTGAATGTCACTGTAAAAGGTGAAATTGGCAGCACTCCTGTGCAACAGCGACGTGAATATACTCAAACTCATATAGAAGGCAATAACGTCACTATTCACGTGGGAGATAGTCGTGAAGGTTGGGTTGAATCATATCAAGCCCTATTAGAACTTTCCACTAATGAACAGTTTTCAGCAGCAGTTGAAGTATTAGTTGATATCAGCGATGTCCGAAAAGCCGGAGAAACTCTTAACGGCTTTGGAGGAGTTGCTAATCCTGTGAAATTGCCCGGACTTTATCAGCGTTGTGCATCTATTCTGAATAAAGCTTTAGGACGACAATTAAATTCAGTTGAATGCTGTCTATTAATCGATCAAGCTGCTGTAACAATTGTTGCCGGTAATATTAGAAGATCAGCTGGCATGAGGCAAGGTTCTAGCGAAGATAGTTTGTTTGCCGATGCCAAAGATAACTTATGGCAGCAAGATGAAAATGGCAATTGGCGAATCGATCCAGAGCGTGATGCACTCAGGATGGCAAACCATACCAGAGTTTTTCACCGCAAGCCAACCTTAGAAGAATGTCTGAATGCTGTTCGCAAACAGTATTATAGCGGCGAGGGAGCGATTCAATGGGCTGGTGAAGCTGTAGCGCGATCAAACATTGATTTGCTGCCAACACAAGCTCTAAAAGTTGAGTTTTTACAAGCTTATGAACAAGGAACAGCAAAACAGTGGTTAGAAGAACGTTATTCAAATCTTGATGCTAATGAGTTAGAACATCGTTTAGCTCGCTATGGGCTAAATCCGTGTGGTAAGTGATTTTGCCTCACGTTAAAAACCTCGCAAAAACGGGGAAAGCTGAGATGCTAATCCCGTGGTAATCAAAGGAATTAAAAAGTCTTTGACACCGTACAGCGTAGAGAGTGAAACTAGATAACATGAGAAATTTGTGTCTAGAATATAATCTCTCCAAGAGTGCGGGGGTGGATGTGAAAAATACTTGTGTTGAGCGGAGCCGAAACACTTTTATTATCTGAAGTCACATCTGCAAAAGGTACGCGGAGCTACTGCAAATAATTAAGCAGTAGAACTAGAGGATAAAAAGCCTCTAGGGTAACAAAGAAAGGAAATCATCGGTAGTAACTTCCACTGTAATTTGTCAGAGGTTCACCTTAATCAAATCGACCCACGTAACTACAAAGAACAAGAAGAAGCTTTCACTGCTGGGGCGTTATCTGTTGCGGCACTTTTAAATCACAAATTCTTAGAACCACGCTATCAATACAGCCGTGAATTAGACCCGATTGTGGGAGTTTCTTTTACAGGTTTATTTGATTTCTTTGTCCATGCTTTTGGTGTTGATTGGCTGCGCTGGTGGGAAGCCGGAAGACCTGCAACTCCACAAGGTTTAGCTTTCAAGCGTGAGGAAGAAAAATATCTAAGTTCTTGGAGAGATATTGTACATCGGGTAGTTTGGGATTATTGTGATCGCCACAATCTCAAACGTCCCAATCGCTGTACCACAGTCCAACCCAGTGGTACTAAGGCTTTGTTAACTAATGCTAGTTCAGGATGGCATCCTCCCAAAGCCCAAAGATTTATTCGCCGCATCACTTTCGGCAAAAATGATCCAGTAGCTTTAGCCTGTATTGACTACGGTTATAATGTCATTCCCTCACAATCAGACAAAGATGAACAGGGCAATTTGCTCAACGATCCCTTTGATTCACGGGTGAGTGAATGGTTGGTAGAAATCCCTGTTTCTGTATCTTGGGCAGATTTACCAGGTGCTGATGAGATTGATGTTTCTAAGTTTTCAGTCTTAGCCCAATTTGATTTTGTCCTCCAGGTTCAACGCTGGTATGTGACTCATAACACATCAGCTACTTTGGAACTGCGTTCTGATGAAATCGAACCTTTAGGACAGAAAATCTATGAAACTATTCAGAGCGATCAGGGGTATATTTCAGCAGCTCTTTTAGCTCGTTTTGATGACTTGCAATCATTCCCCCGTTTGCCATTTGAACCAATAGATAAACCAACCTACGAGCGCTTGAATCAAGAGGTGAAAGCACGGCGGAAAACAGATGATTTCTGTGCAGTCTTAAGCCGCTACGATTTAGGTGAAATGTCAGAGGCTGGCCCTAGTGGTTGTGATTCTGATAAGTGTATGTTTCCCGATCAGCAACCAAGCTCATAAGGCGAAATAACATCAATTTAGGGTAGGCACTGTTTATTTATAGGACTTAAGCACGAGTTACGGAATAACGAACCACAGAGACGCAGAGGATACAGAGAAATGAGAGTTTGAGAAATATTGTGCGTAAGTCCTAATTTATTACAATAAACAGCAGTGGTTTAATATGACATTAAACCACTGCTTTTTGTATGAAAGCTTACGAAATTCAAAGCAACGGCGGGATTGATGCGATCGCATTAGTCGATCGCCCTGAACCAAAACCAACTGCGGGACAAGTTCTCATCCAAGTCAAAGCAACATCCCTAAATTACCGCGATTTGCTCGTCGCTGAGGGTGCTTACGGTGCTGGACAGAAGTATCCGTTAATTCCCCTATCTGACGGTGCGGGGGAAGTCGTGGCGGTAGGCGAAGGTGTGACACGGGTAAAAATAGGCGATCGCGTCGCTGGTATTTTCTTCCAAGACTGGATTTATGGCTCTTTAACCAAAGAGAAAATGAAATCCGATCTCGGAGGCGGCATCGATGGAATGCTAGCTGAATATGTCGTATTACACCAAGATGGGTTAGTGATATTACCAGACTATCTATCCTACATTGAAGGGGCAACTTTACCCTGTGCAGCAGTCACAGCTTGGCATGGACTGGTGACAAAAGGCAATATTGGCGCAGGTGATAGTGTTTTATTACTCGGTACTGGGGGAGTTTCGATTTTTGCTCTCCAGTTTGCCAAGATACATGGTGCTAGAGTAATTATTACTTCCAGCAGTGATGATAAATTAGCACGAGCTAAACAGCTTGGTGCTGACGAGACAATCAACTACAAAACAACACCAGATTGGGAAAAGCAAGTTTATCAATTAACTAATCGCACAGGTGTAGATCATGTAATAGAAGTAGGTGGTGCAGGGACTCTGCCAAAATCATTACAAGCAGTCCGTATTGGGGGACGGATTAGTTTGATTGGCGTATTGTCAGGAAGAGGAAGTGAAATTGACCCCATGCCAATACTTTTTAAGAGTTTAACAGTTCAGGGCATTTATGTCGGCAGTCGGGAAATATTTGAGGCGATGAATCAGGCGATGCAACAGCATCAAATTAAACCAATTATTGATCGAGTTTTTCCATTCACTGAGGCACGAGAAGCTTACAGTTATCTCAAAAGTGCGGCTCATTTTGGGAAAGTCGTAATTCGTAATTCGTAATTGTAAAGAGTTCAATTCTATGTTTCAAGTGGGAATTTAAACCCCACTTGAAACATAATTATTAATTACGTTTAAACAGCAGCGAGAGTAGGCGCAGCGAATTTAGCATATCGCTCTATGTAGAATTCCTTAGAGTTTGCGATCGCTTTCACAGATTCACGCTCTTTCAAAGCATGTTTCCACTGGCGTACACGGGTAAACTCTTCTGGTATCCCAAAACCACGATACTGCTTTAGTGCAGCCCAGCGCTCAAACCAGGGGAAATAGGTGAAATCGACCAAACTGATAGATTCACCAAACCAGTAAGGACCTTCCCCAGAAAGCTTTGCCAAACCTTCGTTTTCAACGAATTCCAGGTGTTTGTATAGTTCCTGTTTAGCTTCTTCTTGTTTTTGCGGATCTGAACTCCGCAGTAGGGTAGAAAAAGCGGGGACGAATCTGGTGTTAGCAAAATCGATCCAGATACGAGCCTGCGCCCTAGCAGCAGGATTGCTAGGTAACAGTGGTGGATTGGGAAATACCTCATCGAGATACTCGTTAATTACTGCTGATTCCCAAACTCGGTTATCGCCATGAGTTAGTGCAGGTACTTTACCATAGGGGGAAACTTTGGTAAACCCTTCAGGCTTGTTCTGCAAATCAATCTCAATCAAATCGAAGTCAATGCCCTTCTCTTGGAGTACCAAACGGGTACGGTGAGCATAAGGACAAACAACTGCACTGTATACTTTGATTTGGGCCATGTTTAAGTACCTTGGTAAATAGGACTTGTTAATCGGCATTGGGAATTGAATTTGAATCCAAAATCCCAAATCTTCAATTGTTAGTGTCCTGAAGCCCCTTTGAGGCGCATGAAGCGTGAAAAATTCTCGACACTAACCAAACTTTTAATATGAGAAGTTCGTAGTAAGGACTTTAGTCCTTAATTTTCTAAGCACTTCAGTGCTTACTACGTACCAGGCTTTTATTAGCTTGACAAACTACTAAAGCCAAGGCACTTCTTCAGGTGCATAACGGAAGGCGCGGAAGACTGTATTCTGCTCCCCACGAGTGACCGGCGATTTCTCACCTGGAATATTCCGAGTTGCAAAGTAGGGGTTGATGTATTCCCAAACAATCTCTCCTGCAACTGTCACCTCGAATATCCGGCCGTAAGCACCTTCTGTAATCAAGGTATTGCCATTCGCTAAACGTTGCGCTCCTGATATGTATGCACTGAAGAAATTTTGAGGCGGGTTATCGGTATATTCCCAAACTATCTCTTTCGTTTGACGGTTTACCTCAATCACACGGGAGAAATTGAGAGCGACGTTACGGCGATGTGCGCCATTGTCGAAAATCAGGATATTACCGTTAGCTAGCTCGTTCGGAAAGTGCTGCTGTGCTAGCACGTCATCACCCAACGTCCAAATAATTTCTCCGGTTTTGCGATCGATAATGACAACTGTGGATATATTACGAAAGCTGACTATAATGTTGCCATCAGCGAGTTCTCCCACAGTATTTCCATGAGTCCATTCATGTCGATGATCCTGGGGCGTAATGGTAAATTTATCTGGATCGAGGTGTTCGTGGGCGTGCCAAGTCCAAACAATTTCCCCTCCTGGAGTCACTTCATAAAGCACATCCGCATAGATATTCCCATCTGGTTCTGTACCTGCTACGCCGCCTTTGATTTTGGGAACCAAAGACTGAGGTATCTTTTCAATGGCGAGTATAATTGTGTTGCCATTAGCTAGTCTGCGCCCATCGTGATGATGATCTGGATGCTTATATTCCCAAATAATATTTCCTTTGGGATCTGCCTCTAAAACAACACCACTTTTAAAAGCAGCCCACAAAGCAAAACGTAGTGGTTCTTCTGGTGGAGTCTTACCGTTATAAAAAAGGTTGCCATTAGGTAAGAGATAACCATATAACCCTGGTGGATATGGCAGATTCCACTGGTGTACTACTTCTCCTTCTAAGTTCAAAAGATAGACTTCACCTTGACCTGTCAGAGGCGTGAAAAGTGTGTATCCTTTAAATACTTTTTCGGGATTGTAAGCTCTTAAACCAGTACCTCGACGACGAATAGTATTCTGGTCAATTAATGTTGCTGTAAAAGTCATATTTTACCTACTAAATATCTAGGTGTGAATCTAAGAATTAGGACAGAATACATCGCTTACCTCTACTCGTTTCTGAACAATTCGGACTCACTACTCAGCACTTTTATGGTGCTGGGTTTGGAGACTGAGCATGAACTATATCCAACTCTTCCAAAATGTCTTTACTGAGAACTACATCTACACTTTCCAAATTCTCTTTGAGTTGTTCTAGTGTCGTAGCACCAATAATTGTGCTAGGGACAAACCAACGACTCCGCACGAATGCCAAAGCCAAATGTACTGGACTTATTTGATAGCGCTTGGCAATATCTATGTAAGCTGCTACTGCTTCACTAACTTTTGGTTTTAAGTAGCGTTGACCAAAATTTTCAAATAAACTGAATCTTGCTTTTTCTGGTTTGCCATTCAGGTATTTACCAGTCAATAAACCAAAAGCCAAAGGACTATAAGCTAGTAATCCAATTTCTTCGTAATAAACTGCTTCTGCTAAGGCTCCATCAAATACTCGATTTAGTAAGTTGTAAGCATTTTGAATAGAGACAACTTTGGGTAATCCTAATTGTTTAGCAGCGTTACTAAACTGTGCTACTCCCCAAGGAGTTTCGTTACTTAAACCGATATAGCGAATTTTTCCTGCCTTAATGACATCGGCAAAAACTGCTAGCTGTTCAGCGATAGGAACTGTTTCTCCCACTTGAGTCGGATCGAATACCGTTTGCCCAAATCTTGGCACGTAGCGATCTGGCCAGTGGATTTGGTAGAGATCAATATAATCAGTTTGTAATCTTTTTAAACTATCATCTACAGCTTGTTTGATATTATCACGATCAATTGCTTTGGCTCCATTACGTAACCATTTAAAGCCACGTCCAGGGCCAGCAATCTTAGTCGCTATAATCAGTTGTTCTCTTTGTTGGCGTTTTAACCATTCCCCAATATAAGTTTCAGTTAATCCATAAGTTTCGGCACTTGTTGGAACTGGGTACATCTCCGCAGCATCAATAAAGTTTACTCCTTGAGCAATAGAATAATCTAACTGAGCATGGGCTTCTTCAATAGTATTTTGCTGTCCATAAGTCATAGTGCCCAAACAAATCTCAGAAACTTTTAAGTCGCTCTTGCCAAGTTGGTTATACTTCATGTTTTCGTGTTGTTATTCTGTTTGATTTAACAGTGATATTTTTGTTGGAGATTTTACATTTTGTCAAGTACGTTATTATTTTTAATTAACTTAGCTTCAAACAAAACTTAGTTTGGCACTAAGCCAATATAAATTTTTCAGCAAAATATTATTTTACTGAAACTACTAAAAATAGATAGTTAAATCGTATTTAATGAATGAAGTTGCTTATTGTTGCATAAAGTAATCCGATAAGTAAGCTAGTTTGTGGAGTCATAAAAATCTAAAATTGTAGTACAAAGTACTTGCTTTTATTGGGTTTTTGTGGAATAGACTGTTTCAGCCCAAGCATATACTACGATAAATCAGTTAATCTACCGTAGTATACCAAAAATCTTAAGATTATTCTGGAATTAAGTCTTAATAAATGTTCATATTAATATGCTTCTGAAAAAGTATATTATTTTCGTGAACAATCAAAATATACCGAGTCTATCGGGAAAGGTCACAATATCCGATCGCAACGACAAAGACTTAGGGTTGCAAGGACTTGTGCAACCAAGGATTTTTTGCTGCGATCGCTGACAAAGATGCTCGTGTCTATATGATGAGTAAACGTAATTTGACTTAATTCTGCGATCGCAACTGCAATTCCTGTGAAATTTTCCAATTTCAATTGTTGGGATTCCTTAGCTTTAAACCCACCTACTGATTTTTTTATACTTCCTATTAACTTCGCTAAAGCCAGTATATAGCAAGAGAAATATAGTTTGTTGCAGTAGTATGTAGCTAATCATTTGCTATTAATTTGTATTATTTATTCAGTCTTTAGATAGATGCCTCATACATCTATTCCAAGTTTTTTGATTTATAATCTAGATTTTTTTTTACTATGAATAACTAATTTAGTTATGTTATATTATAGATATAAGTATAAAAATCTCAATTTTCTATTATAAGTTTTTCAGAAAAATACATCTTTTGACATTAGGGTTAGACTCTTGATTTTCTCCTTATGCCGCAAGTTGCCTTTTCTAGAGACTGCTAGATTCAGGAGAATCCCAATGTCATTAGATAAAAATACCTTTGATCAACCAGCAAATAATTTGCTGGCAGTTCTGCCGTTCAGTGATTATGAGCGTCTTGTTCCCCATCTGAAGCTGGTTAAGCTCTCAAATCGGCAAGTACTTTACGAACCTGGAGAACCCATCACAGAGGTCTATTTTCCCAATAAGGCAGTGGTTTCTATAATTACCACAATGGAAGATGGCTCAACTGTGGAAGTTGGTTTAGTAAGTAATGAAGGCATGGTAGGTATGCCCGTAATTTTAGGAGATAACATCACAACCACAACCGCATTTGTGCAGATTCCAGACAGTGCTATGCAGATGGATGCAGATATACTAAGAAGCGAGTTCAATCGGGGTACAGCTCTCCAAAGCGTGCTGCTACGCTACGTGCAAGGTGTATATACTCAAATAGCACAAGGATCTGCGTGCAACCGTCTTCATAAGCTAGAGGGGCGGCTGGCTCGATGGTTGCTAACAGTTTCCGATCGCCTGGAATCAGATGAATTCCCGCTTACGCAAGAATTTATCTCGCAGATGCTGGGTGTACGTCGCGCTGGTGTCACCGAAGCAGCTAACATCTTGAGTGAAGCCGGAATGATCACCTACCACCGTGGTCAGATTAACATCCTGAATCGAGAAGCTTTAGAAAAAACCTCGTGCGAATGTTATCAGATTATAGAAGATGAATATATCCGTTTATTGGGCAATAAGCTTAAATAAACGGCAAAAATAATTTTTTTTAGCTTCTATGTGCGAAAACGCACAGACTCACACAAGTGTGTTCATTTAAGATTTTTTAGATTGTGCCCATGTTCCTTTAGAGAATACACCTTTTGACATTAGGATCAGATCCTTAAATTCTTTCCTTGTGCCCTGAGTTGACTTTTCTAAAGTCACCTACCTTAAGGAGAGTGACTTCTAATGTCATTAAACAAAAACCTTTTTCAGCAACCACCAAATAAGCTGCTTGCAGCCTTACCAGCTAGTGATTATGAGCGTCTTCTTCCCCATCTAAAGCTAGTTAAGCTTCCAGTTCAGCAAATTCTTTACGAAGCAGCCGAACCGATTACACAGGTCTATTTTCCTGATAAGGCAGTGGTTTCTATAGTCACCACTATGGAAGATGGCTCAACGGCAGAAGTTGGGATAGTTAGCAATGAAGGCATGGTGGGTATCCCAGTAATTTTAGGAGACAACACCACAACCACAACAGCGTTTGTGCAGATTTCGGGCGCGGCTATGCAAATCAATGCAGATGTACTCAGAAACGAGTTCAATCGAGGCGGAGTTATTCAAAAGCTACTGCTGTGCTATGTACAAGCTGTATACTCTGAACTAGCGCAAGGAGCGGCTTGCAACCGTCTTCATACACTAGAAGAACGGCTAGCCCGATGGCTACTGACAGTCTCAGACCGTTTGGAATCAGAAGATTTTCCACTCACGCACGAATTTATCTCCCAGATGCTAGGTGTACGTCGTTCTGGCGTGACGGTAGCGGCTAGCACCCTCAGCCGAGCCGGAATGATCAGCTACCAACGTGGTCATATTAGCATTCTGAACCGAGAAGATTTGGAAGCAACTTCCTGCGAGTGTCATCAAGTCATACAAAACGAATTTGCTCGGTTACTGGGCTTTTTGCCCAGTAACCGAGCCAAAAAAATTTTTTGAGTTATGTGTGCGAAACCGAACAGACTCGCAATAGTAACTTGATTTAAAGTATTTTGAGGAAATTTCTCTTTTAATGTTCAGTGAGTGAAAATACTCTTAAGCCGCAAGTAAATAGATTACTAGCGGCTTTGCCAACTAGTGATTATGAGCGTCTTGTTCCGCACCTGAAGTTAGTTTCACTTCCCACTCGGCAAGTTATTTACGAACCAGGAGAACCCATCACAGAGGTCTATTTTCCCCAAAACGCAGTGGTTTCTATAGTCACTATTATGGAAGATGGTTCGACGGTGGAAGTTGGGATAGTGAGCAATGAAGGCATGGTGGGTATCCCAGTAATTTTAGGAGGAAATACAACAACTACAAAAGCGTTTGTCCAAGTTGCGGGCGCTGGAATGCAAATGGATGCAGATGTTCTCAGAACCGAGTTCAAACGAGGCGGAGCTATTCAAAAGCTGCTGCTGCGCTATGTACGAGCTATATATACAGAACTTACGCAAGGATGTGCTTGCAACCGTCTTCATACACTAGAAGAACGGCTAGCTCGTTGGCTTCTAACAGTTTCTGACCGTCTGGAATCAGATGATTTTCCACTCACGCAAGAATTTATCGCCCAAATGCTAGGTGTACGTCGTTCTGGTGTAACAGTAGCGGCTAGCACCCTGAGCCGAGCCGGAATGATTCGCTATCAGCGTGGTCAAATTAGTATTCTCAACCGAGAGGATTTGGAAGCAACTTCCTGCGAGTGTTATCAAGTCATACAAAAGGAATTTGCTCGTTTACTGGGGAATCAGCCAAGGCGTGATCGCCGATGAATCAATTTTCTAAGTTATTATGTCCGAAACCGGACAGACACTTAACAATTAGTTCCATTAAGATTTAGTAAAGAATGCATCAAATGGTATTTACAAACGCGTGCCATTTGATGCAATTGCTACTCTAAATGTTTGAGCTAGACGGCGGTGACAATAATGTCTAATCAATCAATGTCTTTTAAAGGTCTACGATTGCTCGTCGTAGATGATGACCCTGATACGAGAACTTTACTTACCTTCTTGTTTGAATTAGAGGGAGCAGAAATTATCACAGCTGCTTCGGCAGGTGCTGCTATAGAAATAATGTCATTTTTTAAACCAGACATCTTTATTAGTGATATTTACTTACCAGATGAAAACGGCTGCTCACTGCTCATGAAAGTCAGAAATTTAGAAGCAAATCGAGGGAGAAAGATTCCAGCTATTGCTCTGACAGCATCTGCTTTCGACGAAGACCAGAATCGGGCATTATTAGCAGGTTATGATATATACCGATGCAAGCCGATAGACTTAGATGATTTATCTTCTACAGTTGCTAGTCTAGTTACGCTCGAAGAATACGCTTGACACATTTGCATGTTTTAGGGATGAGGTATTAAGCAATAAAGCTTTAAATAAATTTAATTTATTTTGAAAATGCGATGTCTACCGAGGATTATACCAACGCCTGGTAATTTTTATACTAAATCAGCGTGTTGGCGTAGCCCTTCGTAGACATCGCATTTTTTTGGAGTTTTTTGACTAATTTTATTCTTTTTTAATTCTGCTACCAGCAAAAACCTTTGAAAGAGCAGTGATATAAAATATACTAAGAATAAATACAGAGAAGACTAAAATAATTCTCTGTGAGTACTCATTTTTTCATATAAAGGGCTGCATTATGGAATATCTTGCTTATTCTCAGATGTTTATTGCTCAAGAAGAGGCATCTGGAAACACCAAATATAATCTCCCTAAATCTCAATTAAATGGGAAAGAACCTCTTAAATCTTCTAACATAGTTATTGCTGAAAAACAGGCATCTGCAAACAGCAAATCTAAATTCAATTGGAAAAAACTACTTAAATCTTCAGCTTGGTTAGCTTTAGCTGGTGTTGGTGTATTACTTCTTGCTGCTACCCAAATTCAAATAAGTTCGGCTGCTTATGTAAAGACTAACGGCAGTTGTTTGCGTATCCGTACAGGCCCAAGCACAAATTACTCTTATGTTGATTGTGTTTCAGATGGTGCAACACTTCCAGCGATTGAAAGGTATGAAAACGGTTTTGCTCGGCTTTCTACGGGTAGATATGTTTATGCTCGATGGGTTGCTGATAGACCTAACAAACCTCCTGTGACTAGTAAACCTGGTGGCGTTGGCGGTTCAGTCATTCTTACCCGTGGTTCTAGAGGTCAGCTTGTAAGAGACGTTCAAACAGCTTTAGGTAATCTCAGAGTTGATGGAATTTACGGTCAAGAAACTGTTAACCAAGTCAGAAGCTTTCAGGCAAGTAAAGGTCTACTTGTAGATGGTACGGTGGGGCCCGAAACTAGAGCAGCTCTGGGTATTTAAAAGTTAGAGACAATTTCATCAACCAGCCACTTTTGAAAATCTCATTTCTAGGTTATACCTATTTTCTTAGAAATCTAAACTAAGGAAGTTTTAGATTAAAACTTCTCTTATCAGAGACGCTACGTGAACGGAACATCTCGCCCGTCTGAAAGCGGGCAAGATGCTCACTCCACAACATCGAAATTGTGTTGAATTGAAATAAGAAAAGTCGATTTTATACACCCTGAAAAACAGAAATTCTGTATTTTGTTTAATCTAAGTTGATATTTCGGATGAAACACCCAAGTAATTTTGCACAATCTGCAAAATGCGCTCTGCTGCATGACCATCCCCAAAGGGATTAATTGCATTTGCCATTGCTGCATAGGCATCTGGATCGCTCAGTAACTCAGTAGCAGATGCAAAAATATTCTCACTCGTAGTGCCTACAAGTTTGGCTGTACCAGCTACAACAGCCTCTGGTCTTTCGGTAGTATCTCTCAAAACCAGTACTGGTTTTCCCAAACTGGGGGCTTCTTCTTGCAAACCACCAGAGTCAGTGAGCAAAAGATGCGATCGCCCAATCGCTCCCACCAGTTCGCCATAATCTAGAGGATCTGTCAAGAAAATTCGGGGATGATTCCCTAAAAGCTCTTGCAATGGGACTCGCACTGTGGGATTGCGGTGTAATGGTAAGAGCATTGCTGTATCAGGGAACTTGTCTAAGATTTGTAAAAACCCCTCTGCGATCGCTTGCAGGGGTTCTCCCCAATTCTCCCGCCGATGAACTGTTGCTAACATAACGCGGTATGAATCCCAGTCTAAGCCTGGTACATTACAAACAGCTTGGCTTGCAGCTACATTCAACAGTGCATCAATTACCGTATTACCCGTCATGTGAATTTCACCTAAAACACCAGAACGGTGCAAATTTTCCACAGCCCAAGGAGTCGGCGCAAAGTGCAACTGAGTAATTTGAGAAATCAACCGCCGATTAGCTTCTTCTGGGTAAGGATTGAAGATATCATCAGTTCTTAAACCTGCTTCTACATGACCAATAGGGATTTTTTGATAAAAAGCTGCCAAAGCTGCGGCAAAAGCCGTTGTCGTATCTCCCTGCACCACCACTAAATCTGGCTTTTTCTCTTTAAATAACGCTTCTAACCCTTGTAAACTGCGGCAGGTAATATCATTTAAAGATTGCTGAACCTGCATAATTTCCAAATCATAATCTGCCTTGATGTTGAACAGCTGCATAACTTGCTCAACCATCTCCCGATGTTGTCCAGTTAGAATTACTTGCGACTCAAAAGCTAAAGACTTCTGGAAAACCTGAATAACTGGAGCAAGTTTAATCGCTTCGGGACGAGTACCCAAGATAATGCAAACCCGTTTTTGATTAGTCATTAGTCATTAGTCATCTGTCATTTGCCAATGGTTATAGTCAATGGTCTATGACCAATAGTCAATAGTTGACGGTCAATCATTACACAAATCATAAATATAAAAGGAAAAATTATATAAAAAGCATGAAAAAACCCGGCTTAATCGGGTAGATGAACTGTATATCGAATTCAATTGTAATCACATCATTAGAGAGCATGAAAAAACCCGGCTTAACCGGGCAGACGCACTGTTTGTCGTATTCACCTGTGATGACTACATTTTAATCTCACAAGTTAAAGGGCAAGCAGCATAAACAGTAGTCTGCATTTGGTCTGCCTCTCCATGCAACCAGCTTAACCATTTAACTTCACTTGGATGAACTCCTTTAATAGTTAGCACACCCGCAGCAAATACAACTGCCATGACATTAAACATGATTAAAGCACCTGCTACAAGCAAAACAGCACTAACAGGCATCACAGATTGCAAGATGATCGATAACAGACATCCAACCGTAGCCATCAAGACCACTAATGGAAAACCGACAACCAACAAGCATACTGCTAATGTAAAAGTCCATATTAAAAAGCTTTTAATCATCAACAAGGAGTAGGTCTTTCCTAGATTAGAGCTTTCAGCAGAAACCATGACTTTTCCTCCCAAAAATACACAGCAAATTTTAATTTCAGTCATATCTCGCTTTTGGCGAGTTAACTGATTTGTTTCTCAGTGAAATTCAGTATATAAAAACTAATCGGGAAAATGAGCATTTGTTTACTAAAGTTTACAGTTAGTTTTTTGTAATTGTGGATATAAAACCAAGTTTATATCTATTAGAATAACTTGCTTTCTGCATCTGTCTTCAGGTATATAACCTAAAACGTATGGGCTTTTAACGTTGATCCCCAGATATTGCTCCTACCAAGCTTAACATTTCTTATAAAAATTGATAGCGCTTCTCATAATTGATAGATTGGCTGAATAAATGAATAGTTAGTATTTATGCTGTTAATTGCTGGCAATTTGTATTCATGCCCAAGATAAATTTCTCATCTAATGGCTGAGAATATTCATATTTTGTCAGAAGTGCTATAAAGCACAATATAATCTATGGATTTTTGCTGAGGCGTTATAAGCTATTAGGTGTGTTAACCATTATGTATAGGTTAAATAATTTTTCTAAATTTTCTGAGTAGCGGAATCTTAGAAAAAAAAGATACCAGTTTAGGTGGATGAAATGGATTGACCGTGGTTCTAGATTTTCAATCGCCTCCCATCACGACTAGGGCTTGCACGCAAGCATTTTCCAAAAGTCATCGAAGTAAGTGACTTGACTTCTCACTAATTCAAATTTTTACCTGCCAAATGTGAAGATATATGACAGAATCACAGTCTCCATCAAATTCTAGCCCTGTTACCGAACGTAACTTGCCCCCAATGCCCCCAATGCCACCACCTCCGCCAACCTTTAGTACGCAGAGGCAGATGACACAGACATTGGATATGTCAATGGATAGGGGTTCCAACACACCTGTTGCAGGTCATCGTCCGGTTAGTCCACCGCCAATACCTACTTCAGTTCTCCCTAAAACCAGCAGTGCGGGGCCCACTTTAGAGAAGTTAATTAGGGAAGCTTACGATCAGGGATATTCTGACTTGCACCTAGGTGTCGGAGAAGTACCGCGTTTCCGCACCCGAGGAGAAATTCAATCATGGGATTATCCAGAAGTAGATAAAGAAGCTTTTATGAATTGGTTGCGGGAGGTAATGAGTGAGGCGGAAATTCAGCGCTTTGAAGAACACTTAGAATTTGACGGAGCAACTCAATATGACTTTGCTCGCGTGCGGATTAATGTTTTTGGCACTCTTAGAGGGCCTGCGATGGTGTTGCGGTTGATTCCTCTGAAAATCTTAACTATGGAACAGTTGAGATTACCCCCAGTTTTTCGGGATATTTGTCATCACCACAAAGGTTTAATTTTGGTAACTGGGCCCACTGGTTCTGGTAAGTCCACCACAATGGCAGCGATGGTTGACTACATCAATAAGGAGATGGCCAAGCATATCATTACCATTGAAGACCCAATCGAATTTATCCATCAAAGCCGCAAATCTTTAGTCAAACAACGGGAAGTGGGAATGCATACCCGGAAATTTGACAACGCTTTGAAAGCAGCTTTGCGGGAAGATCCAGATTTGATTCTGGTGGGGGAAATGCGAGATAAGGAAACAGTTAACACTGCCCTAAAAGCTGCTCAGACTGGTCACTTGGTCATGGGAACCCTACACACCAATAGCGCAGTTAAAACCATTGAACGGATTCTCAACCTCTACTCTGGTGACGAACAGGATGCAATGCGAGTAGCAATTTCTGAGTCTTTAGTAGCGGTAATTGCTCAAGGTTTGTGCCGCACAACTGACGGGAAGCGAGCTGCTTTCCACGATGTGCTGATCAATACTGAGGCTATTAAAGAATGGATCAAAGACGGTAAGTATGATGAAATTGGTGAGTTGATGAAACAAGCTAGCTTTGACGGCATGATTACGATGAATCAGTCGTTACTCAATCTCTATCAAGATGGTCGCATCACTGAAGAAACTGCTTTGGAAATGTCGCCAACTCCTAATGAAATGGCACAGTTTCTCCGAGGTAGAGTTTAAGATTTGCGAATTGGGAATTGGGAATTGGGCATTGGGGACAAGGGGAAAGACTTGTTTCAAGTTCTCACCTCTTGCCCCCTTGTCCCCCTTACCCCCTGTCTCCCCTGCCTCCCCTGCTCCCTCATCCCTCAATCCTAAATATTTTTCTGATCCTGGTTGCGGTTATAGCTAAGGTAAAAGGTAAAAGAGAGAATTTTTACTTTTAGCTTCCTAGCCTTTGTGAATAACTTGACAACAAACAAACTATCTACACCCCAGTTGTTTAAAGGCATTGCCCTATTTACACCTGGAGGAGATTTAATTTACTGCATCGACCCTAGCAAACAAGGTCGATGGCATTTGCATTTGTGTTCGGCTTTGCAAGAAATTCTAGATTTGCCAGAGCCACCGCACTTTTTAGTGCCTTGTTATACTGCAACTATTGACCACTGGTTAGATCCGCGTACTCAACAAGTGCGAACTTTTGCTGAAGCTTATCCGGCTGTAATTAGACATCAAGCTTTGCTTAATGCCATTTTTGGTACAGGGGATTTAGTATGGCAAGCTGCTCCTTGGCAAGAGGGGTTGTGCGATCGCATGGTGTTAACATCTTATCGTTCCTCATTTGGGCAGCTTTGGGAAGATCACGATTTAATTGTTCGTCTAGACCTTTCTGAACCTGTGCCAAAATACCACCAGCCAGTAATAGTACAAAAAAAGGAAGTTATCACACAAGGCTATGTTCTCCGCTTGTTTGTTGCAGGACATAGCAGTACAACCGAACGCATTCTGCAAAATTTACACGAATTGTTGGAGCGATCGCTCGGACATCCTTATACTCTGAAAGTAATTGATGTTTTAAGTCATCCAGAACAAGCAGAACTCAATCAAGTTTCTGCAACTCCTACCCTTGTCAAAGTTTGGCCGCACCCAATTCGGCGAATCGTTGGAGAGTTGGATCATGTAGAAAAGATTTTACAGATGTTAGCTGCTAAGGAAAAATTTTAAGTTTTATAACGAAATTGAGCGTTAAAAGTAAAATGCAGAGGTTTGAGAGGTGGCAATTGTTTTTGCTAGAAATCAAAGAAAGTCTGTAGTAAGCTCATGGGTCGTGAACCGCTTTGCAATCAGACTAGTTTTTTTGCCAAGTGTGCGAATGGGTAGGTGTTGGTGAAGAGGTGACTACAAACATGGCTGAATTGCCTTGTATGCAAAGACTTGACGACTGTAAAATCTTGAAGACATCCGCGCACCCTATGTGGACTGACTTTCAGCGATTTTCGTATGACACATTGCCACTCTTCATGTTATGATTTTTCTATTCGCGCTCTTGAACCTTGAAAACCAAATAACACAAAGCTTTCAAATGCCAGCATTGCAATCAAATAAAATCCATAAGTAAGTAGCTACTTTTAAGAAAGTGTAAAAAGGAAGGTGTTGAACTTAAATTGCAATCAAATAAAATCCATAAGTAAGTAGCTACATTCAGGCTACCTAGCGCAAGATTGCCGGGATATATTGCAATCAAATAAAATCCATAAGTAAGTAGCTACAATTTTATACTAACTGTTACTAATTCAAAATCTATATTGCAATCAAATAAAATCCATAAGTAAGTAGCTACAATTGCAATCAAATAAAATCCCTATTAGGGATTGAAACCATTGGCTTTTTCATCTAAATATTGTTTAGCTAAGATTGCAATCAAATAAAATCCCTATTAGGGATTGAAACTGTTTAAAGCAGTGAGCAAACATTTAGCCTTGAATTGCAATCAAATAAAATCCCTATTAGAGGATGTTTGAAAAGTCGGTAGTTGAGTAAAAAAAGCTCTCAGGGCATAAGCTGTAAATACGTACATACAGCACCATTGAGAGCGATGAGTAAAGCATACTCTAGTAACTTGACTCCAGACCAGTGGGAATTATTAGAACCGTTAATTCCAGCAGGCAAAAAAGGTGATCATCCTAGAATGGTAGATATGTGGCAAGTAATCAACGCGATTTTTTATGTGTTGATACAAGGTTGCAGTTGGCGAAACCTACCAGGAGACTTCCCGAATTGGCAAACGGTATATACCTACTTTCGGACTTGGCGGCAAGATGGGACGTGGGTGAGCATTCATGATCAACTGCGAGACTGGGTGAGAGTGGACAACGAACGGGCGGTTAGCTCATCAGAAGCGATAATCGATAGTCAAAGTGTGAAAACGGCGGCGATGGTTAACCGAGATTTGGGTTACGATGCTGGCAAAAAGGTCTAAGGGCGCAAGCGATTTTTGACCGTAGATACTTTGGGTCTGGTACTGCGAGTTTTGGTGAGTGTCGCCAGTGTCGATGAACGCTCCGGCGGTAAAAAAGTACTGCACAAAGTCAAACAAATGGGGAACAAAATGCCACGTCTGACTACTATCTGGGTTGATGATGGTTACGATGGTAATCCTTTTATGCAGTGGGTCATGGATTTTTGCCGATGGATTGTACAAGTCATGCTGCGACCCTATCAACACAAGGGCTTTGTCTTGTTGCCTAAACGTTGGGTAGTAGAAAGAACATGATTGCTGGTTGACTGGCTGCCAGCGTTTGAACAAAGACTACGAACTATTACCTCAAACCTCAGAAACGTTGATCTATCTTGCCATGATTCGTATTATGGTACGATATTTGGTATAAAATGTTACCTCTCATAACTTTTCAAACACCCTCGAAGCAAAGCGCAACCCAACAAAGCCCCGAAAATGTTGGGTTCAAACAATTTAGAAAATCCAACAACAAAAAAAATATTCTCTGATGACTCAACCCAACAAATTAAGCTTGCCGCGCTACTACACATTTCAAGGTTTTTGGCGCTAACTGAACCGTATTGCATTATTGTGGACTATTGCTTGTAAGTGTATTGCAAATAAGTCAACGTGAAAACCGACTATTACGGCATAAGAAAAATAAAGCTACCATTAAAAATGTTAAAAAAGCTGAGAATGTTAAGTCTTCTCACTTCCACGAAATGATACTTAGGTTTTGTTTTATCAAAACAGAATTCAGGAGTCAGAATACCCTTTCAGGGAACGCAAGCTACAGAATGAATGCTGTACAACTGGTGGATAGCACAGAGGTAGCGAGTCCCTTACTAATTGATTATGACCGGAGTTGCGGAGTCCCCGGCTTTGCTTCTGAATTCTTCTTCAAAATTAGAAATTTTGCATTTGGCATTGCTTATGAAGTTACGTTCATATATGTTTTTAGGTTTTTTTCTCAGTCTGCTCTTAAGTCTTTTGCCTTTTTCGAGCAATTTCATAAATGCTGCAACACCGACAGTAGTCGCACCTGTATCTGCGGACTCATTCACCCAAGGGGTTAAAAAAACGGTGTTGGACAATGGCTTAACAGTGCTAACCAAGGAAGTTCATACTGCTCCAGTGGTGAGTGTGCAAGTTTGGTATAAAGTTGGTTCCCGTAACGAAGTTAAGGGAGAAAATGGCATTTCTCACCAGCTAGAACATTTGATGTTCAAGGGTACAACTGCCCGCCCAGTGCAGTTTGGAAGATTGTTTAGTGCCTTGGGTAGCCAGTTCAATGCCTTTACTAGTTATGACGAAACAGCTTATTTTGGCACAGTGCAACGAGACAGACTCGAAGCATTGTTGACACTGGAAGCCGATCGCATGGAAAATTCCTTAATTGGGCCTGAACAACTAAAGAGTGAAAAGCGGGTGGTGATCTCTGAGTTACAGGGGTACGAAAATTCACCAGGCTATCGTCTGAGTCGGGCAGTGATGCGAGATGCTTTCCCTAACAGAGCTTATGGTTTATCTGTGGGAGGCACAAAAGCTGATGTAGAAAAATTCACGGTGGAACAGGTGCGGAATTATTACCAAACCTACTACAGCCCAGATAATGCCACGCTAGTAATTACGGGGGATTTTGCCACAGAACCTGTACTCAAAGTTGTTAAAGAAACTTATGGGAAGTTGACAAAACGAGGAAACGAGGAAAAAAGAACACGGGAAAATGTCGCTCCATCTTCTCCAGTTGCTCCTACTACTAAAAAAGCACCGATTGTTTTGAAGCAACCGGGAAGCGCGGCACTACTACAAGCAGTGTATCCTTTACCAGATATCAAGCATCCTGATGTGCCGGCAATTGATGTGATGGATGCCATTCTCACAGGTGGACGTAGCTCTAGACTTTACCAGGCTTTGGTAGAATCTGGACTTGCCAGTTCAGTAAGTGGCGGTGCTGCCGAACTCATTGAACCAGGTTGGTATGAAATTAATGCTACGGCGGCTCCAGGTCAAGAGTTAAGTAAAATTGCCCAGGTGCTTCAGGAATCTTTAGGAAAGTTGCAACAGCAGCCTGTCACCACAGAAGAATTGAACCGGGCGAAGACGCAACTGCAAGCCTCGTATATCTTGGGTAATCAAGATATTACTAGTCAGGCTAGCCAACTCGGATATAACCAAACGATCGCAGGCGATTATCATTTTATTGAACAGTATCTGGCTGCGATCGCTAAAGTCACTCCAGCCCAAGTCCAAAAAGTAGCGAAAACTTACCTAAATCCGGCTAAACAAACCATCGGTTTCTTTGAGCCGACTCAACCAGATGGAAAACCAGGGACTTCTAGCGCTGGTTCTGGGCGCACAGTCGAAAATTTCAGCCCCGGTAAACCTGTAGATCCGGCAGAACTAGCTAAATATCTCCCACCTGCCACATCAGCTACAGATTCGGCCAAACAATCGCTACCAGAAGAGTTTACCTTAAATAATGGTTTGCGGGTTTTGTTGTTACGCGATCGCAGTCTCCCCACTATTAACCTGAGTGGACAAATTGACGCTGGTACTGAATTTGACGGTAATCAAAAAGCTGGATTAGCGAATCTGACTGCGGCCAACTTAATGAATGGGACGCAGACTAAAAATGCTCTTACCCTAGCAAAAACCTTAGAAGACCTGGGAGCCGATTTGAGCTTCAGTGCTAGCCGTGAGGGAGTGAATGTTAGCGGTGAAGGACTTTCAAAGAACCTGCCGATATTGATTCAAACTCTGGCAGATGTGTTAGAAAACGCCACTTTCCCCGCCGACCAGCTAGAATTGAGCCGTCAACGAGCGTTGACAAGTCTTAAAGTCCAGCTAGATGATCCTAGAGGACTAGGACGACAAGTATTCCAGCAGGCAATTTATCCTGAAAATCATCCATTCCATAGCTTTCCTACATTCGAGAGCTTAAAAAGCATTAGTCGTGATGATTTGCTTGGCTTCTATCAGAAATACTACCGACCAGATAGCACAACGATCGCAATAGTTGGAGACTTTGATCCAGTTAAGGTAAAAACTTTGCTGAATCAGGCGTTTGGCACATGGCAAGCCACAGGTAAGCCACCTGTGCTGAAAATATCATCCGTGCCATTACCACAAACTTCGACACGTTTAAACAAAATAATTCCTGGTAAAGCTGAGGCTGTTACCTACATCGGCTACAACGGCATCTCTCGCAAAGACCCACGTTATTATGCGGCACTGATACTGAATCAAATTTTGGGTGGTGATACCTTATCGAGCCGCTTGGGTACGGAAGTGCGCGATCGCCTCGGTCTAACCTACGGTATCTATAGTGGTTTTGCCGCCGGCATCAATCCCGGCCCATTCTTGATTCAGATGCAGACTGCTCCTGGAGATACCCAAAAAGCGATCGCCAGTACTCTCGCTTTACTTAAACAGTTGCGCGAGCAAGGAGTAACTGAGGCTGAATTCAACACGGCAAAACGCTCACTTACTAATAGCTACCCCGTGGATTTAGCTAATCCCAGTAATGTATCAAGTATCATTTTGGATAATGCTGTCTTGGGACTTTCACGATCAGAAATCCGAGACTTTCCTCAACGGATTCAAGCAGTCACTATGGCTCAAATGCAACAGGCAATTGAGGATTTAATTAAGCCAGAAAATCTGGTAATTGTCACCGCCGGGCCTGGAGAGATTGTACCTAAAGGCGGTTAATTAACTCACTGAATTTTGAATTTTGGATAATGGAATTGAAAGATTCAAAATTCCAAATTTAACCTGACAGTGCTAAGAGACACATACCTGAACATTTTGAGAGAGTATTTCTCTATCTAACGGAGGAATTGAGAAAGATAGTATCAGGACAAAATAAACAGATATTCCGATCACCTGACGAACTTTAACTCCTATTTCCCCATTTCTAGATAGAAATGGGGAATTTTTTTTCAAAAGCTACCAATGTGGAATTCCAATGAAATATTTATCTGTCTTTAGGAGGAATAAGATCAAGTCTAAAAATAATAAAAACTTAAGTAGCCCGATTACCCTACCGAACTTTGTTCTAGCTCTCCCCATGTTTTTATCTAACGGGGGAGAGTTTATTTAAACAATCGATGGCTGCACCAAGGCAGATGAGAGTTCTTTCAAATCAATCAGCTTAGTTTAATCCTTGATTATCCCTAATCCTCGGGAAAATAATTTTTAATGGCGCTTTCATATTGCTAATGCAATTCATAAAAAAGTATGTAATTAGAGTAATTTTAACTTATAACTATCTAGGCATAAATAAATTTAAAGTTTGTAGTAAGGACTTTAGTCCTGATATTCCTTGCTCTGAGCGATAAATCGCTCACTACAAACTAAGAGTTTATTTTATATTTAATTATGTCTACCTACTTATCTTGTTTTTCCGATTTTATTTTTCTTCTTTCTTTTCTTCCAAATTGGTTATCTTCGCATTTGGCATTAGGATATAGTTTTCCTGGCTCTGTTTTTCTTCTTTCTTTTCTTGTATAACTTGAGTGGAATATATTTCAACATCTCGTTGAATAACATCTTCTACATTACCCGCAAAAAGATTAAACGCCTGTTGGTGGCTTGTATAATCACGATAAGGGCCTGTCAACTGGGAGAATTGCCACCCTTGGGTTTTCAAAGATTCAACTGTACGACGATAGTGTCGCCAACGTTCACCGTAATGAAAAAACTCTTCAATGGCAGCACTAATAGCAACAATTTGACTTAAACCAAAAGTTGACCAGATAATGATATTTCTGGATCTTTCATTAACTTGTAAAGTAGAAGTAGTGTTAATGTTTAAACTTACCAGCGCTGGGAGAATTACACCGCCAATAATAGTTGTTATCCGCAACAAATAATGGCGATCGCGTGATAAATTAGCCTTACCTTCCATCCAGAGTACTTGGTCTAACCAGCGCGATCGCAAAAAATGCCTTTGCCCATCGCCTAAATTCATACCTTCAAATAACTTGTTAAAATCTTCCTTTAAAAATTCCTGATAACTATCTTTTTTTGCCATTATTCACTCCTAATTAGAAAGCAAATCTTTAATTATTTGGCCTAAATTTTTAACCCCATTCTCGATGTCAATCAAGTTGACGTATTGTAATATACCAGATTTTGCTAACTTTTTAGCTCGCTCATCAGTACCCTCTCCACGCAAGGCATCGGCAAGGATATCTGCGGTTCTACCACTACCAGCAATCACAACAACTAACCTTCCAGTATTAACGCTATAAAACGCATCATCAAAGGTGATCTCACCACCGTTTAAAAGTACAGTTACTGAAGGTGCATTATTGGCCAGCATAGTTGCAACGTCAGATATCCAAGGTGATTCGTCGCCCCAATTATCACCAGGAACCAGTACAAAATGAGTATGGTTTGGCTCTAACGGTGTCAAATCAGAACCGGGTTCTTGTTGATCAGGTAAAGCCACTTTGTTTTCGGGTGTTACACCAATCAAAGCAAACTTAGCACCTATCTGGCTACGAGCCTCACCCATCAATTGCATAACTCCCGCATCCGTACCTCCATCGACAACATAAGCACCCAAACTTTCGGCTATTGGGGCTAAAACTTCCGTAAACAACCGTTTAATCCGAAGAAAATCAGCTTCACTGATTTTACTTGCACCCCCTACCACTACTAAAATAGAGCGCGAACCGCCAAGCCCTATTTGCTCAATAGCATCTGGTAATTCGGCTTGTCGATCGACTCGAATAGCTAATGCTGTTTGTCCTCTGTCAAAGGTAAGTTTCAAAGGATTTTTCATTTGTCCACAATTCTGACTGATTAAGTTTCCCAGGGTAGAGGTTCCTAGCCATGTTTCGCAAGGGTTGTATTACTGACAGTTAATTGTCGAAGCGTTCAGATTTTTGTTCTACCGAGGAGCGATGTCTCCGACGGGTGGTTCCTGAGCGCAGCCGTTTCGTGGAAGCAAGCTACGCGAAGCGTCTCCGACAGAAGAAGGGCTACGCCTATGTCAGAAGTATTATTTGGTGCAGCTTCAAAAAGCAACGTTATGATAATTAATGCATTAATCAAGCTTACGCCTAATAATAAATAAGTTGGCACAAACAAACCTCTAGAATACGGAGACGATTAATCGCCTCTATAAAGCTGTTAGGTGCTGTGCCAAACCAAAATCAGCCGTTGTACAAATTTCCATAAGGATAATTGAAGTGACTAGGACTAATTCAGACTTTCTTTCCTCCACCGATCCAGCGATCGCGGAGTTAATCAACGACGAACTACAACGCCAGCGAGATCACTTGGAGCTGATTGCTAGCGAAAACTTTACCTCTGCTGCGGTACTGGCGGCTCAAGGTTCGGTACTGACAAATAAATATGCCGAGGGGTTGCCTGGTAAACGCTACTATGGCGGTTGTGAGTATGTTGACAAAATCGAGCAACTAGCTATCAATCGTGCTAAACAGATATTTGGCGCTGCTCATGCAAATGTGCAACCCCATTCTGGCGCACAAGCCAATTTTGCAGTATTCTTGTCGCTTCTGGAACCAGGGGACAAAATTATGGGGATGGATTTGTCTCATGGGGGACATCTCACCCACGGTTCACCTGTAAACGTTTCAGGTAAGTGGTTCCAAGTTAGCCACTACGGTGTCAGTCAACAAACAGAACAACTTGACTACGATCAAATTCGGGAGCTGGCGCTGAGGGAGCGTCCTAAGCTCTTGATTTGTGGTTATTCGGCTTATCCCCGGATAATTGATTTTGAAAAATTCCGTAGTATTGCTGATGAAGTCGGTGCTTATTTACTTGCCGATATCGCTCATATCGCTGGTTTAGTTGCTAGCGGTCTTCATCCCGATCCCATTCCTCATTGTCATGTAGTAACAACAACTACGCATAAGACTCTCCGCGGCCCCAGAGGTGGTTTAATCTTGACCAGCGACGCAGAACTAGGTAAAAAGCTAGATAAATCTGTTTTTCCTGGTACTCAGGGCGGGCCATTGGAACACGTCATTGCTGGTAAAGCAGTGGCTTTTGGAGAAGCTCTGAAGCCTGAGTTTAAAACTTATTCTGCTCAAGTAATTGAAAATGCTCGTGCTTTAGCAGAACAACTACAAAATCGGGGTTTAAAATTAGTGTCAGATGGCACTGATAACCATTTGCTTCTCGTGGATTTACGTTCTGTAAATCTAACTGGTAAGCAAGCCGATAAGCTAGTCAGTACTGTAAATATTACAGCTAACAAGAATACTATTCCTTTTGATCCACAATCGCCATTTGTTACCAGTGGTCTAAGGTTAGGTTCGCCAGCAATGACCACGCGGGGCTTAGGAGTAGCAGAATTTACCGAGATTGCAAATATTATTAGCGATCGCCTGCTTTCTCCAGATTCCGACGTAGTAACCCAAGATTGTCGGCAACGGGTAGCAGCATTGTGCGATCGCTTCCCCTTATATCCTCACCTGGAAATTCCTGTACCAGCACTAGCATAATTGGGCATGGGGCATTGGGCATAGAACATTGGTAAATAATTCTTCTTCCCCAATTCCCCATTCCCCATTTCCCATTCCCATTCCCAATTCCCAATTCCCAATTCCCAATTCCCAATTCCAATGAGTGCAGAAATTATTTGTGTTGGTACTGAATTGCTGTTAGGAGATATCCTCAACGGCAATGCTCAATATTTGGCGCAACAATTAGCGCAGCTAGGAATTCCCCACTACTATCAAACAGTAGTTGGGGATAATCCAGAACGGTTGAAGCAAGTTATAGAAATTGCTATTTCCAGAGCGCAAATTCTCATTTTCACTGGTGGACTCGGCCCCACACCAGATGATCTCACCTGCGAAACCATCGCCGATTTTTTTAAAACCCCTTTGGTAGAAAACCCAGAAATCATCGAAGATATAACCCAGAAATTCGCCCAACGTGGTCGGGTTATGTCACCAAGTAACCGCAAACAGGCTTTGATTCCCCAAGGTGCAGAAATTCTCCCCAACCCCACAGGAACAGCACCCGGTATCATTTGGCAACCTCGTCCTGAAATCACAATTTTTACCTTTCCCGGTGTTCCCAGTGAAATGTACCCAATGTGGGAAGAAACAGCCGTCCCATTTCTCAAAAGTCAAGGTTGGGGTAAAGAAATTATTTACAGCCGGAGTTTAAAGTTTTGGGGTATTGGTGAATCTGCTTTGGCAGAAAAGGTTTCTTCCTATTTGAAGTTGCCAAATCCCACAGTAGCGCCTTACGCAGGTAAGGGGGAAGTAAGATTGCGAGTTTCTGCTAAAGCCACTTCTGAAGCCGCCGCAGAAGAACTAATTGCGCCCATTGAGAAACAACTTAAAGAAATTGCCGGACTAGATTTTTACGGCGTTAATAATGATACTCTTGCTTCCGTTGTCGGTGAGTTATTGCGGGCATCAAAGGAAACGCTTTCGGTGGCAGAATCTTGCACTGGTGGCGGTTTAGGGCAAATGTTGACCGAAATTTCTGGAAGTTCTGATTACTTTTGGGGTGGAGTAATTTCTTATGACAATTCGGTGAAGGTTAAGCTGCTGGGGGTTAACCAGGAAGATTTAGATAAATTTGGGGCGGTAAGTGCAACTGTTGCAGAGCAAATGGCAATTGGAGTCAAAACCCGCCTTGCAACAACTTGGGGATTGAGTATTACTGGTATTGCTGGCCCAACTGGAGGGACAGATACAAAGCCTGTGGGTTTAGTTTACGTTGGTTTAGCTGGGCCAAAGGATGAAGTGACAAGTTTTGAGTATCAATTTGGTACAGTGAGAGGTCGAGCTTTAATTCGTCATGTCAGCGCGAATGCAGCGTTAGATAATCTGCGGCGGAAGTTGTTGACGAGGTAGAAGGCATGTTATCTTTGTCATACATTCGTATGACAAACGAACTTAACCATGCGAATTAATGCGCGATTAGATGACGAGTATGCTGACAAATTAGCCTTTATTCAACAGCAGACTAATCAGGCAGTAACAGATGTGATTAAGTCTGCTATTGAATTGTATTACCAGCAGCTTCAGCAGGAGCAAAAGAATCCTTTCTCAATGCTCACCCAAACAGGCTTTATTGGTTGCGGTGAGTCACATCCGGATCTATCTGTAAATTACAAATCAATTTTGAGAGATGGTTTAAAAGCTAAGTATGATTATCGTTGATACTGGCTTTTGGTTAGCATTGGCAAATCGCAATGACTCGTACCACACTCAAGCAATAACAGTACTTGCCAATGTCAACGAACCTCTGATTACGACTTGGCCTGTCGTTACAAAGACTTGCTATCTACTGCTAACAAAGATGGGGAACCACGCGCAAGTAAGTTTCATTAATAACTTATTTTTAGGGGCCTTTACGGTTTTTGATTTGCAACCCCATCATGCTAAACGCATTTGTGAACTGATGGAAAAATATGCGAACTTACCAATGGATCTGGCCGATGCTTCGTTAGTAGTTTTAGCAGAACATCTGGGGCATGGAAGGATTTTTTCTATAGATTTTAGAGATTTTAATGCTTACCGTTGGAAAAATCAGTATCCGTTTGAAAATCTGATGGTATGTTAAAAAACTCAATTATGAATTACGCAGCTATGCGTTTGGTTCAACTGAAGAAGAAGCACTTCATAAAGTTTTGAAAGCAAAAGAAGCATGGTTAGATGCTGCGAAAAAGGAGGGAAAACTAATTCCTGAACTGAGATTGGCATTTTTAAAAGATTGGATGCCTAAATTAATTAATCCATCACAAATAACAGGGACTACTAACTGTTGTACTGGAACTTCAATTGATTCCAGCATTATCTGGAGACAATTTTGTTTTAAACTAGTTTTTGGCGTAATTCTGGGTAAATTTAACCACTGACTTACCAGAGTGTTAATCGCATTTGTATCACCCTGCTTGGCAAGTTCTAGAAGATTTAGCTGTATCATATTTAGTACTGGTGAGAATTTTAGCAATAACTTAGTTTGATTATTCCCACTCATGAGATACAAAGTAACATTTAGCACATTTAACTTCTAATCATCAGTTATCCAACTCCTACCCATCAGCACAATTAATCACGGGATCGCTTGCTGTATTCTTCATGATTTGTTACAAAAGTACAAAGAACTTCTAGAGACCCAAAACCACATGTTCGGCGGACTTACTGGTTTACAAGATCCTAAAGGCACAGATTGGGGAGAGCGGATGCTCAACACGGTCGCCAGCCAAACGATTCGCCACCTGTTTACCCAAAGCGAGTCAGTAGAAGTCTTTGTGCGCTGCTACCCCTCCAGCAAGCTCTTGCAAGGCAGCATTGATAGCTTCAAAATGAGCGGTCGTGGCTTGGTGATTCGGAGAGATTTCGCAGTAGAAGAGATGTCTTTTGAAACTGATGCGGTGGCTATTGACTTCGGCTCAGTTTTAAAGGGCAAACTTAGTCTTAAGCAACCCACTCAAGCGATCGCTCAAGTAATTTTATCAGAAGCAGGGATAAACCAAGCCTTTAATGCGGAACTGGTGAAAAAGCGCTTGCTTAACCTCACCGTGCCATCACTGACAGAATTATCTGGCGGAGAACCAGTCTCCTTTACAGATGTTCAGGTACAGCTATTGCCAGAAAATCGGTTGCAGGTTGTAGCAAAAGCAGATTTAAACAATGGCGAACTTGTGCCCCTGAGCATGATTTTAACTGTAGGCATTGAAAGACGGCGGCGAGTTTCTTTCAAAGATCCAAAAATCGAGCTTGACCAAGTGCCAGAATCACAACGAGAAATCTCGCAAACCTTGAGCGTAGCGCTGGTAGAAATTTTAGATAATATGGTTGATTTGGATCGTTTTGACCTCGATGGAGTGAAAATGCGGCTCAACCGATTAGAAACTGAAGGTCAAAAACTTATTTTCAGTGGATATGCTGAAATCGAGCGTATTCCAAGTAGCAGTTAATATGAAATGAACACGTAAAATATCAAAGTAAAGTCTTTCTGAGCAACTTTGTGTAAAACTTTAAACAAATTAAATACCGCCTAGATTATTCTAGGCGGTACTTTAAATTTTTAGGTTTTTAAGGGATTTCGGAGTAATTGATTACAGGTTGTAATTCATTTTTACTTATCACCCCTAACTCCCAATACGGTTTGCTTAAGATCCCCCCGCCTGCGGCGATCCCCTTTTTAAGGGGGTATAAAGAGGGTTAAAAGATCCCCTTAAAAAGGGTGCTTGGGGGGATCTTCAAAAGATTAAAACTTTAACCGAACCGTATTGCCATAACTTCCTAACTCTCTACCTTCCCACGCCTACATATTGGAATCCAGCGCGGATCAGTGTTTCAGGGTCAAGGAAGTTACGACCATCGATAATAACGGGGTGGGCCATCAATTTTGCCATCTTCACATAGTCGAGAGTGCTGAACTGCTGCCATTCGGTGACGAGTACTAAGGCATCGCAGCCGTCAGCTAACCTTTCGGCATCGGTTTCTACTAACACGCCAGAAAGACCATGACGCATACCTGTTTGGGAAATAATAGGATCGTAGGCTTTAACTTTGGCTCCTAGTCTGTTTAACTGCTCAATTAAAATGAGGGCTGGAGCATCGCGCAAGTCGTCGGTATCTGGCTTGAAGGTCAGTCCGAGTAGTCCGACTGTTTTGCCTTTGAGAATTTTCAGAACTTGTTGGAGTTTCTCCAGAGCAATCAAGCGTTGGCGTTCGTTAACACTAACGGCAGATTTTAGTAACTGGGCTTCATAACCATAGTCATCAGCAGTATGAATTAGAGCCGAGACATCTTTGGGAAAGCAGGAACCACCCCAACCGATACCAGCTTGTAAAAACTTGTTACCAATACGGGAGTCTAAACCAATACCTTTGGCTACTTGGGTGACATCAGCACCGACGCGATCGCAAATATTAGCAACTTCGTTAATAAAACTAATCTTAGTGGCTAAAAAGGCATTGGCGGCGTATTTAATCATCTCCGCCGAACTCAGGTCTGTTGCCAGAATTGGCACTGGGGGTAAAGATTGATCCTCAGCGTACTTGCGTTCCACAATTGGGGCATACAGTTGTTGCATTAATGCTACTGCTCTTTGACTATTGCCTCCTAGTACAATGCGATCGGGGTTAAAGGTGTCGTGAACTGCCGAACCTTCGCGCAAAAACTCTGGATTGCTAACTACATCAAACTCGGCTACAAATTCAGGTAATTTCTGATCACTCGGTACTCCACCTGCGGGTATCAGTGTTTTCTGCCGCTCTGCAACACCATCTAAAACAAGCATCCGCACCCAGTCACCTGAGCCAATGGGGACTGTAGACTTATTCACTATCACCTTATAACCACCATTGAGATTTTCGCCAATCCCCCGGGCTACAGCTTCAACGTAACGAGTATCACTTTCACCAGTGGGCAAAGGTGGTGTTCCCACAGCAATAAACAGAATTTCACCGTGGGAAACTCCAGCAGCAAGATCGCTTGTAAAATGAATCTTCTGTGTTTGAATGGCAGACTGCATAATTTCTGAGAGTCCCGGCTCAAAAATTGGGGACTGTCCAGACTTCATTAACTTAACTTTTTCTTCGTTGTTGTCTACGCAAATTACATCATGCCCAATATGAGCCAAGCAAGCACCTGTAACTAAACCAACGTAGCCAGTACCAATCACGCAAACACGCATTCTTTAACTCCCTAATTTTTTTGGTGTAGTCTTCAAAAAGAAGTTATCAATATGACACTTAACACACAGTTGAAAACTCAGTAACTAAGCATACCAGCTACCCTATGGGTGAGCCTGCATGAAAATTCAGAGCAACGCTAGGCGCTACTTAGTTGGTTGAATTATTGACATCGCCTTGAATGCGATTACGGAAATCTTCTATTGTCAGTTTTAACCCCTCTTGCAGAGGAATGGTAGGTTCCCAATTTAACCAAGTCTTTGCCTTAGTAATATCGGGCTGGCGACGGCGGGGATCGTCCGAAGGTAGTGGCTCAAACTTAATCTGTGCGTCTGGGTTGATCATGTTCTGCACAGCTTGCGCCAATTGTAAAATCGTGTATTCACCAGGATTACCCAAATTCATTGGGCCAATATACTCGCTATTCATCAGGCGGATGAATCCTTCTACCAAATCGGAAACGTAGCAGAAACTACGAGTTTGCGAACCATCTCCGTACACGGTTAAAGGATTACCCCGCAAGGCTTGAACTATAAAATTGCTCACCACCCGACCATCGTTTTCTAACATTCTCGGGCCGTAGGTGTTAAATATCCGCACAACTCGAATATCAACTTTATTTTGTCTGTAGTAATCAAATGCTAAAGTCTCAGCAATTCTTTTACCTTCGTCATAGCATGAACGTATCCCAATGGGATTGACGCTACCCCGATACTCTTCAGTTTGAGGATGAACTTCTGGATCTCCGTATACTTCACTTGTTGAAGCTAGAAAAAACCTCGCTTTCACACGTTTAGCTAGCCCCAACATATTTAGGGTTCCCATCACGTTAGTTTTAACGGTTTTAACTGGGTTGTACTGGTAATGTACTGGTGAAGCAGGACAAGCTAAATGATAAATTTGATCCACTTCTAACCGAATTGGTTCGGTAATATCGTGGCGGATAAGTTCAAAGTACGGATGACCTAACCATTTAAGAATGTTACGTTTATGGCCAGTGTAAAAGTTATCCAAGCATATTAATTCATGCCCTTCATTCATTAATCGGTCGATGAGATGGGAACCAATGAACCCAGCACCGCCCGTCACCAAAATTCTCATAGTTTCCCAGTTACTTACAAATATTTTCAGTACCTATTGCACTTACTTTTAGATTACCCAGCTTGGGGACAAAAATACAGAACTCAAAAAAGAACAAGGCTTAATCAAAAAGTTTTATTGAACTTACTTATTTTGCTATGGTTATAGTCTTGTGATGTTTTTACCTGCTTTTTTAACAATTTAACTAGAAAAATAACAAACTTAGTCTCAATATTGTTAGTCTTCTACTTAAAGTTCATCAAATCTTCAATAATATAAAATGTTTTTACGGTTATTGCTGTTCTCAGTAGGATGCAAAGCAGCAAAGAATTGACCGTAGAAATATCTATATATTCTTACAGTCAATTCTTTTGTTGCAAAGATTTTTTCAATACAGATCGCAGCTCTGGTTGACTCAGATAGACTAAAATCTGCCTGATATTATACAGCAGATGTAATACTAGTAACCGTGTTAGATATAACTACATTTGTGGTTTGGGTGCGCTGCGGTTCTCCAAGCATGACAATGGAGCAGGTTAGTTGTCTGGCTAACTGGGTTGTAACATCGCTAATGGCTAACCCTCCAGGACTGGTACGATTGCGTATAAAAGGTAAAACTACTAAATCATATAATCGTGCTGCCTGCAAAATTGCTTGGGCAACATTTTCATGAGCGATAATTTGAATTTCTGGAGCATTAGCCAAAGCTAAATTAGATACCATTAGGGAGAGATGCGATCGCCTCCAAGCAATTTTACTGGAACTCGTGCGGCGATCGCACACATTTAGCACAGTAATGTGGCTCTGATTTGCCTCTGCCAACATCTGGGCAAATTGTACAGGCTGTAATATGGGTGCTGTTAAGTTTTCTACGGGTACTAAGATGCGCTGAATTTTTTTCGGTGATTCTACTAGACGTGTTACTGCTACTGGGCAATGGGATGCCCAAAGCACACCATCAATCACATTCCCAAATAAACGCGCTCGTAACCCAGTCCGTTTACCCCAACCCATCACAATTAAATTAGCCTTTTGTTCGCGGGCGGCTCGGCTAATTCCTTGAGCAAAGGCATCATCAATTCGCAGCATTGGTTCTGCGGTAACACCTAATAATCGACTGTGTGCCGTGGCTTTAGTCAATAACTGCTCACTGCGTTGTAGAGAAGCTTCTAACTGTGGTGCATCCATCTGAGCCGCAGCAGTTGCGATCGCCAGTGGTATAATTTTTCCCTGAGACTGACGCGCTAATAACGCTGCCATTTCAATTAAATGCTGTTCGGTATGAGGATTATAGACAGGTACAACTATCGTAAAAGCGCTGTCTGTCTCTGGTGCATTCTGGTCAGGTAGAGGTAGTGCCGGATCTTCCTCTGCTAAGGAATTCAAACCAACAGCTATTCGACTGGTTATCAACGGCCCCAAAGTTGATGTGACAACCATTAAGACAATGACACTGTGTAATACTTCTAGTGGCAGCAATCCGGCCTTATATCCCACTAAGGTAGCTGCTAAGGTTGTACCAACCTGGGGAAGTGATAGCGACCAGATGGTTAACGTTTCTTGCCACTTGTAGCGGTAAAGCAGTTTTGCGAACAAAGCTGCAATCAATTTACTGGCAATCAACCCGACTATCATCAACAGCGTTAACTTGAGCGTATCCAGGTTGTTCACAAAGGTGGATAGATTGATCAGTAAGCCAAGGTCAACAAAGAAAATGGGAATAAACAACACACTGCCAATAAATACCACCTTTTCTTTGACAGGGCCTTCACCCACAGCTTCATTCACTGCCAAACCCGCTAAAAAAGCACCAACTATTTTTTCTACTCCAATCAATTGAGCGCCTACAGCCGCCAGAAATACGGAAAGTAATACAAACAAAAACTTGTTTCCTTCATCATCTCCAGACCGCTTGAAAAATTCCTTACCTGCCCAATCAAAGCCTGTAACAACGGCAACAGAGTAAATAATTAACCAACCCGACAAGGTGAGTAGTTTAGCAAAGCTGAATGCTCCAGCATGAGTGATGCCTACACAAACACCTAAGATCAGCACTGCCCCAATATCTGTAAAAATCTTAGCTCCAATGGTGACAGTAACAGCTTTATTGTTTACTACTCCCAAACGGCTGATTATGGGATATGCCAAAAGAGTATAGGAAGTGAATAAAGAGCCAATTAAAATTGAAGTATTCCAGCCATAGCCTAAAATCAGCCCTACTAAGGTTCCCATTATTAGGGGGACAAGGAAAGTCAAGCTGGCAAAGCCAAAGGCACGACTTTTTTGCCGACGGAACTTTTCGAGATCAATTTCTAGCCCGGCGACAAACAGTAAATAAATTAACCCAATCTCTGATAGCAGGTTAATCATCGGTGAGTCAGACTGAAATAAATTCCAGCCTGAAGGCCCAAGTACTAGCCCGGAAAAAACCAAACCCACTAATCCTGGTAATCTTAGCCGCTCAAACATGATGGGGATAACTAAGATAACCACCAGCAAAATAGCAAAGGGAACAATTGGTTCCTTGCCAAGAACTTGGGAAGTTGGTTCCAGAACAAGAACTTGTGATATGAGTTCCATAGGTAGGAATTGAAGGGGCTATGGTAAAACTGCGATTACCTGGAGGCGATCGCCTGATGGATATAAAATGGGTAAGCCACCTGACGAAAAATTAAAAATATTAACTTACACTAACTAGGCAATGGTCTAAGAACTAACTACCTACGGATGGATTTGACTTAAAATAAACCGCAAGCGATCGTAGTCGTCTTTAAGTAGCACGCTTAGGTTACGTCCAGCTTTAATTAACCATTCTCGGTCAGCTTTGCGTAACTGGTATACATCTCGAATGGCCGCTGCGGTCAAAGACTCGACTGGCGCACCGTTAATACAAAGCAATGTCCGCAAAAAATCTAGTTCTTCAGTAAATTTAACGATCGCTTCTGGTTCACACTGATAAACAGCTTGATGAATTTGCGGGGGACGGGGTGGTAGATACTGATATATTCTTTGGTTATAACCTTGATTCTGGGAAGATTGTTCAAATCCCACGATCGCAGCTCTAAATTCTGTTCTCAACATGGCAAATATCTGGGGTTGTTCCTCGCGTAAGTCTTGCAGTGACAACCCCAAAGCCCTAGCCCGGTGTACTGAATCTATAGGCATAGTTGTAGCATAATATACCACGCCATAAACTTGATTCCCAGATTCTTCATCCACAGAGCAAACCCAACTACCAAAGGGTGGCATGGAGGGAAAGCTCAAATCTTCTGGTTCCAAACACTGAGCTAGAAATTCAGTACTAGTAGTTTCAATCACCTCCGCAATGTGGTTGGGATGGCGATCGCCAGTAGCAAACTGTGGTAGTGGGAGGCGCATAGTAATTTAGTCATTAGTCATTGGTCATTAGTCATTAGTTTTTGCCAAAGGACAAAGGACAAATGACTAATGACTAATCTTATTTGGCTTTTTTCCGTCCGGCTATGGTTTCTACGAGTTCCAATTCGCTTAAGCGAAAGGTAACTAATTTATCCCAGTTACCACCTTCAAATAATACGGCTACTTTACCATCGGTCAGTCGTTGCACGAGTCCTTCGTAGCGATAATAGGTATCTGCGGGATTCTTGACGCGAACAGTTGCTCCAGGCAGAATCATGTTTTTAGCCTCGCTTGTTTCCTGTTATATAGCTTAATACTTCTCATTAGTCATTTGTCGTTAGTTCTTACAAATAACTAATGACTAATGACTAATGACCAATGACGAATCAATAATACTTCTGCCTTTGGCGAAAATTTGCTACCGATTCTACTATTCCCAAGGAAATGAAGTTGGTCAGCATAGCAGAACGCCCATAACTCATCCAAGGTAAAGGTATTCCTGCCACAGGTGCTAAACCTACAGTCATGCCAACGTTCACAATCAGCTGAAACACGATCATAGATAAAACGCCAATAGCCAACAAGGAACCAAAGTTATCTTTGGCGGTTTGGGCAACATGCAGCAGACGGAAGCAAATTAAGCAGAAGACAAACAGCACTAACAAACAACCAACAAAACCGAATTCTTCTCCGACTGCGGAGAAAATAAAGTCTGTATGCTGTTCAGGTACAAAATTCAGTTGCGTCATTGGCCCCTTGAACAAACCCCATCCCCAAATTTCACCAGCACCAATAGCAATACGAGATTGGATTAAGTGATACCCAGCACCAAGTGGATCGTGGTCGGGATCCATGAATACAGTTAGCCGAGCTTTTTGATATGGTTTTAGAATATGGTTCCAAGCGAAGACTCCTAATTCGCCACCCAGTATATTGAGAGTCCACGCACCGATCGCACTGCAACCAAATCTACGCCAAGGTAGAGTTTGCCAGCCCAAAATGGCCATCGCAAATGACCAAACTATTCCCAATGGGCCAAAAGATAGTTCTTTGAATAAAATTATTGGCTCTGATAAAGGCCAAGATATACTAAACAAAATGGCCGCAACCACAGGAGAAATCAGCAGAATTAACCAGCCTGGGTTAGCATTTGCCCAATAAAGCATTCCTAAGACGATCGCACCAAATACCAATGATGTTGCTAAATCTGGCTGCAAAAATACTAATCCCCAAGGTATGGCGGTAATTGCCAGAACCCGGAAAACACCTTCAAGGCTAGAAGCAGTACGCCTGTGTAGCAAAGCTGCTAAGGTAACGATCATGCCGACTTTGGCAAATTCTGAGGGTTGCACGTTAAAGCCGGCGATACTAATCCACCTCTGTGCCCCTTTAGCGCTAGTACCAGCAATCATCACCGCGATTAAGCTGAAATTCGTTAGTGAGTATGTTACCCAGTGCCACTGCATTAAGAGTTCGTAGCGGATGCGAGATAAAAATAGAGCTATAAGCACACCGATACCCGCTACCATCCAGTGCCACCACCAGTCAGTTACTGGCTGCTTCAGTTCCGTACTGAGAATCATGATGCCACCAAAGATACTGACAGCAACTGGCAAACAAAATAGTAGCCAATCTACATTTTGCCAGGGCTTAACCCAAGACTTCCAGCGAATTTTGGGGAGCGATCGTTTTAATAACATTGTGCCAATTTAGACTTTTTGAAGTGTTGGGAATTGGGAATTGGGCATGGGCAAGAGGACTTGGGGACAAGGAGAATTGGGGACAAGGGGAAAGACTTGTTTCAAGTTCTCACCTCTTGTCCCCTTGTCCCCTTGTCCCCCTGCCCCCTTGCTTGTTCCCCATTCCCCATTCCCCATTTCCCATTTTTAGTATTCCCAGGACATAGCCCAGGAAGCAGATAGAAATTAAAAATTAATTATGTCAACGCAGCAACTGATACTTTACCAGCAATGGTAAGAGCGATCGCAGTTAATGCTTTTGCCGAAGCTGAATCTGGATCGCCAACAACTATGGGCACACCACTGTCACCACCAACTCGTGTAGAAATCTCTAGTGGAACGCACCCCAGCAGTGGCACTCCCAATTCGGCGGCGGTTTTGGAGCCTCCACCAGAACCAAAGATGTCATAGTGTTTATCTGGTTGATCGGGGGGGATAAAATAGCTCATATTTTCCACGATCCCCAATACCGGGACATTCATCTGCTGGAACATCCGCAATCCCTTGCGAGAATCTAATAGGGCTACAGTTTGCGGTGTGGTGACAATTACCGCCCCGGCCATTGGCACTGCTTGAGTTAAAGTTAACTGAGCATCTCCGGTTCCCGGTGGCATATCTACAATCAAATAATCCAGTTCTCCCCATTGCACTTGATAGAGAAACTGGCGAATTATGCCATTGAGCATAGGCCCCCGCCAAATGACTGGTTGATCTCGGTCAATCAAAAAGCCCATTGAAACTAATTTGACACCGTGATTAAAAGCAGGTTCCAAAATGTCACCTGTTTCTGTGGAACGTACCACAATTTGGGCATCAGCTAAACCAAGCATAGTGGGATCGTTGGGGCCGTAAATATCAGCGTCTAACAAGCCAACTTTCGCCCCAGTTTGAGCTAGAGCCACTGCTACATTCACCGCCACCGTACTTTTACCAACGCCACCTTTGCCACTGGAAACAGCAATAATATTTTTTACGCCAGAAATACCAGTGCGATCGGGCAAACTTTTTTGTTGCGGTGTTTCTGCGGTTACTTCTATGCTGACATCTGTAACACCCGGTAGCTTTTTGACAGCTTTCTGACAGTCTTCGACGATAAATTCACGTAAAGGACAGGCAGGAGTGGTTAACACTAAAGTGAAACTAACCTTACCACCGTCAATTTTGACGTTGCGAATCATATTCAGTTCCACCAGACTTTTGCGAAGTTCTGGGTCTTCCACTGGACGCAAAATTTCTAGGACAGAGCGAGAATCGAGGACATCGTACATAAAAATTCAAAATTCAAAATTCAAAATGAATAAATACACTTGTGGCGAACATCTTAGCTATTAACTCGATGTTTTCTTAAGTAAGGTCAGCTTAGTGTTTTCACTGTCAATGCCGTAATAAAACTTAGTAAATGGCATTATTACCTAATAGAATCTTAACTTTCTTTGGGACTTGGGAATTGGGCATTGGGTATTGGGCACTTGTACTGAGCGTAGTCGTTGGCGCAGCCTCTCGCAGAGAAGTATTGGGCATTGGGCATTAGTCAAAAATTCTTCCTCATCTTCCTCATCTCCCTCATCCCCATTACCTAAAAATCAAAACAACTGTCATCAAGAGATTTCTTCTTCCCAGATACCGTTGGCAATGCCGTCTTTTCTGCTGCTTCTACTAAAGACCGTGCTACGCGGTCTACATAAGGACGGGATAAAGACCAAATCAGGGGCGATAACCACCCCCGTAGCGTTACAGAATAAGATAAACAAGTGCCACAAACAGTTGACTCTACTTGATAAGTCACCCGTTCTTCTATTCCTGGAATTGCCAGCACTCGGATACTCAGCATCTCCTTGTGATTGACACGCTCCACAAAAATACGGATGGGAATTGGCGAAAAGCGTGTTACAGCATGAAAAATCAATCCTGGTTTGGGTACTAATCCGTAGGGTACATTAGTACTCTTAAGTAGTGGATGCCAGGAAACATCTGTTAAGTCAGCAACTTTTTGCCACAGTTCATCTACAGAAGCAGAACTAATTTCTCGATATGTCCGCACCAGAGAAGCGCAAAACCGACGACGTTTGCGGTGGATGAATTTGGATAACCAATCTTGCATTTTCCTAATCCTCCTCCCTAGACACTTTCTGGTAACTCTGGTATTGTGTGCAACTACGCTCAGTTCCTGAAATACCAAATGAGCGAAATAGTTAAAATTAACAAAATAAAACTCAGTCAATATACAAGCCTATACGCATTTGAGGGAAAATAACTCTAGTGATGGCCATCAATCGTATAAATGCTTAACCAGTAAGAAAAAAGCGGGTTGGGCAAATAGAGCTTGATTGTTGGCGCGTGTTTCCCCCAAATTTTTAAAATTAAGAAATTTGTGGCTTTCTGGAAATTGTAATTTAGGTTCGGGAATCTATGTTGACCAACTCGCAAACACCAACTGTAGCAGCAGAATCATCCAAGTCTTTGCCAGCACCTGACGCTCAGACTAGAGTCAGTCAGTTTATGAAACAACTGCAAGACGAAATTACTGAATCATTGGCAAAACTAGATGGTGGGGCTAAGTTTAATGAAGATAGTTGGGAACGCCCTGAAGGGGGTGGAGGGCGATCGCGCGTGCTGCGAGAAGGTGCAATATTTGAACAAGCAGGTGTAAACTTTTCTGAAGTTTGGGGTTCCCATTTGCCAGCCTCAATTTTAACCCAACGCCCTGAAGCCGCAGGACATGGCTTCTATGCCACGGGTACTTCAATGGTATTACATCCCCACAATCCTTACGTGCCCACAGTTCATTTAAATTATCGCTACTTTGAAGCGGGGCCAGTGTGGTGGTTTGGTGGTGGTCTTGACTTGACACCTTATTACCCGTTTGCCGAAGATGCGGCACATTTACACAAAACGTTAAAACAGTCCTGTGACAAACACCACCCAGATTATTACCCAGTATTTAAGAAGTGGTGTGATGAATATTTTTACCTCAAGCATCGTGATGAGACACGGGGTGTAGGCGGTTTGTTTTTTGATTACCAAGATGGTCAAGGTGCTTTATATCGAGGGCCAAACCCTGATGGTGAAGCAGCTATTCATAGCAACCAGGTGGGAACACCAGCAACCCGCAATTGGGAAGATTTGTTTGCTTTTGTGCAAGACTGTGGCAGAGCATTTTTACCAGCCTACGTACCAATTGTAGAACGGCGGCATGGGATGGAATATGGCGATCGCCAACGGAATTTTCAACTCTATCGCCGGGGACGGTATGTAGAATTTAACTTGGTTTATGACCGAGGTACTATTTTTGGTCTGCAAACCAACGGACGCACCGAATCAATTCTCATGTCTTTACCACCTTTAGTGCGCTGGGAATACGGCTATCAACCGGAACCCAATACACCCGAAGCCGAGTTGTATGAAACCTTCCTTAAGCCTCAAGATTGGATCAACTGGACACCACCTCAATAGTGCTTCTTAGCGGTAACGGAGCCTTTAGCCTGTGCTGAGTTAGGAGTTAGGAGTTCTTCCCTATCTCCCTCATTTTCCTAGTGTCTGCCACTCCCTCGTTTAAAATTGCTACTCAGTACTGATTTAGTGAGTTAAACTACTAAAGTTAAGCACTTAGCAGAAAAAGGTGACAATTTTAGCTATAGCTTGTTAATCTCAAGTGACAGCGTTAGACAATTCTGTAACTACCTAATCTTAAGAGGAATGCCACGGGGAGGGCTTTAGTGATTCATATAGACCAAAAAACTTATACAACCCAAGACGGAAACACCGTTATTGTCCTAACACCAGCAGGTCGGCTAGACATTACCACTGCTTGGCAATTTCGCCTGAAGTTACAAGAGTGTATTTCCAAACTCAGCCGTCATGTAGTTGTAAATCTGGCTCAGGTGAATTTTATTGATAGTTCTGGCCTCACGTCTTTGGTAGCTGGAATGCGTGATGCTGATAAAGTCAAGGGAAGTTTCCGCATCTGCAATGTACATCCAGAAGCCAAACTCGTGTTTGAAGTGACGATGATGGATACTGTCTTTGAAATCTTTGAAACAGAAGATGAAGCTTTAGAAGGTGTACCTCGTAGTATAGCTAGCTAAAAAAGAGTTAGGAGTTAATAGAAACTTCATAACTCGTAACTTATGAATGATAGGTTTATCTTATTGAATACTGATTCCGCTTGGTGTAGCGATAAGGGCCCATAATCGCTCCCCAAGTTGCTTTTCCAGTTTCTGGATCAATTCCTTTGTCGTAGCTGTGAAATTCTGCCACAGTGGTTTCAAACCCCAAGGAAACATAGATGCTATTACCAAGATAAGTAAAGCTGCAACGAGTCTCTGGTTGTGGTGTGGCGGTAAACTTATAGCGATCGCCAGCTAATGCTTCGTGAGTCACTGTTAGGATACAACCTGGTAGTAAATCTAATTGTTCGGGTGTCAGTGTGTTCAGTAGATCAGGGTTATTGCCTGCGCCTCTTAATGCCTCTGGATCTTGAGGTATATAGTATTGTACTTCTAGAGATGTGCCAGAGTTGCTACCATGACGCAACCGCATAATCCGCTGACGGTAAGGTTTATCTAGGTTAATCACGCTAGCTTGTTCGGCAAACAAGGTGATGCTATCTTCTGTGAACAAATTCACTGGTCTTTGCCACATTCGGAGATGGACATACCAAACTGGTTCTTCTATAGCTTGTTCCCGATTATCAAATTCACCAGCTAGGTACTCACCTAAAGCAATTAACTGTGGCGAGAAGTTCATAAATTCAATAAACAAATCATTAAGGAGAAATATTTCTGGCTAGTTTTTTAGAGGAAAAGGTCTTAATCCCCTGTGGCTACTAGCTTATAAAATACTTTTGATTTGTTTATATTGTAGATGAAACCGTCACAAGTCAAAAGCTCAACTTGGCAAAGTAGCCTTTAAGCGAGAAAATAAAGATACGTCGCCCTTAACATTTTCTTTGTGAATAACGTCCGTACTGTCTCTGATACAAAACGAACTTTTTACAATCTTCACACCCGTCCGATTAACACTATTTATCGTCGGGTAGTAGAAGAATTGATGGTAGAAATGCATCTGCTGTCAGTAAATATCGATTTTAGCTACAATCCAATTTATGCCTTGGGTGTCGTCACTACTTTTGACCGCTTCATGGAAGGCTATCAACCAGAACGGGATCAAGAATCAATTTTTAACGCCTTATGTCAGGCTATAGAAACAGATCCACAACGCTATCGACACGATGCCCAAAGATTGCAAGCTGTAGCTAAAGGTTTGCCTGTTAAAGATTTAATTGGGTGGCTAGCCCAAACTACTTACTTAGATAGAGATACTGACTTGCAAACACAACTGCAAGCGATCGCCAACAATCCTAACTTTAAATACAACCGTTTGTTCGCAATTGGTTTATTTTCGTTATTAGAACAGTCAGATCCGGAATTAGTCAAAGATGAAAAGCAACTCACTGAGGCGCTAAAAGCGATCGCAGCTGGCTTGCACGTATCTGATGACAAACTCAACAAGGATTTGGAATTATACCGTTCTAACCTAGATAAGATGGCGCAAGCGCTGGTAGTGATGGCAGATATGCTCTCAGCCGATCGCAAAAAACGCGAACAACGTAAACAACAATCAACGACTCCCGTTGCTCCCCCAAGTTCCAACGAATAGTTAGGAGTTAGGAGTTACGAGTTATTAACAATTAACTCCTAACTTCTAACTCATCACTATTGATTTTAAACACCCAATAATTTGTAGATTAAGCTGTTAATTATAGTCAGCGTAAATGCTCCAATAACAGCACTCCAAATACCGTAACGTAAGCGAAAGCCCTCTACTAACCAAGCAGCAATACTAAAGCAAACTACGGCAATCATAAATGTGAAAATGCCGGATAGTAAGTCCAGTGTAAGTAAATTGGGGACTGCAAAAACGAGGCTTAAAATCGGTCTGACTATTGCCGTCACGATACCAAGCACTGCGGCAGAAAGAAAGGCTTTACCAGGAGTATCAATTTCAACTCCTAAAGGTAATTTACTAATTATCAACAGGCTGATAGCTGTTACTACCCAAACAATTAAAAGCGTAACGATATTCATGCCACAACCCCTGAAACGTGAATGGCAATTGGTGATAAATTCCTTCAGTTTATCGGTGGAAAAATCTTTAAAGCTCAACCAATTATTTGTAAGTTAGCAGAAATTTCATTGCTAACCAAATTTTGTTTTAGATATCTTTAGGATTGAGAAAAAGCTCCAGGGGCAGAGGGGCAGGGGGCAGGGGGCAGGGGTATAAAGAAGAGACAAGGAAGAGGGGGAGCAGGAGAGAGACTTATTCAATAATTCCCCCTTGTCCCCTTGTCCCCTTGTCCCCCTGTCCCTCTGCCCCTCTGCCTCTCTGCCCCTCTGTTCCCTATTTCATCTTTTAAGAGGTGGTTGCGTTTGTTTGGGTGTTACAGGAGCTTGGGATGCTGGTGGGTTGGAAATACCAGGATTGATAGGACTGATGCCTTGCTCGGTTGGAGGCTGACTTACACCAGGTAAGGGTACGGAATTAGGTGCTAAGGGAAATTTAGGGGTAATATTCCCTTCGGGATTGATGCCTGGAACTGGTGCTATACCAGGATTGACTGGGAAAGAGGGGATATTCGGCTGATTGAGTGAGTTTGTGGGTGGTTGAGATGGGCCAGGAATAATTCCTAAAGAAACGCGATCGCCTCCTACTTGCCGTAGCAAATCCAATGTCTCAATCACATCATTATAAGTTGCTGTCCGCGAAGCATTTAGCACCACAATAGCACTGGGATTTGCTTGGAGATACTGTTTTAGCCTCGCTCCCAAATCGTCGCGTTTTACAGGCTGTTTTTCTATGTAAGTATTGCCAACGGCATCGATAGTTACAATCAGACTTCCGCTCTGTGATGTTATTGCAGATACTGTACTAGGGCTGGCTTTGGGCAAATCAACATTTATTGCCTGTTGCCGGGTAAATTGTAAAGCCGCTAACAAAAAAAACGTCAGAATACAAAAAACGACATCAATTAAAGGGATGATTTGAATTTGGACTTCTTCAATTGGAGTATGTAGATTAACTTTCATTTTCTCAATTTAATCGCCTGCTTGGGGGTTTAATTCTTGACTAATTAGGTAAATTCGGGGGTTCAGGAGGTTCAGGCAACCTAGTCTTTCCTGGCTTGCGGGGTGGAGTGAAATTTTCCCGGACAATTGGTGATGTAATATTACTAAAATCAGGGGGAGACTGGCGGTAGAGTAATTCCATCTCATTCCCTGCTTTCCGAAAAACTTTGACTTGGTTGACTACAAAACTTTGAAATAGGCGATAAAATACCAAGCTAATAATGGCAACTATTAACCCAGTTGCCGTACTAATTAAGGATTCACCAATACCAGTAGTCACCCCGGCGGTAGATTCAGTTCCCAAATCGCCAATCCGAATTGAGCGCAGAGAATGAATTAAACCTAAAACAGTACCCAATAATCCCAGCAGGGGCGCGAGGGCAATCACAGCCTCTAAAAGCTTTTCGCCCCGCCGCATTCCAGCCAATTCATCTTCTGCTGTAGCCTCAAGTGCTAGTCGAAAGGTTTCCACATCAGTTTTTGCAAAACGTAAGGGGGCATAGAGAAAACGCCCGACAGGTTGATGGCTTGCTTGTTTGGCAATTTCAGCAGCTTCTTGCCAATTATCCTGAGCTGCATCCAGAATGCGATCGACTATTTGCTTTTCCTGAGTCAAAATTCGCAACCAGAACCACAGACGCTCAAAAATCACACTCAAAGATAGAATCGACAGGACAAGTAAAGGCCACATCGCTGGCCCGCCCTTATAAAATAAATCTAAAATATCCACTGTTTAAGTTTCCTCCCTCCATGACTAGAGCAAATGTGCTAAGGCATTTTAATTCTAGAGATTAATGCAAAATGAGGGACTTCCAAAATATAAATTTCTCGAAAAGCTAAAAAGACACTCTAAGCATGGGGTATTGGACTTCGACTGGTGGACAAACTTGCTGCTGGGTTGCATAATCCCGAATTAATACAATCACTGTCTAATTTGTCAAACCCTTGCGGTATTAAACTCTTATGGATAATTACAAAATAGGTTTTTGATGACAGATTAGGAGTAGCGTCTTCTCGACTAACTAGGACGGTTATTCCCACCGGGAATTTTTAGGATTATTTGTCAAAATTAAAGATAACTGGAGGTTCAAAATATGAAATTTTCAATCCAATCACTTTACACCTGGTATCGCGATGTACTCCGTAACCCCAAGTACCGTTGGTGGGTTATTTTAGGAACGTTGGTCTATTTGGTCAGCCCATTTGATGTTCTCCCAGATTTTATACCCGTTGTGGGACAGATTGATGATGTTTTCCTTTTGACTCTGCTAGTTTCTGAGGTGTCTGGGCTAGTAATTGAGGGCTGGAAGGCTCGTAAGGGTGATGTGGATAATGAAGTGCCTAATACTACTGAGGGTTCTACCTCAAGTGCAAGCACTATTGATGTTGATGCTGTTTCTGTTAAGTAGTTTTAATAAAACCCCTGCTTTTGGAATTTGAGGTGGGGGATATTTTTTTTAACGCAGAGGGGCGCGGAGGGAAGCGCGGAGGTTCGCGGAGGATAAGAGGTAGTGAGAGGGAGTTAGAGGTTGTTGGCTACGCGTTTGATGCCTTCTTTGAGGTGGAGGACGTTAAAGTTGAGGAGAAGACCTAGTTTGCAGTTTGCTAGCTTGAGATAGGTTAGAAGTTGAACTGAGTGAATCGGGTGGAAAGATTCTACAGATTTAATCTCTACAATGACTTTGTTTTCGACCATCAAATCTAATCGATAAACGCATTCCAATTGCACATCTTGGTAAACTAAGGGCAATGGAATTTGTTTACCAACACTCAACCCGGACTTCTTCAACTCATAATCCAAGCATTCCTCATAAGCCGACTCCAACAAACCAGGCCCCAAAGCAGTATGCACCCTCATCGCACACCCAATAATCACCCCACTCAAATCATTCTCTCTCATCATCTGCGCCCCTTTGCGTTTAAAAATCCTTCACAAATTCCGTCAAGAACCTAAACGCCTTCAAGATATAACTAGCGCAATCTCTAGGAGAAGTATTGTAAAACGATCGCCACGCACTCGCCTTATCCTCATCATAGCGATCGCTACGTTGACTATGATTTTCTAGCCACGCCAATCGCACTGCGTGTCCAATTAACACATCTAACACAATATATTCTTCGATTTGCAGCTTGGGATTATTAGCTGCGATCGCTCCTAATTCGATTAATGCTTCAATATTAACTTGGCGATATTCTGGAGCTTCGATTTTATTCAGCAAATGCTCAACTAATAGAGCAAAATTTCTTTCCCCTGCTGTCATCTCGGACAACATTATCTCACTATCTAAACGATTGCGGCGCTCTAGCTTATCCCCAATTACTAGACCTTTGCAATGTTGCATTAATAGCCAAACCTGCTTGAAAAAGTCTTTTGGTACGCGTCCCGTCGCACCTTCGGCTTGACGAAACCGCCGCCAACCACCTGGTGGAACTTCTATTTCTTCAGCGATTCCTGGTAACACCACCCAAGCAATATCACTTTCTTTTTGCTTGACATGCAGTGATTCTTGCTGACGCAACAGGTTACTCATGCCAGTATATCCAGTCAGTACCTGACGCAAGCGCATTTTCACTTCAAAGGGTGAAAGTTGCATTAAGCGATCGTAAGCTTCATCTTGAGTAACGTGTAATTCCCGCGCTAGTTCGCTGGTTATCAATAAGATGAGATAACCAACTCTCAGCGTGAGTAGTCCCTGGAATAGTTCGGATTCTGAGCGAATTAAGATGCCAAGATAGATTAAAATCTCTTGAGTGAGGACGCGATCGCGGATATCTTCACGACAAAAATGATTAATTTTATCGGCAATTTCATCGTGTGACATGGGTACGCTAATCAAGGACGCTTCACTGTAAGCTTTACCCACAGCAATTTGCTTACCTCGCACCAAAATACTTGTCACTGCATCTGATAGGCTGATATCAACCATTTGCCTTAACCCCGCAGCCCGACGTACCACTGCCCAAATGCCTAAATCTCCAGCTTTGGTATACACTTCATCGAGTAAATCGGCTACGGTGACAGGATATCCTGGGCCGCCATACCCCGTATCAAAGTTCATGCCTTGCAAGCGAGTTAAGGTTTGCAATAACTCAATTTGCTCGTAAATATTCTCTGATGAGCGTAAATAAGAAAGTAATAATGCAAAGTTAGTTTCATACTCCATCTGAAATTCTTGAGTATGCCCTAAGCGCCAGTTTTTCTCAGGATGATAAGCCAAATAATAGCAACGTGGGCCAGCATTTCTCACTGGCGATCGCGAGAATTCTGCATTGGGAAGAAAATCAATTCTTTGGATTCCGGCTGTTAACATTAGCTGATTTAGCCGCCCTAATTTCACTTGCACACCGTTACAAACACCATCTTTTAGTTCTTGCATCAGTTCTAGTAATGCTTCAGAACCGATTTCTAGCATGGTGTGCGTCAACATTAAAGTCAGAGTAGGACGACCTAAATCGCTCCAGTATTTTTGGATGTAAGCTAGTTCGCTTCTAATTTGATCTAACAGAAAATGGTAATCAAGGGTTAAGTAAAATTGTTGAGAGTCGGAGAATGAAGGCAAAAATACAATTGTTTCACCACGAATCCGAAAGATTCTAGATGTTGTCAAACTCCGCAGCCGTCGAACTGGTCGCCCAGTTAAACCAAGTTTATCGTTACGGCCAATTTGGGTATAAATAGCTGAAAATTCTCCAGCTTTTCTCACTTGAATCGGTTCAACTTGGGTAGGCGTTTGTGTTTCAATCCCATGAACTTCTAGTTTTTTCTGTAAATCTTCATCTTCAGCAAGCAAGGCAATTTGTACCAATGATTCGCGCTGTTTTCCCACGCACAAATGTCTTCCCAAAGGGTCGATATCACCAACTGCTAGCAACCCTTCACTCAACATTTGACTAAGAAAATATAAACTCTGCGCCCACACTAAAGGAATATTTTCATTGGGTAAACGTGGTTGCGTTTGGGGTGCTAACTTTTCTGCTTCTATGTTTTCAGCTGGGACATAATATAGTTCTGGCAATAAACGCAAACCATCTTGTTCTATAAGTAATGATTCTAAAAGTTCTTGGTATTTTTTTACTTTTTCTTGCTCACCGCAAAATAATCCATCTAAAACTAAATAAGTGAAAAATAACGGCCATTCGCATTCAATATGCTCAAATTGCTTGAGTTCCCACGGTTCGTAGTGCAAGCGCTGATTATCTTCTAAAACCGTCTGGTGTCCATCACGCAAAAAGCGTTTGCAGCCGTATTTACCTGCGAGTTTGTTGATAATATCGTTTAAAGTGCGATCGCGTAACTGTGAGTCTTCCACTGCAAAGGCAGGATAACTAATAATACTTAACAGCGCCGCATCAATTTCTTTGGAACCAGATTCTCTCGGTAATAGTGATTCTAAAGTAATCCGGGCGCGGGCGATTTCATCTGGTAGCACATGAATCACCGATGCTTGACTACCACGCACACCAAACAAATCCAGTCCGTTGATAGCTTCTAAAGCAGCTTTTGCCATACCTACGGAACTGGCATTTAACTCAGCATTACCACGATTAATTTTATTACCGCGTTCCCAAATGCCGTAATCCGGTGTGCGGTAGGCTCGTCCAATGTAGTAAACCAAATTTTGGACGAAATTGACTTCATCAATCGTATAAATTATTTGCAATCCTGCTGCGGTCATTTGCGCCAATATCAGCAAAAATATAGACGTGGCATCAAGTTGCAAATGTCCCCATTCATCATCACCAACAACAATGTCACCGGTTGCGGTATTATATTTGGCGTGCAGTCCATCGAGTAGCGACTGAGTATGTTTAAATGTCTCTACTTTATGAGCCTGTCGCATCATCGCAAATAGCAACCCGCGCATAAGTTTGATGACACTGTGTTCTAGTTCATAGGTGCGTCCTTTGTCGTCGTCAATCTTGCGGTATGCAAGCCCTAAACCCCAAACTGCCAAAATGCTGTAAACGTTGTCTCGCACCCAGGCATCTGTATAATCCCCGTGGGCTGTAATCGCTGTACTTGCAGGTAGTAAACCAGTAATCGGATTCTGCCGAGTCAGGATAATCGTTTTGATTTGCTGGTAGTAATAGTCCAGGCGAGTTAGCAATTTGGTAGATGTTTTCATGGTTTGGTTCAGAACAACTTGCAAAATTCGACCCTGTGACTGTCAAGTGAATTACCTAAACCAAGCCAGAATAATTTCTGTAATGGTTGATGGGACAACAGCTAAGGGTGGTGTGAGTTTATTATTATCTCTTGTTAATACGCCTCTGGGTACTTAATTTTAGCGATCGCAAACTAAAACACGATTTACTTAGGTTATTTTATACTTAGGATAGCGAAAATTATTATTGGGAGTCCTTTTTGGAGCAGTGCGATCGTTGATCGCGTCGTAGAATTAGCTCAAAAACGCGGTCTTAAACCAAGACAAATTGCCCTATATTACTAGCACCAATTACCGTTGTTGGTACTAGTAATATAGAGCATCTAAAAGAAGCAGTTATTGGTGTGACTTGCAGGTTTTCAATTAATTGAGGTCGCTACCACACTCAATTAAACACTCAAATTAACTTTGATAGGGGCGCGGCAATTGGCGCAGTTGATGAGCAGTATCCAATTCACTATTGTTTTTTCTGCCATACCCCCAACCCAAGATGCGACGATATTCACCCATGATGCCACTTTCAATTAAATCATCCTCATTGACTGCAACATTGGTATGAGATTGGGGCGCAACATAGAGTGCATCCGCAGGACAATAAGCCTCACACATGAAACAAGTTTGACAGTCTTCTTGTCGAGCGATCGTAGGTGGTTGGTTAGGTACCGACTCAAAGACATTGGTAGGACATACTTGGACGCACAGATTGCAATTGATACAGAGTTTATGACTGACAAGCTCGATCATGATACTGCTCCTGCTACAACTTTGATACAGAGGGTGTGATTTGAGTGGTTGGTACTGGTGGTGTAGCGATCGCGATCTGCTCGTCGTAGGCGATCGCATCCGTTAGCCAATCACGCCTCACCCATAGACGATCTAAGCCGCCGGTTGCCTGATAATAACGCTGATTTGGATCGGTTTCGGGATAGTCCATACGAATATGTTCGCTGCGGGTTTCCGTGCGATGTAAAGCACTAAAATATGCCCATCGTGCTACAGCTGTGAGAGCAGCCGCTCGCCGAGAAAATTCCACATCGCGCACTGTATCTTGTTTCGGGTTCGTCTTTACCTGCTGCCACAACGTTTCTAATTTGGCGAGAGAATCCAAAAGTCCCTGCTCACAGCGCAAGTAATTCTTCTCTAAGGGGAACATCTGCGCTTGTACACCGCGCACGATCGCCTCGCTATCGAATGTTTCAGATGTGGGAGACTGCGATGGACTACGCAATCCGGCTTGACCAGCAGGATGCACCACCCGTTCATGAGCATAAGCGCCAAGACTCTTCGCAAATTCAGCCGCGCCAACTCCAGCCCATTGTCCTGTGGAGATTGCCCAGGCCGCATTGGGGCCACCACCCCCAGAAGCTAAACCTGCTAAAAACTCCCGCGATGCAGCATCACCGGCGGCGTAGAGGCCAGGAACCTTTGTACCGCAACTATCATTCACAATCCGAATTCCACCCGTACCACGGACTGTACCTTCTAAAATCAGTGTTACAGGCACTCGTTCTGTATAGGGGTCAATGCCAGCTTTTTTATAGGGTAAAAAAGATATGAAATGAGACTTTTCAATCACCGCCTTGACTTCAGGTGTAGCTCGATCCAAACGAGCATAAACGGAGCCTTTCAGGAGGGCATTGGGAAGAAATGATGGATCGCGACGACCATTGACATAGCCACCAAGATCGTTGCCTGCTTCATCGCTGTAACTAGCCCAGCCAAAGGGAACACCCCTTGTCACCGTGGCATTAAAAGCAGTCGAGATAGCATAGTGATTAGAAGCTTCCATACTGGAGAGTTCGCCGCCAGCTTCTACTGCCATCAGCATTCCATCACCTGTATTTGTATTGCACCCTAATGCTTTACTCAAGAATGCACAACCACCATTGGCCAGGACTACTGCACCAGCGTGAACAGTATAGGTACGATGATTTTGTCTCTGCACACCTCTTGCTCCAGCCACCGAGCCGTCATCAGCCAATAAAAGCTCTAGAGCAGGACTTTGGTCAAGAATCTGCACACCAACACGCAGTAGGTTTTTGCGAAGTACCCGCATATATTCGGGGCCATAATAACTCTGGCGCACGGATTCCCCATTTTCTTTGGGAAAACGATAGCCCCACTTTTCAACTAGAGGCAAACTGAGCCAAGTTTTTTCGATTACACGCTCGATCCAACGTAAGTTAGCTAGGTTTTTTCCTACGCGATAACGCTCCCATAAAACTTTGTCCCAATTTTCTGGAGAAGGAGCCATGATGCCATTACCACTGGCAGCAGCTGCACCGCTCGTACCTAGAAAACCTTTATCAACAATGATTACTTTGACACCTTCTGATGCGGCTGCCCATGCTGCCCATGCTGCGGCAGGGCCGCCACCAATTACCAGCACGTCGGCAGTTAATTGCAGTTCATTTTCGCTATAGGCTGTTAGCAATTCTTTGTCCTCCTTTTTGGCAGTCAACTTCATACTTTGACTTGGAAAAGTTCTGTTAGAGGGACTTTGAGCAGCGTGCTGATTTCTTAACTCAGTCCCTAAGAGTTCTTTAATTTTGAATTCCGCTTTGCTGTACCAGTCCCTTTTTCATCCGTCCTGGTGTACGCAGTTCGTGATAAATACTTATGCAGTAGATAGAGTTTGCATAATCTATACAAAGAATGTGTAAGGCAAATTACAGTTCACATGATACACTAATTATTAGTTTTACAAACATTAAGTGTTACGAATTAATATCTTATCCGGTTGGAACTGTGGTAAAAGTTTCCATTCTCGTGAGGGGTAATGACATATCGGCTCACACCAATATCACCATGACCAGACTTAGTAGAGTGCTATGTAGATAAGCTCGCAGCACGCATCTTTAACAAATGAGACGCTATGAACTTCCTGTTATTTCAGCAGTCTAAAAATATATTTGCATTATACTACGGTAATTCGATCGATTTAGTGTATGATTCTAAAAACTACGACCGCTTCCTTTGGAATATTGCTTGTAGTGGATAGCAATATTCCAAAAGAAAAGGACGAGTGCGGACACCACCTTATAAATCAAACTTTGGAGAGTCTACATGGGCTACAAGCATATTGAAGTCAAACAAGTAGCTGGTTTCATTGGTGCTGAAATCAGCGGCGTGAATCTTTCGCGTCCTCTGAATGATGATGAAGTCAAAGAAATTCGCAAAGCGCTATTAAAGTGGAAAGTTGTGTTCTTCCGTGGTCAGAACATCGATCATGCTGCCCAGGTTGAGTTCACATCTCGTTTTGGCGAAGTGACTTTCGCGCATCCACTTGGAGAACCTGAACCAGTTGCGGGATTTCCGCAGATCAAACCCGTAGACCGTAGGCTCTATGAAAAGCAATATGGTTTTCGCAGTGGAGGCCCCTGGCACACAGACGTGACTGCGGCAATTAACCCACCAGCAGCGTCAATTTTGCGTGCAGTTAATGTTCCTAGCTTCTGGTGGTGACACCCAGTGGAGTAATCTAGTTGCAGCTTATGAGGGTTTGTCAGCACCTTTACGGGCGCTAGCAGACACATTGAAAGCTGAACATCGCTTCAATGGAGGTAAGCATCAGCCCCGCAACAGCAAGTTCACCGAGCGTATTGCTGTCAATCCACTAGTCTCAATCCACCCAGTTGTTAGGGTTCATCCTGAGACTGGTGAGCGTGCGTTGTTCGTTAACCCTGGCTTTACCTCGCACATTGTTGACGTGTCACCACAAGAGAGCAACCTGCTGCTGGAATTGTTCTTCAACCAAATCACCAAGCCTGCTTACACCACCCGTTTCCGTTGGAACAATGGTGATATCGCCTTCTGGGACAACCGCGCTACAGTGCATTTGGCTCCTCAAGATTTAGATCATTTGGATGTAGAGCGTCTCCTCTATCGCACCACCATTACTGGCGATGTTCCAGTTGGGGTTGATGGTTTCCGCTCAGAAGTGGTTCAAGGTGAAGCGTTCAGCGCAGAAGTACCAACCGTCTTCAAGCAAAAAGCCCAAAATCTGGAAGCACAACCAGTACTTTCGTAAACCACAAAATACTAAACCGGGCTGCGTGCATCTGCCTGACGCAGCCCATTATTGAAGTTCCTAAATAGATTTTTTTGTATATCCACCAGCATTTAATAGAATCATAAAATCTTTTTTTTGATTGCCGTGGATTATATTACTTGTATATCAGCCTTTATCCAAACAGAATTCTTCAATTTTGTCCAGGTAACTATGCATGAAGTTGCTTGATACAAAAGACTACTTATTAAGTTTGTAAATATTTTAACTCTGTGAATTTTGCGAGTAAATTCCTTGATTGGCTTGACATAGCTTCTAGCAGTAGTAAAATCTACTTTAAGTACACAGAAATTACCTAAATTTTAGGGCAATTAAATTAGTCAGAAATATTATAGATGCTGAATGCTAATATTCAGTGTCTACCTGAGAGTGCGATTCCGGGTTAGGATGATGACTAGCAATGCCTTAATTTAGATATCGATATTGAATTGTTGAAATTTTATGGGCAATAGTCCACCAGATGGCAGTATCAACCTCCTCTGAGCTGGCGAGGAAGTCTCCCAGCGCGGGGGAGACTTAGGAGATATATCTCATGCTCACACAAGATATTCGTGATTTGCTTACTGATACTACCGATTTAAACCAGTTGAAGTGGGATTTAAATCGCTTGCAACCTGTGGATGTGGGAGATTACATTACACAATTGCCTGAAAAACAACGCGCGATCGCATTCCGTTTACTCAACAAAGGTCAGGCAATCGATGTATTTGAATATCTGCCTACAGAGGTGCAGGAAGAACTAATTAATTCTCTCCATGATGTCCAAGTAGTGCAACTTGTAGAAGCAATGAGTCCCGACGAACGGGCAGAATTGTTTGATGAATTACCTGCTGGGGTAATCAAACGGCTATTGCAAGAACTGAGTCCAGAACAAAGGCAAGCAACAGCAACGATTCTCGGTTATCCAGAAGGCACTGCTGGACGGGTGATGACAACCGAATATGTTCGGTTGCGGCAAGGATTGACTGTAGGGGAAGCCCTAAGTAAAATCCGCCGTCAGGATGAAGACAAAGAGTCGATTTACTACGCCTACGTTACTGATGATAATCGGACGCTGGTAAGAGTAGTTTCACTGCGCCAGTTGCTATTTACCTTTCCTGATGTTTTCATCAAAGATATTTCTAGCGATCGCGTCATCAAAGTTAGAACTGAAACCCCTCAAGAAGAAGTGGCGCGAATCATGCAGCGCTACGACTTAATCGCTATCCCCGTAGTTGATCGGGAAGACCGATTGGTTGGCATCGTCACCATTGATGATGTCATGGATATTTTAGAAGAGGAAGCCACAGAAGATATTCAAAAACTCGCGGGTGTGAGTGGTGATGAAGTAGCTTTATCCTCTCCCTTACTCACCATCCGCAACCGCTTGCCTTGGCTATTGGGCATCATGGCTATGTATATTGGTGCAGCCAGTGCGATCGCGCCTTTTCAATCTGTAATTGCCGCAGTGCCAGTTTTAGCAGTAATCATGCCGATTTTTTCTAACACTGGTGGCACTGTTGGTATTCAATCATTAACGGTGACAATTCGCGGCTTAGGGGTGGGTGAGGTAACACCCAAAGATACCTTGAAAATTCTCCGCAAGGAACTTCTAGCTGGTTTAGGTACAGCCCTAGCTTTAGCCACAACAATGATCCTGCTTTCCTTAATTTGGGCGCGGCCCCAAGAACGATGGGTGGCTTTAATTGCCGGAATGGTAATGGCAACTAATACAATTGTGGCTGTTACACTCGGTACTTTATTGCCAATGGGTTTGACACGGCTGAAGCTTGACCCTGCTTTGGTTAGTGGCCCGTTAGTGACTACAATGCTAGATACAATTGGATTTTTAACGTTCCTCAGCTTAATTTCTCTAGCTTTAAACGTTTTCCATTTACCAACTTGAAAGGATTGGGAATGGGGCATTGGGCATTGGGCATTGATTACTTCTCCCTTATCTCCCCCAGTCCTCCAGTTCCCAATCACCAGTCCCCAGTCCCCAGTCCTCAAATATGCCTACTACCACCTGGAATCGTCATCACATTCTTTCCCTAGCCGACTTCACTACCACTGAATACGATACAGTTTTGCAAACTGCTGCCAGTTTTCAAGAGGTGCTATCGCGGCGGACGAAAAAAGTGCCAACTTTGCAGGGACAGGTGGTGGCGAATTTATTTTTTGAATCTTCTACGCGTACTCGCAGCAGTTTTGAACTCGCGGCGAAACGCTTAAGTGCAGATACGCTCAACTTTGCCGCCGCTACATCTTCGATGACTAAGGGAGAAACTATTCTCGACACGGCGAAGACTTATTTGGCTATGGGAACTGATATTATGGTAGTCCGCCATCGAGAGGCTGGAGTACCAAATGCGATCGCAGCTGAAATGGATCGTTTAGGTGTACGAGTTAGTGTCCTTAATGCTGGTGATGGTCAACATGAGCATCCTTCCCAAGCACTGCTAGATTTATTTACCATAACTACTCTAATTGACCCAGCTAGCCCCCGACTGGAACTTTTAAAGGGGAAAAAGATTGCCATTGTTGGAGATATTCTTCATTCTCGTGTGGCGCGATCGAATATTTGGAGTTTAATTGCCAGTGGGGCCGAAGTCCATCTGGCAGCACCACCAACCCTCTTACCCAAATTATTTGCCGAGTACATTTCTGAAGAATTAGGAGTCAGAAATCAGGAGTTATCCCCCCACTTCTCCACTCCGCCACTTTTTCTACATTGGCAGCTAGAACCAGCTTTACAAGATGCCGACTTTGTGATGACTCTGCGCCTACAAAAGGAGCGTATGACGGCTCATTTATTGCCAAGTTTGCGAGAATATCATCAGCTATTTGGCATTACACGTACAAAATTGCAACTTTGTAAACCTAATGTTAAAGTTTTGCATCCAGGCCCCGTTAACCGTGGTGTTGAAATTAGTTCTGAATTGATGGATGATCCAGAATTTAGTCTTATTCAATCGCAAGTTACTAGCGGTATCGCCGTTCGCATGGCGCTACTATATTTATTAGGTAGCGGCAAAGCTTAATTTTGACAATAGATTTTCACCTGTTGACATCCTCACCGCCGTGAACGCACTCTTAAGAAGGAGTAATGAGTAATGAGTAACAAGTAATGAGTAATAAGTAATAAGTAATGAGTAAATACCCATGTTTTCATCCACTCATTACTCATTACTCCTTACTCATTAATTTAAATCCGTGCTGGAAGCACGAGGTTTTAAACCCATTTTTCTGATAATTGGCAGATTTTACCCACCCAAAGTCCGAGTATAAATTACCTGGCCTTGAGAATCATAAAGGATAAGGGACAGGTTGGCATTGTCACTAATTACAGCTAGAGCTTCTCGTAAGATTTGCAAGTGATTGGTAATATCAACAGCAGTACTAGAATTCTCAGAATAAGGATTAGCCAAGTTATTTTGTCTTACTTGGTCATACTCAGAAGTTAAACGGACAATGATTCCTGCATTGTCTATGGTAAAGGTACAAATCTGAATTTCATTAATACAGGTTTTATCCAAATCAGTGCGGGTTTGTTGCAAACTACTAACAACTTGTATTTTTTCTTGTGCTTGTTTAAGGGCTGTTGAATAGGGTTCGATGAGGGACTGAGCTTGAGTGTAGTACAAGCTATCTTGGGAAATTTTTTTAACAGTTTGTAAAGCCTGCTCCCAGTATGTCGCGGCTGCTTGCCATTGGTTTTGTTGCTCATAAAGCTTTGCTTGCTTGGCGGTGCTAAGAACTTGTTGGTAGGTTTTAACAGCTAATTGTTCCTTAGTCGCGCGATCGCGTGCCGCCATCAGTTTAGGTTTATAATCTACCAACAGCTTTTCAGCTTCTTGGTATCTAGGGCTAGTTAAGGGAATACTATTCAAAGCATTAATCGCCACCAGCCAAGTAGACCGCACCTTTTGCCAATCATTCAAAGATTTAGCAGTACTTTCTTGCTTTTCGGCAGCACTAGCTACAGCTTTTGCTGCTGTTAATTTTTTTAGCCATTTTTCCTCAGTAAATATCTGCTGATTTACAGCGTGCAAACGAACTCGATAATTAATCAATTTCCCTTGCACTAGCCCATAGAGTTCACTGTCGGGACTTATAGTTTCTAGTGGTGCTATAGCCTGTCGCCATAAATGTTGTCTAGCTTGTAATTCCTCTAGGCTAGATGCAGGAGTTTGAACTTTTTGTGTCGCCAAAGATCCTGTCTGCAAAGCCTTGACTACCTGGTTGATTTTTTCTGACCGTCCAGACAAACTTGCTTTTAGTTCTTCTGATACCTGGGAACGAAGCGACCAACGAGGAATTACATTCAAGGCTGTACTAGCTGCCGCAAGTTGCTGTTGTACGGCTACTAATTCTTGTTCAGACTTAGCACGGCGGATCAATTGTGGAGATTTTGTTTTTAATCGCTCGGCATTTTGTATTTCTTTACACTCCGACATTACACAAGGGCGAGTCAAGAAGTAAGCACCACTGCCTAAGACGACAATTCCCGCTAAGGCTACACCTAGCAGCATGGGTTTGATTACGAATGCTTTTGAAGTCGGTAAATTTGGCGCATCTGCAAACGGGTCAAACAGTTCCTCTTCCTCTGTCTCATCAAGTGATGGAGAATAAGTCAAAGCAGATGAAGAAATCGGATAAAAGTATTGCCCCTCTGCTCCCCCTGCCTCCCCTGCTCCCACTACTTCCTCATCTCCCCATCCTCTCGTCTGCTTCAGGGGTAGAAAACATTTGGCATAAGGGAGTTGTTCACCAGAAACTCTGAGGAAACATTGTACTCGCTGTTCTCTGTGGGGTGCTAGAGACTGAAGTACTTCCTCAATGACTGCAAAGATTGTCTGAGCGTCAGCTATTACATCTGATTCATGTTGCGTTAAAATCATTAACCCGTCTTTATTGACGGCACACTTAACCTCGAAGACTTCAGCCGATGAGACTTCTACAAGCAATTGTTCCTGCAAAGTCTTGGCTAAAAGCTGTAAATCTTCGTGCTGGACTGCTACTTTCATAGAGCTTTCCCGCTTAACTTCTATATTGTTTTGATTATTTTTAAGAGGATGAAATGAACTTTTTAGTTTTGTTGAATGCAAATGCACAGTTTAACCAACCACAGCCTGAAAATCTGAACGACCAACTTTCTAACACAAATTCTGACTTTTAACCAAAAATTAAAAAAGCAATTATTGTTCGCGGCGCTACATTTTCACGCTACTAGATGCAAGATTAAATAATCTGTCTTCAGATATAAATTACAAATAAAAAATGGGAATAATAGGAATTTTGAGTATTTTCACTGCATTATTTTGCGACAGTTAAATTTAGAGTAGCTACTATTCTGTAAAATTTTGGTTGCAGAGCAGTTGTGAAAATTTTATCCAAAGGTTAAGGAAACAGTGCTAGGTCAGAGGGTTTTGACAGAAATGGTAGTTATCTTCTATGCTGGGAAACTTACTGAGGAGATTAATTACCTGTTGTGGCTCTGGCACAAACAGGTTAGCTATCAAAATTAATATGCCTCATTTGCTGGGTTCGATAAAATTGATACGTAGAAAAATAAATTTTTATAGCTGCCAAAAGCTTAATTTTTAAATAAAAGTGCTGCAAAATATTAAAACAGCATTCACTAAAAGCTTGGAAAGTGTCAATACAAGGTGTATCAATGGATTTATTAGAGTATCAAGTTAAAGAATGGTTTGGGAAGATAGGCATTCCGGTCTTGCCCTCCCAACGGATTGACCATCCTACAGATTTGAAACGTTTAAAAATTCGCTTTCCGATTGTGCTGAAATCTCAAGTACATGGAGCAGAGCGGGCAAAAGCGGGTGGAGTCAGGTTTGCCGAAACGACAATTGATGCGATCGCAGCTGCTCAAAATATTTTTAGTCTACCAATATGGGGCGAATTGCCAGAAGTGGTGCTGGCAGAATCCCAATACGATGCGAACCAGGAATTTTATCTAGCGGTAGTTTTAGACACTGCTGTCTGCCGACCAGTACTTTTAGGTTGTAAAGAAGCAGACATCGATTGGGAATCTGCTGGGGAAAAAATGCACCATGTTGTCGTGGAACAGGAATTTTCGCCATTTTATGCCCGAAGACTGGCTTTGAAAATGGGTTTACAAGGGACGCTGATGCAGTCGGTAAGCAGCGTTTTGGAGAAGATGTACCACTTATTTGTGCAAAAAGACCTGGATTTAGTCGAAATAAATCCCTTGGCAGTCAGTGCTAATGGTCAAGTTATGGCTCTTAATGGTAAAGTCAGGATTAACGAACGGGCAATCAAGCGTCATCCAGACCTGGCTGAGATGGCTGCAAAAATTATCAGCCGTCATACCAGTACTGAAATTAATGGTATTTTAGGTGACTGGGATGGTGTAAAAATGCACGGTAAAATCGGTATTTTAGGTAATGGTACTGGTTCAGTGATGGCAACTTTGGATTTAGTCGCCAATGCTGGTGGCAATCCAGGTGTTTGTTTAAATTTACGTCATGCTTTCCTCACAGATACAACACCAACTACCTTCCGCGATCGCCTAGAGACAGGTCTGAAAATCCTGGAAGCTGACAAAAGCATTCAAGTAATACTAATAAACTTTCTGGGTAGCATTCCTCAAACTGAGGAAGTGGTTGAAGTTATAGCCAGAGTTGTAGAGCAAGACAACAGTGAACTTGAATCACAAGTTGTACGTTCTAATGGTAGTAAAAGTCGTCAAGTACAGCATTTTACACCCTTAGTTATCCGTCTTGCTGGTTCTGAATTTGATGCTGCTAGAAAATATTTAGCAACACTAAAAACCCACAGCAATGCGCTACTCGTGGTAGAAAATTTAGATGAGGCAGTAGCGGCAGCAGTTCGTCTTGCTAAACCAACTGCTAATAAAAAGTAGTGACTGTGATTTTGTTCCAAATCAAAAATTATTAATTTTTACCACGTAAATATATTGTTGGGAATTGGGCATTAGCCTGGATTTCTCACAAGTGAGAAATCCAAGGGGTGTGGGAGGTGTGGGAGGTGTGGGAGGATGGGGAAGAAGTCTTACCCCCCACACTCCCCACACTCCTCTACACCCTCCCCCTGTCTCCTGTGGCTTAACTCACTGGGTTGTCAAACTTACGGTAATTTTTTATGAACCTAACGCCAGAAAGTAAAGTAATAATTCAAGGCTTTTGTGAATTTATATCAGGCACTCATGTTGCTCAAATGCAAGCTTATGGTACGAATTTGGTAGCAGGTGTCAATCCGGGATGTGGCGGACAGGAACTGCATGGACTGCCAGTATTTGACTTAGTAGAGGAGGTAATAAAACAATTTGGGGTAATTGACACAACAATTATCTGTGTAGATCCTTACGACGTTCTAGATGCTGCATTAGAAGCGATCGCATCTCATATTAGCCAGATTATTATTATCACTGCTGGCGTGCCACCTTTGGATATGGTGCAATTACTCCGCAAAGCCGAAGCCTGTGAAACTTTGGTAATCGGGCCTAACAGTCCGGGGATCATTGTGCCAGGAAAAATTCTTTTAGGCACTCAACCTAGTGAGTTTTATACTCCTGGGGCAGTGGGAATCGTTAGTCGTAGTAGCACTCTCACCTACGAAGTTGCTTACGAATTAACAAAAGCAGGTTTGGGGCAGTCGATTAGTGTCAGTATTGGTAGTGATGCGATCGTTGGTTCCTCCTTTCTCCAATGGTTGCAAATTCTGGATGAGGATGAAACTACAGAGGCGATCGTTTTAGTCGGTCAACCAGGTGGTGGTAGTGAAGAAGCAGCAGCCCGGTATATTGCTGAAGCAATTGATAAACCAGTAATTGCCTACATTGCAGGTAGACAAGCGCCACCAGGAAAAAGTTGGCGGCAAACAGGGACTTTAGCAACGGTTATCGGACGCGATCCTAACTTTGGCACAGCCCAAAGTAAATTAGCTGCTTTAAAAGAAGCAGAAGTTCCAGTAGCTGAACGCCCTTCTCAGATTCCAGAATTATTGAGAAAGGAAATTGATTAAGTTAGGTCGGCGAAATTAAAGCTAACTGGCTAAGTACAGCTTTGCTTAAATTCGTAGCGAATTGACAGGGGTAAATTGTTGACGGTAAGGTGAGGATACGTGGACTATCCCTCAAGCATTCGGTACTATGGCTGGTCGGCAAAAAACCTACAAGGTGCAGCTAACAGAAGAGGAAAAAGAACTGTTGCAGCAGCAAGCGAATGCCCGAAAAACAGGGCAAAGCAAAGGCAAACGAGCCAAAATAATACTTACAACTGCTGAAAATTCAGATTGGACAGATGCTCAAATTGCTCAAAATATCGGCTGTTCACAAGCCCTTGTTCGGAAATGGCGCAAACGTTGGTGTCAAACTCGTAGTCTAGAAGAAGCACCCCGTCCAGGTCGTCCTCGGATATTTGAAGCAATTATACGAGCAAAAGTTACTGCGTTCGCGCTTCGCGTTGCCGCAGGCATCGCTTGCAGCAACCCAAGGGATTTTGATCTTCCCTTGGCGAGGTGGAGTTGTAGCGATATTGCAGCACATCTAGTCATGCTAGGCATTGTAGTATCCATAGCGACTTCAACAGTCTGGCGATGGCTAAAATCTGAGCGGATAAAACCTTGGCGGTTTCATACTTGGATGCATCGGATTGATGATAATTTTGTTGCAAAAGCAACCCCTGTACTTAAACTGTATGCTCAGGCAAAATTTTTGATTAAAGCTGGATTCTGGGTGGTATGTGTGGATGAAAAAACTTCCATCCAAGCACGATCCGGCTTACATCCAAATATTGGGGCAGGTGTCAAACAACCAGTTCACTTTGCAGCCAGATATGCCCGAAAAGGAGCAACACATCTTTTTGCGGCTTTGAGCGTTGCTGATGGTCTGATTTATGGTTGTTGTCGCCCAACAAAAACATTCCTTGATTTTCAAGGATTTCTTTTAGAAGTATTGATACCAGAAGCCATTCGTCGGGGTATGCGCCATATTTATTTAATCCTTGACAACGGCTCTACCCATGCCCCAAAACAATTACAGGCTTGGTTGAATCAGAAGCAAAAAGAAGACGGTTGGAATTTTACGGTGGAAGTGGTCTGGCTACCAAAATATGCTTCATGGTTAGATCAAATTGAAATTTGGTTCAGCATTTTACAACGTAAATTACTGACTCCAAATGATTTTCCTGACCTCAAGACCTTACAGCAACGTATAACTGATTTCATCGTCCGTCACAATGATTCAGCCCAACCAATCAAATGGTCATATACAGTAGCCCAGATGATGGAGAAATTCGCTACGAATTAATGCAAAGCTGTACTAAGGCTGTCATTTGTCCTTTGTCATTGGTCATTAGTAAGGGTTTTAAGCGTATTTAACCTGAGTTCGGGATAAGGAAAAGGACAGGTAGTAAGCTGAAAATAACAACAAATCCAGCAGCCTGTCCTATGTTTAGTTTAGATGCTTTGTTCTGTCATGTAGATGATTTCTGTAAAGCGTTTGAAGCGCAATGGCACAAAAAATTGTGGTTCATCCGTTACTTTTATGGAGAATTAATAGAAAAGTGCCAGTTTAATAAACTGCGTAATCGAAAATTGCTAAAATTCCGAAAGCCATACCCAAGTCTTTTAATTAACTTGAGTTTATTATTAATTCCTTCTACAGTACCACTGGTAGTTCTGCCATCAAAATAACCGACTATTTCCCCAAACCATCTCACCATTGTCCCTAGACTTTTCGGAAAGTATGAACGTGCATCATACATCCAATCTAATAATTGTGTTATGCTATCTCCCCAAGATTTAGTGGTTTCAAATATCTGGCGGAATTGTTCTTTAAGTGCGTGCATTTTAGCCAGAGTCGGCGACACCTATAACACGGAGTTTAATTTTGATTTTTGCTTTTCGTTTAAAGAATCTTCATTTTTAATTAAACTATATTTGCTTTTAGTTAATGCCTCTAGTTGGCGAGATTTTTCGGATTTATCTTCTAACGACATTGCTGCTTTCTTCTCAGTTTTACGCATCCGATCTAATTCATCATTTACTTGTTTCATCACATGAAACCTGTCAGCAGTTATGTTAGCATTTGGCATTAAATCTTCTACTAAGCTTTTATAAGGCGACCAGAGATCAATACTCACTTATTCTATTTGATTAAGTACTTCAAATCCCCAGCCAGCAATTACTTCACGGATATCTTCTATTCGTCGTGATTGCACTATTTCAATTGGCTTATGAGTATCTAAATCCACTAATACTGCTAAGTAGTTTCCTTGACCTTTAACTAAAGCTATTTCATCTATACCTAACTTTTTTACCTGGCTTAGATTAATATTTAATATTTGTGAAGCTTGCTTTTTTAACATTGATTCTACTTCTTCATCACTCAATCCATTCCTTTCGGCAACACTATGAATATTACTATTTAATACTTGTTGTACTATGTCTGTTGCTAATCTTTTTGTATATCCTTTACTTTTATCTACAAAATCCAATTTCTCACTAAAGACTTTTTTACATTTATGACATTTGAACTGGCGACGATTTATTTTTAAGAGTACTGGCTTTTTACTCCAAGATAAATCATGAATCATCCGCCAATGATTTTGATGTATACTCTGAGTATTTTGCCCACAAGATGGGCAAGTCGAATAGTTAACGCTTTTTTCTATCGTTATAATTATTTCTTCCCCTTCAATTTCTTGAAAATCTAATACTTTCATATCGGGCAGATTCAGGATTTGCTCTACAGTAAATTTCATAGCGATACCTACGGCACACTGCGTGAAAGCCTTAATTTTTACTGTGTTATAGTATAAATCATGCTATTTGGATTATTTCAGTATACGTGAAACTGCTACAATGCTTACACAGTCTATGTTTTAAGGATAAATATCATTAAAATGTAGTTAATAAAATTTACTAAAATTTAGTAATCACCATAAAAGCACCGGAAGAACCAAAATTGTTAAATCATGGAGGAATAAAACGTGTCCGTGGTAAAAGCTTATGTTTAAGTGAAATCATGACAATTATCATCGCTTTTCATCAAAATCACTACCGGAATTTCAAGCATTTTTATTTAAATCAAGTAAAACAGCAGTGGAGTTCTGCGTTTCCAGGTCTTCCTTCTTATCAACGATTTATTGAATGGATGCCATCAACCTTGATACCTTTGTGTGTCTATCTGAAGCATTGTTTTGGACAATGTACGGGTATCGGTTTTATCGATTCAACTTGTTTGAAGGTATGTCATAATCGTCGTATTTCTAGGCATAAGGTTTTTGAAGGTTTAGCCGCCCGTGGCAAGACTTATGTGGATTGGTTTTTTGGTTTTAAGCTGCATCTGGTCGTCAATGAGTTTGGTCAACTCTTAAATGTATCTCTGACTCCTGGTAATGTTGATGACCGTCAGCCAGTACCCGATTTACTGAGTGGTCTGTTTGGCAAAATCTTTGCCGATAGAGGTTATGTTTCCCAAAAACTCGCTTCTCAACTTTTACAAGACTTCGGAATTGAATTTTTTGCCAAACCCCGTCGCAATATGAAGAATAAGCTAATGCGTCTTCATGACAAGCTTTTGTCCCGTAAACGCTCAATTATTGAGACGATTAACGACCAACTCAAGAACATTTCTCAGATTGAACATTCCAGACACCGAAGCCCCGTTAATTTTTGCGTTAACGTTCTTTGCGGATTAAGGGACTTCCAAATAAAAAAATATCCCAAAGTCGATAGCAAAATTCTCTCTATTTCCCTTCACTCTGTGTTCTCTGCGTCTCTGTGGTTTGTTTATTTGGATAATTTATTTCTTGGAAATCCCTAATCGCTTATTGTCATCAACCTAAGAAACCTAGCCTTCAACTGGAGTGGCTTTTACCTCCTTATCTTTAACCCGAACTCAGGTTATTTACGTTTCGTAACATACTTAGTTTTTTTAACGCCAACTTACTTAATTACAAAAAGCGAAGGAAGCAATAATCTGGCTTCGTCTGCCAATTCTAATCCATGAGTAATAGCGATCGCTCTTGATGTGATAATCTCGTCAAAAGTTCGCCCAAAGCGTTGCTCTAGCCAGCTATGACGAGATTCGTTTTGCACTAGCTTTAACAGCCTCCCTGCGATTAGACCAAAATGAAGTGCCGCGAAAGCAGCATAAGTAAAGCGCACAACACGTTCATCCCCATTCCACCCAGCAGAACGCAACCCCGTTAAGTAACCCTCAAGCACAAGTTTTTCCAAGAGTATCAGTGATGAACTATCGACGAACAACAAGAAAACGCTGTCCAGCACCAAATTTATGATGTCTTCTCCCAAGACACCATAGCCAACAAAAGACCAATCGATGAGAACAGTCTGGTCATTGCCATCTGCGTTACGTCGAGAAAACAAGTTGTTGGGCGTAATATCAAAGTGGCAGAGTGTATGGGGTGCTTTGTCCACAGCATCGAGAAGGATATAGCGATCGCTCCACAAGTCCATGACGCGATCGCCGATATCTGGGGAAAATATCTGTTTTAATAGCGGGTGCTGCCATACAGCAGGTTCTCGCAACGCTTCTAAAGCAGTACTATCGATATTAGATACCCATGCTCGATGCCAGTCACGACTCAGCCAAAGCTCAGAAGGCAATAATTGCGCCATTACATAGCTGCCTTGTAAATAGCCAAGGTGACGGGCTGCCACACCAAAGCGCTCCAGGGGCCAAATAGTGCCGGGACTGCCCTGAATATCCTCTAGCCACAGCCAGACGACATTAGGAGACGGTTCTGTAACCGCGAAACAACGGGGGGCTACTAAGTCGTCAGTCAAATTATTGAGGATTCCTGACGTATATATCAACGCCTCACGCTGCCAGTAATTCCAGTGTGTGGGGTCTTTAGAGGAATTGAAAATAGAGCCAGCATTTTCTGGTTGTAGGTGCAAAATCTTCAGAATTACCGACCAAGATAATTGTTCGCTGCCATTGTTAGCAATACCAGTAATGCGCTGCAAACCGGCTGTAACGTTATTAACAATATGGTGAGCGATCGCTTCGGAGTGCCATTCGCCCAAAGTGGCAGTTTTACTGTCGAGTATACGACGGACAACGGTCGTTAATGTCACCTCATCAATTAGCGGATGCGCGGAAGGTGAATTCATTGGATCAATACTTTATAAAATTTCATCGACTACTTGATGAGGGCTTACACAAACAATAGCCAAAACTCTGATTTTCAGGTATGAGCAATTCATCAATTGTCCCTACAGCGTTTAGTGTAAGTCCATCTTTCATCATCACCAAAAGTTTCCAAGAACCATACAAACACCAAACTTAAAATTAAGATAACGTGAGTTCGACAAGTCTTATTTGACCTCTCCCCCAACCCCTCTCCGACACGGAGAGGGGAGCAAAAAGCTGAATTTTTCGTTGCTCCTCGCTTTCCGTTTCGGAGAGGGAGGCTGGGAGGGAGAGGTTCATCGAACTCACGTTAAGATAAGTACAATTGCAGATATGTGTTTGCGTTTGGGCATGACAGTCTCTTAGGGGTAAAAAAATGACTCTTGTGTAAAGGATTCAGGTGCGGCATTGCGAAATTCCCTTTTCGTCACATTATATTTAGTCCACATGGGCACTAATGAATGAGTAGCATTTGATTAGGGCGATGCTTGCTTGCGATCGCGAAAAATGTGGTTAAAGATGGTGCTTTTGAGTAGCGATTGAGTAGTATGATTGAAACCCAAGCCTGAAAGTACTGTCCAGCCAGGGGAGAAGCACATTAGTTTAGAATTACCGCCCAATTAAATCAGTCGCTCATGGGGGAAATCCTTTTGACGCTAGCCTCTGCGTTGTAGCGACTAGCACGACACGGAGAAACGAGAGTTTGACAGATATTTTGCGGAAATCCTACAAACCTCCAGCAAAATAGCCTGATTCAATGTAATATCTGTCACATACAGTTGTCGGAATGCAGTTAACAGTGTCATAAAGAAAAGGCGAGGTTAACCTATAGGGTAGAACTTACCTGAGAGTTGCTTGCACCTCTAGCTTTGATGGATCACATTCATGACTGAACTCACGCTACGCCTAAAAGAGGGAGATACGGAGACAACGATCGCAGTCGATCAAGGTATATTCACAATTGGTCGTTTGCCGGAATGTAACTTGTACTTACCTTTTGCTGGAGTCTCCCGCAACCATGCTCGCCTGATGAAAACAGCAGACGGTGTGTGGACTATTGAGGATCTGGGCAGCAAAAACGGGACGCAAGTCAATAAATATCTGATTAACTGTCCCCAAGAGTTGCATCATGGTGATATCGTTTGGTTGGGCAATGTTAGCCTGGTAGTAATGCTCACAAGCGCTGTTGCTCAATCGATATCTGAGTATCACGCAAGTTCGGAAAATAATGAGCAGAGAACAATTCTGCACAATGTCGAACAATTACAACAGCAATGGATTGCAGCTGATAGCAAGGATGGGAATATCAGCAATAAGGACAAAACCATTGCCCGTCTCAAAGACTTAGTGGACATAGCGAAAAATCTCTGTGCAGCGGCATCTATAGAAGAAATTTTTTCTCAAGTGCAGCAAGTAGTTTTTCGTTACCTTGATAGTATTGATCGCTTGGGACTATTAATTGATGTTAATGGTTGCGGTCAATTAGAGTTAGTGAACGCAGCTACGAGAAATATTTCCCAACAAAAACATCTACCCTCAGATGGAAGTTGGATCAGTCGGAGTATCTGTCAAAAGGTATTTGACGAAAAAGTTGTGATTCAAACCGCCGATACCCATCAGGATGAACGGTTTGCTAGTGAACAGAGTATTTTAGTCAAAGGCATTCGTAGCGCGATGGCAGTGCCTTTATGGGATGAAAATAAAGTTGTAGGCGTACTCTATGCCGATGCCAATCTTTCTTCTTACCATTGGGCAAATGAAGGCGAGGAAGAACTCAGCTTTTTTTCGGCTTTAGCAAACCTTGTAGCTTCGAGTGTGCAGCGTTGGCTATTGGTAGAGAAACTCAAAACTGAAGAGATGATTCGTCACCGATTAGAACGCTATCATTCTCCAGCAGTTGTGCAGCAGTTGATTTCTGTAGGCGGATTACCGGGTGGCCGTTTAGCACCAGCCGAGAGCGAAATCAGTATCTTATTTGCAGATTTAGTAGGTTTTACAGCAATTTCTGAACGGTTAACACCAACTGCGATCGCTCAACTATTAAATAATTTATTTGAAGAAATGCTAAAAGAAGTGTTTACTTGCGGCGGCACTTTAGATAAATATATTGGCGATTGTATTATGGCATTTTTTGGCGCTCCAGAACCGCAAGCAGATCACGCCGATCGCGCTGTTACTGCTGCCAAAGGAATGCTCACTCGTCTCGAACATTTAAATGCCAATGGTTTTTGGCACGAACCCCTGCAATTACGGATTGCTATCAATAGCGGTAAGGCTGTTGTGGGAGATGTCGGTAGTTCCCAAAGGGTAGATTATACGGCATTAGGCGCGACGATTAATCTTGCTGCTCGGATGGAAGCAGTTTGTCCCCCTAGTGAATGTGTGATTAGTCAAGCCACTCATAAAATGCTTTCACTACCTGAAGACTTCCAAGAAATGGGAGACTATCGTTTCAAAGGTATTGATCGATTAGTTAAGGTTTATCAGACAAATTTGCAGCAAGTGCCAACAATTATTGGCTATTAGTCATTTGTCATTTGTCATTTGTCATTGTCGATGGCGCAGTCTCTCGTAGATAAGTATTGGGTATGGGTATTGGAAAACCAATTAACAAATGACTAATAACGAATGACTAATTTCTCAAGATAAATACGTAGTTAAGTTGTATCTTTTATTTCAAAATTAATTGCAAAATTGTAATATTAAGCGACTAATTCTTGGTTAAAAGACTAAAATTTGGGTGTAGCTTCCAGAATTGATCTGTGTAACACTAGGAAGCCTACCTGAAGCTATTTTTTAACGGGAGGTCAGGTAATGGCGATCGCTACCATCAATCCCGCCACTGGGGAGACGCTCAAAACTTTTGAGGCGCTCAATGATACAGAAATTTTTGCTAAACTCGATTTGGCAAATCAGACTTTTGAAAAGTATCGTCAGACTGATTTTTCTGAACGATCGCAATGGCTACAAAAGGCTGCTGATATTTTAGAGCAAGACAAAGCAGAATTTGCTAAGTTAATGACTCTAGAAATGGGTAAGCCATTTAAAGCTGCGATCGCAGAAGTCGAAAAATGCGCCGCCGTCTGTCGCTACTATGCTGAACACGCCCCGGCTTTTTTGGCTGATGTCAGTGTAAAAACTGATGCCAGCCAGAGTTTTGTACGTTATCAACCAATGGGTGCAATTCTCGCGGTGATGCCGTGGAATTTCCCCTTTTGGCAAGTGTTCCGCTTTGCTGCACCAGCATTAATGGCGGGAAATGTCGGCTTACTCAAACACGCTTCCAACGTGCCGCAGTGCGCCTTGGCAATTGAAGATATTATCCGACGCGCGGGTTTTCCTGAAGGTGCGTTTCAAACTCTATTAATAGGCGCTGCCAAAGTTGCCGATTTAATAGCTGATGACCGCGTAAAAGCTGCCACCTTAACTGGAAGCGAACCAGCAGGTATATCCCTCGCTGTCGCCGCCGGCAAACAAATTAAAAAAACCGTTTTGGAATTGGGAGGAAGCGATCCATTTATTGTGTTAGAAAGTGCTGACTTAGAGACAGCAGTTGTCACAGCTACTACAGCACGGATGTTGAATAACGGGCAATCATGTATTGCAGCGAAACGTTTTATTGTCGCAGAAGCGATCGCAGATCAATTTGAAAAATTGCTTTTAGAAAAATTCGAGGCGCTAAAAGTAGGCGATCCTATGCAACCGGATACCGATTTAGGCCCACTGGCAACACCTGGTATTCTCCAGGATTTAGATCAACAAGTGCAAGCTGCTACCAAAAGTGGTGGTAAAGTCCTCACCGGCGGACATCCTTTATCAGATCGTCCAGGGAACTTTTATCCGCCAACGATTATCATAGATATCCCGCCTGACACACCAATTGCAAAAGAAGAATTCTTTGGCCCAGTAGCCTTGTTATTCCGGGTTCCTGATATCGATGCTGCCATTAAACTCGCTAATGACAGTCCCTTTGGATTAGGTGCAAGCGCTTGGACAACGAATGACCAAGAATGCGATCGCTTGGTTGAGGAAATCGAAGCAGGTGCAGTATTTATCAACAGTATGGTCAAATCCGATCCTCGGTTGCCCTTTGGTGGTACTAAGCGTTCTGGATATGGCAGAGAATTGAGCATCCAAGGTATACATGAGTTTGTCAATGTGAAAACCGTGTGGGTTAAATGATTGGTCATTGGTCATTGGTCATTGGTCATTGGTCAAAGGACAAAGGACAAAGGACAAATGACTAATGACAAAAAACAAAAGTCTTATTCGTTAATAGAGTTGTCGGGAAATAAAATGAATACAGCAGAATTATTGGTGCAGTGCCTAGAAAATGAAGGAGTGCAATATATTTTTGGACTCCCTGGCGAAGAAAACCTGCATGTTTTGGAAGCGCTAAAACATTCTTCGATTAAATTTATTACAACTCGTCATGAACAGGGTGCAGCATTCATGGCCGATGTCTACGGACGTTTAACAGGAAAAGCAGGGGTGTGTCTTTCTACTCTTGGCCCTGGGGCAACCAACTTGATGACTGGGGTAGCAGATGCTAACCTCGATGGTGCGCCTTTAGTGGCAATTACTGGTCAAGTGGGAACAGATAGAATGCACATCGAATCCCATCAATATTTAGATTTGGTGGCAATGTTTGCACCTGTTACCAAGTGGAATAAGCAGATTGTGCGACCGAGTATTACACCAGAAGTAGTACGGAAAGCATTTAAGCGATCGCAATCCGAAAAACCCGGTGCAGTTCACATCGATTTACCAGAAAATATTGCTGCTATGCCTGTCGAAGGCAAACCTTTGCGTAAGGATAATAGCGAAAAAACTTATGCATCTTTTGCTAGCATTCGGGCAGCAGCAGCCGCAATTTGCCAAGCAGTTAACCCATTAATATTAGTTGGAAATGGGGCAATTCGCGCTCATGCCAGTGATGCCGTAACGCAATTTGCAACTTTGCTGAATATACCTGTTGCTAATACCTTCATGGGTAAAGGTGTGATTCCCTACACACATCAATTGGCTTTGTGGTCAGTGGGATTACAGCAAAGAGACTTCATTACCTGCGGTTTTGATAACACAGATTTAGTAATTGCGATCGGCTATGATTTGATTGAGTTTTCCCCCAAAAAATGGAATCGGAATGGTGAAATTCCGATTGTGCATATTGGGGTAAGTCCGGCGGAAATTGATAGTAGTTATATTCCTAACGCCGAAGTCGTGGGAGATATTTCAGATTCCCTCTATGAAATTCTAAAATTAGCAGACAGACAAGGTAAACCCGATCCTTTTGCTATCAGCTTAAGGTCAGATATTCGGGCTGATTATGAACAGTATGCCCATGATGACGGATTTCCGATTAAGCCACAAAAGTTAATTTATGACTTACGGCAAGTGATGGGCCCAGATGATATCGTTATCTCTGATGTTGGCGCACATAAGATGTGGATGGCCCGTCATTATCATTGCCATAGCCCCAATACTTGCATAATTTCCAACGGTTTCGCGGCTATGGGTATTGCCATTCCTGGCGCTTTAGCAGCAAAACTCGTTCATCCTAAACGCAAAGTTGTTGCTGTAACAGGCGATGGCGGCTTTATGATGAATTCTCAAGAATTAGAAACAGCCTTACGTGTAGGTACGCCTTTTGTCACCATAATTTTCAATGATGGTGGCTATGGATTAATTGAGTGGAAGCAAGAAAATCAATTTGGCAAAGGAAACTCATCTTTTGTGCATTTTAGCAATCCTGATTTTGTTAAATACGCTGAAAGTATGGGTTTAAAAGGCTACCGAGTTGAATCGGCTTTAGATTTGATTCCCACTTTGAAAGAAGCCCTCGCTCAAGATGTACCCGCCGTGATAGATTGTCCCGTAGATTATCGGGAGAATCACCGCTTTAGTCAAAAAGCCGGCGAGTTGAGTTGTGCGGTGTAAAAAGTTACGACTTAGGAGTTAAGAGTTATAACTGAGGAGTTAGGAATTATCGAACAGAATTCAGGAGTCAGAATTCAGAATAATACCTCCGGCACACTCTTCGCGTTCAGCATGAATTCTGTATGACTGGCGCGATGAATAATCAGCGTTTTTGCACGCCCACTAAATTGAAAATTTGATGGTCTTCACTACGTAACGCAAGCGCGTTATCGTTCGCGCAGTGTCTCATAGAGAGTGTCTTGATTCTGATTCCTAAATTCTGAATTCTGAATTCTTCTTCAATTATTCCTAACTCCTTTTTTAGAACGAAATAGGTTTTCAAAGATGATTTCAAGCTTCAGAAATATCAGTGCTGTATGTGGCGTATTTGTATTAGTCAGCGTTAGCAGCTTTCACAAGTCAGCGATAGCGACTATAAATAACCAGTCCCAGCTAATAGCACAAAGCCAGGGTAAAACCCAGGTACACCCAGTTTTTAAACCTATTTTGCCTAAATTAAAGCAAAAGACTCAGATTAGGGTTCTGTTACCGAAGTTTATTCCTGAATCAGATGGGGAAAATCGAATTTACGCAATTATAGAAGCTGCTACACAAAAAAACTACGAGATTTTGCTCGGTTTCAGTCCTGATTGTAGTGGTGGAACTGCTTGTCGTCTGGGTGTGATTTCTGCTGAAGCAGTAACCCGCAAAACCCCCCGCCTGAATGGTAAAGCTGTATCCTTAGCTAAAGGTATTACTGGCTATTTTGTGGATTTTACTTGTGGTGCTAATTGCTCAGATGCTACTTTGACTTGGAGACAACAGGGTGTGCAATATGTTGTTGGGTTGAAAGCAGGCGATCGCACTTCTTTGATAAAAATGGCTAATTCTGCGATTAATCCCTAACTAAGATCAGAGTTTGATTCTACTTCCCAGCGAAACAGCCGTGGCAATTGAGAAACATCTATAACGTAGTTAACAATCCATAATACCAATTCAAAAATCAATAAATATCGTATCCATACCAACTCATTTCTAGAATCTAAAAGTGTCAAACCCTCATATAACTGCCAGAAGCGGTAAGGCAAGTATATATAAGGAACCATTACCCACACTACATTTTGCAACTGCCTGAGTGTGACTATCTCAGAGATGATTTGCAATCCTAATATAATAAAATACCAACCAAGCACAGTCAACACAGTGCGATCGCCCCACCAGACACCCCACAATAGCATCACTACTAAGGGTAGTAATCCTCCTAGCAGTTGCACTGAGCCAAACCAGATTTTATACCAACCAGGAAATGGTAAAGGTAGCGTATAAGGCTTTGTGTGTTTCCACCCCCAGTTCACAACCACAATAAAAAGTGTGGCAATTACAAAAAAGAGGAGATTTTCTAGGAATAGATACAGGTTAATAGCCATGAGAAGATTATCAAACTCTGCTGTTTCTGTGTCATTCTACTTAAGTAGTATTTTTGCTATTTAACGACCTAGCCAAGTCTTGATGATGTCGAGAAGACTAGAACCTCCCCAAATCAACGCCAACAGTATGGAAGTAGTCAAAACTGCACCCATCACACACATTACCAAACCACCTAGGCTAATAGCACCATCATCTTCCGATAAGCCAAAGCTGGTTACAAAAACTCCCATTGCTGGTAGGGTATTAGTTCCCGGAATCGGAATCATCATGGAAATTGCCATCAAAGCGATCGCTATACCAATGGTTACTCTACCGGGTAAAGTAGTACAGATATAGTTTAGACGAGGACGAGCGATCGCTTCAATTCTTTTTAACCAAGGAATTCCTGCTTTCAAAAAACCCTGAACTGTTGTGAGTTGGATAGGCTGATTCATCATCCGCTTGGGTAGCCAGGGGGTTTTGGCACCAGCGATTAACTGTATCGCTAACAGAAAAATCAAGATGCCAAAAGGAGTTGAATATCCCGGCGCTGGAACTGGCAAAGCAGAAGGTAGAGATAGGATAACTAGCAAAAATCCAAAAATTCTTTCTTGCGCTAACAATAGAATCTCTGCCAAAGTCACTTTTGCTGGTCGTTCTTCCTCAAAAAAATAGCGTTGTAGTTCGTTAGATAGTTTAGCCATATATCACCAATATTTAGCAATATTAAGTAAATAAATCTACCTAATATCTATACGAAGTAAAAAATTATTTTAACTTTTATTTGCTCGATTTTCTTGTATTACATGAATCATTGATGGCACTAAAGAAACAACTATAATTAATCCAATAATTGGTAATAAATATTTATCTACTTGTTCAGGTGGCAGAGACTTTCCTAAGAAAAATCCTAATAGGGTAATGCCAAATGTCCAAAGAAAGCCACCAATTAAGTTGTAAGACATAAATGTTCGGTAATGCATCGCACCAAGTCCAGCCACAATCGGCGCAAAAGTGCGAATTATTGGTGTAAACCTGGCCAAAACTAGTGTTTTTTTGCCATGTTTATGATAAAAATCCTGGGTTTTTACCAAGTGTTTTTTATGAAACAACCATGAATCTTCTTTCTGAAATAATTTTCTGCCAAATTTATGTCCTGTAGCGTAGCCAATATTATCACCAAGGACTGCACAAACAAAAGCACCAAAAATCAGAACCCAAATATTAAACCCTGATTTTGGAAGAGATGCGAGAAATCCAGCAGTAAATAGCAAACTATCTCCTGGCAGAAAAAAACCAATTAGCAAGCCAGATTCAGCAAAGATAATTGCCCATACTCCAAAGTAGCCAATTTTTGTAATTAGGTCTGGTAAATTTAAATGCATTAGAATTTTTTAGTTTTCAACAATATATCCACAACATCTTAACGTTTAGCAATTTTGCTGAATAAAAAGTAATATTAAATTTACGTAAAGTTCTTGTGTAATCTTAGAAATTTTAGTGACAGATGGCACATTTTGGGTTAGAGGTGCAAGATGCAAAGATATTTGAAAGTACTAAGACTATTTTGGGGTGCTGCGATCGCATCTGAGTTAGAGTATCGCGTTAATTTTTTCGTCGCTACCCTTACCAGCTTGGGAAATCTTGCGGGTAGCCTCTTTGGATTATTCTTGTTTTACCGCACTGGTTATACTTTTAGTGGCTGGTCATGGGAAGCAGCTTTAGTAGTTTTAGGAATTTTTACTTTACTACAAGGATTTTCTGCGACTTTTCTAGTGTCTAACTTGAACCGCATTGTCCGTCATGTTCAAGAAGGCACTTTGGACTTTATATTATTAAAACCTATTCGCAGCCAGTTTTGGCTTTCGACTCATACCCTCTCCCCTTGGGGACTGCCGGATCTAATTTTTGGTAGTATTATCATTGGCTATGCAGGTAAACGCCTTGGTGTAGGGATAAACGGCTATCTACTTGGTGTGCTGCCGTTATTGTTCAGCTTTGTAATTTTATACAGCCTGTGGTTTATGCTGGGTTCAATGAGTATTTGGTTTGTCAAAATATACAACGTTACTGAAGTGTTGCGTGGTTTATTGGAAGCTGGACGATATCCCATTGCAGCATATCCTACTGCTTACCGTTTTTTCTTCACTTTTGTGATGCCAGTAGCTTTTTTAACCACTGTACCAGCCCAAGCGCTGTTGGGTCGGAGTGAAATTAGCTGGTTGATAGGTGCAGCAATCTTAGCAGTAGCCTTGTTTTTCGCTTCTACTTGGTTTTGGCGGTTTGCGTTGCGGTTTTATACTAGTGCTTCGAGCTAGAGATATGAAAACTAATCAAATTCCTCCTGGAAGCTTTGGTTTGCCTGTATTAGGTGAAACACTCTCCTTTGTTTTCGACCGCGATTTTGCCAAAAAGCGCTATCGCCAGTATGGGCCCATCTTCAAAACCCATCTTCTTGGCAGACCTACTGTAGTAATGGCAGGGCCGGAGGCATTAGAGTTCGTTTTGTCAAGCCATATCGAGAATTTTTCTTGGCGTGAGGGATGGCCTGATAATTTCAAGACATTACTGGGTGAATCGCTTTTTCTCCAAGATGGAGAGGAACACCGCAGAAACCGCCGCTTGATGATGCCGGCGTTGCACGGACCAGCATTGGCGAATTATTTCTCCACAATGGAAGATATTACACGTAGTTATCTCCAAAAGTGGGAGAAAAAACAGGAGTTTACTTGGTTCCAAGAGTTTAAACAGCTGACATTTGATATTGCGAGTCAATTATTGTTAGGTACGCGTGCTGGGCCGGAATGTGTACGCCTTAGTCAGTTATTTACAACTTTGACGAATGGGCTGTTTGCTATTAATCCGTTGCCTCTACCATTTACTACATTTGGTAAAGCTATAGCCGCTCGTAATCAGATTTTAGAGCATCTCACTCAAGTTGTCAGAGAACGTCAGCAAAACCCAACTAAAGATACCATTAGCCTGTTAATCAAAGCTAAGGATGAAGACGGTAACAGCCTAAGTGAAAAAGAAATCATTGCCCAAGCGGTGCTGTTACTCTTCGCTGGACATGAGACTACTACTTCGATGCTGACTTGGTTCTGTACAGAGTTAGCCCGTCATCCAGAAGTACTGGAAAAAGCAAGAGTTGAACAATTGCAACTTGCAAGTCAAGCTGATTTAGATTTAGAACAATTAGGGAAAATGCCCTATTTGGAGCAGGTTTTGTGGGAAGTTGAAAGGTTGCATCAACCTGTCGGCGGTGGGTTTCGTGGTGTGATTAAAGACTTTGAATTGAATGGTTATCACGTACCTACTGGTTGGCAGTTATACTACTCAATTGGAGTTACTCACCAAATTGAAGAAATATATTCTGAGCCAGAACTCTTTGACCCAGACCGTTTTAGTCCTCAACGGCAAGAACACAAAAAATATCCTTTTAGTTTAGTTGGTTTTGGCGGTGGTCCACGCATTTGTATTGGCATAGCTTTTGCCAAAATGGAAATGAAGATTGTTGCTGCTCATCTTCTACGTAGTTATCATTGGGAAATATTACCCAATCAAAGTTTAGAAGTAGTTGCGATTCCCACTAATCGCCCTAAAGATGGTTTGCGGGTTAGATTTCAACCTCGGTGAAATGTTTTATGGCATCCCAAATAGACATAAACTTGCCTAACGGAGTTTTGCAAGGCTTACAAAATGTGAAAGATTATGTAGGCGGAGGTGTTAACTCTCTAAGTAACTCAGCACAACAAGTTAGGGAGTCTTTGAATACAACAACCGATAAAGCAATTGATACAGTTACGACAAGTCTAGAGGAAACTTGGCAAACTGCTGAGAAATTTAAAAGTACAACATCGGGAGCAGTTAAAGATGTAATGGCATCTTCTGTAAGTGATTGGCTGACACAACACCCGATATTTTTTAGGTTAGTTCAAGTACTAGGTTGGGCGACTAATCACCCAATTATTAGTATAGTGATTTTGCTGTTTGCACTTGCCTTGCTTTGGAGCATTATCAAAGCAATTGTCCGCTTGATTGAAACAGCTAGTTGGTCAATACTCCAAGTTCCAATAAAATTACTTCTGGCTTTGATTAAAGTTAGTTTTCTATCCTTAGCTAAAGTTGGCAGTTTTGGTATTCAAAAAATTACAGCTACTAAAATAACTGATAATCTGCCAGCTTTGTTACCTGAAAGTTTTCAACCAAATAAAAAACAACGATTAGTAGAAATTTCTCATCGCTTAGAAGCAATTCAAAAGGAACAACATGAGCTTTTACAAGAAGCCGCAGACTTGATTGCTTCTGACACAATTGATATAGACATCTCCCAAATTAAACAGCTAAGAAGCGTTGAATCACATCTTGGCTAAGTTCGGCTGTGGAACCGGAGGCGACAATACCGCCTTTTTGCATAGCGTAATAATAATCAGCTTGACGGACAAAGTGTAAGTGTTGCTCTACCAATAAAACTGAAATGCCTGTGGTTTCGACAATGCGACGGACTGCTGCTTCAATTTCGAGGATGATGGAGGGTTGAATGCCTTCAGTGGGTTCATCCAAGACGAGTAATTGAGGTTCTCCCATTAAAGCACGTGCGATCGCTAATTGTTGCTGTTGTCCCCCACTCAAATCACCACCCATCCGCGAAAGCATAGTTTTTAACACCGGAAATAAGCTAAAAACTTCCTCTGGAATTTCTGCTTTTTTTACTGGTTTGCGTCTAGCTTCCAACCCCAACAGCAGATTTTCTTTGACTGTCAAACGGGGGATAATCTCTCGCCCTTGGGGAACATAACCAATTCCCAACTTTGCCCTTTGGTCGGGAGATTTCGAGTTGATTAATTCTTCAGCTAAGTTAATAGTACCGCTACGGGGTTTGAGTAAACCCATGATTGTTTTGAGTAGGGTGGTTTTACCTACGCCATTACGTCCGATTAGGCAGACCATTTGCCCGGATGGTACGCTTAAATCTACATTGCGGAGAATGTGGCTTTCGCCGTAGTAAACGTTGAGGTCAGAGATTTTTAGCATAATAAAATTCAGTTTTTATTCAAACCGAAACTTACAAAGCAGAATCAAAAATTTGTTGTGCTGTCAAGTTGAGTTGGGGGAATAAAGGCGATGCAATAAAATTATTTCCTCTAAACACAGTCATTTGATAATCTCCGTCAACTAATTCGCAAATTGTAATAGTTTTTTGTTTAGGATTACCAGTAAATCTTTTGCCACCGATTGCAGCATAGTCTACAATCCAATACTCAGGAATCCCCATCTCTTCATAATCCCTGAACTTGTCATAGTAGTCGTCTCGCCAGTTGGTGCTAACAATTTCAACAGCTAATGGGATAGATGCAGCTTGAATAACGGTCGATTGCTTACTCCACAGAGGTTCATTCACGAGGTTGTCATGATTTAATAGCAAAATATCAGGAGAATAGGTTGAGTTATTGCTCTGAATTTTGACAAAAGCAGTTTTGGGGATACGAAACGGAAGTCCTATTTGCAAAAACTGGAAGGTTATCTGTGCCGCCAAAAATCCAACAACATTTTCGTGTTCACCAGTTGGGGGTGGCATTTCTACAATGACTCCTTTATGTAGTTCATATCGCGCCCCATTTGAGGGGTACCACTCAATAAATTGTTCAAAGGTTACTAACTTGGGTAGGGTTTGAGTCATAGTTACCACCTCCACATATATTTGACTTTACCATCGCTGCCCCTGAATTGTGTTCATTCTTCCTGTTTTCCCAAATACACTTCAATTACACGAGAGTCATTTTGCACTTCCTCAAAATTCCCTTCACACAGCACCGAACCTTCATGTAACACTGTTACTTTCTTGGCAATTTGACGCACAAATTCCATATCGTGTTCAATTACTAAAATGGAATGACTTTGTGCTAATGCTAGAAGTAATTCACCAATGTTGTATGTTTCTTCATCCGTTAAACCAGCAACGGGTTCATCAACAAGTAATAAATCAGGTGATTGTGCCACTAACATCCCAATTTCTAGACGTTGCTTTTCTCCGTGGGAAAGTAAACCTGCTCTAATATCTGCCTTCGGCGTTAAGCCGATGGTTTCTAATAATCCTTTAATATTATTCTTTTCAACAGCATTAGAATGTTCAAACAATGTAGAAAAGACATTTTTCTTCTTGTTGATGGTAATTTCTAAATTTTCACGGGGCGTTAAATTTAAGTAAATTCGAGGTGTTTGGAACTTGCGTCCAATTCCCAATCGCGCAATTTTATATTCAGGTAAAGAACGCAGGTTTCTTCCTTTAAATAAAACTCGCCCAAGAGTTGGTTGCACTTTCCCGGTAATCACATCCAGAAACGTTGTCTTTCCCGCACCATTGGGGCCAATTACTACTCGTAATTCACCCACATCCATACTAAAGTTAAGCTGATTTAAAGCTTTAAAACCGTCAAAACTAACAGTTACGTTTTCAGTTTCCAATATTTTCGCGTTCATGTTGCACTTCCGGATCTTCTTCCAAGGTGGGATATGTAGCAATTTCTTGACGGCGGTGGAAAAGAGAAATATTCTGGCTACGCAACCATCCCACGATACCGTCAGGAAGGACTGTGACAACTATCAAAAATAATGCGCCTTGGAAAAATAGCCAGATTTCGGCAAATTGTTCGCTTAAAAAAGTGCGGGCATAATTTACTAACAAAGTTCCGACAATTGCGCCAATTAAAGTAGCGCGTCCGCCTACAGCTACCCAAATCACCATTTCAATCGAAAAGGCAATATCCATTGCTCTGGGTGAGACTGAACCACTTTGAATAGTGTAAAATGCTCCTGCTATGCCTGCGATCGCACCTGAAACTGCAAACACCAGCACTTTAAAATCTGTAGGGTCATAGCCAGAAAATCTTACCCGACTTTCATCATCACGAATCGCTATCAATAACCTCCCAAAGCGTCCAGTTGTCAACCAGCGACAAATACCGTAGGTGATTGCGAGAAATATTACCGTCAGCGTGTAGAAAACAAACTGCGTCTTGGCATCGCTGACCGTTGCCCCAAACAAGGTTGTAAAATCTATCAGTCCGTTCGTACCGTTGAAAAATTGTTGCTGACCATTAAAGAAGTTGAAAAATACAATAGTTCCTGCTTGAGTCAAGATGGAAAAATAAACACCCTTGAGGCGATTACGGAAAACCAAATATCCCAATAATCCCGCCAATAACCCTGGAATTAGTACCACCAAAGCTATTGTCAAAGGAAAAGAATAAAAAGGTTGCCAAAAGGCGGGAAGTTCCGTAACCCCATAAAGCCCCATAAAATCAGGTAATTCACCAGTCGGGACTTGGAGTTTCAGGTACATTGCGATCGCATATCCACCCAAACCAAAGAAGATACCATGTCCCAAACTTAGTAAACCAGTATACCCCCAAATCAAATCGATACCCAAAGCCACAATCGCCAGTGACAAAAATCGCCCCAACAAATTCAGGCGAAACTCTGAAAGCAGCACTGGCATAACAATTATAAGGAAGAGTGCGATCGCAACCACCACCCCTACCTCAATTAATAACCCTCCTCCCCTCTTCTTCATTCTCTGCGTCCTCTGCGTCTCTGCGGTTCGTTAAACATCAACAGTACGTCCCTTCTGCGGAAAAATCCCCCCAGGCTTCCACTGTAAAAACACAATAATCAGCGCAAACACCATCACCTTAGCCATACTCGTCGTCGCAAAAAAAGTAAACAAATCAGCCAAAGGTTTAACAGGAGTAAACAACAAAGCCAAAGTCCCAGAACCAATTAAAAAATTAGCCGTACCAATACCCAAAGCAGCCACAATCGTCCCGGCTAAATTACCCACACCCCCAACGACAACAACCATAAAAGTATCAATAATATAGTTTTGTCCCGTATTTGGCCCTACAGAACCGAGTAAACTAATCGCACATCCGGCTACACCAGCTAAACCAGAACCCAGTGCAAAAGTAATTGCATCCACCTTTTGAGTTGGGATACCCAAACAAGCACTCATACTCCGATTTTGCGTCACAGCCCGAATTCTTAAACCCCAGCTAGAATGCTGTAAAAATAAATAAATTCCCGACACACAGATTATTGTTAAAGCAATGATAAATAACCTAGCAAAGGGAAATTGCACACCACCCAAAGATATCCCCGCTTGTAACCAAGTAGGTGCTGTTACATCCACATTTTGAGCGCCAAACCAAGGTTGAGTCACTGCTAGCTGATAAGTTTGACTCAATAAATTGCCTGTTGTGATTGTCACTCCCAGCGATAGTAAAAATATTACCGCCACAATCCAGTTACGAACCCTTCCCAAATCAGTGCGAGAATTTAAAATCCATAAACCTCCAAAAAACAGCAGAGAAAATAAGCCTAGACCAATTACTAATACCCAATTCACGCTGCGAACAAACTGTTGAAAAATTAAACTTACTCCCCAAGTTGCCAACAGAGTTTCTAGAGGTCTTCCATAGAGATAACGAATCACGCCTTTTTCTAGAATTAATCCCACAGCAGCCGTGAAAAGAAAAGCGATAATCAAAGCCAAAAATATATAGACTTCAAACCACATTCCACCCAATTGCTTACAAACATTTTGCACAACAAATGTTGTATAAGCCCCAAACATCATCAACTCCCCATGTGCCATATTGATGACACCCATCAATCCGAAAATAATTGCTAATCCTAATGCGGCAATTAATAATACAGCACCAATACTAATGCCATTAAATACAGCTTCTAAAAATCCTGTTAACACTTTTTTTCCTACATATTAACTTTTTGTTATTAGGCACTTAATACACCGCTATTTAAGATGGTGTTTGAAAAGCCCTCTTATTGGTGTTAAAAGTTTTAGATCCCCCTAAATCCCCCTTAAAAAGGGGGACTTTAATTCCGGTTCCTCCCTTTTTAAGGGGGGTTAGGGGGGATCAACAAGTGCTAAAATCACAGCCAAGGACTTTTTAAACAACCTCTAAGATAGTGGGTTATGGCTTTATCCTTTGTTGCTTGTAACTATTAACCGATGACAAATGACTAATGACTAATGACTAATGAATTAAACTTTCTTGTACTTACCACCCTTCGCTGGGTCAGTCCAATCACAAGCAAACCCTTTAGTCTCTTTTACAAATTGATTCCAAGGAACTGGCTCAACTGGTGCAGGAGTAGCATAGACAATATCAAACAAACCATCTTGTCTAACTTGACCAATCCGCACAATTTTGGAGATGTGATGATTGGCATCCATTGTCACTTTACCTTCAGGCGCATCTAGAGTTTGCCCATAAGCCGCAGTTCGCACTTTCTCTAAATCAGTAGTCCCAGCTTTTTCTACTGCTTGCTTCCACAAATAAACTGCAATATATGATGCTTCCATTGGATCATTTGTCACGCGATCTTCACCATACTCTTTCTTGAAAGCGGCAACAAACTTTTTGTTAGCAGGTGTATCTACTGTTTGAAAATAATTCCACGCAGCGTAATGACCTTTGAGATACTCTACACCAATTGCTTTGACTTCTTCTTCGGCAATACTTACAGACATAGAGGGATATTTATCTGGTGTCAATCCAGCCCCTTTTAATTGTTTGAAGAAAGCGACATTACTATCACCATTTAGAGTGTTATAAATCACGCCACCATTGGGCAAATTTTGTTTTATTTTCGTAATGATAGGCGTAACTTCTGTATTGCCAAGAGGTAAATAATCTTCACCAACTGTTTTTCCGCCTAAAGCTTCTAATTGGGCTTTAATAATTGTGTTAGCAGTGCGGGGAAAAACGTAGTCAGAGCCAACCAAAAAGAATTCTTTACCCTTATTTTTCAACAACCAATCAACAGATGGCTCGATTTGTTGATTTGGTGCTGCACCAGTATAGAAAATATTTTTAGAACACTCTTGTCCTTCATACTGCACAGGATACCAGAGCATGTGATTTTTGCTCTCGAATACTGGTTTGACATTTTTACGACTAGCAGAAGTCCAACAACCAAAAACTACAGAAACTTTATCTTGATCAATTAGCTTAGTTGCCTTTTCTCTAAAAGTATCCCAGTTAGAAGCACCATCTTCGGTAATTGCTTCAATTTGTTTGCCTAAGACACCACCAGCAGCATTAATTTCTTTAATTGCTAATTTTTCAGCATCAACAACACTTTTTTCACTGATGGACATCGTACCACTCAGAGAGTGCAAAATACCTACTTTGATGGTGTTACCACCAGTAGCAGCAGCTGGTGAAGCAGTAGGAGATGCGACTGTCTCTGTAGCGCTTGGGGGATTATTCGCACAAGCTTTTAGAAAAAAGCTGCTTCCGAAAGTTAAAGAACCGTAGATCAAAAACTTACGTCTGTTAAATTCTCTTCTCATAATCTTTATGAATTTTCCTCTTGATGAATCAACTAACTTAATAGAAAGCTGACAATTTCAAACTTTAAAGTGTGATGATAGTGCGATAGTTTACTAGTAAAAAGTTATCTTGGATACCAAATGCCTGATTTTTGTTACAAAAAAATAATTTTGCAATATCAATATTTGTTAAGCTTAATATTATTGTCAGCAATAAAAAAATAGCTGGGTAATAATCTCATCTTTACTTGAGGGCTTTGCCAAAGGTGGTATTAATCACTAAAGGATTGCTAAAACCGGAGAATAAATGAACGTTCTCAAATCCTGTGGTAGTGAGATTCTCATGAAATGGGCAGGGGGTAGGAAAAAGCTTATCCCAACCGTATTTAGAGATAAGGGAGTGAAGAAATGCCCCATTCCCCATACCCACCCAATTCCTTATTCTTCAACCAATGATTCTTCAATCAATGGGCTGCGGAGGTCTTCTACCATTGCTTGAATTTCTGCTGGAGGTGGTGGTGTTAGGCGTGAAACTACTAGGGTGACAGCAAAGTTAATTAGCATACCCAAAGTACCAATTCCTTCGGGAGAAACCCCAAAAAACCAGGGTTGCATACCCCCAAACTTAACGCCGACAATGTAGATTATCGTAAACAGTAAACCCGTCAACATCCCAGCGATCGCACCTTCAGAATTGGTACGCTTGTCGAAAATCCCCAGAAAAATCACCGGGAAGAAACTAGCAGCAGCTAAACCAAAGGCAAAAGCTACCACCTCACTCACAAATCCCGGCGGATTCACCCCAAAATATCCGGCGAGGACGAGGGAAAAACCCACCATAATCCGCCCGACAAACACCCGTTTTTGTTCTGAGGCTGATGAATCTATGATCCGGTAGTAAATATCGTGGGCGATAGAACTGGAAATTACCAGCAACAAACCTGATGCCGTAGACAAGGCAGCTGCCAAACCGCCAGCCGCTACCAACCCAATCACCCACGGAGGTAGGTTAGCTATCTCTGGGGTGGAAAGCACAATGATATCTCGGTCAATCTTGATTTCATTGGTGTCTTTATTTGGTGTTAACTGGAGACGGCCATCTTTATTTATGTCATCAAAAGCTAACAGTTTAGTTTTTTCCCACTTGGCCGCCCAGTCTAGCTGCTGCACTTCTGCAACAGTATGATTATGCAGGGAATCAATCAAGTTGTAGCGGGCAAACATCGAGAGGGCTGGAGCCGTTGTATAAAGAATGGCAATAAATAGTAGTGCCCAACCAGCAGAATAGCGAGCTGCACGTACACTTTTTACTGTGTAAAACCGGACAATGATATGGGGTAGACCAGCAGTGCCTACCATCAAGGCAATGGTTGTGAACAGCACATCTAGCATCGACTTGTTCACAAATGGCTCAGTATACTGCTTAAACCCCAGGTCAACCTGGATTTTATTGAGTTTGTCAGCAATATCACTGAAGGTAAATGCTAGCTGAGGAACAGGATTACCAGTGAGAAACCAGGCGATCGCGATCGCTGGAATCAGGTAAGCAAAAATCAACACACAGTACTGTGCTACTTGCGTCCAGGTAATACCTTTCATCCCTCCCAACACAGAGAAAAAGCCGACGATCACCATCCCGATGATTACGCCTGTATTGATATCTACTTGTAGGAAGCGGCTAAAAACAATGCCCACGCCCCGCATTTGTCCAGCAACGTAGGTGAGGGAGACGAAAATGGCTGCAACTACTGCCACTAAACGGGCGATATTAGAGTAGTAGCGATCGCCTACAAAATCTGGCACTGTATACTTCCCAAATTTCCGTAGGTAGGGAGCCAGTAATAATGCTAGCAGTACATAGCCGCCAGTCCACCCCATTAAATAAATAGAACCGTCGTAACCCAAAAAAGAAATCAGCCCCGCCATTGAAATAAAGGAGGCTGCTGACATCCAGTCGGCCGCGGTAGCCGCACCATTAGCAATTGAAGGTATCCCTTGACCTGCTATAAAAAAGTCTTTACTATTTTCGACTCGTGATTGCCAACCAATATAAATGTAGGCGACGAAAGAAAGCCCAACTAATACAATAGTCCAAATTTCAACTGACACGGTTTTTCCTCACTTCCTAATATTGTATTTATGGTCTTGCTTGCTGAGATTGTATTTGCGGTCTAGCTTATCCATTTGGAAGGCATAAATGAAAATCAAGGCCACAAATACCAGGATTGACCCTTGTTGAGCCATCCAAAAGCCAAAGGGTACGCCAAAAAACCGTATTGCATTCAAAGGTTGAACCAACAAAATACTAAAAACTAGGGAAACCAATGCCCAGACAATTAAAAGATTACGAATTAAAGCAGTATTAGCACGCCAATAAGAACGGCGCTGATCTTCATCCATTGTTGTTCATCATCATTGCGTTGGTGCATCAAAATAATACCAATAAGACGTTAATATCCTGTCTAATGACTGTATTAATTTTTAAATTATTTAGTAAATAACATTTGACTTTACTGTAGTAAATTAAACTAAGTAATAGCTATCTGAGAATTAACCTATGGTCAGTTATGAACAAATATTTGGTTGATAAAGCTGAAACATCCAATAAATCATTAATGCTAACAAAACTTTCTATACAATATATTTAATCTAAAATACGTATTATTTGCTAGAAAGTTTTCACACTTAGATGCTATGAATTCATTTTTGAAGCTATACAAGCTATTAGCGATCTGAAAAGTGAGTAAAGTTAATTTTAAAAATATACTAACAACTACTACAGACTATTACGGAGTACGTTTAGCAACATTAATATGACGAGCTTGTTATTACACACATGGAGCATTACCAAAATATAGTAAATACTTATTATACAAATGGTATTTTACCGAGCTTTATGAAGCATTGCAGCCAGTATAGATAAGAACTTCTATCATCATGGTGAGAAAAGACTGATTTCAAGCAACTGATTCGCTTTATTTTCAACAACCAGTTTGAAAAATTTTAGGCGAATAGAATTCGCTACTAAGTAGAGCGGCGTGAATAATTCAAGGTTTGTAGTGAGGACTTTAGTCCTCTTATGAGGACTGAAGCTCTTTTCGAGACGCTATGCGTAGCTTGCTTCCCGCAGGGTAGCACCTGGCGCGCGACTGGAAGTCGCGCGGTGAGTAATAAATTAGACTTTGCAAACAACCTCTAATTGTCTATACCAACAGAAATAAGTTTGCTGTAATATGCAGTCTTGGCATAGATGCTGAGAATACTATCACCTACTGCAAAAAAAGTGCCTTCTTGCTCATTTTTAGAAAACTGCAAATTTGGATATTTAGCAGCAGCTTCTTCAGCAGTCATGGGTTTTGCTTTTATTTGATCTGGCAATAGTCCAGTACAACCAATGTAAAATACCAAAGGAGAAATCTTATCTTGGTAGATATTTTCTACATATTTCTCTAGCTTGGTATTCGCTGCGCTCAAAGCTGCAACCATTTCTTGTTTGCTGATTTGCTTACCAGTTTGTCTATCCTGAAATAACTGCGCCAAAATATCAGCACCAACTTTCTTCAGAATATCTACAACTATGCCATTTTGCTCAAGCCCAAGAAAATCATCGAAAATTGGTTTCATAAACTCGTCAACTTTCGTAATCTTGGTACGTGATGACAGCAACCTGTGTCTAACAGCGAGATTTTCATTAAATACCATCTCAAAATTCGGCTTCATGATAATTTCTCCAGTTTCTTTATCATAAAGACGATACATTCTATTCAGAAACTTATTAGCTGAAGGGAACTTACTCAAGTTCAGAATATCTTGACTGCCGATATCGATTTTATAGCTCAATCTGGAATCAAGAGTACCATTAACTAAAGCTTCGTGGATATTGGCATATTCATTAGTTGTAGGGAAATTGATGTAAGCATTCTTGGACAGATAGTGCTTCTTAAACTCATCTAACTGTGGCGCTATAAATATCTCTGACTCTTTCTTCAAGTAAGCAGAAATAATACTAGCAAGTACTTTAATTTCTGCGAGTTGATTGAATAGTCCATCAATACTACTGTAACAACGATCAGAAGCGACAAGCGGCAAGTTATCTAGCTGGATGGTATATTCAGCATGGAAGTCAAAATCTTTTGCATCTAACACACCCTTTTCTTTGAGCCAATCAAAAGCTTTTTTACTACTAATTTTGACTTGTAAAGACTTTATATTGATTTTACCGTCACTTACAATCGTGTAGTTATTAAAGCTATTAAGGTCATTTACTAGCAACCCTGCTACCTCAAGAGTGGGGGTTTGATCTTCAGATTTGGTAAGTTTGACTTTACGTTTGATAAGCATATTGATAGTAGCGGTATTGCGGTTAAATTGAAACTCGCCCATACCAGCATACTCAGCATTATCTATATATTCTGTTTGCAACCAAGGTTGTAAGAGTTCCCCTTTTTCGTCTCTCACACCTCTAACCCGCTTGATACCTGTTCGTTGATAATTTTCTTGCAGGTGCTTGATATTAATAATGATATTGTTGCGAGATTCTGCAAAGAATTTGATGAGTTCTGGCAGAGAAATTTGATTATTGCTCATATTTCCACCTTCCATCTAAAGGTCAATAAGTCTGTTAAAGTCACGGTTTCTAATAAGTTCTTCCAACCGTGAAAACTTGAAGGAGAAACACACAATAAATTTATGCCAAATAAAAACAAGAAGATTTTGCCCCTCATTCAAAGTAAGGGAATTTTTGACCTTAGTTTACTAACTACATGGGGATTCAGTTATGACAAACTTTGGAGATTTACTGTCAGACTTAGCATTACATACTCACCGGAGATTCATTCTTTTATAGTACAATTGTATCATAAAAATGTCAATTTGTGCAGACGAGTCGATCGTAGATATCGCCCTAGAATAAGGTGTTATGGGGTTAATACCAGAATAGATGCCTTTAAGCTCCGGGTTTGAAATAATCAAAAAGGCGATCGCCTGAATCTGCGCGAATCAATGCTACAACTACATCTGGTAAGGCAGCTAAACTGGGGTAAACCAAATAACGCGGTTCCCAACTGGGGCGGAACTTATCTTTGTAGGCGTGTAGCCCCTTGAAGTTGTAGAAGCGATTCAAATGCTCGTAAAGATAGTGTAAGACTCTCTCTAAACGGCGTGATTCTGGGTTGTCTCCAACTCCCGCAAGGGCAGAAAGACCGAAATTAAAGCTGTCGTAACCACACTCTTTAAAATGCTCAAGCAGAGAAATAAATAGAAAGTCCATCGTCCCATTCTCAAGAGATGAGCGATGTCGCATCATGTCAATAGTTGCTTCGTTGAGTTGGTACTCCCGGAGAATGTTGGCAAAGGCGCTGATGTTACCTTCGGGAGTATGCACCACAGCAATCTCGCACTCTCGCAGATAAGCTTCGTCAAACCAACCCAAAGAAAATTGTTTTTCTGAACCTTGTACCATCTTTAGCCATTCATCACTCACAGGTTTGAGGAGGTGCAACAAAGTATCAGCAATGGGTGGTTGGTAAAACTCGATTTGGTATCCCAGTTTAGTTAAACGATTTATTGATGGTCTAAAGTTTTTACCAGCTTTACCTTGTAATGTAAAACTTTTCAGGTCAACGATCGCTTCTTCTCCAATCTTGAGTACCTTAAATCCCAATGATTTGTAAAGCTCAACATCATCGGGCAAAGTTTGGTAAAAGCCTGGATACCAGTCATTGCGCTGGCAAAACTGCCAGAAAGCAACAATTGTCTCTTGGCGGTCTTCAATGGGGCCTATGGGATCTCCTAATGCGATCGCACCCCTGCCTTTGGGAACATAAGCTATTACACTATTACCAGTAGGGCTAAAATAATAACTCTTGTCATTTAAGAGTGTGATCGCTGCTAAAGAAGAACGTCCATATTGTTCAACAATTTCTTTAGCTCTTTGGCGCTCTTTTGGCGTTGCTAGATTACGCCAAAATACAGGTTGCAATAACATTACTATTGCATAGGTAATAGTAACTGCGGCAATAATATAGATAGAATTAGCAAAAAATTCCCCAAATCGGCTCTTTGGTTGCAGTCCCCAATTATCCTCAGTGAAGAACATCGCTAAAGTCTGAAGTACAGCTTCACGCCAATTAAAATTTTCTGAAAATTTTCCGTCTAATAAGTAAAATCCAATAGTTCCGTATGCCAGGGTAAATAGTAAAGCACCTATCAGCACTCTAACTCCCCGTGCAATTGAAGGACGATCTGATTGTGCCGTAAAAAAATGGCGCATCAAGATTAATTGCACCAGTAAAACTCCAGAGAGTAGACTTTCTTCATAGTCCAATCCCTTGAGCAAATGGCTGAAGATGGAAATTACTAGTAAAGCAATGGTTAGTAACCAGGCGATTCTTTTTCTGCGTAATAAATTAGTAGCAAGTGCGAGTAAAACAAACCCAGTCAGCGCTGCAAATATATGACCAGTGGCACGAATTTCAAATGGCAAAAATTCCTTTAACCAGTGATTCCGCCCATACAAGTTAGGTGTCACTGCTGACAACAAATTCACTACTCCCACTAAACCAGTAAGGAAAGCTGCACTCCAAAGTCCAATCTGAGTTTTTAAATTATTAGTCATTAGTTATTAGTCATTTGTCATTTGTCATTTGTCATTGGTTTTGGTGTTAAGAGGATGTTTGAAAAGTATTCGCTGTGACTTTAGGCACTTTTAGATCCCCCCTAACCCCCCTTTCCAAGCTACCGTGTATACACAAGTCCATCCAGAGCGAGTTTCCAGCCGATAAAGATGGATTCAAATTGTCTTAAACCATGAACAAGGGTAGGCATTCCAGGAGGCCTACCAGAGGTATAACCAGACCATCCACCAAGTCGAGCAATCATCCAAGTAGCCCAGGGCAAACAACCCCGTGGATAAGGATTTTGTAATTTTTTGGTATCGCCTTCAACAGAAGATTGAAGTCCTAATAAGCATTGCTGCTGCTTTTGACAAAATGTAAGCTCGGCAGAAAGTTGAGTATTATCGCGTCCCTCAACCATTTGTAAGGTTCGCACGGCTACGGACAAAGCAAGGATTGTTAGGCGTTGGATTGCAATACTAGACTCTAACTGAGTCGCTTCGATATTCAATCCAGCTTTTTTGAGAGTGGCAAAAAGTTGTTCAATCTTCCATCGCCATCCGTACCACTTAATAACTCGCAGTGCCTGTTCCAAGCAGACAACAACGTGAGTTGTCAGCAACCGCCAATGAATCGGTTCTTGTCCTGCGGGTGGTTGGACTTCCAGAGCTTCAACAGCAAAAAGGGTAACACTAGGAGGATAGCCAAAAACGCCTAATTTATCGGGGCGTTGAATCTCAACTTGTCCACAACGAACAATAAGCATTGCTTCTCTTGGCATTCGCTTTCGACGTGAGTCTGCGGGAACGTTAATTATATAAGTACCTTCACAAGGCTGCTGACTTAAGTAGTCGAATAGTGATTCAGACCGCCCTAACAATCGACGATCAAGGCATACTCTTATCAGTAAATGATTATTTTTATTGGGTACAGTTGCAAATTCCTCAAATAAATCCGATTCGCGGTCGCCAATATGAGTTACCATTTTTGCTCCACCCACTTCAAAGCATCGCTTACTACTTTCTGCCGATGCTAACCATTTGTAAGATTCTTTCTCCTCAATTGGTAAATTTTGATAGTCTCGCTGATGTTTATCTGCATGGTTTATAGCTCGGCTCCACAGTTTTACTGTGCTTAACCCCAGTGGAAATCCACTCTCACCATCTAATACCAATGTTGGATGGATATAAAACCCGACATCTGTGTTATTACCTACTACTCCTAATCCTGGCGGTGACAGCCTACCTGCATGAGACTGCAAGTTAATCTCGCTAGTATCGCTAATCGCCAATATGTGTCGTTTTGCCAGATGAAACTCGCAATCATCCGAAAGGCTACGTACTAGTTCTGATAGTGTTACGTTTTCATTCTCCAAAAACCGATAATAACCCATCTGTTCTGCCCAATTTCGACTGATTTGCCGGATATTTATCGATTGGTGCTTACGAATCGCCTCGTATAATGCTGCCCCCTTTTTATCAGCCTTGGGTCTCCAAATGCCGTTCCTGGTGTCGTCGAAGCGTGAATTAAGATTGGATTATCCATAGTTTTTGCTTCTCAAAAATCCTCTACACCTACTTTACATCCGACTTGTGTATACACGGTAGCTTTTTAAGGGGGGAACTGGAGTCAAAGTCCCCCTTCTTAAGGGGGATTTAGGGGGATCTAGAACATTTTGCTACCGAGAAGAGGACTTTTCAAACATCCTCTAAAACTCCTAACTCTTAACTCCTAACTTTTAACTCCTAACTTTTTAAACTGTTCTCCTACATACGAGAGCGAATCTTTAAGGTGCTTGTGGAAATAGTTCCAGCCTATATCAGCACCAGACAAACCATGACCTCCTGGAAACGCATAAAAAACGTGAGCAATGCCTAATTTATTTAAGGTTTCGTTGAAGGCTTTGGTAGAAGCCAATAAATTAGTATCATTCAAACCTGCATCCAAGTAAATATGCAATCGCTTCCTATCTTGAGGCGGTAGCTGTTGCACGATTTGTTGAGGACTATTTTGTGAACCGCTATTATCGGTAAAGTAACCGCTATGGCTAAACAGAATGTGGAAGTTGTTAAGATAGCGTAACCCTATATTAAATGCTCCCCATCCCCCAGAAGACAGACCTCCCAGCGCCCAAAACTGGGGTTCTTCTAAAGTGCGGTAGCGAGACTTGATAACTTGCACTAACTCAGAACCAATTAAAGTCCCTATTTTGCCATTCGGCCCATCAAAGTAATCAGGATCGTAAAAAGGACTGGAACCACGATTATCATTACCGTCAGGTGTAATCACAATTGATGGTGGTAATTTTCCATTTTGATAAAGTTGATGAAGTACATCTAAGACTGCATACTTATTAGCATAAGCACGAGCATCATCATGACCACCGTGCAATAAGAATATCACCGGGTAGCGCTTTTGCTGATTTTTATCATAATCAGGAGGCAAAATCACGCCATACTTGCGGACTGCACCCATCGCTTGGGAGTTGAAGGTTGCTAATTGAAACTTTAGCCCAGTCTTTGCCACTCTTTGGGGTGGGTCTAGTTGCGGCGCACCTAAGATAAACACATAATAATAACCAGCAGTAGTTAAGAGTGCGATCGCTCCTAGCAAACTAATTAACAATTTAGAAATTTTCATATTTTTTTAGGGTTATAAAAATCACCTCCGTCCGAACTTACTATAGTGAATCTGCTTAAGAATGGCAGTAGAGTTTTCCACAGTGATATTTAAATATCAACGGATTTACAAAATAGTATTATTTATCCTGGCGATCGCTAAGGTTTTTATTATTAACACCCACATTACGAGCCATACTTGCCATTTCAGCAGATTTAAATTGTTCGCCTACAAACGTCAAAGAATCGGCTAAATGTTCCCGCCAGTATTGCCAAGTATGGCTGCCAGGAAATTGACGAAACAAATTATAAATTTTTAGGTTATTTAGTACTTTAGAGAAATTTTTAGCTTCATCGATTTCTTCAATATCTGCTTTGCCTGAATCTAAATAAATTCGCAATCTTTTTTTAGCTGGTGTGGGAATGCTTTTGATATAAACTATCGGGCTATTTGTTGGGCCGCTTTTATCTTTAAAATAACCACTATGACTAAATAAAATTGAGAAATGATTCAGATTGTGTAACCCGATATTCATTGCACCCCAAGCACCAGAAGATAAACCACCTATTGCCCAAAAATCTGGATTATTTACTGTACGATAACGGCTTTGCACGACTTTTACTAACTCATCACCCACGGCTGTGGAGACTTTACCGTTAGGGCCATCAATATATTCGGGATCTCGGTAGGGACTAGAGCCACGTTTATCGTTGCCATCTGGTGTGATAATAATGCTAGGTGGCAGCTTACCTGTAGTATAAAGTTGTTCCACTGTATTGAGAGCTTGTCCCTTATTCTGGATAAACCAATCACTGGGATTACCATGTCCGCCGTGGAGGAGAAAGATTACAGGATATCTTTGTTTTGGGTTTTGTTCATAGCCAGGGGGTAAAGAAACGCCATAAGTGCGATTTGCACCCATTAATTGACTATCGTAGGTTGCAATTTTGTAGGTTAAGTGAGTAGCTGAATCGCCAGTATTAGACTTTGTTGGAACAACGGAAGGAGTTGTTTTTAAATCTTTCTGTAGAGGTGGTTTTGCTACGACATTTTGGGATAAATTACAGCTAACTAGGGTTAATACTGAAACTAGCAAGATAATTTTTGGTTGTTTGTAGTTCATCTTTGCAGGGCATTGGACAGTCTGTGCTGGCAACCATTAAGTTTACGGAAGTAAGTTGTCAATGTTGTGTCAAGAGGATGTAAACTTTGCGACTTGTTGTAAGTTAAAAGTCAAGACTTAGGATAAGTTTCTTCACGATGCTTAAAAAACTGCAACTTAATTTCAGCACACTGTTTGGCTTATCATTGCTGGTGCTTTCCCTGTGGGCGATCGCTAACGAACTGCATGAGTATAATTATCGTGACATCCTCAACTCTCTAGCTGCTATCCCCAAAAGCCGCTTAAGCTGGGCAATTTGGCTGACAGTTTTGGGCTATCTAGTGATGGTTGGGTACGATATTTTGGGTTTTATTTACATTAATCGTTCCCTAAACTGGAACAAGATTGCTTTAACCAGCTTTATTAGCTCTGCGTTTAGTAATACTATAGGTTTTGCTTTGCTGACTGGCAGTGCTATCCGTTATCGATTTTATGCTACTTGGGGAGTGTCAGCAGTTGCGATCGCGCAAGTAATTGCTTTTGCCAATTTTACTTTTTGGTTGGGGATGTTTGCGGTTGCAGGTTGCTTATTCCTCATCAACCCCCTCAAAATTCCCACTCAACTACATTTACCTTTTGCTACTGTGCGTCCCATCGGCGTGATTTTTCTGCTATTGGTCGCTAGTTATTTGCTAGGAAGTATTTTTATTAAACAACCGTTAATAATTCGTGGACAAGAATTTCGATTTCCTTCTTTTAAGATATCCCTTATTCAGATAGCAATTTCTGGTCTTGATTGGATTTTGGCAGCAGCAATTCTTTATGCAGTGCTTCCCACTAATATATCTTTGTCTTATCTGGATTTTTTGGGTATCTATTTGCTAGCGATGTTTGCAGGTGTTGTTAGTAATGTGCCCGGTGGTTTAGGTGTATTTGAAACTATAATTTTGCTGATTCTCTCATCCCAAGTTTCGGCTGCGGAAATTTTGGGGTCAATGTTAGCTTATCGGGGAGTCTATTATTTCTTACCTTTGCTAGTAGCATCGGCTTTGCTAGGGATTTATGAAATTAGATTTAGAACCCGTAATTTAAAAAATATCAATAAACTGTAAAATTCCGTTTCAGTATGAATACTAATAATTAATTAGATCCCCGACTTCTTGAAGAAGTCGGGGATCTGAACCTTTCAACTAAGTAAATTTTATAAATGCTGTTGATTTTAAATGCGATATCTTCATAACTAACGGCAAAAATTCATAATTTTTGCTGAGGCGATAGCTAATTTGATTCCCTAACAATAGTAAGAGTTAATGGAAATTTTTAATTAGATTTTCATCAATCACAATCAAAATTCCGTTTTACTGCTTGAGGATAGAATCATGAAAAATAAAGTATTGTTTGGTGCCATATTCATGACAACTTGGATAGGCACATTGATTCCCAGTGCTTTTGCTGCTTCACCCTGTTCTGTAGGACAAAAGGCTGAGGTTCTTTGGAAGGAAACATGGTATCCAGCAACGGTACTTAAGGTTAATAATGATAATTGCTATATTACTTATGAAGGTTATGATAGTTCCTGGAATGAATGGGTTGGCGCTGAACGCTTCCGGGCATCATTTGAAGTTGGAGATTCAGTGAGAATTTGGTGGCAACGGAAATGGTATAAAGGGCAGGTTTTAGAAGTTAGTAACGATCTTTATAAAATTACTTATGATGGCTACGATAGCTCTTGGGATGAGTGGGTTGAACCTTCCAGAGTAAGCAGATAGAGTATATTTTACTATTTATAAGTTTAAAGGGACGATTTCACTTGTTGGAGTCGTCCCTTTAATTTAAAAGGGCGGTTAGAAACCACAGCTACACAGACTTGTGTTGAGCGGAGTCGAAATACAAAACCCACCTCCGTGGGTTTCAAATCCTCAATTTTCCTTAGTCCGCGGAGGCGGACTTTGTTTGTGTAGCCGCGAATTCCATTCGCCTTGGCTCTAAGTTGACTATTTGCTCTGCATTACGTGTTTAGAGGCTGTTAGACTGAGAACCATAAGTAAAATTTCGTATATTTTGGCAAACTTATGGAGCCAGTATCGCTGACAGCATCTGCGATCGCAACCTTGGTCATCACCAAAGCCTTTGAAAAAACTGGTGAAGTCCTGGGTGAAAAGGTTTTAGAACAAGGCGGTAAATTATTCTTACTGCTGAAACGTAAAGCACCTAATACGGCGAATGCTATAGAACTGGCTCAAACACAACCGCTAGATTATGGTCAAGCTTCTTTGGTTGAGCAGGTAGAAGAAGCGGCAAAAAAAGACCCTGAAATTGCTCAAGCTGTTGAGGCGGTGGCGGATACTGTTAAATCTCAACCTTCTATTATCCAGAATTTTACGAATACAGTTGATAAAAATTATGGCGGGAATGTCGGGAATGTTGCTAATGACAACCGCAATCAAACCTTTAATTTCTGACTACAGCCGCCCGAAGGGGAACGGGTAAAGTTAAATCCCCCGACTGAAATACCGCAAAATTTGCCCCTGAGTGGGGTAGAGAAATTTGTTGGACGTGAGGAAGAATTGCAAAAACTTCACCAACTTTTGCAGGATAATAAACAAGTTGCGATCGCAGCAATAGCTGGGATGGGTGGAGTTGGTAAAACAGAACTCGCCTTACAATATGCGATCCAGCACCGCGAAACATATAACGGTGGTCTTTGCTGGTTGCTACCAAAAACTGGGGATGTGGGCATTCAAGTTGTGCAGTTTGTCAGAACGCAGCTTGACTTAAAGCCGCCAGAAGATTTTGACATACTCGCCCAAGTGCAATATTGTTGGCGGCGTTGGCGTGAAGGTGATGTACTGCTAGTGTTGGATGATGTCAGCGATTACGAGCAAGTCAAGCCTTACTTACAGTCGCTACCTTCTCGGTTTAAAGTGCTGATGACTACGCGGCAAAAGTTAGGACGCATTGCACAGTTATCTTTGGATGTGCTGCAACCAGAGGCGGCGCTGGAGTTATTAAAGTCTTTACTCAAAGAAACACCAGAGCGAATTGAAAAAGAATTAGCTTTAGCAAATCAGTTGTGTGAGTGGCTGGGATATTTACCTTTAGGTGTGGAATTAGTCGGGCGCTATCTGGCGCGGAAACAGGATTTATCTTTAGCAGAAATGTTGCGGCGGTTGGAGAACAAGCGACTAGATGAGCGTTCCCTCTCTAAATCTAAGTCGGAAGCTGATATGACAGCACAACGAGGTGTGTTAGCAGCCTTTGAGTTGAGCTGGCAAGAATTAGAAGACAGTGATAAACAATTGGGCTGTTTATTGAGTTTATTTGCAGCTGCACCTATACCTTGGAAGTTGGTGGAACAGTGTTTACCAGAAGAAGATGCCAAAGATTTAGAAGATATTCGCGATGATAAGTTGTTGAATTTGCATTTACTCCAGCGCAAAGGTGAGGGAATCTATCAACTACATCCACTGCTACGGGAGTTTTTTCAATATAAGCTTACAGGTTTAGAACAGGCAGAGGAATTAAAGCGATCGCTTTGTCGGGTAATGGTAGCAGTTGCCCAAGATATTCCTCAATCGTCCATCCTTAAGCAAATCACCGCCGTTTCTTCCGCCATTCCTCATATAGCTGAAGTAGCGAAGAATCTCATTCAATACGTCAGCGATGATGATTTACCCTGGTCTTTTATCGGCAACGCTAGATTTTATGATGCTCAAGGTTTATATAACCAAGCTTTACCTTGGTATGAGCAGTGTTTAGAAGTCACTAAAAAGCGCTTGGGTGAAGAACATCCAGATGTCGCACTTAGTCTCAACAACCTAGCGGCACTCTACGACTCCCAAGGCAGATACAGCGAAGCCGAACCCCTTTACATCCAAGCTTTGGCACTCACGCGCAAGCTGCTGGGTGAAGAACGTCCATCTGTCGCACTTAGTCTCAACAACCTAGCGGCACTCTACGACTCCCAAGGCAGATACAGCGAAGCCGAACCCCTTTTCATCCAAGCTTTGGCACTCAGGCGCAAGCTGCTGGGTGAAGAACATCCAGATGTCGCACTTAGTCTCAACAACCTAGCGGCACTCTACCGTTCCCAAGGCAGATACAGCGAAGCTGAACCCCTTTACATCCAAGCTTTGGCACTCAGGCGCAAGCTGCTGGGTGAAGAACATCCAGATGTCGCAGCTAGTCTCAACAACCTAGCGGCACTCTACTACTTCCAAGGCAGATACAGCGAAGCTGAACCCCTTTATATCCAAGCTTTGGCACTCTACCGCAAGCTGCTGGGTGAAGAACATCCAGATGTCGCAGCTAGTCTCAACAACCTAGCGTTTCTCTACTACTCCCAAGGCAGATACAGCGAAGCTGAACCCCTTTACATCCAAGCTTTGGCACTCAGGCGCAAGCTGCTGGGTGAAGAACATCCAGATGTCGCAGCTAGTCTCAACAACCTAGCGGCACTCTACGACTCCCAAGGCAGATACAGCGAAGCCGAACCCCTTTACATCCAAGCTTTGGTACTCACGCGCAAGCTGCTGGGTGAAGAACATCCAGATGTCGCACTTAGTCTCAACAACCTAGCGGCACTCTACGACTCCCAAGGCAGATACAGCGAAGCCGAACCCCTTTACATCCAAGCTTTGGCACTCACGCGCAAGCTGCTGGGTGAAGAACATCCATCTGTCGCACTTAGTCTCAACAACCTAGCGGCACTCTACGACTCCCAAGGCAGATACAGCGAAGCCGAACCCCTTTTCATCCAAGCTTTGGCACTCAGGCGGAAGTTGCTGGGTGAAGAACATCCATCTGTCGCACTTAGTCTCAACAACCTAGCGTTTGTCTACGACTCCCAAGACAGATACAGCGAAGCCGAACCCCTTTACATCCAAGCATTAGATATTTTTGAGCAACGGTTAGGTGCAAATCATCCTAATACTGTTACTGTACGTGAAAATTTAGCATATTTGCGCGATCGCCTTCCCCCAAATCCAGAATAAGCTAGTTTTGTGCAAAGCGTACCGTGAGAAAACTGAAAAGTGCGTTAGCGAAGCTCACCGAAGGTATCGCCTAGACTAAAATTCATATTGAACTAAGTAAAAATGCCATTCAACTTACTCAAAATGAGCTTTTACTTTCTCAAAAGCAGCTTTTACTTTCTCAAACCCCAGTTTGCTTACTCATTTTAGTGTTTTCCGCAAGCAAAATAAGCTTTTACTTATTCAAACCCCAGTTTGCTTACTCATTTTGGTGTTTTCCGCAAGCAAAATAAGCTTTTACTTACTCAAACCCCAGTTTGCTTACTCATTTTGGTGTTTTCCGCAAGCAAAAGCAGCTTTTACTTATTCAAACTCCAGTTTGCTTATTCATTTGAGTAATTCACACATTCATTTCGGTATATCATTGAGCCGAAAGCTGGCGATGTCTACGACGGGCTATGCCTACGCACTTATGCAGTTGTGAATGATAGAGAGATGCAGCCCCCGCAATAAAAAATCAGCTACGATCAATCATATAATTATCCTGACGAACACAGAAATGTTAATTACATACACTGCAAAATATACAAAAACTGATAGCGGATATATGGGACAACTCATTGAATGGCAAGAAGTCATTACAGAAGGAGAAACCTTAGAAGAATGCAGGGCTATGTTACAAGATGCAACCAAACAAATGATTCTTGCCTATCGCCAACAAAATAAAGAAATTCCCACAGGTGGTTTTTTGCTCGAACAAATTCCTATAGAGGTTTGAGTGTGTCAGTCAAACGAAAAGAGCTAATTAAATACTTAGAGCAAAATGGCTTTTATTTATTAAGGGAAGGAGGAAATCATTCAATTTATACTAATGAGATAAAAACTCTTCCTGTAAAACGGCATCGTACCATTGATCGTATTACTGCTAATGAAATATGCAAACAAGCAGGTTTATTACCTAATTTTTAACTACAAAGTGTAAATCAATAAGCGATTGCTCTTTTAAATCTCATCAAACACAGCAATGTTAATTAAAATTTAGGATTACTCAAATAAATCAAATCCCCTTTCGCTTCTCAACTTTCTGTCAAATGTCACAGTTGAACTACAACCATAATCTTGAGCAATCGCCCCAATTAAATAATCAGAAGAATCTGCACTTCCCTGCTTAAATCTTTGTAATGCTTGATAAACTAAAGAGCGATTTTCTAGCTCAAATACCGAACATTGCACCATTAATTCTATAGTGTTACTAATTTCTTCCCTACTAAATTGATAAGTATTACTCCGTAAAACCCAAACCAATTCACAAATAACTATATTAGCAACAAAACATTGCTCTCCCCCTTCGATAATTTCAGCAGCTTGCTCCCACTGCTTTTCATCATCTTTTGTCAAGTAGCGCACTAAAATATTTGTATCAAGTCCAATCACTTGAGCCTTCTTTAATTGCAGTTTCCATTTCTTCTAAAGTTGCGCTTTTCATGCCCGGACGGTGTAAAATCCCTGATAAACTTTTGATAGAGATATTCAGGGGAATTAATTTAACTATTCCATTTTCATCAATGACAAAATCAACCTTACTACCTGTATCAAGGTTAAGATAATCCCTAATTTCTTTAGGAATAGTTACTTGCCCTTTAGTGGTGATGGTAGCACTAGCCATTATCCACGTTCCTTACATAAGTTCCTTACTTGATTATAAAGTCTACTGCACCTAACGCATCGCCACAAGTAAATCGGCACAATAAAACCTTTAAAATATGATAGCCTCGCCCCAACAAAACTACCTCACTGTTGAAGAATACCTCCAAATGGAGGAACAGAGCAATATCAAGCATGAATATATAGACGGCTACATCTATGCAATGGCTGGAGCGCTTGATCCACACGTCACCATTGCTCTTAACCTGGCATCTCTCCTCCGTAATCATGTGCGCGGCTCTGGTTGTCGTGTTTACATCGCTGACATGAAAGCCCGAATCGAATCTCTGAATCGCTTTTATTATCCCGATGTGATGGTTACTTGCGATCAACGAGATCAAGAAACGCCAGGTTATAAAAGATTTCCCTGTTTAATTGTCGAAGTTTTATCTAATTCTACCGAAGCATTTGACCGAGGTGATAAATTCGCCGATTATCAAACACTGGAAAGTCTGCAAGAGTATGTTTTAATTAATACAAAACGTCAGCGAGTTGAGTGTTTTCGACGCAATGAGCAAGGGTTGTGGGTTTTACAATCCTATACAGCAGAACATCAATCATTTAGACTCAACAGCGTGGATTTTGAGGAAACAATGGCAGCACTTTACGAAGATGTGGTTTTTGAATAATCAACTCATGATTGGGTATGCTACACAATTTTTAGTAAACTAAATATCTATTAATATCTTCAAGGCTTCCTAACCCGGCGGAGGCATTGAGCAAAACAGACACAATTGATTACATAAAAGTTATGGCGCTCATAGTTCAGAAATACGGTGGTACATCTGTCGGTTCAGTGGAACGCATTCAAGCTGTCGCACAGCGTGTTTATAAAACTGTCCAAGCTGGAAACTCTCTGGTAGTAGTGGTTTCGGCAATGGGCAAAACCACCGATGGACTCGTCAAACTAGCTAATGAAATTTCTTCCAATCCTAACCGCCGGGAAATGGATATGCTGCTTTCCACAGGCGAACAAGTAACCATCGCCTTACTCAGCATGGCTTTGCAGGAACTCGGACAACCAGCAATTTCCATGACTGGCGCTCAGGTAGGAATTGTTACCGAAGCTGAACACAGCCGCGCTCGAATTTTGCATATTGACACTACTCGCCTCTGTCGCCACATAAATGCAGGTAAAGTAGTTGTTGTAGCAGGGTTCCAAGGCACATCCAACGCTGGGGAGATGGAAATTACAACTTTGGGGCGCGGTGGTTCTGACACTTCGGCGGTAGCGATCGCAGCCGCATTACGAGCTAACTTTTGTGAGATTTATACAGATGTTCCAGGGATTCTAACTACAGACCCCCGCTTAGTTGCCGAAGCCCAATTGATGGATGACATCACCTGCGATGAAATGTTGGAACTAGCTAGCTTGGGTGCAAAAGTGCTGCATCCCCGTGCTGTAGAAATTGCTCGTAACTATGGTGTTCCCCTTGTCGTTAGGTCTAGCTGGACGGATCAACCAGGTACTTGGGTGACATCAGCCAAACCCCAAGGGCGATCGCTAATCAATCTAGAAATTGCCCGTCCGGTGGATGCTGTAGAATTTGACACTGACCAAGCAAAAGTAGCATTGTTGCGCGTACCTGATAAACCCGGTGTAGCAGCCAGGTTATTTGGCGAAATTTCCCGACAAAAAGTAGATGTAGATTTGATTATTCAGTCTATTCATGAAGGTAACAGTAATGACATTGCCTTTACTGTCACCACCCCAATCTTAAAACGGGCAGAAGCAGTAGCAGCAGCGATCGCCCCAGCCCTGAGAAATCCATCTAACCCCAAATCTGATGAAGCCGAGGTAATGCTAGAACATAACATTGCCAAAGTCAGTATCGCAGGCGCAGGAATGATTGGCCGTCCCGGTGTGGCTGCAAAAATGTTCGCTACCTTAGCTGAAGCTGGCGTGAATATTCAAATGATTTCCACCAGCGAAGTGAAAGTAAGTTGCGTAGTCAACGCCGCCGAATGCGATCGCGCCGTCACCGCACTCCGCACCGCCTTTGAAATAGAGGCAGGGGAGCAGGGGAGCAGGGGAGCAGGGGAGAGTGCATGTATAGATTCCCCTGTGCCCCTGTGCCCCTCCGCCCCCCTGCCCAATTGTCCTCCCGTTCGCGGTGTTGCTTTAGATTTGAATCAAGCGCGTCTCGCTATTCGCCAATTACCAGATCGTCCGGGGATGGCGGCGAAGTTATTTGGATTATTAGCGCAACACAATATCAGCGTTGACATGATTATTCAATCTCAGCGCTGTCGGGTGATTGATGGTGTTCCCAGGAGAGATATTGCTTTTACAGTCTCGCGGATAGACGGGGAAAGTGCCAAAAAAATGCTTACCCAAGTAGCGGCAGAGTTAGGATGGGGCGAAGTTGTTTTAGATAGTGCGATCGCTAAAGTGAGTATTGTTGGTGCAGGTATGGTAGGACAACCAGGTGTTGCTGCCAAAATGTTTGAGGCGCTAGCCCAACACCAAATTAATATTCAAATGATTGCGACCTCAGAAATAAAAATTAGTTGTGTCGTAGCACAAGAGCAAGGTGTTAAAGCTTTGCAAGCCATTCATGCCGCTTTTGGACTAGCTGGTAGTGAGAAAGTTGTCGTGCCAGCATAGAACTAAAGTTTGAATTTTAAATTGCTGATTATCTATCTTTGAAATGCCATTTTTCCATCATGGCTACCATTTCTGAAAGCCGACGTTCACCACACCAAACTAAATCAAGTTTTTTAAGTTGTTCAAGACTTATACCACCCTCTTCTTCAGCAATGCGGTGATATTCTTTATCTCCCATTGCTGCTAATAAATGCCCAAAAATAATCATTTCATCGAACTGGGGATTTGTCTCTGGATCGTTCAAAATTGCCATTGCTCGTTCTTGCGACAATCCTTGGAGAGCATTGACAATAAATCGTGTGGGAAAGTCCGCATCTTTAAGTTGAGGATGACGCGATACTAATCCAGCCAACAGCACTCCTAGATAAGCAGCTGCTTGAGAATTACTCAGTAACTCCATTTGTTGAATGGCAATCTCAGTCAAATTGGTAAAAAATGCACAACCTAACTGCTGTTCGATGGTGGTAACTGGATCTAAAACTAGCGAGGATTCTAACTGTGCCTCAAATGCTGCCTGATGCTCCTGGGGCAGTTCGCTAAGTAAGACTTGCTTGGCGCGATCGCCTATAATAATATTGCGATCGCGCCCAGAGCTAAAGTCTTTGCCCGGTTCCAAACCTTTACTCACTAGAATTTTAAAGACGTTACTTTGAGCTTTTCCCTCCATCTGTTCATATTGGGCTTGTCCAAGAAAAATTTGACAAAACCAACTGTGGCTGTCAGCATCGCATTCAACCATTACCTCATTAACAATCAAATCAGTTAACTTTTCCGCTCTCAAAATGCTTTGTAAATCTACAACTAAGCTATTAATCGCAGCAATGTCGCGGTCATTGAGCGCCTTGAGAAATTGACGCTTCGCAGTAGCTACCAAGGCTTTTTTTCGCCCAAATACGTTCATTTTGGATTTCTTATATGTTATATGGGGTTATACATAATTAAAACTGCTATTTTTTTACCCTATTTGAGGATTATCTGTCATGAGTGGCATTGCTGAATAGTCCCAATCAAAATATCCCTCCCCTATGGATTAACTTTTTTTCCCAAGCCTCGTTGAACTCACAAATTTTACTTAAGTCTGTTAATATATAACCGTACTAAATCAATAACATTCTTTTAATAAAAAAAAATATTACTAGCAATATGCAGCATTAGCTAGTAATTAATACTTTTACCTGCCACAATGGCATTGATTTGTTTTAACTAAATATTTTTTCAAAAAAATAGTTACCAGTAATAACACGTAAGCTATAATCAAACAATTTATAAGACTATATTGATATTGATGCCTATTCATTTACTAGATGGCCGTTACCTAATACTGAAAGTTCTGAATGATGGGGAAAAGGCAAAAACCTATCTAGTTGAAGATGCGATTCTTCCTGAGAGCCAATTTGTCGTCAAGCAGTTACGTAGTCCTAGCGGCAATTCTCAAGCTTTAACTATCCTGCCTCGCTTGTTTGCCAGTAAAGCAGAAACTTTAGAAAAACTAGGGCAGGAATACGACCAAATTCAGAAGCTAATTGCTTATTTTGAAGAAAACGAAGAATTCTATATAGTTCAAGAATTCATCCCTGGTAATCCTTTTACTGAGGAAATTATCCAGGGACAAACTCTGAGGGAAGACCAAATAATTTATCTTTTATCAGAGATATTAGAGATTTTGGTGATTGTACATAGCTTAGGTGTTATTCACCGGAATATTAAACCAGCAAATATTATTCGCAGAGAGTCAGATAAAAAATTAGTGTTGGTTGATTTTAGTAATTTTAATGAAGCCATAACTAATAACGCTGAAAATATCCAATATATGCCTATAGAACAAGTTAACGGCAACGTTAAATATAACAGTGATATATATGCTTTAGGTATGGTTGCGATCGCAGCAATTTTAGGTTTACCTGCAAACGAAATATCTAATTTGCAAAATCAAAAAAATCGCCTGACTGGTGAAATACTTTGGTATAACAAAAATATAAAAATCAGCAAAAAGCTAGTAAAAATTATCAATAAAATGGTGCGTTTGGACTATCGGAAGCGCTACCAGTATGCAACCGAAGTTTTAGATGACCTGAAAAAGTTAACAGATGTTGAAGTTCCGCAAAAACAGTCGGCTAAAAAATTATTAATAGTTTTGGCTGGGATAGCTGGCTTAATCATACTTGGTGTAGGAGTGCGGTTTTTAAATTCGCCAAAACCTATCAGTAATGCTCAAAAAGAATTATATCAAGAAGGGCTAGATAAATATGATGCAGGAAATTATGAAGGAGCAGTTAAAGATTTCAATCACGTGATTGAATTAGATCCGAAAAATTCTTTAGCTTATAATAAGCGAGGCGATGCTTATTATCGATTAGGAGACTATGAGCAAGCGCAAGCAGATTCTAGTCAGGCCATTTTACTCAATCCTCAAGATGGTAATGCCTATTTTGACCGAGGATTTGCTTTTTCGGAATTAGGCAAATACAAAGAAGCGATCGCAGACTATACCCAAGCGATTAAGTTAAACTCTGATGATGCTTATGCTTACTATGGGCGAGGCTTAACCCGTGTTCAATTGAAAGATAATAAAGGGGCAATTGGAGATTTTAGTAAAGCGATCGCCCTCAAGCCTCAGTATACTGAAGCCTATTTACAACGAGGGATTATCCGCCGTCGCCTCAGACTCAAGCAAGGGGCAATCGAAGATTTTGATACAGTAATTAAGATTAATCCTAGTGATGCCAAAGCTTATTATCAAAGGGCTTTAACTCAATCTATTAATAAACAAAAATATGCAGCCCTTAAAGATTACACTGATGCCATTAACATTAATCCAAAATATATAGAAGCATATCTTAATCGAGGTGATGTTTTCAGCGATCTGGGAAATAAAGTCGAAGCTACTGAAGATTACAATACTATTTTACAGATTGACCCTAAATTTATTGCCGCTTATATTCACAGAGGTATTCACCGCTTTTCTTTCGGAGATTATAAAGGCGCTATTGAAGATTACAGCGAAGCTCTGAAACTAGATCCTAATAATATAGCAGCTTACAACAATCGTGGTAACGCTTATCTTGAACTGGGAAATAAAAAAGCTGCCAATCAAGATTATTCACAAGCGATCGCAATTAATGCTAACAATGCCTTAGCCTACTATAATCGGGGTGTGATTCGCACCAAGCAGAAAAATAAACAGGGAGCGATCGCAGATTTTAAAAAAGCTGCAAAACTGTTCCAGCAGCAAGGCGAAAAAGATAGTTATCAAGATGCACAGAGAGAAATTGCAATTCTGCAAAATAATTCCGCACCAGCGAAAGCTTCTCGTCCTAAATCGGGAAAAATGGAAAAAAACTGAGCTATGACTCAATACAGTTAGATCATTTGATGATGATACTTTTTATACTATCAGCCCAATATGTCTTAATCCGCTTAGGTTAAGACTTTATCCTCCTTAATGGGGCTTAATTCGCTGCTTTTTAAGCCCTACTTTTTAATGGGTTGGGGGGATATTCCGAGGTAAAATATCACTAACACCAGAGAGCGTCCCAATTTGGCAAAATATAAGCCACTGATGCAAAAACCCTTTTAAATCCTCTTCCCTTTGTGTCCTTTGCGGTTCGTTTTTAATCCTCCAGAGTAAGTCAACTAAATTATCGCTCAACATGAGTCACCGCATTTTTTCACGGTTCAATTAGGATGGCTATATGCTAATTCTCCTCACTTTTTATCCAGATAACCTGGAAATATTCACTCATAGGGATGTCGATACGGTGCTGAAAAGAATTGATGCTTCTCAGAATATTTGGTTACGCTGTGTTCAGTTCCGCGATCGCACTGGAACGGCTAAAATTATCAAGCACTTTGGACTCAATCCATCTCGTGTTAACATGATTTTCAACCATTCCCCTCTAGGAATTGATGAAGACGTAGAAGATTGTTTATTTGATAGCTATGAAATTCTAACTGCTCAAATAAAAAATAATGAGTTTGAGGTTGTGCGTGGCAACATTGTCGTTGGAAATAATTTTATTATATCTTTTGAAATCACTGAACTAAAAATCTTAAGTGTTCTAGCTAATAATCTCCAAAAACGAACTCTGGATATTCAAAAGCTAGGAATTGACTATCTTTTCTATTTAATCTTTAAAGATATTTTGAATAATTACGAAGCTGTATTTACTTATATTTCTAGAAAACTTGATGATTTAGAAGATGAAGTTTTAGATAATTCTGGTGATGAATCAACGTATCAAAAAATTGCCACGATGAGGCAATCTACTCGTTCAGGACGGCGTAATTTTCAAAGCATCAAATTACTTATGGCTATTATGGATAATGAAGATTTCCAGTGGATCGGCCAGCCAGTGAAAGAACTATTCAATCAAGAATTGGTTCATCACGTTGATAAACTCTGGCAAGAATATCAAGCTATAAGAGCCTGGATGTCAGAATTAATGGAAATTCAACGTGATAATATTGCTAGTAAAACAGGTGAACGAATTAATCGCCTAACTATCCTCTCGACCGTATTCTTACCAATTACGTTCATGTCTGGTTTCTATGGTATGAACTTCAAATATATGCCGGAATTAGAGCAACCTTGGGCTTATCCTGCTGTAATCGGCGTAATGATCTTAATTGTGATTTGTAGTATTGCTTATGCTAAAAAACAACGTTGGTTATAGCATCTATCAAGTTATAGACTATTACTGGAATAGTAAAATTTACATCTCGTTTGGCTTTGCTATATGCTTTCTGTTAAGTAGACTGGATTAACCCTAAATCGGTAAATAAACGTGAATCTCCCATTGATTATTCGTGCTGAAGAACACAGCGAGAAAATAGCTATCACTACAACAGATGGATCATTTACCTATCGGGATTTGCTCCACACTTCCAGTCAAATAGCAACAAGTCTTCTTCAGAATACAGAAGATTTACAAGAGGAGCGAGTCGCCTTCCTCATCCCACCTGGATTTGAGTATGTAGCTACTCAATGGGGGATTTGGCGTGCTGGTGGAATAGCTGTACCTCTGTGTGTTTCCCATCCGCGCCCAGAATTGGAGTATGTAATTACCAATTCTGGAGCATCGATTATTGTTGCTCATCCTAATTTTGAGGGTATACTGCGTAGTTTACCGCCGCAGGCATCGCTCGCCGAAGAACACAATTTGCGATTTATCCTCACCTCAGAAACGCTTCCATCTAATATTGCTCGTCTCCCAGAGGTAGATATTACTAGACGCGCCTTAATTCTCTACACTAGCGGTACAACAGGTAAACCTAAGGGTGTAGTTACTACTCATCAAAATATTCAAGCGCAAGTGACTAGCTTAATCACCGCTTGGGAATGGACATCTAGCGATCGCATTTTACATATACTGCCACTACATCATATTCATGGAATTATTAACGTACTCACTTGTGCTTTATGGGCAGGTGCAGAGTGCCATTTATTGAGCAAATTTGATACCGAAACTGTTTGGAGGCGAATTTGTGACGGTAACTTAACCTTATTTATGGCAGTACCAACGATTTATGTAAAGCTCATTACCGCTTGGGAAAATGCCTCTAAAGAACGTCAAAAAACCATGTCAGAAGGCTGTGCTAAGATGCGCCTGATGGTTTCCGGTTCGGCAGCATTACCGGTTCAAGTTTTAGAAAAGTGGCAAAATATTAGCGGCCATTTTCTGCTTGAGCGGTATGGGATGACTGAAATCGGTATGGCGCTATCGAACCCTTTACACGGTGAACGGTTGGCTGGATATGTAGGAAAGCCTCTACCTGAAGTTGAAGTGAGATTAGTTGATGAGAACGGATTAGTCCCAACAGGAACACCAGGAGAGATCCAAGTTAAAGGCCCCGGAGTGTTTCTTGAATATTGGCAAAACCCCGAAGCAACTGCCAAAGCCTTTCAAGATGGCTGGTTCTGTACTGGAGATACCGCCGTCATTGAGAACGGTAGCTACCGCATTTTGGGGCGGATGAGTGTGGATATTATCAAAACCGGAGGCTATAAAGTTTCAGCTTTGGAAATTGAAGAAGTATTGCGATCGCATCCAAATATTCAGGAATGTGCCGTGGTGGGGGTTGCAGATATAGAGTGGGGCGAACGGGTTTGTGCGGCGTTAGTATTGCAAGGGTCACAACCTTTAACATTAGAATCTTTTAGAAGTTGGGCAAAAGAGCGATTGGCTGTTTATAAAGTGCCAACCCAAATTTTGATAGTTGAAGAATTACCGCGCAATGCGATGGGGAAAGTTACTAAGCCGACAGTGGTTGAGCTATTTAAATAATAGCGATGCCCCTGTTTTTCAAAGCTAGCGGCAAAGTTTGTTGACAATTCTGCAATACGTGAGGTAGAAGATAAGCACAATTTAAAAAACTTAAATATAACTATGAGTCTTTTTTGTCTAGTTCATGGCGCTTTTCAAGGCGCTTGGTGTTGGGATTTGTTAATTCCTTATTTAGAAGCGCAAGGTCACAAAACAGTAGCAATGGATTTGCCAATTGAAGATGCGTCTGCAAGTTTATCGCAATTTGCAGATGTAGTATTGCAAGCGCTTCCAAAAACTGATGATGATATTGTCCTGGTTGGTCACTCAATGGCTGGTACTGTTATTCCCCTTGTTGCAGAAGTGCGTCAAGTACGTCAACTGGTATTCCTTACCGCGCTTATTCCATACCCAGGAACTAGTACACTTGAGCAATTTTCTCATCATCTCGATTCTGATAGCCTCAAATCATTAAATTACGAACCAAAAGAGTCACATCAACTCGAACAATTTGATGATGAACCTTATATGTTTCATCCTGTTTCTGCTGGAAAAAACTTTTCAGACGAAGCAGTATTGATGGAATTTTTCTATCAAGATTGTCAGCCGGATGTAATGCGCTGGGCACTCTCAAAAGGACGTTCGCAGCAATCAATGGCATATATTTTTGAGGTTAATCCCCTGAATGCTTTACCAAAAGTAGAGTATAAATATATTTTTTGTAATGATGACCTGATAATCTCTCCTGCATGGTCACACTACGCTGCACGTAAGCGCTTGGGAGTTGATGCCATAGAACTGCCTGGAGGACATTGCCCACACTTGTCTCGTCCTGCTCATCTTGCCTCAGTATTAACTAAATGATCGCAAACCTTATTGTAGATAATCGTAGGTTGGGTGGAACATAGTGAAACCCAACAAATCCTCGAAAATGTTGGGTTTCGTTCCTCCACCCAACCTACGCAGTTTATGGTTTTTGACTGAATTAACAAATGCGATCGCCAAATCAACAAATGCGAACGCCGAATCAACAAATGCGAACGCCGAATCAACAAATGCGAACGCCAAATCAACAAATGCGAACTCCAAATCAACAAATGCGAACTCCAAATCAACAAATGCGAACGCCGAATCAGCAAATGCGATCGCCGAATCAACAAATGCAAACGCCGAATCAACAAATGCGATCGCCGAAGTAACAAATGCGAACGCCGAAGTAACAAATGCGAACACTCCTACCTAATTTCCCACCCCTTCGGTATTTTAGGCGGACACCAAAAGAGGTTTTTACTAGACACACCAAGGGATTTCAGAATTTCTCGCATCACCTCTGTGCAATACATCCAATGCCCCAAATCGTCATACATACGATCGGGATTAAACTCGACATTGTAGTGCAGCACATTGGGAAGGTCTAAAAACTCATCATCGCCTTGAGGAGAAAGAAGCAAGAGATGAAATGGTTTCCCCTGGCATTGTTTTTCTAGCTTGTTGACTAAATCTATCACACCACCGCGATCGCTAATTCCTGTGCGGACGAAAAGCACTTTGTCGCAGTGCCGCAATGCGTACCAAAACCTTTCAGAACGTGCTGTGTATCGAACGCGCATCCGTTCATGGATGGGAGACATATCGTTGCTTGGATCGTCTGTCTCCTCGACTTCATGGGCAAAGGATAGACCCGACCACTTACTATGGTAGATTCTACCTGCATCCTGGCTGTAGTGCAGGAAGGCAGGGTTCCACATATCATAAAAACCGTTTTCGATCGCATCCGCAACATCTGCAATATTAGTCGCGCGCGTTAGATCGAACGGAAAGGCGGGCCCATCGTACTCCATCTTATACAACATCATGCGGACGGCACAGCGATCGCCAAGGGGAAGAATTGCCACACGGCTGATATCCGATAACTGACATTTGTATTGGAAAAACACCGCAGACTTAGGTGGTGCTTTCACCCGGCTTTCTAGCCCATCTTTGCCAATCATCATGGTACGAAAGGGAGTGTCAGGATAAAGCGGATCTTCATAAACACCCGATGGCATGGCTTTAAGTGCGTTGCAAACTTCCGTCCACATCGGTTGGATATTGTACTCGTTATCTGATTCGTTGATTATCCAGAGGTGGCGTTCGTCCGCTTGCAAAATCCCCAGATGCCCGTCATAGAACAAAACTTGTGAGTTGTTTGGCAAAAAAAGATTGAAGGCAGCGCTATATTCTAAGTCTGCGCCAGGGGGGATATTTACTGTAGTTGCGATCGCGCCATCCTCTACAGCCAAGAAAGGCAGCGTCCCCGTCTGGGTATTCTTCGCAATGTAAATACCTGATATCAATCCAGCCTTACTTTGCAGTGCAGTTTGTAGTTCCTGCCAATAGGGAGCGATCGTGTAGCTGTATGCCGATGAATTAACGATCCGTAAATGCTTCTCTTCCATACAGACAGAGACATGAAAGCCACTATTATCAAAGTAGATGGGAAATTCATTCGGTTGCTGGAAGCGTTGTTTTTCTTTTGCTAATGCGTCTTTGTTGATATCGAATAAATGATGGTCGATCTGCTCATACATTAGGCTATGACCGACTGTATTCGGGTGAGCCGGATCGAAGGATGTCCCCGCTTTCCATCGTCCTTGTCCATCATCTACAGCTGCCAACCAATCCAATACAGGTACGCCCCAACTGAGCATTCGTTTGTGTGTGTCTCGGATCAGCGAGTAATGTTCCAGGGAATAATCACCGTTGGGATAGACTCCGCCTAAAATCGGGATTGCTCCGATGTCGCGCGTCATTTTCACAAGCTGCTGCAAGCCACTTTCAAACCGCCGTTGTACCGCCCGCCGTTCGTGAGGGGGACAGTAGGCTAACCCTTCATTGCCTAAAGACAAAGCAATAATCACAATATCTGGTTTTTCTGGGGTGACAAACCAGGGGAATCGAGCGATCGTTCTGCTGACATTCGCCCCTACCTCCGATACATTTACCAGTTGATGCCCATATTTTTGCTCTAAAGCCTGTGCTAACAACCAGACCCAACCTTTCAAAAACCAGGCTTTATGACCTAATGCGACGGAACTGCCAATGACCACAATTTTGAGTCTCTCAGCCCTTTCTTCTACGGGCATCTTGACAGTTGATTTCTCAATGTATCCAAAGGGGTAAGGCTGTAAATAACCGAATGCACCATCATCCACAACAATTGTGCTGGAATGATCCTTAGAATCAATCGGTATCCATCGGTTTGTATCTAGTAAGCTCTCCCATCGAGCATTGCCGTTGACATCGAGGCGGACGTACTTGTATTCAACTCTCTGTTGACCGCCTAACTCTTGAATTTCAATATCTGTCCACCATAGAGGATAGCGATCGCCACTTGTACGCAGGTGGATACATTTTTTAATTTCCCACAGTCCCAACTCTGGAGTAGAACCGACCAGACCGATGGATTCACCTGTTTGCGTGTATGCACTGATCTGGAATCGATACATAGAGTTTATCCTGTTTTCGTGAGTACGATACCAAACAGTCAGGCTGAAATATTTAAATCTACTTTGACAATATCACATAGAATTCTTAAGAATCTGGTATGTATATTGTTAAGTATACTGAAACCTAATTAAAATTGCCAAAGCTTTTAGCCGCAAGGTTTTTAAACGATTAAATCGAATTTTTATAGAAGATTTTATACTTATTAAATAGACTATATTGGATTAAAAGTCTTTGCACAACTAAGAATAAATCAACGAAAGGATAAGATTAAGTTAAATTTTCCCTTCAACGTCCCACTTAAAATTTGTCTGCCTGTTCTTAGCACCTCTAACTGTTGATTTGTAGCAGGCGATCGCAGAAAAAGGGACGAAATAACTCACAGGCGAGACTTGCTTTGAGATCATGCAGATGCACTAACCCCATTTTGTGCAACTGGGAACCTTGCACAGCCTCACAATCTACAGGACTTGACTGTCTGACGATTTCTATAAACGATGGCAATAAATCGGGATAGCGTTGTAGGTTCCACCATTGCTGTTCTAGGTGGTCTGCATAGATAGCGGCAGCGATCGCAGAATTTTCTAAGAGTTCTTCTAGGGTTATTGTCTGCTGCTGTAGGTAATAAAATGCTAACTGCAACCGATAGGGATGTCCCCCCAACAGAGCGATCAGGCGCTGGGTTTGTGACGAGCTTATCTCCTGTTCGCACCTATATGCTAGATCCTGCACCTGAGCAGGGTTAAACTCAGGTAACTCAATAACTAGCCCAGTATTCAAGAGAGAGGGATCGATGGAGGGAGGCATGAGAATTTCAGTAGAATGAACCGTCACCAATCGCAGCTTGTGCCAAGGATTAATGTCTGCATCGGCTTCTTTAGCTTGCTCAGACCATGTTCGTAAAAGTAGGAGAAATTCACGAGCAACGTCGGGGTAGGCAAAAAGCTGGTTGAGTTCATTGATTGCAAAGACTAAGGGGCGATTCTCTCTTGAAGAAACTCCGCGATCGAGGTTGGTTAAGATTACATCCTGGAAATAATCAGTGGCATTTGATTTGCTGCCCAAGGAATTATCCCAAAAACTAGCAATTTCATTTGGCAAGCTTAACTGCTTGCTGACTCTGGCACAGAACCATTGTAGGAAGCGTTCTAGATTCCGTAAAATCTCGTCGTTAGCAAGTTGCAAGTTCACGGAAACGGCGCGATGACCCTGGGAATTAGCGTAAGCCAGGATACGGGTCATTAGGGAGGTTTTGCCCATTTGCTTGGGGGCGCGGATGTTGATCAAAGCACCGGGTTGCTGGATGGCTTCATAACAAAGAGATTCGAGAATGGGACGGTCAATGTAGAAGACTGAATCCAGGGGCATCTGCCCTCCTGGTAGGTTTGGGGAACGAGGGTATACATTGTCTGGCGAGTGTTCCATTTTGTGGGTTTGCCCTACACTGCTGCGAGAATCGTATACTGGTTCGATGCGATCGCAAACTTCAGCCCCGGACATTGAGCCAATCTCGTCAAAACTGTCTTGATGAGGCTCCAGATAAAAATAATCGTCCTTTAACAAGGTCATATTAAAGGCATTAAAACAGCACTCCAAGGTTCGTTTATCGACTCCTACTGAGCCATTAAAGACCTTACTGAGGGTATTGGGGGTTAAACCTGTTTTCTCACTAAGGTCTTCGAGAGTGTATCGTTTAAAGTTTTGCTCAATTTCTAACTGAGCTTTTGCCTGATTGAGTTTCCTTGAGCCTTGAGCCGTCAGAGTCGCACCCCGCTTTCGTAGATGATTTTTCGATTGTAATTGCATTTTTACTTGGAAATAAAGTATAAAAATGTGCTTAGTAATTTGCTTACTAAATATAGATAACTGATGCACTTTACAAATTTATGCAGTATGGTTACAAATCTTAAGTAGTTAGGCTATTGAGTAAAATTGGCACGTTGAGCCTATTGCCATTGGGTTTCTAAATTGGCAAATACAGTATCAGAATTACATTTTGCTTACAGTGACATCAATAATTTTGCACGACTACTTACGGATGCAATTCAAAAAAGTCTATTCTCAACGCGCCTGGGAGTCGGAGTTTGCTCTGAGAAAGTAAACAGAAGCAAGCAAGTTCTTAACTTGGGGGTTTTTCCAAAGTTAACAACGCCGTTAAATGAATGGTTGCAAGGCACTTAAATTTTCGGTGGCCGAAACCAATATGGGGAATGGCTTTGGGGATTTGCTGGTGCTAAATCCTTAACTTTTTTCTTAAAGTTGTAAACCTTGGTAGTGTTAGGAATCGGGAATCTGTAGTGTTGATTCATATCAAGCTAATATTAGCCTTCTGGAGGTTGTATGACTTTTCTAATTCCTAATGAAAATAGCCAACCCAATCCTAGTCCTCACGACACTAACCCAATTGAAAGCCAAATTATGGCAATGACTACCAAAGAAGATTTGCAGCAAGAATTAGACTCAGTTCGCGCTAATTACCAAAAATGGCAAGCCAAAGACGATCAGACTGCAATAACAACACAAACTAGACTGGCGCAAATTATTCATCTCCGTGCTAATCAGATAGGAATTCAACTAACGTAACAGTAGCAAGGCTATAGCAATCCTAAATCATTCGTGAATAACAAGCTCTGCAACCTCTCAAAGAAATCACAGAACTGAACAAGGGCGGTTTTAACAACTCATTTAGGATTGCTATATACCACTAAATACTATTAATGGCTCTTAACCTTGTAATCGATTGAAAATATACATAGGGTTAGAATTATTTGAAGGCAGTTTTCATTTGACAATACTTCGCCAATTTACGAGGGTGAGTTGATGTATTAACTTCTTTTTGTCTAAGGCTTGGCAAAGATAATAAATCCTAAAATTTGCTCCAAGGTTTCCTGCAAGATTAATCTAATTAACAATTTATGAGACCTAAAGTTAAAGTTTTACTTGCTTTAATTCCCTTTTCCTTTATCCTTGGCAGTTGCCAAAAAGAAGACTTGTCAGCAGCTAAATCATTTGGTGATTTATCCCAATCTTTAGCAATTGCCAACGAAACAATATCGGCTGATATTTATGCTTCCTGTGCCCGATCCGCAACTTGGGAAGCTTTGGGAACACAGCAAAGTAGAATAAATAGCAAAGATCGTTTGGATAAATGCGACGAAATTTACCTTCCGAATTCACAAAATACTGAAATAGCTGGCAGCGTTTTAGTCAACTATGTTGCGGCAGTTGGAAATTTAGCCACTGAAAATGATAACGGCTTTACTCCTCAGTTAAATAAAATTTCAGACGGTTTAGGAAAGCTTGATATTGATGAAAATGCTCGCACAGCAGGGGTTAAAATTGCTGACTTTATTACTAATCTTCTAGTTACGGATTTTCGGCGAGATAACTTGAAAGTTGCTATTGTTTGCACAGATCAAGATATTCAGAAATATTCTACTGAACTGTCCGATTTCATTGAGTCATCTTATGTAAAGTCTTTGCTCAATGAAGAAATTACGCAGATTCATGAAAATTATGGTTTCTACATAAGTGAGGTCAATATAAGATTACTAAAATTATCAAACCTAGAAGATAATCTACAAGATTTTAGCACACTTCAGGCACAACAGACTTTATTAGAGGCAGAAGAACGAGCAGAAATTACAAAGGTAATTGAACGTAAAAAACAGGGTTCAGCCTACGTAGCTGCTATTCGTTCTACCGCAGAATTTCACCGCAAATTGAAGCGTATTTTCAATAAAGATCGGGAAGAACTCTCATCAGACCAAATTCAAAAATGCAATAAATATCGCTCTAAAAAGGAAAGCCTAAGTTTTCAAAATACCGAGAAAGAATATGATGTTTGGAATCAAGAAATTACCACATCAGAGTTAAAGCAAGCCAAGAAAGTAACCAAGGAATACATTGACAAAGTTACTCCTCTATTTAATGAGATTCAAGATTAATTATTAAGTCAACCGTTTGTAAATAAAAGAAAGAGGACTTATGACTACTGAACTAAATATAGATCATTTAAAAGAGATTCATGATCAACTAACTAATACAATTAAATTTCTCAGTGAAGAGGCTGGCAAAGCTAAGGACGATGAGAGAATTACTAGCAGACAATTTATACAGGCAAAAGATGAATGGGGCAAGTTGGAAACCAAAGCAAGCGAACTACAGGGTTTGATCGATGGGGTAAAACTAGGTTCTATACTCAATAACGATGTTAATAGTTCTTACTTACAAATTCTGAAGGCCACAAATAGCCTACAAGAAGCTGCTAAAAAGATTGAGAAGTTTGGAGATTTTTTATCAGAAATAGCTAAAGTTATTGATATTGTTACTAGCACCATCAAGGCTATTAAACCGGTGGGCTTCTGACCTCGCGGAGCTACAAAAAGGGCTAGGATGCATATATAATAAGCTTTATAGCCCTCTATCCTTGCTGGTAAGACTTACGCTTATTAGGACTTAATCTCAATAATTCAGTGACTAACTCATAAGAATTTTCCATGAAATTGACCCAATTGTAGTCATAAAGACCAATATAAAAACTACTATGTCGTCGAACAATCCGCTTAGATTCTTTAATTCGACTGACATATTTTTGAACACCTATACGTTTAATTTTTTGGCCAGAAAATATATTTCTAGCCAGCTTTTAATAATTGGGAACCCAATCTCTTCAACATTTATATAAGTTAAAGATAAAAATCGTTGGATTTTCTTTCTTCTACTTTCAAATAATATTGGTATGGGTAAACTAGTAGCCAATGCTTCAAGGCTTACAGTTTTATTGATTGTAATAAATTAATCAGAATTTTTAATAATAAATATTCTGCAAGCTCAAGTTCCCGTTTCAAATGTTTTTCGTAAAAATCAGGTAAATTGTGTAACAGTTATAAAATTCGAGTGAAGAGATTTCCAAAGTAGACTTGTAAATTCAGTTGATGTATACAGTTACCAGTTAATGAACTGTCCCTCTCAATGATTCAGCATCAACGGGTTTGATTAGATAAGTCTGCAATAGATACCCAACAATGGAGGCTATCAAGGGTAATTTTTGGCATAATTTTACAATTGATGAGCATAGCTTGCCGCCGTGGCATCGCTCTTATTAATCTCTGTTATTCTCAAATTAAGATTGCAACATTGCTCTAAATAGTTGCAAAAACTCTGGATGATTTGTATCCAAAATCAGGGAAAATGCTCGTGCAGCTGTGTTATTCGTCTCTTCAATGACTTTGGTATTAAAGAATGCGATCGTTTCAGCAGAGTTAAAATGCCTATTGCAAAATCAGTTTTGTTACTACTCAACTGAAATATGCCTGAACATGAGTATCAGAAAAACATAAATAAATACTAATATCTTTCATAGTTATATATGAATTAATAGTTAAATAATCTTAGGAGAAATAAAAATACCTGGATTTACATCGGCAGTGGTACTTGCTGGATAGACTGATGCAGATCCTCTCTAAACCTAGAATAACAATCTTGTAGCTAGAATTGGCAGGCATTCTAAGTCGGTGGCTGTCCAGAAACCTTGCGCTTGAAAATGAAGGAAGCAACAATGAGTAGCAATCTCGCCATCAAACTGCGTTCTGGAACTCAACAAGCCCACACATCAGCAGAAAATGTTGGATTCATGAAATGTTTTCTACAAGGAGTGGTGGATAGAGACTGCTTTGCCAAGTTCTTAAGTAACTTGTATTACGTCTACAGCCAATTAGAAGCGGCGTTAGATAGCCATGTAAAGCATCCTGTAATTAGTGCGGTTTACTTTCCTGAACTTAATCGCCAATCCTCGCTCGAAAAAGACATGGTGTTCTATTATGGGGATAATTGGCGAGAGCAAATTACACCCTCACCTGCTGCTCAAAAGTATATTGACCGCATTCGGGAAATTTCTGCTAGTGAACCGACTTTATTGCTAGGTCATGCTTACACTCGCTACATGGGCGATCTTTCTGGGGGTCAAATGCTACAAAAAGTTGCTCAGTCAGCCCTGAAGCTTTCTGGCTATGAAGGCACGTCCTTTTACAATTTTGAGCAAATTCCTGATAAAAAGGCATTTAAGGATAAGTATCGTCAAGTATTAAACGCGCTACCTATTGATGATGCAACAGCAGAACGGATTGTTGCAGAAGCTAATAATGCCTTTGGATTTAATTTGCAGATGGCTCAAGAGTTAGAGGGAAATCTAATTAAAGCACTCGGCGAAGTCCTGTTTAATAGTCTAACTCGTTCCCAGAATTCAGGTAGCACTGAAATAGGTGCGGCTAATTAAGTTTGTCATTGGTCATTGGTCATTGGTCAATAGTTCTTGCTCCTCTACTCCCTATTCCCCTTCGCTTCACACATTCATTGGAAAGCAACTCAATGGTTTTTTTATTACCTGGTGTTAAGTTCGATCTGGATCTGATTCAAAAATACGATACTCGCGCACCTAGATACACTAGTTACCCGCCCGCTACAGAGTTAAGCGAAACATTCACTGAAACTGATTTTAAGGCCGCGATCGCAGCATCTAATCAACGCCAAACTCCTATGAGTTTATATTTCCACATCCCCTTTTGCCAAAGTGCTTGCTACTTCTGCGGCTGTAACACAGTAATTTCCAACAACAAGAATATTGCTAAACCTTATGTGGAGTCTTTGGTTCAAGACATCAAAAACACCGCAGCTTTAATCGATCCAGACAGAAAAGTGCTGCAAATCCATTGGGGAGGCGGTACTCCTAATTACTTGGATCATCACCAAGTAGAATTTTTATGGAAAAACATCAATCGCTATTTCAACATCGATCCACAAGCAGAAATCTCAATTGAGATTAATCCCCGCTATATCGATAAAAACTACATTTTCTTTCTGAGAGAGATTGGGTTTAACCGCATTAGTTTCGGCATTCAGGATTTTAATAGCCAAGTTCAAGTAGCTGTAAATCGTGTTCAGCCAGAAGAAATGCTCTTTGATGTGATGAGTTGGGTGAAAGAAGCTAAGTTTGAGAGTGTGAATGTAGACCTAATTTATGGTTTACCCTATCAAACCCGCGAGACATTTCAAGAAACTGTGAAAAAGACAATTGAGTTAGATCCTGACCGAATTGTTGTCTTTAACTTTGCCTATGTTCCCTGGCTCAAACCGACGCAAAAAAATATTCCTCAAGAAGCGCTACCAGCAGCCGAAGAAAAGTTAGATATTCTGAAAATGACTATTGAAGAGTTGACGAGTAACCAATATTTATTTATTGGGATGGATCATTTTGCGAAAACTAATGACGAACTAGCGATCGCTCAACGCAATGGCACTCTCAAGCGCAATTTTCAGGGCTACACTACCCACGCAGAGACAGAATTATTTGGCTTTGGTTCTACATCTATCAGTATGCTAGAAGATGCTTATGCTCAAAATCACAAGGAATTAAAAGATTACTATCAGACAATTGCATCAGGTAATTTACCTGTTAGTAAAGGTGTCAAGCTTAGTCAAAATGATATTATCAGAAGGGATGTAATCATGGGTATTATGTCTCACTTTCAGTTACACAAGCAAGATATTGAAAACAAATATCAAATCAACTTTGATGGATATTTCTCTGAGGAGCTAGAGGCATTAAAACCACTAGAAGCTGATGGTCTGGTCACTTTATCAAAAAATCAGATCCAGATTACAGACATCGGTCGATTACTAGTCAGAAATATTGCTGTTATATTTGATACTCACACCAAAATGCGAGAGACAAAATTCTCTCGTGCTATTTAAAACAGCCGTAAATCATTGGTGAAATTTTGCAGCCTTTAGATCCCCGATTTATTAAATAAATTGGGGATCTAATTTTTCACTATCACATTTAATTTTTAAATAAAAATGTACAAAATTAAATTTATTAAAAATTAATTTAACAACTTGATAGACAAACACTTTTTATACATCTCTAAAAAGTTAGATTATGCAATTATATCTTCAGATAGATATATCAAAATTTAGATTGCAGATTTTTCTAATTAATCGAAAAATATGTTATTTTTAGCAACCTGGTTATTTAACTAGTAAAGCTTAATAGAAGAATATTAGAGATTTAATAATTTATTATTTATTTGGCTGCCAAAAAATCGTTGAGCATTTTCATGCTATAAACGCCAAATTGCAATTCCCATCTAATTTATATGTAAACTATTTTGTCTAACTTTTGGATTTAGCATTTATCCCATCTGATAGAAAGAATTCTGAATCAGAGTTGATAACTTAGATACAAGTGAGATTGTTGAGGCAGTTATGAGTATTATTGCTTGGGTAGTTTTAGGACTTTTGGCAGGTGCGATTGCTAAAGCTATTTATCCTGGCTATCAAGGTGGTGGAATTCTCTCCACAATGATTTTAGGTATCATTGGTGCTTTCGTCGGTGGAAGTCTGTTTACTCTATTGCGAACAGGAACTCTGCAAATTACTGCGGCTGGCGCTGGTTTAACTCTTCCTGGTATTTTGGTGGCTGTGCTTGGCGCAATTGTTGCCATTTATCTATGGGGATTAATCAGAAGAAGCAGCAATGCCTAATCGCTGATTGGTAGTTATCAACACTCACACGATCGCTGTATTTTATTGGTCTTATAGTTTCCCAGGTTGAGAAGCTATGAAACATCAAACTAGCTCTCTGTAGAACAATCCTAAAAGACCATTCAATCCCTTCTGTAACATCATAACTTTTGGAAGTGTAAATCTATGTTTTTTCACAAAAAAGAGCCTATTCATGCAGTTAACGTTAGTGAACCAAACCCTCGTTTTGCTCAATTACTTCTAGAGCAGTTTGGCGGAGCTACTGGAGAACTTAGTGCAGCTTTACAATATTGGGTGCAATCATTCCATGTTGAAAATGCTGGAATTAAAGATATGCTCCAAGACATTGCAATCGAGGAATTCAGCCATTTAGAAATGGTTGGTAAACTCATTGAGGCTCATACCAAAAATGTGGATCAAACAGAGGCTTATAAGAGTACTCTCTTTGCAGTTCGCGGGATTGGGCCTCATTTTCTAGATAGTCAGGGTAATGCTTGGACCGCAAGTTATTTGAATGAAGGTGGAGATGTAGTCCGTGATTTAAGGGCTAACGTTGCAGCAGAAGCCGGCGCTCGTCAAACTTACGAAGAGTTAATTAAGTTGGCAACTGACAAAGGAACCCAAGAAACTTTAGTCCATCTGTTAACACGAGAAATTTCTCATACCCAGATGTTTATGAAAGCTCTAGATTCACTGGGTAAGTTGACAGATCCATTCTTTGGTAATATTAAGCCAGATGAAACTGTTGCTCTTTACTACAACCTATCTACCAACGGTAATGGTAAAGATGAGCGTGGCCCTTGGAATTCTGAGCCAACATTCAAATACGTTGCTAATCCCCTAGAAAGCCACTCTTAGAAGTTTGTTGAAAAGTATTTACCTGTAATGTTAGGTAGTTATTGATCTCCCCTAACCCCCCTTTTTTAGGCTACAGGGTACACACATCTCTCTACAAAATCAAAATGTAGTAGATCCTCCAAAATTCTCCTTAGAAAGGAGGATTTTGAGAGGTTTTTGCCCCTAAAAAAGGGGGCATCTAACCAAAAATCTTCACTGTTCCCTGTTTCCTCGACCGAAGGTTAGTGAACAACCATACTCCCGATTTCTTAGAGAAGTTGGGAGTATTGGCTACATATCTCTGCGTTATGAAGGATGGACTATATTGCACTCAAATTAAAATGGGTGTAAATCATAAGTCACACTGAAAAAGTCAGAGCGATCGCCTCTTCAATATCTAGCCCGACGTTTCTGAATTCACATTCAACTCAAAATCAAAACTAACAATCAGGAGATTAATTTGTGATTGTCAACGCTACGCCAAATGGTTGGGAAGTCATTTACCATCGTGCCCATGCTTTGTTAGCAGCTCAACTGGCGGGGCAATGGCGACGTAAAGATGCGCCAGTAAGATTGTATGAAACCATCGCTGCAATTTCTCATCACGATGATTTAGAGAAAGAGTGGGAAGAAGATATTCTGACTGAAGCCGGTGCGCCAAAGGACTTCATGCTGTCCTCAAATGCCGATGTAGATGCTGAGGTACAGAAATTGGCTGATTTGGCAAAGAATGCCCTTTACCGTGGACGATGGGTAGCTTTATTAATTTCCATGCACATCAGCCGTCTAAATGAGGGAAGCCGGGGTAAGGGTTCCAAACTAGACAAACTTTTGGATGAGCAACTTCAAAACCAGCAACGTTGGCGGAAGGAACTGGGGATAAAAAAGGAGGAAGTTGATGCAGCTTATGCGTTTATGCAGTGGTGCGATCGCCTTTCTCTGATCTTATGCCAGCAAGAACTACCTGACGATGAGCGGTTTTTAGAAATTAGCAAGGGCCCTGAAGGTGAGCGCTATGACATCATGCAGCGCGGTGATAACTTGGTTGTTGTCAAACCCTGGCCCTTCCAAGATGATAAATTCACGGTCAATGTTGAAGCCTGCGACCTTTCCCAGGTAAAATTTGAGAGCAGTGCCCAACTAACTCAAGCGCTACAAGAAGCCCCCATCAAGGTACTTGAGTGGACATTCGTTAAGAGTTAGTACAGATTAGAATTTAAGAGCAATCCAGCGAATATTAGACAATTTATCTCTAAAAAAGAGCCAGAGAATTAACACTCTCTGGCTCAATGCTGGAGACAAAAGAATCATCAAATAAAGGCTAACTTGGGCAAGAACCTAAATTCTTCCCAGGTTATGCAGCCCTAAAACAGCTCCCACTCCTAAGATATGACCAAAGGCAGTGGTTGCTAAAAGGGCTGGTAAACCAAAACCACCAAAAAGATTAGATGAGGGTAGTGCTGGCTCTGCATTGGGATATTTGATGGTCGATTTCCCAAAGGCAATGGCAATGATATTAGCAATAATGATAATCAGTCCAACTGTCGGACTCCATTGCAGGGGTGTAGTTGCAGCAGCGAGTAAGGTTGAAGTAAACACCTGATTTGCTCCTGAAATTTATTAATGATTGAAAATATAATCTGAAACTTTTCGAAGCAAATTCAACAAAGTACCCGATTTTGCATCAATATTTAACAGTTATTATAACTACTTAATATAACTTGAGTTCAACGTGGTGAGTTAACTGTGCTAGTAGTCTGCCAACCCAAAAATGCCGCGTGATGGCTGGGTAAAGGGGAAGGGGTAAGGGATTTGAAACCTTTCCCCCTTCCCCTTTACCCTTTACCCCGCTAAGTTCACTTGGCGAACTACTAGCTGCTTTTAACTTCAATGTCAGAAGTAAGCGTTTTACTAGTTTCAAATTATACCTGTGCATCAGATGTCAAGGAGAATTAATAAAGGTTTATCTATAGTCAGCAAATGTTAATCCCACTTTTAAAGTTGTAAAAATAACATATAGTATTGTCAGTTAGCTACTTAGCTACACTCATAAATACTTGTCAATTTTACACCCCAAAATTAAGACTTTACTTGACTTCGAGGTCAATTTTTAAGTCGGGTAGTTGCTTACATTTACCAAAAAAATCAAAAATCTTATTCCCTTGTGGGTGGGATTTTTGGCATGGTGAATATAATTTCTAACTCCTAATTTTTGCTGTCAATTTGTCAAATTCACGTTAAGTGTTTATTTAATTAATTTAGATAAGCATAAAAAAAGGTGAAAAACTATAATTTTTATCTATCAAAAGTATGAAATATAAGGTATAAATTTTCCTCTATCTAAAGAAAATAAATATAAATACTTAACCTAAAATTATACTTCTGGCAGAAGATGTAAAAAAATATTAGGTATATTAAATTAAAATGAATATTAATCAAAGTTTCTCAACAATTTAAGTAAGTGTGTTACACACGTACTTGAAACAGCCTAGAGCTTTGTTAAAATCAGCAACACACAAACTATGAACTCTACCACCGAAAAACGTATCGCCTTGATCTCCGTCCACGGAGACCCGGCGATTGAAATAGGGAAAGAAGAAGCTGGGGGACAAAATGTTTATGTGCGCCAAGTGGGTGAAGCACTAGCGCAGCTGGGATGGCAAGTTGATATGTTTACCCGCAAGGCTAGTCTGGAGCAAGATTCGATTGTTGAACATAGCGAGAATTGCCGAACTATTCGTTTAAAAGCTGGGCCCCTTGAGTTTGTGCCGCGAGATGAAATTTTTGAATATTTGCCAGAATTTGTGGATAATTTCCTCAAATTTCAGGCAAAAAATGAGATTAAATATGAGTTAGTTCACACTAACTATTGGCTCTCTAGTTGGGTGGGGATGCAGTTAAAGACAATCCAAGAGAGTAAACAGGTTCACACCTATCACTCATTAGGAGCAGTCAAGTACAACACGATAGAAAATATTCCTCTGATTGCTAGTCAGCGATTAGCGGTAGAAAAACAGGTGTTAGAAACAGCAGAGCGAATTGTGGCGACCAGTCCGCAAGAACAGCAACACATGCGATCGCTAGTTTCCACTGAAGGTAATATCGATATTATCCCCTGCGGTACAGATATTCAGCGTTTTGGTTCCATTGGGCGAGAAGCAGCTAGAGCTGAACTGGAAATTGCCAAAGATGCCAAAGTTGTATTATATGTAGGGCGTTTCGACCAACGCAAAGGTATAGAAACCCTAGTGCGTGCAGTTAACGAGTCTGAACTACGAGACTCGAAGAATCTCAAGCTAATTATTGGCGGTGGTAGTACTCCAGGTAACAGCGACGGCATTGAGCGCGATCGCATTGAGCAAATCGTCCACGAATTAGGAATCACTGACTTGACCATCTTTGCTGGTCGTCTTAGTCAAGATATTTTACCAACTTATTATGCAGCTGCCGATGTCTGCGTTGTTCCTAGTCACTACGAACCCTTTGGACTCGTAGCGATCGAAGCGATGGCAAGCGGTACACCGGTTGTAGCTAGTGATGTCGGTGGACTTCAATTTACTGTAGTTAATGAACAAACTGGTTTATTAGCACCACCACAAGATGTAGGTGCTTTTGCGTCTGCTATTGACCGAATTCTCTTTAATCCAGAGTGGCGAGACGAATTGGGTAAAGCTGGCAGAAAGCGTACTGAAAACAAATTTAGTTGGCATGGTGTCGCAACTCAGTTGAGTGAACTTTACACTCAATTGTTAGAACCATCAGCAAAAGAACCTGCATTGGTTGCTAAATAGTGTTTCAAGCAACTTAATCCACTTCAGATAAAATCATTTTACATAGCAATATCTGTAGAGAGACGCAAAATTTTGCGTCTCTATATTTATTATGGGAGCAATTGGGGGATATCTACCCTACATTAATATCAATATTAGAGATGATGGAAGTATACTGAGCATCGACCTTTGAACGCGAATGGCTATGCAACCAGTTGACTTCACTACCCTTACAGCTACTTGTAGCGAAATACGCGCTAACTGGCTGCCCTCGCGGACAGAACAGGTTTATCAGCGCGATCGCTATACTATTGCCATAGCATTACGCACTCTGAAACAGCGTGATTGGCTACAGATTTCTTGGCATCCCCAAGCTGCACACATTTGTATTGGCGATCCCCCACCGCGATCGCCAGATACCTTTACCTTTAGCCAACAACTGATACACCAATTGGGTGGTTTGGCATTGGTGGGTATTGAAGCGATCGCGCCTTGGGAGCGTGTTATCGATTTGCAATTTGCCCGTCGTCCCGGAGAAAGCGCTCTATATCATGTCTATGCAGAAATTATGGGCAAGTATAGCAACGTCATTCTCACCGACGCTAGCAATATAATTATCACCGCCGCCCATCAAGTCAGTCAGCAACAATCTAGTGTCCGTCCCATCCAAACCGGACAACCTTATGAAACACCACCAAAACTGACTGGAACTGTCCCCAGTTTGAGCGAATCCCAAGAACGTTGGCAAGAACGGGTAAGTTTAGTACCAGGAGCAATCAAGCGGCAATTACTGAAAAGTTATAGTGGCTTGAGTGCAGCATTGCTGGAGTTAATGCTGTTAGAAGCAAATATCACACCAGAAACATCTACCGATACTCTCAACCCCGACGATTGGCGACGGTTGTTTGAGCGTTGGCAAGAATGGCTGCAAACTTTGGATTCCAAGAAATTTCAACCCGCTTGGACAAAAGATGGTTACACCGTAATGGGTTGGGGTGTAGTTGAAAAAGTCAAAGATATCCAAGAGTTGCTCAACCGTTACTACAGTAACGAAATTGACCAACAGTTATTTTCTCAATTGCGCCATCAGTTGAGTCAGAAATTAAATAACATTCTGGCGAAATTACGTAACAAGGCTCAAACCTTTAAAACGCGCTTACAGCAATCAGATCAAGCCGACGAGTATCGACAAAAAGCTGATTTATTGATGGCTCACCTGCAAAACTGGGAACCAGGGATGAAAGAAATTATCCTTGCTGATTTTGAGACAAATTTGCCAGTAGCGATCGCTCTCCAGCCAGATAAAAATGCTGTCCAAAATGCTCAAAGTCTTTACAAACAGCACCAAAAGCTGAAACGCGCCCGTGCTGCCGTGGAACCTCTATTATTAGAAGTGCAGACAGAAATTGAGTACTTAGAACAAGTAGAAGCTGCGATCGCTCAGATAGACACCTACAAAACATCAGAAGATTTACGAGCTTTAGAAGAAATCCGTGAAGAGTTGATTGGGCAAAAGTATCTAGAAGATCCAGAATATCGCAGTCGCAGTGCAAATGAACCTCCTAGCACCAACTTTCATCGTTACCTTACCCCCAGTGGCTTTGAAGTATTAATCGGCCGCAATAATCGCCAAAATGACCAATTAACCTTTCGTGTAGCTGGAGATTATGACATCTGGTTCCACGCTCAAGAAATTCCAGGGAGTCATCTGCTACTACGTCTAGAACCCGGTGCTGTGGCAGAAGAAGCTGATTTGCAATTTGTCGCTAATCTTGCTGCTTACTACAGTCGCGCGCGTCAGAGTGAGCAAGTGCCAGTAGTTTACACCCAGCCAAAACACGTTTACAAACCCAAAGGAGCAAAACCAGGAATTGCAATTTACAAGCAGGAGAGCATCCTTTGGGGAAAACCACAAATAGTCATTAGTCACTAGTCACTTGTACTGAGTTTCGACTGCGCGGAAATCGAGCGTTCGCGTAGCGTCTCCGTTAGGAGAAGTCGAGATTCAACTACCGCGTAGTCGTAAAGCCTGCGGCATAGCTACGCTTAGGGCGCAGCCTCTGGTAGAGAAGTATTGGTCAATTCTTTTCTGCTTCCTCTACCTCTGGTTTTGTCAGTCTATACCCTGCGTTCTGCTGAATTCTTCTAATAGATAGAGGCATTTAAGCTTTGCTAATATCTTTTTTTGATGAATATTCCTGAAAAATCTGTGTTGACTGTTACAATATTGTTAAGAAAAGTTGCCCGTTGCATTTTGGGAACGCGCAATTGGGTTTTAACTCTCTTGAGAAGACAACGCAAAAAAAATATTTTATAGACCAGCTGTGGGAGGCTGGTCTTTTTGTATTTAATACAGCACTTTGAGTATTTTTTGAGCATTTATAGCTCAATACGCTTGGGTTAGCCCCTTACATTACTATTTTAGGAAAGCTCTGGTGGTCTGAGATTTGTAAAGTTGGTTGCACCATAGTGATTGTCGATCATTTTGGCTGATGTTCCAGTCCATCTGCCAATCGCGGTGCTATTAATATGTGCTTCCACACACAAGCTGATAAAGGTATGCCGTGTCTGGTAGCTCTTACGATAAGGGATATTGCATTTACCTATGATTGACTTCCATGCACGATTAGCGAAGTTGTGATGGTCAATGAATTTTCCTTTCGGGCTTGTAAAGACTAGAGATTCAAAACTATCTTCTTCAGATTTCATCTCATCTAAGATTGCCTTCACTTCTGAATTAATCGGAAAATCACGTTTTATTTGGGTTTTTAGTCCCTCTTCTAAGAAACCAGATTTTCTGAGGATTGAGGAATCAACTCAAAACCAAAAGCCTGGGCTTTTTTGTGGAGATTATTAACCATTCGCTCACGATAACGTTGCTCATAATAATCCATACCAGGATCGGTATAATCTCCTCCGGTTGTCCAAAGTTTGTAAAAAATCCGGGCAATCTTATGAGCGGTAGCAGTAATAGCTTTAGGAGAGCCAAGTCGAGAACGTAAGCGACGATAAAACGCACCCAAAGCAGAATGACTTTTACCAGCAGTTTGTGCTGCCATGCGGAAAGCATTGGCGGCGCGGTTGACTACAGGACGAGTTTGAGAACTTTTAATTTTGCCACCAGTAATGCGGCTGCCAGGGCAAAGACCAAGCCAAGAAGTAAAGTGTTTGACTGTGGGGAACCGACTGGGATCTAAACCAACTTCAGAAAGAATAATTTGTACTGTCAGGACACCAAGACCGTCAACGCGGGTAAAATCTACTCCACTCATGCGGTAAAGATGAGTACGCAAATCAAACGCAGGTTCATTACCTTGAGGTTTATGACGAATATGCTTGGGTGGAGAAAGAGGTGACTGAGAAATATCAATTTTGTCGTTAAATTGACTTAAGCACTCCTCAATCTGACGGTCACATTCGGCGATTTGGGATTGGTAGACATCATAGAGATGTAGCTCTTGTTGTAAGACGAACAAATGTTCTTTTCGGTAATCACCATTAAGCGCAGCTGCAATTTCCGCTTCACTACGTTTGACGCGATGATGTTTTTTAGCTGCAAGTACTTGCGGGTCATGTTCCCCGCCGACAATAGCACGTATGATTGTCATACCCGTAGTACCTGTAATATCACTGACTGCTTGATGCAGTTGTATGTTCATTTGAGTTAAAGCTTTCTGCATCCGTTGGATATGTACACTGGCACTTCTGATGAGACTATCACGTTGGCGGATATAGCTACGTAAAATACAAATTTCATCTTCTGGACGAAAAGAACCTGACAACAATCCATAACTGTGCAACTGTTGCAGCCATTGGCAGTCTAAAACATCTGTTTTGCGCCCAGGTAGAGTTTTGACGTGGTGAGCATTGACCAGCTTGACCTCAAAGCCACGAGTCTCCAAAATTTGAAACAATGGAATCCAGTACACACCTGTTGATTCCATTGCTACAGTCTCAACCCCAGACTCAGTTAACCAATCTGCGATCGCGTACAAATCAGCCGTGTAACAACCAAAACGTCTCACACATTCGTTGGCACGTCCTGATGGCACACATACCCAATGATTTTGGGCACCAATATCAATACCAGCAGCATTTGGGTGAATCGGATCTAGTTTAGATGCTTGATTGGGAGATTGCCGTTTTTTCGCCATTTTGGTTCTCCTAGTCTCAAATTTTTTCAAAATTGAGAGTGTGCCCTGACCCAGGTTGACGGAATTATACAGTCTTCTAAACGGGATAGCGTCTAAGCGCTTCACCAATGCCATTGCCGTTACAACCTAGAACCACGCTTTTATACGGGCGAAGAACACCATTGAGGGAGCGGTCTTAACTGTCAAGACACAATTTTAATATAAACTTTTTTTGGAGATATCTATTGGTTTCTTTCATCCATTGCGGACATAGCCTCGTCCGTCAACCGCTTTCATGACTAAACCATTTTCGGAGACGACAACAGTTTCCCGAAATTGAATCACGCTATTAGTAACATGCTTCCATTTCAAGCCAACGGCTTCTGATGGTCTACACCCTGTAAAGAAAAGGAAGCGCACATAGTTTGTGTAATGCCTATAGTGGCGATCGCTAGCAAAAGTACGAATAATTAAATTTCTTTCTTCTTTACTGAATGGATTAATATCCTGTTCTTCTAAAGTACCCTTGGGAACTTTGATTTTCATAGCCGCAAAAGGGTTAGTGTCGATTAATCCCTCTTCCATTGCCCAATTACAGCAAGCTTTAAGTTGGGTTAAGCAGCGCTTTGCAGCATCTGGAGTGAGATTCGATAAAAGATGATCTCTAATAGCAGATGCCTCATCTAGCGATCGCGTCGGTAACTTAGCAATGTGATTACGATGCTTAGAGAAATCTTTGGCATAGGTACTGGGGCTAACTTGCGGTTTTTTAAACTCGCTATACTTATTCCAAAGTTCGTCTAATTGAGGTTGAGACTTTCTAATGGGTGTAATGGGTGTAATCGTGCTTAAAACAGATTGAGGTTGGTACTTTTCTAGAGTGAGGTCTAATCGTTCGCAGAGTATGTCTTTCTCAATCTCTGATGCCTTAAGCTCTGCCAATTTGCGGTTAGCAGGAGTATCAGCTAAACCCGTAGAAATGTAATAACGCTTGCTCTGATATCTAAACCGTAACTGCAACCGTTCATGAGAGTTAATGATTGATACAGAACCCTTAGATGCTCGCCCTGTAGGGGTTTTGGAGAACATAGGTTGAAAAGGTGTAATTACTCCTCTACTCTAACTCTTTTACACCCAATTTACACCCAATTTGTATCTAAAGGTATCCAAAAATGTCCAAAATTGACATAAATAGTAGAACATTTATTCTTCATCAACCGGTAATTAGAAACTATAAACCCCTTGAAATCATTGCATTTCAAGGGGTTTATTAATATGCCAGGAACCGGACTTGAACCGGTGACACGAGGATTTTCAGTCCTCTGCTCTACCAACTGAGCTATCCCGGCTGGGGCTTTTGTGAGCCACGATTAATAAATGTAGCAAACATCCCAAAATATAGCAAGCCCTTGGAGAAAAAAGATTTATGCAGCTTTCAAATTCAACTTAAACCAGATGAAAACAGCTATAAATAGCAGGAATTGTACAAGAACAATACTTGGGCCAGAAGCAAGGTTGAAAATACCAGAGACAATGATGCCAGCAATGCTGCTGATGGAACCAACTATCACCGATATGACTAGAAAGCGGCTAAAGTGGTGACTCATCAATTTGGCAGTAGAGGCGGGAATAACCAAAAAGGCGTTCACCAGTAAAACGCCGACAGCTTTAATCGCTACGGCAACGGCGAGTGAAAGCAAAACCACAAATACATAGCGGTACAATTGGACGGGAACGCCTTGGACTTGTGCTACATCAGGGTTAAGGGTCAATAAAATTTGCTGTCGCAGGGTTGATAGTAAAAATATGCTACCTCCCACAAGTACTAACAGCGTCAAAATCAAATCTGTGGTATCGATCGCTAAAATATCCCCGAACAGCACAGCCATCAAGTTGCCGCGATATCCTTTAATCAGGCTAGTGAGAATCACACCGATCGCTAATGCCCCAGATAGCACTATGCTAAGAACACTATCGCTACCTAAGTCCGTTTTGTCGATGAAGTAGAGGACAATAACGCCGAAAACCAAGGTAAAAGGTAACAGCATCCAAGTCGGATTTATTTGGAGTAGCACACCTAACGCCACACCTACTAATGCTGCATGACCAACGGCGTGGCTGAAAAAGGATAACTGGCGCAAGGTGACAAAACTGCCCAACATCCCACCAAGTATTCCCATTAACACAGCACCGACGATCGCACGCTGCATGAAGGGGAATGTTAACAAGCTTACCAAGTCATTACTACTGGCGATCGCAAGCCAAGATATCTGACAATCATTGAAGAAATTCATACTATAGGTATTAATGTTGGTGCTGGTAGCGGCTGAAACCTGGGCCGTATGTTGCTAAGAGGTTTTGCGGTGAAAGGGCAATTTCCGGTTTACCAGTACAAACAATGCTTTGATTGAGGCAAAGCACGCGATCGCAATGGCGATTTACCATATCAATATCATGGGAAACTTGTAATACCGTCCAACCCTCCTCTCGCTTTAATTCATTTAGCAAAGCGTAAAAATCTGCTGAACCTTGCACATCAACACCAGCAAAGGCTTCATCGAGTACCAAAAGTTTCCGAGGCATTACCAAACAATAAGCCAACAACACCCGCTTGAGTTGACCACCGCTAAGAGTACCAATAGCTTGATGCTGTAAATGATAAGCATCAGTTCGCCGTAAAGCTTCTACTACTGCTGCCGATTTTTCTCTGTCTTGTTTCCACAGCTTGGAGAAAAACAAATCTCCCTTTTTTCCTTCCTTTGCCCATCCCAGTCCCACCAATTCGCTAACAGAAATAGGAAAGCTGCGGTCAAAAATAAAGTTTTGCGGCATATAACCCAACAAGTGACGTAAACGCCCCAGCCTTGCAATTGGGCGACCGAAAATTTCAATCGTACCAGCACTTCGAGGTATCAAATCTAAAACCGCTTTTACCAGAGTACTTTTACCAGCACCATTGGGGCCAACTATGGCTGTATCTGTTCCTGGCAATAATTCAAAAGAAACATCTCGAACAGCTAGATAACTACCTTGATAGACAGTTAATCCTTCTACTTTTAAAATAGCAATGTCATTAGTCATTGGTTCTTAGTCATTATTAGTCATTGGTCATTAGTCATTGGTCATTGGTCATTGGTCGTTGGTCATTAGTTTTTACAAAGGACAAATGACAAACCTATTTACATGACGTTTCCAAAATTTGTAAGTTAGCTTTCATTGCCTTGAAATAATGCTGTGGATCTGTTTCGCCAGTTTCCAGTGAATCCAGAGGACGCAAAGTTAATTTCAAGTCTTTGGAGAGGCTACTTAGGAGTTTGTTATCTACTCCTGGTTCACTAAATAAAGCTTTAACTTTGTACTTTTTAACAGCATTGACTGCATTTTGCACATCAGTTGGTGAAAGTTGATCTTCGGGTATTTGCACCACAGCAACTTGCTTGAGGTTATAGCGTTTTGCTAAATAGGGAAACGCATCATGAAAGGTAATAAAGGTACAACTAGGAGTTTTTTGTAAAGTCTGTTGAAATTCATTATTTAAATTTTCTAATTCTTTAATATAAGCCGCAGCATTTGCTTCATAAGTAGCTTTATTTGCCGGGTCAGCAGCAATTAATCCATCTCGAATATTAGTTACCTGTTGTTTTGCCAAAACTGGATCTAACCAAACATGAGGATTACCTTGGGCGTGTTCGTGGTCTTCTTCCTCCTTCGCTGTTTTTACAACAGGTGAAATTTCATTTAAGGGTTTAATACCAATACTTGCATCAATTTCAGCTAGTTTGGTATTTTCGGCATTTTTGACCGTATTTTCCAGAAATACCTCCAAACCTAAACCATTTTTTACTAACACATTCGCGGTTGCGATCGCTTTGACATTTTCGGGTGTCGCTTGGTATTCATGTACCTCCGTACCAGGCGGCACTAGAATTTCTACATCTGCCACATTCCCAGCTACTGCCTTAGTAAACAAATATATCGGCAAAAATGTCGTCACAACTTTAGTTTTTCCTAACTGCGCTACTGGGGTGGATACAGTTGCCTGTGCTTGCGGTGACTGTTCAGGTATTGTTCCCTGATTCGGATTCGATTGGCTACAGCTAGCAATCATCGACAACATTAATAGAGTCATTATGGACAAGATGCCGCTTCTTTGTCTTCCTCTGATCAGCCCTTTGCCATTCATCGTCACGGTGTTTTCCTCCTCAAAATGGATGCAAGTCTATGAGACTTATTCTAAATCTTAGACTATAATAATTCTCATTCTCATTCCCAACACATAATATCATTCTCAGTTTCCTGTGTAATGAGTAACAACAAAACTTTGTCAGATGGTACAGTCCTCTGCAATTTAGTTTTCCTTGAATAATTAGGATTTCTTGACTTTTTTTGTTAAAAAGGTTGTCTATTTCTGATAATATTACTGACAAATATTTGCATGAAATACACGTTAAAAAAACGTGCTTTGGGTGTGAATTGGAGATAAGTGTGAGGAGAAAAATGCAAAATTTCTGTAAATATCTGCTAGTTAGTCCAGCAGTCTGCTGTGCAATGCTATTTGTGAATACTGCTGCATTTGCAGGTGAAACATCCGCTACGTCTGAAATCAATCAACCGCAAGTTTTAGCTAGTCCAGACACAAACACTCAGATAACAGGGCAAGTTACTTCCGTATCTCAATTTTCCGACGTACAACCCACCGACTGGGCATTCCAAGCATTACAGTCGTTGGTTGAGCGCTATGGCTGTATTGCAGGATACCCAAATAGTACTTATCGTGGTAATCGCGCATTAACGCGATATGAGTTTGCTGCTGGTTTGAATGCTTGTCTAGATCGCGTTAACGAACTTATTGCTACAGCCACAAGCGATTTAGTTAACAAACAAGATTTAGCAACATTACAAAAGCTGCAAGAAGATTTTTCAGCAGAACTGGCGACACTCCGAGGTCGTGTAGATGCAGTAGAAGCTAAAACTGCTGAATTGGAGGCGAATCAGTTCTCAACCACAACCAAACTGCAAGGACAAGTTGTTGCTGTCGTTAGCGATGTTTTGTCAGGAAATACAGTTAACGGTGCAGAAATTACAGACGAAAATACAACTTTAGGGGTTAGGGCGCGGATAGAATTTGTGACCAGCTTCACAGGGAAAGATACGCTGTTCACCAGAATCCAGGCTAATAATATTCTCAGCCCTAATATTGGTACGCCAGAGGGTAACTTATTCTTTGCTGGCGAAGATGGTACTACTAATGCCACGATAGATGCACTCTTCTACAGATTTCCGTTAGGCGAAAAAACAGAGGTTGTTGCGATCGCTAACGCAGGTGCAGCAGATGACCTTACCAGTACTGTTAATATCTTTGATGGTGATGGCGCTTTTGGTGCTTTATCCACCTTTGGTACACGCAACCCAATTTACAACCAAATAGGCGGCGCGGGTTTGGGAGTAACGCACGAGTTCAGTGATAAATTGGCACTGAGTTTAGGGTATTTGAGTGGTACAGCTAATGACCCTACACCCAATAATGGTTTGTTTAATGGATCTTACGGTGCGTTGGCACAGTTGACAGTTAAACCAAGCGATCGCATTTCTATCGGTTTAACTTACATCAATTCCTACAACCAACCACTACTTACAGGTAGCAATGCAGCAACTTTCGCGCCCTTAGATATAGATGACAATGGTACGTTAGATTCCCGATTTTCCAGTAATTCTTATGGTGTCCAAGCATCCATCGGCATTACCGATAAGATAGTCTTGGGTGGTTGGGCTGGATACACCAACAGCCGTACCTTGACTGGAAGCCGTGGAGAAGTTGATATTTGGAACTATGCCGTTACCCTCGGCTTCCCTGACCTCGGTAAAGAAGGAAGTTTGGCTGGTATTATTGCGGGTGTGGAACCTAGATTAACAAGTTCTAATATCGCAGGATTAGATACAGATCCCGATACATCCTATCATCTTGAGGCGTTCTACCAGTATAAGCTGAGTGACAATATCACCATTACACCAGGAGTTATCTGGCTAACATCCCCAGATCATAACAATAACAACGATGATGTTGTGATTGGCGCACTGAGAACTACATTCAGTTTCTAATTTTAAACACTCCCAAAAAAGACGCAAATTTATCTTTTGCGTCTTTTTTGTGCAATCTCAAAAATAAAACTTAATACAGTTAAGTAAGTTATGTTTGCACACCAAATGCCTCTGGGTCTACACCCCAATTCACCCAGCCAATTGCCTCACGCGCTGATTTCATATTTGGTGGAACTCGCAAAGCGTGAATAAACCCTGTACTGGGACGAGTCATTTTTAATAAGTAAATTGGTTCTTCATCAACATCAGCATCAATTTTTAATAGCGTGTATTCTTGCCAAGTATCTAATTCAATAGCTTGTAATTCTTGGCAAATTCTGGCGTAACCAATACCCTGAATTAATACTCGCTGTAGTTCGGCATTTTCTTCTGTTAAAAGCCAAGTAGCTTGCCATTGCTGCGGGTGAATCTTACCGTATTTTTCAGGTAAGGTTACGCCGTGATACGAGTAGAGGCTATATCCATCGGTAAATTCAATGGCGGGTTTACCTTCAGCGTGGAGGCGGTTTTCATTGTCGAAGCGCAGGTGAAAGGGGCGATCGCAGATAATACAAATATCATCATACGCAAACAACCAACCACATTCTTGAATCAAAGATTGAAATACTTTCCATTCCTGTTGAGGATGAACAATGTTCAAAACAGAGCTACAGAAATCAAAACCACTCATTAAATTGCTGTAATTTTCTGGTTGAAAACATTCATTTAGTTGAATTTCAATCCACCACGAATTATCCTCTATTTGATCGTTTAATTGAGTGCTAAATCTCTCATTTAAGTCGTTGAATATTTCATGATTTAAAGGATTATCTGTCGCATTATAAAGATAAAAAAAGTTGCGTAATTGCTTACGTACTTGGATTCCAAACTGTTGATTGAGTATACTCGAAAGTTCTTGAAAGAAATGAGCCGAAAAGAAGCTCCCTAAACTATTTGGTTCATTAAGATAATTTTCCAAAAACTCAGGGGACAGCCGTTTTAGCATCCAGTTGCAGGCTGCATAAGGACTATCCTGAAAAAATATTTCAGGCTCTTCATAGCCAAAGTCAATTGCAACATAGGCAGCTTTTACTGCTTCCGCCGCCTTTTCTTTATCAATTCGTTCAGTTGAAAGCGCGATCGCTCTCCACTTTTCCCGATAAACTGGAATCAAAGCCTCTTGCTCAGGCGTTAAATTTTCAATCAGCGACATATCGCCAACCTTCCGGTTCGTATTCCCTCTGAATTTTCACCATCCAATCACCTTGAGGAATAGAAATAGCTTTATGCTCCTCATGGGTAAGCAATGCCGACTCTGAAAACACACGCAAGTATAGTGTGCTATCTTCATCGTATAATTCGGCATTTCCCTCAGTAATGCGATGCTTATGCCCCGTAACTTCGCCTTTTGCCAAAGTTAAGTGAGGTATTTTTTGTCCTTAAATTTGCTGCACAGGCAGTAAATTTACATCACCTTGACGAATTGGTTGCATAGTTTTGCTTTCTTGACACAGCTACAAACCCTACTTCGCTTTTGCTCTCAAATTTGGTTTAATTTTGGCACAAGCCATATGAAAGTGGGAATTGGGCATTGGGCAATAAATAGTTATTCTTCCCTTCCTTCCCCATTTCCCCATTCCCCATTCCCAATTCCCCAAATTTTAAAACTGTAGTCGCCAATTATGCGTTAGATAAGTTAAAGATTGAAATAGCTGGAAATTCACACCCAGCGTAGCCTTCTCTATCCTTTGGGACAGACGGGGCCACAAGTTCAGGGGATTTTCTCCCAAGCAGACAGTTTATGTGAGGATTAAATCACCGCCCTAAGCGCGACCTTTTATCTTGACAATTTGCAAAAATTACCTCAATTTGACTGTTTAGCTTAGTAGCTATTCTTTTTATTGAAATTTCCATGTCAACTCTCGTCATCGTCGAATCTCCAACCAAAGCTCGTACCATTCGCAACTACCTGCCAGCAGGCTATCGGGTGGAAGCGTCTATGGGTCATGTGCGTGACTTACCCCAGTCGGCTAGTGAAATTCCTGCTGCCGTCAAGGGGGAAACATGGGCGCAGCTAGGGGTAAATGTGGACGCCGACTTTGAACCGGTATATGTTGTCCCGAAAGACAAAAAGAAAATTGTCACCCAGCTTAAAGAAGCCCTTAAAGATGTAGATGAACTGATTCTGGCAACGGACGAAGACCGGGAAGGTGAAAGCATTAGTTGGCATTTATACCAATTGCTGAAGCCGAAAGTTCCCACTAAGCGGATGGTGTTTCACGAAATTACCCAAGAGGCAATCAAAAAAGCTCTGAAAAACTGCCGCCAAATTGATGAGCAGTTGGTTCGCGCCCAAGAAACGCGGCGAATTTTAGATCGACTCGTGGGTTATACCCTGTCTCCCCTGCTATGGAAAAAAATCGCCTGGGGATTATCTGCTGGGCGGGTGCAATCTGTGGCTGTGCGGCTTTTAGTTACTAGGGAACGCCAACGCCGTGCTTTCCATGAGGGTACATACTGGGATTTGAAAGCCAGTTTGTCAAAGGAAAAAACCCCCTTTGCTGCCCAGTTGGTAACATTGGCAGGAACCAAAATTGCTAACGGCAGTGATTTTGACGCAACAACTGGACAAATTACCGCAGGTCGTAATGTCTTGTTGCTCAACGAAGAGCAAGCGGTAGCCCTCAAGGAACGCCTAACAGGGAAAACCTGGAGTGTTACCGACATTGAGGAACGCCCAGTAACGCGCAAACCGTCGCCACCGTTTACCACCTCGACGTTGCAACAAGAATCTAACCGGAAATTGCGCCTCTCAGCCCGTGACACAATGCGGGTTGCCCAGAATTTGTACGAACAAGGGTATATTACCTATATGCGGACAGATTCGGTGCATTTGTCAGATCAAGCGATCGCAGCTGCTCGGAGTTCTGTAGAAAAGCTTTATGGTCAACAATACCTCAGTCCCCAACCCCGCCAATACACCACCAAATCCAAAGGCGCACAAGAGGCGCACGAAGCAATTCGTCCAGCCGGTAGCACCTTCCGCACTCCCCAAGAAACTGGTTTGGGCGGTCGAGAACTTGCCGTTTACGATTTGATTTGGAAGCGGACTGTCGCCTGTCAAATGGCTGATTCCCGCCAAACTCAAATTAGCGTGCAATTGCAAGTTGAGGATGCTGGATTCCGTTCTTCTGGCAAACGGATTGAATTTCCTGGATATTTACGTGCTTACGTCGAAGGTTCAGATGACCCAGAAGCAGCACTGGAAGATCAGGAAGTAATTTTGCCCAATCTGAAAGTCGGAGATCATCCGAATTGTACAGATTTAGAAGCAGTTGGGCACGAAACTCAACCCCCAGCTAGATACACCGAAGCTTCTTTGGTGAAAACCTTAGAAAGTGAAGGTATCGGTCGTCCCAGTACCTACGCCAGCATCATTGGCACCATCATCGACAAAGGTTATGCCCATTTGGTGAGCAACGCTCTCATTCCTACCTTCACCGCTTTCGCCGTCACCGACTTACTGGAAAAACATTTCCCAGACATCGTTGATCCTAGTTTTACCTCGAAGATGGAGCAAACCCTTGATGACATTGCCACAGGTGAAGCGAAATGGCTACCCTACTTGCAGAAATTCTATTTGGGAGAGAAAGGGTTGGAAACCCTGGTAAAAGAACGGGAAAGTCAAATTGATGCCACCACAGCTAGGACTGTAGAACTGGAGAATCTAGATGCCAAAGTCCGTATTGGTAAATATGGCCCCTACATTGAAGTTACAAATGGTGAGGGGGTAATCACCGCCTCAATTCCCAAAGACTTGACCCCAGCCGACCTCGACCCTAAACAGGTAGAAGTTTTGCTGCGACAAAAAATCACAGGCCCTGACCAGGTAGGTCGGCATCCCGAAACTGGGGAACCGATTTATGTGAAAATCGGTGCTTATGGCCCCTATGTCCAATTGGGCGATAAAACCGACGAAAACCCCAAACCGAAACAAGCTTCTCTACTCAAGGGTGTCACCCCAGAAACCGTTACCCTGGAAATGGCTGTTGGTCTGTTGGCACTACCCCGGACATTGGGAGTTCACCCAGTCACAGGCAGCAAAATCCAAGCAAGTTTGGGACGCTTTGGCCCTTATGTGGTTCATGACCAGGGTAAGGAAGGGAAAGATTACCGTTCCCTTAAAGCTGCTGACAATGTGTTGACAATTAGCCTAGAACGTGCTTTAGAACTATTGTCCGAACCAAAAAAGGGACGCAGTTCCACCAACAGCAAGTCCAAGGCAGCCTTACGCGAATTGGGCCCACATCCAGAGGACGCGGAAACAATTAACATCTACGATGGCCCTTATGGCCCTTACATCAAGCATGGCAAAACTAATGTGAGTATCCCAGAAGGTCAAACTGTAGAAGATATAACTCTGACTGAGGCGCTCAACTTATTGGCAGCTAAGGCATCGACAGCGAAATCGACTCGCAAAACGACTAAATCAACGACTTCCAAATCTAAGTCAACTGCTAAGTCAACTGCTAAGTCAACGACGGCTGCGAAAAAGAAAGTCACAGAAGGCTAACTGTAAGTCAAGTAATTTTGGATTTTGAATCTTAGCTTTGGTGTGCTTCCAGTGCAACTTGGATTTTGGATTAAAAGAATTTTGCGGTTCATACCCCGATGCCACTTGCTTTATACCGGAGAATCCGTCCACCGCAGTGGCTCCCCCTTGTAGGCAAAATCTAAAATCTAAAAGACGCTCCTACGGACGCTCGATGACTCGCTAACGCTAAGGCTACGCTATCGTAAATCTAAAATTCGTAGTCAAGAGTCCAAAGTCCGATCTTTAAACTCTTGACCCTTGATATTTATCCTTGATAGGATGCAGTTCTGTAGGTTGCAAGTGTGATACTCTAAAAAGTAAGGGAGAACACAACGCCAAATTTTAGAAGTGGCTTATGTCCCAAAAACGGGATTGTGTCAGTGCCCGGTTGGAAGCCAGAGGTACGACAATGTGCCATATTCTGCGTACCTGTTAATCAAAATTTGAGGTAGTATCTCAGGAGCATTCAGTTCATGGACTATATAGAAAAGGTGCTGGAAAAGCTTAAGGAATTAGCACGCAGGCTGATTGAGAGCCTGTTAGGACCAGAGGGTGAACCGGAACCGGAACTGATTCCGATTCCTGTAAACGATCGCTCGCGTCGTCGCCACTAGAGTCAAAGTGCTGAACTCGACATTACAACCCTTAAGCATTCTGGCACTGCATGGGCCAAACTTGAATTTGCTAGGACAGCGAGAACCAGGAATTTATGGTTCGTTGACATTAGCTGAAATTAACCGCCTGTTAGAAGAAGAAGGATTCAAGTTACAGGCGAAAGTTTTTCCCTTGCAGTCAAATCATGAAGGAATTTTAGTAGATACTATTCATGAGGCATTAGGACAACATCAAGGAATTTTGATTAATGCCGGGGCATATACTCACACAAGTGTGGCATTGCGAGATGCGATCGCGGCTGTTAACTTGCCCACAGTCGAAGTACATCTGAGTAATATTTACCGCCGGGAAGATTTTCGCCATCATTCGTACATCGCCCCAGTTGCGATCGGGCAAATAAGTGGTTTTGGTGTTCAAAGTTACTTGCTGGGCTTACAAGCTTTGGTAAATCATTTAAGAAAAAATGAAACGTAAAGAATAAAAAATGAATCGATTTTTAGAGTTTAGATTTGGGATTGAATAATTTTATCCCAAATCTAAGTTACGCTGGGAGCGCTCCAAAAGTGCGACCCAAAATCTAAAATTCTATGCGTTATTCTCCTATAAGTCGATTTAGAGGTACTTTCCTCGGAGCCTTTCTGGGGGGAAGTTTAACATCTAATGGTAAAATACAGTCTCAGAGTTACCTAGATTTAGGCAGAATGGCGATTCTGGGTACTGAGAGTTTAATTAACTTGGGTAAATTAGATTTAGATGATTGGATAGTGCGTCAGCAGCAAGAATCTCTTCATTTAGCAGCAGTTGATGATATATCAATAAAAATAATTATTGCGACACTACCATTAGCACTTTTTTTTCACGAAAATCCGATTAAGCTGCGACAAAAATTGCTGCTTGTACTCAAAATCTGGCAAGATGACCCAGTAGTAAGGGATGGAACACTCGCGGTAGCTTATGCGATATCTCTTGCCCTAACTGAAAAACTCGACCCTCTAACCCTCATCCCACAAACAATTTCTTTTCTTGGTGAAACACCGACATCTATACCAAAAAAATTATTAAAAGTCCAGAATTTATTAGAGCAAGGGGCGGGATTGTCAAGGGCGCAAGCTGAGTTTGCTAGGGAAGAAAAACTCAGTAACACTATTGCTATGGCATTTTATTGCTTTTTGAGTACCTTAGAAGACTTTCGCCTTGCAGTTTTGCAGGCTACTCACAATGACAATTCTAAAGTGCAAGATGCTACATCTCTAAGCTCACAGGCTACAGGTGCAATTACTGGCGCTTTATCAGGAGCATATAACGGTATAGGCGGAATTCCTGTAAATTGGCAAGTCTTGCTTTTGCAAAGGAATTCTCCAGCATGGGGATTAACTAATTTTTCCCAAATGTTAAAATTGACCGATGCATTTGTGGCGGTGTGGTCAGGAGTGTATGATATTGACCTAAATCCCAGAGAGTTAACACAGGGATATGAGGAGGCTTTGCTTTCAGTTTACGCAGCTCCCCGCGTTATTCGATCGCGTTAATTTTATTTGCACCGAAAAATGGTGCGGGTACTAAACTCTCAAAATTAGCTTGATAAAACATATAGGACAGCTTGAATTAAATCCAGCTACCATCTCAATTAACTAGACAAGGGGCTTTTACCCATTGCTATAGTGTACTAGTCTTATATACTAGAACTTTTCAGCAAACCTCAGACAGATTCTGTCAGTAGCTATTGTGGCAAATCAGCTTTAATTAGCCTCCGTCACCGTAGTTGCAACAGTAGCGGATGAAATTTCCCTGATGATTGTCTTTTTTTTGAGCTATCAAAGTAGGCAATTGCAGGCAGAGATAATGAAAATGCAGGAATTTTTGCAGTTCTTAACCCAGCAATTGACTCACTGGCGGCGACAGTACAAAGGACTACGCCGTAAAGGAAAGTTAATGAGAAGCCCTAAAAGTAAAAGCGATAGAAAGCAACTTTTAAGGACTTTTCTGAAGAATGTAATCTTATTTTTATCCAAAAGCAATGACAAAAGCGCTCGTCGAAAACAAGAAAGAGCGCTCCAGTCAAAGGCAAAATCGGTGACAACTAAGAGTAGTATTTATTCAGTCTGTTTAGATTGGGTGCATGAACAGAGATCCTTAGGAATTTTAGCGATCGCTGTATTATCCCTTACAGGCGTTATTGGGCAAAAATTATACAACCAAACTCAACTGCAAGTAGGACATCCAGCGCCCCAAACCATTACAGCGCCTTATACAGCTAAAATCGAAGATCAGAAAAAAACAGAAGCCGAGCGCAAAGCCGTCAGTAGAAGCTCCTTACAAGTGTTGATGCTGGATGCGCGAATGAACGAACAAATCAACGAAAATTTGCAACAACTTCTAGATGATGGTAACGAAATTCGCGCTGTTGCTGGAGCTTTTCCTTTTTTTGATCCTGCTGTTTTGCCCATCTCTACCCAGCGTTACCTCCGCTCTTGTAATGACTCAGAATGGCAAGCACTGCTCTTAGCCGTAGAAAATAGTAAAAATCAGCAGAAGAAAGGAACAGGACAAACCACCGCCTCATCCCGTTCATCATCTATAGCTGCACCCAATCAGGAACGCCAACCGCGCACAACACCACAGAAAACAGAGCCAGTTGATTTTTCTCAAAGTACTGATTTTACTCAAGCAGTTGCAGAACTAGAATCTTACCGCCTCACAACTTCTGAGAAAAACTTGTCTTTACTGATTGCCCAAATTTCCCAAACACGCAAAAGATACACCGAAGCGACTACCAAACTTTTACAGTTAGAGACTGTTACCCCAGAAGCAGTATATGAAGAATCCTTTCTTTTGGATTTGTCAGATGTGGAATGGGAAAAAACACAAATGGGAATCCATCAGAGTGCAGAGCGGATTCTCACCCAAGGCATCCCACAAGGACTGCCAAAAAATATCTTACAGGATGCGGTGAGTTTACAATTGCAGTCCTTTGTACCAGAATCCGCCCAACCTTTGGCAAAGAACCTGTTGTTAGCTGTACTCAAGCCGAATCTGCAAAAAGATGAAGAAGAAACTAGAGAAAACGCTCAAAAGGCTGCTGCTGGAGTGCCACCTGTAATGGAAGAGGTACGACATGGTGAGGTAATTGTCAAAAGAGGAGTGCAAATTACTACATGGAACTTAGAGGTGCTGGAGCATTATCGCCTGGTTCGCCGAGAGGTAAAATGGCGGGGGTTGTTGAAGTTAGGAGGCGTGATAGCGATCGCCATTGGCATTTTTGTCTGGGTAGAACGCCATGTTGATTATGAATTACGACAACGCGATCGCCTATTAGTTTTATTGCTAACTCTAAGTGTGCCAGGATTGGTGACAATGGGATTGCCTTACACCACTTGGAGCGCCCTTGGTTTATTGTTGGGAAGCTTCTACGGCCCGACTTTAGGGTTAACAGTTGTTGGACTGTTGTTGCCGATATTAGCTGTTATCTTGGATATGAGCAAAGTTGCGCTTTTAGCTGGTGCTGGTGGGGCAATATTAGGTAGTTACATAGCGCAACGATTGCGATCGCGTGAAGAATTGGCATTATTAGGGCTTGCGATCGCTTTAACTCAAGGTAGTATTTATCTGGTTGTTAAAATCTTAATTGGTCAAGCATTTGGTTCAACCTGGTATATAGTTCTCCGAGAAGCCGGGTTTTTTGCTTTATCCGGTTTAGGCTGGAGTGTTGTGGCTTTAGGGTTGAGTCCTTATCTCGAAAAAGTTTTCGATTTGGTCACTCCCATCCGTTTAGCAGAGTTGGCGAACCCTAATCGGCCCTTATTAAAACGACTCGCTACAGAGACTCCTGGAACTTTTCAACACACGTTATTTGTAGCTACCCTTGCCGAAGCTGCTGCCAAAGAACTGGGATGCAATGTTGAACTCGTTAGGGCTGGAACATTATATCACGATATTGGGAAAATGCACGACCCCCTTGGATTTATTGAAAATCAAATGGGGGGGCCGAATAAACATGATACAGAGATTAAAGACCCTTGGAAGAGTGCAGAGATTATCAAAAAGCACGTAACAGAAGGGTTAGTGATGGCGCGTAAACACCTTTTACCGACAGCGATTCAAGCTTTTATTCCAGAGCATCAGGGAACGATGCTAATTGCCTATTTCCATCACCAAGCCCAGCAAATGGCTCAGGAAAATCCAAGTTTAACAGTAGACGACGCAGATTTTCGCTATGATGGCCCGATTCCCCAATCACGCGAGACCGGAATTGTGATGTTAGCGGACTCTTGCGAAGCAGCGTTGCGATCGCTGCAAGCATCAAGTTCAGGTAAGCGTGTGGGAGAGAAGCGATCGGTTAAAGATGTCTCCACCGAACAAGCTTTAACAATGCTAAATAATATCTTGCGTGCGAAATGGCAAGACAATCAACTCGTTGATTCAGGACTAAAACGGGAAGAGATGTCACAAATTGCCCAGATATTTGTGGATGTTTGGCAGCAATTTCACCACAAACGGATTGCTTATCCTAAGTTGAAGGCTAGTAACACTGCGCGTAATTCATAATGCGATGTCTAGGACGGGCTACGCCTACGCATACTTGGATTTTTTGATTGGAGCAGTAATGATAGCATATATGCTATCATTACTGTATGGCGATTAAAATTGTGGTTGATACCAGCGTTTTTATTAGTGTGCTTATTAGCTCTAAAGGCTCCAGTAGAGAACTCATTCGACGCTGCTTAAAAGGTGAATATCAGCCTTTAATGGGAAACGCTTTATTTTCTGAGTATGAGTCAGTTATTGGGCGAGAAGAAACTATCGCCAAATGCCCTTTAACTAGTGCAGAAATTTCTGCTTTACTCGCATCATTTATGAGCGTGAGTCAATGGATTTATATTTACTACTTATGGCGACCTAATTTAAAAGATGAAGCTGACAATCACTTAATTGAATTAGCGGTTGCTGGTAATGCTCAAATTATAGCCACTCACAATATTAAAGATTTTCAAAATGCTGAATTGTTATTTCCTAACTTATCAATCTTAAAACCTGAACAAATTATTAGGAGTTAAGCAAAAATGGCTACTTTAACTATTCGTTTACCAGACGAAAAGCACAACAGATTAAAAGAACTTGCTCAAGTTAAAGGCATAAGTGTCAATAAGCTGATTGAAGAACTTTCCACCATAGCTCTAGCAGAATTTGATGCCAGCACCAGATTTAAAGCAATGGCTGCAACTGGGAACCCAGAAGAAGGTTTAAGAATACTGGCTAAACTTGATGCTCTGACAGAGAGGAGAGGGATGTAAGTTGCAAACAAATAAGAAACTGGGATAAGCACTGTGCATCTCTCTCAAATTCTTACCGCTACATCACTTGCTCACCTGAATTTTAAACCGTGATAATAGCAAAAACAAAACCGCCCTCAGCCTGTGGGCGGTTTTACTTTTAACTACTGTTGAATACTTACTAACCGAAGATTTTTTTCAACCCATAAGCTGCTAGCCCTACAACTGCACCTGCGGCTATAACAGGAGCAGCACCAATAGCTACGGCTGTACCGCCTACGGCTAAACCCATGCCCCCTACTATCGCTGCAACACCCGCACCTGCTGCTGCATAACCTGCTGCTTCTGCTGGATTATTGTCATTATTGTTACTGATTAGTAATACCACTAATTTAATGTATTAATCTTATATAGTACTAGTTTTGACCTTCAACAGTATTCTTCCTGTACTTTTCGTGAATTCTATGTGAACTACGAGAAGACTTACCGAATATCTGGTCAGTGGGCAACTAAGTTGAACTCAATGCCCTTTTAGTAAGTCAAGCTTCATCAATAGGCAGTACATTTCGGGAGCGATCGCCTTTTGTACCATTTAGTCGAGATGCTTCTGATTTTGCAGCAGAAGTAGAACTTCCACCTTTCCTAGCAAGTTCAGCCATCCATTTTTTAGTTCCAAATATTCCATTCATCAAAGCAGGAATACTCAAATCTACATCTAGGGTTTTCCAATGTAATCCTTCACCAGAAGGTGTTACCTCTACTTCTGCTAAGTCCTTGACTGAAGCACCCGCTAGTCCTTCTCCTTCCTCTGAAGGAAATCCAAACATAGATTTGTTGGACAAGAAAACTATAATCATTCCTAAATAAGCGTCATAAAAAGCACGAGTAGCCCGTGGTTCAGATGTGGCGATCGCATCTGACTTTGCTCTCGCATTGGCTAGCTTTTCTTTTAATTCTTCTGTAGCCGCAATCTTTTTAACCATGATATTCTCGCCACTTTTTTAGTAGTTCCAATTGGTGATCAGCAACTAACTGTAAAGCTTTCACCGCATCTTTATTACTCATTCCTGGGGATACCCAAACCCACTCTGGAGCTAGGTTTTCATCTCCTATGTTGATTTTTGCCTCTCCGCCCCCTTTAAAAACATGGACATGAGCAGGAATATGATCGTTAAGGTAGATACGAACCTCAAAACCGCCTTTTCTTAAGATTGTTGGCATTTGATATCTTAATTTTATCAGATATAACCTAAGCGCTTGGGTTTATCAATAGATTGACTATCCAATATTCAATCCTTAATTCTCACTACGTCGTACACCAGCCACAATAAAATTAACTGCTGCTTGAGTATGCTGCTCAATCATTTCTGGACTTAGCAGTTGCAATTCAGGTCTAGTATGCTTGATGTTTTCGTAAGCGTTGAAGTATAAATTACAAACCCCAATAATGTGAAGGGTGGTGAGAAATGGATCGATCTGACGGAAACAACCTTCAGCCATCCCCCGCTCTAAAATCTTGATGAGATAGCTAAAATTTTCTTGCCAATTTGCCTGTTTGAAATACTTTCCCTGATTTTGGTTGGCTTCTTGAAACCAAAGCATTCCCCGGTGCGGGTGAGCAGCTTCGTAAGCGATCGCTTCCTTAACTAGCACCTTCAACGCCTCCTCTGGTGGGAACTGATCCAGATTTAGCTGCTCAAACCCTTCGTGCATCTCCACCACCGGACGTTGCAGAACAGCTTCATATAATCCTTCCTTGCTCTGGAAGTAGTAGTAAATCATCGCTGTGGTGACACCGGAACCTCTAGCGATCGCCTCAGTCCGCGCCCCTTGAAGTCCATTTCTGGCAAACTCCGCTTCCGCCGCATCGAGAATCTGCTTTTTCGTCGCTTCTGCATCACGCACCTGACGCGGCTTTTTAGATGAAAATTTTGACTGCGTTGAACGACCCACGTTGCTCCATCATCATAACGAAAATATATTAACTAAAAAATTGGTTGGTAGTTGACATAGAAAATGAAATTTATTACATTAATATGAACTAACTAAAAATTTAGTTAATTATATAACTCATCCATGCAGTAGCCAAAGTCAGCCAAGTAAATGCTTGGTAGTGTTAGTTCGTCCATTGCAGATAAGACTTTAATTTCCCAATTGACATTCAAAATAGCAATGTAGGGCAAGTGACACCAGCTTGCCCACAACTTTTAATTTCCAAGATTGCGTTACCTTTTGCTAACGCATCTATCGAACTTCAATAAATAACTTTTCAATATTTTGGAGGAAAAATGGAACCAATTTTACCAGGTGCGCCTTGGTTAATCGCGCACAAAACTATATTGGGAGTGAATAAACCTAATAAAATAACTTTAAACGGACAGGATTATGTCATTTGGCAAAACCAAAAAGGCGAAGTATTTGCCCTTGATAACATCTGCCCCCACATGCAAGCTCCATTATCAGACGGCTGGGTTTGTCAAGAGAGAGATACTATTACTTGCCCTTTTCATGCACTAGAATTTGATGGACAAGGCAAACTACAGCAAGGAGATAAAAAAGACAATCAGCCAATTACTAAACCATTAGAGCTAGTTATTAGCAATGATTGTATCTGGACTTATGCCGGATTTGAGCCAAGATTACCAATTCCAGATTTGCATCAAAAAATTGTCGATAAATACGAGTTTCTCGGAGTAACTGGGATTAAAAGTATTCAGGGTGAGTTTTTGACTAACCTGATGGTTAACTATGACTATAATCACCAAAATGGTACTCATAAAGAACTATTTAAAATTACAAATTGTAATGTCAGTAATTTTGAAGAAAAAGGATATTATGCCACAGTTAAACAAGAACTCATCAGAGCCAACAACACGTTAGGAGAAATTATCAAAAACCCTGTTTTGGGAATCCTTCCGGAAACACTTTTTAACACACTAGAATACGCTTTTCCTTCAACTACAGCTTTTTTTGCTAAAACGCCGATTGGTGATATTGCTCAAATTCATATTCTCTACCCTGAAACAGACAAAATCACCAAAACTTTTATTTTGATGTATGCCAAAGTCGTCAATCCTTTGATGAAATTTCTGTTTAAAAACTCAGTTTTACAAGCAGCAGCGACAGTCATTGAACAGGATACAGGTGCAGTTGAAAGTTTGTATCCTCGGCAAAAACCGAAAATTAGATTGCCAAATGAAGAGATTATGTTCTACGCAGAAAAACTCTACCGCGATTGGTAATTTGGATTTGCAAAGTCTAACTGCGCTTTACAATTAAACTGTAGCTAATTACTGCTGGAGATACTCAAATATGCGGCAACTAAAATCCGCCGAGGAAATGCCTGGTAGCTATGGCTTGCCCATCTTGGGGGAGACTTTAGAAATATTTCGGGATTTAGAACTGTATCTATGGCGAAGATTCCAGCAGCATGGTTCAGTTTTTAAAACGAGCGTCATGGGGCGTAAACGTGCTTATTTAATTGGCCCTGATGCTAATCGGCTGGTGCTGGTGGAACAGGCGGAAAATATGTCGTCGCGGATTGGGTGGTATTTCTTAGAATCAACATTTGGCAACAATATTTTATTGCAAGATGGAGAAGAACATCGCCTAACTCGTCGCTTGATGTATCCAGCATTTCACGGAAAAGCGATCGCTACATACTTCGATACCATTCAAAATATTGTGCAAGACTTCCTCGGAGATTGGGGAGAACGGGGAACGGTTTCCTTAAATTCTAGTTTCCGTCAGCTTACCCTGATGGTTGCGACTCGCCTATTTTTGGGAAGTCAGAACAAGAGCGAAGTTGAGCAAACCAGTCAGTGGTTTACACAACTGATAGATAGCAGTATGGCAATATTCAAATGGAATGTCCCTTTTACCTTATATGGTCGCGGTCAAAATGCTAGGGGTAAATTAGTGGCTTTCTTGCGTCAAGAAATCGCCCAACGTATCGATCAGGGTAACTTAGAAGAATCAAAAGATGTTTTGGGATTGCTGCTAGCAGCTGTTGATGAAGACGGCAATAAGTTGAGCGAAACACAGGTAATCAACGAAGCATTACTATTGCTGTTTGCTGGACATGAGACAACAGCCTCATTACTGACTTGGGTAATATTTGAATTAGGTAATCACCCCGAATGGCGAGAGCGGCTGCGCCAAGAACAATTAGCAGTTGTGGGAAATAATCCCCTTAGCCTGTCTCATCTCAAACAATTTCCACAGTTAACCAACGTACTAAAAGAAGCAGAAAGACTCTATCCGCCAGTGTATGCCTATAATCGTGGTGTCCTCAAGGATATTGAGTATGGAGGCTATCGCATCCCAGCAGGTTGGTTTGTGACTATTTCGCCTATGCTGACTCACCGTTTACCAGAACTTTACACCGAACCCGATCGCTTTGACCCCGATCGCTTTGCACCACCTCGTGAAGAAGATAAGAAACATCCCTTAGCATTAGTCGGTTTTGGTCATGGTTCGCACAGTTGTTTAGGTATGGAATTTGCCCAGATGGAAATGAAAATTGTGCTTTCCACACTACTTCGCCATTACGACTGGACAGTAAAACCGGATTATTCTGCGATCGCTCCAGTTCGCCAGCCTTCTAAAATTAAAGATACTCTACAAGCATATATTGAGCCTTTGGTGATAAAGCATCCCTTGAATAGTCAAACATAAATCTTTGATGAAACAAATCGATTTTACGTTTCTACCCAGGTTGATACTGAAAGCGTTGATTTTGTTTAAGTTAATAGCATAAACAATCTTATGCCCCAATACGGTTTGGATAAGCATTTTTCACTTTCTTTGTGGTCTAGGTAAAGGGTAAAAGATGTATTAAAACTTTTCCCTTTAACCGAACCGTATTGTCTTATGCCCCTACCTGATAATCCACAAACTAAAATCCTAATTTCTCCAACACTGGCTTGGTGGAAACAACGTGCCGTTCTAAACCCAGTTCTTTTGGACTAACCCCAAGTGCTAAAGCAATCAACTGGGGTAAATGCAATACTGGTAAACCTAACTTTTGCTCAATTACCTTTTCCACCTCTGGCTGACGCGAGTCTAAATTTAAGTGGCACAGTGGACAAGGTGTAACTATACAGTCAGCACCAGATGTCAAAGCGTCCTGAATATGCATCCCCGCCATCTTGAAAGATTGGGTAGTAGCATAACTAGCAAGAGGCCAACCACAACATTGTGTCCGGCCTCGGTAATAAATTGGTGTTGCACCCACCGCCCGAAACATATTTTCCATCGCTTCTGGTTGGAACGGGTCGTCATAAGGCATGGATTTTTGGGCGCGGAGGAGATAACAGCCATAAAAAGCCGCGCATTTTAATCCAGTTAACTTCCGGGTGACACGTTTGGTAATTTCCTCTAAACCGTAATCTGTCACCAAAGCGTAGAGAAGATGTTTAACGTCAGTACTGCCGCGATAAGGCGAACAGCCTTCTTTATGCAGCAAGCCATTAACCTGTTCAATGTATGTAGGGTCAGAAGTCTTACATTCTTTCAGGTGTTCGTTTACATGACCAATAACACCTTGACAAGTACTGCAATGGGTAAGTAAGGGCAAATTTAATTCTTCTGCTAGGGCGATATTTCTCGCGTTGACTGTATCTTCTAACAGTTGAGAATCTTCTTTGAATGTGCCCGAACCACAGCAAGCAGCTTTTTTAAGTTCAACCAATTCAATACCTAGTGCTTTGGTAAGGGCTTGAGTTGACTGGTAAAGTTCCCGACAGGCCCCTTGAGCAACACAACCAGGGAAATAAGCGTACTTGAGTTTGAGTGTCTGAGATAGCATAGAGGTATATTTGGGTTAGAGCGATCGCTCTAAACAATAACTGTTTTATTACTTCCTTGTTAGCACCAAAATTATGATGTTTGACCTTCAGCGATTCTTTAACCATCTAGGTTCAAAGCCGCAGCGTCTAAATATTCTGATTGCTAGCATGGCTGTAAATACCGATCGAGACATTGTAAAAAAATTTAGCAATAATTGACAATCAAAGCATTTACACGGTATCGGCGATGGCGTAGCCCGCTCCCATAAACAACTGTTCCCAGAAAAGTTACCCTATTCTTTTGAGGAACAGGAGAGGTTTTCTAACAGAAAAACTCTTGGTAGTATACGGGCGATCGCGCTTGACGATAAGATGTATATGCTCAAAACAATGTCTTCTCTAAAGAGTAGATCCTAGCAACTGGTTAAGGACTTTTATTATTTATGAGCCAAACGGAACTTTTTGAAAAGGTCAAGAAAATCGTCATCGAACAACTGAGTGTTGAAGATGCTTCCAAAATCACTCCACAAGCTAAGTTTATGGAAGATTTAGGAGCTGATTCCCTGGATACTGTTGAACTCGTGATGGCTTTGGAAGAAGAATTTGATATCGAAATTCCCGACGAAGCTGCCGAGCAGATTGTATCGGTTCAAGACGCAGTAGATTACATCAATAACAAAGTTGCTGCATCAGCTTAAAAAAGTTTTGAGTCTCTGTTCGCCCTTGCAGTCTCCGATTGGGAGAAGTTCAGATGGCTTTGTCTCGCTCCCTCTGGGCGTTTATGGCAAAAACCACTGCTTTAACTTTTAACTGAGTGCTGAACAGTTAAAAGTTTAAGAGTTAGAGTTTTCGGAGGCAAAAGTTCGGAGTTTTCTCCATCTTTGGGTGCTTCCAAAACTCAGAACTCAGGACGGGCTAAACCTTAGCTATCCGCTAACATAACTCAGCACTGTTTAATGCCTGCTGCTTTTTCGCCACCTTTAACTGAATCATGACAGATCATACACGTAAACGCGTTGTTGTAACTGGTGTTGGCGCGATTACACCGATAGGTAACACAGCAACAGAATATTGGGATGGATTATTAAGTGGACGCAATGGCATTGACTACATCACATTTTTTGATGCGTCTAGCCATGATTGCCGCATTGCTGGTGAGGTAAAAAACTTCGATCCACATGATTACTTGGAGCGCAAAGATGCCAAGCGCATGGATCGATTTGCCCAATTTGGGGTTTCAGCAGCAAAACAAGCTATAGCTAACGCGCAGTTAGTTATTAATGAACTGAATGCAGAACAGGTAGGTGTCATGATCGGTTCTGGCGTTGGCGGCATTAAGGTATTAGAAGACCAGCAAACGATCTACCTCAACCGTGGGCCCGATCGCTGTAGTCCATTCATGATACCGATGATGATCGCTAATATGGCAGCAGGATTGACGGCAATTCACACGGGTGCTAAAGGCCCTAATTCCTGCCCTGTAACTGCCTGCGCTGCTGGATCTAATGCTGTAGGCGATGCGTTCCGCTTAATTCAAGGGGGATATGCCAAAGCGATGATTTGCGGCGGAACAGAGGCAGCTGTGACACCATTATCAATGGCTGGGTTTGCTGCCTGCAAAGCCCTTTCTTTTCGCAATGACGATCCGGCTCATGCTTGTCGCCCTTTTGACCGCGATCGCAACGGATTTATATTAGGTGAAGGTTCAGGAATTTTAATTCTAGAAGAACTGCAACACGCCCTAAGTCGCGGCGCTCACATTTATGCCGAAATGATCGGCTATGGTATGACCTGTGACGCATACCATATCACTTCCCCTGTCCCTGGCGGATTAGGTGCAGCGAGAGCCATAGAACTGGCGCTCAAAGATGCCAGTATAACTCCCGAACAAATTAGCTACATTAATGCCCACGGCACTAGTACCCCGGCGAATGATTCAACTGAAACCTCAGCCATCAAAAAAGCCTTGGGAGAACATGCTTATAAGGTGGCAATTAGCTCAACCAAATCGATGACAGGTCATTTATTAGGCGGTTCTGGAGGTATTGAAGCTGTGGCAACAGTACTGGCGATCGCTAATGACCAAATTCCACCGACAATTAATCTGGAAAATCCCGATCCAGAATGTGACCTAGATTACGTGCCTAACTACAGCCGCGCTCAAAAAGTCGAGGTGGCAATATCCAATTCTTTTGGGTTTGGCGGTCATAATGTCACACTGGCCTTTAAGAAATACGTTTAAAAGAAGTCAGGAGGTAGGAGGCAGAAGGCAGGAGTCAGGAGGCAGAATTCAGTAGTTTAATCCGACTCTGCTCGTTTACCCAATGCCCCATGCCCAATGCCCACTTGCCCTGAGCGAAGCCGAAGGGATGCCCAATGCCCAAAGTATCAGAAATATCATTCCGATATAACTTAAGCGTTCAGCATGACCCAATTATCAGCTTGATTTATCACCATAAACTCAGGAGATCCCGCTTGTCCATCGACAAGCGGGAGTGGGATGATGAGGATACTGTGGGGAATCTAAAATAACCCCAACAAGAGAAGCTACGAAGAGTGCTAACCCGTCGTTAAAAACAAGAGATTATGACTGTTGCAACCCAATCCGCCAAAGAATTGTCCGTCGAAGAACTGGCTATTAACTCGATCCGCTTCTTGGCTATTGATGCCGTAGAAAAGGCAAAATCGGGACACCCAGGACTACCAATGGGCGCGGCTCCGATGGCTTTTGTCCTCTGGGATCGCTTTATGAAGTTTAATCCCAAGAATCCCAAGTGGTTTAACCGCGATCGCTTTGTCTTGTCTGCCGGTCATGGCTCGATGTTGCAGTACGCCCTACTGTACCTGACAGGCTACGATAGCGTCACCATTGAAGATATCAAGCAATTCCGTCAATGGGGTTCTAAAACTCCTGGACACCCAGAAAACTTTGAAACCCCAGGCGTTGAAGTCACAACTGGCCCCTTGGGTCAAGGAATTGCTAATGGAGTTGGTTTAGCGATCGCAGAAGCGCACCTTGCCGCTAAATTTAACAAACCTGATACCAAAATTGTTGACCATTACACTTACGTAATTTTAGGTGATGGTTGCAACATGGAAGGTATTTCTGGTGAAGCTGCTTCTTTCGCAGGACACTTGGGATTAGGCAAACTCATCGCTCTGTACGACGACAACCACATTTCCATCGACGGTTCCACAGATGTAGCATTCACCGAAGATGTTTCCAAGCGGTTTGAAGCTTACGGTTGGCACGTTCTCCACGTTGAAGACGGCAATACCGATTTAGCAGCGATCGCCAAAGCAATTGAAGACGCTAAAGCTGTCACCGATAAACCATCAATGATTAAGGTGACAACCACCATTGGTTATGGTTCTCCCAACAAACAAAACACTGCTGGTATTCACGGTGCTGCTTTGGGTGGAGACGAAATAGCCTTGACTCGGAAAAATTTGGGTTGGGAATACGAGCCTTTTGATATTCCACAAGAAGCCCTCAACCACACACGCAAAGCAGTTGAACGCGGCGCAGGTTACGAAACCGAATGGAACAAAACATTTGCCGACTACAAAGCTAAGTATCCCCAAGAAGCGGCTGAGTTTGAACGCTACATTAGCAGCAAACTACCCGATGGTTGGGATAAAGTACTACCCAAATACACTCCAGAAGACAAAGGAATACCCACCCGCAAACATTCAGAAAACTGCCTCAACAAACTAGCGACGGTTTTACCTGAATTGATTGGTGGTTCGGCTGACTTAACCCACTCTAACTTGACCGAAATCAAGGGTAAGGGCGACTTCCAAAAAGGTCACTACGAAAACCCCAACATCCACTTTGGTGTGCGGGAACATGCTATGGGCGCAATCTGTAATGGTATCGCGCTGCACACTTCAGGATTAATTCCCTACGGTGCTACCTTCTTGATCTTCACAGATTACATGCGTGCTGCCATCCGCTTATCCGCCCTTTCTCAAGCTGGCGCGATTTGGGTGATGACTCACGACTCAATTGGACAAGGTGAAGATGGCCCCACACACCAACCCATTGAAACTCTGGCTTCCTTGAGAGCGATTCCTAATTTATTAGTGTTTCGTCCCGCAGACGGTAACGAAACCTCTGGTGCTTATAAAGTAGCGATCGAAAAAGCGAAGCAAAACGCTCCATCTCTATTGGCATTCACTCGTCAAAACGTCCCCAACTTGGCAGGTACATCAATTGAAGGCGTAGCGAAGGGTGGATACACCGTAGTAGATAGCGAAGGTACACCTGAAATCATCTTGATTGGTACTGGTTCAGAATTGAGCCTCGCCGTCGGCGCAGCCGAAAAACTCAAGGCTGAAGGTAAGAAAGTCCGTGTTGTCTCACTACCTTCATGGGAACTCTTTGAAGCACAGGATGCAGCTTATAAAGAGTCTGTTCTACCAAAAGCAGTCACCAAGCGTTTGTCTGTAGAAGCTGCTAGCAGTTTTGGTTGGCACAAATATGTTGGTACTGAAGGCGATTGCGTTAGTATCGATCGCTTTGGTGCTTCGGCTCCAGGCAATGTTTGTCTAGAGAAATTTGGCTTTAGCGTTGATAATGTGTTAGCTAAGGCTAAACAATTGTTGGGTTAATAGCAACAGAATATTCTCAAAATATTGTGAGGTGGGCAATCTTGCCCACCTTTTTTTTATGCAGAGGGAGATTGTTCATATAGCGATCGCCAAGGCAGCGCTCTTTTCTACTCGCCTTTAGATTCAGTATATAAATAACCTCTTGTCAAATACTAGTTAAATTAAATACTTGTAAGCTAATCGTCATTTAAATTGCATCATTTTTATGGTAATAAAAGCTGCAAACCCTCTCCCTTGCTCCCTGCCCCCTGCCCTCCTGCAATCTCAATGTGCAAATTAAATGCTTAACAGCTTAACTGATGTTTTTTGTTTCAAGAATTCAGAAGTCAGAATGGGCTAAACGCCCCGCTACCGCTATCCGCGAGTCACACAGAATTAAATTCTGAATTCTGGCTCCTGACTCCTGAATTCTGTTTTGATAAATCAATAATTGAAAACTTTTTTGATATGTGTGCTTTAATAGTGGGCGGCTTTTGTTCGTTCATGAATTTTCATCACACAAAACGATCACCGATGCTCCTCACACACAAAGAAAACATTTTAAAATTTAGCTGGCTTCTACCCAGCTTCTTCAGCTTGTTCCTGTTTGGTTCCACTGTCAAAGCTGCTGCGATCGCTAATTGGCATTTTGATAGCAATCGTAATCATCTAGATTTTACGACAGACGAGAATATTCAACCCAAAGTACAATTACTTACCAATCCAACCCGTCTGGTAATTGATTTACCTGGAGTCAAACTAGGATATCCACAGACTAGTCAAAGAGTGGGGTTAGTAATTAAAGACATTAGCATCGGGCAGTTTAATGCAGATACTACCCGTATGGTCGTTACCTTAGCACCCAATTACACTTTTGACCTAGCACAGGTGAAGCTGCAAGAGGAATCTCTCAATCATTGGTCTGTGCAGTTACCCAAGCCGATACAATTGACTGCAACCCGGCCAAACATTTTAGAAATAACTCCGACTCAATCGAGTATTTCCCCAACAGTAAGTGATAATAGCACTCTATTTGCTGGCGTAGTTCCTATGCATTCACCGATGAAAGCGCTGGAACCGCAGATTAAAGCCTTGATGAATCGTTACAGCTTCCTGAAAACAGGAATGTTTTTCCTGGATTTGGATACTGGGGATTATTTGGATGTTGGGGGCGATCGCGTTTTCCCCGCAGCTAGTACGATTAAATTGCCAATTCTCATTGCCTTTTTCCAAGATTTGGATGCGGGTAAAGTCACCCTTCAGGAAAACCTGACTATGCGACGTGACTTAGTAACCAATGGTTCTGGAACTATGCAGTATGAGCGAGTTGGCAAGAAGTATACAGCTTTGGAAACCATCACTAAGATGATTACCATTAGTGACAATACCGCCACCAATATGATTATTGATCGCTTAGGTGGAGCTACGAAACTAAATCAGCGCTTCCATAACTGGGGACTGAAAGACACAGTAATTCGGCATCTTTTGGCTGACTTGAGAGGAACCAACACCACAAGTTCTCAAGATATGGCGCGAGTGCTGGCTTTAGTTGTGAATAACAAGCTAGTTTCTCCACAAAGTCGGGAGCAAGCTTTGGACATTCTGCGTCACACTACAATTCACACACTGCTTCCCGCAGGTTTGGGGAAAGGTGCAGTCATAGCCAACAAAACCGGAGATATCGGGTTTCTCATCGGTGATGCCGGATTTGTGAGTATGCCAAATGGAAAACGTTATTTAGCGGCTATCTTCGTCACACGTCCCTATAAGGACACTAGGGGGAGGGACTTTATCCGTCAAGTTTCCCAACTAGTTTACGATTATCTGAATCAGACAAATCCAGTCGCTGCGATTGGTTCGCCTAACAGTGCTACGAGATAGAAGACGCGATCTGTTACTTTGAGCGAACGTAGGGGCGCAAGACCTTGCACCCCTACTATACCCCGGTTAATCACTGGGGTTTATCCATTGCTGCTACTCAAAATAAAAAACCCCGCCTGATGGCGGGGAAAAATAAAGTTCTAAATTATCAATGGATAGTCAACAGTCTAGAAGGTGAAAGTTGTTCTGAGTGTACCGATAATTGCATCATCGTTAGCGCTGCTTTGACCAGGAGAGGTCAACCAAATTACGCCAGGGGTAATAGAGATGTTATCCGATACGCGATATTTGTAAAAGCCTTCAAAGTGATATGGTATATCATTACCAGCAGCAACACCTGTTCGGTTAAAGGAGTAGGGTTCTGCACCTGCAAAAATACCTAAAACGTTACCCTTTTTACCGAAATCAGGTAAGGCTACCCCTAAACCATAGCTCCAAGCTTCATAATCATCACCTACACCGAAGCCAGTCACATCGTGGTAAGAGACGAAGCCACTAACTGATAGTTTGTCACTGGGTCTAAACGCAGCTGACACACCGTAGGAGTTGCTGGAACCTGCACCTAGTAGAGTGTTTGCTTGTCCAGTACCTACTGCAACAATATCTCCATCTGTCGTAGAACCAGAGTTAAATAAAGCACCACCTGCGCTATATCCGTGGACGTAGGTAGCAGCTAAAGCCAAGCGATCGCCAACACTAAAGTTCAACTGTCCTAAAGCAGCATAATCGCCGTTGGTCAGACCGGAACTTAGAGCAGGATCATTAGCTTGTGATGCCAAGTAACCAGCAGTGATTGAGCTATTTCCCAAAAGACCCTGACCTCTACCAAGGGGTAGATTGAGCGCTATACCTGCACCGCCACCAATCCGATAGATGGGACTTTCAGAAGCAAAGGTGGATAAAGCGCCGTTACCGCCATCAGTGTTGTCGAAAAAGTAAGGATTGTTGACAGCAGCATAATGGCTGTGTCGTCCACCACTGGCTGCCAAGTATACATTGGCTGGGCCTACGGGAACTTCATAGGTCAATCGGTCTATCCGAACAGCGTTGTTACCAGTGCTACCAACTTCAAATGTTTGTGTGCCTTCAGCAGTGTTGATCGCACCACCAGCGTTATCAAATTGTGTGAAAGCTGTTGCATTCCCTGCTGCGAGACGAGTATGTAAAATGTCTCTACCAGTGAAGCTGGTTTGCAAGTCTAAACGTACACGATCTTGGAAGACTGTATTGTTGTTGTCACCAGTGTTACCACCAAAGACATCAGTAACGGCAAAAATGGCTTCACCGACTAGTTTTGTAGTGGTGGAGAACTGATTCGCTTCCAATTCAGCAGTCCGCGCTTCTAGGGAATCTACGCGACCGCGTAGGGTTGCCAATTCTGCGGAAAATTCTTCTTGTAAACGCTGTAGGGTAGCTAAATCTTGTTTCGTCACCAAATCAGCTGTTGCTGTGGCAATCAACTCGTTAACGCGATCCAAACAGGCGTTCAAACCAGCAGCAAATTCATAACGGGTCAAAGCACGATTACCACGGTAAGTGGCATTCGGATAACCTGCAATACAACCATAGCGTTCAACCAAGGACTGCAATGCTTGGAATGCCCAGTCAGTTGGTTGTACGTCGGAAAATTGCGAAACCGATGTTACTTGAGACTGAGAGTTATTTTGGTTGCCTTCGTTGCTGTAACGATTAACTTGATCTATCGTTGTTTGAGCCAACAATTCTGGCTGTTGGGCAACTTCAGCTACACCTACTTGTTTTGCTGGTGATACTTCAGTGGTTGTGTTTGGAGCCGCGATCGCTGTTGTCGAAACTAACAACGTTGCTCCCAAAACTGCTGGGCTAACCACTAAGGATTTCCATAATAGATTAGACATTTTTTCTTTACTCCTCACACCTTGTTTAGATAATTGGTTTCGTTCCACCTAATTCTCGAAAATGCGACATCTCATCGAAACCTATGGATGAGGCATAATTGCCTTACTACAATTCTAGTTTTTGCAAAGCTAATAAACGATTAACTTGGGGTTAAAAACTGATGTGATTAACTTATGCAAAAACATATCTTTATATCATAACATTATAAAACATCTGATCTAGATGGCAAGATTGGAGCGATCGGCTTAATAACTGTCACACATAGCTATCTATATATCTAAGCAGGGAGTAAAGTTTAGGGCATTTAGTTCCTACTTGGCTAAATTGCTGAAAGTCTTCTATACTTGGCATCTTGCAGATAAAAATCACTTCTTACACTTAGCCTGTAGAAGTTGCACACCAGTTGAAATCCACTGGCTCGGCCATAACAAACATAGCAAAGCCTTTCAGGAGGGTCGTTGCCTGGTATTTTTGGAATAAAAAACAAAATCAGGAATCAAGGTTTTTGAAACCCGCGAACTTTCAAGAAAAACGCATACCTTTACTCTCAATCAAGCTACGGGTTAGTTTTCCCTCATGAGTACAGATATGCGTGTTTTGTCTTTGTCGCTGTTACTTTACAGTCGCCTGGTGCAAGATATCAGAAGAAATCACTTATTTAATTTGGGAAATCGTCTGCGCTACATCAAAGTCTGCCTGTGTTAGTCCGCCTGCATCATGGGTTGTGAGTGTAATCTTCACTTTGTTGTAGGAAATCTCTATGTCTGGATGATGTCCTGCTGACTCAGCTGGTTCCACCAGTTTATTGACGAACTCAATTGCTTGGATAAAATCCTTGAATGTGCGAGTAATATACAACTTAGATTCTTCGACAGTCCAACCTGACAAAACCTTTGCCTGCTCTTGAATTTCCGTTTCCGTGAGTAGTTGTGTCATCTCAAAAAATTCCTAACTATATATTTGTTACATCTTGCATTTGACAGAAATAGACCCATTTAATTTTCCGCACATAAACTATGGGAAGATCAGCTAATGCCTAATGCGTGTGTGTATATTTAAATCAGGCTTGGTAAATAAATGCTGTAGCTCACATCAGGTCATACACAAAGGTTTGATGCAAGATATTTTTAATTTTAAGAAAACTTAAACGCATTGGCTTTATCCATCGCGTGTATTGCTATCTAAGTTTTAAAAAGTCACCCATAAAAAACTATCCGCTCTGATTTGGATCGGATGATCTAAATCAGAGCGGTCTAGCGGGTCTTCAGGTTGCAACCAGACTGCCGGAAGGAACTCCGAGCTTGCCTAGCTACTTGAGCTAACTTAGTATCTCAAAGATGACTAAGGCTAACTTTTAGAGAACAGCCCCGGCACACAGCCGGCTAACTGCAACCTGATGACCCACGCATTTACTACTTTCTATCATGGGCATCACCTCCTTATTGCCTAAGCGGTCTTAGTTTTAAAAGGGCAGAGATTTACTCTGGGTTCATAACCTTCACCTAACATAACACATAAATTTAGAGATATTAGCTATATATAAAAAAATCTCCCACCAAAAGGCGGGAGATGACTGGAGAATGGGGAATATTGACACTTTATTAGCTTATGCCAAGGAGATTATTTAATCTGGCTGATGTCAATTTTCGGCAACCATAAAACTGATTCAAGTCATGATCAGCTTTTAATACTACAGAGCATTACCGCGAGGTAGAACTTCCTCAGGGAATACAAACTGTTCGTGGGGTTGATCTTGAGGAGCCATCCAAGCGCGGATACCCTCGTTCAGCAAAATGTTTTTGGTATAGAAGGTTTCAAACTCAGGGTCTTCCGCCGCCCGTAATTCTTGGGAGACGAAATCATAAGCCCGCAGGTTGAGTGCTAAACCGACGATGCCGACGGCACTCATCCACAAACCTGTGACTGGCACGAACAACATAAAGAAGTGCAACCAGCGTTTGTTTGAGAAAGCAATCCCGAAAATCTGTGACCAGAAACGGTTTGCTGTCACCATTGAATAGGTTTCTTCAGACTGGGTGGGATTGAAGGCGCGGAAGGTGTTAGCACCATCTCCGTCTTCAAACAAGGTATTTTCTACCGTGGCTCCGTGAATGGCGCACAATAATGCACCACCCAATACACCAGCAACACCCATCATGTGGAAGGGGTTGAGTGTCCAGTTGTGGAAGCCTTGCAAGAATAGCAGGAATCGGAAAATTGCCGCTACGCCAAAGCTGGGTGCAAAGAACCAGCTTGATTGTCCCAAGGGGTACATCAGGAATACACTGACGAATACTGCAATGGGAGCTGAGAAGGCGAGGGCGTTATAAGGACGGATTCCTACTAGACGCGCAATTTCAAATTGCCGTAACATGAAGCCAATCAAACCAAAGGCTCCGTGTAGGGCAACGAATGGCCACAAGCCACCCAGTTGGAACCAACGGGTGAGGTCGCCTTGGGCTTCTGGGCCCCACAACAGCAATAGGGAATGTCCCATGCTGTCGGCTGGGGTGGATACTGCCACTGTTAGGAAGTTAGCACCTTCTAGGTAGGAGGAGGCTAATCCGTGGGTATACCAAGAGGTGACGAAGGTGGTGCCGGTCAGCCAACCGCCTAGTGCTAGGAAGGCGCAGGGGAATAACAGTATCCCTGACCAACCTACGAATACAAAGCGATCGCGCTTGAGCCAGTCGTCTAGAACGTCAAACCACCCTCTACTGGGCGCACGTCCAACTGCGATGGTCATTAGAGCAAATCTCCAAATGTTTATAAGTACAGGTTGTATCTGTATTATAGATGGCTAAATAAAAGCCTTCTATAAGCAGAAAGTTAACCGGGTTGTTAACCAAGTTTACAATTTTTTACACACCTTTAATCATATTAGGTGTAAATCGCTAATTTTTCTAGGGGTTTTGTAATAAAATTTAATTTTTTATCCAGATGAGGTAGATAAAGCAGGTGAGCAGAGAGGAAAGAGGTAATTTGAATTCTCCCCCTTGCGCCCTGCCCCTCTGCCTCTTCCAAATACCCATTTCCCTAGAATCAGTCAGCTGACGCTAAAATGAGTCCACAGTTAAATTTGATTATTGCTAAATGTTTACCATCGATTTAAGCATCAGAAACACTGCTTTCCCTATCTCGGTACAACGTAAGTCAGCAGAGGATGCTGAGGCTGTCTATCAGCTAATTTTGGCAGCAATCCGTTCTGGGAATCCTGACATTGTGGAACTCAAGTGTGAGGGCAAGACAGAGAAAAAAATTGCTGTCCGCGCTAGTGAAATTTCTGGGGTGCAGATTGTTCAGAAAGATGGTACAACCCCTGGTGGTGGCAGACCACCTGGATTTTTCGCTGTAGCTGCTGAGTAACCAAGGTTGACAAATGGCTCAAGTGGGCATTGAGGTCAAGGATTTAAATTTCAGTTGGCCAAATGGAGAGAAAGTTATCAAATCTTGCTCTTTAGAAGTACCCAAGGGTGAGTTTTGGATGCTCTTGGGTACAAATGGCAGTGGAAAATCAACGTTACTTAGACTGCTGGCAGGGTTATTGGCTCCTGAATCTGGGGAAATTCGGGTTTTGCACCCCGTTGGCTTTGTTTTCCAAAATCCAGACCATCAACTAGTGATGCCAACGGTTGGTGCTGATGTGGCTTTTGGATTGGTGGAAGAAAAGTTGCCACCTGCTGCCACTAGAGCCAGGGTTGAGGAGGCGCTGGGAGCGGTGAATTTGCTTACCCTCCAACGACGACCTATTTATGCACTCTCTGGCGGACAGAAACAACGAGTGGCGATCGCAGGTGCGATCGCCCGTCGCTGTGAAGTCTTATTATTAGATGAACCCACTGCCTTACTAGATCCAGATAGCCAGTTAGATTTAGTTGCTAGTGTCCGTCGGCTTGTCAAAAGTCGAGGGATAACAGCCTTGTGGGTAACACATCGATTAGACGAGTTAAATTACTGTGACGGCGCTTTTTTGTTAGAAAAAGGCTCTCTGGTAGATAAAGGTGAAGCCCAACGCCTTAAACAACGTCTGATGGAGGTACACAGCGAAGCCTCTTAATTGAGTGCTGAGTAATGAGTGCTGAGTAATGAGTAATGAGTGAATAAGTACAATGAATTGTACTTAGCACTCCTGAATACTACTAAGAAAGAACTGTAACGCGCCTTTTAAATAAAGGCGCGTTTTAAGTTGGTGCGTCTATCTTAGGTTGTAGTTTTGTGAGGTTGCCGTATTTTTTATTCTGTGTAGCATAGTGTTACAGACAATGCATCAATTATTATAAAACTTATGAATGAATTTTGTTAACTCTAGAAAATTGTGATTAAAAACCATGCCCCGTTCCTTACTCCAAGCCGTTTTGTTAGTGGACGGCTACAATATAATAGGCGCTTGGCCTTGCCTTAAAAAAACGCGTGATAGCGTTGGATTAGAGGCCGCACGGGGCGAACTTGTGGAAGCAATGACTGGTTATAGTGCGTTTCAAGGTTATACAACTCAGATTGTTTTTGATGCCCAATATCAGAATTCTTCTAGCAATAAAGAAATAATTACTGAGCTTTTATCAGTTTATTACACTGATTTTGGGCAGACGGCAGATACTTACATTGAAAAATCCTGTGCTTCTTTTCGTCACCAAATAGCCCAATCTTTAATTTCTCGTGTAATTGTTGCTACATCAGATCGGGCGCAGCAGTTGATGATACAGGGGTATGGGGCTGAATGGTTGTCGGCGCAACAACTTTGTGGGGAAGTGGAAGCTACTGTCTGCCGGATGCGACAAAAATATCATACGCGCAAGCAATCGAAGAGTAGATTTTTAGCTAATGCTATTGATGCTAAAGCACGGCAGCGTCTGGCTGAATTACGAATGGGATTACAGTAGATAATCTAGTATCTAAGAGTCTCTGCTTAAGTTCCTGAATGGATTTTGGCTTCAAAAATTATCTAAATTAAGCATCTAAAAAAAATATTGGCGAAAGTACTTGCCAAATCTTATTTTTAGCCCTACTATTATAAATCGTGAGTGGTCCTCAGTAGCTCAGTGGTAGAGCGATCGACTGTTAATCGATTGGTCGCTGGTTCGAATCCAGCCTGGGGAGTTTATCAATTTTGGATTTTAAATTTTGGATTCTAGATTATCCATCACAGACTTATGGTCGCTTGACTCGGCTGTGACTTTTCTGAATCATGGGTCTTTTGGTGCTTGCCCTAAACAAGTGCTGGAGTTTCAACAAAGATTGCGATCGCAGTTAGAACATGAACCCTTACGCTTTTTTGGTAGGGAGTGGGAACCTCTGCTAGATGATGCCAGAAGTAAGCTGGCGGCGTTTGTGGATGCTGATGTGCAGGATTTGGTATTTGTCCCCAATGCGACGACTGGCGTTAATTCGGTGTTAAGGTCGCTGACGTTTTCACCAGAGGACGAAATACTTACAACCAACCACGAATATAATGCTTGCCGCAACGCACTTGATTTTATTGCCAGTCGCACTGGTGCGCGGGTGGTAGTGGCAAAAATCCCTTTCCCGATTGACTCGCCACAGCAAGTAATCGCAGCAGTAATTGAGCGAGTTTCAGCAAAAACCCGATTAGCACTTTTGGATCATATTACCAGCCAGACAGGGTTAATCTTCCCGATTCAAGAGTTGGTGAAGGAGTTGCAACAACGGGGTGTAGATACATTGGTAGATGGGGCCCATGCGCCTGGAATGATTCCCCTCGATTTGCGGGAGATTGGGGCAACTTATTACACGGGGAATTGTCATAAATGGCTGTGTGCGCCCAAAGGGGCAGCATTTTTGTATGTGCGGCGAGATAAACAGTCAGAAATTCGTCCTCTGACAATTAGCCACGGAACAAACTCGCCACGCACTGATAAAAGCCGCTTTCAGTTGGAATTTGACTGGACAGGTACAGACGATCCTACAGCTTATATGTGTGTACCGGAAGCGATCGCTTTTATGGGTTCATTGCTACCTGGTGGGTGGACAGAATTGAGACAGCAAAATCATCAGCTAGTGTTGCAGGGAAGACGGCTACTTTGTGAAGCGTTAGAAGTGCAGCCGCCTTGTCCAAAGGAGATGATTGGTTCAATGGCAGTTGTGCCAATGCCTACGACTTTGGAAAACCGCGATTTCATGTCTGTACACGATGAGTTGTTTGATAAGTTTGGTATTCAAGTGCAGGTGATGCCGTGGCAAGAACAACCTCGGCTGTTGGTAAGGATTTCGGCGCAGATTTACAATACTTTAGAGCAGTATGAGTATTTGGCAAAGGTATTAAAGGGATTGTGCTGTTAATCTAGTTTAGGAAACTGGCGATCGCATCAAGGGTATGTTTTGCACTTGTAGCAGTAAATATTGGGTGATTTGCCAAATAAATATTTTTATTAGATGCCACGTTTAAGGCAAGAGACGCTATGAATCGCCGTCTCTACAAATCGGTCTTTCGTAGATAGCGGGATTTATCGCGTCTTTGCGATCTGCAAAGAGATTATGGGGCTAGTGCTATTGTTTTAGGTGATTGCACTTAAATTGCTGAAACTAGGATAACGCTTTACATGACTTCTGGAGCGCCGCCTTCTAATCCTTTTGTGGCTGCGGGGATGATTGAAGATCCCAGGCTGTTTGTCGGTCGTAAAGATGAATTACACGCGATCGCATCTCGGATGAAGGGCGATCAGCCTACAAGTATTAATATAGTTGGTGACAAGCACATTGGTAAATCTTCGTTGCTGCATTATTTCGTTCTGACTTGGCAGCAGCGAGTATTAAACAACAGCAATAATTATGTGGTAATTTACCTACCGTTACGGGGTGTAGATTGCCAAACTGAAACGGGTTTCTATGAGGCTGTAGCTGAAGGTTTACTGAGTCACGTTCAGGGATGGCAACAACGCAGTCTGCAAAATTGTTGGAAGACTAAACCGCTTAATCGTCAAGCTTTTTCAGATGCGGTTAAGCAATGGAAACAGCAAGGAAAGTTACCTGTTCTCTGTCTGGATGATTTTGAAAGCCTTTTGAAATATCCCGATAAATTTGATAATGGATTTTATGACAATTTGCGATCGCTGATGGATAGCAACGCCTTGATGCTAGTGGTGGCTTCGCGTAAACAACTGGATGTTTATGCTAACGAGCATCGGTTTGTCTCTAGTTTTTTCAATATTGGTCACACTATTTCTTTGAATGAACTAACTACAGATGAGGCTATTGAACTGTCGCGCTTACCAACTCGCTCTACTAATGGTGCAGCTTTGAGTGTAGATGAACAGAGTCATGCCCAGCAATGGGGTAGTCGTCATCCTTACAAGTTGCAATTGGCTGGTTCCTATTTGTGGGAAGCACGTCAACAAGGCAAAGCAATCAAGTGGGCGAAACAGCAGTTTGAACAACAGCTTGCAGATCCTAAATCCAAAGCAAAGGGACAGGGATGGCAATTATGGCTGCATTGGCTAGTTTGGGATTTACCAGTACGTCTGGGTAGAATAGCCAAGTTCATTGGTGGGGCTGTTGATGATGTGAGCAACTGGATTATCGGGATGGTAATTCTGCTTTTGCTCGTTTTGGTTTTGGTGGGTGTGCTGCACTGGAATGAAGTTTGGGATTTTGTGCGTGACAAGCTGGGGATAAAGTAGCAATGAGTAACGCGTCTCCAACATCAGGCTTTTGGAATTATGTCGCTGAATGCGTGCGCCTGTTGTATTGGATTTACTTTAAGCCTTTTACTTTTGAACGTTGGCTGCGTGATATTCATCCAGAACTGAAGCCGAGAGATAACCCCTTTAATAAACGGGCTGAGTTTCGTACTAACCCCCGCCTGCGTCGCTATGCTAGGCAAGTTTGGTGGCTAACTGCTGTAGTTCCAATGTTTGCCATGTTGCTGGTGGCACCAATTTACACTTTGGTTAGTGGTGAATCATTTAACTGGCTTATAAGCTGTGTTTTTTTGGCAGGCTGGTTTATAGGAAGGGTTGTAGACCGTGGCGGTAATAAAAATAGGCTAGTTATTTTCCTTATTGCTGTCCTTAGCATGTTTTTGGCATATCAATTTTTATCAAACGTGGTTTTCGGCGTAGCGTTCGGCGTGGCGTTCGGTGTGACGTTCGGCGTGGCGTTCGGCGTGACGATAGGCGTGACGATAGGCGTGACGTTCGGCGTGGCGATAGGCATGGCGATAGGCGTGGTGGGAAGCGTGGCGTTCGGCGTGGCGTTTGGCGTGGCGATAGGCGTGGTGCGAGGCGTGGGGGTAAACGTGATGCGAGGCGTGGCGTTCGGCGTGGCGGGAGGCGTGGCGTTCGGCGTGGTGGGAAGTGTGGCAGGAGGCGTGGCATGGATTTTGGGTGTGTTGCGGGTTTACTTCTGGTTGCCAGAATTACTATGGATACTCACCCTGTTCTTGTTGTCTCGCAATGGGAAGCGGGTAAATTGTTTGCGATATCTGCCCCCACGCTTTGATGAATTGATTATTTTGCCTCTGCCTTTCATGGATGTGATGATTGTGGAGGCTTATCGAAAGAACCCAATCGCTGCCCGTGAGACTATGAATTATCTAATCTCTTCCACCAACCAGCAAAAAGTTGCAGCACAGGCAATTTCTGGTATTGCTGGAGATATTCTCAATCGTTGTCAGAGGTTGAGCGATATTGTAGAAATTGCCAACCAACTAGCGTGGATTCCTTCACCACCACCAAAGGAACTTGGCGCTGTACTGCCCCAATTTTTGGAAATCAGCCAGAATGTACGGGCATCAGAGGAAGCAACTTCACCTTTTCGTAAATATGAGTTACTCAATATTCCCATCACTGCATTACGCCAACTGGGGCAAAGTCTAGCTTTGACTAAAGATGCTCGCGTTGCTGTCTCTTTTGGCAACACTTCACAAAGCTGGCTAACTATACTAGAGACGGCGCAGCGCACTTTAAACGAACAGGCACAGCAATCAAAAGAAATTCGCCAAGTTTATATTGCTGGTAACTCGCTAGACCCCGAAACAGCGAAGAATCGTTTCAAAGGGCGAAAGGACATATTTGAGGAAATCGAATCGTTGGCGCTTTCTGAGCAACCGCCAGTGTTGTTACTCTACGGAGGGCGGAGGACAGGGAAAACCTCAGCGCTGAAGTATCTACCTTACAGAATAGGAGCAAATATTGTACCTTTGCTGGTAGATTTACAAGGAGCAGCATCAGCCACAACCTTAAAAGGATTGGCTGAAAATTTAGCTCAACAAATTATCGAAGCTGCACGGCGATTACCCCGCACAGTAAAGTTACCTTATCCAGATGCCAAGAAACTAGCTGAAGATCCATTTCCCGCGCTGCAAACTTGGTTAGCAGAAATAGAACGCAGCAACTCTGGTAAGCAATTTCTCCTCTGTCTGGATGAATATGAACGCCTCGGTGAGGTAGTGGAAGCAACAAGCAGCCGTGCGCCTCTCAATTTTATTCGTAACCTGGTGCAACACCAACGTAAGTGGATTTTACTTTTTAGTGGTTCACAGGAGTTATCTGAACTTAATGATTACTGGAGTGACTATCTAATTAACACCCGTGCTTTGCGAATGACTTACTTGCAAGAGTTAGAAGCCCGCGATTTGATTCAACAGCCAGTAGAAAACTTCAGCGATATCTATGAACTAACTGCTGTAGATGAAATTATCCGACTTACTCGCTGTCAACCTTATCTCGTTCAGTTGGTGTGTTATGAGGTGGTAGAGTTGCTAAACCGCGATATCAGAAGAAATAGGCGAGAAGCAGATACAGCAAAAGCTACGGCACAGGATGTTCAAGAAGTTATACCTGTTGTGCTTGAGCGAGGCGATCAGTATTTTAGGGAATTATGGAAGAGTTTAGCAGATAGCGATCGCTCTCTCCTGCGCCGGATAATCCACGGGGAAACTCCCACACAGCAAGACAAAGGCGTTGTCCGCAAACTAACGCGAAAAGAAATCTTGACTCCAGAAGGCAATGCTTTCCAAGTGCCTTTGGTGCAAAAGTATATAGAACAGTTGCTAGAAGAAGAGTGATATAGACAATTCTATTTAAGTTGCGAAATTAGTCCTAGAGGCAGGCAATAGGCAATAGGCAATACAATAATCAGTCCTTTGTAGAGACGGCGATTTATCGCATCTCTTGCTTTAACCGAACCGTATTGAGAGTTTACCCACTTTCAAAAACATGGGTGTAGGAGAGAACAAAGTTTTCATTGTTATTGTCGCAACCGATATCGCTACAGTCATAACGGAAGCTCCTACAAACTACGCAAAACACGGAAACGTGAACGCAGAACCTCCTACAGACTACGCAAAACACGGAAACGTGAACGCGGAACCTCCTACAGACTACGCGAAACACGGAAACGTGAACGCAGAACCTCCTACAGACTACGCGGAATACGGAAACGTGAACGCGGAACCTCCTACAGACTACGCAAAACACGGAAACGTGAACGCAGAACCTCCTACAGCGAAGGCAGAAGTTGCTACCGTCATAGTTTCGTGCCGTAATAGCTTTTTAACGGGACTTCTAAATAAAAAATATCCCATTATTCATAGTCAACAGTCAAAAGTCATCAGTCAGCAACTTCAAGCGGTTGTTTTTATTTTTTGGAGTTTCCTAAATTCAATTTAACTATGAAACATCACAGTTACTAAAGGTAACAAAGCTAACAGAAAGCCATGCCAGGATTGTAATTGAGCTTCTGGAGTTGGTTCTGGTGGTGCTAATAGAGCTTCTACTCTTTGTTCTAAACGATCTGCACCAGAGGAACCTAACGCAGCACAGCAAATTTCTGATAAGACGGGGCCGCTACTAACTACTAATAAAAGTGATTCCGCTAACACCAGAGGGTCTACCTGCAATGCTGCATAACCGTCAGCACGGAGTTCGCGCAAAGCTAACAATTCTTCCCATAAAGGCTCTGTATTCGGCAACCATGCGGTGCAAGAACGCACCCAACCCAGCCAGAAAAACCAGAATGTATCCCTGTAATGGTGATGCCCTTGCTCATGGGCTAATACGCTTTCTAAATGAGCCGGTGAGAGAGTTTGTACTAATCCTTGGCTAACCACTAGTTCTGGTTGCCAAAAACCGATTTGACCTGCAAACAACGCACCTGTTTGCAGCAGTCTGGCTCGTCTATCGCCAACATTTACTAAAGGACAGTTACGGGCAGATTCTACAGACTGCCAACCCTGGAAGGCAAGTTTAATACATGAAATGGCAAAAAATGCCAAATAAATTAATGCTAGTAAATAGCTAATTGAGCCTGTATACATGCCGCCCATTTGCCCTTGAGGCCCCATGAACAGCACAGCGATCGCAGTCATGAAAATTAGCAAAGGCGGGAAGAGAAACAAAAATAGCGATCGCTGCCACCGCAGATTCCAATTACCTTGGTGTTGATTCCAAGCGGATCTTAACCACCAGGCAACTGCCAAAGAATTCAAAATCATTATCAGATGCATCATTTTTCCTCGCTGGCTTGGCGTGCAGATTGAATCCGTTTGGCGATCGCTGCTATTTGCTCACTAGCTGCTTCATCCAGACTATCAGCAAAGGCTGCAACAACATCGGGGTTCCCCACCGCCAGAAATCGCTGTAACTGCTCGTGAGCTTTGATGACATCTGATTGCTGCTTACTCAGCATTGGCCGCCAATAGAATGCCCGCTCTTTTTTATCGCAGGCTAACCAACCTTTATCAGTGAGGCGACGTAAAACAGTGGTGACAGAAGTATAGGCTAATTCGCGGTTGGGATCGGTCAAAATGCGATCGTGTACATCCTTGACTGTGGCTGAACCAAGTTCCCAGATGATATTTAAAATTTCCGCTTCCAACGGGCCTAAAGATAGTTGTTTAGGGCGGTAGTCTGGTAAAGGTGCCATAGCGATTTAGATTTGAGATTTTGGATAAGCGGAGTGGAGGTGAAAATTTCGGTTTTTGTTTGGCAAGGTTAGTCAGTATGTGTAGTGGTGCTAACTTGGAATGCCAAATACAGTTTTAGAAAGTCTGTTCTTGTTTTAGATTACAGGATAATGCAGTAAGTCTGAAAGTCTATAAGCATAAAAGTAGACTTTTGAGTGTTCATTATATATTGAATGGGTTGCATAGTGCATTCTGATGCTAAAAAAATCCCTGAGAGTAATTGTAACTATAGTTAGTGTCACCAACTGGGTAGAATGTTATTTGCGGAAGTTGTATTAAAGCAGGTGTATCCAGCACGTGAAGCTATTTGTATACCACACTCCTGAATTGACTCCAACGGGTAAAGCGCCAGAATGTGCGATCGCAGTCGATGTTTTGCGGGCTACTAGCACAATAGCGACAGTTTTGGCAGCTGGAGGCGAAGCTGTACAAGTATTCAGCGATTTAGACAAGTTAGTTGAAGTTAGCGAAAAATGGCCCGCTGAAAAACGGCTGCGAGCTGGAGAACGCGGTGGCGCGAAAGTACCTGGCTTTGAGTTGGGTAACTCTCCCCTCGATTGCACACCAGAATTAGTGCAGGGGCGACGGTTGTTTATCAGTACCACAAATGGCACTCGTGCTTTACAACGGGTACAAGACTCCCCAAATCTCTTAGCAGCTGCCTTGATTAACCGGGCGGCGGTAGTGCAATTTCTCCTAGAAAAACAACCAGAGACAGTGTGGATTGTCGGTTCCGGTTGGGAAGGTAGTTTTTCTTTAGAGGATACAGTTTGTGCGGGTGCGATCGCTCATAGCATTTTACAACAAACACAGTTGTCACCAGAAGAACTAGCTGGTAACGATGAAGTGGCTGGTGCGATCGCTCTTTACTCTCAGTGGCAAGATAACTTATTAGGATTATTCCACCAAGCTAGTCACGGACAACGATTGTTGCGTCTTGACTGTCTAGATGATTTAAAATATTGTTCCCAAACTGATATTTTAGATGTTTTGCCAATACAACATGAAACGGGAGTATTAAAAAGTCAAAGGAAATAGGGAATGGGTAGTGAAGAAGGGAATAGGGTACAGGTTACAGGGTATAGATTATTTTCTATTACCTGTCACCTGTCACCTCTCCCCTAATCTTCATTCCCAATTTTAAAATCTGTGAGCATTTGCCGAAGTCTTTGTCGCCAATGAGGGGCATAAGTCCCTAGAATTGCAGAAATTTTCCCACAAGCAAGCACAGAATAGGCTGGGCGACAAGCTGGTGTCGGATATTCGGTAGTTGTAATGGGGACAATACGTTCAACTTTCAAAGGGAAGCCTAGCTGTTGGGCTTCTTCAAAAATGGCAACTGCAAAGTCATACCAGCTAGCAACGCCGCTATTAGTGTAGTGATAAGTGCCACTAATTTCTGAGGTTAACTGAGGAATCGTCTGGGCGATGACTGTGGCTATATCTTGCGCCCAAGTCGGGCTACCAATTTGATCGGCAACAACACGAAGTTCTTGGCGTTCTGCACCTAGTCGCAGCATGGTTTTGACAAAATTACTTTTGCCAAAGGTTCCATAAACCCAAGCAGTGCGGAGGATGAGGTGATGGGCGCAAGTTTCCCGAATTGCTTTTTCTCCAGCAAGTTTGGTTTTACCATAAACACTCAAGGGATTAGTTACATCGGTTTCCTGGTAAGGACGATACCCATTACCATCAAAAACATAATCGGTCGAAATATGAATTAGAAAAGCTCCTAATTTTTGGCTTTCTTGGGCAATAATCAGGGGTGCAGTAGCATTAATAGCGATCGCAAGTTCGGGTTCGCTTTCGGCTTTGTCTACAGCAGTGTAAGCAGCAGCATTAATAATGATTTGCGGCTGCTTTGCTCTGATAAAGTTGCGGAGGTTATCGGGTTGGGCAAGGTCTACTATTGGGCGTGCTACTGAGGTAACATCGCCATAGCTTGAGACGATTTGTTCTAGTTCCTTACCCACTTGACCGTTGCTACCAATCAGCAAAATTGATTTAGTCATTTGTCACTTGTACTGAGCGTTCGTGTAGCGTCTCGTAGAGAAGCCGAAGTATTTGTCATTTGTTCAAAAGAAGCCACGCCCACTCTTTAACGTGGTTTGAATTAGTTCGATGAAAGACAAAGTTTTTCCGCACACTAGAAAAGTAAGCTTAGGGTATAGCAAGAAGCTGGGTATCTGACAAAATCCAATAACCAATGACCAATGACCAATGACCAATAACCAATGACCAATGACCACTTAATCAAATACTTCAGCAGTTCTCAAAGGTTTCCCGGCTTGGTCTTTAGCTGATAAAATCGGTGGTCCACTCAGGGGCCAATCTATCGCTAAATCTGGATCGTTCCATAGAATTGTGCGATCGCCTTGGGGTGCGTAGTAATCTGTAGCTTTGTAGAGAACTTCGGCTATTTCTGAAAGCACAAGAAACCCGTGAGCAAAGCCTGGTGGTATCCACAGTAGACGTTTGTTCTCAGCACTGAGTTCATAACCCACCCATTTACCGAAGGTAGCTGAACTTTTTCTAATATCTACAGCTACGTCAAAGATAGTGCCAACAATAGCTCGGACAAGTTTACCTTGGGGTTGTTGAATTTGGTAATGCAATCCCCGCAGAACGTTTTGTTTAGAGCAAGAGTGGTTATCTTGGACAAAGTTGGCAATAATACCAGTATCTTGAGCAAATTTTCGATCGTTGTAGGCTTCAAAAAAGAATCCGCGATCATCTGCAAATACTTTGGGTTCGAGTTGTATAACTTCGGGAATTTTGGTCTGTACAATACTCATCAATATTATTTCGAGTAACCCACCACAGTGTTAATTGTGAGAGTAATTTAATGCTTGTATTTTACAGCTAGCAGGTAACACTTCGACCGTGGCTTTTCCTCTTTTCAACAAGTAAATCAGGTTAGTTCAATTTGACAGTCATCGCCAATTAGAAATCGCAAGGCTTTGGGGCGGCGAGGTGCAAGAGTCAATTGTGCCCGTTGCCCAATGACACTATCAATAATGCGCTGATGAATTCCGGCAATTTTAGCACCTTCTAAAATCACGCTATGTTCTAAATCAGTATCAATAAGTGTCGCATTGTTGGCAATGCTACTATAAGGGCCAATAAAGCAGTTTTCTAAATGACAATTGCTACCAATGACTACTGGCCCCCGAATTGTGCAGTTAATTACTTTAGATTTTGCACCGATTTGGACTCGTCCAATAATCTGACTTTGGGCATCAATTTCGCCAAGAACTGATGCTGTCAGATAGGTATCGAGAATCAATCGATTAGCTTCTAATAAGTCATCTTTTTTACCAGTGTCAAGCCACCAGCCCTGAAGATTATATGCTAAAACTTGCTTATTCTGATTAATTAGGTATTGAATAGCATCAGTGATTTCTAGTTCGCCTCTGGCAGAAGGTTGGATATTTGCGATCGCATCAAAGATGAGGTGAGAAAAGAAATAAACCCCTACTAATGCCAGATTTGAAGGAGGAACTTTGGGTTTTTCAATTAACTGTAATACCCGTCCTGTATCATCTACCTCAGCCACACCAAAGGCGCTAGGGTTGGCAACTGAACGCAAGAGAATCAAAGCATCTGGCTGTTGTTGGCTAAATTGTTGCAGGAAGTAACGTAATTCACCTAGTTGAATTAGGTTATCGCCCAAGTACATGACAAAGGGAGAATTTTCTAAAAACGGATGGGCAATTTGGACGGCGTGAGCAAGTCCGAGTGGCTGCTCTTGTACGATGTAGGTTATGTTTGCTCCAAAGTATTCTCCATTTCCGGTTTTCCCTTGGACTTCTGCTCCAGTTTCCGGGCTGATGATAATACCAATATCAGTAATCCCAGCAGCGACCATTTCTTCAATGCCATACCATAAAACAGGTTTATTAGCAACTGGTACGAGTTGTTTGGCTCCGCTATAAGTAAGGGGACGTAGGCGTGTACCTTTTCCACCAGAGAGAATTAGTGCTTTCATAGGGATTTTTCATTTTTCATTTGTTATTCTCCGCGTTCCTGCGTTCTCTAAGTCCCTGCCTTACTCAACGGTATTATTTTACATGTACCGGGATAACACTTCGACGGTTGCTTTTCCTGTTTTTTCCCAACTGAATTGTTGGGAATGAGTGATACCCTGGCTAGAAAGGTGCGATCGCAAACCCGAATCAGTTGCGATCGCCTGCATCGCCTCTGTAATTTCTCCAGTGTTGTATGGATCAATCAGAATCGCCGCGTCTCCAGCCACTTCTGGTAAGGAGGAGAGATTGGAGGTAATGACGGGAGTACCACAAGCCATTGCTTCGAGGATAGGTAAACCAAAGCCTTCCCAGAGACTGGGGAAAACCAGAGCGATCGCTTCATTGATGATTTTTGGTAATTCGCTGTAAGGTATATAATCTAGGAACTTCACTTGATTAGTTATACCTAGTTCTGCAACTTGCGCTATTAAACTTGGGGTGTAACGTGCGTCAGTCGGCCCTGCTAACCACAATTCGTAATCTTTGTAATTAGGCAGTGCGGCAAAGGCGGTAATTAAACGTTCAGGATTTTTGTAAGGATTATGCCGTCCCAAATAAAGGAAATAGTTTTGTGTGGATAAATCCAAGCAAAGAAAATTCTTTATATCATACGCTAGTGGAATCGCAGTGATTTTTTCTTCAGAAACTCCCAAAAAACTGTTTAAATCCTGAGCCGTTGCCATTGAATTACAAATAACGTGTTTTGATTGTTGTATTACAGCACGAATATAATAACTACAATAAAGTCGCTGTGTTATGGAAAACCATTGTGGAAATCTTAAAGGAATTAAATCATGAACAGTAACAACATAAGGGCAGGAAGAAAATAAAGGAGCCTCTGGGATCGGAGAAAATAATAATGTAGACTTCATCTGTTTATAAAGACTTGGCAGTTTTAATTGTGTCCATAGCAGACGCTTTAAGTTCCCTTTCATACCAAAATCTGTTGTCATACCTGATGGTGATCGATGACATTTAATTCCAGAAATTTCTATTGGACTTAATACATCAATATCTAAATTTTTTAGTTCTTTTAATAAATTCAAGCTATAACTTAACCAACCTGTCGGCTGTGCCGGAGCGAAAGATAGATTTGCCAGTATGGGCATAATAAAATCCCTATATTATTAATTAGATACAGATACTTTAACGGCATTTTTTTTTATAGTAAATAACAAAACAATAATTTTTAGACTGTTAGGATTAGCTGTAGTTATAAATTCACCAAAAAATTTATAAAAAAGATATACGCGTAACAGTAGTTGTTCCCAGACAGGACGATGTTTTTGATAAAAATAAATCTGGCTACGTCTATATTCAATAGACATTGCATTAGCAACTTTCTGTATCGAATATCCTTTCAAATGAATCAAAGATACATGAGGCATGTAGATAATTTTATATCCTTGATACTGCGCTCTTTGGCATAAATCTGATTCTTCAAAATACATGAAAAAATTTTCGTCAAATCCACCTAATTCATGAAATAAACTTGAGCGAATAAAAAAAGCAGCCCCTACAACAATATCGACTTCTCGAATTTCTTGAAATTTCTGTTCAATCAAATTTTGCTGAGAGATATTTTGATAAGCTTGATGAAGCCGACGAGCTTGATATTCACCTTTAATTCCTAATGCTGGCGAAACAGAAATTTGTAAGCTTCCATCTGGATTTAGTAGTTTTGGGCCAATAATTCCTACTTGTGGGTCTGCTTGCATCAATTCAATTAAAGGCGGTATAATATTACTATTAAGTACAGTATCAGTATTTAATAAAAATAAGAATTCTCCACTAGCAAGTTTTGCACCTGCATTATTCCCTGCTCCAAAACCTCTATTTTCTAACTGTTTAACTAAGCGAATTTGGGGATAATTTGCCTCAACTAATTCAGCACTGCCGTCGTTAGAAGCATTGTCTACAAGAATGATTTCATGGTTAGGTATATCAATAAATTTTTGTATGGAGTTTAAGCAATTAGGTAGAATATCTACTCCATTATAGTTAACTAAAATAATCGATACTGAGATAGGTTTTTGCTGATTCATTTTTTTGGGATATTGCTCTTCTTCATTTTAAATCTGGGCAACACCTTGAAGATATAATTTTGAACTCGTTGAATATCGAATAAAATTTTAAAAATCAAAATTCGTAGTGCTATACCTTCAGAATGATATCCAGCTTTTAAACTTTGGTAACAAAGCTTAAGAATACCCAAACCAAAATCTAAGCGGCGCTCGTCAAAGGGATTATACCAGTTTGAATTGAATTGTTGGTAAAATCTAGCTTGAAATACTTTACTCAACTTAGAGTGAACTATATAGCTTTTACCTGTAATTTTAGATTTTTTACTGAACCAGAGCATAAATTCAGTGTAAAAATTACCAGCATTTTGCATTGCTCCTACTGCATTGCAACTATGAAGCCTATAGCGGACTAATGGTTGGCGAATATGAGCAATTTTACCTTTTTGAATTGCAACCAATGCTACCCACCAATCATGATGCCAACCAATTTCATCTTGTTGGGGAAAAGGTAGAATAGAAGGAACTAGAGAACTAGAAAATAACAAAGAGCATCCTGTCACGACATTACGAAGTAGTAACAATTCTACCGTGGTTTTTTCGGGATTACGTCCTTCAAAATCCCAAGTAGAAAGATTGATAGTTTGGTCATAACTGTTTATTAACTCCAAATCAGAATGAACCAATAATGCGTGTTCAGCGCGTAAAGTTTTTAGCAATACTTCTAGCTTTTCTGGTTGCCAAATATCATCTTGGTCGGAGAAGCTTATGGCTGTAACTGTGTGGTCTTGAATACAGTATTCCAAACCCCTTTCAAAATTATAGTAATGTTTAAGATTATCGCTATGAAAATGAAAAATAAACCGTGAATCATTGCCAACAATTTCTTGCATTGCAGTTTGAGATTCAGATTGCGAGCAGTCATCAACAATATGACAAACCCAATTATACCAAGTCTGATTTTGAATGGACTGGATCTGTTTCTGAAAATATTCAAGCTGAGGATTATAGGTCGCTAAAACAATACCGATTTTTTCTTGAGCCTGCATTTAAGTTTAATTTATTTTGGCATAACGAGATAGGCAACTTTTATTAAAGTATAATTTTAAAGGTAACGTGGGGATAAGTTTCATAAATTTTTACTCTGCTATTTTTTTACTCAAAATTATTTGGTATTGCATAAAAATAATATGAACTAGAGTGAATATTCATGTAATATCCACGTTGTAATTCAAACCATAACCGTAAAATAAATTGTTAGTTTATTATCTCAAGTATCGTTGTATTTCAATGCAGGGAAAAGCCCCCGCAAGGATATGGCGATAGCTACGCCCGCCGCAGGCATCGAATAATTTATATTGTGATTCAGCAAGTCCTGATTTTTATACTAGTTTAGTTTGTTTTCCTAAATGCTTGGGCATAATAAATCTCCTCTAGAATCTGTTGAAGATTATACTTGTATTCCCATATTGGATAGTGAGAGCGGAACTTTCTTACATCTGAAATATACCAGATATGATCGCCAGAGCGGTTCTCATCTGTATAGATGTATTTCAGCTTTTTACCTACGATGTTTTCGCAAATTGAGATTGCTTCTAACATAGAACAATTACTATGCCGAGAACCCCCAATATTATAAACCTCTCCACATCTAGGATTTTGATAAAAATAGTAAAAGGCATTGACTAAATCATAACTATGTATATTATCTCTAACCTGTTTGCCTTGATAGCCAAATATAGTGTAAGTTTCACCAGTGATAGTACATTTCATTAAGTACGCTAGAAAACCGTGCAACTGAGCGCCACAATGGTTTGGTCCAGTCAGACAACCTCCTCTAAAGGTAGCAGTCTTCATACCGAAGTATTTACCATATTCTTGAACTAGTATATCTGCGGCAATTTTAGAAGCGCCAAATAGAGAATGTTTGGAGTTGTCAATTGTCATTGACTCATCAATGCCTTTTATATATTGATGATTTGGTTCAATCTCCCAGCGAGTCTCTAACTCCTGCAAGGGTAGATAATTAGGAGTATCGCCATAGACTTTATTGGTTGAGGTAAATATAAAAATTGCATCACGGCAGTATTGCCGAGTTGCTTCTAGTAATACTAAAGTACCGTTGGCATTAACCGTAAAGTCTGTATGAGGGTCTTTTGCTGCCCAGTCATGAGATGGTTGTGCTGCTGTATGAATAATAAGAGAAATATCAGAGGAATATTCTTGAAATAGGTTTTCTACTGCCGAGCGATCGCGGATATCAATGTCATAGTGATGATAGCTATCACTATATTTATCTTCTAGGATACGACGATTCCAGTCTGTGGAAGCAGATTCACCAAAAAATACCGCTCGCATATTATTATCGATACCCACAACGTGAAAACCGTTTTGGACAAAGAAATGAACTGATTCTGAACCTATTAGACCAGAGGAACCAGTAATTAAAACGGTGGGCATAATGATTTTGACTCACCTCATAGTACAAACAACAGTTTAGGATAAAATGGGCTTTAAGATTGTTTCATACTCAATAATCCAGTTATAAATATCTCTAAGACTTTTTTCGGGATTCATAATTGGTTTCCATCCAGTCTTAGAGCTTATCTTGGAAGAATCTGTAATATAAATAGGGATATCACCTTTTCTAGCTATTTCTTCTGATTTGATAGGAATAGATTTACCAGTGATTGTCTCGCATAGTCTAGTAGTCTCTAATAGAGATAGACTATTATCAGCACCTCCACCGACATTTAAAACATCTCCATCTAGTTCTGAAAAATTTTCTAACTGATAATTAATCAAACTTAACAAATCCTCAATGTGCAATAAATCTCTAACTTGTTTACCTGTACCGCCATAGCCTATGTAACTTAAAGATTTTTCAAAATAGTGTGCAGCTAACCACAAAACAAAAACACCTTGGTCAACTTTACCCATTTGCCAAGGGCCTGTAATTACACCACAACGGTTGACTATTGCCTGAATACCATAAGCTTGCCGATACTCTTCGATTAGCATTTCTGAGGCAAGTTTAGTAGTACCATATAGAGAACGGTAGCTTTGAAGTGGAAATTCCTCCGCTATACCAAGATAAGATACTCCAGGTATTGTCTGTTCAACAGCAATGCTAAAGCGGGTTGGTAGTTGTAATAAATTAATTGATTTAAGTGTTTCGATTGGATAAACCCGACTGGTGGATAGAAAAAGCAAACGAGCTTGAGTTTGTCTAGCTAATTCCAGAACATTAATAGTTCCTATTAAATTTGTTTGTAGGACGTATTGTGGAGAAGCAAATCCTGCAAGCACAGAAGGTTCAGCAGAACAATCAATAATGGTATCGACGTTAAAGATTCCAGGGTCTAAATCGTTAGAAGAGCGAATATCTCCATGAATAAAGTCAATTCCCAAATTTTTTAGTCTAGGAATATTTAATTCTGAACCACGCCTTCGAAGATTATCAAAACATATAATTTCCCACTGAGAATAATGCTTTTTTAGATTAATTGCTAAGGAACTGCCCACAAAACCAGCTCCTCCTAAAATCAGAATTTTCTCAGCCATTTGATTTCAACCTTTGATTTACTACCAGTTTATTTTTGCTTAGATGATAATCTCCGCGTGATAAATGTTTTTCTAGCCAGATATAGAGAACTATAAACAAATATCGACTGCCCATTTCTTTTAGCTTTAGCTTAGAAACTCCTGTGGTTCTATTCCTCCAGGTAATAGGAATAGTTGTATAAGAATACCCTCTTGCTATGGCTTTTAGTGGTATCTCTACTGTTAAATTGAAATGATGAGATACTAATGGGGAGATACCTTCAATAACTTCTTGACGATAAATTTTAAAGGCATTAGTAGTGTCGTTAAATTTCAAGCCAAATAGTATCTGAATGAAAAGATTAGCCAAGCGATTTACAATTAATTTATGACTTGGATAGTCAATTACTTTACCGCCTTTAATAAAACGAGAACCAAAAACACAATCATAGCCCTCTTGAAGTTTATGGTAGTAAGATACGATGTCTTCTGGTGCATCTGAACTATCTGCCATAACAACCGCTACAGCATCACCTATAAAATTTTCTAACCCACAGCGAACTGCAAAGCCAAAGCCGTTAGGATAATAATTATTGACATAACGCAGCTTATTATTTTGAAAATTCATCTGCTGTAATAGTTCTTCTGTTTTATCTTTGCTGTTATCGTTAACAACTAAAATTTCGTAATCTATTTTTTCTTGTTCCAAAACCTTGCTAATAGTATCAACAGTTTGAACTATGCAGTCTTCTTCATTGTAGGCTGGAATTACTATTGATAAAGTCTTGACAGATTTTGAAGTATCTATCGTTATTGACTCATCTTTTCTGAAGCTAGAATTTACTGATAGGGCTGGAGCTAATGATTCTGGGTAATATGTAACTGATATTTTTTCTGCCTGTGAATTTTTATAATTTTTTGCTATTGGGGTTTTAAATACAAAGCGGTCGCTAATCAGATAATTAATTGATGCGCTCAAAAGTGCGCCTATTAAAGTATTGATGGCATAGTTAATTCTCAACCAATCTAAAATAGGAAAGATAAAGAAAATGCGAGTAATCACTGCAACTCCAGCCGAAACATGGTAAAGAGGAAGTTGTCGTAAAAAAACTTCTCTAATATTCCAAATACCCCCAGTCCAAACCCAAGTTCGGTATATAAAGAAACTAAATATTAGGGAGATTTCAATTGAAATTACATTCGCTATATTACGCAAAAAAGGTGTATTGAATCCTAGCTTTTCAATTATTAAATAAATAAGCGCTAAATTTAAGGCTGCTGCTAACCCGCCACCTAGTAAAAACTTTAGTATTTTTGAGCGAAACATTTTTTTTAGCATTTTGGCTCTATTACTCCCTTTATGCTCTCAATAATAAATGTAATGGTTTCTAACCTAGGTTTCTTTTTTACTCCAGCACTTTTATCTTTGGTTCACCATTCAACTGAATAAACTGTTGACCTTCTTGGTCATAAACCCAAGCTTTGATAGTAGTTTCACCTAGTGGTATAGAACTTAGAGAAACATTTGCTTCCCATCCTGATGTATCATAAAGACTTGAATTAAAAGCTTTTGCAACATCAGTCCTATTTAAAAATATAGTCCCATAGGCAAAAAAAGATTGATTATTGCCGTATGACAGCAAAACGAGGAATGGTTGTTTGCGGCGTTCAGGCAAAATACCCCAGCCAAGAAACTTTATAGTATCCTTCTTGTGTAGAATTAATGGTTGATATACTGTTGAAGGAACATCAATATTACCGTAAATTTTTGCTGTTTTAGTTGTAAAAATTATATTTTTAGAAAAACTTCTAAACCCTAACTTTTGAAGATTTTTACTCGATTCTATTACCCGCAAGGGTTTAGGATAGAACATCTGTAAACAGTTATTAGGAGATTCCTTATCTATGAAATTTATAACCTCTAAGCAATGTTTAGCAGCATTATGTGCTTTCCAAATATTTTTACCTTCTACAATGCAGCTTGTAGAGCTAAAAACAAAAATACATATTAAAAATCCCAGGCAGAACCCTGAAAATATATGCGTATTTTTACCTGCATCTTGCCACTTGTATAAAATCCATAATTGGCACAATTGTAGGCAGGATATGACTAATAATATCGAAACTGTTATGTACCTTGATGAAGTCGCTTGCTCAACACCAAAACCAGCTCTACCAAAAGTAGTAATTAATGCAAAAAAAATAGCAAACCAGCCCAATGATAGCCAAGGAACTGCTTTGGTTAAAAAAACTGATTTATAATTTTTGAAACAGAAAATATTAAAAAACAAAAATATTAAAAATATTATTAAGCCATTAGCTATAGGAGTGAAAATACTTTTTCCTAACGAAAAACCTATCATAGAAAAGAAATATTTAAATGCAATTAATGGCTCTTGTAAAATAAAGAATATACTAGGATTATCAGAAGGCTTCTTATAACCAATAGAGTAGATAGCAACACAAAAAGTAAAAAGTCCGACCCATACTAGAATCCTGATCTTTTTGTGTTTAGTTATCCCTTCAACTAAGTATACTGATGGAAGTAATACCAGCCAAGAAAGTAATCCATGAGCTGACGAAAAGCTAGCAATAAGACAGCATAAAGATGCAAGTGATAGTCTAAAATGTGGATGCCAATTTTTAGGTACAGTAAGAATGAAAACTGCTAGGATTAGGCATGTATTTATCAAGAACCAAGCTATTTGAAATCCCCATAGCCAATTTTCATACTGAATTAAAGAAAAATTGGCAATACAAATTGTAAAATTAAATAAATGAAATAATAGTTTATTATTTTTATTGGAACTATAAGCTGCAATTTTATACAAAACAGCAAAGTTTAATAAAGCCAGTAAAAGGCTAAAATAGGTTTCCAATTTAATGTTCCATTTTGAGGAAAATGCAAGGATAGCAAATATTATTCTTGGAAAAAAAATCCGATGCTCGTTATGCTGGGCAAAAAAATCTGCAAAGCTTGCAGTACCGCTATAAATTTTATCGAAAAGATATACTAATTCCCAATCGTCCCAAACAGGCATGTTTACGGCGAAGGAAGTAACAAACCAAAAAATTAGAATAATTGGTAATGAGTAAGCAATTCCTAAGAATACCTGTGCTTTTTGAAAGGGCAAATGCCTCGATAATATATTTGACATTTATTTACTATTTTATTTTAAGGAGTGGAAAATATCTTCCGTAATTTTGAAAATCTAGTTTTTTTATGTAATATACCTACTTTATATAGCAGACCGTTATCACACATATCTATCTTCATGGCTAAGTTTTTTCTTGATTTTAGATATCAATTCGCTATCAAATGTTTGTTCCCATGAAGAAGACCAATTGACTTTTGAGCCTGTTAGACGGAAATTCCAATCCTGGGACAGGATAACAGCTTTCGCAAGAGTTTCCGCCACTCCGTCTGCTGTAGGTTCCGCAGCTAGTATATTACTTGATATCTCTTTGAGGCGTTCTGCTGTTTTATTAATACAGGTATTAGTTACTACCACCATACCTGCTGCTGCCATTTCTAAAGGTAGCAAACTGGGGTGAGGAGTATACATGAGAGCCAACCCTAAATCGTGTTCTGGAAGTAACTCGCAGTATTCATCTAAGCTTACCTTACCTAACATCTGCAAAGATCGCCCATTTGCAAGAGGTACGGATGGTCTTAATTTCTCAGTTCCAATGCCGTAAAATTCCCAATCTTCGGCATCAAAGATGCCAGACACTATTGCCTTATTTAGTGCCATCAAACCAACCTCAAACATATTGCGTGCTGCATGAGTTTCAGGGCGACTGTAAAAAAGCAACTTTTTTGCAGCTTTTTTTGGAGGTAATGCAGGCAATTCAAAAGTTTGAATTGCATTTTCGAAAGATGCAATTAATGGTGAATGTTTATGTCCCGATGCAAATACCCCTATGTTTTGCTGTTGAAAATACTCCATTAACAAAGCGGTTGAGAATAATGCTGAATGGGGAAAGTCATACGACTGACGAGCTATAGCAAAGTAAGCCCCCATAGAAAATGTAAATGGCTCAAATTCTTGAATAAAGTATAAAAATTCTGGATGTCCTAATTGAGTAGATGCCTGATGAGCAATGTGAGCAGTCCACCAAGTTGTGGCAATAAATGAATCAAGAGGATTAACAGACAGTGTAACTTCACGATTATAATGAAGCGATATCTCAATGTAACTTAATAAATCTTGCAGCCCTGGGTATTGTATCATACCCTCTGTAATCTCCTGCGGGTGAAAGTCGCACTTATCAACAATAACTAACCGAACTTTTAATCCAGCTTTAGCTAATAAAATCGCAAAATTAAATTTAGCAATATATCCACCAAATAAATATTTGAAATTAATTTCTGGAATCAAAATATTAACGCGAATTGACTGAGATTCACTAATGTCTAATTCTAAAGGTGCGATTTTTGCTTCTAGTGCTGTTTGAAAAAATCTATCTTTTTTGTCTGTAATTTCAAACCCTGGTTCAGCAAGAATCTTAGATGTCCGCTTTGTGGCGGCTGATAGTTGATTTAAACTTAATACTAAACGTTTAGATAGAGTTACTAAAACACGAGATTGGAGTAATCGCCACTCAGCATGATTGGTTGTATGTGTTTGTATCAGTAATATATGTTTTTTTAATAAAGGAAAAATAGAGAACCATCTATCATTGAACATATCCAATATAGAAAGATCGGTTACAGCTTTATCTCCTACTCGGAAACGCAGGTTAGTTGCCATAAGTTCCAACCTACGAAATTCATATTGATAAATTGCCCATCCCCTTTCAACATAAGCTTTTAAGTTTGCTTTAATAGAACCACGGGGGCTAAAAATAAATTGTGTTGTTAGCTTAAATAATTTAAATAGACGTTCTAGTGGTGAAGCGGCTTGGAAGTCAGCGTGGCCAATTATATTTGAGCCATGCTGTATGTAATCGTATAGTGGCTCATCAATGTAGGCTATTCTTCCCATAGACCTTGCTACTATTGATAACCACTGATCGTGGAATATTTCTCCCATAGGATAGGGAAAAGGTAACAAAATTTTCACTAAACTACGGCGAAACAAGCAAGCTGCACCAGTAACAGTATTCGCTAGCAGTAACATGGAAATATCTTCATAGTAGTTTTGTCTATTAACCCAGTAACTATTAGAGATTACTTCTCCATTTCCCTTAACAATACGCATATCAGAATAAACCAAACTGACATCCGGTTCCATACTGGCTAAACAGCTGCTGAGTTTATTTGTATACCAATAATCATCTTGATCGGAAAGTGCAATATATTCAGCAACATCACCAACCCTTTCTAAAGCTCTTTCAAAGTTTTTATAAAACCCTAGATTTGATTCGTTACGATAAACATGAATGCGTTGATCTATTTCGCATACTTTGCAAAGTTCTTTAAAGGACTTTTGTGAAGATTTATCATCATTAACTATAAGAATCCAGTTTTTATGGGTTTGGTTGAGAATAGAATCTATTTGCTTCTTAAAATTATCGATTTTCGGGTTATATGTAGCCATGCAAATTGCAATCAAAGGCTCATTTAAATTAGAATTTATCTTTAATTTAGATACTGTTTCTACTACATTGTTTGATTGACAGTACACAAATCCCATATCTAAGGAATGTACATGATCGCTATAGTAAAAATTCAGAGTTAGTTTTAGTTTTTTACCGATGTCGTCTTTTGCAAAAGGAATCATTCCATAAAAACCTGAGCTCAGGCTTTTATAAGCGGGAGATATAGATTTATAAGCAGCAAATACATCAGTCCTCAAATCATTAACATGTGTAAGTGAATGAATTTTATTGTCTACACCGACTGATATGCCTCTAATTTGGTTTTCTGTATCTAAGCACCAACCTGAAAATGGAATGTAAGTACCCTGTCCTACAGTCACTACGTTTGCAATTGGGATATCGATAGAATAATTAAATGGCATTTTTAATTCCCTAAAATTTTTGAGCGCAAACAAACATATTTTTGTAATTTGATAGAGAAGCTTATCTCATTTAAAACTTTTAATGGCTCTCTTCAAGCTATTATTCTAAGTTTATTAACTATGTTAATTACAAAGTTTTGCTTAAAACTTTATCTATGAGTTTTCTACTAACAAATACTTCTAAAAAGTCTGCTTCTAAACCCATTTTTTTATCTTTGATTAAGTATATTGTTGTGGACATACCACTATGTGTATAAATATAATCTGTAAAATCAATACCCCAATCAAATGTTACCAGTGATCCCTTTTTATCAATCGGATTTCCATGATAAATAGGCTCTACAAGATGCTCTATCTCATTATTCACCAACCTTGCTCTTTGAAGACTTTTCTTCATTTGAGGATACCAAGGCATTGTAAATATGTGTGCCCCTCCAGGCTTTAATACACGACTTATTTCTGTAAAGGCAGCAGAAGGATTTATCACATGCTCAAAAACATCCTGAGTAATTATTAGATCGAAAGAGCTATCTGCGAGTGTCATATTTTCAAGATTTTCGCATCTTATGCCATGCTTATAATCTCCCAAAGGAGTGTCTTGAAAAAAATGCGTGGCTACATATTCAGGACAATTTGTTTGAATAAAATCAGAAGAAATGCCCGAAGGGGATGACTCATGAATCTTCAGTTTTCTCCATTCAGGATAAAATAAGTTTAATGCAACAATGATTGCTCTTTGTCTAGGAATTGAATTGCATTGCAAGCAATAGTAAAAATCACGGAGCCAGTCTTCTTTTATAATGAAGAAAACCTGCGATTCGCAAATTGGGCAGTATCCATCATGGATTTTACCTTTAAAGTAGTAAGATAAAAATTTTGATAATTTTATACTAGATTTTGAGTAAGCATTGTACAATTTTTTCATGGATTATTTAGAATTAGTTCAAATTTATCTATGACTTGCTTCTGTTCACTACTTGTACTGTATTATACTACAGAACCATTTTCTAGAGGCTACAAATATTAATATTGCTTAGTGATGTATCTGCATTTTTCTCATCTGAAAGGTTTGATTTAATGCATTATTATATTGACATAAATCATTATTTATCGAGAGCAACTCCAAAAAAATGTTTCACATTAAACCATTGTGTTCGTAACTTCCAAAACTTACTTGTCTGCATTGCCTCAAGTTGATCATCAGTTTCGTGTAGTTTGACTTTCATTGTTTGAAGCTCTAACTCTAACTCTTCCAACTTAGTTTGACTTTGTTGCAGTTGAGATTGGGATTGTTCTAGCTTTACCTGTGTTTGTTGCAGTTGAGATTGGGATTGTTCTAGCTCTGCCTGTGTTTGTTGTAGTTGAGATCGGGATTGCTCTAACTCTGTCTGTGTTTGTTGCATTTGAGATTGGGATTGCTCTAACTCTGTCTGTGTTTGTTGCGTTTGAGATTGGGATTGCTCTAACTCTGTATGCGTTTGCTGTAATTTAGATTGACATTGCTTTAATTCTGCTTGTGTCTGTTGTAGTTGCGATCGTGTTTGCTCTAAAACTTCTCCAGTTTTACGCCAACCTATTTCCATCCAATTCAATAAATCATCCTGGCTATCAATATAAACTGAATCAATATCTGGCTTAGTAGTAATATTCTGGTTGGAACATATTGCAAAAAAATAAATTGGTGCATTTAAACTAGAAACTTTTTGCACGACTTGATTACTGTCTGTTGTATAAGCTTTAAAAATATTTGCTTTTGAATTTTCTAATTTAAAGATGAAAGAGCCTATAGCCATTCTTTGTCCATAAATCTCAACATAACCGAAGTAACCTTTCAATAAAGCTGTTAATTCATCATAGTAAAGCTCTTTGACATGAAATGGATTAGAATATTTCGGTTCATCTGAATAAGTTAAGCGATTAGGAGAGGAAATAATCAATACTCCACTAGGTTTAAGAACTCGCTTAATCTCCTGCATCATTTCCTCGTGCTTATCATGATGCTCAATTGTTTCAAAAGATGTTACTACGTCAACTGAATTATCGGGTAGTGGTACTGAGTCGCACGAACCCACCATAAATCTTATATTCTTATGAGTACTATACTCTTTGGTGGCATACTCTACAACTTCAGAATTAATATCAACTCCAACAACTGACTCGGCTACATCTGCAAGCAACGCACAACCATATCCCTCACCGCAAGCAATATCTAATACATTTTTACCCGCTACATAGTCAACACATAGAGCATATCGATGTAGATGCTCATATTTAATCTGACCATTTAGAGAAGGAACGTATCTCTCACCTGTAATTTCCATATTTTCTATCAACCTTATAAAATTACTTTACTGCTACTAACGCTTGTGCTGAAGGATATTCTACAGAGAACAGTCGACACTCTGTAAATCCTGCCTTAATTACATGCTTCCAGGCATCACATCCATATTCTGTATGAACTACAAAATCTGGTTGATTTTCTTGAGAGCCATGATAACTTGCAGGCATACCTTCTCTATAAATGGTTAGTCTATCGACAATCATGGGTATAGTGAAAGCACAATATCCCCCAGGCTTTAATACTCTGTAGCACTCAGATAAACCTCGAATTGGATGCTTTATGTGTTCTAAAACATCTGAATGAATAACCAAATCAAAAGTCATGTTTGCAATATTCATATTCATCATATCTATTTCCGGATATACTTTTAAAGTATGATTCGGTATTTCAACTAAAAAGTTTGTTAAACTCCCTGCTTCATTGATTTCTAGTATTTGCAAATTTTGGATTTCTTTCTGCTTCACAAAATCTTTAAAAAACCCTGTATAGCTAAAACATCTCATTATTGCTTTGGCTAACGACATGGAGCGTAAGTTAGACTTACAGTCTATGCAATGTAGACCTTGCTGTTTGTTAATATATTCGACTTCATAAGGGGATATACGCCATTCATCGATTAATTCTTTCCACAGAACATCATAAGCTTTTAAGTAACTCGATCCGCAACAATAACAAATCATTTTGCTAAGGTATTTGTTAATAATTGAGTTGTTAAAAAAATATCTACTTCATGGGAAACAGTAACTTTGGTAAATCTAAAAAAACCAAAAGTTAAATCCGTAACTCCCGACTCTATAACCACAGGAGCCTGCAACCAATCCATCATTTCATGGCTTTCCTGGCTACCATCGGCTACGGCTGGTTCAAGTGAATAAGTATCACTTTTAATATGAGGCCATTTGATTTCAAAACTCACACTAATCAATTTTTCTTTCTCAAATTTGGCTAATGGATGCTTATACTGATGTGTATTCCACCCAGCAATTGGGACTCTTAATCTGTCATACATTGTAATACCAAAGATTGGGCTTTCAACGTAGTCGTGACTGACGATTTTTGTGCGAATTATCAAAGTATCATCAGGCATAACAAAACCTGTTTTTTGCCCTTCATTGTTAAAAATTTCTAAACTTAAAATTTCACAACGTCCGGTTCCAAATCTCTTAACTGTGGGAAACGACAGAAATTCTTTATTCGTAAAATAGTTGTAATTTAAATTTTCAATAGATTTATCCAATTTAACTTCTATATTTCCTTCATGATTTTTTATTATTTCTATATTTTGCGAATCAATTAAGCGTTCTGTCTTGTTTTTGATTCCATCATTTATCTTTTCATATATCCACGCTTGGTACGATTTACTAATATCAACTGGAGTACCTTTTTCAACTATTTGACCATGATTAATCCATATAGCACTTGAACACAGACGATTCACAGATGCTATATCATGAGATACAAACAAAATAGTTCCACCAGAGTCTTGAAAATCTTTAATTTTTGCCATACAGCGATGCACAAACACGCCATCTCCCACAGATAAAGCTTCATCTACAATCAAAATTTCTGGATTCACATTAATAGCTACTGCAAATGCCAAGCGGACAAACATACCACTGGAATAAGTTTTAACAGGTTCATCAATAAAATCTCCTATATCTGCAAATGTGACTATTTCTTCAAATTTTTGCTCAAGTTCTATTTTACTTAAGCCCAGTAGTTGTCCATTAAAAAATACGTTTTGTCGGCCGGTAAACTCTGGGTTGAATCCACTTCCTAACTCTAGCAATGCAGAAACTCGACCATTAACTTTTACATTACCTCTAGTTTGACTGAGAGTCCCAGCAATAATTTGCAAAAGTGTACTTTTGCCAGAACCATTTTGACCAATAATTCCCACAGTCTCTCCCTTGGGAATATCCAAGTTAATATCGCGCAGTGCCCAAAATTCATCTGCTCTACTTTTTCCTGGTAACAAAATTTCTTTGAGTCGATCTACAGGATGAGTATACCGTTTAAAACACTTAGATACATTCTTTAGGGAAATTGCAATTTTTTCTCCCATATTTTGCTGCTAATCCTCAAAACTACCACACTATGAATCAAAGACAATTATGGCATCTATACTTCAACATTTGTGCTTACAATACATCTGCAAAAGCTGGACGCAGGCGACGGTAACACCACAATCCGCTACAAAAAATTACTAAAGCAATTAGCGAAGAAACTCCTAACTCGCCCCAATGTTTAACTTCTCCTACTAAAATTAAATCTCTATATCCCTCAACGATCGCTGTCATCGGATTTAACCAAAATACCCATTCCCGCCATGCCTCTGGAATTGCTGAGGCTGGATAAATAATTGGTGTCAAATACATCCAAATATTTAAAATCACCCCTAAAGTCTGCGGGATATCTCGCAAAAATACCGTTAGTCCTGCGGCTAAATAACTCAATCCTGCTGTTAACAATAACTGCGGTATCCAGACCAACGGCAACAACGCTAATGTAGTGTGTAGAGTATGAGAACTGATCGCCCCAAAAAAAATCAATGCTATTAAACCAAAGGAACTTTCGATAAACATTGATAAGATTGGTACTAGAGGTAATAATCCTAGTGGAAATACCACTTTCTTGACTAAATTTGGCTGTCCGATTACACAACTAGCAGCCTGACTTAAACCACCACTAAAAGCAATCCAAGGAACTAATCCTGCAAATAGCCACAAACCAAAGGTGAAGTTATTTTCTGGTAAAGTTTTCAGACTTAACTTCACCTTCAACACAATCGAAAACACATAGGTGTAAATCAGTAATTGTGATAGCTGATTTAGCAAAGGCCACAAATTGCCTAAAACAGAACCCTTATACCTCGCTTCTAAATCCCGACGCACTAAAGTTCTCAGCAAGTCAAACTTTGCCCACAACCGTTCATTTATCGGTAGTATGCGCCTCAGCCTCCCTGCCTTATGTACAAATCCTCGTATTGCTCGCAACAATTCCTGCTTCCTCGTTCACTACCGACACACCCAATTTTTCTCCATAAAGCTTAATAGCTATGAAAGTATCCTTGTGTTTCTTGGGGAATACATTATTACTAGAAAATCGTACACAAATTGTCTTGGTGATTATACAATGAATCGACTATTGCTAAGTATATTTTTCTTAGCAATATAAATTCTGTTGGTAACACTGCTTTTCTTGTTAAGGACGCAAGTTTTTGCTTAACTCAAGTTTCTGGATCAATTCCTTGTGATCGCAGACACTCTGCTAATCGCTCTGCCGTTGGCGGTCTTGCTCTGCTTTTTCTCCTAGCTTTGCCACCCAACCCCCTGAAGTATAGCAATGCAACCACAAACTCTTTATATTACAAAGGATGGCGGGCATGGTAGTAAAGGTTTAAGTTGCTAGCAAACAAAACTTCTTCAGATGGATAAGGTTAGAGCTTGACAAGTCTCACTCAGAAAATCCGCCTGAATGCAGTAAAATTTATCTGTAAAACCTGATTATCCTATTAATTCACTGGGTAAATTATCCATCCTAGGCATGGTTTCTTGTCGTGGACGGAGGATAGTTTGATACATAACGACTACTTGGGTTGCTTAACTCAAGCTATCTAGATGAACCTCTAACGATCACAAATGTTCCATCAATACGACTAATCGTTGCGATCGCATCTGTTGTTAATTTTAAGTTCTGAGGTTAGAAGTTTAGAATTTTCTCCCTCATCTCCCCTGAAATTGTGAAAGCTGAGTCACGGATTCCGCTACACTGAGACTGGTTTGTTGCATTGTAATCAGGCATGGAAATCGGACAAAAGGTTAAAGTGTTTCGTTTGCGCGATCGCGTTTCTCCCCCAATTGTAAAAAAACTAGGACAAGTGGGTATCATTCAAGGCTACAAAGTCATTGATAGTGGGATCGGTGTAGTAGTGCTGTTTGAGGACAATACTTCCACTTGGTTTTTTGAAGATGAAATTAAACCTGTGTAGTGATAAAGAACTCAGATCAGAGTTTTTCTCGGTATCTGAAATTTCCAGCACAGGTTGAGAATCTTTATTGAGTGCTAAGTTGGAATTGAAAAGATCGGCGGTGAAAATAGGAATCAAGTAATGGCTCTAATATTGACATTTTTGGGCAAAGGCGGCACCGCTCGTACCAAAATTGCGATCGCCGCCGCCAAATTATTGGCAAGTCAAGGCAAGCGCGTACTCCTAGCAGGACAAGCAGAACCAACATTGTCAATCCTGTTGGGTACTACCATTGCTGCCGATCCTCAAGAAATCGCTCCCAAGCTACAGGCGGTACAGTTTCAAGCATCTGTACTGCTTGAGCGCAACTGGGACGAAGTGAAAAAACTGGAAGCACAATATCTCCGCACGCCCATCTTCAAAGACGTTTTTGGTCAAGAACTGGTAGTATTGCCAGGGATGGACAATGCCCTAGCTCTCAATGCTATCCGCGAATATGATGCCAGTGGCAAATATGATGCGATCGTCTACGATGGCACGGGTGACTCTTTAACGTTGCGAATGTTGGGTTTGCCAGAATCTCTCAGTTGGTATGTTCGGCGATTTCGGCAATTATTTGTCAACTCCGATTTGGGTAAGACTATTACTGAATCGCCCTTAATCCAACCGCTAATTAGCAGCTTTTTCAATATCAACTGGACAGCAGATAACTTTGCTCAACCTACCAACCAAGTCAATAATTTCTTGGAAAAAGGGAGAGCCGCTCTTGGCGATCCGAAGCGTCTTGCTGCTTTCTTAGTGACCACAGGAGATCCAATTGACGTAGCAAATGCTCGTTATTTATGGGGTAGCGCTCAACAAATTGGTTTAACTGTCGGTGGTGTTCTGCTTGTGTCTCCTGAAACCAACGTCAATCTGCCAGAGGAATTTATACCCCTACCTGTGAGCGTTGTTCCCGACTCGCCAACAGATGACTGGCAAGCACTGATAGACGCACTACCCAACTTTGAAGCACAAGCTTTACAGGCTCCTAAACCAATTGAAATAGACATCCACAATCGTCAAGTACGCCTATTCTTGCCAGGATTTGACAAAAAGCAGGTAAAGCTCACCCAATACGGGCCAGAAGTTACGGTAGAAGCAGGAGATCAGCGACGCAATATTCCCTTACCTCCGGCTCTAAGTGGCAGACCCGTTGCTGGAGCAAAGTTTCAGAATAATTATTTGATAATTTCGTTTTAAGTTAAGGGAATGGGGAGTCATTCAAGGATAGGTATTTAGGTTTTGGAGAAATAATTGGGAATGTTCTCAATTATTCAACGTAGTTTTAAGGTTTAGGACAATAATTTTAGTTCTAAAAGCCAAAAAATTCGTCTAAGGGACTTCCAAGAAATAAATTATCCAAATAAACGAACCACAGAGACACAGAGAACACAGAGGGAGAAGAGATAGAGAGAATTATTTGCGTTAGTTTTGGGATATTGTTTTATTTGGAAGTCCCTAATCTGAAAAACCTACCCATGAGAGGGTGGACATAGGGAAAGCGAGAGTCGCGATCATGCGGCTCTCGCTTTGCTTAGTTGGATCTGTCAGAAGTATCTAATATCAAGTTCGGTTACTTAGTTATAGTTCCCGAATCTATACAGAAAATCCAAAAACCACTCCCCTCTGCTCGTCTGCGGTCTTAATGATAAGTCTTTATTCGGACAGGATATTAAGCTGCCACAAAAGGTCTCACGCTCCAATTGGGATCGATCACGTCAACGAGTTGATACCTTTGTACATAGTTAAAGCCACTTATTTGCCAGATATCTTCCTTCATCGTCTGCTTGTTGCGCCAGAGGATATCAGGTGTACCGTCACTGTTGAAATCATCAGTACCTGCAATCTCCCAGTTCGGATCAAACACCTGGGTAATGAAGTGGTCGGTTTGCAGGGTGAAGTTGCTATTCATCTGCCAAATCACATTCTCGCCGCTTGCCTTATTGCGCCAGAGGATATCAGGTGTACCGTCACTGTTGAAATCATCAGTACCTGCAATCTCCCAGTTCGGATCAAACACCTGGGTAATGGAGTGGTCGGTTTGCAGGGTGAAGTTGCTATTCATCTGCCAAATCACATTCTCGCCGCTTGCCTTATTGCGCCAGAGGATATCAGGTGTACCGTCACTATTGAAATCATCAGTACCCGCAATCTCCCAGTTCGGATCAAACTCCTGGGTAATGTAGTGGTCGGTTTGCAGGGTGAAGTTGCTATTCATCTGCCAAATCACATTCTCGCCGCTTGCCTTATTGCGCCAGAGGATATCAGGTGTACCGTCACTGTTGAAATCATCAGTACCTGCAATCTCCCAGTTCGGATCAAACACCTGAGTAATGTAGTGGTCGGATTGAAAGCCAGTGGTATTCATCTGCCAAATGACGTTCTGCCCGCTTGCCTGGTTGCGCCAAAGGATGTCAGCAATGCCATCACCGTTGAAGTCAGCTGTGCTGGCAATCTGCCAGTTCGCATCAGTCACGGTGGGTAAAAAGTAGTCGCTTTGCAGGGAGAAGTTATTCAGTTGCCAAACAGCATTCTCCCCAGTGCCACTGTTGCGCCACAGCAGATTATTGAGCGAGCTTTGGATCACACTATCGTTGTCTACGATCGTTGCTGTAAGTACCTTATTCTGAGGACTCAGTTGAGCATTCGTCGGTGTTCCCAGTGTCAACACAGCAGTTTTATTAGGCTCGACAACTAAATTATCAATCGGATTCAGGGTGATGCTACCAGTCAGTTGTCCTGGCAGAATTGTGATGGAATTGTTAGACAGTGTGTAGTCTGTTCCGTCCGTCGCTGTTCCCGATAGCGTAACTGGTACTGTAACGGTATTGGAAGTTACAGCATCAATTTGTGCTGTGATGTTTAGACTAGTTGCTCCTTCACCAACTGAGCCATTACTACTGGTAAAGTTAACCAACGGAGTATACGGCACACCACCAAATGTATCAACATTGAGTCCTGTGATTTCATGGACGTTGGTATAATCGCCAGTGGAGGCGGAGAAACCGAACTTGAACGTGGATGGCAGTTCGCCATTACTGGCAACGACATTGTAATTTTGGAGTGCGGCTGGAGTTTCGTTATTGTCTAAAAAATCTCCGTCATTGTTCAAATCAATTTTGAGAGATAACAGCCCAGCAGGTGTCAAATCAATCTGCACCTTCTTCTGAGCAGCCGATCGGCTCTGACCTGGAGTGTCAATACCTTCTGGAAGCGTTTCCGTTCCCGCCAGATAGTTGTAGCTGTTGGCTTGACTGCCATGAACTGCAATAGAGTCAGGTCTAGCACCTGGACCACCTGCACCATATACGGACTTAGAGAAGTTACCAAACTCGTCAAAACCAACACCAAGGTAGCCGCCTACAAGACCAGGTGTAGAGCCGTTACTAGAATAGCCGAGCGATCCTCCAGTTGAACCTGCCGCAGTTGGGTTGGCATTGCCATCAATAAGAAAGAAGCTGATACCATCTGCACCAGTGCCACCATAGGCATGAATGTTGAACGTAATGGAAAGACCGTTGCTGGCGTTAATGGGGCGGTTGTAGATGACAAAGGATGCCTGATCCGAGGTAGCAGAGGTTAATCGCAATGCGCCTGACCCAACCGCATCGGAGCCACCACCGGGTATGCCGCCGGTGGATGCTCCTATTGTAGAACGGGCGGTCAGTAGCGGTGCTGTGCCTGTTCCTGTTGTATTGTAGATCCAGGAGGGGTTCGTAATATCATTGCCCGTGAAGGTTTCTCTGAGAATATTATCCAAATTGTAAGCATAGGCAGAGGTAACTTTAGAGTCAAAGACGAGGGGTGACTCAATGTTGCCAATGGTTACTTCCAAATTCCAGTCGCCATCCTTACCTGTCAGGTTATTGGAGGCGGCAACATTGGCTCCAATAACCTGGCTGATTCTTTGGACAAACTCCTGACCGAGTTCACCTTGGGCAACGTTACAGCCATACAGCAAAATATCGGCATCGTTGGTCAGTGCCTTGCCCCAACTCTGCAACTGTGACGCATACTCTGGCAAGTTGCCCAAGTTCAGCTGACTGCTGCCAAAGTCCAGTCCGCCGGCTTCCCCGTGGCAAACGATATGCAAACTGGCAATGTTTTGCCGTCCCAGCAGGGTGTTAGTAATCTGGGTAACAGCATCCTGCACCGAGTCAAGCACATGGATCTCCGTGCCCGTAGTCACACCCGCCAGTAACTGCTCATAGTTTGTCACTGATCTATCGACAAACAAGAGAGATTGGCTAGCTCGTCCCAGTCCCGTTAAAGAACTTGTCAAGCTGCCTTCGTCCAAGGCAGGCGCAAGGCTGTTTTTAGATATCACATCAGTACAAGACGTACCCAACTGGGGAAGCTCAAAAGACATTGTATTTCTCTCCAAGAAGAAAGTAGAAGAAAACATCATACACGGATGAGATCCGTGTGAGGATAAAATAATATTACTTTTGTCTAACAAGTGTTTATTCTTGAAATCTCATAAATTTTTAGGTATAAAATAAGACTTTAAATTAAGCTTTGGGGTAATAATGTATTAAGATTATGCGTAGACGTAGCTAGCCTTCTCTACGAGACGCTACCCGAACGGCATTGCCTACCGAAAAATTGTGTTTCCGATCCGATTTTGAGCAAGGTTTTAAGTACTATTGCTTATTGAAAAATGATATATAAGCCAATACGGTTCAGTTAAGGCTAAAACTCTTTATCAAAGTCAATTTTTTGAACGTAGACGCAAAGCGGTGAGCCAGTCCGGTGGACGGGTTTCCCGGTATAAAGGAACTGCGTTAGCGTAGCGGTAGCGATAGCGCAGCGTTAGCGAGGAACGAGCGTCGGTACGAGCGTCTACCCGTAGGGCTTGCCGCAGACTACCGTATACTCCTAGGTCGAAGCAAGCTACGCACAGCATCTCGTAGAGAAGCCGGCTAGAGGTAGTTGATATGATAATATGCTCCATGTTCTTACTCATGAGGTGGAGCTTTTCTTGCTTTGCTGCAACACTGAAGCACCATTAAGACTTGATCTAGAATTATTAATTCGGGAGAACGCCCAGGTTTTTTATGAGTAGTTTTTTCCTTTAACTCATACGAACCATTAACTGATAAGTTCTGCGACTAACTCCTGTAAGTTGTTTAAATTTTGTGGAAGATGGTTTTCTGGCTAATGCTCAATGCCCCTCATGAATGCTGTTAGTGGATAGCTAAGATTTAGCCCGTACCGAGTAGAAAATCTCACTTCTTTACTCAGAACTGGAACATGGAAAAGAGGAACTGTTTTGCCCAATGCCCTATTAATCAGTAAATCTTATGTCAGAATTAACTCCCATTACCCCAGACCCTAACCCATCTGAGACATTAGACTCAGTGGTAAATAATCCCAATGAGCAAGCAATAGCATCCGCCGATCGCAATGCGAAAACTAGGCAGTTGCTGGGGATGAAAGGTGCAGCTGCTGGGGAAACTTCAATTTGGAAAATTCGTTTGCAGCTAATGAAGCCGATTACCTGGATTCCCCTAATTTGGGGTGTAGTGTGTGGTGCGGCTTCTTCGGGTAACTATACTTGGACGCTGGAAAATGTGTTGAAAGTATTAACCTGTATGCTGCTGGCTGGTCCATTGATGACAGGTTACACCCAAATTCTCAATGATTACTACGATCGCGAAATCGATGCCATCAATGAACCCTATCGCCCGATTCCCTCTGGGGCAATTCCCTTACCCCAGGTAATTATTCAGATTTGGGTATTACTGGTTGCTGGCTATGGTTTGGCATTTGCGCTGGATGTGTGGTCTGGTCATGAATTCCCGACAATTACAGCGATCGCAATTATCGGTTCTTTCATCGCCTATATTTATTCTGCACCTCCCCTGAAACTCAAGCAAAACGGCTGGCTAGGAAGTTATGCCTTGGGTGCAAGTTACATTACTCTACCTTGGTCTACAGGACACGCTTTGTTTGGCGATCTCAATTCCACAATTATAATTTTGACAATGTTCTACAGCTTGGCTGGATTGGGTATTGCCATTGTCAATGACTTTAAGAGTGTAGAAGGCGATCGCCAGCTAGGATTAAATTCATTACCCGTAATGTTTGGTATCACCACTGCGGCATGGATTTGTGTAGTGACAATTGATGTATTTCAAGGATTGATCGCAGCTTATCTTGTCAGCATCCATGAAAATTTGTATGCAACGATACTAGTACTGTTAATCATCCCGCAAATCACCTTGCAAGATATGTATTTCTTGCGCGATCCTGTGAAGAATGATGTTAAGTACCAAGCCAGCGCCCAACCTTTTCTTGTGCTAGGAATGCTAGTAACAGGTTTAGCTCTTGGTCATGCTGGTATTTAAATACTTCTATAGTCGGAAGTTAGGAATTAGGAATTAGGAGTTAATATACTTCTAATTCCTAATTTGTATCAGGACATACTGTGTTAGAAGTGATATTTTTCGTCTTTCATGGGATTCAACCTTTGTTAATCCCAATATGCTTTATCACTGCTTGGACTTTAACTATTCTCGTTGTTATGAGTCTCTGGACGGCGGCGCGAGATAGTGTGACTACAGCCAAGCTTATGCATCAAATCCCCTGTACTGGCTGCCAATTTTTTACTGACAATTACCGTCTTAAATGTACTGTACGCCCATCTATTGCCAATACAGAAGAAGCGATCAATTGTCTTGACTATCAACCGAAGACTAATCCTTATCTATATTAGGGATTGGGGACTGGGGAAAATGAGGGAAACAAGGGCAAAAGGGCAATAACCCATACCCAATGACAAATGACAAATGACAAATGACAAATAACTATTAACCAATTTCCAGCAATATTTTTAAAACACCGCGATTCTGGGCGTGTTCAAAAGCTGCAAGCCCTTCAATGAGGGGGTAAGTGGCATGAATCAGGGGTTGTACGTCAATTTGTCCTGTGGCTAGTAGCTGGAGGGCTGGAGTAAAGGGGCCACAACGGGAGCCGATGAGGGTAATTTCATCCACTACTAAAGAAGAAACATCTAAGCTGAGGTTGCCAGCATAAGTACTTTTAAGAACAAGCGTACCACGGGGACGGAGGGCGCGACGGGCGATCGCAAATCCTTCTGGGTTGCCAGTACATTCTACTGAGATATCAAAATATCCATCTTTTACAGCGTCAGCTAAACCAGTTTTAATCCCCCGTGCCTCTAAGTTGGCAAGTTTCTCTTGATGTCGCCCCACAGCCAAGAGTTCACAGCCAGTTAAAGCTAGTGTCTGTGCTACCAACTGCCCTAGTTTGCCATCTCCAACCACTAGCACCCTGTCGTTTTGATGCAATGATACTTGCTGCTGAATTTCCAAAGCTGCTGCTATAGGTTCAGTAAATGTAGCTACTTCTGTCGGCACATTATCGGGTACTAAATGCAGGTTCTCTACCGGCAAACAGAGATATTCACCAAAGGCTCCATTCCGATTGACAATACCTAAAACTGTGCGATTTTCGCAGTGAGTTGGTTGTCCACTGATACAAAACCGACAATGCCCACACACAGCGTTGATTTCTCCAACTACACGTTGGTTAACTAAGTGTTCTGGCCCTTTTTCAACCACGCCGACAAATTCATGCCCCAAAATACCAGTGTAAGGATAGTAGCCTCTGAGTAGTTCCAAATCAGTGTTACAGATACCCGCACGCAAGACGCGTACCAAAGCTTCTCCTGGCGGTGGTTCAGGAATTGGAATATCTGTACGTAGTTGCAACTGATTATTTTCGAGCCAAAGTCCTTTCATTTTTCTTCACGCCATTTTCAAAAATCTTTGCGTCAATTTAACGTTAAAAGGGTGAGTATAAACTGCGTTTGCAAAGTAATTACAAATTACGAATTACGTCTCTGTACTAGGTATTTCTTTAGTTTTAGTTACATCAATTTTGCTTAACCAAGTAACCAAGTCTTCTGAATCAAGTGCGATCTCGCTTCCTAAAGTTTTGATATAAAGAAGTCCATCACTAATAATTAAATCTCGGATTGGATACCATGAATCCCGCGTCCTGATCAGAAGTTCCAAGGGAATCCCTAGTCTTGAAGTATACTTGCGATATTTCCACCAAGCTCGCCATAGAAGTACAGATTTAGTACAGTGCATCTCATAGCCTTTGGGAACTTCGCTGTATTGATACTGATAGAAACCCCGACTATCTACTTCTCCTTTGAGAAGATAACTATATTCTGCTAATACCTGATTTATTAATTCCCACTGGGATGATTTTGGAGAAATCAAGAATTCAGATAGTGTATTAGATAGTTGGAAGGTGGCAATCACACCTTCACCTTTTGCTGTCAATTGGTTGGTTTTATACACTGTTTGCGCTGTCAAAGCAGGATTTGACAACAAAATTTCTTTTTTCTGGATAGAGTTTTGCACAAACTCTCGAATTAAATCTAGATTAGATAACATAAAATTATTTATACTAAATTAAGCAGTGTGATATAAGCCACAACGGTACTTAAATTAGTAACTACATTGGTTTTGAACTGAAATCAGGATTATTACCAGTTTTATTTATACTCAATTCTCTGTCTGACTAGGGCTTTATTAACTTTGATGTCGGGATGTCGCCGTTCACTACTCTGATTGACAAAATAACTGTTTTAAGTGTTAGAGCAGCTGATTAGATTTTTACGCCATCTAGAAAAGGTTGAAATACCGGAACTAATTCGGGACGACTGACAACCAAAGTGGGAAAAGAGCGATCGCTATAATCTTCTCCGGGTGACAACGGAAACGGTTCTGATTTCAGCGATACCCATACCCCACCAGCTGCCTGGACAATTACCCAAGCCCCGGCTAAGTCCCAAACTTTTGGTGTCGCCTCAATCCCACCGAGAGTAGCCCCAGTAGCAACTGTCAAAAAATTATAGCTAGCTACACCCAACATCCGAATTTTGCAGGGGAAGCCGTTTTTGATAGCTGCGGTACTACGAGAACAAAGGTTAAAAAAGTGATTATTGCTGGGACTATCAACACTGGTGTGGATGGGGTGGTGGTTGAGAAATGCTCCTGTTGGTGTTGCTAAACCAGATGAACCCGCCCAAAAACCATGAAAAGCTTGATCCAAGGTTGGTGCGTAAACATACCCAAAAATGGGCGTGCCTCGATACAGTAAACCCAGAGATATTGTCCAGATAGGAATGCCGCGTGTAAAGTTGGTTGTACCATCTAGGGGGTCAATTACCCAGCACCACTCAGTACCAGGAAATGACTGATCGCTCTCTTCGCTCAAAATGCCGTAACCAGAGAAAGTAGAAGCGATCGCATCCCGAATTTCCTGATCTGCCCATTTATCTGCTTGCGTCACCAAACTTCCATCAGCTTTTTGGGAAGCCTGTACTTGCCCAAAATCTTGCATTAGCTGCTTACCCACCCTGGTAGTGGTAGTTTGGGCAAAATCTAGAATTGTTGTCCAAAAATCATTCATTGGTTATTAGTCATTTGTCATTTGTCATTGGTCATTGGTCATTTGTCTCATGCCCAATGCCCCATACAGTTTAGTCTAAATCGCTTTCTAAAACTGAAGCGATCGCTTGCTTGGTACTTGTTTGAAATTCTGTGATATTCACCCGATTTAGAAACCAAATCGATAGCACCATTCCTAGTGCTTCTAGGGCAAATACCAGTCCATAAGCTAACTCTAAACTCGGTAACAGCTTGCGTCCAATATCCAAAACTGTACCTCCGATGACTACCGCCACACCTCTAGAAAGGGACTGTGCTAATCCCCATGCCCCAATAAACGTACCTGCGGCTTCTGCTGCGGTAAGATCCAACATCAAGCTAATTGCTGCTGTAGTTAAGAAACCTGCGGCTAAACCGAAAAAGAACAAGCCTAGTTTGAGAACTGCTGCATTAGCTGTGAATCCTGAAATACCTAGCAATATTGCACAGAATGCTACCAACATACAGCCTAAACGTGCAGTTCTGCGCTTACCCAAACGCGGGACAATGTAAAAGCCAGTAACACCGTAGGCAATCAGTAGTCCTGTTCCATAAAAAATATTTAATTTGGTACTTTCCGCTAGGGGCATTTTAAAAACTTGACCCGCATACGGTTCTAAAATCGGGTCTTGCATAAACAAACTGATGGTCATCACCAATAAAAAGGTGAAGAATATACCTGTTTGTGGGCTAGCTGTCAAGATTTTCCAAGCATTGCCTAGAGTAATGCTGTCTTCCCGGTTCACCAGTGTGGAACGGGTTAAGTATTGAGAGTATTTTTTTTCTACGCCGAATGTTGCTGCGATCGCTAAACCAAATACAATTGCTGGGACGATAGTAAACAGCCTGGTGATTGATGCCTGTAAGGTTTCTAAGGTTGCCTCTGGCGTTAACTGTTTCAGCAAACTGGCACTAATAATTGCCCCAACAATAATCCCCACCATTAGCATCGACCAAACCACACCAACTACTTTGGAACGGTTATCTTCTTCAGATATATCCACCAACAAAGCAGCAAAGGCAGTACCGCTAGCACAAATTCCTAGACCGTAGACAGCAAAAACCAAAGCTAAAAGTGCTGTCCAGCCAATTGTTTGGGTTGTCCATGTCCAACCACCTGCACTAGTAGCGGCAAGATTCATCTGCCACATTACTTGTACAGCTAAAAATGCTGCGATCGCAAATATTGCCGCTCCCACCCAAACATAAGCTGTGCGGTGGTATCCCCATAACGGCTTGGCATCAGAAATCTGGCCAAACCAGACACGGGAAGGAGCAACAAATAAAGGCAGTGCTAGAACGACTGAAACCAGTGTCGCCGGAATCGCTATTTCTTGAATCATGACTCTGTTGAGTACGCCCAGAGTCAAAATTGACATCATGCTCAACCCCATTTGAAATAAACCCAGCCGGAACATGGTCAGCAGGTTTACCCTTGGCACAGATAGGGATTTTGTTTTGGTATCAAATACTTCACCGCTTGCCATAGCTACTTTTTCGTATGGTTTATAGGATTTAATCTCTCTCTCTTTAAATAAAGATAAACCCTACCCGCTTAAAATCAGCTAAGGAAAAGTGGAAGTTGCGATGCGATCGCACTTATTTGGCAAGCAATTATACACCTCGATTAGCATAAGCTTCAGCCAAGTTAGGATTAATTTTTATGGCTTGCTGCTAATCCGCGATGTCTACGATGGTCACTGAGCTTGTCGTTCGCGCAGCGTCTCGTAGAGAAGTGTGGGCTACGCCTACGGATAACGAGAGAATTTTAGGATGAAGTAGTGAAACGAGATTCCATTTACTATCAAATTTTTAAGCGCTTTCCTGGGTTACTCTTTGAACTGGTTGATAATCCTCCTCTGCAAGGGCAAAACTATCGGTTTGAATCACTTGAAGTCAAAGAAACTGCTTTTCGCATCGATGGTGTGTTTTTACCTCCAGAGGATGCAACATCGAAGGTGATCTTTTTTGCTGAAGTTCAATTCCAAAAAGATGAAGCCCTCTACCATCGGTTCTTTACCGAGTCGTTGATGTACCTGAACCGGAATCGTTTTCAGTACGATGACTGGTTCTGTGTGGTAATTTTTTCATCACGCTCTTTGGAACCAAGCGATCAAAGAACTCATCGAATATTTCTCAACAGCGATCAAGTGCAGAGAATCTATTTAGATGAGTTAGGCGCGACTAATCAGCAGCCAATAGGTATCAACTTGATGCAGTTGACTCTAGCATCGGATGAAGTGATGGCAGAGCAAGCAAAGCAATTGATTGAGCGGGTAAAATTAGAGGAAACGGACACACTGCCGCAAAACGAAATACTAGACATCATAACCACAATTGCCGTTTATAAGTTTTCGACCTTGAGTAGAGAGGACGTTGAAGCTATGCTAGGACTCACTTTGGAGCAAACAAGAGTTTATCAGGAAGCGAAAGCCGAGGGTCGAGAAGAAGGTCGAGAAGAACGAGAAGCTGAAATGTTGAAACTTACCGTCCCTCTGTTACTAAAAACAGGGATGAGTGTTGAGCAGATTGCTCAACACCTCAATGTTGATATAGAAGCTGTCCAGATTGCTGCACAGTCAAGTACATAAAATAATGACGAGAGCTTGATTAAAATCCTCAATTGCCCTTTTCTGGTTTCTAGAGCGATCGCGCCAAAATGTGACAGATATTAAGATGCTCATGATTTCATCGGAGAGAAGAATAATCACACTCATTTTTGCCTGAAGTCTAACTAAAGTCTCGTGTATCACTGTGCCATCCTGAGCAATGTACCACCAACTGCATAAACAGCATCAAAATCAATTCTTTCTCCCCAAAGTGCTGCATCGGTTTGCTTAAATCGTAATCGAAAACTCGTTTCGACTAAATTATTACCGATTTCGTAATCTATTGTTTCAAGATTAATCGAGATAATTTTGCCAAATTTATCTTTATTGAGTGGCTAAAATTGATACTATCCCTATCATCGGAGATTATCCAAATCTCGACCAACAAATTCAGCCGATGAAGCCCATGCAGATTTAATCTCATTCGTATCGGGATCACGATACCAAGCTACTTCCCAAATTCTATTCATATTCCACTCCCAAGATACAATTCTATCTTTTATAAAAGATATAAGAGTTGTCGGGAAAATAATAAACCCAACAAAAGCATCGCTTGGATGCCTTCTTGTTTCAAGAATTACTCCTTTAACAGATTCTTGAACTCTTGTACAGTCTGGATCAGAATAGACTAAAACTCCTGGATGATAAACTATATGAACTTCATGCGGGATTGATTGAAGGCTTTCCAGAAGAGATAAACCACTCTCTACTGCTAATAAAATATCATTTGAATCTACCTCCTGCCCATGAACACTTTTATTACGTATTGACCAAAAGTAATTAGCTTTTTCTATTTCAGTAAAACCATAAGGTTCCAAAAGCTTGACATCAGCTAAGAATCTACCTTGAGACTTATCCAAAAGTCCCATACTAGCAATTAAATATCGAAGCTCTCTTTCTATTTCAGATGCCAATAGTATTAAATTAGTTTTAGGAGATGATTGCAAGTGTTCAATTCGAGCTTGAATTTCCTCTTTCCTAACTTCTTCAATAACTTCTTTGCTTGCTCCATATAAGTCTAGAAAAGATGAAAATTTAGATACTCTCAGCATGAGGATACAAATAATTGCGATAAAGCATCTCTCTCTTGTTGCTTGTCTCTTGGTTATCCATAAATATCGCAGTTGTACTAGAGGATATTATTAACAGTTATTACTTACTAGGTAAGTTTCTAATAATTCACTAAACTTATATGGAAGGTCTAACACTAAGTTAAAACGCGATTGATTATAGCATAGAGTACAACTCTAGTTATATACAACTAGAGTGATGGTATTGTGCTTCACCTGTTATCGGACGCAATCAAGCCAGATAAAAATATCAATATGAAAATGTGGTTTTAACTACGCTATTCTATTGAATTAGTAAGATAAACTTGCCGTATGTATGTCATCAAACTACTTAGCTTCATCTAGTAACCAAAAAGGCATAAGCAATGAGTCAAGAACCAGTCAAAGTAATATTATGGGAAGAAAATCAAAAAGATTTTCTAAAAAAGTTCTATGATCTTCAATTTACTCCCAGAGTAGGAGAGGAAGTTTACCTAAAAAAAGAGAAATGGAAAGTAACCAGAGTTGAGCATGATGTAGAAATTAGTGAAATTAATGTCTACATGCAATTAATCAAAAAAGTCAAGCAGGAGAAACCATCTAATTCATAATTACAAGTAAATACACTCAACTATCGCAATCCTATTTGATGTGTGAGAATTGCAGCCCGCAGATCCCCGACTTCGTAAAAGTTGTCGGGGATCTTGTTTAGGGACTTGTAAAAAATAAATTATCCCAAATTATTTATAGATTTTAGGAGCGCAAGGCTTTGTGTCCCTACAACAAGATATTTTTTTAACTGAAAGTCCCTTATGCGCGTTTGATTCAGGGTTTAAATCGCGATCGCACCGTGAAGATCCTTAAAAATACTAGATCAACTTACTCACACCCAATCTTGTCTGTAACGATACACTATAAAAGTAAAGAAATGTAAATAAACTAAATTTTGCAACCGTGGAAAACATCACATTGGGGCAAAATGGCCCGTCTGTTACACCCTTGTGCATAGGCACTTGGGCTTGGGGTGATAAACTATTTTGGAATTATGGCGATCGCTACGGCCCAGAACAGTTGCAAGAAGCATTTACCGCAGCCTTAGAAGCTGGTATTACCTTTTTTGATACTGCCGAAATCTACGGAATGGGAAAGAGCGAGGAATTTTTAGGACAATTTCTGCAACAGACACAACAACCTGTACAAATCGCCACAAAATTTGGCCCCGTACCGTGGCGATTTACAGCCCAATCTGTCTCTGATGCTTTAACAGATAGCCTCAAACGACTACAACTTGAGCGAATTGCCCTGTACCAAGTGCATTGGCCTTTTGCTTTCTTTTTAAGTCAACAAACTTTAATGAATGCCTTAGCGGATGAAGTGAAGCGGGGCAGAATTGCGGCAGTCGGTGTAAGTAATTACTCAGCAGAGCAAATGCGAGACGCGCATCAAATATTGGCAGCCCGTGGAGTGCCTTTAGCTGTAAACCAAGTCCGTTATTCTTTACTCAGTCGCCAAATTGAAAGCAAGGGGATTCTGGCAACTGCGCGTGAGTTGGGTGTGACTATTTTGGCATATAGTCCTTTAGCACAGGGATTACTCACAGGTAAGTACAGTATTAATAATGCTGAAACCCCCACTGGTGCGAGAAAAATAGACCCGCAATTTAAGAAAGAAGGTCTGCAAAAAATTGCCCCAGTCATATCTTTGCTACGCAACTTCGGGGAAAAATACGATCGCACCCCTGCCCAAGTTGCTCTCAACTGGTTAATTACTCAGGGGAACGTTATTCCCATTGCTGGGGTGAAGACAGCCGAACAGGTACGGCAGAATGCTGGTGCTTTGGGCTGGAGATTGAGCGACGATGAAATTGGAGAGTTAGAACTAGTTAGTCGTCCTTGGCTGTAGTAGTTTTGAACTACTCAAACACAGGAGGCCAAATTTCTGACACTACTAGCTCCCAACCCAATACTGCTCGGTTAAGCATTTTTAACTCGGCATTGGATTTGGGGAAAAGGTTAAAGGGTAAAGGTTAAAGGTTTTTCCTTTCCCCTTTCCCCTTCCCCTTTTCCCCTTAACCTACAAGTATTGGCTCCCAACCTGCTAGTAAGTCTGGTAGTGTCAGTTTGTCGTTGTCTTGCAAAACTATTGGTTCTTGGTTGAGCCAATCTGGGAGAAAAAATTACCCAAAAAGCCAAAAAGTCAAGAGCCAAAGCCAAAATCTTGACTCTTAACTCTCAACTCTCCAATTTTATATTTGGATTTTGGATTGAAGAAAAAATCTAAAATCGTTCGACTGAACGCTCACGACAAGTCTAAAATCCAAAATTGATTAACTTCTAACTGTTGACTAAGAAGCTGATTCTCTAGCTGTAGGTGAACCTATCTTTTTACTAGGGGATGCAGAAGACTCGTTCCCACTTGTCCGCAGTTTGGGCTTGGGAGAAGAATGTCTTTCTTCACCATTGTTACTATCTGATTTCCATGCCGAACGGGGGCGATCGCTGGAAGAGTCACGACGCTTGCCGAGTCTTGGTTTGGGAGCAGAAGATTCCTCTTGGGGAATTTCCACATCTGAACTCAACCAAGCGGGGCGAGTTTGATCGTAAGCGATTTGCAATGCGGCTGCGGCGATCGCTTGAGCATCGTATTCTTCAATTAGTTCGCTAACAATTGGCAAGAATGAAGCCAAACGCTCACCTGTCAAAGCTTCCCGCACTTGTTCTTGCAGTTTCAGGATGTGCCGCGCTTCAATTTGTGCGCGTGTAGGAATGGTCAGCAATTGCCAACTTTGACGGTTATGACGTTCAAATGTTTGCTGTTTGCGACGCTCAAATGGTTGTACTAAAGAAATTGCTGTTCCTTCTTTACCAGCACGACCAGTACGACCAATACGGTGGACGTAGGTTTCTACGCTATCGGGTAAGTCGAAGTTGATTACATGGGAGAGTTGATCCACATCTAACCCTCGTGCTGCAATATCAGTTGCTACTACCCAACGGACTTGACGGTTACGGAATCTAACTAATAAACGTTCCCGCGCTTGTTGTGACAAGTCACCGTGGTATTCATCGACACTGTGACCAGCGCCTTGTAACTGACTGGTGAGTTCGGCGGCTGTGCGTCTGGTGCGAACAAAGATTAAGGCTGTTTCTGGATCTTCCATTTCCAGAATCGGCTGTAAAGCTTTAGCTTTTGTCCAGTGGCGGGGGATCAAGTAAGCTACTTGATTGATTTTGTTAGGAGCGGCTTTTGGTTGCTCAACGGTGACAGTTGCAGGCGATCGCAAGAACTTGTTCACCAACATCCGAATCGATGGTGGCATTGTTGCCGAGAATAAAGCTGTTTGGCGATCTACGGGCGCTTGTGAGAGGATTTTGATTACATCATCAATAAAGCCCATGCTCAACATTTCATCGGCTTCATCTAACACAAACCACTTCACTTGATCGAGCTTTAAACAGCCGCGATCGAGTAAATCGATCACCCGTCCGGGAGTGCCCACAACCATGTGAACGCCACGTCTGAGTTGTAGCATCTGGCGGTCAATTGATTGACCACCATAGATTGCTAACACCCGCAATCCTTCATCGCCGATGAATTGGGCGATCGCATCGTGAACCTGCATTGCTAATTCACGAGTTGGTGTTAAAACTATGGCTTGTACGGCTTTTTGATTAATATCTAGCCGCTCTAAAATAGGCAGTGAAAATGCTGCGGTTTTGCCTGTTCCAGTTTGAGATTGACCGACTACATCACGACCACCCAGCAATTGGGGAATTGCTTGGACTTGAATGTTAGTTGGTTCGGTAAAACCGATTTTTTCTAGTTGTGCAACACGTTCTTGGGAAATGCCTAATTCTTGGAATGAAAGAGTCATTAATTCGTCCTAAATTTTATGTAAGGATTCTTGGATTAGCCATTTAGTCATTAGTCATTAGTCATTAGTCGTTAGTCATTAGTTATTAGTAAGCCAAGGGCGGTAGCGAAGCCTCAAGTCTTTGAGAGACTATGCCAAAGAGTCCGCGAACTTCAGGTAAACCCTCATGAAAACTGCCATTAATGCAGCGTTGACCTTAAAATAAGGGTAAATCTGTAAGGGTCATTTAACAAAGGACAAAAGACAAAAGACAAAAGACAATTTAGTTATTGACTACTTGACCATAGAGGTCGTATGTATCAGCGTGGTGAATCGCTATTGGCACGATGGTTCCTAACTTTGCCTGGCCTTTGACATACACCAGACCATCAACCTCTGGGGAAAATCTACCTGAACGACCTATTAATTCACCACTTTCAGGATTTTCTTGCTCAATCAGGACATCGACGATTTTGCCTACTTCCTGTTGATTTTTCTTTTGAGAAATCGGTTGCTGGAGTTCCATCAGTTGGTATCGGCGATCGTCCATCACTTCTTGGGCCAACTGATTTGGTAGCTTGTAAGCTGGGGTTCCTTCCTCAGAGGAAAAGGTGAAGACACCAACATGATCAAATTCATGCCGTTGAACGAACTCTAGTAGATGCTCAAAATGCTCTTGTGTTTCTCCTGGGAAACCAACAATAAATGTTGTCCGCAGTACGGCTGTTGGTAGCGCCGTTTTGATGCGATCTATAATCCCATCATTTACCCGCCCTTGCCAAGGACGGTTCATGGCGCGGAGAATATCTGGATGAGAATGCTGCAAAGGCAAATCCAGATAAGGCAAGACGTTTGGTGTTTCTTGAATCGCCGCGATCACATCTGGGGTCAGTCCCGTGGGATAAGCGTAGTGCATTCTGATCCACGGTATATCTACTTTCCCCAAAGCGCGAAGTAATTCGGCTAATTTTGGCTTACCATAAATATCCAAACCGTAATTAGTGGTGATTTGGGAAATTAGAATAATTTCCTTTACCCCTTGACTAACTAACTGCTCGGCTTCGGCGACTATAGATTCAATAGTACGCGATCGCTGGTTCCCTCGAAGATGAGGAATTATACAAAATGCACAACGATAATCACAACCTTCGGCAACCCGTAGGTAAGCTACGCCCTCGGTTGTAGTGCGGTAGCGCGGTGTAGTTTCGTCGGCAATGTAGGTTGGTTCGATACTAACCTGTTTGACCCGTTCGCCAAGTTCAACACGCTCAATTACATTAACAATTTTGTGATAATCGCCTGTACCCACAACAGCTACTGCTTCGGGCAATTCCTCCAAAAGTTGTTCTTGGAAGTGTTGCGCCATACAGCCAGTGATTACGATCTTTTTATTTGCCTCTGCCAGTTCTACCAAAGTTCTGACAGATTCTTGCCGGGCTGCTTCAATAAAACTACAAGTATTAACAATAACGTAATCTGCTAACTCTTCATTTGTATCTACACCGTAGCCTGCTTCTACGAGCATTCCCAGCATGTGTTCTGTATCAATTCGATTTTTCTCGCAGCCCAGGTGAGAAATGGCAATTGTTGGCTTGTCACCCATATTTTGAAAATATCTTCATTTTTTTCTTCTTGTTGTCAAACGTTCCGGCGCTAACTTCGCTTTTTTGCTATCAGCATCCTCATGAAAACACTACAGTGGCAAATTCCCACTGTTTTTAACTGTTCGTGGACTCACAACCCTATTAATAAATAAAAATAGAGGTCATGTTATGATATTCCTATCAATCTGTTCCCCAGGGTGAATTGAAGTGTCTTTGGGTACTTTTGACACTTGTAATCTTTTTTAACAATTCGCCTATTGGTATTTTACATTACCACAGCGTGTGCGTTGTTAATCTACCCATCGGGAAGCCGCCCAAAGGGCTTGTTGTGAGAAGTCGCTACCCTCAGGGAAATCGACGAAAGCGACTACGCCTATAAAGCAGTAATGCTACCCTGGCAATTGGCAAGTCCTACGACTGTTCGCGGACAAGATGCCTAAACCACGGAAAGCTGCCTTGCGTCTGGTGAGTGGCAAACTCCTCTTGTAGCCAGGTTTTATCTTAACATATCTTATGGGAGGTTTCACGCCAATTTCCATCTGAGGAAGGAGGCAATAAACCGACTATCATAAAACACATTTGACTAGTTAATGAAAAGTCAAGAGTCAAGGGTCATATAATCAATAGTCAAAAAATTCTAGACTCTGGACTCCGCGAGGCGGATTAAAGACGTGGACTTATATCAATTATTTAAAACTCGCTCACCGATTATTGGCGTGGTTCACCTGCTACCACTGCCTACCTCACCCCGTTGGGGAGGTAGCCTAAAAGCGGTGATTGACCGAGCTGAACAAGAAGCTGCGGCCCTTGCAAGCGGAGGGGTTGACGGTCTGATTGTGGAGAATTTTTTCGACGCGCCCTTTACCAAAAACCAAGTCGATCCCGTGGTTGTGAGTGCCATGACCATTGTGGTGCAACGGATACAAAACTTGGTGACTTTGCCTATAGGCTTAAATGTTTTGCGAAACGACGGCAAAAGTGCAATGGCGATCGCTAGCTGTGTGCAAGCGCAATTCATCCGCGTCAACGTTCTCACGGGAGTAATGGCAACCGATCAGGGATTAATTGAAGGAGAAGCCCATCACCTACTCCGCTATCGACGGGAGTTAGGCAGCGATGTTAAAATTCTGGCCGATGTTTTGGTGAAGCACGCCCGTCCTTTGAGTTCTCCAAATCTCACAGTCGCTGTGAAAGACACCATTGAAAGGGGTTTAGCAGACGGGGTGATTTTGTCAGGCTGGGCTACTGGTAGCCCTCCTAACTTAGAAGATTTGGAACTAGCTTGTGATGCAGCAGCTGGCACGCCAGTGTTCATTGGTAGTGGGGCGAGTTGGGAAAATATTGATACATTGATGCAGGCAGCAGATGGTGTAATAGTTTCCAGTTCCCTGAAACGTCACGGACGTATTGAGCAACCAATTGATCCAATTCGCGTCAGTCAATTTGTCGAAGCCGCGCGTCGCAGTTGGAACTCCAAAGGTGAAAGCAAATCAGCAGAACAAGTAAAGTTACATTCTTAGAAAGTAGGGAGTGGGGAGTAGGGGGAGCAAGCGAACAATTAATTATTATTTCCCATTCCCCATTCCCCATTCCCCATTCCCCATTCCCCATTCCCCAATATTTATGATTCGCCGTCGTTCTACTCCTTGGATTCATAAATGGTCACGGCCATTGATTGCCGCGATCGCTGGATGTGGTGCCCTGATCACAGGTTATCTCACCATAGAAAAGTTAACAGGAGGCAGTGCAGCTTGTGTGGCAGAGGCTGGCGCTAAGGGTTGTAATGATGTGCTTTCCAGTCCTTGGGCAACAATTTTTGGTCAGCCGTTAGCTTTGTTTGGGCTTTTAGCATATATCAGTATGGTGATATTGGCTTTAGCTCCCTTGGTATTTAACTCAGGGGAAAACAATAGCCGCAAACAATTGGAAAATTTGACGTGGTGGCTGCTGCTGGTGGGTGCGATCGCTATGTCTGTCTTTAGCGGCTACTTAATGTATGTGCTGACATCTCAAATTAAAGCTGTTTGTCCTTACTGTATTGGTTCAGCTTTGTTTTCTGTGAGTCTTTTGGTACTAACAATTATGGGTCGAACTTGGGAGGATATTGGACAAATCTTCTTTACCGCCCTAATTGTGGGTATGGTAACGCTGATTGGTACTTTAGGCGTTTATGCTGGCGTGAATAAATCAGATGTTACACCTGAAACTCCAGGACAACCCACAAAAATTACCTTTAATTCCAAAGGAGACCCTAACCCAGCGTTTGGTTGGGAAGTTACCACCACTTCTGGCGAGGCAGAAATAGCCTTAGCAAGCCATCTAGCAAAGGTAGGCGCAAAGGAATACAGCGCTTACTGGTGTCCTCATTGCCATGAACAAAAGCAGCTTTTTGGTAAAGAAGCCGAGGAAATAATTAACAAAGATGTTAAGGTAGAGTGCGCTCCCGATGGGCTTAAAGCTCAAACAGAACTGTGTAAAGCCGCAAAAATTGAAGGCTTCCCCACTTGGATCATCAATGGTCAAAGTTATAGCGGAGTCCAAAACTTAAATGAACTAGCAAAAGTTTCCGGTTACACAGGGCCTCGCAACTTTAAGTATTTCAAGTAATTGTCTTCAAGAAGGCTAGATCAAGCTAGTGGTAAGGTGTAGCTCACATCCCATAAAATAATGCTGAGTTAAAAGACTGCCACGCCACTTGTTTTACTTGAGGTTTACCTACGTGGAGTTTTCCGTCATTACACAGTGCTTTTTGTCACTCAGAATAGAAGAAACGCCCCGCTATAGCGCCGAGTAATAGTCAACTGGATGAATACAGCAAAGTCTGTTTCCAGTTGGCTGTTTTGTTTTTGGTAATAGATAATAGGTCTTGTCCAATAGCCAATTACCAGTTTTCCTGCGGCTTTTATCCGAAAATATTTGAAAGTTTAAGGAAATTAATCAAGTATATTTACTTTAATTTGATGTATACTTTAATTTTTTTTACAGCATTTGGGGGCTACTTGGGATTTAATCATGTCAGTACCAAACCTAAAGGTGTGTCTGTTAGAAGTTAAAAGTTACCACAATTTTCAGCAAGCCCTACTTAATCATTACAAATGTGCGAATTGAATTGAATAAGCTTTGCCAGGCAAGCATTTGGGTGTTAAATTCACTGCAACTCCCTTTCAACAGATTTATTAATCTGTGCTGATAGCCACAAAACTCCCAGTTGCCGTTTGGTCATAAAATCAGCCTTAATATATGTTATTACATTCACAAATGCCAGAATGTCTTGAAGAAACTTGCTGAGTTGAAAAAACTCTTAGAAACTCTATTTAGCTCTCCCTTAAAATATGTTAGTCCGATAGTTAATAGCTATAGGAAATAGAGAATATTTCTCCCTACTAGGTAATGGGAATGAACCAGCAGCTAGGCAAGCGTTTTGTAAAGTTAATCTTTGGACTAAAACAATCGCTTAGTCGAGGACACAGAGAATTGATTACTGCCGTCAGCGTTGCAGTCTGCGTCGTGCTGTTGCACTCCATTGGATTATTGCAATCTTTGGAGTTTGCAGCTTTGGATCAATTGTTTCGCTTACGTCCAAATGAACCGCCGGAAGAGCGTATTACAATCGTAGTGATTGATGAAGCCTATTTGAACGAAATACGTTCGTGGCCGATTTCAGATGCGAAGATTGCACTGTTGTTGCAAAAATTAAATGTCCACAAACCCCGTGCTATTGGCTTAGACCTCTACAGAAATTTGCCAGTAGAGCCTGGTAATCAAGAACTGCGTAATACTTATAAGTCAATGCCCAATTTAATTGGTATTGAACTATTGGCAAATGACAAAAACAAAAACTTTAGTGTTTTACCTCCACAGGGACTGAATAAGGATCAAGTTGGCTTTAATAACGTGCTGTACGATCTGGATGGTAAAGTACGTCGCAGTTTGTTGTATTGGCACGTTGATGAGCAGTTACACGAAAGTTTTGCCCTGAAGTTGGCTTTATTGTATTTAAAGCCAAAGGGAATTACCCCTACCAAAGCAAAAAGCAACCCTGAGTATTTGCAATTGGGCAAGGCATCATTTACTCGTTTCGAGGCTAATGATGGTGCTTATGTGAGGGCTGATGATAGAGGATACCAAATTCTGACCAATTTTCCCAAACCTAAATGTCAAAGTTCATCTAGAGAAATTTGTAATTTTCGTCAGGTATCGATAAAAGATGTACTGGCAGATAAAGTCCCAGAAAACTTAATCAAAGATCGGATTATACTGATTGGTTCTACTGCACCTAGTCTTCAGGATTTTGTATTTATTCCCTACTCCAGCAGTCTAATGGGTACGGCAAAGCCCGTACCTGGGATTCAACTGCAAGCTTATTTTATTAGTGAGTTAATATCTGCTGCTCTTGATGGACGACCATTATTAAAATTCTGGTCTGACTTGATGGAATACTTGTGGATTTTTATCTGGTCTTATCTGGGAGCCGTGACGACATGGCGGATACGACACGCTACTAGAAGTCTGCTTTGTATCCTAGTTTCTTGCTTTGTATTGACACTGACTACATACTTTGCTTTTTTATACGGTTTGTGGATACCGCTCCTTCCCTCATTGTTTAGCTTTGGCAGTTCAGCTATTTGGATGATCAGTCATATTGCCCATATTCAGGAAGAGTGGAAACGTTCTAAAGAATTTTTGCATCACGTAATCAACACGATTCCCGATCCAATTTTTGTGAAAAATGAACAACACCAGTGGATTGTTTTAAATGAAGCCTATTGTCGATTTATCGGTTATCCAAATAAGTTATTAATTGAGAAGTCAGACTATGACTTTTTCCCTAAACATGAAGCTGATGTGTTTCGACAACAGGATGATCTTGTGTTCCGAACTGAAAAGCCCCAGGAACATGAAGAAGAGTTTACCAATGCAGATGGGCAGACTCATCAAATTGCCACTAAGCGATCGCTCCACAAAGACTCAGCTGGCAATTTCTTTTTAGTTGGGGTCATCCGAGATATTACTCAGCGCAAGCTGATGGAGGAGCAGCTGAAGCGCACTGCTGCTGAACTATTCCAGTCTAACAATGAATTAAAACTCAAAGAAGATCACTTGCGTTATTTGGCGTATCACGATCCCCTCACCGGTTTATCCAATCGCAAATTTTTTGCCGAACAACTTTACGAGTCATTACATTGGGCGCAACACAATAACCTGTTGCTGGGACTGTTGTTTATTGATTTAGATGGCTTTAAGCAAGTTAATGATACTCTGGGGCACGAGACGGGCGATCGCTTGCTAATGACTATCGCTGGAAGACTCAGCAACTCTTTACGCGCTAGTGATACAGTTTCTCGTTTGGGTGGCGATGAATTTACTATAATTTTGCGGGCAATTCCTAATGTCCAGATAGCTGCTAAAGTCGCCGAAAAAATCTTAAGCAGTATTACCAAGCCAATTGTTTTGGATGGCTATGCAATCCGAATCTCTGCCAGTATTGGCATAAGTGTCTACCCATACAACAGCCAAGATAGTGAAAATTTGATCAAACAAGCAGATGCAGCAATGTATCGTGCCAAGCACCTGGGTAAAAATCGCTACGAGTTTGCTTAATTAGTTAAGAGTTAAGTCTCCATATTTTTCTCGCTATAGTAAAAAATTTTACCGTTCAATTAGGACTGTGGACTTTAAATATGTGCAAGCCACTATTTTGAAAAAGCATTTTGTATATAACTAGAGGTAGTTTTTTAGTCAAGATAGAGACTTAGCAAGGCTTTTGGGACTGATGATTAAAACTAAGAAGATAAGTTAAAAAGGAATTCATCATCAGAATTAATTATAAAAATTATTTTTTATAAAATTTATGTAATTATTTTTACAAACAAAAATATACTTACACTATACGGAATTACAACGGTATTTTATAGTTCCATAGTTTTCAAAATCCTTATAATATAACAATTACGTTATTTTATTTTTATATATCTTTACTATAGTCAAAACATAACTATACAAGAAAATAAGTATTTTTTTATATATTTTGAAATCTTGATTCGGCGAACATAGTGTTAATACTTAAAAGTATTAAGATATTATTAATAAATAGTGAATTAAGCAAAACGCTTACAGCAATCCATCAACATATCTAACTTTAGACTGATGTAAAAATGGCTAATTAAGAATATTACTTAAGTATAAGAACTATTTAATACCAGCAAATCAAGGTTGTCGTACAAGTAAACACCACAATTACTTGTAAAGTATTGGGAATAATTTAATAAAGTTCAAATATTTTTTCAAAAATATCAGTAAATATACGTGAGTTAATAAAAATACGTTTTAAATGAAAAATTAGTAAATTTACTGCAACCTATGAAAACTAACTTCCGATTCACAAAGATTATGATACTCTGTATAAGTGCTTACGTACTAGTACCGAAAATTGCCGCTTCCACGAGCCTATTCGGTACTGCGAGTGCTAATACTGTTGTTACTACTAGCAGCAATACTTTAATTGCCCGCAAAGTCAATTCTCCAAATTTAAAAGACACATATATACCACCAAATTATGGTGGCCCTGACAGTCAGCATGGTAGCGGCACTCGCTGATGTCCATTTTTGATTTTAGATTGTCGGGCTGAAGTTTCCGCCGACAGGGTTAGCGAGTCTTGTTCCTTTGGAAGATAGCAAGGGTAGTTTATTAAAAAAATTACTAGAACAGGGCTGTCCCTAACTCGGCCCATAATTACATAAACCTCATCTATGCTGAAACCTAGAGTTTTTTAAAAGATATATTTATGTAGGTTGGGTGGAGTGAAACGCAACCCAACATTACCACCTTATTTATGTTGGGTTACGCGATCGCACTTGACATTCAAGACAGTCGCTACAAAACTACGGTTCTCAAGGTAAACGAGGTTTAGATGAGGAATGCGAAACAGAAGAATGTTCAAGATAATATTGGAGATTTCCACCAATGATTTCTTTGGACAAGTGTGTGAACTTGCCAATTGGGGTCTGGTTGAGGATAGTCTAAACGGAAGTGTCCGCCTCGGCTCTCGGTTCTAAAAGCAGCACTTTTGAGAATTAAATCAGCCACATCTAATAAATTGCGGGTTTCTGCCCAAAGTCGCAATTGTCGTTCAACATCTGGGAACTCAAAACTAGCTGATTCAGTTGGGTGTAAAGCAAGCAAGAATTGACTTAAAGGCAAAGCAGCGAAATCTTGCTGCCAAGATTCAACAGTAGCGATCGCAGTTTCCAACTTTGATTGCTCCCGACAAATACCAGCACTTTCCCATACTAGACGTGGTAACTTCTCTCTGAGTGCTTCTAGTTGTGCTTGCTGGATGTGCCACTCACTAGGATCAATACTAAATTTCCGTGATGGCAGCACTGGTGTTTCTGATGGCAGCCCAATATTTTCCAACTCAATTTGGCTCATCTGGGCCCCAAAGACAATACATTCCAGCAGGGAATTACTGGCAAGGCGATTTGCCCCATGCACCCCGGTACTAGCAGTTTCACCCACCGCGTACAAACTCTTAATATTCGTGCGATTCATCAGATCCGCGACAATCCCACCCATCCAATAATGGGCAGCAGGCGCTACAGGGATTGGTTCATGGAAAACATCAATTCCCCAATGCTGACAAACTTTGATGATGTTGGGAAAGCGGTGACGAATCTTGTCGGCAGGGATGGGGCGCATATCCAACCACACATGGGCAGTTGCCAAATCAACGGCAGTACGTTGTAAATGGCTGAAAATTGCTCTGCTTACTATATCTCTCGGTGCAAGTTCACCCGCCGGGTGGTAGTCAAAGGCAAAACGCCGCCCTTCATTATCAACAAGGTGTGCCCCCTCGCCACGTACAGCTTCGCTAATAAGAAAGCGATCAGCACCAGGTTTAGTCAGGGCAGTAGGGTGAAATTGCACAAATTCCAAATCGCGGAGGATAGCCCCAGCCCGATATGCGATCGCTACTCCATCACCAGTACTCACAGCCGGGTTAGTGGTTTGGGCAAATACCTGACCGCCGCCACCAGTTGCCAAGATCACAGCACCAGCTTTAATCCATGTGATTTTGCCTTGATAAAACAGGCTTATTCCCTGACAGCGATTGCTTTCGGGTTCAGTCCACAAACTCAAAGCCAAAGCTTGCTGAATGACTTGAATATTCGGGCGACGTAATACTTGGGCGGTGAGAGTGGTTGTAACTTCCCTACCTGTAGTGTCCGCAGCGTGGAGAACACGGTTGCGAGAATGGGCAGCTTCTAGAGTTAAAGCCAAGGTTTGACCATGACGGTCAAAAGCAACCCCCAAGTCAACTAGGGATTGAATGCATTTAGGGGCAAGTTGGGCGAGAAATTCTACAGCAGTGCGATCGCACAAACCTGCACCTGCCCGGATTGTATCTTCAATGTGTAGCGTGGGAGAATCTTCCGGGGAAACGGCTGCGGCTATACCACCTTGTGCCCAATCACTAGCGGACAAAGCAACAGTTTCTTTGGTAATCAAGCCGACTCGCAAGGACTCTGGTAGACGCAATGCTGTGTATAGTCCAGCAGCACCAGCGCCGACTACTAAGACATCAAATTGGCTAGGAATATCTATCTGAGGCAAGGTAATGGGGGAGGGGGAGGGGGCAGGGGGCAGGGGGGGCAGGGGGGCAGGGGGGCAGGGGGGCAGGGGAGCAGGGGGAGACAAGGAAAAAATTTTACTTTGTCAGCTTGTCCCACTTGTATCCCTTGTATCCCTTGTCTCCCTTGTCCTACCTCATCTCTAATAGAATAATCCCACTCCCTTGAATCAGGAGTGGGGTGCTATTGGCTACAACTGCAACTTATCTGTAGATACCGTTGTTAAAGCGATCGTCTCCTTCGTTGAAGGCAGGCTCTAGTTCTGTCACGGTAAACTTATCTAAGTTGGCTTGCAGAGTTGCTTTTTGGCGATCGCTCAATCCTGGAAGATCCAATACATCCTCTACATTTTTGTAGGGAGCATTTGTGATGATTTTCTTAGCCAAGGTGGGATAAAGACCTGGATACTGTTGAAAAGCTCGGACGTTGGTATTATTCAAATCAATTTTTTTACCAAATTCCGTTCCTAGCTTCTTATCTGCCCGATTCTGCCGCTCAATTGCCAGAATTGGCACTTGAGGAAGAGCAAAACTGTTGAAACTAGCAGCTTGGGCTATCTGAGTTGTTCCCAACCATCCCCAGCAACCAAGTAACAAACTAAACACTGTTAATAAACGCGCCAATCCTTTCACGATTTTCTACCTCTTTCCATCAAACAGAAATAAAAGTTTGAAGCTAACAGTGGTTGTTAGTCATTAGTCATTAGTCATTGGTCATACTCTGCGGTAAGCCGCTAATGCGTCTACGTGAGAGCGCCAAGGATCAAAGGACAAAAGACAAAACTTGATAGCTTAATTAACACAGCAGTCATCAGAAACTAATATACAGCGTATTAATATCCACAATATTTACCGTTACTGGGTTTGACTGAGGTTTTAGCAAAAATTTTTCTCGTTATCAGAGTGTCTCTATAGCTGTAATAGGCTTCTATCAATGATCCCGGTAGCATTCGCAACGAGACGAAATCTTTTCGGGGTGGCTGATTTTAGCTTTCAAGTAGAAACGAAGCCGTCTGATGTCTAATACCGAATAACCTAGCAAGAAGACTTGAGGCTGATGGACTGTTATGTAATATTTCTTAACTAATTAATTATTGACGGCATCATTCTTGATGTGCCATAGACTGACTGGAAAAAGTTTTGCTAAGAGAAGCCTAGAGGATCATTGCAATTTTGTGAATCCTGATTTATTCACGCTGCGATCGCAGCTAACAAAAATAGGCTGTCTACTAAAATTGTGCTTAAAACTGCGCCACCAAAGGCATACCAGTGTTTTTGCTTTCTACCTAATGCTAAAATTCCGACTGTTAACAGCACTAAGGCAAGAACTATGGCCCAAGTTTGTCCCCAAGGTGTTTGTACTTGCATCAGGGCATTGTGTAAGATTTGTGGTGCTAAATCTGCATCTACTCTCATAATTTGCCTCCAAGAAGGCATCAAGTCGGTTAGATAAAAATATACGTCTGTTAAAACTGTACCGAATAAAGATCCTAAATAAAACCAGCTACCAACCTTGCCCCAACTCTTCGCTAGACACCAGCAAGCAAACGGTAAGCCTATAGATTCTACTGGTAGATGCCATACAGGTTCCCAACGTAACCAGCCCCAATAAATCGCTCCTGCTAACCAACTCCAGCTAAATCCTAAGAGCAAATCGCCCCAGACATAAGTTGCAGGACGTGACATTAAGGTAAAACTTAGCCACACCCAAAATGCTGTCAGCGCTAAACTGAGAGTTGGTAGCGATCGCACTATTGGCGCTTCAACAAATACTGGCACTGATACCAAAAACACCGCCGCCGCAAACACTAACCAATTTTGTCGGGCAGAAATAGATAAGGGCAAAGAGGGAGAAAAGGAGAGTGCAGATTCCAATTGCCTGATGCCATTCTGCCCAGTATCAGCCAAATCCAACTCAGTATCAATGGAAGGTGTAGAAGCAGTGTAGGAGGACAGTGTATTATTAATCAAAGTTTTTAATATTTGTTACTAAACTTTATCTTATTTAAGATATCACATTTTAAAATCCCCCCCTGGGGCATTGTAATTATACAGACATTTCCCGGAGTGCGGGTAGAGACTAATGAAAAATTAGGGGAGCAGGGGGAGACAAGGGAGACTTATTCAATAATTCTCCCTTGTCTCCCCCCTCTGACTTGTCCCCCTGATCCCTGCCCCATGACGGCATCAGTCCGCTAAATATTAAAGTTTGATGAACTGGCAAAATTTCGTTGACTTATTCAGGTGGGTGTAAGAACATGGTCAGCGTCTTAGATGATGTTATTGATCGGTAAAATCGAATTTTCTATAAGATATTAGGTGCAGTAGAGAGTATATAAAGCAACATCATCATCTAGACAATGTTCATAATCATGTCTAGAACAGAAAAAAGGTATTAATTGCTATGGAGTTTATTCAAGCTTTTATTTTGGGTATTGTTCAAGGTATTACAGAGTTTTTACCTATTAGCAGTACTGCACATCTCTTGATTTTTACCAAAGTATTTGGTTGGAAAGAACTAGGTTCTAAAGATTTTGTTGATGCCATTCAATTTGGCAGTGTTATCGCTATTGTGGGGTATTTTTGGTCGCTGATTTCTAGTATTATCAAAGGTGGAATCGAAGCATTCAAAGAGAAAGATTGGCAACGTGAGGAGTGGAAAATTCTAGTTGGTATTTTAGTCGGAACATTGCCTGCCTTAATTTTCGGCTTTCTTTTGAAAGACATTCTACCAGAGAGTGCATTAATTATTGCCATCATGTCAATCATCATGGCTCTTTTACTAGCTTTGGCAGAAAAAATTGGTACTCGCAAGCGAGGTTTTGATTCACTGCAAATTCGGGATGGTATTTTAGTTGGATTGGGACAAACACTTGCTTTAATTCCGGGTGTATCTCGTTCTGGCTCAACATTGACGACTGCCTTATTTTTAGGATTAGAACGCGATACAGCAGCGAAATTCTCATTTTTGTTAGGGTTTCCAACTCTTACGATTGCTACACTGTATAAAAGTTTGAAAATCTTCAAATTATTTCAAGCCCAACAGTTACCAGATAACATTGTGGGATTGTTAATTGTGGGGATTATTTCAACCTTTATTTTTTCCTACCTATCAATTGCATTTTTGATCAAATACTTGCAAACCAAAAACACTTTGGTTTTTGTTTGGTATAGATTAGCATTCGGTAGCGCCATTTTAGCTGCGATCGCAGCAGGTTGGAAAGGATAATTAAATAATAGTCATTGGTCATTAGTCATTAGTCCAAAGTAAATGACTAATGCCCGATGCCCAATTCCCAATTCCCAATTCCCAATTCCCATGAATATTAATCCTGCCCGAATTACCAAGGTTCTACCAGACTCAATAGCCGAGGAGATTGGCTTTGAGACTGGGGATGCGATCGTTGCAATCAATGGTACACGTCCCCGTGATTTAATTGATTATCAGTTTTTGTGTGCGGATGAAGTTTTAGAACTAGAAGTTTTAGATGCTACTGGGAAAACTCATACTCTGGAAATCGAAAAAGATTATGATCAAGACTTGGGGCTAGAATTTGAAACTGCCCTATTTGATGGTTTAATTCAGTGCAATAATCGCTGTCCATTTTGCTTTATAGATCAACAGCCACCAGGTAAGCGCACCAGTTTGTACTTAAAAGATGACGATTATCGTCTGAGCTTTTTATACGGTTCTTATCTTACCCTGACCAATTTGTCAGAAAGAGAATGGCAGCGAATTGAGCAAATGCGCTTGTCACCGTTGTATGTTTCTGTTCATGCGACAGAAGCTGATGTGAGAATTAGGCTGCTAAAAAATCAGCGTGCGGGACAAATCTTGCAACAACTGAAGTGGTTTCAAAAAAGGCGACTACAAATTCATGCTCAAGTTGTTGTTTGTCCTGGTATAAATGATGGCAAACATCTGGAACAAACTCTTAAAGATTTAACGTCTTTTCATACTGGTGAAGTTCCGGCGGTGGCATCAGTGGCAGTTGTGCCAGTTGGGTTGACACGGTTTCGCCCTCCAGAGGATGAACTCATACCTGTAACTAGAGAAAAAGCTCAAGAAGTGATTTCTCAAGTGCAAATGCTCTCACGGCAATTTCGCCAACAATTTGGTTCTAGCGTTGTTTGGTTAGCCGATGAGTGGTTTTTGATTGCAGGTGAAGAATTACCCAGCGAGTCTGAATATGAAGAATATCCCCAAATTGATAACGGAGTTGGTTCGATTCAACTATTTATCAAGCAATTTGCCACCGTTGCAGCAGAATTACTCCCGCCAAAAGTATATCCTCAAAGAAAATTGACCTGGGTAGTGGGCAACGCCGTAGAAAAAGCATTTCAACCAATTTTGAAACGCTTAAATTGTGTTGAGGGTTTAGAGGTCAATATGCGTGCTTTATGTAGTGATTATTGGGGACAAACTATCAGTGTAACCGGATTACTAACTGGTCATGATTTACTTTTAAATTTAGAAGAGCAAGATTTAGGTGATGGGATTTTGCTACCCAATGTCATGTTAAAAAATGGGGAATTAGTGTTTTTAGATGATATGAGTATTGAGGAATTAGCTGGCAGACTAAATACAAAAATTTTCCCACTAGCAGGAGTTGAAGATTTAATCCAAACATGCGTTTCCAATTTTGTTCAGGTTTAGTTATCAAAGATCAGTTGTTTTTCGGAGGTAATTTATTGTTATGCTAGATGATAAATAAGAAGTAATGCCTAATAATTAATCCACTGAGGAGCCAGTAGTGAAGAATCGGAAAGAGTTTCATGAAAAGGCAAATTCTCACATAAAGAAAGCCGGATTCTTCATTTTAAGTTTTAACTTTTTAATTTTAAATAGTTATAGTATTTTGCCAGTCACGGCAGCGACTGAAGAACCTGTATTGAGCGTAGTGCATAGCCAAGAAAATGCGAATCAATGGACAGGGATAACTGATCGCTTGCAGACAATCGGGGTGAAATATTGTGTAATTCCCCTAACAGATGTCAAGAGTGGTGCAGATTGGGGCGATCGCCGGGTATTATTTTTGCCAAACGTTGAGACATTAACGCCAACCCAAGCGATCGCTCTTGAAGAATGGATGAGTAAGGGAGGGCGCTTGATTGCTAGCGGCCCCGTAGGTAGTTTGTCATCGCCAGGAGTACGGCAGTTATTGCGATCGCTCTTGGGAGGTTATTGGGGATTCAGCCTCAGTGAAATAGAACAGATCAAGCCCACAAAAACCAAGATTCCAGAATGGGCAAATCAAACTGAACTCTTTGGCAAAATCCGCGGCGGCGTTGTGATTCCTAATGGTATGGGCACTGAATCTCCTGCTGTTTGGAATTCCAAAGATAATCCAGCCGCAGTAGTGACAACTGAGCGTACTACCTTTTTAGGCTGGCGCTGGGGAACAGATACAGCCTCAGCAGCAGAGTTAGATAATGCCTGGTTAAAAGCTTCTATCAATCATTATTTGACAGCGCTAGCACCATCGAATCGGATGAAAAAAATAGCGGGAGGTTCCCCAAACTGCTCTACAACAGTAGCGGCTGCACCGAGGGGGCAGGGGGTAGGGGAGCAGGGAGCAGGGGGCAGGGGAGCAGGGGAGCAGGGGAGTAGAGGGGCAGAGGGACAGACGAGTAGTTCATCTCCCTTATCCCCTCCTTCTAAAACTGCTACTGCTCCCATACCGAGAGCGCTTCCTATAGTTAAACCACCAAGTTCCCAAGAGGCCATTGATCAGCTGGAACAGGCGGTGCGTCTAGATGTTGCACCCAACTCCAATGAGCCGATTGACAACAATCAAGCGATCGCTCTCCAACAAGAGTTAGAAAATCTCATTGGCCGGGTGGAAAGCGCTCATTTAGCGGTGTCAGCCGATGCGGTTAAGGAAGGCGTTGGCATATCTGAGGGAAAACAGTCCTCTAGGCATCTGGAAACCTACACCGCCCAATCTGTCAAGGAGCAGCCAATACAATTAGCCTCAACTAAATTGGGGGGGCTAGCCACAAGCAAAGAACAAGCCTTGGCACAAGTCAGGGTAATTGCCAAAAACTTACCCCAATTGATTGCCCAAAAAAACTATGCTCTAGCTCGTCAGCAGTGGCTGGCAGCAAAGACAATTTTGTGGCAGCAGTTCCCAGTTGATCGGAGGTTGGCTCAACCAGAAATTCGGGCAGTTTGGTTAGATAGGGGGACGATTGTTCGTGCTGGTAGCAAGGCGGGACTAGTCCAAATTTTTGATCGCTTGGCCCAAACTGGGATTAATACTGTCTTCTTTGAAACTGTTAATGCAGGCTATACCATTTATCCCAGCCAAGTTGCAAAAGAGCAAAACCCCTTAATTCGTGGGTGGGACCCACTGAAAGATGCGGTCAAATTAGCCCATGAGCGCGACATGGAATTACACGCTTGGGTTTGGACTTTTGCTGCTGGCAATCAACGGCACAATGAGATTATCAACGTTAGTCCAAATTATCCAGGGCCAGTACTGGCGGCTCATCCCGATTGGGCAAACTACGATAATCTTGGCAACATGATTCCCGTTGGACAGACTAAGCCATTCTTTGACCCAGCCAACCCCGAAGTGCGGCAGTACTTACTCAAGCTGTACGAGGAAATCGTTACTCGCTATGACGTGGATGGTCTACAGCTAGACTACATTCGCTACCCGTTTCAAGACCCATCAGCAGGTCGAATTTATGGCTATGGCAAAGCTGCAAGAGCGCAGTTTCAGCAACTTACTGGCATAGATCCGATAAATATTTCCCCCAGTCAACCAGAACTATGGCAAAAGTGGACGAAATTTCGCACTGAGCAAGTTGATAGCTTTGTTGCCAAAGTATCAGAGCAGTTGCGACAAAAACGACCGAATTTGATTTTGTCGGTTGCAGTATTCCCTTTGCCAGAACAAGAGCGGATTCAGAAAATTCAACAAAACTGGGAAACTTGGGCAAGGCGGGGAGATGTGGATTTAATCGTTCCCATGACTTATGCTCTAGATACTTCTCGCTTTCAACGACTAGCCCAACCCTGGATCGCCTCTAAACAATTGGGAGCTACATTGTTAGTGCCAGGAATTCGCTTACTTTCTTTACCAACAATCGGGACGTTCGATCAACTCCAGTTGGTAAGAGACTTGCCAGTCAGTGGTTACGCACTCTTTGCCGCAGAGAATTTTAATAACGATCTACAAAAACTTTTTATTAGTACCCAAGGCAGAGTTCAATCTACAAAAAGTGAACCGATTCCCCACCGCCAACCTTTTCAAACTGCCGCCATCCGTTACACCGCGCTGCAACGGGAATGGAAGTTTGTTTTCCAAAATGACCCACCAGAAAGACCTGCCCAGACAATATCAGATTTTAACAACCAGGCAGAAGTTTTACGCAGTGCTTTAAATCAGCTTGCTGCTTCCCCTTCTCCTGGTAATTTACTGGTGGCAAAAGCCTCCCTAACTCGATTCCAGTCTCAATTTCGAGTATTGATGAGCCAAGAAATTAAGTCGAATTCCTATCAAGTCAAAGTTTGGGAAAATCGGCTTGTAACTATAGAAAGACTATTGCGTTACGGCGAACGGCGGGTGCAGTTGCATCCCTAGTGAAGAGGCATGGCAATACTTTTCGGATAAACCCAACAATCTCTCTTTTGGTCTTGGGAAAGCTTAAAGGGTAAGGAGTAAAGGCAAATTTAAACCCTTTCCATTTCCCCTTTCCCCCTTCACCGAAAAGTATTGAGAGGCAGGGGAGTAGGGGGAGATAAAAGGGACAAGGGAGAATCATTGAACAAGTTTCTTCTTTGTATCTTCCCAATTCAGAACTACCAGGATATAAGCCACTTTGTAATTCTTAACACAATTTTTGCTGTGTTTATATCCTAAATATTCCTATTTATTTAGGGCCAAAATATTGGAGAATACTTAATATAAGCAGCTTTAGATAACTATTTTTTGATATATAAAACTAGAGGTAACACCAGTATCAATACTGCTCAGTTAAGCATTTTAACTCGAAACTGGGTTTGGGAAAAGGTTAAAGGGTAAAGGTTAAAGGTTTTTCCTTTCCCCTTTAACCTTCCCGTTTTCCCCAAAACCCGACAAGTATTGACACCAGTCTTAGTTCATTTGAGGTAGGATATCAAATTCTCGTTAAGAGACAATTACCCAAGTACAAATGGTCACTAGCACGCGCTATAGTACTGACAGACACGACAAATCGAATCACCTCATTGGAGTTTCTGTGAATAGTACCTCCCATGTAGCAGAAGTAGCATTGCGTGAGGGTGAAAGACGATTTCGCACTATCTTCAACGCCACTTTCCAGTTTATCGGATTGCTAATAGCAGAAAGCATCGTGCTAAAAGCGAACCAAACAGCACTCAACTTTAGCAAGCTACAACTACAAGATTTAGTTAGGCGTTCATATTGGGAAATATGGTGGACGCTACTTGAAAATTTTCAACATTTGCAATATTTATTCTTCTCCAGCCCAGCAGAAACTTACATCTGCAAGAATTGGGAAGATTTTGCTAGTAAATTTATGAACAAAAATGTTTTCGCTATCACGGGTTATCAAGTGTGGAAAACAGTTAAATATTCTGGCTTTTGGACTAGCCATTTCTATTCGATTATAAATGTTAATTGTAAAAAAAAACTATAGCTATCTACAAACATAAAATCTTTGTCACAAGTACATCGGAATTTGGTACAAAGTTTACTGCGATTATATCATTAAATAATAAAAAATAAATTGAGGTAACTTATGCCCAAAATTTTAATAATAGAAGATGAGGAAGCAGTCCGTGAAAATATTTTAGATTTGCTAGAAGCTGAGGATTTTGAAACCATTGCTGCCGCTAATGGTAGGATCGGCGTGCATTTGGCTATCTGTGAAGTTCCTGACTTAATTCTCTGTGATATGATGATGCCAGAAATTGATGGTTATGGCGTTCTAAGCGCGTTACGCCAAGATCCATCAACGGCAACAATTCCCTTCATTTTTCTCACTGCCAAATCTGCCAAATCTGACTTTCGTCAAGGTATGGATATGGGGGCAGATGACTATATAACTAAGCCCTTTAGTCGGGCTGAGTTATTAAGTGCCATCATGAATCGGTTGGAAAAGCACGCTACTTTAAAAAGATATTTAGCTACTCAGACTACAATTAACAACTTGTCTCCTAAAATGCAGTTGTTAGAAATTTGCTTGCACCGAGCTATCAAACAACATAAATTTCAAGAATTTGAAATTTATTATCAACCAATAGTCGATATTGGTTCTGGGAAAATAGTAGCTGCTGAAAGTTTATTGCGCTGGCAAAGCCCAGAATTGGGGATAGTTTACCCAACAGAATTTATCCCGTTAGCAGAGTCTACGGGTTTAATTGTCCCAATCGGTAAATGGGTATTAAAAAGTGTATGTAAACAAATAAAAATCTGGCGTGATGCCGGAATTAATTCCTTGATTGTTGCTGTCAATCTGTCAGTAATTGAATTTAATCAACCAGATTTTATTAAAAAAATAGTCAATTTTATAACTATTAATAATTTGGAACCAAATGACTTAGAGCTAGAACTAACTGAAAGTATGATTATGCAAGACGTAAATAGTGCGATCGCTACTATGAGCAAATTGCAATCCTTGGGTATCAAAATTGCGATCGATGATTTTGGTACAGGCTATTCTTCTCTAATCTATCTTAAAAACTTACCAATTAATACATTAAAAATCGACCGTTATTTTATCCATAATGTTGCTAATGATCCCCAAAAATCAGCAATTACTAAAGCATTAATTCAAATGGGTCACAATCTCAATCTAAATGTAATCGCTGAAGGTGTAGAGACGGAAACAGAACTTGCTTTTTTGCGTCAACAAAACTGTAATTCTATGCAAGGTTTTCTATTTAGTCGTCCATTACCAGCAGCAGAGTTTGAAAATTTTTTATTGACTAACAAATGCTTATATGCATAAAGATTGGGAATTGGGCATTGGGCATTGGGAAGGGGGAATTGGGAAGGGGGAATTGGGAATTATTTTCCTAGTCTTTAATGTTCTGATAGTTTTACTAAGTAAGAAAAATCGGACTTTAGACTGGTGACAATTATTAAGTCTCAAGTCTAAAGTAAGAAAATTGTGTCATAGTGTCTACCGCCATGAAAGTCTCTGCGCGTTTCTTGCTGCCAGTTTTGTTACTAACCTTGACAGCAGCGTGTAACCAGACTCGCGCTTCATCAGATAATCCCACATCACAAGAATCTGTACCTTCTGCCCAACCGACACAGAATCCTACACAGCCAAAGCCAAAAAATATTGTTCGTACTGAAGCACTTTCGCCTACACCTATCCGTATCAATCTGAAGAATTTACCAGCACCCTTTGCAACAGAAAGTGCTTCCAAGCAGCCTGAAGTTGTGCCTATTCCGCAAAATCCAGTGCTGCGCGTACCACAAGGCTTTACAGTTAACGTTTTTGCCGAAGGTTTAGATGCCCCACGTTGGCTAGCTTTAACTCCCAATGGTGATGTTCTGGTGACTGAAACCGGGCAAAACAGAATTCGTTTGTTACGTGACAGCAACGGTGACGGCGTAGCCGATGTTCGAGAAACCTTTGCTAGTGGGGACAACGGACTCAATAGACCCTTTGGTATGGCTTTTGCAGATAATTCCTTTTTTCTGGGGAATACAGATGCTGTGGTGCGTTTTCCCTATACTCAAGGTCAAAACAAGATTACAGGTAAAGGGGAAAAAATCGCCGACTTGCCTGCTCAAGGTTATAACAATCATTGGACGCGCAATGTCGTTGTCTCACCCGATCGCAATAAATTATATGTCTCAGTTGGATCGGGAACTAATGTAGATGAGGAACCCCTACCACGGGCTTCGATACAGATAATGAATTTAGATGGTTCCCAGCAACAAACTTTCGCTTCCGGCTTGCGTAACCCTGTTGGTCTAGATTTTCATCCTGTAACTAAGGAACTTTACGCCAGTATTAACGAACGCGATGGAATCGGTGATGACTTGGTTCCAGACTATTTGACACGGGTTAAACAGGGGGCATTTTATGGCTGGCCTTATGCTTATCTGACACCAAACAACCTTGATCCGCGTCAAAAAACGGATGGCAAAAGTAAACGCCCCGAATTAGCAGCCCGTACTCAAACGCCAGATGTCCTATTCCAAGCGCATTCAGCAGCATTGGGTTTGCAGTTTTATGATGGGAAAACATTTCCAGAAAAATACCAAAACGGTGCTTTTGTTGCTTTTCGTGGTTCTTGGAACCGCGATCGCGGTACTGGTTATAAAATTGTATTTGTTCCCTTCGATGCTAAGGGGCGATCGCTTGGCTATTACGAAGATTTTCTCACAGGCTTTTTACTAAATCCTTCTGTACCAACCACTTGGGGACGACCTGTAGGTTTACTAGTGCTGCCAGATGGCAGTTTACTACTAACAGAAGAAGCTAATAATCGGATTTATCGGATTCAATATACGGGGGGATGAATAAATAATTCCCTAGAGTAAAGTTACAGCAGTTGTGACTGTATCTCCCTATCCAGGTTTATCCCGTTTACTGATAAATTACAGAAAAATACTAATACTTATCTGGTTGAGAAATTCATTATGACTCCCAACGAAAATAATACTCAGTCAAATACCAACGAATTGCCTCCACATTCAGGCACACGATACTGGGGTGAGGTGGAGGTGATCGAAGAGGGAGATACCTATAGAATTAGCCGTGTTGAAATCAAGCCCAGACACGGCATTAAACCACAAATTCATTACCACCGTAATGAGCATTGGGTTGTAGTTTCCGGTGTAGCTAAGGTTACTTGTGGCGATGCGGAAATATTACTGAATCGAAACGAATCAACTTATGTTCCCGCAGCAACCCTACATAAGGTAGAAAATCCTGGACATATCCCGCTAGTTATTCTGGAAATTCAAAATGGTGAGTATTTGGGCGAAGATGATACTGAGCGCCCTTATGACTTAAATTTGGTCAAATCTGTAGCTGAAGGACAGTAAGGAATGGGGGAGCAGGGGACAAGGGGGCATGGGGACAAGGGGGCAAGGGGACAAGGGGACAAGGGGACAAAAGAAAACTCCTAACTCCTAACTCAGCACTCAGAATTGTTTTGCCCAATCAAAACCATCCTTCTTGTTCCAAGGTTTCAATCAGCTGTAAGCCACGTGGATCACCCACTCCTAACAGTGAAGCTTTCGCATCTTCTCGGACTCCCAAATCTTGATCCTCGGCAAAGGCTTGAATTAGAGCATCGATTGCTGTGGCATAAACTACATTAGAAGGTAGTTCGCGGCACAGTTGACCAATTGCCCAAGCACAGTTACTCCGCACTGCTGCCACAGGATCTTTGACTAAGGCTTCAATTAATGGTGGAATTGCCCCAATAACTGCTTCATAACCAACCTCTGCCATCTGTGCTAAGGCGCTAGCAGCCCACAAACGCACTGCGGAAATGTCAGTTCTTAAGGCATCTGCTAGGGGCGGTAAAGAACGGCGATCGCGACAGTTTCCTAAAGCCCAAACAACGCCTTTACGCACGTAGCCATTCCAATCACTGTTTAGTTGAGCAATTAATGGAGCCACTGCTTCTGAACTGGGATTGCGTCCGAGAGCATAAGATGCGCTGACCCGGACTAAGGGACAAATATCAGTTAACAGGCGAATCAGATGGGGGGTAGCACGCGCATCTTCTATATCACAAAAAGCACGCGCCGCTAGCATTCTTTGCTGGGGCTGGGGATTTTCCAGGAGGGCTAGCATTACTTCAGGATCGGGCTTCACCACAACTGAATCGTCAGTTAATGGCTCTATTTTATCTAGGGGGCTTTCTAGTTCCTCCTCAATATCGAGTAGGCTTAGATCGTCTTCGTCATACATAATTTCATTTCAATCCCGAAAAGGGATTAACACATAATCCCCCGTGCCAATAAGTTAAAACTTTATAAGTTGCGTAATTATACACTTTCTTTTCCCCTCGTCGAATTTTATCCAAACGAGAACCGCCACATACTCAAACACTAAAGTATATTACGGCTATCCTCTATTTTATTTTTCTGCACTCAGGAATTTTACCATCCACAGGGATTGGGTTTGATAACCTAACTGATTGTAAAGATTTAATGCGGGTTTGTTTGATTGAAACACTTGTAATCCAATCTGGCGATCGCCTCTTTGAATAGCCCAATTTTCTACATATTGCATCAAGGCTGTACCAACACCTTGCCGCCGATGTTCTGGTACAACGTAGAGGATAAAGATGTGAGCATGACGATTACCCTGCACTTGATCTATGGCATTGCCCACCCAAAGGCAAGCAATGGGGAATTGGGAATTGGGAATTGGGAATTGACTATAATTATTCTCCTTGTCCCCTTGTCCCCTTGTCCCCTTGTCCCCCTGCTCCCCATCCTCTTCTACCCACCACAAAGGCGTATCACTAGAAAAGTATTGCTTAACCGTTTGCTCTAGGTGAGAAAAATCCTCATTGGGAAAGAGATCCTGGTAAGTTCGGTGCATGAACTTAAGCAGTAGCGATCGCTCCAATAAGGAACCACGGCGAATAATATACCCCGGTAGTAGTTGCTCAGACACTTCTGGCGTTTATTGAGTTAACTAGCTGAGTTTTGGATTGCTGGTGGCAAATTAGCGGGAGTGGGTTGAGAACTTACCCCAACCTCTTCAATTGGTGCGGGTGCTGCCATATCAGAGGGTAAAAATATGCGGGCGCTAACTGCGACTAGGGCAAAGACAAATACCAAAACTACAAGCAGTGGAGCGATGTATTGACGAAAAATAGCCATATTTTAATTACAAAGAGGGCTAGGAACTCTTACGAGAACTTAGCTGAAGATTTATGAAGTATTCTTTATTTTAGCAATTTTCTGTATATGGAAATGGGGAATGGGGAATTGGGAATTGAGTATAATTATTCTCCTTGTCCCCTTGTCCCCTTGTCCCCCTGCTCCCTGCTCCTGCTCCCGCAGCACTATTAGCTGCGTTCTAAGTCATCAAGCACTCTTTCGCAATACCAATTTTCCGGCATCCCAGGATAAGTTTCCTTTGCCTGTTCAATTAACCGTTCGGCTGCGGCAGTGTCACCAGATAATTTAGCGATCAGTCTGTTTTTTAGATAGCTATCAGATACACCATCGTCTACCTGGTTTGGTATTCCTTGATTTATAGTTGATGGTCGGGACTGATCTCTTCGTAACTGCCAAAATAAAACGTAATAAAGTGTCCCAAAAATTAAAATTAGGCTGAGTGTTCCGAAAAAAGTTAAGAGGTTAAATGCTAGAAATCCTAGAACTAACTGCGAGAGAACATAGCCAAGTAATAAACCAGTAAGTAAGAGGATGAATGTACCGACAGCAATAACTACTTGATTCCCCATATATCCTCTTCTTCGTCCTCAAGTCCTGGTCTGGATACTGCCACTGGCTGAGGGTTCCAGGGGGCAAATACTGGTAATAGCAGTAGTCCTGGTACGGCGGCGGCGATGGTAATTAAGAAAAATACAGGCCAACCCGTACTTTGAGCGATCGCGCCTCCAGGGGCCGACAGAATATCGCGGCTGACAGCCATTAAGCTGGATAACAAAGCATATTGGGTTGCGGAAAACCTCTGGTTACAAAGACTCATCAAAAAGGCAACAAAGGCTGCTGTCCCCAATCCACCACAAAATTGTTCTACGTTGATGGCAAGTACCATAGCTTGGTAGTTTTTACCGATGTATGCTAGAAAAAAGTAAGCTAAATTACTTACTGCTTGTAGAATACCAAAAACCCAAAGCGATCGATTGATGCCAATAGCACTCAAAATTGAACCACCTGCTAAAGCACCTACAATCGTGGCAATTAACCCCATCCCCACTTGAATTGCCCCAATGTCGGTTTTGGTAAAACCAGTTTGCAGCAAAAAAGGCGTGGTCATATTGCTCAACAAAGCATCACCTAGCTTGTATAAGGTAATGAATGCAAGCATTAGAATTGCTTTGATAATCCCTTGACGCTGAAAAAATTCCCCAAAGGGCAAGATGACAGCATCAACCAGAGAAGCTGGAGGGCTAATTTCCTTGGGTTCCGGTGCGAACAAGGTGGCGAAAATACCAATTACCATCGTCCCTGCCATAAACAAGTAAACCGATGACCAAGGTAGTTTGTCAGCAAGTATCAAGGCTAAAGCACCTGCGACTAACAGGGCAATTCGATAACCTAAGATAAAAACTGCTGCACCAGCACCCATTTCTAGCTTTTCTAAAACGTCGGTACGGTAGGCATCAACGGCAATATCTTGAGTTGCACTGATAAAGGCAATGACTATGGCGTTGATTGCTAGTAGTTGTAATGCTTGTTTGGGTTGTTGGAAAGCCATGAATGCGATCGCTACAATCAAAGCAATCTGCGTCAAAATTAACCAACCCCGTCGTCGTCCCAAAATTGGTAAGGTGAACCTGTCTACCAATGGCGACCACAAAAATTTTAAGGAATAAGGCAAACTCGCAAGGCTAAACCAACCAATAGCGGCTAAATCTACCTTCTCTACGGTCATCCAAGCCTTTAAGGTATTACCGATTAACAATAACGGTAAACCCGATGAAAAACCTAAAAATAATAAAGCCGCCATCTTGCGACTACCGAAAACTCCCAGTAGCGATTTAATTTTCCTCATAGGTTCAATTTTTTGCCTCTTTTGAGGAAATATCAATAAAATCCAACGAGGAAATGTAAACGTATATCATGTAATTAGTACCTATAAAGGTTTGAATTATCGAAGCGGCAGCAGTTCCTTATTAATCCCGATCGGGTATTGAAACCTGCCATAGCTGCTGTATGATTTCCTGCAAACATGACAAACTACCAAGATTTACTTGGGTTAAATACAAATTCAGGATAACCTTATAGTGTCAGCGTTTTATTAACTTTCTTGAATTGGATAAACCTGATGCCCCCTGATTTCTACTCTGTGTGTGGCAAGGCATTTTTCCCAACCTTCACGCGTACCAATGTCGCTTTTTTGGTTAAGCAGCCCTAATTCCTGTTCTTGTTGGGTGAGTTTAGCAAATTCTTCGTAGCGTGGATAGTTACTGGTAACAAATGTTTCCTTGCGGTGCAAAATCGGCGGATTTGCCCTGGTTTCGTAGTCTCGGTGAGTGACGAAGAGGGTTTTTAAATCAATACCTATGCTGGCTTTTAACGCTGGATGGGGGTCAGTGTCGAATTCGGGGTAAGACAGATAGGATATTTGCGGCTTATCAGTGTGATATTTAATCAACGTGGCTTCATCGATCCGGCCAATGGTACGGCTAGCACAACCTTCACAAATTCGTAGTATGGGGTCAAGCGCTGCTAATGCAGAAACATGGACGTAAAGCGCACCACGCGTATGTTTACCAATTTTGCTTTTTTCGCAAGCAGTTTGAATCACTCCAGGTTTACCTAAGCTGAAAAGCTTTTGGTCGGCTACTTGACAAGCTTCTTCATAACTACTAAAAAAGGCTTTGATATCGTGACGCATTTCTGGGGCTAGTTTTTGCCATGCCGGACGTTTATCAAAGTGGGTGAGGGCGAGATAAACTTGGATATCCAGAGAACGACGATAAGCGATCGCATCCCATTCAGCCTCATCAGTAGCTTGCAAAACTACACCAAAGGCGCGGCGAAAGTTACCAAATTCGCTGAGTAATTCCTGTTCATTTTCCAATTCGCCTTTTACAGGTAATCTACCGCGTTTAGTAAAGAAAGCCATGAGTGGTTGCAGCTGTTCTTGATAGTCTTCAAACCGCTTGATGGGGATACGGACTCGCGGTGTAGAGGTCGCAGAAAAGAAGCGGATAGCCTTGTAACTTTCTTTTTCAGCTTCATCTCGAAAAACAAAGTATACGCCTAGTGCGATCGGTACTGCATCGACATTTAGGACTTCATCAATATAAGTTTTGAGTTCTTGTTGTTCGTAATATTTCTGAAAAGTATTGCGGCGCGTCACAATGCCATCATTGTAAGCAAGTTGGGTTTTGCTGGGAGCGTTAATCAGTATTTGAGCCGCGACAATTAAAACTTTCCCGGTGAGTTCCCAAGCTTGGATCAGGCTTTGACGGCGTTCCTCTGAATCTTCAATGACGTTGAGGACATAACCCAAGTTGACCACATCGGCAGGAGTGCGTGGGACATCAGGATAGTAGTAAGGGTCCCAACCTGCACTGGTGTAGCCTAAGTTTTTTACTCGCTGCACATCACCACCGTAGCCGCAGCCGTAGTCAAAAAAAGTGGTGTCTTGATTGAGGATTGAGCCTTCTATAGCCAATCGTACAGGGCGAGATATATCAATGCGAGCGATCGCAGCTCTATGACGCTCAATTTCTAGCGCTTCAGGCATAATATTAATTGTCAGTTAACGGTGAACAGTTAACAGTCAACTAATATCCTTTCAATTTTTAACCGCTAGTTCAATTAAATCTTCAATTTTCTTGATATTTGGATCGCCTGCTAAGTAGCCAATACCGCGATGCAAATGTAAGCGGAATTGGATAGCAAGGGTTTCTTTATCGGTGGGATAACCGTCATTATGACAGCGTTGCTTGAGGGCGAGAAGGAGTATATCGGACATTTCGCCGCCAAAGACGCGCCAACTCATTTCGACGTTGCTATCCTGGGGGATTGGGACGGGGGAGGGTGTCGTTGCTTCTGCCAGAGAACGACAAAAGGCCCAACGGCATAGGATATTCCATTGGTCGATTTTGGTGCTGCGCTTCAGTTTGGTAAGTTGGTCTTTGGCTGTTTGAGAGAGTTTTATTCTTTCAATAGGTGATTCCATTATCTTCCTAAAAATTGAGGTAATTTTCGTTCATAAACCCAAACAGTAGCGAACCGCAGTTTCAACTTCAAGCATCTTGGAGTCAGAAAGTTTGCCAGATGGATCAGCAGGAAAGCGATTTGGATCTAAAGAACGAATTTGAAAAGACAAGAATACTGTTTCTATAAGCAATCCACTGTCACCTGGCGAGACTCGTATATTAGTTGGATAATCACGCTTAATATTTGTTCCTTTCGTACCGACAACTACAGTCACAACCAAAGGTAATTGATTGATAGCCTCTATAGATAAAACTAAAACTGGTCTTGTTCCTGCCTGTTCTCGACCCAGAACTGGATTAAGATTGACAAAATAAATTTGTCCTCTCTCGATGCTCACAGCTTTTCTAACCCATCCATTTCTGTAATACTAAATTCATTATTAAGAGTGGTAATTTCTGTTTGTATATCTAAATCACTAGCCATTGCAACTAGTTGTTCATTCATATATTTAACATCAGTGAATTTATTTACTATTTGCTTTCTTTCTTGCACTTGTTTTGCGATCCGTTCTAATAACCATTCTAATTCTTCTAATGACAGAACACGTAGATCATTCTCTATTTTTAATACATGGGTTGAGTTCATAATTGCTTATCTACTTTCCAAAGGTCGTGATATATATTGTAAATATCTTTTTTAGACGATATCTACTACCAAAAATATTGATTTTCTACCACTGTTGTTTGACGAGTGGAAGAGTCGTATTTGAGGAGATATTCGCGGGCGATCGCTTCGTTTTCTCGCAATGTTTCTACTTCTTTCTTGCCAATCTCAGTATCCGTAGATAACAAAATTACTTGATGGCTGGCGGATGGAAAGTAACGTTCAACTAAGTTGCTGCGGTGAGAGGAGTCTAGTCTACCTAGTGGCGTATCAATTGCTACTGGTAGGCGGTGTCCAGAGACTTTGGCTAAACCCCAGAGGAATGCGATCGCAAGTAGTTGTTTTTCGCCTGCTGATAAACGATGTTTAGGAACAGGTTTACCATTTAAATCGTAAAGCAAAAGGCTAAAAGTCTTAGTATCAATAGTGATACGATGCACTAAGTCTGATTTATGGAGAAGATAAAGGAAGCAATTTTTAACTTCTTCTTCTAATTTATTGAGTTTTCGCAGAGTTAATTTTTCCCGAAAAATCTTGAGTGTATTTTGAACTTTAGCCGCAGAGGTAATAATATGTTCGCTATTTTTATGCTTAATATTTTCTACAGTATAATCACTTAATTCTCTTTTTGACTTAGCAATAATAGTTTCTAATTCAGCTAAACGGCGGCGAATTGTTTCGTAATTTGCTTTAGCTTCAACAACTTGATTTTGCGCCGCTTCTAGTGCTTGACGCAGCTTTGTATAATCTTCTGGTGCTGCTGCTGTTTGCACTTGCCTTTCTAGAGTATGAATTTCTTCTTCTTTATTTTTGAGAACAGCTAATTTTTCTTTTGCAGAAAGTTTAGAGTTTTGTAAGTGATATATGAGATTATCTATCTGGCTTAAAGTTTCATCATCAGCTAATAACCAAGGTGCTTCTGTCTGGATAGTCTTTGCATATAAACTATCTACATCTTGGATTAAAAATGATTGGATTTTTTCAACTTCTATCGGAGAAATTTCTACTTGATTTAGCCAAGTAAGTAAGCGCTGATCTCGCTCAATTAACAAATCTTTAGAAATCTGTACCTGTTGATGGCGAAATTCTTTTTCTCCCTGTGCTTGCGCCTGAGTAAGCAAATTGGGAATTAATGCCAGAGGTAAGACATCAGCCGCTAATTCACACATCGACTGACGTACTTGTTCGATCTCCGCAGTTTTTGTATGCTGTTGTAGTTCTAGTTGATTGCGTTCGGCTGCAATCTTCCCACCTTCAGAAATGAATTTATCAAAGGCTTCTTGCTGCTTTTGTTCTAATTCTTCTACCTGATTTTTGAGAATTTCTACTTTCTCTTCTGTTGTTTGATAATCTTCTTGCTGTTGGGTTAATCTAGTTTCAATTTCCTCTAGGTTAGCTAAATCCTTACTATTACCAACTTCTTTAAGTTTACGGTTAACTAAAATATCTAAATCAACTGCTAAACGATCTGCTAACTCTAAACCTAAAAGTCCGCGTATTGCGTCTACTACAACTGGTGGTGGTGTTTCCTGTTCTGCAAGTTCTTTAACTTGTTCACCATCAAAGAGAAATAAGTTAGAAATCCCTAATGGCAAAAGATTTTCAATATATTCATCCCAGATATTAACTAAAGCATCAGGCCAGGTATCACTGTCGCCTAAAATACCTAATGTATCTTTACCGTCTTTAGGATTTTTTGTCCAACTACGCACAACGCGGTATTTTATTGGTTTATCATTTTCAATATGTTCAAAAAGCAACTCAATTCGGGTGTCTGCAACTGGATCTATTTTATTGTTAACGCATTGATTGAGAAAATCGCTATAACTTAAATTACCACGGGTAGAACATTGAGCGCGGGGGCCATAAAGGGCGAGACGAATGGCATCCATAAGGGTAGTTTTTCCGCCGCCATTCATCCCACCTAATAGGATGATTGGGCGTGAGTTCTCCTCATCAATTTTTGGGTTAAGATTGATTACCTGTTTGCCACTGTAGGGGCCAAAGTTTTGTAGAACGAGTTCAAGAAATATCATTGATTTTTAAGATTATTAAATAGCGGAGTTTATAAGCGAATGGAATTCGCGGCTACACAGGCAAAGTCCACCTGCGTGGACTAAATTCATACATAATTTTTGGTTTATTTTGGAGTTAGTTCCCAGGTGGGAATAAGTGATTTTTGGCTATGGTGGGTAGCTTGGTTTCTGATGTAATTGGCTATATTATCAATAGCATCGTGACTCACTGTAAAAGCTCCATAGCTACCTTGCCATTTAAAAAACTCACCTGGCTTGATTTCGTGGGTAATGAAATGGGAAGAACTTCCCTTAATTTGTTTAACTAATTCAGAGATACTGATGGTTGGCGAAAAACCCGTTAGCAGATGGACATGATCTTCAATACCACCAATAGCAATTACGGTACACTTTAACTGTTCACATTCCCGAATAATTGCCCCGAAAACTTCCTTCTGAATATCAGGTGTAATTATGGGCAATCTATCCCAAGTCGCCCAAACATAATGCACATACAATTGCGTAAAACTTGATCTCATTTTCTTTAACCCACGAAGGTGGGTTTCGTCTGTGTAGCCGCGATTTCCAATCGCCCGGTATTTGCCCGGTATTATATTATTCTTATTCTTCTGAATCTTTCTTTTTAAATTTCATACTTGCCCAAGTTACTTCTTCATCGCTGTCACCTTCATCGACTTCATTGATTGCTGGAACATCGCCCAAAGTCATCTGCTTGACTTTTGCAACATCACCTTGACTAACTGCTTCGCTTAATTCGCGTTTCAAACGAGCATTTTTAATCGCATCTTCTGGAGAACGGGAACTCGTATTAAAACATTTTTCTAGAGTTTCGTATATTCCTACGCGACGAGTCTTTTTGCGATACTGGCGTTCTGTGTCTAATAATTTCGCCATGAGTTCCAAGTGCATCGCGTCACCTTCACAGATTTCTTCTAATACTATCCATTCATCACGACCTAGTAGGCTATAGTCTGCACCAGGACGGGGGTCTTGAAATTCTTCGCCTGTCACTTCTTGATAAATCCGGGGTAAGCTATCATCAAATTCGTGTTTTTCTTCTAGCCAAATGCGACGAATTTCGCTCATTTCTTCGAGAGTAATTAGGGTGATATCGCGCATATTTTCTGGCGCTGTACGACGGATTTTTGTTTGCGCTTCTAATAATCGTCTTAGCCAATGTTCCCGCCAATATTTGGTATAGGGGCCATGAATTGGTTCAATAGAAGTTTCACCATCTACATGACGTTCAAAAAGTTGGACTTCTCCCCAGATGCGACGGAAGTCTCTTTTATCGCGGTCATCTCTATTATCTAATTCATTGCGAATATCTAATAGAGGCTGCATCCATTCTTTTTCTTCATCATTTTGAATCATTGCCTCCATTGATTTATCTTTACTAACAATTGTGCAAACCCAGCAACCAAATCGAGAATCACCACAGCTAGCAGTAGAAGTATCAACAACTAAAGGACATTCATTATCTGCTGTAGCACCTCGATACATGGTGAACAAGTCTTTATTGCTATATTCCCAAGGATTTTGCCACTGATTTAGGTAAATCCAAACTTCATCAGTACGCCAATCTTCAATAGGACTATAAATTAAAGAATTAGGTAAGCTTGCACTATGGTAAAGCAAAGATGTAGGTGAACTTATCTCAGAAACGAGGCGGTCTTTTAGGCTACCTGCTTGATGTTTTTCCATTGAGATAGCACGCTTGATACTTTCAGCCTTGCGCGTACCTAAAACAAGAATAACTTCCCCATTTACTCTAACTACATCACGGATAAAGTGATTAGAAGGATGAATTTTCAGACGGTCTGTACACCAACGAAATTTTCCTCGTGGCGTTGGATAACCTTTACCAATCAAGCTTACCCAGAATGTCTCTTTGATTTCTGGGTGTAATAAATGGGGTTCAATGGGCATTTTCTGTTCTTGAGCAGCAACTTTCATCCTTTCTAAGGATTTGCGTACCCAAACAGAGACTACAGGGTTTTCTACTAGTGTGTCAGTTGTAATAACATGAATAATCTTTTTTCGCTTTTCAACTGGTAGTGCTGCGATCGCATTCCAGATAAGCTGTAAGGTAGCAGTACTATCTTTGCCGCCCGAATAGCCCACCACCCAAGGTATCTCATCCAAACAATACAATTCTTGAATTTCAATGGTGAGAGCTTGGATGTAGTCCACTAACTCTGCTACAGTACGTGTTTGCTGGTTTTTATTTTCTGCTTGTTGTGCTGTAGTCATTTCTCCTTCTCTCTGGAAACACTGGCGTAATATCCGGGCGAATAGAATTCGCGGCTATACATACAAAACCCACCTCCGTGGGTTGAAGAAAAGTTTTTAAAAACTTTACTACTAATATCCAAAATTTTGGATAATTAAACGACATAATCCTATTCTGTTTTTAAAATTTAACATGAAAGATAGTGCATCTGACCCAACGGCTGACATCGCTAGAGAGTACCTGGAACGAGAAAACAAGGAAAAACAGGTACTAGCTTTACTCCTGGAGAAGTTTTTAGGGAGAAAAGATCAGATTCTCGTTCAAAAAACCGAGATGGGTGGTACTGAGGCTTATGTTAGTTCTGTTACCTTGGAATGGTTTGCAGGTCGGGTTCACTTCGCCTCTGGCTTACCTCTGTTTCAAAAAAAGTATAATCCTGAGACTGATAATGTCGAAATTGATGCGGATAGTATTGATGAAATTCAGCAGCGTCCCCTAGATTGGTCACGTCAAGCACCGCTAGTGCAGTATTTAGCAGCTCGACAAAATCACAAGTTTCCGCCAGTGCTAGTAGTAATTAATCAACCGTGGGTGGATAATCCCAAAGCTGCTGAGTGGGATAACGAAGGACGCGCCACAAAGTCTACTACTGATTTTATACCCTTAGATAAAGACGCTAAAGTAGGTCTGCTAAATATTTCTGAGGATGATGTGACTATTTATGCACTAGATGGTCAACACCGATTAATGGGGGTACAGGGGTTGATGGAGTTAATTAAAACTCGCAAACTCCAGCGCTATAAAAAAGATAAAGGTGCTGATGACAGTTTTATTACAGTCAATGATTTGATAGAAAAGTACCAAGTAGACCTTGCTTACTTGCAAAATTTACCCAAGGAAAAAATTGGGATTGAGTTCATCTGTGCGGTAGCGCCTGGGGAAACTCGCACCGAGGCGAGGCGGAGGGTGAGATCGATTTTTGTTCATGTCAATCTGATGGCTGCACCCTTGACTAAAGGTCAGCTAACACAGTTGAATGAAGATGATGGTTTTGCGATCGTTGCTAGAAAAATTGCAGTTACACATCCACTATTAGAACAACGACAAGAGCGCAATCCCCGTGTTAATTGGAATAGTGCAACAGTGGCTTCTAATTCTACAGTTTTGACCACTTTGCAAGCTCTTCAAGATATGTCTGAGCGATATTTGGCTCAAAAGTTCCCTCACTGGAAACCTTTGGAGAAAGGTCTAATTCCCATGCGTCCAGAGGATGAAGAACTTGAGCAGGGAATTGAGGAATTTAAAAAGCTATTTGATTCTTTGGCTAGTCTTTCTAGTTATAAGATTTTAGAACATGAGGATACACCAGCTTTACGGCGCTTCAGCTTTGAGAAAGATGGAGGTGAAGGAAATATGCTTTTCCGTCCAGTTGCTCAAGTTGCATTAGCGCAAGCTTTGGGAATTTTGGTTTTTAAAAAAGGTTTTTCCCTGGCAGATATTTTTAAGAAACTGCGGAAGTTTGACCAGCAAGGTGGTTTTAGTGGTATGGAATATCCTCAATCTCTCTGGTATGGGGTTTTGTATGACCCAAATAAAAAGCGGGTGCAGGTTGCTGGACGAGATTTAGCGGCGAAATTATTGGTTTACATTCTGGGTGGAATTCAGGAACAGATGGAACGTGCTGAACTTCGTAAGGCTTTGGCGGATGCTAGGACTGTGGAAGATAAAACTATAGGTTTTGATGGTAAGTTTGTTGAACCGAAAGCAGTAGGACTTCCACCTATCCTGTAATTATGCTTGAAATATATTTTGGCGATGCCATTGCAGCGCTTCCAGTTCTGGAAAGTGTTGCTCTTTATTTGGTAGAAGTATTGTTTCACCATGAAAATCTTTTATAGGTTTAGCATGGGGAGATACTTCTTCCAAATTATTGCTAACTATGATTTTGTATTGCTCATCTACAGCAAACCAACCCCTATCAAATGCCCAATGATGATTTTTGCAAAGAGCAATTCCATTATGAATTTTATTATTATAAAACTGTGAAAATGGCTTGATGTGTGCGCCATCCACAATATTTTGATTTATTTTTTTAGTTACTTTTAGCCCACAAAAGGCACATCTGTAGTCATATATACGAATAATTGCTGTCCTAAAAAAAGCATTTCTAATAACTGCCCGTTTCAAGCTCAACCTTGGATTAGTGTCTAAATTTCCCCTTTCAATTAATTTTTCTATCTCTACCGCGTCATCCTGAAAGGTTTGATTTATTTGTAAAATAGACTCTATATCATTTTCATTATCAGAAAAGAAAGCTGCCACAAGTGCATCAATTAGTTCTTTTCAGCAAAATTCATCTTGTAAAAAGTTAAATAATTGACTGTCTAGATATGCGTATTCAACAGCCTCCTTTAGTTTATTAATTGTTTTTGGTTGTAACCCATTAAATTCAGGCTTAAATTTCAAGTACCAAAAGCCTTCATTTTGCAGATGAAAGAAAGGATAGTGTAAACCACCTTTGTAAGATGGAGAACCGATTACATTCCAATACCTCTCAAATGTTTGAACTAATTCGTCTGAAACTGGAATCTCATTAGTAGTAATGACACCTCGCGTAATTAAATCAATTACAGATAAAAGTAATATTGGTTTATATTGAGCATTACCACGCTTCCGGCTACTACTCACATTTAATTCTGCAAATCGTTGACAATAATATACTATATTTTTCATATTTAATAAGTTAATTAGGTAAACGAAAAAATTAAGTTAAGAATTTACTGAGATCAAATTCTTCTTCTAGCTGTTCTTTTGTTCCTTTTTCAGAAATCAGAACTAATAAAAGTCGCTCTGAGTAGTCAACAGAACCGCGCAACTCGTTTTGTAAAATTTCTAGTCCTGCGTTAGCATACTCTTCAAATATTTGAGTACGTTTATCTTCATCTTGTTCTTCTCTAGATGAAAGTATGTTGATATCTTTAGTTTCAGTGATTCCTAATAATTTAATGATTAGGTCATAACCCAATGAAGCAAAATTTTCTTGTGGAATTGGAGATGGTTCTCTTTTTGTAGTTTCCCCCAAAGGAACACGCTTTTTATTTTTAACGCCCAATGCTGCTGCAAACACCATAACTTCTACATAAGTTTGAAAAGGCCCAGTTGTGTCTTTTGATGCGACTAGAGATTTCACCAACTCAGCCTTATCTTTAGCAACCCTGATTCTATTTGCAGCCATTGTTTTAATATCTACATTGTTGCTATTTTAACCGAAAGTTGGAAGTGATAGTAACTATTAAAGCATTATTTTATACTAGTATGTAGGCGATCGCTAAACAAACAAATTATCCACTAACATAGTCCATCGTGGCATTGAGGGTTCAGCCTCCACCACCTCACCACGGCGATAAACGGTTCTTCAGGATTACTAGCACGATCTAATCCTACCAAAATTAGCGTAGCTTGCCGCCGTAGGCATCGCACCGATATTCCCTACTCCGCTAACTTTCATCTTTATAAATCTCGCTACGATGTTTTACTTTAATTACAGTCACTATCAAAACATCATCATCTATTTCATAAACAACTCGATAATCTCCTACTCGAATACGATATGAATTATCATCACCTTGTAATTTTTTTACCCCGTTTGGACGCGGTTCTATTGCCAAGTCATTGATTTTAGTTTGTATGCGCTGTTGTACGTCTATAGGTAGTTTCCTAAACTGCTTTTTCGCACCCCTTGAAAATTTAACTTCGTAACTCACGCAACATCCTTGTTTATTTCGTTTCTTATTTCGTTTTGAATTTCATCCCAAGACACAGTGCCATTAATGCGTATATCTTCCCTAGCTTCCTTAATATCTTTTAAGTCTTCTTCATCATCTACATTATCGATTCTTTTTAATAGTGCGTGAATTTCAACTAAAGTACTGTCATAAGCTTGATGTAGCAGTACGTTGATATCTTTAATTAACTGTTCTCTTTCGTGTGCTGTCATTTTTAATCATCCGAATATAGTTTTACTTTTTCTGCCACCATCTGTAGTTTCCCCTAAACTCAGGTTGGAAACTGAACATTCTCATAAACCAAAGAAATAGGAAAGTGAAAATCAACACTAGTTAAATGAACTTCATCCCCTTCTTCATAAGGATGTAACTCCCAGAGTCCTCTATCATTTAACCGGAAGCAATCTAAACCAATTTTTTCAGCATCGATGAGGACATATTCTTGCAAAGTCTGAATGCGACGATACCGCGTAAATTTTGTACCTCGGTCGTAAGCTTCCGTACTTGGGGAAAGAACTTCAACAATTAAACAAGGATATTGGAGAAACTGAATAGCTTGTTTATCGCGTTCATCGCAACTCACCACAACATCGGGATAATGAAAAGGCCCCTTCTCAGATACACCTACTTTCGCATCCGCCATAAAGGGAAGACACTCACTCCCTCTTAGATGAGTTTTTAACGCTGAAGCTAAGTTTAAAGCAATAGTTGTATGGGGAAGAGTACCCCCAGTCATGGCGAAAACTTCACCATCAATATATTCATATTTAATTTCTTGGTGTTCTTCCCATTCCAGGTATTCTTGGGGAGACATATAATTTCCATCTGGACTCGCAACCATAACCTTATTCCTCTCTTTTTCTCAAATGTAACCAAGAAAAAACCTTTGCGCCTCTGGGTGAGTAATTACCCATTCCGTTCAACTGCGATAATTTCCGTATATTCAAACTCATTCGGACTTTGTTTCACCAAAGGATATCTTTCTTCACCCAACTCAATATAATCTTGTTCGCAATCAGGCTTAGAAGAATAATACGTAAGCACATATTCTCTACCAATTCTGTCTGTCATTTCCGTTTCAACTTCACCCCGCCACTGAGTTTTAGTTACTAAAACTATCAACTGATTCGCTAATTGGGGAATTGTCTTCGCAATGTGTCGCCGCGAATTCTCATCCAAACTACCAAAGGGTGAATCCATGACAATTGGGAAAGTGCTACTATCGGGAATCATCATCATTTTTCTCTTCTCACTCCATTCCCGTACTTTGTCAATAATGCTGGCAATAAAGGATAAACTGAGAATTTGATTCTCACCGGTAGATGCTGCAACTGGTGCTTCTATACCTGTAGTATTTTCTACTAATGTCAGTTCATATTTATCGCTAATTTTAGGAATATATGGAGTCACAGAAATCTCCATAAATATTTCTTGTACTCGCTTTTCTAGTTGCAGGCGAAATTGTTGTTCTTGACGATTTCTAACTTCTGTCAACCGTTCGATTGCATCTTGAGTAGCGTTAATTCGTCGCTGTGCTAAAGTTTGCTTGTCTTCATTCAGCTTTTGCTTGGCAATTTGTTTATTTAAACCTTCAATTTCAGTTGTGAGTTGAGCAATTTGCTGCTGATTTGCACCTTGTTCTCTATTTAATTCATCAATTTTACTTTCAATTTCATCTAAGCGTTTTTGTAAACTGCTAATTTCTTCATTAGCGTCTTTTCGCAACCTTTCTTGAATATTGTCTAAATCCCCTTCAATTTGAGATATGCTTTGCCTTAACTGATTAATTCTACTTTGTTCTCTATCAACTTCTTCCCAAAATCCTATAGCTTGCTTATCAATTTCGTCTACTTGTGCTATCATCCGAATTGCAGTTTCTTCTACCGCCGAAGAACCGGCTTTATTTAACCACGTACTCACATGAGTATGAGAATGATTACCCTCGTGTAATTCTGCACCACAAATACAGCGCTGAGAATTGAGTAAATCATTTACAAATTCCCGCGAAATTCCTGATGTTAACTCGCCGCGCTGCTTCAAATCATTGATAATTCCTCGGAACTGGGATGTAGTTTCTGAAAGTAAAACTGTATAACCACGCGCGGAAATAACTTTTTTTAGCGCTTCTTTGGTTTTTTTATATTCTTCTTGATTTGCCGCTTTCTGCGATTCTAAATCCTGCCATCTTTCTTGTAATTCCTTAGCAGCACTCAGTTCTCGCAAACGGTTGCTTGTCTCTTTTTTAAAAGTTTGTTGATATTCTAACTCTTCTTTAATTTCCGTTTGCCGTTTGGTAATGCGTTCGCGTTCGCGTTCTATCTTTTCTTGCTGTCGTAATAGTTGTTTGGTTTCAGAATCACCAATAGCTTTTAACTCATTTTCTAGAGTTTTTTTAGCATCTCCCAAATGTCTGATGGAACGGTTGATTACTTCCACACCCAAGAAAATTTTTGTAGCTTCGGCAATTTCAGCTTTTTTATCAGAACGGACTATTTCTTCAATTCGTTCGCCGTCAAAGAAAAAATATTGATGTAAAGTAGCGGGTAAAATTTGATTAATTATATCGTCTGGTTGCTGAGTTGGTATATTCCATTTGCCATCATCTGCACCAACCCACATGGTTAATTGAGTTTTGCCAGCATCAAAATCACTTTCGTTTTTGTAACCCCGACAGGCGCGTTTAACTCGATAGCGTTTACCTTCATGTTCCCAGCCAATCTCTACCCAACATTCTACAGCTTGACCTTTTTGAGCTTCTGCGATCGCACGCTTATTAACTAACTGTTCTATCGACGCAAATGCTGCACTAAATTTTTCATATAATACCCAAGTAAAGGCATTTAGTAAACTGGTTTTTCCAGAGCCATTATTACCATGAATAATCGTCGTGTTCTCAACATCTCCACCAGCGAGGAGCATCTCTGGTGTCGTACCATAAAAGGAGCGAAAGTTGCATAGCTTGATTGAAGTCAGCTTCATCGCACCTCTTCCTTAATAATGTCCAAAATATTATCATTTATATGGCTGTTAATCTTCTTATCTAGCCTGCCTTTTTCTAGCTTCCATACCCGCTCAATAATTCGCCGTACCTCCGGCGGAGCGCTGTTTATTGGCTCTTGCACATCATCGATATTCGCCTCTTGTGACATCTTGGGTATTGGAAATATAGTTTTTCTATATTTTAACTTTCTCTACTGCTGTATTTACCTCCGTAAAGCCACTGTTAGCATTATCTTTAATTTTGCAAAAACTATTTTTTCAAATTTATAATTTTATTTGAAAAAAGACTTTATTATTGAATTGTCTTCTGGTATTGTTAATATTAAAAATCTAGATCATAATGTGATGTAAGTGAAATTTTTAAAGCCGCTTACATCCCATTATGATCTAACTCATAACGTAAGGATTCAGGTCTAAACGAGAGGAATTAAAGAAGGGGTCTGCACAGAAGAGTTAACCATCGCTTTGATAGCTTGGTCAAAAAACTCAATTACAGAGCGTCCTTGACGGCGACAAGTTTGTATAACAGTCAATAAATTAGCAGTATCTTGGAATCGCTTCATAGAACGAGAACCACCACTGACTTTTCGTTTTGTGACTGCTAAACGTAATGTTCGTTCTGCTAAATTATTATCAGGGGGTATGTCCGGGTGGTCTAAGAAATACCACCATTGATGAGCTTTATTACGTAAGGAGCGTAAAAGTTTACCAGCTTCTCCTCCAGCTTTATCAATCCATGAATGAATGGAAGATTCAACTTTTATTTTAAACTCGGATGCCCAACTCCAGAACTCATCAATGTTTTTAGTTTGTTGGAAGAGAGCATAGTTTTTAAAACCTTCATCTATCAGGCTGACAAATGCTGACCCAATCTCTTTGTTATTCAAGCCAGGAATTAAGATGAGTTTCTTGAAGTGACGGCGTAAATGCGCCTGACATTTCTGTTGGGCTTTCACCGGATAACCGTTATAAGCACTAAAGTCATCAGAACTGAGTACACCAGAGTAACTTGAACCCAAAATTGCCTCTAATTCGGCGCGAGAACGAGTATCAGCCGCATGAAATAAAGCGAAATCGGTATTGGCAAAAATCCATAACCATTCTTTTACCCCTTTGATTACCCAAGGTGTTTCATCCGAATGGATATTCGGCTGGGTTTGTTTTATCCACTCTTTAAGGTTGTCAATACTTTGAGCTACGGCACCATCTATTCGTTCATTTGTGGCTACTAAAGTCCCGACTCCAATTTCTATTTCACCCAGTTCCCACAACAATTCTTGTTGTTTCTCGTATGGTAAATGCCCGTAATTATTTATCCATCCCAAGAAAGCTTGCAGTCTGATTCCTATATCTTGTCCCGGTACTATTTCTGGCGACCAGTCTGCTGTTTGTTTTGACCCACACTCGCTGCAAATACAGGTATGTCTTTGATATTCTACGATTTCGATAGGTCTTTCTACCAACTGTGCTACTTGCTGGGTTTCTATTTTTATTGGTTCGTTACTGAATTCCTTTTGACCACAACAAAAACACACTTGCGGTCTTAATATCTCAAACCTATCTACTCTCCCAAAACCCTTTCTCGTTTTTCCCCGATGTCCTGGCTGTCCTCCTGGTTTCCGTTTTGGCGTTTCACTCTCCCCTGCTTCATCTTCAAGTTTTTTCTCGGTTTTTTTGAGGATGTCTGCCGACGGTGGTTTTGATGATGTTGTGCTGTCTAAGTCTCTACTAAGGGACTTGCAATAAAATAAGATACCAATCAAACTGGGACAATCGTGATATCCCATTTGGGTAATGTTTCAGAACGTTGCCAGAAAGGTTGATATTGTTCTAACTCTTGTGAAAGAACCTTAATTCCTTTTTCATAGGTGGTTTCAACCAGATGTACAATGGGTGCAATACCTTTCCAAGTCATATTAGAAGCCCAATGTAGTGCGGTTTCAACAGAATCTAAAATCGCGCCATTCCAATAGTTTTCTAAAGTAGCCCAACACCGTTCTATCGGATTGTACTTGCTATGGTAGGGAGGATAGTAAATCAGTCGGATTCTTAAATTAATCGCATCAGACAGTTCAACCATGCGTTTGATAAATTGTGTGCGGTCACTGCGAGTCGCCGCACCGCCATCGAGATCAATCACCCATTCATCAAGCTCAAGGTAATTGTGTTGATTCTCATGCCACCAAGCGGTTAAACAATCGACAATAAAATCACTAGTTTCAGCCGACTGACCGAAGTAAATTGATAGCTGCTGGCTGTGTGTGTTGAGAATACCAAATGGAACTAAGACTTCTTGCCACTGTGTATCGTGGTCATCAGCGGCTTTTGCCTCCAGTGTCCGGGCTTTACCACCTCTAGAAAGGTTCCCAATCTTCACTTTGGCTTTAGTATCAATAGACACTCTCAACGATTTGTGATTCTCATCTGATGCCTGATTCTCCCGGAACACATTCTCAAATATGGCATCTGTTTGGGGAATCTTTTTCAAGGGCTTGGTTTTTTGTGTTTTTTTAGGCGATACCCCAAGCCATTAAGAATCGTCCCTAGGGTTTGGCGAGACGGTAATTCGCTCTGGTCGTATCCCTTTTCACCTAACAATGCCTCTCTTACTGCTCTGGCACTAATGCGCGCATACAGAAAAGTTGATTGAAATTTTGGGTCGGTTTGAGCTTTAGCATCTACCAATGAACGAATATCCGATTCTAAATTGGGCAGAATCTCAATACTCTTGTGTCTTCCTCTTGCCTGATAGTTATCTACACAGACTATCCCCGTCCGCCGTTCATCCAAGCCAAGTTGTACACTCTGGCGATTCCACCCCAACACTGTTTCTGCTTTGCGGGCTGAACTATCGAAGTAATCTTCGGTGACTTTTGCCATGAAGTCTCTTTTGCGACTGCCAGTTAGTTTTTTGGCTGCATCTTTAAAGGTAGATTTGATGGTGTCAGTCAGCATGACTTGAGGGATTTTCATTCTAGAGATTTAGTGGGGGTTAGTAGATCCGCGCTTCCTAAATATTCTAGAATGGCTGGTACTTTATTTTTTCGCAAGTCCCTAACTTTGAGTTTCTCTATTACAGATTCTAGTTCTATTACTCTGGATTTTAGCTGTTCTATAGCTTTTGCCTGCTCCATAAGCATCTCTACCAGTTGCTCTTTCTCCAACTGTTTTAGGGTTTCAGTGTCTAGTTTTAGTGGCAGGTTTTTTTCCATAATTGCTATATTCTGCTTCCCCTACCACACTTGTCAATACCCCAGCACCTGAATCCTTACCTCATAACTTTATTATTTCATATTTAATGCTTCTTTTTTCAAAACTCGAAAAATTTTACAAAATAATACAACTATATAGTTCATCATCAAATATCTAATAAACCATAGCGCTTTTGCAAATCAAGTAACTTCATTCTTGCAACGCCTGCATTATCAGCTAAATCAGCAAACTCTACAAAGCGACGCAATTCCTTTTTCAATAAATTGCGCTCAACTTCGATAGTTTCTCGATCTAAATCTGGTGGCAAAACAATCATGTCAAATATAGTGGCCCGTTCTTTACCAGGATGAGGGCGTAAAACTCGCCCCCTTCGCTGAATAAACTGGCGCGGATTACCAGAACTTGATAAAATCACCGCAGTTTGAATTGCTGGAATATCAACACCTTCATCTAAACAACGAATTGCGACTAAACCCTGCAACTCACCGCTTTCAAATTGATGCCGTAAAATTTCTCGTTCTTGTAAAGTTGTTTGGGCTGTATAGGTACTTACCTTGTACCCTAAATCTACTCCGAGAATTTTAGCAACAGCTTTGAGTTGGCGTAGAGATGAACGTTGTCCTGCATCTTGGGAACCATCACTACAATAAAAAAGTGTGTGAGTAGTTTCGCGGCGAGTGATCATTAAATCTCGCAAAGCATTTAATTTATTTTCCGCCGCCCCAATTAATCTTGCTCTTTGCATCAATAACGGCTTTAAATCTTCATTATCTTCAAATCCCACTTCGCCATTTTCTCGTCCTCTATATAGTAGCGATCGCCCAATTCTTTTAGTTAACTTTAAATAGGCAATACTTTCTGCTTCAGTTAGCTCTACTAGCACCGGATAATACAGATAATGTACCAAAGCACCTTGAGCGATCGCATCCCTCAAGGTAAACTCTGGCTGGAGAACTGGGCCAAAATAATCAAATAGAGATTGCGTCCCAAAATCATCAAAATATCTCTCTGGTGTGGCAGACAAAGCCAGTCTCAACCCCACACTGCGCGGTAAACTTTCTTCTAACTTGGGTGCGCCTAAATTATGCGCCTCATCCCCAATAATTAAAGTTTTCGCGGGAAAATATTTGAGTTGAGACTGAAAACCATCTCCAATTAAAGTGGAGTTCGTAGTAATTACCGTGACAAATCGTTGAGAACCAGAACGCAGATTATAAATTTGGGTAGAAAGTTGACTTTGCCAAGTGCGTAAATTCTCAAAAGCTAAGATGGGTTGCAAATTAAATTTTTCACATTCTCGCGCCCATTGGGTGACGAGATGGCGGTAGGGACATACCACCACCAGAACTTGTAAATTAATCTGCTGATATAATTCACAAGCGATCGCTAATGCAGTAATGGTTTTACCACTACCAGTAGCCATTTTCAGCGTCCCTCTGCCATTGTTGGTAAACCAGCTAGCGATCGCTTGGTGCTGATATTGCCGCAATTGCAGAGACGGAGGCATTCTTGGGCATCCTGGTAATGGTTGCGTGTAATAACTGCCCTTACTTTCCCTTGCAAACGGTAATTTCAACCGGAAAGTGGGCAGTTGCTGCACTGGATTTTTCGTCAGGTACATATTCATTTAGTCATTGGTCATTGGTCATTGGTACTTATCTTTCCCATTCCCTATTCCCCAATTCAGTTGTAACCACGCCAAACACCAATGAGTGAACCTTGCACCTGTACTTGCATAGCGCTGACTTCAATGGGATTGTACTTAGGATTTGCTGGTTTGAGGGTAACGCGATCGCCTTGGCGATAAAAACGTTTTAATGTTGTACCGAATCCATCAACTCTGGCGGCGACGATGGTGCCATTTTTTAAATGATTTGGTTCTGCTACTGGACGCAGAAATACCACATCACCATCAGCAATTAAATCTTCAATCATACTATCGCCAGCTACGCGCAAAGCATAGGTTTGGGCAGGTAATGATAAATTAGAAAAGTCTAAATGATCTACAGCATCAGTAAACGGTTCTATTAAACCACCAGCCGCGATCGTGCCTAAAATTGGTACACCTTGCTTAACAGGACGCAAAATCCGAATTGTTCGCGCTTGTCCTTCAGTCCATTCTATATATCCTTTAGTGCGTAAATGTTCTAAACGACTTTGAATTGGTGCTGGTGACTTCAAGTTCATCGCTTGCATCATTTGCCTAATTGAAGGCGAATGCTGGTGCGTTCTGATGTATTCTGCCAACCATTCGTAAAGTTCTTGTTGAGCTTCCGTTAGACGTTCCATAAATTTGCGGGAAGTAATTATTAATGTCTCTAGAACATTAGTACTACAAAAAACTCCCCATAACAAGAGAAAAGTAAAAATTATGAAAGGCAAAAGTAAAATTATTTTCTTCTCTTTTGCCTTTTGACAAATAAGAATATAACAGGGTACAGGTTACAGGTTACAAGGAAGAAAACTATACCCTATCCCCTGTGCCCTATTCCCTTACTCTGCCCCTAAGATACTCGCAAGCAAAGCTTTTTGAGCGTGTAAGCGATTTTCTGCCTGTTCCCAAACTTTTGATTGAGAACCTTCAATAACTGCCTCAGTAATTTCTTCACCACGATGGGCTGGTAAGCAGTGTAAAACAATTGCCTCTGGATCAGCAAGACTCAATAGCTGTTCCGAAATTTGGTAAGGCTGGAAAATTGGCATCCGATTATCGGCTTCAGATTCTTGCCCCATACTTGCCCAAACATCAGTGTAAAGTACAGTAGAACCCTTAGCTGCTAATTCTGGATCATGAGTGACAAGGACTTCTGTTTTGTTATTAGCGATCGCTCTTGCTTGTTCTACAATCTTAGAATCTGGCTCATATCCGCTAGGGGTGGCAATTCTGACATTCATCCCTACCAACGCACAGCCCAACATCAGAGAATTAGCCATATTATTCCCATCACCCACGTAGGTTAAAGTTAACCCAGCAAGGGTATTAAAGCTTTCTTGAACCGTCAATAGATCCGCCAATACCTGACAAGGATGTTCTGCATCAGTAAGTGCATTAATCACCGGAATTTTGGCATAATGAGCAAAAGTTTCTAAATCCTGCTGGGCAAAAGTGCGAATTGCCAAAATATCCAGATATCGGTCTAACACCCGCGCCGTATCCTGCAAAGGTTCTCCACGGCTAACCTGAGTGACATTAGGGTTAAGATCGATTACCTGTCCACCCAGTTGGTACATCGCCACAGTAAAACTTACCCGTGTGCGAGTAGAAGCTTTGGAGAACAACAACCCCAAAACTTTATTACATTGCAACTTCAGTTGTTGTGATTTAAGTTGAGTTGCCAATTGCAGGAGTTCTTGAACTTCCGTAGAACTGATGTCCGCTAGACTTAATAAATCTCGTCCGAGCAATGCTGCCATGCTTATAATCTGTAAAAAATAATTATATATTTCTGTCCCTTTATTCAGCCGTGCTAAGAAAATACAGTTTTGGAACTGACGAGATATTTTTGCGTTCAGCCCAGGATTTGAGTTAGCTTTTGGTATGGATATTAATTTATCAACTTTATCCGTGATTGCGATCGCAGATTTGTTTCTGTTTCATCACAATTGCAACGCCAACTAAACTGTCCAGGTGCAAATCTCTAGTCTTCTAGCCTTATTTCTGAAGAGGGAGATATTTTTTAGCAATTACAGCTAGACAAATAAATTGATTATGGTACAATAAGAAATTGTGGTTGCTACTTAGAGTAATCAGTAAAATCGCCAGCATAGCACAGTGGTAGTGCATCCGACTTGTAATCGGAAGGTCGCGAGTTCAAATCCCGCTGCTGGCTTTAACGGAAAATCCCCCAAATGTGGGGGTTTTTGGATCTAGACTACATGAATATATGTTTTAGTCTCTAACTAAATCGTATATATTGAGATATTCATGATTTCGCCAGTTGTCGATAGCGTTCCTGAACTTCTTGAATCGAAAACAAAGTTTCAAACTTTAACCCGGCTGACTGATACAACTCACCTCCACCTTGTTGTCGGTCTACCAGGGAAATTATTTGATTAACGGTATAACCTGCATCTTTAAGACGCTCAACTGCTTTGAGAGCAGATTGCCCAGTTGTCACCACATCTTCTAAAACTACTACTTTTGCACCCTCTGGTAAAGTGGGGCCTTCTATATAAGCTTTCGTCCCATAACCCTTGGCTTCCTTGCGAATAATCAGCGCTGGTATGGGCCGGTTTTCATAAACAGAAACTATACTGACTGCTGTCACCATTGGATCAGCCCCCATCGTTAAACCTGCTACAGCCTGAGTATCTACAGGTAGTAAAGGAAACAACAATCGTCCAACAGCTAAAGCTCCTTGGGGATGGAGTGTTACCTGCATCTTATTGACATAATAAGAACTACGTAGCCCAGAAGCGAGAACAAAATCACCCTCTTGATAAGCCCGTTGAGAAAATAAATCTAGTAGCTTGTGGCGCAAGGTTGTCAAATCAGGAGTGGTTGCCCAAATATCTGAGTGGGTAAGAGTTTCAGTAGGATACGTCATTACAAAACATTAAAAGTTGTGCTACACCAAAGGTTGAACTCATCAGAGTTCTGAACTTAAGCATAAATTAAGATTCGCCCAAAACGAAAATTGAGGAGTCAGAAACGTGCGTATAAAATTTAAAACCTTTGGTGGTTTATTGGTGCTGCTTGCTGCTGGTATTGCTTTTCCCTCAGTTGCATTTGCCCAAACCGCAACCCCCAGAACTGAAACTACGAGTGATGTATTTGAACGAGCTTTTTTTAGTCACGATCGCAATTTCTACGAAAATGGCAGCCTCAAGCGTCAGGTAGACTCACTTCTAGGATCTGGTTCTAGTTTCGGTGGTTCCTTCCCAGAAAATGAAATTGCCCGTGATGCTGAGTTGGTTAACACTTTATATCATGATGTCTTAACTCAGCAAGTTGGTAACGATCCTTATCTTCGTACCCCTGATTTACCAAATCCTTATGACACATCGCTGATTATGTCCCCTCGTTTGAATAGCGACAAACTCAAAGTGGGAACTGAATTCAGATTTGAAACTTTACCACCTCGGTAAGATTAGCGAGTGGGTGGGGAGTGGGGAGCAAAGGACAATAATTACTCACCAACACTTCAGCAATGCTCAGTACAACTGCTAGTACCCAATGCCCCATACCCTCTATTACTGCTTTTTGATGATTCAGTGCGCCCTGCTGGAATCGAACCAGCCTGAAGACGAATTATGAGTTCGTTGCCTCCCCAATCGGCCAAAGGCGCTTGTTTTGTTCGGATTTTTTCGAGCCAATTATTTTGACTTTTTAAGTCAACCTTATTTGCTAATTTTAGAGTGAGGAAAATATTTTATTCACTGAGTTTAGCCAATTCCGTAATTATAGCATAAATTTACCACGTGTGAATACTGGACACTAGTTTACCAAATTTTTATACTACATAATTTAATCATGAAATAGTACAGACTAATATTGATTAAGTTCCTTTAGGATTGAGGTCAAAAGCTTCAATATTCTTAAATAGCCCAGCATTCTTATGTGATAGCTTATCAGCAATGAAAATAAATTCTACTGTACTTCTTACTTTGATTTTGTTAATCCTGATGATGGGAGCAGGTTCTGTGAGCGCGTTTTTGGGGTTTGAACTGGGGAGTTCAGCACTTAAAGGCGTTACCGCACCCGATGGTCGTCCCACAACCAAATTTGCCAGCAATAAGGCAAATGCCTCTCAACAAGGAGGGCTAGTGCTATTAAAAGAGGAAGAGATTCTGAAAGTTGTCAAGGCGCGAATTGATGGTAAGACCAAGGCTGCTAAATCGGAAAAGCTAGAGGAAGATGATGAAGAAACCAATAGCAGCAAGCAGAAGCCAGAGGAAAAACCCCCAGAAGTGGTTGAAGAAAAACCCCTACCAGGCTTTCCAGTTACTGCCCAAAGTGAGGGTGTAACTATGACTGTGCAATCTGCTCGCTACTCTGGTGGTGACTTGCTACTGAAAGTGAAAATGCAGAACAAAGGTAAGGATTCTGTGCGCTTTCTGTATAGTTTTTTAGATGTTACCGATGATAAAGGACGAACCCTGAGCGCTAGTACAGAGGGTTTACCAACAGAATTGCCTGTCAATGGCCCAGCATTTTCAGGTACAGTGAGCATTCCCACAGCTTTACTTGATGATGTCAAGAAAATATCACTTGCTCTTACTGATTATCCTGCTCAACAATTGAAGCTAGAGGCATCGAATATTCCTGTGGGAAGGTAGATTGGCATTGGGAATTGGGATGAGGGAAGAGGTGACAGGTGACAGGTGATAGGGAATAATCTGTACCCTGTAACCTGTACCCTATTCCCTTCCTAACTCCCCAATCCCCCTAAATGGAGGGCGTGAGTTTTACACGAGCTTTGGCAGTGAGTGGTTTTCCTAATTTGATTTGGACGGATGTGGCGCTGCGGTTGTTGTCAGTGCTACTACTGATTGCCATAAATGCTTTTTTTGTGACGGCGGAATTTTCGATGGTGAGCGTGCGGCGATCGCGTATTCACCAGCTAGTTAAGGCTGGGGATATTCCAGCGATCGCAGTGGAAATGCTACAACGTAGTATTGACCGACTACTATCTACCACTCAGTTAGGCATTACCCTTTCTAGTTTGGCGCTGGGATGGATTGGCGAAAGCACGATTGTTGTGCTGGTGAATGCCTGGTTAAGATCCTGGCCTTTACCTAGTGGGATGACTAACTTCCTCGCCCATTCCCTATCAATTCCCATCGCTTTTTTCTTTATTGCCTATTTGCAAATTGTGGTCGGAGAACTATGCCCCAAATCCTTAGCCATGCTGTACTCAGAACAGCTAGCGAGGTTTTTGGGACCTTCGGTAAAAGCGATCGTGCGTTTTTTTGGCCCCTTCATCTGGATTCTCAACCAATCAACTCGTTTTTTATTGCGGATTTTTGGCATCCAATACACAGGTCAAGGCTGGAGACCGCCTGTAACTCCTGAAGAATTGCAACTGATTATCTCTACAGAATGGGGATCTACTGGTTTACAGCGTGCGGAACGAGAACTGCTCAATAATGTCTTTGAGTTTGGGGATGTCATGGCCCAAGATGTGATGATCCCGCGCACCAGTATTATCACGCTGCCAAAAGATGCTACCTTCCAGACATTACTTAGAGAAATGGCTACTACTGGTTACTCACGCTACCCCGTGATTGGTGAATCTTTAGACGATGTTCGCGGCATTGTTTATTTTAAAGATTTGGCACAACCTTTAGCTGTGGGAAAGCTCAGTTTAGAGACACAGATCCAACCTTGGATGCGTCCTGCTCGGTTTGTTCCCGAACACACGCCCTTGAGTGAACTTTTGCCCATGATGCAGCAAGAGAAACCCGCTATGGTCATGGTAGTAAACGAATTTGGCGGTACTGTGGGACTCGTGACAATCAAAGATGTCATTGCCGAAATCATCGGCGATGCAAGCGAACCTGAAAGCAGTGACGACTTACTGATTCAGATGTTAGATGAGCAAAAATTTTTGGTGCAGGCACAAATCAACCTCGAAGACCTCAACGAGGTTTTGCATCTCAATTTGCCCCTGACAAGAGAATATCAAACACTAGGAGGCTTTTTGTTGTATCAGTTACAGAAAATTCCGGCCATTGGCGAAACCTTCTGTTATGAAAATCTCGAATTCACTGTGGTATCAATTGTTGGCCCACGCCTGCATCAAATTCAACTGCGACGCTTGGAGGAAGCGAGGGGAGCAGGGGAGTAGGGGGAAGGGGGAAGGGAGCAGGGGACAAGGGGACAAGGAGCAGGGGAGCAGGGGACAAGAGGTGAGAATTTGAAACAAGTCTTTCCCCTTGTCCCCAATTCTCCTTGTCCCCTTGTCCTCTTCCCAATGCCCATTAAGCATACACCAGTGGATCAACGAGTCCCAATTCGGCAAAAGCTGCCAACCGCAAGCGACAAGAATCACATACACCGCAGGCGACATCATCACCGGCATAGCAAGACCAAGTTAGTTCCCAAGGAACTCCCAATTGGTTGCCCATCTGGATGATTTCAGTTTTTTTCAAGTTGATTAGGGGTGCAACAATATTAATTGGCTGTCCCTCACGCCCTTGTTTAGTTCCCAGACGAAAAACTTCCTGCATTGCCTGGATATAGTCGGGGCGACAGTCAGGATATCCTGAGTAATCTAAGGCGTTAACACCGATATACACACGTTCAGCCGCGATCGTTTCGGCGTAGCCAAGAGCAAAGCTTAAAAAAATCGTATTACGAGCCGGAACATAAGTCACAGGAATATTTTGAGACATTTCATCCAGCGATCGCTCCTGGGGTAGATCAATCGCGTCATCGGTAAGTGCAGAACCGCCCCATTGCCGTAAATCAAAATTCACTACCTGATGTTTTGCGATCGCAGCCTTTTTAGCGACACTAAAGGCTGACTGTAACTCTCGTCGGTGTCGCTGCTGGTAATCAAAGGAAATAGCATGACATTCACAGCCATCAGCCTTAGCTTGATACAGAATTGTGGAAGAGTCCAATCCCCCAGATAACAGAATTACAGCTTTCATCTCGATTGCAAATTTTGAATTTTAAATCGCCAAATTACACCTTAACAAGATGCCAGGAAGCAATGCCAAAAAGATTCCTAAATCTCAAAAAGCGCTGTGATATCTTCTCTACGAGACGCTGCTAGTAGCTTGTTTCTTTGCAAGAATATGTTTCTACCGTAGCTACTGCAAATAATCATACAAAAATCTTTTCCGTTAATCAGTGACAATAATTGCTGAGAATATTTTTTTGAAAAAAGCTTAAGTATTATTTTTGACTATTTTGTAATTTTAGTGTTGTCAATTAGATATTGCTCTCAGTAACTAATTACCTAACGGTATCCCAGAGAGAAGTCCGAACCGAGGAAGCTGACCCTGAAAACTTTGGAGAATTTACACTTAAGTCTTACTGAATGTTTTAAAGTTAATAAAAAGACATATTTTTTTTGTAGAAAGTGCAAAATCAAAAACAAACCCGAACTATCTATACAAAAGATGTTTGGATTACGGGAACCGATCGCAAACTTTGAAATTCTTCATAAACATAGGCTCTATGTTACCATCTGGATGGTTTTAGACGGATCGTAACTGGCTTTCGAGTATAAACGCCAACGGCCGTAGCGTCTCTAAATTTGGTGGTTGAGGAGAGAATAATAGTGCAAGATAGCATGTCAGTGGCAGAACCGAATCTATATACACAGCGCAACCAGCCACGACCAATCCGCATAGGCGTGATTGGAGTGGGTAACATGGGACAACACCACGCTCGCGTGCTGAGTTCAATGAAAGATGTTGAACTGGTTGGAGTGGCAGATATTAACGTCGAACGAGGATTAGAAACTGCCAGCAAGTACAAGGTGCGTTTTTTTGAAGATTACTGTGACCTGCTACCCCTTGTGGAAGCAGTTTGTGTAGCGGTTCCCACCCGTCTGCACTATGCCGTGGGCATTAGCTGTCTGCTAGCGGGAATTCATGTTTTGATTGAAAAACCCATCGCAGCCAGTATTTCTGAGGCAGAGTCTTTAGTAAATGCGGCGGCAGAGTCTCAGTGTATCCTGCAAGTAGGTCATATTGAGCGTTTCAACCCAGCTTTTAAAGAACTGAGCCAAGTTCTGAAAACCGAGGAATTGCTGGCGCTAGAAGCCCACAGAATGAGTCCTTACTCAGATCGGGCAAACGATGTTTCGGTTGTGCTGGATTTAATGATCCATGACATCGACCTACTTTTGGAATTAGCTGCTTCCCCAGTTACAAAATTGACTGCTAGCGGTACTCGCTCCTTGGACTCTGGTTATTTAGATTACGTAACTGCCACTTTGGGGTTTGCCAATGGTATTGTTGCTACTCTGACTGCCAGTAAAGTCACTCACCGAAAAATTCGCCGGATTGTCGCCCATTGCAAAAATTCATTTACTGAGGCAGATTTTCTCAAGAATGAAATTTTGATTCACCGACAAACGCCTGCCAATTCTCTCACCGACCACCGACAAGTACTTTACAGGCAAGATGGTGTGATTGAAAAAGTCTACACCAGCAATATTCAACCTCTAAGTGCAGAATTAGAACATTTTGTCAATTGTGTACATGGTGGCAATCAACCCTCAGTAGGTGGTGAACAAGCTCTCAAAGCGCTGAGACTGGCAAGTTTAATTGAACAGATGGCGCTGGAAGATCGAGTTTGGAATCCATTAGACTGGCAATCGGAACCAAGGGTACAATCACTGACCCCGACAGCCTAAAAGAAGAGGGGATGAGGGGGATGAGGGGGACAAGGTAAAATTGTCTCCCTACTCTCCCACAGCCACCAACTCAGAATAAAACCCTAGAGTATGTTTTTAAATTTGCCATCAAGTCTTTAGATCCTCCCTAGTCTTTTTATAAAACTGACTAAGGGGGATCTAAAAAATTAGAAAACAAAACTTAGTGGTTCGTTTCATTAATTTTGTGAGGTTCGTAGTGAGCGATTTATCGCTCAATTTCAAGAATTAGAGCTACTTACGAACTTTTCTAAACCTCGAAATTAATGAAACAGACCCCTAGCTTCCACTTGTCTTCGTCTATTTTTAAGTTGCGATGCAACTTTCTTTTAGTGCAACCCAGTTACCTTGGCTCTAGCAAGCGGGGATAATTACCTTTTAAAAAACTAAGGCTCAATCTTAGTAACAAGACTAGTGCAGCAATTTCAGGAATTGACTCAATGCTTGAATGGATAACTAACACTATCAACTATTTTGGCTATTGGGGAATCGCCCTACTAATGTTCCTAGAGAACCTTTTTCCCCCAATTCCTTCAGAATTGATTATGCCACTGGCTGGATTTACAGCAAGTCCATATCAACCAGGAGGGGCAAAGCTAAATATCATTGGTGTGTTTTTCGCAGGACTTTTGGGTTCTGTATTGGGCGCACTTATTTGGTACTATCCAGGTAAGTTTTTGGGTGAAACTCGTTTGAAAGCTTGGGCTGACAAGTATGGCAAATGGCTGGCTATATCCAGTAAAGATATTACCAAGGCCAAAGAGTGGTTTGACCGACAAGGTAAAAAAGCAGTATTAATTGGTCGTCTTGTACCAGGAATCCGCACCTTGATTTCTGTTCCCGCAGGGATCAGCAACATGCCCTTGCTACCATTTTTGTTTTACACAACAGTAGGTAGCGCGGCTTGGGTGGGTTTGCTAACATACTCTGGATACATACTGGGTAGTCAGTATGAACTTGTGGATAAGTACCTTGCTCCTGTATCCAAAATCGTACTTGGCGGTTTGGTTCTAGCATTTGTTTTCTGGATATTCAAGCGCCAGTTAAGACGTACTAGAAGATGAAATACGGACGCTTTTGGTTTGAAAGCAGTGAAAGCAGGGGTTACATCTGGCCAAAATTCGCCTACACTATGCCAAATAATACTAGATGTACGAAGGCAAGAGCTTATCGGAGATATGGTCAAAATTAATTTTTGGCGTATTTCTAGCTACACTTGACGCAACCTAGAATTTCTGGTTGCTCGCATTTTTGTAAGATGAGCATGACAACTTTTTACAGTTAAGTTTGAACTAGGAGCTTTCATGACAGACCAACCTTCCGCCGCTAACCCTATGAATAGTGCTGCTATACCCATGAATAGGCAGCCGTTAGCATCGACGACTCCCATAAATGCTGTTAATAATAATCCTCCCGCTACTACCAAGTCAGGCGGTGGTTCCGGGAAAACCATTCTCAGTGTTGATTTAGGTAGAACTTCCACAAAAACTTGTGTGAGTCGTGAACCCGGCAGCGTGGTATTCGTACCTGCCAACGTCAAGCAGATGTCAATAGAACAAGTACGCGGTGGTGTTTTTGAAGCCAGAGCTACTGACCCCTTAATGGATTTGTGGCTGGAGTATCAAGGAAATGGATATGCTGTTGGTCAACTAGCAGCAGATTTTGGGGCCAATCTAGGAGTCGGCCAATCTAAGGTAGAGGCTGCACTGGTAAAAGTGTTAGCAAGTGCTGGCTACTTCAAACTCAGAGACGATATCTCAGTTGTACTTGGTCTGCCTTTTCTTTCTTTAGAGCAATTTGAAAAGGAAAAAGCACAGTTGATTAGCCAAGTAGGTGGCCCTCATGTCTTGAACTTCCGAGGCGAATCTATATCGTTGAATGTAAGTAAGGTATGGGTAATGCCAGAGGGCTACGGTAGCCTGCTGTGGTCAGAAGCTCAACCGAAGAAAAGTCCTAGCAGTCCCGATTTTACAAAAATATCGGTAGCGATCGTTGATATTGGACATCAAACTGTCGATCTTTTGATGGTAGATAACTTCCGTTTTGCCAGAGGTGCTTCTAAGAGCGAAGACTTCGGTATGAATAAGTTTTATGAATTGGTGTCTGCCGAAATCGAGGGAGCAGATAGTCAATCTCTGGCGCTGATTTCTGCTGTTAACAAACCCAGAGGTGAACGCTATTACCGTCCTAAAGGCGCTAGCAAGCCCACCAACCTAGACGATTTTCTTCCCAACCTTACAGAGATGTTTTCGCGCGAAATCTGTAGCCGTGTGCTAGCCTGGTTGCCAGAACGCGTCACCGATGTCATTCTCACTGGTGGCGGTGGTGAGTTCTTCTGGGACGACGTTCAACGTCTACTCAAGGAAGCAAAGATTAATGCTCATTTAGCAGCACCTTCCCGTCAGGCGAATGCTTTGGGGCAGTATATTTATGGAGAGGCACAATTATCCTCCAATCGCGCTGCTAGGGCATAAAGCTGATGTTCCAATGGTCAAAAAAGGTAGTTAAATCCGTCACGTTCAACCCAGAGCTTGCTGATGAAAGCTTGTTAGCGCAAGTAGAAAGTTATTTGGAAAAACAACCAGACAAGACTTTCAGCGACCTCTGTAAAGAAGCCTTGTGGCAATCTTTATGTGTACCGGAATCTGTACAACCTGCTCCACAAACAGCAGCAACAACACCGATTGAACAACAAATCGGTGAACTGCAACGTCAAGTGGCTGGACTTGAGGAACGTTTCTTTGCCAAGGGATCTAATCGTTTGGAGGCGATGGAACATCATCTACTGCAACTTTCTCAACAAGTTGCACAACTGGCGCTCATAGTCAATGATCGATCATTCATTCCGTCTCCAAGTCAATTAGAAGTAGTAAATAATACTTCTTATACTGTTGCTACCCCTCCTCAAGAGGTTGACCCCGTAATCAGTCGCCTTAGTCAGTTTCTCGATGATTTTTAAGTAACAATCAGGTTTGTGAGCAGTTTTTGCTCATGTTAACAATCCTTAATAGTTAATACTATTAAGGATTATTAATGTTTATACAGAGATGCGATGTCTGACCAAAAGCTACTTTGTACGGCAGTCGCTACAATTGACGGAACCTCCCTTTTAAGTTCGCCAGTCGCTTAGGTTGAAAAATCCGTCTTCAGCACTGGACTTATGGCAATGCGTTGCCTTATTTAGGCACATCAATTTTTAGTATGCGCTCAAAGTGGGATACAGTATTATTTAGGGCTATAGTATAAAGTTTTTCGCTTCTAACAATCTACAGCCGGAAATTACCCAGTTATACTGAGCTAGACGAGTGTAAGCCAAAACACCGTTTGATATCAGTTGAGATTTGTCACCATGAGTAATACCAGTTTTTGGAAGCCTGCTTATCAGCTTTTTAAGCCAGAGGAACCGCTTACCACACCTGAAGAACTGAGAAATTTTTATGTCCAGCGAGCCAACAGTCCTGTAGAGAATTTAATCACTTTCTTGGATATGGAAGATGACCCAGCTAAATTTTTACTAGCAGGTCACAGGGGTGGTGGCAAAACTACAGAATTGCGGCGATTAGAACAATATTTGAACAGCAAGTATACAGTAATTTGGATTGATACTGTAACTGCTCTCGACCAGTACAACATTGGCTATGCTGAGGTTGTAGTCCTAATTGGAATTAAAATTTTTGAAAAAGTTATTCAACGAGAGTGGGGTTTAAAAGACGATTTATTAAATGATTTACTCGAAAGTCTCAAAACTGTAGTTTATCAAGATGAAGACGCTGAAAATACTGGTCTTGAACTCCCAGAAATTATCAAAAAACTGGGTCTAATTCTTAAACAAGGTTTAACTCGGAAAGTTACTACAACTCTCAATATTCGTCCACAGCTTAGTAAAATTATTGAGCGAGTTAACGCCATCATAGAAGCTGCTGAGAAAAGAAACAACCAAAAGTTACTGGTGATTGTAGATGGTCTTGACCGACACGATCAAGTTACAGCCTTGGAAATGTTCGCTAGTCCACTGCTGACTCAGCTAAGTTGTCATATTATATATGCGATTCCGATTTCACTCAGGTATTCTCCAAGCTTTCGTCAACCAATGGAAAGCTTTCAAAAATGTTTAGATTTAACTAATCCACCAGTATTTGAGTGCGATGAAAATTTATGTCCTACTACAATCCCTAATCAACTTGGTAGAGACATTCTTAATAGTGTAATTCATAAGCGTTTAGCAAGTTTGGGTGATGCTTATAAGGGTTTATTTAATCCAGATGCGCTAGAACTAATTTCGGAAAAAAGTGGCGGTGTGATGCGTGACTTAGTGCGACTGGCTCGTACAGCTTGTGAAGTTTCTTTAAGACTAAATTTGATATATGTAAACTTAGATGTTGCGAAAGAGGCTGTGCAAGAAGTACGCAGAGAATATAATTTGAGTGATTACCATTTTTCCGAACTAGATAAAGTTCACCGCACAGGTTGCTTAACTACTAACACCCATAGTTTGCCTAACAAAGGTCAGTTTGTGATTTGTGATGAGCTTTTACAAAACAAATTTGTATTAGGTTATTACGATCGCAGTAAAAAATCCTGGTTTGATGTGAACCCTATTCTATTAGAAGATTTACAGCGTTGGCAAGCTGCTAACTCTCCCCAAAAATAGCTTTTTTCTCTTGCAATCAGCAGTTATTCATCAATAAAAATGGCTTCTAACGAATCTATCACTTATTCTATAAGTGCAACTGACGCAACAGAGCTAAATAAATTAGTTAGTTTCTTAGAACTTTCTAGTGGAACAACGACGATTTTTGCTATTGCACCAGAGAGTGGGCCACAACATCCGGTAGTCGAGGAAATCAAGTTACTTTTATCTCATAGCGATCATACTTTTCAGGAACCTCAGAACTTCTTTTATAGTGATAACTCACTGTATAACTTTCTCTACAGTTTAGATGAAACTGGGCTGCATAATTCTCAAACTAAACGCAAATTGATAATGGCGTTTGGAATTGACCAACTGCCGACATCCCGCCTGAAACAAGAGATGAAGCAGTTGAATTTAGGGAGAGATTCGCTATTTGGTCGGGAATTAGTCATAATTTTTTGGTTAAATAAAGAGGAATTTTTAGAAGAGTTTCGTAACCGTGCGCCTGATTTCTGGGATTGGCGGGGTAAGTTGGTGAAATTTGAGGCACGTCCACCTGTAAATCCTCTGTTTTATCCTTATCTGGAGTGGTTGATAGCTGAAAATTCCTATCTCAAAATCAGTGGCGTGATGCAAGTCCAGCGCCAAGTGGATATTTTTCTCGATCAAATTTATGTTTCACTGCAAGCAGTAAGGCGACAGCAGATTACAGAAACGTCGAAACTAGACCAAGAGATGACTACATTTCGCAAAGCTGAACATGGGTTTAGCATGAGCATATCTAGCCCCTACGATTTAGACGAACCTTCTTATTACGAACCAGTTTTACTAAGTTCAATACCCACTACTAGCACCAAAACAGTAACACAAAGAATTGATTTATCCCATGCAGTGCGGGAGAATCAATACTGTGTGATTCTCGGCGCTCCAGGTGCGGGGAAGACAACGCTACTGCGTTATCTAGCGCTACATTTTGCCACAGCCAAACGTGATGGTAATGAAACAGTAATAGGTGGCGAACCTCAAGAAGAATTGGGTAAAGCTCTGTTGCCAATTTTCTTTCGTATTGCTGACTATGCAGAACGATTACAACAAGAACCAGAGTTGAGTCTGCTGGAATATCTGCGCCAATTCTACCGTCAGTGGGAAGCTTACTTTCAAGATGAAGCGGAAGCGGGAACTGAGATGGCGACGTTACTATTGGAAAAAATGTACCAAGGGCAGTGCTTAATGCTGCTGGATGGGCTAGATGAGGTATTTGAACAAGAAAGCCGCAGGCTGATTGTGGAAAGAATCGATCAGTTTGTCAATGCTTTCTCTAGTAATAAGTTTGTCATTACCAGCCGCATAGCTGGCTACCGTGATGTGAAACTGAGCAGCCGTTTTGCTGAGTTCACTATTGAAGATATGGGTAGCGAACAGGTAGAAAAATTCCTGGAACGCTGGTGTTTGGCGATAGAGCGAGCGCAGCAGCCAGAAGCTAGTGAGGCGCAATGGCAAAGAGCAGGAGATGACCAAGCAAGGAAGATTTTAGAGGCAATAAAAGATAATGAGGGTGTAAAGCGCTTAACAGCGAACCCTCTACTGTTGACAATTTTGGCACTGATTCACCGCAATGGTGAGCGCCTACCTAACCGCCGGGTGAAACTTTATGAATTAGCAGTGCAAACCTTGACGGAAGATTGGCAGCTAGGTAAGAAGTTGCCAGATGCTCCGAAAGTGCTGCTGAACCAAAATGAAGTAGTGGCATTTTTAGCACCACTGGCTTACTGGATGCATGAGGAAAAGCCTTCTGGTTTAGTCACTGAGGCAGAAGTTGAACAACAGTTAGCAGCAAAGCTAGCAGAATTAAATGATACTGACCTAGAATCAGACTCAGTGCGGCTTGCCGTGCAGGAGTTTTTACGAAAAGTGCGGGAAACCACAGGTCTTTTTGTGGAACGTGCGCCTGGAGTCTACGGCTTTATGCACCTGACGTTTGAGGAGTATTTTGCCGCACGTTATATCGCTGACAATGAAGTAAGCGATATTTTAGCAATTATCCGTAAACATTTGCATGAGCCGCGTTGGAATGAGCCAATTCTACTGGCTTTAGGCTATTACGGAATTTATTCTCCTAAACAGGTTAATAAGCTGGTTGAGCAGCTTTTCAGTAATCTTGAGGCTTATGAACCTGCAATTCCAGGTGCGAAGTTAAAAATAAAAAATGCATCTTCGCAGGATGCAATTATCATCTGGTCAGATTTACCAAAAGAATCAAGTACTAACTTTATCCAGTCGGAATTACGGTTAAAAGATTTGCTGTTTGCGGGTGAGGTTTTAACTCAAGTTGAGGTCAATAGCAGTCGTCGCAAAAAGCTAATTCAAAAATTAGTTATGACCTATCTTGGTTTGGATACAGACTTTGACGATGATACAACTAAACAACTGTTAAGGCTACTGCGCCAAATTGAACTATTTAACCAGAAATGTGAAGTTCTGGTATTACTGAAAGAATTTGCTAATGATTCAACACTTACTGAAGAGATCCGGGTAAAAGCACAGACAGCTATTCTTTATGTTGCTTGTGGTGAATCAGGGGCAGAATTAGTTAGTTGTGTCATTGATATTGTTAATCAGCTAGAGCCTAATATATTTTGTAGTCTTAGAGAGTTGGTTAAAGAACTAGGTGAAGAAATGACATCGACTCTAGAAAATAGTCTAGAAAATTATGGTGGGGATCAAGACTCTCAAAGGGCATTAAACTTACTCACTGCAATATCTTATATTCGTACAGATAAATATACAAAAGCTGTTGAGCTTCTAGAAGAAATCAATGTTCAGCAAGATAGCAGTCTCAGTGCTTACATAGCTTGGTCAATTGCAACTTGTTATCAGGAACAAGATAAATTTGAGCAAGCAAGCGACTATTATCAGGAATGCTTTGAGAAACTAGCCTTATATATTCATCCATCAGCTTTTCGGCTATTCTGGAGAAATAGGGGTGTTTGTTACCGCTCACATGACAAATACGAACAGTCACTAGAATGCTTCCAGCAGGCGTTGAATATAGACAGAGAACGTCACAAGTCTGAAGATGAAGCAAGTGATCTGTGGAATATAGGTATAACTTATCAAGAGTGGGGTAAATACGAAGAGGCGATCGCTTATCATCAACAAAGCCGTGATCTCTATGAACAATTGGGTTTAGAGAAAAATGTAGCAAATCAATGGTTCTGGTTAAGTGCTTGCTATCGCGATTGGGGCAAATACAAGCAGGCGGTAGAATTTCAACAACAGTGTCTAGCAAAACGGCAGAACTTAGAAAACCAATCAGACGTAGCTTTAACTTACCGTCAATTAGGTCGCATTTATCAACTATGGAGCAAATATGAACAAGCGATCGCCTATTACCACCAAAGCCGTGACCTCTATGAACAATTGGGTTTAGAGAAAAATGTAGCTGATCTATGGTACTTGATAGCTAATTGCTACCGGGAATGGGGTAAATATGAGCAAGCACTTGAGTGTCAGCAAAAGTGCTTGGCACAATATAAAAAGTTAGAAGACCAACCAGGTATAGCTAGTGCCTACTTTCAACTAGGCTGGATTCATCAAAGTTGGGCCAAATACGAACAAGCGATCGCCTATTTCCAACAAAGTCGTGGCCTCTATGAGCAATTGGGTCAAGACAAGAATGTAGCTAGTCAGTGGTACAACTTGGCTGGATGCTACCGAGAATGGTGTAAATATCAGCAAGCACTTGAGTGTCAGCAAAAGTGCTTGGCACAATATAAGAAGTTAGAAGACCAACCAGGTATAGCTAGTGCCTACTTTCAACTAGGCTGGATTCATCAAGCATGGGGCAAATACGAACAAGCGATCGCCTACCATCAACAAAGTCGTGGCCTCTATGAGCAATTGGGTCAAGACAAGAATGTAGCTAGTCAGTGGTACAACTTGGCTGGATGCTACCGAGAATGGGGTAAATATCAGCAAGCACTTGAGTATCAGCAAAAGTGCTTGGCACAACGTCAAAAGTTAGAAGACCAACCAGGTATAGCTAGTGCCTACTTTCAACTAGGCTGGATTCATCAAAGTTGGGCCAAATACGAACAAGCGATCGCCTATTTCCAACAAAGTCGTGGCCTCTATGAGCAATTGGGTCAAGACAAGAATGTAGCTAGTCAGTGGTACAACTTGGCTGGATGCTACCGAGAATGGTGTAAATATCAGCAAGCACTTGAGTGTCAGCAAAAGTGCTTGGCACAATATAAGAAGTTAGAAGACCAACCAGGTATAGCTAGTGCCTACTTTCAACTAGGCTGGATTCATCAAGCATGGGGCAAATACGAACAAGCGATCGCCTACCATCAACAAAGTCGTGGCCTCTATGAGCAATTGGGTCAAGACAAGAATGTAGCTAGTCAGTGGTACAACTTGGCTGGATGCTACCGAGAATGGGGTAAATATCAGCAAGCACTTGAGTATCAGCAAAAGTGCTTGGCACAACGTCAAAAGTTAGAAGACCAACCAGGTATAGCTAGTGCCTACTTTCAACTAGGCTCGATTCATCAAGATTGGGGTAAATATGAACAAGCGATCGCCTATTTCCAACAAAGTCGTGGCCTCTATGAGCAATTGGGTAAAGACAAGAATGTAGCTAGTCAGTGGTACAACTTGGCTAATTGCTACCGGGAATGGGGTAAATATGAGCAAGCACTTGAGTGTCAGCAAAAGGGCTTGGCACAACGTCAAAAGTTAGAAGACCAACCAGGTATAGCTAGTGCCTTCTTTCAACTAGGTCGCATCTATCAAGCTTGGGGTAAATATGAACAAGCGATCACCTATTTCCAACAAAGCTGTGGCCTCTATGAGCAATTGGGTCAAGACAAGAATGTAGCTAGTCAGTGGTACAACTTGGCTGGATGCTACCGAGAATGGGGTAAATATCAGCAAGCACTTGAGTGTCAGCAAAAATGCTTGGCACAATATAAAAAGTTAGAAGACCAACCAGGTATAGCTAGTGCCTACTTTCAACTAGGCTGGATTCATCAAAGTTGGGCCAAATACGAACAAGCGATCGCCTACCATCAACAAAGCCGTGACCTCTATGAGCAATTGGGTCAAGACAAGAATGTAGCAAACCAATGGTACTGGTTCGGTGATTGCTATCGGGAATGGAGCAAATATCAGCAGGCACTTGAGTGTGAGCAAAAAGAATTGGTAATCCGCCAGCAGTTGGATGACCAACCCAAAATAGCTCTGGCTTACTCGCATTTGGGACGTATCTATCAAGCATGGGGTAAATACGAACAAGCGATTGCCTATTTCCAACAAAGCCGTGACCTTTATGAGCAATTGGGTCAAGACAAGAATGTAGCTAGTCAGTGGTACAACTTGGCTGGATGCTACCGAGAATGGGGTAAATATGAACAAGCGATCGCCTATTTCCAACAAAGCCGTGACCTTTATGAGCAATTGGGTCAAGACAAGAATGTAGCTAGTCAGTGGTACAACTTGGCTGGATGCTACCGAGAATGGGCTAAATATCAGCAAGCACTTGAGTGTCAGCAAAAGTGCTTGGCACAACGTCAAAAGTTAGAAGACCAACCAGGTATAGCTAGTGCCTTCTTTCAACTAGGCTCGATTCATCAAGCTTGGGGCAAATATGAACAAGCTATCACCTATTTCCAACAAAGCCGTGACTTCTATGAGCAATTGGGTCTAGAAAAGAATGTAGCTAATCAGTGGTACAATCTAGCAGCTTGCTATCGGGAATGGGGTAAATATAAACAAGCACTCGAATGTCAGCAAAAGTGCTTGGCACAACGTCAAAAGTTAGAAGACCAACCAGGTATAGCTAGTGCCTTCTTTCAACTAGGCTCGATTCATCAAGCTTGGGGCAAATATGAACAAGCGATCGCCTACCATCAACAAAGCCATGATCTCTATGAGCAATTGGGTCTAGAGAAGAATGTAGCTAATCAACTATCTTGGATTGCTAGTTGCTACCGCAATTTAAAGGATTACACGAAGGCAATTGAATATTACCAGCAAAGTCGAAATCTCTATCAGCACTTAGGCCATGATGAGAGTGCGGCTAGATGCTATATGCAACTTGGTAACAATCAACGCTTGTTACCAAAAAATACCTCAGATAGAGCAGTAGCTTTTGAATTACTGGCGCAAGCTGAACAAAATATCTGTCAAGCTATCCAAATAAATACCACAGGCGACTATAAAAAAAATCTTGCTTACGACTACATTATCTTTAGCTTAATCTGCTCAGAACGCTTATGTCTGTCGTCTTTTAATGACTCGTTACCGCAAGAACAAATTGCCCAATTTGAAGAATATTATAATACTGGCTTGACATATCTTACCGAACTGGGGCAGACAGTAAATCGAGCAGATGAAGCTCTTGATATCGCCCGTGCTTATCTGGAAGTCAGCGTCTTAAAAAATCTTGACCGAGCCGAAGAGCTAGCCCAAGAATCTCTCCAAGTTTTTCAGGAGTACAATCGTCGAGAATTAGAAGCTTCATCTCGTAAACTCTTGGGCGAAATATACTTGAACCGCTCCCAACATCATCAATCAGGTACTAAGGTAACTGCTACTCAGTTTTTGACTGAAAGTTTGCAAATTTACAGAGAGCTTGATTTAAGCGAAAAAGCTGCTGAGGTAGAGCAGCTAATGAATCCAAATCTGGATGATACTGGAATACTTAGCGATTAGAATTCGCCCATACATAAACAAGCCTGCGTACTATATGAAAAGTCTACGAAGGTGGATTTCACTTGTGAGCCAAAAGGTTTTGTCTGACGACAAGTAGCTGCGTGTCTACGCACTCCATTGCACAAATTTGCTCGTTTTTGTGTTGAAACAGCCGAATATTATTAGTACATACTTTTTACTAGATTCTTTTTTTACTCTGCACACTGTATAAATGCTAGAATCCTCAAGTAGACAGTTAGGATACCTAGATGCCAGTTGTAACTAACTCAATTAAGTTTGGTACAGACGGCTGGCGGGGCGTTATCGGTGACGAGTTCACCTTTGAACGTCTAGCCCTGGTCGCGCCAGTTGCCGCAAAAGTATTATATGATACGTATTTTTCTACGGTGGGTAGCCGGACAATAATTGTCGGTTACGATCGCCGATTCATGGCTGAAGACTTTGCTCGTGCTGTCGCCGATACTGTCAGTGCTGTGGGATTTGATGTGCTGTTGAGCGAGGACTATGCTCCAACTCCAGCTTATAGTTGGGCAGCAAAAGAACTCAATGCTTTAGGGGCGCTGGTAATTACAGCCAGCCACAACCCTGGTAAATATTTGGGTTTAAAAGTCAAGGGTTATTTTGGTGGATCGGTACCGTCGGAAGTCACAAAAAAGATAGAAGAGCAGTTGTCAGTGGGAGTACCTCTAGCAGCTACCCCAGGCAAGCAAGAAAAATTTGATCCTTGGCCTAGTTATACCCAAGCGTTAGAACGTAAAGTTGATATTGCCAAACTTCGAGAAGCGATCGCATCTGGCAAATTAACGTTATTTGCTGATGTCATGCATGGCGCTGCGGCTGGCGGATTGGCGAGACTACTAGGCAATCAAGTCAAGGAAATCAACAGCGAACGTGACCCCCTATTTGGTGGTGGTGCGCCGGAACCCTTGCCTAAATACCTTTCAAAGCTATTTGAAGTCATCAAGACTCACCGAGAAACCGATAAATCAGGTTTAACGGTGGGGTTGGTATTTGATGGAGATTGCGATCGCATTGCAGCAGTGGATGGAGAAGCAAACTTCCTAAGTTCCCAAGTATTAATACCGATATTAATCGACCACCTAACTCTGCGGCGCAGCTTTAGTGGTGAAATAGTCAAAACTGTTAGTGGTTCCGACTTGATGCCCCTTGTAGCAGCACTGCATAACCTGTCAGTGTTTGAGACAGCTGTTGGTTATAAATACATCGCTGACAGAATGTTAGTAGCAAAAGTGTTGCTAGGTGGCGAAGAATCGGGAGGAATTGGCTATGGCAGCCATATTCCCGAACGCGATGCCCTGTTGTCAGCATTGTACGTCCTAGAGGCGATTGTAGAATCTGGTTTGGATTTAGGCGAGTATAATCGCTACTTGCAAAAACAAACAGGGTTTACCTCTGCTTACGATCGCATTGATTTACCCTTAGCAAGTATGGAAGTGCGATCGCGTCTTTTGCAACAGCTGCAAACCAAACCCTTAACAGAAATTGCAGGGTTAGCTGTAATTGATTGCCAAACAATTGACGGCTACAAATATCGCCTCGCCGATCAAAGCTGGTTAATGATTCGGTTTAGCGGGACTGAGCCAGTTTTACGCCTCTACTGCGAAGCCTCGACAATTGAGCAAGTGCATCAAACTCTTGCTTGGGCGAAACAGTGGGCGGGGTAAAATTCATTATTAGTCATTAGTCATTTGTCCTTTGTCCTTAGTAAATGACCAATGACTAATTACCAATGACCAATGACTAATTACCAATGACCAAATTACTTGTAGTAGCCACAGGAAATCCAGGTAAATTGCGAGAAATGCAAGCTTACCTGAAAAATTCTGGTTGGGAATTAACCCTCAAACCTGAAGAATTAGACATTGAAGAGACGGGCGAAACTTTTGCCGCTAACGCTTGTCTAAAAGCGTCACAAATTGCTAAAGCTACGGGAAACTGGGCGATTGCTGATGATTCTGGCTTGCAAGTAGATGCTCTAAATGGCGCACCAGGGGTTTATTCTGCACGTTATGCCAAAACCGACTCAGAACGGATTGCTAGGTTATTGAAAGAATTAGGCAACGAGGTAAATCGACAAGCACAATTTGTTTGTGTAGTAGCGATCGCTCGTCCTGATGGTGCGATCGCATTAGAATCTGAAGGTATTTGTCGTGGTGAAATTCTTTACGCACCTCGTGGTGATGGTGGTTTCGGGTACGATCCAATTTTTTATGTGCAAGAGTTGCAATTGACCTTTGCTGAGATGACACGAGAGTTGAAGGGTTCAATAAGTCATCGAGGCAAGGCTTTTACAGCTTTACTTCCGCAACTGGAGAGAGTTAGGAGTTAGGAGTAGAGACGCGATTAATCGCGTCTCTACAAGAGTAGGATTTATGAATTCTGTTAAATCTTCATTCATTTATTCCTGACTCACAACCCATAACTCTTAACTCATAACTTTTTTAAACTGCTTCTGTGTTCTTTTCGCCAGTCCGAATCCGAATCACTTGCTCAACAGGCGAGATGAAAATTTTACCATCGCCGATTTCACCAGTGCGGGCAGCAGCAATAATTTTGTCTACCACCATATCAACCTGATTGTCGTCAACGACGATTTCCACTTTGAGTTTTTGCAAAAACTCAACGGTGTACTCAGAACCGCGATACCGTTCAGTTTGGCCTTTTTGCCGTCCGAACCCCCGAACTTCAGAAACAGTCATACCGACAATACCTGCGTTAACCAAGGCAATTTTTACCTCATCTAGCTTAAATGGGCGGATAATAGCTTCTACTTTTTTCATCTTTTTGACTCCTGACTTCTACTAGCTTCGTTTATATATCTAACCAGATCCTTTGTCTGAAGCTGTAACTACCAGTGCTTTTCCTAAAAGATATGTAATAATTACCACTTTTTTAAAGTGTAGATTCTTTGCTTGATGTTTGAGACATGAGAACCAGCAAGGATTTATTAATTAAATAATCTTTGAGGTTCTAATATAAAGAATTTGTTGTCAAGCTAGCATATTATGTAGCTTTTATAACCTAAAAATAGATAAATTCCACTATTTAGCAGATATCTTCAGATATTTAGAGAGTGATTGCAGAGAAATTGCTCGTTAGCCTGCTGCTGACTGTGGGAGTGTCAACTAACGTTTCTGGTGTTCAAATAAAGGACGTACAACAAAATATCCAGCGCTAAAGGCAGTAAGCATAATTAGCAAAATGGTGATGATTAACCACCAGCCATTAAGTCCCTTGGGATCTGACTCAGTAGTGGAATAATAACTTACTTGTTGCTCTTCTATAAAAACTGGTTCTTGTATGGGGAAATTAATTTCCATTACAGGTGTTGCAAAGTTTTGGCGGCGGCTTTTTTCGGGTGGGGCTTTGGAGACAGCAGGTGGACGCGGATGAGCAACCTGCTGGCGTGGAGGCGCTTGAGTTACTGGCACTTTAGCGGCGCTTTTCACATCGCTAGAAGCTTGGGTGGCTTGCTGATAGCTAGGCGCAACATGGGAATCCACAAAATTTTGCAAATGAGAAAAAGAATCAACAACTTTGATAATTTCTTGGCGTAATAGTTGATTTTCTTGTGTTAGTTGCTGATTTTGGGTAGTGAGTGCATTTAGCCTCGCCTGTGCTGCTTGCAACTCTGCTGACAATTCTCTGTATACAGATAGTGGTACAGAGGGAGGGTAGGCTTGAGTAGTCGGTGTTGGCGAATTTCTGTGAACAGAACCTATGGTTGTTCGCATCGGTGGCTTGGTATTAAAAATCAAGGTAAGTAGATCGTACAGAGATGCTAACAGAGATAGTCAGCCCTGAAACTATGCCCAAGAATAATAGAAAAATTCCGAAAGGGCAAAGATTTGTTATTTGGGCATTGGAAAGAAGCTGAGGGGCGGGGTGCGGGGGGCAGAGGGGAAAACTCTTCTCCTCTGCTCTCTGCCCAAGTTCTCAGTCCTCTTGATAACTGACTACGAGGTTAATTTCGTAACAATGGGAAGAAGTGTCCTACAGGGCCTTGCCCTTTGCCAATATCTAAGGCGTAAGTGAGTGCAGTAGTCACATACTCCTTAGCCTGTTGCACTGACGACCACAAGTCATTTCCCTTAGCCAGATTAGCAGCGATCGCAGCTGATAGTGTACACCCAGTACCGTGAGTATTTTTTGTCTCTACTTGCTGGCAAGTCAAAACTTCCAACTTGTCCCCATCAAACCAGATATCAACGCCACGCAAATCTCCCTGCATACCGCCGCCCTTGACTAAAACAGCCTTCGTCCGTAAAGTCTTGTGAATAATTTCAGCAGCAGCTTGCATATCCTCCACGGAATTAATTTCTAACCCGCTTAAAATCTGGGCCTCGTAGCGATTCGGCGTGATGATAACTGCCTTGGGAATTAGGGCATGGGATAGAGTCTTCACAGCATCATCATCAATCAATTGTGCGCCTGTACGTGACACCATTACTGGATCAACTACTAGATTCTCGATTTCTAAAGCTTCCACCTGCTGGGCAACAGCAAAAATAATTTCCTGATTGAGCAACATACCAGTTTTGGCAGATTGCACGCCAATGTCCTCAACTACTGCCTGAATTTGCGCCACAACAGCCTCTGTTGCTATAGCATCGACCCTTTTCACTCCTAGAGTGTTTTGTGCCGTGACGCAGGTTATAGCGCTAGTACCGTGGACACAGTGAAAAGCAAAAGTGCGTAAATCAGCTTGAATTCCTGCACCACCACCACTATCTGAACCAGCAATGGTTAAAGCAACAGGTATTCTGGAGTTTATTTCAGTATTCATTATTAAAGAGAAAATTTTGATACAGCAGAATTAAGGAGTCAGAATGGGCTACGCGCCCCTAACAGAAATAAAACACGCTTTATTGACTTAGCTTGTATATAACACCCAACTTGAAGTCTGCTGTATGTGTTTCTGTAGGTTGCTAAACCTCGTCTACCTTGAGAACCGTAGTTTTGTAGGTTGGGTGGAGTGAAACGCAACCCAACATTACATACAATATATCCTTTAAAAAACTCTAGGTTTCAACATAGATGAGATTTAATTTTGAATTGGTAATTGAATAACCTTGCTTTTACCAGGATTCATCAACCGATATGGGTCAACTATTTCTTTAAATTTTAACTGTTCAGGAGCAATAACTTTTCTGCCTCCGTCTTCCATAATATACGTGTGGGGATTGCCAATACTTACACCTTGTTCTTCGTGATAGCGAATAATTTCATTGAGGCGTTCTTCTGTGGTGTAGCGAACAAGTTGCAAACCAGCAATAACTACAGCACCGTTCAGGCGAAAAAATTCTAAATGCATCATCACTTCATCGCCAAAGTGATGATAGAACTGCTCTACCACTTGCAAACTGCAATGGCTAGGGAACATACTTTGTAAGTAGGTAATTGTAGTATCTACACTCCGGGCGTGTAAGGTAGTGTGGTTCCAGCTAAATTCTATTAAATGTGTTCCTTTGGCTGCTTCCTCGGCTGGTTTTTCATAAGTAATTTGGCCGCCATATTGCTGCACCAAACCCGGTAAGAATTCCAAACTCGATTCAGCAATTATCAAAGATACTGCGTGAGTCCCTTCAGGAATGTACTGTTGTAGGGCGTGAAAATATTGGGGTATTGGGGATGCAAAGACAGAAATCAACTTTTTAATCATGCCATCAGCATTACCAAGAGCCTGACCAAATTTTGCTGCTGTCATAAAGTCGTCAAATGTGACAATGACTTCTGCCCAAGGATAAGCTGGCCCCAATGGGATTTCTACTTCGGTAATGATGCCGTTAATTCCCCAAGCATGATTTACTTTGTGTATATCATCACCGCGTAATTCGATCACACGAGGTTCATCTTCTACAGTTACTACTCGCAGTCCTAAGATATTACCGCGATCGCTTAGTAACCCATATTGGATCGAGCCAACACCCCCACTTCCCCCAGCAATAAATCCGCCAATTGTCGCTGTGCGGTAAGTCGAGGGTGCCATCCGAATTTCCCAGCCAATCTCTCTGGCTTTTTTATCCAAAGCCGCCAACTTCACGCCAGCTTCTACCCGCGCCACCCCCGGTTTTATCCAAGGAATCCCTTGCATCCGGGTCATATCTAAGATTACACCGCCATGTAAGGGTACGCATTGCCCATAATTTCCTGTTCCTGCACCCCTCACTGTCACGGGGATACGGTGTTTCGCACAGGCGGCTGCAACTTTTAAAACCTCTGCTTCATTGGCGGGACGCACTACAATATCCCCGACTTTCCCCTCTAGTTTCGGTACCAGTACCGGACTAAAGTTGTGATAATCCTGGGATAATTTTGTTACTTGGGCAGAATCAGTAATGGTTTCTATACCTTCTAGAGAATTAATCAGGGCATCCAATTTTATCGTCATAGTTGATATCCTTTTTTTTGACGCATAGGGACGCACGGGTTCGCAGAGAATTAACTCCTCTGTGTTTTTAAATTTTAATTTTCATTTTTTACAGCACTTTCATGCCACTTATTTAATATAAATTGGTTTGCCTTTGAAGTAGGCAAGGATTTTAATTGCTGGGTTGGGATGTGTAATAAGACACCAGGGGTTTTTCTGGAAAATTGCTGCGACTGTAATTTTGGGAATACTTTCTGCTATGGCATTATTCACGGCATCAATGCCATAAAGAAATCTACCGTACCCCCCATCAATAATTGAGTAGCGCTGGAAAGCTGAAAGTTACTCATTTTGATATTGACATCTAAACCGTAGTCTTTGTAGATACCAGTAGCTATCACCTGGTAAAATTCGCCGTGTTCTGCTTGTGCTATCCAGTTTTTACCAAACGTAACTTTATCCAACTGAGAATTGCTAGTTGATGGTTGGTTGCTGTTAGTACAAGCAGCAATAACGCTGCTACCAATCCAGATAGAAGCATATTGAATAAAATTGTGGCGACTAAGGCGATGAATTGCTGTTGATGAGGGTGATGACAGATTCATAAAACAGTATGATGCTTTCTCCTATCTGCCGTTGTAGCTGAATCTAAATGTACATTCTAGAATCAACTTTTGATTCACTAGTGAATAGGGCTGAATTTCTAAAGCACGTTTAAAAGCTCGGATCGCTTCACCATATTCTCCTAGTGCTGCATAACACAATCCCATACCGTGAAGTGCCCCAAAATGTATCGGATTTATTTGTACAACCATCTGACAATCTGCCAGAGATTTTTGATAATCACCAATACTGTAATAGAGGAAAGCACGACGATTCCAGGCTTCGGCAAAATCTGGCTGGTCTTTAATTAGTGCCGTTAGCGCTGTTTCAGCTTCAGCAATTTCACCCGCATCTAGCAACTTTTGACTACGGTCAATTATTTCCAGCCCATAGATTCCCTTTTGCTGAAACCAGATCCGCCAAATTTTTCTGGTTGCTTTGTCCCGGACTGTAGCATCGGGGTTTTTCAACTCTTCAAGTAAGGAATTGATAGATAAAGAATCCATGAATTTGAAATCAGTGAATATACCTTTGTATTAACTTTCTCACAAAATATATCTACTGAGCCATTTTTAAAGTCATCTTTAAATTCACGCTGATTAATCGCTATTTATGAATTTCCTGTGTGCTTTATTGTATTCAGCAATATGACTAATATTAGACTCGATATTCAGGGTCATAGAAATAAAAACTCGCTAGAGGTAGTTGACGCATTCCTAGTGACTAATAGCGGAGAAAACATTCCTAAAGAAATAATGACTATGCCTAATTTGGGATTTACCAGAAATTAGCAAGCACTTTGGGATTACAGAAGCACAATTGCGTCGTACTTTATTTGAACAAACTGGGAGCATATTTATAGCGTTGTTGATGCGATCGCCTTTGAAGGTGTTGACCGTGCATATTCTCAGCGATCTGGCTGCGATCGCTTATCCTAACAAGCCGTTGATGAAGTCTTTGTGTTTGGTGCAGATATATGTAACTGTCTGCTTATTCGCTGCACCATAAGGTATCGAGCTGGGCAATATTATGATGTGATATTCTATACATATTTAATAGATGATAATTTGGAATAATATAGCTGTATTATTCCTGGTTTGGGAAATGCAGGCGATGTCTACACTTATTGGACACAAAATAAGCTGATTACCCATCAACAAATTACCATCAATGCAGTAATTAATGGGAGACTTCATTAACATTGATTAATAACTTTTACATTCCTCAAATTAGATAATTATTTTAAACAAATCCGTAATAAATATATAGCACAACTACAGAAAACAAAAGTCTCTCCGTCTATTTCTTGAACATCTACTATAGCGTTTCCTAGTCTGCTGAGGTACAAATCTCTGCGTACCTCTGCGCTTTACTTTGCGTCCCTTTGCGTTTCAAAATATTATCTGTACCTCACATAACTGGGAATCGCTATAAGTAAGTTAGCATAATAAAACCAAACTATGTAAATAAAAATGAACTAGGCTAAAACCCTATTGCCTTATCCAAACGACAATTATTTACGCTCACTTACTTGTAATATTGAATACTTAAGTTTTGAGACTGGAATATGCCGACTGATTACCACTTCTAATTGATTAAAATCATAGGGTTTAGTAATACAATCATCAAATCCTGCAAGCATAGTGGATTCATCATCTTGTACCTCTGTTAGAGGGGTTACTGCAATAATTGGGATAGTAGCAGTTTTTGAATTGTGTTTGAGGTCATCAATTACTCGGTTAGCACTCAAATTAGATAGCATCGTATCTAGCAGGATTAAATCTGGTTGATGAGTTTGTGCTAACATCACAGCCCTCACCCCTTGCTTGGTACAAATGCATGAAAAATTTAATATTCTTAGATGAGAATTAAGTAGCTCTAAATCATGTAGATTATGTTCTACAACCAAAATTAAAGGCATTCCATTCATTAGCAGTTAGTCCTATCCAAAAAAGGCTACGCATAAAGACTCCGCTTATTAGGAAAACCAAGAGGTACTTTTTTCTGGTATGTGCTTAAGTAAATATACGAGGGCGCATTCTGCCAACTAACTAGGCCATGAAATAAATAGACTGGTGTATAATCCATTAGGTTATCCATCTATGCTAAATTGCAAGAAAAACACAACATGACAATATCAAGCAAATAGTAGCATATATGATGCATGTACTGACAATATTGATTAAATAATCACGATTTTCTGGCTAGTACTACACCTAATTCCTTCAATTTAGCAGGGAGAAGGAACGCACCCTTCAAAACGCTAGATACATTGCTTTCTATTTCCCTTCTGCCTTTTCTTGTAATTGATGTGCAAAAGCGATCGCTTCTGTTGGCGTTGAGACTTTACCCTCAGCTTGTGCTACGGCAATTTCTGTCAAAAGTTGTCCAATGATTGCTGAAGCTGGAATATCTAATGCTATGATCAACTCCTTCCCGCTCACTAGTAGAGAGGGATGAGCAACCAGATCGTCAGGGTTAAGGTAGCGGTTGATTAAAAGTGTCAAGACAGGGCAGTCCCTTGCTTTGGTTTCCAAACTTGTAGCGACTTGTGGCTTGTCACCAGATATCGCCTCTACCAAATTATCAAGTGCCACAGCCAATACTGCCGCAGTGGGAAACACAATATCTGCGTCACGGAATAATAAATATTGTTCTCGCAAAGACATATCAACTACTTTAAACTGCGGTAACAATTTCAAAGCAGTGGTTACACCCCGAATTTCGGCACGACTATAAGTTAGTTGTTGTAGCTCTATTTCTGCTAATTCTGGATTGGGATTGACAAGACAAGCAAGTTTGGCAATACCTAACCAAGTCGTTTTGATACTATCGCGGACATATTCTTGGAGTTTTACGCCTAATTGTTGCCAATTTTCTGTGATTAAGGCGGCTGCATCGTCAACTGCGGCTAGTTTGCTCAAGCTTTCACGAGTAGCATTTTTGAAGAAAGGAGCAAGTAAACCATCTTCCCAAGCACTTGCAATCCAAGGAGTACCTTGAGAATTTGCCAGTAGATAGCCAATTTCTACCCGAACTCGTTCGGCTGCAACTTTGCTCAGATGTGATGCTAAAGAACAAATTGCAGTTCGGGTAGCTGGCTCAATAGTAAAACCTAATTGGGCGGCTTGGCGATAACCTCGCATTAAGCGCAAAGGATCATCTTCTAAGTTTGCGGGTGATATCATTCGCAAAATGCCCTGTTGTAAGTCTACATAGCCTTGTAGAGGATCGATAATTTCTTGTGTATGAGGATTATAGGCGATCGCATTTACTGTAAAGTCCCGTCTGTGCAAATCAACCTCTAAACTATCTCCTTCCTGTTGGGCAAAGTCGGCTGTGGCGTGGGGAAAAACCACACGAGCAATTTGTCGTTCTGCATCGAGTAAGACAAAACCAGCTTTGTAGTGATGAGCGATCGCTCTTGCTACCTTTACCGCTTTCGATGGTATAACAAAATCTAGATCCAGATATTCACGAGTTCTGCCAAGTAGCGCATCTCGCACAGCACCACCTACCATGTAAGCGGGTTGTGGCAAGAATTCTAAACTAAAAGGCCAATTTTCGGGAGCTAGGGTAGAAGGAATTGATTCAAGCATTGTAATAAAAATCAACCCAGCAACTCATGAATAACGGTTGGGCTTAAGTTAGATTAACAATAAAGGCCCCTGGAGTTGGTTCTATTATGTGTATTTGTGTGAACTGCCACTATGTAGACAGCTGTGTTACCTATCATGCCGTAGAAGGGCAGCACCAACAGCCTCACTTGACTGAAACACCCAGTTTTGATCCGAATGAACCTTCTATCAATGTCAATATTCGGACAAACGATGATGTAATTGAGATGGAATGGGATGTTGTTGGTTGTCTCAGCTTTAAACGGGAAACGGGTAAGTGGTCGAAATTGCGTCCTGGTGAATTAGTGCCGACTTGAAAAGTCAAAAGTAGTATATTATGCCTCAAGTCCATTAATAACAAAATCTTGACATTCTATCCCAAGTTTCCTAGTGAGAGTAAAAGTATTTAGTTTGACTTTACACACGTAGGTTATTCGTGGGGGTAGAGCGATCGCTAAAACCCTTTTTCTTTCGTTCAACCCCACGAAATGCCTGCGTTGTAAGCAATTTGAGGACGGTAGACCCTTATCCTATTGTCAATAATTTAAGCTGAATGACAGGTAAATTAGATACCTGCTAAAATGAACCCTTCAAAAATTGTCATAGTAAGGATTATAAAAGGGTAGAGTTTTTCAATTACTTCCCCTCATGAGGATAAAAACAAAGTGAAAATTCATAACTATGATGTGCTTGAATAGATAAACATCGTCTACCTTAAAAACCATAGTTTTGTAGGTTGGGTGCAGCGATCGCGTAACCCAACATAAATAAGGTGGTAATGTTGGGTTGCGTTTCACTCCACCCAACCTACATCAATATATCTTTTACAAAACCTAGGTTTCAACATAGATGAGGTTTATATCAAGTTAACTATATAAGAATCAATATTTTAATTAACTTTGACCACAGAAATAAAACACTTCACAACAAAATACGCTTTATCACTACACACCACCACTCCCGAATTAGGATTGGCAATTAGTAATTTTGCTGGTGAAAATCGCTCTCAAATTTGGAATTTGGGGCGTGATTTATCTAGCTTAATCCATCAATATTTAATTGACTTTATCAAACCGCAAACTTGGGCAGATTTGTCTTTCATTGCAGTTGCAAAAGGGCCTGGTGGCTTTACAGGAACTCGCATTGGCGTTGTAACTGCTCGAACTTTAGGGCAACAATTAGATATCCCTGTATTTGCAATTTCAACTTTAGCTGCGGTAGCTTGGGCAGAAGCAGGCAAAAGTCCAAATCCAAAAACTATTGCGGTGGAAATGCCAGCACAACGAGGTCAAATTTTTGCTGCTATTTATCAGTTTGAGCCAGATGTTTCTAACCTAAAAGTGTGTTTACCAGATAGAGTATTCACACCAGAAGCATGGCAGGAAACTTTAGGGAATTGGAACACTAATTATCAGCTAATTCAAGCAAAATCTGGGTTAGCAGCGACGGTAACAAGTATTTTAGAATTAGCTAATCTTGATTGGCAAAAGGGCAAGTGTCCTAATTGGTCAGAGGCTTTACCATATTATGGGCAGCATCCAGTAGAAACTTAACTGATAGTCACAGTGCATAAATCCAAAATCAAAACAGCCACAGCCAAACTGGGAGAGTAAGCAGCAATAGTATAGCCCCAGCAGCTAAGGCAGTAACTGCCAGATCGCGATCAAGATTGAATGCCTCCGCAATTACAAGTGTGGCAAAAGCTGGAGGCATGGCCATTTGTAAGACAATTACTTTTGCGATCGCTCCAGTTATTCCAAACACTGGTAGAATACTGCCCAATATCAAGGGAACTAGCAGCATTTTGATTCCCAAGCTCATCCCTACTTGTGGTAGGCTACGCCAAGATTTGAGTAGCGCCAGTCGCATTCCAATTAACACTAGGGATAAAGCTACACTACTCCAAGCAAATTTTTCTAACCAGAATTCCGTAACTGTGGGAATTGTCACCTGCCGAAACAGCAAGCCAAATCCGAAACCCCACAGGGCAGGATTAATTAAGATAGACTTGGCAATCTGCCAATGATTCTGGAAACCGCCGCCAAAACGCGCAGCTAGTAATACACCCAAACCGTAAGTTCCTGGGAATGAACCTAACAAATCGTAAAATAACGCCCAAGCAAAGTATTCCTTGCCTACCATTGCTAAGGTAATGGGAATAACCAAGATAACCTGTATACCCAACATTGCGGCTAATATCAAGCTAGCCTGAGTTGGTGGTTGGAGGACAGTATTTCTAAAATAGGCTTGTCCTTTAATTCCTAACCAAGCTAAAAATGCTCCTAGTAAAATGGCTAGGTAAGCAATAGCAGGTGCAATCCAAATTTGCCCTGACAAGCTGGATTGACGCAAAAAAGATACTATGCTTATGGGTACTCCCACCCAAAAAAGAAACTGTCCCAAACGTGTAGGAACTGTTATAGGTAGTTTGCGTCCCAGAACAAAACCTACCAGGACTAATCCTCCCAGCTTGACGTATAGTTCTAAAAGGTTTGTCAAGATTGCGCCTAAGAACCACAGATGTAAAATGCTACCTGTTACGTCTACTTTTGTCCAGTGCAAAATCTGTTATGGCTATCCCACAAAAACAGGAGTTTACCCTTGAATAAGGCAGGGTTTTCTGGAAAACCGCAAAACTCATCGAATGACCTTGGTGATGATATTCCAGTGGCTGTACGTGATACACCTATTGCAGCACGCAAAATGTGGTTGCAACCCCAAATTATGCTGATTGGCGGAGTGGTGGGATTTATCCTGCTGGCTTTAATTAGCGGTTTTTTGTTTTTCGTCACTGCACCCAAAAAAATCGCCGATTCTCAACCTTTACCAGCGACTTCTACTCCTCCGACTCCAGCACCATCTAATAATTCTAGTAATTCTAGCGATACTGTATTAGGGCATTTTCCTTACCCAGAAGCCCCTCAGTCAGAACTAGTAACCATCTCCGCAAATAGGGGCATTAGAATGCGAAAATCTGCTGCCCAAAAGTTTGAGGAGATGGTAGCAACAGCCCGGAGTGCAGGTGTAACTTTAGTGCCAATTTCTGGCTTTCGCTCACTTAAAGACCAGGAACAATTGTTTTTTGGTGTCGGTGCCCAACGAAATCAAACGCCAGCAGAACGGGCTGCCCTCAGCGCTCCTCCTGGTCATAGCGAACATCACACAGGTTATGCTGTGGATGTTGGGGATGGATCAGTACCAGCAACTAATCTCCAAACCAATTTTGACAAGACCAAGGCTTATCAATGGCTGCAAGCAAATGCAGCACGTTTTAGCTTTGAAATGTCTTTTCCTAAAGATAATGTTCAAGGTGTGAGTTATGAGCCTTGGCACTGGCGTTTTGTTGGCGATCGCAACAGCTTGGAAATGTTTTACAAAGCCAGAAATTTGAAACCCGCTAAGATATCGCCATAAAAGACAGCAGGCAGAAGTCAGGAGTTTGGTTTTACCCTTTCTCTCCCTACTCCCTCTCCTCTAGTGGAGGCTGAAGCACTACTTCCGTAAGGGCTGGACAGTAGTAAGCTAATCGGCATTTAAGTTGCAGAAAAGCAGGGCTGAAGCCCTTACTACGAGCGAATCATTCTGGAAAAATGAATGATGATTAGCTTATTCAGCAATTTTCTTAGCGATCGCATCTGGTCAGGAAATTTTATCTTGATGACTAAGTAAAATTACGGTAATCTCAAGCCACAATTTTATACTTTCTTCGGCGCTGGTTTCTGATACTTACCTGGATACTTGCGCTGAAAATATTCCTCCATAATTTGTAAGATCATTGGCGCAGCAATGCTACCACCGCCACCGCCGGAATGTTCTGCAAATGCCACAATCAGAACTTCTGGCTGTTCAGCAGGTGCATAAGCACCAAACCAAGCGTGATTTTGCTTAACACGGCCTTTCCACGCTTCGGCAGTACCACTCTTACCCGCGACTGAGGGAACTGTAGGCTGCTTCAAAACCTTACCAGTACCTTCAGCTACTACTTTCCGTAGCCCTTGCCGGAGAACACTTATGGTTGCCGGCTTCATATTTAAAGATTCTCGCCAGCTTTTTGCTTCTTCATTGTCTTTAAGCAAATGCGGCTGGACTCTATAGCCACCATTCGCTGGCACAGCAAACATGATGGCGACTTGCAGGGGTGTAGTTTGTAAAGCACCTTGACCAATTGACATATTAATGCTGTCTCCTACAGTCCAAGGTATCTTCCAAGCTTTCTGCTTCCATGTCTCATCTGGCACTAAACCTTTTGCCTCTTCGTTGGCAAACTCAAAGCCGGTTTTTTTACCAAATCCATACTTGCGAGTCCATTCTATTAAAGTTGGGCCACCGACTCCGCGACCAATTTGATAGAAGAAGGTATCACTACTCCACTGTAATGCACCAACAAAACCCAACGGCCCGAATCCGGCGTGATTCCATTCACCAAATCTGGTACCGCCAAAAGTTAAGGAACCGTAGGTTTGCAAAACTGTACTAGGAGAAAATTTACCTGATTCTAGACCAGCTGTGGTAGTGACAATTTTGAAAGTACTCGCGGGTGGAAAGGCGCTAAGGGCGCGATTTACCAAGGGATGATCTGCACCTTGTACAGTTTCCCAATCTTTTTGGCTGAGTTTCTGCTTCGAGAAAATATTGGGGTCAAAGGTGGGATGAGATACCATTGCTAAAACGGCACCGTTCTTCGGGTCAAGTGCCACGATCGCACCGTCGCGATCGCCTAAAGCTTTTTCTGCCGTCTTTTGCATATTTAAATCTAGGGTTAAGTGCAAATCTTTACCAGGCTTCGCTTGCTTCTCCCCCAAAACCCGGAGTGGCCGACCTGCACCATCGACTTCTACTTGCTGACCCCCCCATTCGCCTCGCAGACTTATCTCATAAGCTTTTTCAACTCCCATTTGACCAATCACATCACCTAATCTGTAGCCCTCCTGCTTCTTTTCTTTTAACTGGTCGGCGGTCAGTTCTCGCGTATAGCCTAATACATGAGCTAATTCCTTGCCGTGGGGGTAGTAGCGAACGGCTTCTGTATGAATTTCTACATCTTTAAGTTCTGTTTGATACTCCTTCAATGCCGTAATTTGTGCTTCATTCAAGTTACGAGCAATCCGTATAAGTGAAGAAGAGTTAGCACCTGCCTCTTCTAATTTCTTCTCCATCTCTTCTTGGGGAATCTCAAGAATTTGAGATAGACGTGCCCCCACAACTGACCATGCAGGCTTGGTATGTGCCATCGGCCACAAATATACAGAGCGAGGATAGCTAGTACTGGCTAAAAGTTTGCCATTACGGTCAAAAATATTACCCCGTTCTGGTTGTTTGGCAATCATCCGAATTCGATTTGACTCAGCTCGTTTTCGGTGGCTTGCTCCTTCAGTAATTTGCAAATATGCCAAACGAACACTGATTCCCGTCAGCATTAATAGAGTAAATATAATCAAAAATATCGGCTGGAAACTCTGTCCAACTGTACGTGTATTTTTTTGTCCGCCAAGTGGAGATGGTTTAAATATAGTCATAAGACAAAGAAGATTTCAAAATTAAGATTATCTGTAAACAATTCTGCTCATTTCTTAGCAGGTATTTAATAGCAAACTAATAGGCAGTGATTAATTGTTTTCAATTAATACCATAAGCTACTCTCTTCCATCTCATCGCCCAAAGGCTTTTTGAATTCTGAATTTTGCACACTAGTACAGGTCAGCGGAAATAAACCACCCATTCCAAATGAATAAAATACTTAGGCTGTATTCATTTTTAATTTTTTTAGCGCAGCGTAAAGCCTTCGGCATGGCTTCGCTTAGAGCGAGTCTGCGATAGCGAAGCGTTAGCGACGCAGGAGCGTCGCGTCACTTTTAATTTTTAATTCCGCCCTGCGGCACTAGTCTCCAGTGCCATGTCCTGAATTCTGAGTTGTTGCTTCTGATGGATCAGGCTGAGATTTTTTATACTTACCTGGATACTTGTGCTGAAAATAAGCTTCTAGCACTTGTAAAACCATAGGCCCACAAATAGTACCGCCGTGTTCGCCAGAGTTTTCACCAAAAGCCACAACCACAATTTCCGGCTTATTACTAGGGGCATAAGCACCAAACCAAGTATGATTTGGGCGACCAACACCAGCTTCAGCAGTGCCACTCTTTCCAGAAGCTGGGGCAATTGTCGGCACGTCCAAGCGCTTACCAGTACCCTCACTCACTACCTTTCGCAGTCCATCGCGGAGAACTTTGATCGTTGTCGGCTTCATATTTAACGATTCTCGCCAACTTTTTGCTTCTTCATTGTCTTTGAGCAAATGCGGCTGAACTCGATACCCGCCATTAGCAGGGACAGAAAACATAATCGCCGATTGTAGCGGTGTTACTTGTAAAGCGCCTTGACCAATTGACATATTAATGGTGTCGCCTACAGTCCAAGGTGTCTTCAAAACTTTCTGCTTCCATATTTCATCTGGAACCAAGCCTTTTGATTCTTCGTTGGGAAATTCAATGCCAGTTTTTTGACCAAATCCATATTTGCGGCTCCATTGGATTAAAGTTGGGCCACCAACTTTTCTACCAACTTGATAGAAGAAAGTATCACTACTCATAGCGATCGCTCGTGGAAATCCTAATGGCCCGAATCCGGCGTGGTTCCACTCACCAAAAGTCACCCCACCAACGGTAAGAGAACCAAAGGTCTGTAATATTGAGTCAGGAGAAAATTCACCTGATTCCAATCCGGCTGTCGTGGTGACAACTTTAAAAGTACTAGCAGGCGGAAAGGCACTCAAAGCCCGATTAACCAAGGGATGATCTTTCCCTTGCACGCTTTCCCAATCTTTTTGGGAGAGTTTTTGTTTTGAGAAGATATTCGGGTCAAAGGTGGGGTAAGATACCAGCGCTAAAACAGCACCGTTATTTGGATCGAGTGCTGCGATCGCACCTCGTTGATTTCCTAAAGCTTTTTCTGCTGCCTGTTGCACATCCAAATCTATGGTCAGATGCAAATCGTTACCAGCTTTTGCCTGTTTTTCGCCCACAACTCGGATTGGTCTACCCGCACCATCTACTTCCACCTGCTGACCACCCCATTCGCCTCGTAGCACTTTCTCATAGGCTCTTTCCACCCCCATCTGACCGATTACATCCCCCAGCCGGTAGCCTTCCTGCTTCTTATCCTTTAACTGGTCTGCGGTCAACTCTCGCGTATAGCCTAATACATGAGCCAATTGCTTCCCATGAGGATAATAACGTACAGAATCTGTATTAATTTCCACTTCTGGGAGTTCATTTTTATACTCCTTAAGCGCCGTGATTTCTGCTTCATTGAGATCGCGAGCAATTCGGATGAGCGAAGAAGAATTAGCACCTGCTTGTTCTAATTTCTTTTCCATCTCATCTTGCGGGATGTTGAGAATTTGCGCTAGACGCGGGCCGACTACAGACCAAGAAGGCTTAGTATGTGCCATCGGCCACAAATATACAGAGCTAGGATAGCGAGTACTGGCTAAAAGTTTACCGTTGCGGTCAAAAATATTACCTCGTTCCGGTTGTTTAGAAATCATCCGAATACGGTTCGCTTCGGCTCGTTCTCGGAGTTTTGGGCCTTCAACAATTTGCAAATAGGCCAAACGAGCCTCAATCCCAGTGGTTATTAAGAGGGTAAATACGATTAAAAATATTGATTGGAAACCACGTCCAACTGTACGTGTATCTTTTTTGCTGCCAATTGATGGGAATAAAGACATAATACAAAGAATGATTCTAAGAGCGGTATTATCTGTATACAATTACCCTAAACTCATGCCCAAGACTGGGTATGAAAAAATCGGGCAAGTATATTCTTGAACAATTGTTTTTGGCGGATACAATAAACCAAAGTGTCAAATATAGTCTGCCCAATAGACTACTGACAAAGTTACGTAAGATCACGGCATTCTACTAAGGATTATGGCTCAAATTGTCATGCAGAATCAGAGGGGGATAACAACTTTTCAGCCACTTGATGTTGAACTGCGTAACGTGTTCAAGTTTTTTAACCAAGAACCAGCAGTACACGGAATAGACTTGGATGTCAGACAAGGAGAATTTTTTAGTATTTTAGGCCCCTCCGGTTGTGGCAAAACAACAACACTACGCTTAATTGCTGGCTTTGAAATCGCTGATGCTGGCAAAGTGTTGATTCAGGGTCAGTCTATGACTAATGTGCCGCCTTACCGCCGACCCGTCAATACTGTATTTCAAAGTTACGCTCTATTCAATCACTTGAATGTCTGGGATAACATCGCCTTTGGACTACGGTTAAAAAAAATCCACAAATCGGAAATTGAAATTAGAGTTCAAGACGCTTTAAAGTTAGTGAAAATGGAAAGTTTGCGATCGCGCTTTCCCAGTCAACTTTCTGGTGGTCAACAGCAGCGAGTCGCCTTAGCGAGGGCTTTAGTCAACCGTCCCACCGTCGTATTACTAGATGAACCTTTAGGGGCGTTAGATTTAAAACTACGTAAAGAAATGCAGGTTGAGTTATCAAATTTACACAAAGACTTAGGAGTAACCTTTGTGATGGTGACACACGACCAAGAAGAAGCATTATCTTTGAGCGATCGTATTGCCGTCATGAACCAAGGCAAAATCGAACAAGTTGGCACTCCCAGCCAAATTTACGAACGTCCCCAGACATCTTTTGTTGCTGATTTTATTGGCGATACTAATTTATTTAGTGGTGAAATCGTAGCGGTAGACTCCTCTAGTATTAAAATTTCCACAAAAACAGGACTCTCAATTATCATTAACCGCGCTGAAGATACACCATCTCAATTATCACAAGCGGTAGTAGTGAGTGTGCGCCCAGAAAAAATACAGCTTTCGCTTTATCCACCCAATTTGCCAGCTAACTGCTTTGAAGGGCGGCTTATTAATGTTATGTATTTGGGTACACACGTTAATTATGTTGTGGAATTAACAAATGGTATTAGGATAAATGTATTGCAACCTAATACTTTTGGTGCTTTACCGGATAGCGACACGCCAATCTACGCTTGGTGGGCAGAAAATGATTGTTTAGCTATTAATCAATAGTTATAATAGTCTATCTTCTATAAAGCTTATTTTTGAGTTTTGCGAAGCTAGGTGCAACTCAAAGAGCCTTTTTTCCTGTTGCCTCTTAAGCCAAATAATTATGGCTACGCCACGCTGGGCGAACAAAAATCAAAGCGCATTCCTATATAAAATTTAATAATGGAATAATACCTTGACCTTGTACTCGGAATATTAACCCATGTCAATTTTTAAAAGAGTTCCTTGGGTGTCCCTGGCGTTAGTACTGCTTAGTTACAGTACCTTGGGCTGGGTAATATCTGAAACACACGCTCCTCTGTTTGTGTGGGTGCTGACTGTGGTTGCAATCTTGCTTTTAATAGTGACGTTGACCACTCCTTGGCCGAAAATGACCTATTATCTCAGGATTTTGCTTAAATCAAACGTCAGGTCTTTTGGCGTTGCTGTCTTAGCAGCTTTCTTATTTTTTCTGATGATTGCCTGGTTTCGGGTATTTCTTGATACTTTACTCATCATTTCGGCAACTATATTAGTCAGAATAGATTTCCAAAGAGCAGGTCTTAGAGAAGGGCTAGCTTTTTTTACTGCATCTATCTTTTCATTTGCAGGTTTAGCTTTGGGTGCGCTAATTTACGAGTTAATATATTCCCACGTTCTCGTAAAGTTATGAAGTATATTCAAAAAAATTAGAGATGTCTGTGGTGGACTGCATAAAAGCTTCAAAACTCATGTTTATTACCTAAAGATTTATAAATGAAGGCAGGAGGAAAACTGTACTTTTCTATGAGACGCTATGCGAATAGACAAGCTCTGTTACCACTCATTTTCCTGCCCTGTCCCCTTCCCCCTGCTCCCTTCAAAATGCAGGCTGGTCAAATAGGAGTAGAGAAAGGAAAAAATCCATGATAAAAATGGATACCCAACTAGTAACAACTGCCTTTGTTGCCGATTCTCCTACTTCTTTAGCTCCCCCCTTAGTAGTTAAACCCCAACTACAGCCGATGACAGCAACCAGTAAACCAAAAATAAACCCTTTTAACAAAATAATAAACAAATCTGATGGGTCTAGAAAATTTCTGACTGATTCTAAAAATGTTTCGGGAATAATTTTGTAAAAGTATGAGCCGGCAAAAACTCCACCGATAATCCCAGTAACTAAAGCCAAAATCGTCATCAAAGGCACCATCAAACAACAAGCAATTACTCTAGGAAGTACTAGATAATCAATGGGATCAGTTTTGAGCATATAAAGTGCATCAATCTGCTCAGTTACCCGCATTGCACCTATTTCTGCTGCAAAAGCAGAACCCACTTGTCCTGCCATAATACTAGCGGTTAAAATTGGAGCTAATTCTCTACAAAAAGCTAAGGCAAAAGCACCTCCCACAGCATTTTCAGCCCCAAATCGGACTAATTCTCTTGCCGTCTGAATAGTAAAAATCATTCCTGCAAAACCGCTAACTAGGAGAACTGGAGAGATAGAACAGGGCCCAGCAGTCACCAGATGTTGCATAATTTTGCGGTAGTAAGTTTTTCCCTGAATAAAATGTAGCCACACTTGACCGAAAAGCAGCACTGCCGCACAACAGCGTGCAATATGAGATTGCTCAAAATTTGTTTTTAATCGCAATTTTATCGTCCTTAAGACTGGCTTTTTTTTGCAAATTATTGTTATATCAATTCTTCAAAATAAGACTACAGACACAAATGCTGGAAACCCAGCTAGATGTAATCTGGCTTTCTCAATTACGTCGTAGACGCATGAAGTCCGGCTTTTTGCAGGATATTACGAATTGGTCTTAGGGTATGGTACATGAACACCATCAAGTTTGAGACTTTTCTGCTCAATACAAATTGTCTATAGGACTCTCCTATAGCTGGTATTTTATTTTTACGGAGTTCCTAATGTTAAATGATTTTTTATGAACAGGATAAAAGCAGGAATATTTATGTTGCTATTGATACTAAGTTTGTCCGTAGCACAACCAGCTTTTGCATCAGTGTGTCGCAATTACGATTTCTACAACGGGCTACGCCAACACCACCAGATTTGCATTCTCAGCATCAACCGAAGTGCTAAAAACTATTGGGAATACAGGGCAACCGTTAGTGTAGATGGAGTAAAAAGGCCCACCGAGGTTTACAATTGCCGAGAACGAGTCAAGGTTCAACAAGGTGGAGGTGTTTTACCCTTTGAGCAAAAAGACCCTGGTGAAATGATATGTAGCTTTTTTAATTCTTCTCGGCGGTAAACACGCGCCAGATAATAAAGACTGTAAAACCTAGATAGGTGAATACTGTTAACCATTCTTGCCAGCTACCAAATCCATTATTCATCAGCAAAAGCCGGAAAATCAATATTTCTCAATCCTACACTCTAGCGCTACCAGTCGGTTGCTGCTTGGAAGAGAAAGGAAGACTACTCAAAAATTTTTAGCTAATTTTCCGAAATCGATAACAGTCAAGCGGTATCCCTAATCAGAGCATCGATTTTATACTGAACTTATATAACTAACCTTTGGGCAATATAGCCCCATGTTTCAACTCAAAAACCCGGCCATGATGGACGGGTTTTTGATGTTGAGATAATTAGACTTAGGGATGATTAATAGAAAAGATGTAGACTCAATAAGACTTGCAACAGAATAATGCAGAGCTACAGAGAACGCAGATAAATAAGAATTTGAGAGATTTTTTGTGTAAGTTCTCAGTTGCCGTTGAGCAATTCAGCAGCACTTCTTGAAAATATCTGCGTATTAAATAAAACTATTATTCAGAAACTTTTAAGCAAATTTATCGGTCTGGTTCTCCAAATTCTGCAAAAATTTAGCCAATGTCATCTTCTGCTCAAGGTATTCCCGGATTACCCGATTTGACGCATCCGATTGAGCTTGTTCAATTTGGAACCCAGGCGCTCAAAGCTTCACTGTTACTAGTATTTTTGATCGTAGCTTTAGGAGTTGCGATCGCACTGATAAGTTTTTCCCTCCGTCGCAGCCAGCCGGAACAGCTTATATTCATCGGTGAATGGGCTGTTGGCTATTCTCAACTGTTGCGCGGATTACAACATTTAACTCTAGTATTAGTTCTCTTAGTACCGGGATTTTTTCTCTGTTCAACTTTAAGCAATCGCTACCACTATTGGGAACAGGCAAAGGTGGCTCAAGTTGCTGAAAGTGTTGCAGGTGAAAAGCTCGAACAACTTGCCCCCCAAGTCCGCTACTCTATTCAAGAGCCATACTCATATAACACTCAAGTTGGCAACAAAATAGTCAAGGTAAATGAGACAAGACAAATTAACCGCTTCTTGAGCTTGGCTGGTTCGCAAATTCAAGTCAAGCTTGACCAAAGCGTAGATGTTCCAGGGCGTAGCTCAATTTATCGGGCAAATTATACTGCCGATTATAAAGTGGTTAACAAACTCAAGGATATTAATAATTTTTTCTTTGAAGCACCGCCACCCAACGGCTACACACTTCTTTCTAGCTATAAAATCGAGCGTGACGGGACAAGATTGCAACAAATCAATCCAGAAGATTATGGTTTTCCCTTCCGGCTGCAACCAGGAGAAGAAACGACCTTTCGAGTCACCTATCAGGCTAGAGGCGGGCCTCGCTGGGTTTATAGTGCAGGGGGACAGATTTTATCTAACTTCCGCCTCATAGCAATTGCTAACTTTGCTCCCGCTAATTTTGCCAGTGGTATTGAACCTGACGATATTAAATCTGACGGACGTAGTACGCAATTTACTTGGAAATTTGACGAGAATGTTTCAGTCAAAAATCCATTTGGAGTGTTTACCAATACCGAACCGATTCGTAATACAGGGGTAATTCCGCGTCTTTTATTGCTAGCACCAGCAATATTTTTGTGGTGGATTTTGTTGTTATATTTATCACTACCAATGAGTTTCAGAAATGTTGCGATCGCTGGTAGTATTTTCTTTGCTTGTCTATTGGTTTTGACCTATCTGGCTCGTGTCATCAATGCTCAGTTGGCTTGGACTTTAATTTCCATCATCTTACTGTTTTTGACATGGGGATTGGGAGCTAGTCGCAGTGCTTCTTTGGCTGCTATTATCTGCACTATTGCTGGAGCAGTATTACCAATTTTTGGATTATTAGTACCATTTAGCGGCCTCACCCTCAGCCTAGCGGGTTTGCTTTCAGCCGTTTGGCTAGCAGTTCGTCACTGGTATGGCTGGTACAGTTTGCATCCACAAGACCAAAGATTGCAGGCTCAGAAAAATGCTAAAGATTAGTAGATTTAGCTATGATTAGCAAAGTTTTAGCAAATCGCATTTATGGATAACGATTTACTGGCTTTCTTTGCGGGTGCTGGATTGCTCGTCCTCTATCTCATTTTTTCTGCATTGACTGAAATGGGAACTAAACTACCTTGGAAGAAATAAGCTGATAGGACGATAAAGTTACTAAAAAGTTACATTTTTCAACCTGATTGGGCTTGGAAAAAGGAATAAACATCCTTTAGGCTGAGTTAATGTACTTATTTTTCGAGAGCAAGCCAAATGCGCGATCCACAAAAGAACCAGATTAAAATCGAGCCGGCAACCCTCGTATTAATTGTGTCCCTTCTAATACTTTTGCCTTTACTGTTTGTTGGTTTTTTCTCGCAGTGAGCTAGTGAGTAATACCAGATACAGCAGTTTTATTTTAGTCAATTTTTTTACGAACCACAGAGACGCAGAGGGCACTGAGAGAATAAAGAAATGCTTAACTGAACCAGCAATTCTCATAATGAGAATTGCTGTGCAGCGTCTCGTAGAGAAGTGCGGGCTATACTTACGCATTTTCAGAAATTCGGTTTTATGAACTTGTAATAATAACTTGTTATATCTGACACTACAGCGTGATCGACCCGCAAATTTATGCTGGCTAAATTACCACTACCTATATTCACACTTCTATTAGGACTTGCTATAACTCAAACCTTTGGATGCACAGCAGATAAAAAGAATTCAGCGATCGCTCAAACACCTCAAGCACCCCAAGAAATCCTGCAACCAGGAGTAGTTCTGGCTTTACCAGGTAAGTTGGATACAATACCCGTTTTTAATAGCAATAGCCCAGAATGGATCAAAACTGAGGGTATTTTACTTTCTACTTTTCCTACAAAGGGTAAAAAAGTTGCAGCAGCGCACCTGAATTTCCCCTTCAAGGGACGCTTTGACTTATTTGCTCACCACTACACCCACACTCCCAAGGATTTACAAACGCTATACCTGGGTGTAATTCTGCATAACCCTGGCAAAAAACCTGTAACAGTGGATGTGTTGCAAGCGGCGAGTTACTTGATGAAAGATGCGCCATTTGTTACCTTACCACCCTATGTAGAAAATAACGATGGTAAAGCTTACTCTGGACCAGGCGATCGCGCTGTTGGTGATGTACTCCGGGGTGTTAGACAAGCTGATTTCCCTGCAAAGCTGATAATTCCGCCAGGACAAAGCCGGATGTTGCTAAATCATCCGATTCCTGTACAAAATCTAGAAAAGCCTGTGAATGGTCGCTCTAGCTTTATGAGGTTGCGTAGTAGCGATCAAGTTTATACGGCAAGTTTAGCAATGTTTGCCAAGAAAAATTCTGATAATACAGAACGCCCACCGACTCTTGCAGAATGGCAAGCTTTACTAGATAACGGGAACTTTGCCGGGCCGCGAGATAAAACTCCGACTCCTCCAAATGCTACCAGTGGCGCACTAATTTATGGGCGTGTAGCTGGTGTATCACAAGGTTCTCAGTGGCAAGCAAAGTTGCTGGATAATCCTCAAAGCACAAATCTGACTATTCCCCAGCGTGGCAAAGCTATTTCTTATGTTTTAGACACATTGCGGAGCGGTCGATTGGGTACTCAACAAATCCAAACGGCCAAAATGCTGGTACGTTATCCAGATACGGCTTATGAACTTGAGTTTGGACTAATTGGCATTTAGCAGCAATGAATAGAAAGCAAGAAAAAGTTACCCAACTTCTTTTAGAGGCTGAGTTAAGTTGAATCGTTGAAAAAGAAGCAGAAACTAAGCAGCAGTTAGATCAGCGTTCTTAAGTGATTCTTCGGTTTTAGGTTTTTTAGATGCGTGTTTTTTGACAGTGGGATAACGCTTACGCGAAGGTGGCTGATGCCCTTGGGCACGCCCAGGTGATTTACCGCGAGTTTTCGGGGGTTGAGCAGGAGTGCCAATAGTGGCTAAAATTAGAGGAAAGGCTTGTGCTACGCGTCCTGGAGACAGTTTATCCTGAGTCGATTGCCAAGGCAAGGGGGAATCAATACAGGCAAGTCTAGCTAGCCATAATTGCCAAGTTAACAATGGCATCAGGTCACTCCATCGCTCTGCTGCCTGAGTAGAGCCAAGCTGAGGCTGTGTCCAATATAACCTCTGCTTGGCAAATCGATACCAATGTTCTAGAGCAAAGCGGCGGAGGTATTTTTGCCAGAGATCCTCTAATGGAGGCATTGTCTGACCCAACCAAGCTAGCCATAAGGGTTGGAACTTACGATTGCGTCCAACTGGTTGGATCACCTCGACGCGAATGATTTCCATTGCCCGGTTTGGAGATTGAAGAAAATGAAACCCACTCCAGCGCATGACTTTTACTCGACCAACTTGCGGGTCTTCAACTTCTAGAGTTTCAGTTACCTCTGCCCAAGTTTCCGAGTCATTGAACTTAAACTTATGACCATGTTTACACGGTGCGCCTCGTCCTTTGTAAGTACCGGGTGTACCCCATACGCATCGGTTAGAAGCTAAACGCAGCAACAGGTCTGCGTCAATCTTCTCCGTGGCTTGGACAAATTTGGCGTTGCCGTAGCCTCGGTCATAAGCAGCAAGCGGTCTTTTGCCTAACTCACGGGTTATTTGTTTAAGTTGGAATGCGGCTTTACTTGTTGGCGTTTCAAAGCTGGTGATCCGTTCGTGCTTTAACGGCAATGCCCAACTCCCATCCGCTTCTGGTATCCACGCTAACGTACTGTAACTTTGTCCGATGCCTATGCTTCCCCTGGAGTCCCCATGAAAAGTTCTTTCTTTTAGTGTCTTCGCTTCTGGTCTTGCCCAAAAGCTATGATCTCCTGCTAGAAATGGCTGTTCATCCGTCACTACCTCCTGTACCAGTAGCTTCATCAGTTTTCTTTTTGGTGGACGACTATCATGTAGTGCTGCATAAATGCTCGACCATTGCCGTCGAAATACTGGGCTTTGTGACAAGCTTACAAACGATGGGATACTCGGACTTGTTAATACTGCATCCATCAATTCAAATACTGCATCTTTGGCCTTTCCCAAACAATCGTAGATACCTTGGCGGAATTTTTCTAGTTGTGTCAGGATCATCACGTCAATGATTTATCGATTACTTTCATTGACTTTACGGCAGTCAGTGTTACTGCTGACTGCTTTTCTCTAGCTTTTTAGTCCAAACTCCAGTATGAAGCACATGGTAATTATGGGGTGGAATATAAACTCACCTTACCTTTAAGCAACAATACCAACCAAAATCAGACCGTTACCGTTACTTTAGAAACACCTTTGAAGGAAGATAAATTATCCCAAGGTGGTGTACGTTTCCGCAAACCATCCTTAGATTTTCCCTTCTTCCGTGGTACGGTGCGGCTGCGTTACTTCGATGACCAAGGTCAACAAAAGACGCGCTACGTACATCTATGGCACAGAACTGGTCAGGTGTTAGAACCATTGGTACAGCTTGTACTTCCACCTTCCACCAAGCGGATAGTACTGGTAGATGTGATTTATCCACCAGATTCGACACCACCCCAAGTACTGAGTGTAAGGACTTTAGACAAGTGAGGAGTCAATACTGCTCGGGTTTTGCATTTTTAACTCGGAATCGGGTTTGGGGAAAAGGTTAAAGGGTAAGGGTTAAGGGTTTTTTCTTTCCCTTTTCCCTTTCCCCTTTTCCCCTTAACCGAGAAGTATTGACTGAGGAGTTAGTTAACAATTCGTAATTTGTAATTACGAATGATTAATTATTTTAGGGATAGGTATCTGACTTTTCAAGCATGTAGGAAAGACCATAAAGACATTTTCAAAATGGGGATTTAAACCCTTAATTTACGATAAAATTTCATTTATGGAACCTTCTGGAACTCTTGCTGGTTTAGATATTCTGGTAATTGAGGATGATAATGATACTCGCTTTTTCATCACTACTGTGTTGGAAATGGATGGAGCAAGAGTTATACCAGTAATATCAGCGGATGCGGCGCACAAGGTATTGTCCGAATTACAGCCCGATGTTTTAATTTCTGATATTGGGTTGCCTGGGGAGGATGGCTACACTTTCATCCGCAAATTTCGTGCGCTCAAATCAAACAATTGTGGACGAGTCCCAGCTATTGCTTTAACAGCTTATGCTGATGCTGAAGCTCGTATCCGTGCCTTGGAAGGTGGCTTTGACACTCATGTATCTAAACCAATTGATCCAGACGAACTAGTTGAGATAGTAGCTAACTTGGTTGCTTCTTGTAATTGGTAATCATTGTAGTGCCCGATCAAGTGCGTTAAGCTACTGTTAACGCACTATTTTCAAGCAAAAACTACTTAGGTAAAACCTGCCGCAGTGCTGCTAAAAGTTGGTCAACACTTTCCTTTCGACTATTAAAGCCCATCAATCCCACGCGCCAGACAAGACCTGCTAGTTCGCCAAGACCACCGCCAATTTCAATATTATGTTCATTGAGTAACTGCCGTGCGATCGCTTTCCCATCTACTTCTGCTGGAATACAGACAGTGGTAAGCGTTGGTAGTCTATACTCCTGCTCAACATGCATACTCAGTCCTAAATTCTCTAACCCTTCCCAGAGATACTCTACGTTTTTTTGATGCCTCTGCCAAGAGTTTGCTAATCCCTCTTCTGCAAGCAAACGTAGTGCTTCCCGCAAGGCATAATATAAATTAATGGGTGCTGTATGGTGATAGGTGCGTTCAGCGCCCCAATACTTACCCAGTAACAACATATCCAAATACCAGTTTGCAACCTTACTTTGGCGCTGTTGCAATTTCTCAACTGCACGCGCACTCATCGTAAAAGGCGAAGCACCAGGCGGACAACCCAACCCTTTTTGGCTACAACTATAAGCTAAGTCAACTCCCCAGGCATCCAAAAATAACGGAACGCCACCCAAACTTGTCACAGTATCCACCAGCAGCAAAGTGCCAAATTCATTGCATAAATCAGCAACTCCTTCTAATGGTTGCCGTGCGCCTGTTGAGGTTTCGGCATGAACTAGAGCCAAAATAGCCGGACGATGAGTTTCTAGGGCTGTTTTGAGTTCATCTAGATTGAAGACTTGTCCCCAAGGCTTGGTAATGGTTCGGACATCAGCACCATAACGTCCAGCCATATCTACGAGGCGATTACCAAAGTAACCAGCCACACCAATCAAAACTATATCACCAGGTTCAACAGCATTAGCGATCGTTGCTTCCATTGCGGCTGTTCCCGTACCACTGACTGCAATGGTGAGTGGGTTTTCTGTCTGCCATACGTAGCGTAGCAATGACTGAATTTCATCCATGAGGGCGAGAAAAGCTGGGTCAAGATGCCCAACTGGTGAGGTATTCATCGCTTGGAGAACTGTGGGATGGGCATTGGATGGCCCAGGCCCTAACAGTAGACGGGATGGGATTTCTAGCGGTGTGAGTTGCAAACGCCCGGAGTCGTTGATTGAAATTGTTTGCGTCATAATCTGTCTTCGCCTAGACGATACTTACCGGATCATAGAGCGAACGCATCACTGATGTTTTAAGGAATCTGTCATTTGCCAGAAGATGCGATCGCCGCAAAGCATTACAGTGGTTCAAGTAAATGTGTGAGATTATAGTTATTTACTTACCTGGAGACGTAATTATGGTTTTTGCTGGCAAACGACCGAATAATTTAGGTGTTAGCAACGGTAAATTAGCATCCTGTCCTAACTCTCCTAACTGTGTTTCCAGTCAGAGTGCAGATGCAGCCCACAAAATTGCACCATTGACTTTTACGTCTAGCCCACAAGAAGCGATCGCTAATCTTAAAGAGATTATTCAGTCCTTACCAAGAACCAAAATTATTACCGAAAGCCAAGATTATTTATATGCAGAATTTAAAAGTGCTTTATTGGGATTTGTGGATGATGTAGAGTTTTATCTAGACCGAAATGCCAATACGATCCAAGTTCGTTCCGCTTCACGCTTAGGTCAAAGCGATTTGGGTGTTAATCGTCAACGAATAGAAACGATTAGAGCCAAGTTGAAATAATTCGTAATTCGTAATTAGTTGAGTATTATACGGTGTATACACAAGTTGGAAATAGTAGTTTGTCAAGGAATAATTGAGGAGTATATTCTTTGTAGAGACGGCGATTTATCGCGTCTTTCTAACATGTCAGTCTTTCAGAAGCGATAAATCGCGTCTCTACATGAGGGCTTTCTGGATCTTACTTGTGTTTACACCGTAGCCTTTTAAGAGAGATTACAAAGTAATTAAATCTAATTGGATAACATCTGCGATCGCAATATTTGTGAAACTTAACTTATTTAAAAACTTTGACCCTCGACCCAGACTTATAATTGCTGTCGCACTCGCTGTATTAATTTCAGTAATACTTCCACGTTGGCTGCACTTACCGACTCGCATTCTCTGCGCTTGGAACTTTGGTGCTGACTTTTTCTTAGCCGTAACTTGGTGGAAAATGATCGAGGCTACACCAGAAAAAATTCGCCGTTATGCTGAGAATCAATATGAAGGACATTTAGCTATATTCATGCTGGTGATAGCTGCGGCTTGTGCTAGTGTTTTAGCCATTGGGTTTTTACTAACTGATAAAAAAGAGTTGTCAACAATTCTGCTTATTCTACATGTCATACTTGCAATTATGACCATTGTCGGTTCATGGCTATTAGTACATACAATGTTTGCAGTGCAATATGCACACAGCTATTACAAATATATTAATCGTAATCATAGTGAAGAAATTATCGCAGGTTTAGATTTTCCTAATAACGACTCTCCAGACTATTGGGAATTTTTATATTATTCATTTGTAATTGGCATGACAAGCCAAGTTTCAGATGTGGAGACGAGATCGCGCGAGATGAGACGCTTGACTTTGTTGCATAGCATATTATCGTTCTTTTTCAATACCACAATTTTAGCCATGAGTATCAATATCATTGCATCGCTGATTTAAAATTGCCTGACTCAGCCAAAAGTATGATTATTTACTTCTATTCTTCTAGAAAGAGGAAATTATACTGCCAGTTTTTTAGTATGAACTTAAGTTGAAATAATTGGAGATAAGTTTATGGCTGATAAAACAATAAATGAATTGCCCAATGAAATTAGAGAACAGTTACCTGAACACGCACAGCAGATTTTTGTAGCAGCATTAAATGCCGCTCAAAGTAATGGTTTTAGTGAAGAGGGTGCGCGTGATGTTGCTTGGAATAGTGTAAAGAATGAATACGAACCGGGCAACGATGGTAAATGGCAGAGAAAACCTGAAGACACTGCTATACATAATAAAGCTGTTACGTCTGGTGGCAATTAAGCAAATTTAAGTTTGGCATCTTTATCTTTTGTTAGAGCTAAGGCAAAAATTTAAGGGGAATTTCATTCTTACAAAGTGGACATGGAATTCCCCTTTTTTTTCATAATTTTTGCAAGATAATAGATATTTTGAACAAACTATAATTATTTGAATACTCGTTAGAAAATATATATAGATATGCTAATTCAACAAGACGAAATAGCTATTCGTCTAATGCAAGATGAAATTTATGATTATGAGTTGCTCGCAAAATGGTTAACTGATGCACAAGTTTTGCAATTTTATGAAGGAAGAGATAATCCTTTTCCTTTAGAAAGAATTATAGAAACGTACAAACCTATGATCGAGAGAGATGATCCGGTTGTTCCGTGTGTGTTCTACTATCAAAATATTCCCATTGGTTATTTGCAGTATTGTGCGCTCAATGACTTATCCCAAACTGATAGACAATTGTATCATCTTGAACAAACTGATTATGTCTACGGAATTGATTTGTTCATAGGTGAAACCGACTATTGGAATAAGGGAATTGGTACAAAAATCCTGTCAGCAATTATCACCTATATTTTTGAACATCTGCAAGCTCATAAAATTGTCATAGACCCGCACGTTGATAATCCTCGTGCCATTCGCTGCTATGAAAAATGCGGTTTTGTGAAATTAAAGTTATTGCCAGCCCATGAACTACATGAAGGGAAATACTCAGATTGTTGGCTTATGGCAATAGACCGAAAAAATCCGTTGCACCCCTAATTTACAATGGTTTCTCAGTTAATGCCCGATCGGATACCGAGAGTTGCACAGAAGCCAAAATCATAACTGTAATTTGCCATAAGGCTATGTCACTAAATTAACTCGCGTGTTCCCAATCACTAAGTAATTCATGCTGTTGTGCTGTTTTCTTGCATTGGCGGAATGGTACTTTAGGGCTACCAATATTCATGCCAGGAAAAGACTGTTTTTTCGTTTTGGTGAGTCTATTTTCTATTGTGGTGGAACTGATTTGTTGGGTTTTCATTGATAAATAAATTTCCGATTAAAAGCTGAACACCAATGTATAACACCAATTTCCAAATGGCAAATTCCACAAGAGATAATTTATTTTATACAGATATTCTGGGATGCTGCGATCGCAAATCCCTTTAAATTCCTGCAATTTCTGAAAACTTTTGATCGTCCTTATTTAGCCATTACCGCTAAATTCGCCACACATTCAGGAAATTGGCGCTTTAACGCTGGAAATACCGGGCAAGGCGCTTGTTCTTGTAAATTCTCTGGTTTACTCCAAGTAAAGGGGGCTTTCTGCGCTGCTGACATCCATACCAGACGCTTGGCCCGTGTCATCGCAACGTAGAGTAAACGGTACTCCTCAGATATTTTCAAATGCTTTGCTTGTTCCCATGCTTCCGTAACATCTGGTATGGTAGATTCCCCGTGGAGAGCAGCCCGAATTTGGGCGCGGGCTACTTCTGATAAGGTAAAGTCACCTAAAAACTGGCTTTGGGGAGGAACCCAAAATCTACCAGGAATCAAGTTTTCGTGGAGAAAGGGAAGAAATACATAGTCCCAATCTAGCCCTTTGGCTTTGTGCATGGTAATAATGGTCAGTTGACCGCGACGAGTGTAACGTTCTTCCGAATCTTCAGTTTCCACTGGTTCAAACCGTTCGGAACTGACGATTTCACTTAAGGCTGACAGCATTCCCCCCATTGAACTATTGCCAGCTATCTGCTGGTTTACCCGTTCTGCAAGTTTGTCAGCAGTTGCTAATTCTGCCTGGTCGTAATTTAAAGTCAAGGCGAGAAAGGAAATTAGCTGGTACAGGGGCAATTCCAAGCGGGCGCGAAGTAAATTGCGGCACAAGCGTGCAGCCTTTTGGACTGTTTCTGTCTGGGGTGCTGCTAGGGGGCCTGGATACAAAAATTCTTCTGGGAGACTAGCAAGGGCGTTGAGGTCTTGAGTAGGAATTAACTGGCGCTGTACTAATGCTTCTAAGGCGGATTTCAGGTAATCCGGGGAGTGGGGGCGATCGCAAAATTGCAGCAATGCTAAAATCTCTTGGGGAACATGGGAACGGCGATCGCGTTCTCCCACATCGTAAAGTGTAATATTATGCTCTTTGCATACAGGTGCTAGAGCCTCTGATAACCATCTTCCTTGGCGATTTTCCCGTACTAAAATCGCTGCACTATTTTGTGTTGGGTCTTCGCCAAATAACTCGATTACTCTTTGAGACAATAATTCAACGGTGTGATGAATGTCATGCGGGGTATAAAGTTCTAATCCCCGTCCGATTGGTGCTGGGTTGGCGTTCTTTTGTGGATCGCCTGTTTCAACAGGGCGAATTGTCTGCAAGCGAAATGGTACTTGTCGGTTGTCAGGAGTCTGTTGTCCGTTATTCGTTTTTGCTAAGGATTGATTATTGATCCATTTGAGGGCAAAGTTAGCAGCTTCAATGATAATTCTCGTACTGCGACCAGCTTGATCCATTGTTGCCAATCGTTCGATGCGATCGCACTCTTCGCAAAATTGCCGAAAATAAATCGGATCGGCTGGGGTAAAGGTAGAGTTAATTGCTTGGTTGGGGTCGCCAACTCGGACTAAATTTAGTGAGGTGTGAGGAGTCAGGATTGATGATTTATCACCTTTGTGCCCATCACTCGCCAAAATTTCTAGCAGTTGTGTCTGTAGGGGGCTAGAATCTTGGGCTTCATCTTCAAAGACGGCGAAAACTTGGTTTTGCTCAATGCGGCGGGCGCTGTCGTTTTCTAAAACGCGCAGTGCGGCTAAAATCATATCGTCGTAATCGATAAAGTCACGCGATCGCATTAAGTTTTGATATTGCTCATACAATCCCGCCGCTACGCTCAAAATTGTATATTCGTCTGTGGTTTGTTTACTCCACTCCCGCAGTTTTTCTGGCGATATCCCAGAACTTTTTGCTTCATGAATTACCGTATTCGCCAATTCCGGCAATACTTCTGTTCGTAGCACCGATTGACGACGCAACCTTTCTGTCTCTTCTCCGTCAAATTGATGACCTTCTAATAACCGTAAATATATTCCGGGATTATTGGCAATCCATTGCTCTACAGCAGTTCGGATAAAGCGATGACTTTGAGTTGGTGTAATTAATGTGACATTTTCTAACTGCAAACCGGATAAATCCGAATGGCGGCTAGCAATATTTAACGCTAAACCATGTAGAGTATAGACAAAAAATCCCGTCTGGGGTAAAGATAAATCATCTCGTAAAAATTTGCGGATCTTCGCTTTAATATTGGCAGCAGCAGAGCGAGTAAAGGTGACGACTACCAAATGACGACGCGAGGATGGGCGCGACTGGGCATAACGTTCATATTGACGGGCGATCGCGATCGCCGCCGCCGCCGCCATCCCAGTAGATTTGCCTGCACCAGGAACGGCAGAAATAGCCAAAGGACCAGATCCCCAGTCAGCCATTTGTTGTTGTCCAGGGCGTAGACTGTTGCGAATTGCGAGAATCTTCTCCCTCAGGTTAGGAACAGGCGATCGCTCAGACAATTCTGAGTGGAGGGATTCTTGAGCCACAGGAGTAGTAAATTTAGAGTCTGACATATCAAATTTTATATTTAGAAGAATAATTCTTTAAGCAAGAATTCACAATTCAGCCATCTTAATGTTAGATTAGCTTAATTTGATATCTTTCTAAGCTCTAACTAACCAGAAAAATAAATAAAGATGAAAATTCAAAAAATAATTACACAAGGTCTTAGCTTATCTAATAATGCTATTTCCTATCATGTTAGTCAGGAGCTAGCAGCTATTTATCCTAAAAAAGCATTGCTAGAAAGTAATGATAGTTCTTTCAATTTAGAAAAGTACGCTGAGGCAAATTTCTGCAAAATTAAACATGATAATCATATCCATAACCAGATACTTACTGGTTGGAATGGCATGGATAACGAGATTTATAAATATAATGAAAATGCCAGATTTCAAGTTTCATGGCAAGGAAATAAACTTGATGTTGTCTTAATGAGTTGGAATGAAGGTTATTGTAAAACTCGTTATTCTTGGATTTTGGCAGATACTTCAGAAGTAGCTGAAAAGTTTTTTGCCGCAGTTTGTGAGTGGAACTCAGAAATTCGTGATGAACTGTTAGTTTTTGAAGATGGTTGCTGGGATAAAAATCCCGAACTCTTTCAATCTATTCAAAGCTCAACTTTTGAAAATCTAGTTTTGCATAAAACTCTTAAACAAGATATTCAAGATGACCTAATAAACTTCTTTGCCTCCCGCGAAACTTACGCAAATTATAGCGTTCCTTGGAAACGTGGCATTTTATTTATTGGCTCACCAGGAAATGGAAAAACGCATACAGTTAAAGCGTTGATTAACCAAATGCAGCAGCCTTGCTTATACGTTAAAAGCTTTAAGTCTGAATATGCTACTGATAGCGACAATATCCGTAAAGTATTCAAACAAGCACGGCAATCTGCCCCTTGTGTTTTGGTATTAGAAGATATTGATTCTCTCTTAAATGATGAAAACCGCTCTTTCTTTTTAAATGAGCTTGATGGTTTTGCCTCTAATCAAGGAATTGTGACTATTGCAACCACTAATCATCCAGAACGTTTAGATTCAGCAATTAGCGATCGCCCCAGCCGCTTTGATCGGAAATATCATTTTGATCTGCCAGCGTTTCCAGAACGAGAAACCTACATCACATTGTGGAATGATAAATTAAACAGTGAAATGGGATTATCTGAGCAGGCTGTAAATCAGATGGCTGCATTGACAGAAGGCTTTTCTTTTGCCTACCTCAAAGAATTATTTCTCTCATCAATGATTCGTTGGATAGGAGCGATGGAAACTGGGGGATTAGAGAAGATCATGATTTCTCAAGTTGCAATTTTGCGAGAACAAATGAGCAGCACAACTGTTAGCAACAAAGATTTAGAAAATTAACACGAAATTTTATCGAAACAGAATTCAGAATTCTGACTCCTGAATTCTGAATTCTGAATTCTTCTTCAATTATTCATCAATTTGCCAGGAATCCTTAGTTAATTCTTCATCCAGAATTTTCTTAGGACGCACAATGATAATAATTTGTCCTAGTAAAGGAATTTCTGGCTCAGTTTCAAACCACTGAAAATCTAATTCACCACCCTTTTCAACAACAAAATAGCTAGAGGCATCCCATTCTCGTTTGGCACGATCTATCACAACTACAACGGGCCCAACTTGGCTTTGGGTTTGGATGGGAAAGCGATCGCTATTCGCTAAAATCACTACTGGATCTTCTGCCGCCAATAGCACTTGCCATCCTGGTAATGGAACCCAAGCTTGCTCTCCAGAAAACTTAACCAGACGAAATGGTTCAATTTCTGTCAATATTGGCACAGCTTGCAAATCTTGCCGTGATAATGGCAACTCACCCACTACGGGCAAAATTCGGGGTAATTGTTCTTCAAATTCCAGACGGTAAAAGGGTAAAATTGGCGCTGGACGCTGGGGAACGGTAGTAAAATCAGTCAGTAGTTGTTCGATTTTTTGCCTTGCACCTGGCGTATGAGCAAAACGTAAACCTTTGGCGATTAGGCGCGATCGCTGTTGTAAATCTGCATTTTGGCGTGCCAGTTTCCAAACTTGATGAGCAACAGCATCTCCAGGATGGGCAGAAAACCCTTCTGGTAAAGTGCGGTAATAGGAGAATTCTTTAATTGCTTTTGCTATATCCCGTGCCTCATCAGCATCAACATTGTGGAAGAAGATCAGTTCGGCAGCGGCGGCGCGTTCTTCTTGGGTGAGCAAACGGAGTTCATATAAAACATCACTGCCGCGTATGGCATAGTGCGATCGCGTTTCTTCCGATACTCCAGAGTTTTCCAAAGAATTGTAAACTTGAGAACCAACAACTACCTGATTTTGTTGAATTGGCTCAAATCCAGTCGCCTCAAAAATTTCTTGGGGGTTGTAACCGGTTTTTAGCAACGAGGCGATCGCCGTTCCCCATTCCACCCAGTTGCCTTGTTTTTGCCTCAGTCTTCGTAGTAACTCTTGTGCTACATCGTTGGTAGCATTTTCTTCGGGATTCTGAGCGTTGGGTGGTAGATCAGTCATAATCGGGATGCGAGCTTCAACTTGAGAGGATGATTAACACCTCATGAGCAAGTCTTATTCTAATCTATAGAATTACCCAGACCTACTGTCTTGAGTTCAGAAAGAGGCAGGAGATTGGAATTTCAACCACTCTAATTCCAAGCCATTCTACTAGTAACACTACGCACATTTATGTGCCTTTACTGTGCTATCTTAACTGCAAAACTTTAGCTGAACCCTAATTTTCTTCTTAGGGCAATTCATCTAGACGGAAAGCGTAAGCCATTACGGTGGAAGGGTTTCCCGGCATCAAGGAACTAGCGGTAGTGTAGCAAGCAGTAGCGTACCCCTGCGGCAAAGAAAGCTACGTGCAGGGTCTGGTAGAGGAGTAAAGCTTCATCTGTAGTGCTTCCTACAGGCTATTGCCCCTACCGCGTGTACTTTTACATAAACCCTACTATGATTAAAATCGCCATCGCTATGCTGATTTAGTAGGTTTTTTTGGTGCAATATTTCCTAATTCAGATATTTGGGCAGGTAAATTTCCTCTGTATAGCTCACTCTTGTAGTTTTAAAATATGCAAAATAGCTCCGTATAAACCCTTGACAATTTTTAGCTATTCTCAACTAAGCTTGGTATGGAATATAACAAGATAGTGAATATTTAAAGGAAATATCTTATGGATAATCCCAGTGTCGAAATTGATAAAGTCCAATATCAAGTAATGACTCTCGAACGACCAAAAAAGCTGAAAATCTTGGTAGTTGACGATGAGCCAGATAATCTCGATCTCCTTTATCGCACCTTTCGACGCGACTTTAATGTTCTGAAAGCTGATAGTGGAGTGAACGCTCTACAAGTTTTGGCCGCAGAAGGGGAGGTAGCTGTGATTATCTCCGATCAACGGATGCCAGAAATGAAAGGAACTGAATTTCTGAGCAAAACTGTACCTCAGTTTCCCGATACGGTGAGGATAATTCTCACCGGATTTACTGATATTGAAGACTTGGTAGAGGCGATTAATGCTGGACAAGTCTACAAATATATCACCAAGCCTTGGGACCCAGGAGAACTCAAGGCAGTGGTGCAAAGAGCAGCAGAAACCTACGACTTGCTCAAGCAACGTACAGAAGAATTACGCCGCGCTCATGCTCAAATGGCGCTGCTGAGTGTTTTAGTACAGGTAACTCAAGCAGCTTCTAGTTTAGAGGAAACTCTTGCTCCAATCGCCAAGGCTGTGAGTGAGACTTTTGGGACAGAAGGCTGTATTTTACAACTTACACATGGAAATACTCTGATTGCAACTCAAGGAACTTACAGCGATACAGGTAAAATAGAGAATTGGCTATCTCTTGACCCACTAACAACGCAAGCGATCGCCACTGGGCAAATGCAAGTTTCTTTAAATATACCTAAAGACACTAAACTAATTGATGCTACTCACTACCAAAATACTGGTGTGCAAGCACATTTAGTTATCCCAATTAGCTACCATAATGAACTTTTGGGCGTATTATCGCTACAGTGGAAACAACCTTGCACTTTGCGGGAAGATGAATTAATGCTAATTAATTTATCAGCACAACTGGTAGCGATCGCTCTGACTAGCAGTGGATACCATCAACCCATTGTGTAGTTGTCATTTGTCCTACCCTGCGGGAAGCCGCTAGCGCGTCTATGTCATTTGTCTTTTACCCTTGGCAAATGACGAATGACTAATGACCAATGACCAATGAATTATTGACCAATGACTAACGAAGTTCAATCCATTTTTAACCGTATTGCTCCAGTTTATGACCAATTGAACGATTGGTTGAGTTTGGGACAGCATAGAATTTGGAAGGAAATGGCAGTTAAATGGAGTGCGGCTAAATCGGGTGATACTGCATTAGATTTGTGCTGCGGTAGTGGCGATCTAGCTTTACGTTTGGCAAGGCGCGTGGGAGCTACAGGATATGTATATGGAGTGGACTTTTCCTGCAACCTGCTAGAAACTGCTAAAGAACGTTCCCAAAAGCAATACCCTCAACCTGCGTTGGCTTTGCCCGCCGTAGGCATCGCCTGGGTAGAAGCAGATGTACTAAATTTACCCTTTGACGACAACCAATTTGATGCCGCAACAATGGGCTATGGTTTAAGGAATGTTAAAGATATTCCTCGCAGTCTTCAAGAGTTATACCGTGTTTTGAAACCGGGTGCTAAAGCTGCAATTTTGGACTTTCATCGACCGAGTAATCCTCAGTTACGTGCCTTTCAGCAGTTGTATCTGGATAGTTTCGTGGTGCCAGTTGCCAATTATTTAGGGTTAAAAGAAGAATATGCTTACATCAGTCCCAGCTTAGACCGCTTTCCCATAGGCAAAGAGCAAATAGAGTTAGCGCGTCAAGTTGGTTTTGCTGTTGCCACACACTACCCCATTGCGAACGGTATGATGGGAGTGCTGGTAGTCAGCAAATTTTAGATTTTAGATTTGGGATAGCGTGGCGTAAAGCCAATGGCATAGCTTCGCTTAGAGCGACTCTGCGAACGTCTTTTAGATTGGGGACTGCGGAATAGGTAATGGCTAATGGAAAATCGTTAGTAGTTAGTGGAAAAAAAACTCATAACTAATAACCGCCAATTACCAATCCCCAATCCCTAATTTCTAATCTAGAATTCAAAATCCAAAATCCAAAATCCAAAATCCTGTGGACTGGTCTCATCTTTGGCTTTATGTGTCTCCCCCGGTACTGGGTGGAATTATTGGCTATTTCACAAATGATATAGCCATCAAAATGTTGTTCCGTCCTTACAAAGCAATTTACATTGCTGGACGAAGAGTACCCTTCACGCCTGGCTTGATTCCCCGCAACCAGGAACGTCTAGCGCTGAACATTTCCAAGACCATTATGGGGTCACTGTTGACACCACAAGAATTGCAAAATTTGGCGCGGCGTTTGTTGCAAACAGAACGCGTGCAAGCAGCAATTCTCTGGTTGTTGCGATTGGCGATTGAACAAATCAACACAGAAAAAAACGAGAAAAGTGCCAAAATTGTCGCGGGAATTTTGCGGGATTTGCTAGGGGAATCCTTACCTCGGTTACTCAAGGTTTTAGCGCGACGTGAAGACTTTTTGGAAGCGCAAATCAATCAAATTTTTGACCAAATATTGCTGGAATTTCAACTGAGTGAAGAACAAGCGACAAGGCTTGCTGATTGGTTGTTAGAAGTAGTTTTACCACCGGATATGCTGCGCCAAGCGATAGTTGATTTTTTGACCGATCGCACCATTCAAATTATTGATGAAGGGTTCCGCGAAAAAACCAGTGGTACTTATTGGGTGGTAGCAAATTTGTTTGGCTTACGTAATACTCTTACACGGCTACGAACTTTTTGCTTAGATGAGAAAGAAGCTACCAACAATCGTTTGCAGGAATTGACTCAAGATTTACAAATACGCGATCGCATTAGGAAATTTCTGCAAAACTTATCACTACAAAACTTGCCGATGGGTACGGTGCGACAACTGCGAAAGACCACCCGCGAAAGTGTCCGCCATTATTTACAAAATAGTGGCAGCGATTTTTTACAAGGATTAACTGATTCTGTTGATTGGGAAAATATTGCTGTAGTGCTACTGAATCGTCTTAGTACTTCACCGGTTGTCAGTACTTCTTTAGAAGTGATGAGTCAAGAGTTGGCTCTAATTTTAGACAAGTATTTGGAAAAAGATTTAGAAATAATTGTGGCACAGGCAATTCCGATTTTATCGATAGATCAAGTGATAGTTGACCGGGTGAAATCAACTTCACCTGCTGATTTAGAAGCTGCTATCGAGGGAATTGTCAAAAATGAATTGCAAGCCATTGTGACTTTAGGTGGTGTTTTAGGTTTTGTTATCGGCTTATTGCAGACAGTATTTTTAGTATTAAGTCAATATTAATTTTTTGTCATATCATAGCTGTAAGTTGCCCAAATTCTGAAATGAGTGAAATTGAGCGATCGGCTTTTGGCAAGAGATATGAGTTATCAAAACTTAAGCAAATTGCGTAGCAAGTGTATAAAATTTTGCCGTATGGCTCCTGCGACAAGGTAAATACAGATGGATGCTATCGCTATGTACAGAGCTTTTTCAAAGATCAAACAGTAATCCTAATACTCCAGCAACTATCTACAAATATCTATATATAGATTAGATGCACCACCGACATTACTACAACATTAGGTATATCAATATCGTAGGGCTGGGCGATGAGACAACCGCGCTCACCCCAGAAGTGATGCAACAAAGCTATTACCGATTGAAAATTCACGCTTCCCCCATCCTTAGTTGGCACAGTGCATAAACCATTGTTGCCTAGAACCCGGCACTGTGGGAAGTTTCAGGTGACAAAGAAACAGTCCAAAAGAATTTTGGAGAAAATAGTTGACACAAGGGAGTGTGTTCGCTATATTGAATAAGTGCCTGAAGCGGAGAGCTTGAAGCGACTCGCGAAAAGGGATACCGAACCTTGAAAATATTATAGTTTGAAAGCAATTATACAGCAAGTGTGTTGCGTCAAGAAAATAAAAAGATAACTAAGCTGAAGTTAAAAAAGAGCAGCTAAAAGAGCTATAGAGCTTTCCAATTAAAACGGAGAGTTTGATCCTGGCTCAGGATGAACGCTGGCGGTATGCTTAACACATGCAAGTCGAACGGTGTCTTCGGACACAGTGGCGGACGGGTGAGTAACGCGTGAGAATCTGGCTCTAGGTCTGGGACAACCACTGGAAACGGTGGCTAATACCGGATGTGCCGAGAGGTGAAAGGTTAACTGCCTAGAGATGAGCTCGCGTCTGATTAGCTAGTTGGAAGTGTAATGGACTCCCAAGGCGACGATCAGTAGCTGGTCTGAGAGGACGATCAGCCACACTGGGACTGAGACACGGCCCAGACTCCTACGGGAGGCAGCAGTGGGGAATTTTCCGCAATGGGCGAAAGCCTGACGGAGCAATACCGCGTGAGGGAGGAAGGCTCTTGGGTCGTAAACCTCTTTTCTCAGGGAAGAACACAATGACGGTACCTGAGGAATAAGCATCGGCTAACTCCGTGCCAGCAGCCGCGGTAATACGGAGGATGCAAGCGTTATCCGGAATGATTGGGCGTAAAGCGTCCGCAGGTGGCAATGTAAGTCTGCTGTTAAAGAGTCTAGCTCAACTAGATAAAAGCAGTGGAAACTACATAGCTAGAGTACGTTCGGGGCAGAGGGAATTCCTGGTGTAGCGGTGAAATGCGTAGAGATCAGGAAGAACACCGGTGGCGAAGGCGCTCTGCTAGGCCGTAACTGACACTGAGGGACGAAAGCTAGGGGAGCGAATGGGATTAGATACCCCAGTAGTCCTAGCCGTAAACGATGGATACTAGGCGTGGCTTGTATCGACCCGAGCCGTGCCGTAGCTAACGCGTTAAGTATCCCGCCTGGGGAGTACGCTTAAGCAACGGTGAAACTCAAAGGAATTGACGGGGGGCCCGCACAAGCGGTGGAGTATGTGGTTTAATTCGATGCAACGCGAAGAACCTTACCAAGGCTTGACATGTCGCGAATCTTCTTGAAAGGGAAGAGTGCCTTCGGGAGCG